>NZ_JBVIXA010000003.1:217646-731790 GCF_055594065.1 Streptomyces sp. NPDC040610 | reverse complement strand
TTCCTCCGGGCGCTTCCCTTCGGTGTTTCTTTTGTTCTTGCGTTTCCGACTCTATCAGATCTTTCCGGCTTCCCGTTCCGATCCGATTTCCTCGGTGCTTTCCGGCCTTTCGGCCTTCCGGCGGTGTTGACTCTATCAGATCCTTTCGGGCCTGATTCCCAGTCAACCGGGGTTGTCTTCGCGGCTGTTGGGCCGTTCCGACGAGTGAGACTTTAGCGGAATCTCGGCTCCCGACCTAATCGGGGGCGTCCTTTCGAACGCGGACTCCTCATTTCGTAAAGACGCATGGAAACGAGCCGACAGCGGCCCTTCGCGGAAACGAAGAGGCTGAGCATCGATCGCTTGAATGGTTCTTACGGAATGGCCGCCCGGGGACCGATCAGTGATCGGCGCTCACGTCGGGCAACTCGGAGAACACTACGTTCCGGGTCTGGAGGTGTCAACTTCGGGGCTGCCCGCGCTACTGTGGGGACATGACTACGCATGCGCGCACCCATCAGTGGTGGGCCGCCTGACGGCGGCCGAGCTGACGCATGCACTCAACGGCCGCCGCTTCGGCGGCCGTTCGCGTATCTCCCTCCGGAGGTCCTGAACCCGGTCGCCGGGACGGCGGCCCCGTTCTGGAGGTGGAGACAAGAGATGACGCGGATCTTCAGTGGGGTCAAGCCGACCGGGCATCTGACGCTGGGGAACTACCTGGGGGCCATCCGGCAGTGGGCGGATGTCGATCAGTACCGGGCCGACGCGCTGTTCTGCGTCGTGGATCTGCACGCGCTGACCGTCGAGCACGACCCCGGGCGGGTGCGGAGGCTCAGTAGGCAGGCGGCGACGCTGCTCCTGGCGTCCGGGCTCGATCCCGAGCGGTGCGCCGTGTTCGTACAGAGTCACGTGGACGAGCACGCACGGCTGTCGTATCTGCTCGAGTGCGTCGCCACGGACGGCGAGATGCGGCGGATGATCCAGTACAAGGAGAAGTCCGTTGTCGAGCGGGCGCGGGGCGGGAGTGTGCGGCTCTCGCTGCTCACCTATCCGGTGCTGATGGCGGCGGACATCCTGGCGTACGGGGCCGACGAGGTGCCGGTCGGGGAGGACCAGACACAGCACGTCGAGCTGACGCGGGACCTGGCGGTGCGGTTCAACCAGCGGTACGGGCACGCGTTCGCGGTGCCGCGGGCCACGCGGCCCGAAGTGGCGGCGCGGGTCATGGATCTGCAGGAGCCGACGTCGAAGATGGGGAAGTCCCATGAGTCGGGGGCCGGGATCGTCTATCTGCTGGACGAGCCGGACGTGGTGCGGAAGAAGATCATGCGCGCTGTGACGGACAGCGGGGGCGAGGTCGTGTACGACCGGGAGGCCCGGCCCGGGGTCTCGAACCTGCTGGAGATCCTCGCGGCTTGTGAAGGTGGGAACCCAAACGGCTTGAGCGGTGTATACGAGTCGTACGGAGCCTTGAAGAAGGACACCGCCGACGCCGTGGTGGAGCTTCTGCGGCCCGTGCGGGAGCGGCACAAGGAACTGGTTGCGGATTCCGCGTATGTGGAGGAGGTGTTGCGGGCCGGGGCTGAGCGGGCGAGGGGGATGGCGAAGCCGACGGTCGATGCCGCCTATCGGGCGATCGGGCTGCTGCCTCCCGCGCCGGCGGTGCCCGAGCCGGTGCCGGTGAACGTGGCGCGGTAGGCGCGTGGGCTGGTGGCGAGACGCGAGGCGAAGTGCTGGCGCATCGTGATCTCGCTGCCGAAGCCCGCGCGGCGGGCCACCTCGGGCATGGGCAGGTCGGTGCGTTCGAGGAGCTTCTGCGCGGCGGCGACGCGCTGGTCCAGGAGCCAGCGCAGGGGTGTGGTGCCGGTCGCCGCGGTGAAGTGACGGGCGAACGAGCGCGCCGACATGCCCGCCCTGGCGGCCAGGTCGGAGACGGTGAGCGGTTCCTGGAGGTGACGCAGGGCGTATTCACGGACTGTGGCGAGGGCGTCGGCGTCGCGGTCGGCGCGAGGTGTGGGGTGCTCGATGAACTGCGCCTGGCCGCCGGTGCGGAACGGGGCGGTGACCATCGAGCGGGCGATGGTCGCGGCGACTTCCGAGCCGTGGTCCTTGCGGACCAGGTGCAGGCACAGGTCGATGCCGGCGGCGGTGCCCGCGGCGGTCCAGATGTTGTCGTCCTCGATGAAGAGGGCGTCGGGTACGACGGTGATGTGGGGGTGATGGGTGCGCAGCAGGTCGACGAGGTTCCAGTGGGTGATGGCGCGGCGGCCGTCCAGCAGGCCCGCCTGAGCCAGGGTGAAGGCGCCGCCGCACAGGGCCGCGATGGTGATGCCGCGGGTGTGGGCGCGGCGCAGGGCCTCCAGGAGTGGGGGTGGTGCCGGTGTCAGGTGGTCGTCCAGGCCGGGGACGACGATCAGGTCGGTGCCGGTCAGCCGGTTCAGCCAGGCGAGGGTGCGGTCGGGGGTGAGGGTGAGGCCGCCGCGCATGGGGACGGGGGCGGGGGTGGTGGCGACGCGGTGGAGGGCGAAGGGGGGTACGCCGCGGTCCGTGCGGTCGGTGCCCCAGACCTCGGTGATCACCGAGACGTCGAAGGGGCGGATGGCCGGGAAGGCGAGGAGGGCGATGCGTTGGGGGTGAGCGGCATCGACGGGTGGGGTGCGGGGTGATTGCACGCTGGCAGTAAACCATCGATCGGTGGCTTTTGTAGGGCTGGGGTGGTGGGGCTCCTGGCGGCAGCATCGTGGGCATGGAGAACGCACTGAACATCGCGGAGAACGCGGCGCTGGTCGTCGTGGACGTACAGAAGGGCTTCGAGGAGGAGGGGTACTGGGGCGCTCGGAACAATCCGGAGGCCGACGACAACATCGCCGCGCTCATCGACGCGTGGCAGGCGACGGGGCGGCCGGTCGTGTTCGTACGGCATGACTCGCCGAAGCCGGAGTCGCCGCTGCGGGTGGGATATGCGGGCAACGAGTTCAAGGAGTACGTCGAGCAGCGGCGCGGTAAGGGGGGTGGGGGTGAGCTGTTCGTGACGAAGAGTGTGAACTCGGCGTTTTATGGGACGCCTGATCTGGACGCGTGGCTTCGGGAGGCCGGGGTTTCTCAGATCGTGGTGGCTGGGATTCAGACCAATATGTGTGCGGAGACCACTGCTCGGATGGGTGGGAATCTCGGGTACGAGGTGGTGTTCGCGTATGACGCGACGTACACCTTTGATCTGGTGGGGCCCTTTGGGTGGCGGCGGACCGCTGAGGAGATTGGGCAGGCCTCGGCTGTGTCTTTGCAGGGGGGTGGGTTTGCTCGGGTGGTTCGGACGGGGGAGGTTCTGGGGGGTGTGGGGTAGGGGTGCCCTGCGGGGCTTTCCCCAGTCCCGCCCCTTCCCGGCTGTGTCAATGTGCGGCTCCGCCGCGCGCGGGGGGCTTCGCCCCTGGACCCCGGGGGTGGGTGTCCCCTTCGGGTGGGGGTTAGGAGTTGTTGCCTGAGGCCAGTTCTCGGCTGCGGTCTCGGGCTGCTTCGAGGGCTGCGATCAGGGCGGCGCGGACTCCGTGGTTTTCGAGTTCGCGGATGGCGTTGATGGTGGTGCCCGCGGGGGAGGTGACGTTCTCGCGGAGCTTGACCGGGTGTTCGCCGCTGTCGCGGAGCATCACCGCCGCGCCGATGGCCGCCTGGACGATGAGGTCGTGGGCCTTGTCGCGCGGGAGGCCCAGCAGGATGCCCGCGTCCGTCATCGCCTCCACGAGGAAGTAGAAGTACGCGGGGCCGGAGCCGGACAGGGCGGTGCACGCGTCCTGTTGGGTCTCGGGGACTCGGAGCGTCTTGCCCACGGCGCCGAAGACGTCCTCCGCGTGGGCCAGGTCGGCGGCCGTGGCGTGGCTGCCGGCGGAGATGACGGACATGCCCTCGTCCACCAGTACCGGGGTGTTCGGCATGACGCGGATGACGGGAGTGGCGTCGGCCAGGCGCTCCTCGATGAACGCCGTGGTGATGCCCGCGGCCGCGCTGATCACGAGGGTGTCGGTGGTGACGTGCGGGGCGAGTTCGGCCAGGAGCGAGGCCATGTCCTGCGGCTTGCAGGCGAGGATCAGGATGTCCGCGCGCTTGGCCGCCTCGGCGTTGGTGAGGGGCTCCACTCCGTAGCGGGTGCGGAGTTCGTCGGCGCGCTCCTGGCGGCGGGCGGTGACCAGGAGGTCCGCGGGGGCTCGGCCGCTGCGGATCATGCCGCTGAGCAGGGCTTCGCCGATCTTGCCGGTGCCCAGGACGGCGACGACCTTCTGGTTCGGCTTGCTCGGTGTCTTCGGCGTCTTCGGCGTCTTCCGCTTGCTCGCGGTGTCCGGAGTGTTCGGCGTGCTCGGCTTGCTCATGGGCGGGGCCTCCCGGGGTGCGTCGTTCGGGGTCATCCTCGCATCGGGTGGAGATGGGGTGGTGGGTTGTCCGGTCAGCGGACGGGGGTGGGGTGGGGGTAAGGGGCGTTGTCAGGGGGTGCGGCGGCGGAGGGTTGCCGCGCCCAGGGCCAGGACCAGGAGGGCGCAGGCCGCGACGATGGACACGTCGCGGATGAAGGCGCCCGTGATGTCGGGGTGGCGCAGGACCTCGTTCATGCCGTCGACCGCGTACGACATGGGGAGGACGTCCGAGATCGCCTCCAGGACCGGCTGCATGTTGTCGCGGGGCGTGAACAGGCCGCAGAGGAGGAGCTGCGGGAAGATCACCGCCGGCATGAACTGGACCGCCTGGAACTCGGAGGCCGCGAAGGCCGAGACGAACAGGCCGAGGGCCGTTCCGAGCAGGGCGTCCAGGAGCGCGACCAGGAGCAGGAGCCAGGCCGAGCCCGTCACGTCCAGGCCCAGGGCCCACAGGGCCAGGGCGGTGGCGAGCGCCGACTGGATCACGGCGAGGACGCCGAAGGCCAGGGCGTAGCCCGCGATCAGGTCGCCCTTCGCCAGGGGCATCGCCAGGAGGCGTTCCAGGGTGCCGGACGTGCGTTCGCGGAGGGTCGCGATCGATGTCACCAGGAACATCGTGATCAGCGGGAAGACGCCCAGGAGGGATGCGCCGATCGCGTCGAAGGTGCGGGGGCTGCCGTCGAAGACGTAGCGGAGGAGCAGGAGCATCACGCAGGGGACGAGGATCATCAGTGCGATGGAGCGGGGGTCGTGGCGGAGTTGGCGTAGGACTCGGGCCGCGGTGGCGAGGGTTCGGTTCGGGGTCATGGGGGCTCCGGAGGGGTGGGGAGAGGGGCGCGGGGCGAGGGGCGCGGGGTGTTCAGGGGCGGTTCGCAGGGGGCCGGAGGGGTGGTGGGTGGTTCGCGGGTGGGTTTTCAAGGTGCGTTTGCCTTGTCGACCAGGTGGAGGAACGCCGCTTCCACCGTTTCCGTGGACGTGCGGGTGCGCAGGGACTCGGGGGTGTCGTCCGCGAGGATTTCGCCCTCGCGCATGAGGAGCAGGCGGTGGCAGCGTTCCGCCTCGTCCATGACGTGGGACGACACGAGGATCGTGGTGCCTCTGTCGGTGGCGATGGTGTGGAAGAGGTTCCACAGGTCTCGGCGCAGTACGGGGTCCAGGCCGACTGTGGGCTCGTCCAGGACCAGGAGTTCGGGGGTGCCGAGGAGGGCTACCGCCAGGGAGACGCGGTTGCGTTGGCCGCCGGAGAGGTTGGCCGCGAGGGCGTCCGCGTGGGTGGTGAGGTCGACCTCCGCGATGGCTCGGGTTACGTCCTCGTGGCGGCGGGTCGCTGTGGGGCCTGGGCCCGGGGACAGGATCGCGGCGAAGTACTCCAGGTTTTGGCGGACTGTCAGGTCGTCGTAGATCGACGGGTCCTGGGTCACGTAGCCGATTCGGGAGCGGAGGGTGGGGGTGCCTGCTGGGTGGTTCAGGACGTTCAGGGTGCCTGTGACTTGTGCCTGAGTGCCGACGATTGCTCGCATCAGGGTGGATTTGCCGCAGCCTGAGGGGCCCAGTAGGCCGGTGATTTGGCCTCGGGGGACGGTGAAGGTGAGGTCCTTCAGGACTGTTCGGTGGCCTCGGGTGGTGGTGAGGGAGGTGGCTTGGATCGCGGGGGTGGGGGGTTGGGTTTGGGGTGGTGGTTGGGGTGGGGGCTCGTTATTCATCATGTGATGATTATGTGGGGTGGGGGGTCGGCTTCGTCAAGGGTTGGGGAGGTGGGGGTGTCCTGGTGGGGGTGTTCGGGTGGGGCCCTGCGGGGCATTCCCCAGTCCCGCCCCTTCCCGAAACCGGGGCTTCGCCCCTGGACCCCGGGGGTGGGTGTCCCCTTCGGGTGGGACGGGGGCGCCGCCGAATCGGCGCTTCGCGCCTCGTCCTCAAGCGCCGGACGGGCTGAGAATTGCTCAAACGCCGGACGGGCTGAGAATTGCCGGAGCAGGCCGGTCGTGCGGGTGGGACAGCCTGCGCCGATCGGCCTTCGGCCTCGTCCTCAAGCGCCGGACGGGCTGGAAACTTCGCCTGCGTGGGGGGTGGGTGGGTTGCGTACGACGGTGATGTCTACGGCGTAGGCCTCTTCTACCTGGGTGTTGGGGAAGAGGGTGGTCAGGTGGGCTCGTTCTGCCGACAGGATCGGGGCCGATTGTTCTGGGCCCAGGGTTGCGAAGTACGAGCGGCTGCCCAGGTGGGCCAGGTGTACGGGCAGGGGGACTCGGCGGGTCCAGTGCAGGCGGCGGTGGGTCGGGGTCAGGCCCGGGGTCACCGCTTCGATCACCGCTGCCGCGTCGCCGCTGATGCCGCTCGCGTGGTAACCCGGCAGCCGGGACTTCAGGCGGGCCTCCTGCTCCGCCGTCCAGGCGACGTCCGGGTCCGGCGTGTTCCACCACACCGCGAGCGCGCCGCCGGGGCGCAGTACGCGCAGGGCCTCCGGTATCGAGGTCGCCGGGTCCGTCCAGTGGAAGGCCTGGGCGTACGTGATGAAGTCCGCCGACGCGTCGGCCAGCGGCAACGCGTCCCCCACCGCACGCAGCAGCGGCGTGTCCGGCAGGCCCGCCCGCAGCTGTGCGCCCATGCCCGGGCCCGGCTCCACCGCGATCACACGCGCCCCGCGGTCCCGCAGCAGGCGGGTGGCGATGCCCGTGCCCGCCCCCACGTCCACCACCGTGGCCCCTGCCAGGGGGCGTCCCGCCAGTTCCTCTAGCGTGGTGAGGAGTTCGGGCGGGTAGCCGGGGCGGGCCGCCGCGTACTGGGCGGCCACCGTGTCGAAGGAGAGGGCGGGGGGAAGGGGTTCGCTCGTGTTCGGGGGATCGTTCTTGTTCGGGCGTTCGCTCGTCTTCGGGGGTGCGTCCGGACTCAGGTCCGGGTGTCGGCTCGGGCTCACGCTCGGGCTCACGCTCGGGTTCACGCGGTCGTCTTCGCTCGGCATGGCGTCATCCTCGCCTCGCCGCCCGGGCCCTCGCCGGGGTTCGGGGGGCTTCGGCCGGCTGTCGCTGCCCCGGGTGCCCCCGGTCCGCTACTTCCGGCGCTTCCGCTTCGACGGGTTCTTCGCCCTGCGTGACGTCCGCTTCTCGTACTGCTCCCGCGCCGTCTCGTACTCCTGGCGGTGCAGGTTCTCGCCGGGGGCCTCCTTCAGGGCGCGGAAGAAGTACGCGAGGAGGGAGCCGACGAAGCCGATCATCATCAGGCTGCGCATCGACGCCACCGACTGCGGGTCGTGGCGCTTGGCGAAGCCCTCCCACGTACGCCGGAACGCGATCGCGCTGCAGATCGCGAACATGATCACGACGAGGAGGTTCACGAACGCGCCCACGTCCGCGATCTCCAGGCCCTGGTAGGCGAAGCGCAGCACGAGGCAGCCCGCGACGGCCGCGGCCAGCGAGCCGACCGCGACACCGGCGCGGCGCAGGCCGTAGCGGTCCGTGTGGTCGACCCAGCTGGTGCCGAAGAAGCGGATGGGCTCGGGCCGGGGCCCCGGCGCGGTGCCCTCGGACGACGGCTCGATACGCGATTCGTCACGCGGTTGGTCACTCACGCGTCGATTATCGCCCGGGAGGGCAGGCAAACGGTCAGCCGGAGCCGCACGGGAGCGATCAGAGCCCGTCCGGCGTTCGAGGACGAGCGCGAAGCGCGAAAGGCGGGGAGAGGGGCGCAGCCCCATGGTCACCCCCGAAGCCGCACCACCGTCCCCCAGGGCCCAGGGGCCAGGCCACGCCGAAGACATCCCCCGCCTTGCCCCGCCCACGCCCCCGGCCGCTAGTTTGTGCGGGCAGGCATGACGCACGGGGGACGACCGGAACGGAGGTCGAAAGGTGTCGCTCCGCTCAGGGGACCCTGAGGAGATCGGTGGCTATGCGCTCGAGGCCCGCCTGGGCGCGGGCGGCATGGGCACCGTGTTCCTCGGGCGTACGGCGTCGGGGCGACCGGTCGCGATCAAGCTGATCCACCAGCAGTTCGCGGACGACGACGAGTTCCGCATCCGGTTCCGGCAGGAGGTCGCCGCTGCGCGCCGGGTGAGCGGCGCGTTCACCGCGGCCGTCGTCGACGCCGACCCCGAGGGGCCGCACCCGTGGATGGCCACCTCGTACATAGAGGGCCCGACGCTCGCGCAGCGCATCGCGCGGCGCGGGCCGATCGGCGGGGCCGAGCTGCGTTCGCTCGCCATCGGGCTCGCCGAGGCGCTGCGCGACATCCACCGCGCCGATGTCGTCCACCGTGATCTGAAGCCGTCCAACGTGGTCCTTTCGCCGGAGGGGCCGCGCGTCATCGACTTCGGCATCTCGCGCGCGGCCGACCAGCAGACGCTCACGATGACGGGGCGCGTGATCGGCACGCCGCCGTTCATGTCGCCGGAGCAGTTGCAGAACCCGCGCGGGGTCGGGCCGTCCTCGGACGTCTTCTCGCTGGCCACGCTGCTGGTGTACGCGTCCACGGGGCAGGGGCCCTTCGACGCGGACTCCCCCTATATGACGGCCTACCAGGTCGTCCACGAGCCGCCCGCCCTCGGCGACGTACCGCACGCCCTGCGCACCGCCGTCGAGCCGTGCCTCACCAAGGACCCGGCCGCCCGGCCCTCCGTCGACGAACTCCTCGTGCTGCTGCGCGACCTGCCCGCCGACCTGGAGGTCGTCGTGGGCGGCGGGCGCACCCGGGACACCCGGACCCAGCACCATCTGTCCCGGGACACGGGCGGGGGGCGGGACACCGGCCGCTCGGACGGCGCGGCAGCGACGGCATCCGGCGGGGGCACCGGCGCGGGCACGGACGGGGACGAGGCCGCCGCCGCGTCCCTCTCCCCCGGCCCGGCGGTCCCCGACCCCACAGCCGCCTCCGCCTCACCGTCCTCCCCCACGCGCCGCCCCGCCCGTCGCCGCTGGCGCCCCGTCCTCGCCGCCGTCGCCGCCATCGCCGTCATCGGCACCGGCCTCGCCCTCCTCGCCCGGTCCTCCGACGACGGCTCGGACGCCAAGCAGGACGACAAGGGCCGCAACGTGGCCGCGACCGGCCCTGCCCTGCCCGACGGCTTCCAGCCGTGGCGGCAGGACGTGCCCGCCGGAACGGCGAAGATCCCCGACGAGGTGCGCTGTCTGCCGCACGGCGACTCCGTGTACTGCGGGGGCGGCGGTTCCGTCGCCGCCCGCGTCCGGGTCGCCGACGGCAAGCGGCTGTGGAGCGTGGGCGGGCCGGGCGTACCGGTCCAGGACACCTCGCTCGCCGGGCTCGCGGGCGGCGGCCGTACCGTCGTCGGCTACCGCTTCGCCGCCGAGGGGTCGGGGCCCGACGAGGTGGTCGCCCTCGACGCCGCGCGCGGCAAGGAGCTGTGGTCCGCGCCGTTCGGCGCCCGGTCCTCGTCCGTCGTGGGCCCCGGCGCCGCGGACGCCGTGGTGGCCGGGTCGACCGTCCTCACGGCCGACGCGGACGGCACCCGGATCGAGGGCAGGGACGCCCGCTCCGGCAGGAGTCTGTGGACGCTCCCGTTCCCCGCGGGCAGCCAGTGCGCGCCGCTGGGCGCGGGCGGCCACGCGTACGTGATGTGCGTGCCGAAGGCGGAGCTCGCCGACGGCCCGGCGCGGCGGGCCACGGTCCGCGGCGTCGACCCGGCATCGGGCGAGCCCGGGCGGGCCGTCGCGCTGGACGGTCCGGTGCAGCCGCTCGGCGGGCTGGACGGGCGGCTCGTCCTGGTGCGGCAGCGGGCGGGCGAGGAGATCGGCGTGATCACGTACGACGCGGTGGTGCGCGTGGACGCGGCGCGCGGCAAGGCGACGACGGCCCGGCTGTCCAAGACGTACGGCGGGACGCCCGCGCTCGTCGGCGGCTCGGTGTACTTCACGGAGCAGAGCGGCCGGGTCAGCGCGGTCGACGCCGGGTCCGGCCGGTTCCGGTGGGCCCGGCACACGGGTGTGGAGGGCGCGGCGGGGCCGACCGCCGGTCCTGGCGCGCTGTACTTCGGTTCGAGCGGCGGCCGGGTCGCCGCCCTCGCCCCACGCGACGGGCACCGCCTCTGGTCCACCGACCCGAAGGTCAACGGCGACGGCGGCCTGCGCACGGGCTCCCGCGTGACGCTCGCGGGGCGGGTGGCGGTGGTGTCGGGGTCGGACAACCTGCTGTACGCGTTCGACACGGCGAAGCCGCCGAAGTCGGACTGAGGGGGCCCTGCCCGGGGTGGGGCCGACACGAAGAAGCCGCCGCAGCCCGGATGCCCGGGCTGCGGCGGCTTCATGTCATCGGCGGCCGTGGCACCTCAGTACCGCGGTGCGACGTACCCGTGGCGCCTCAGCACCGCGGCGCCACGTACCCGTTGCTCCCCGTCCGCACATACGTGTCCGACACATACCGGCTGTTGCCGATCTTGTCCCATATCTGTGAGGTGCCGGTCGGGCCCGTGACCGTCTCGCCGGGGCGCTGGCAGCTGATGGAGACGCGGCTGCCCGCCTGGACGCGGCCGACCTTGGCGTAGGAAGTGCCGGGGCCGGAGCGGACGTTGACGTCCGCGACGACGGGGTAGCTGCGGGCCGCCGCCTCGGTGCTCATCTCGGCGATGTCGGTCCCGTCGAGCTCGGCAGCCCCTGCTGCCCCAGCCGTCACCGTGAGTTCCTCACTGCTCATCCTGCTACCCCATATCCCCCGTGAAACGGGCGGCGCGGGCCGCCCATGGCATGTACCTCACACCATAGACGCGCCCGCGCATCACACCAGTTGCAGGACAAAGCAGGACAGTCTCCACCGGCCCGCGGGAGGGCGTCAGCCCAGCTTCGACACGTCCCGCACCGCGCCCTTGTCCGCGCTGGTCGCCATCGCCGCGTACGCCCGCAGCGCCTGCGAGACCTTGCGCTCGCGGGACTTGGGGGCGTACACGCCGCCAAGGGCCTCGCGGCGGCGGTCCAGTTCGGCGTCGTCGACGAGGAGGTCGATCGAGCGGTTCGGGATGTCGATGCGGATGCGGTCGCCGTCCTCGACGAGGGCGATCGTGCCGCCGGAGGCCGCCTCCGGGGAGGCGTGGCCGATGGACAGGCCCGACGTGCCGCCGGAGAAGCGGCCGTCGGTGACGAGCGCGCAGGCCTTGCCGAGGCCGCGGCCCTTCAGGAAGGACGTGGGGTAGAGCATCTCCTGCATGCCGGGGCCGCCCTTGGGGCCCTCGTAGCGGATGACGACGACGTCGCCCTCGACGACCTGCTTGTTGAGGATCTTCTCGACGGCCTCTTCCTGGGATTCGCAGACGACCGCGGGGCCCTCGAAGGTCCAGATCGACTCGTCCACGCCCGCCGTCTTCACGACACAGCCGTCGACCGCCAGGTTGCCCTTGAGGACGCCGAGCCCGCCGTCCTGGGAGTAGGCGTGCGCGACATCGCGGATGCAGCCGCCCGCGGCGTCCGTGTCGAGGGTGTCCCAGCGCTCGGACTGCGAGAAGGCCTCGGCGGAGCGCACACAGCCGGGGGCCGCGTGCCACAGCTCGACGGCCTCTGCGGAGGCCGACCCGCCCCGGATGTCCCAGGCGTCCAGCCACTCCTTGACGGAGGCGGAGTGGACCGTGTGCACGTCCTCGTTGAGCAGACCGCCGCGGTACAGCTCGCCGAGGATCGCGGGGATGCCGCCCGCGCGGTGCACGTCTTCCATGTAGTACGTCGTGGTCGGCGCGACGTTCGGCGCGACCTTCGCCAGGCACGGGACGCGGCGCGAGACGGCGTCGATGTCCGACAGGTCGTACCCGGCCTCGGCCTCCTGGGCGGCGGCGAGCAGGTGCAGGATCGTGTTCGTGGAGCCGCCCATGGCGATGTCGAGGGCCATGGCGTTCTCGAAGGCGGCGTGGGTGGCGATGTTGCGCGGCAGGACGGAGGCGTCGTCCCCCTCGTAGTACCGCTTGGTCAGCTCGACGACCGTGGCGCCCGCGCGCTCGTACAGCGCCTTGCGGGCCGTGTGCGTGGCGAGGACCGAGCCGTTGCCGGGGAGCGAGAGGCCGATGGCCTCCGTCAGGCAGTTCATGGAGTTGGCGGTGAACATGCCGGAACAGGAGCCGCAGGTCGGGCAGGCGTTCTCCTCGATGCGGAGGATGTCCTCGTCCGAGACGTTCTCGTTCGAGGCGTCGACCATCGCGTCGATCAGGTCGAGCTTGCGGACCGTGCCGTTGACGAGGGTGGTCTTGCCGGCCTCCATGGGGCCGCCGGAGACGAAGACCGTCGGGATGTTCAGGCGCAGGGCCGCCATCAGCATGCCGGGGGTGATCTTGTCGCAGTTGGAGATGCAGATCAGCGCGTCCGCACAGTGCGCCTCCACCATGTACTCGACGGAGTCCGCGATCAGGTCGCGGGACGGCAGCGAGTACAGCATGCCGCCGTGGCCCATCGCGATGCCGTCGTCCACGGCGATCGTGTTGAACTCGCGCGGGATGCCGCCCGCCTCCTGGATGGCCTCGCTCACGATCCGGCCGACGGGGGCCAGGTGCGTGTGGCCCGGCACGAACTCGGTGAAGGAGTTGGCGACGGCGATGATCGGCTTCCGGCCGATGTCCGCGCCCGGTACCCCGGAGGCCCGCATAAGGGCGCGCGCGCCCGCCATGTTGCGGCCGTGGGTGACTGTGCGGGACCTCAGCTCGGGCATCGTCGCTCGCTCCTCAAGAGTCATGCTTCGGGGCATGTGTGACTTACGGCCGAGCGTACGCCGCTGATCCAAGATCCGGACAGGGTGTCCGGATGGCGGGACGGCCGTCTCACCGGCGCAGCCCCCTCGTCCCGGCCCTCGCCGCGGCGGCCACGACCGGGCGCACCCGTGCGGCTACGGCCCGGTCAGATGCCCCTGCACCACCGGCGCCAGCCGCGCCACGATCTGCTCCACGTCCGCCGAAGCCAGCGGCTCGACCTGGATGACGTACCGCAGCATCGCCGTCCCCACCAGCTGCGCCGCCGCCAGCTCCGCGCGCAGCTCGGCGTCGGGCAGGTCGAGGCGCTCGGCGATGCGGGCCAGGAGCTGGGTGGAGATCAGGCGGCGGAAGACCGTGGCGGCCGTTTCGTTGTTGACGGCGGAGCGGACGATGGCGAGCAGCGGCGTACGGGTCTTCGGGTCCTCCCAGACGCCGAGGATGAAGCGGGTCAGGCGCTCGCCGACGTCGTCGAGCGGGCCCTCCGCCACGGCGGTCGGCGCCCCCAGCGCGGGCGCGAAGGCCACCTCGATGGCGGCGGCGAAGACCTGCTCCTTCGTACCGAAGTAGTGGTGCACGAGCGCCGAGTCCACGCCCGCCGCCTTGGCGATGGAGCGCACGGACGCCTTCTCGTACCCGCGCTCCGAGAACTGTTCGCGGGCCGCGTCCAGGATCACCTCGCGCATGGCGGGGCCCTGCTCGGCCTGGGTGCGGGAGGGGCGACCCCGGCGCCGGGGCGCGGGGGCGGGGCTCTCGCCGGTCATGACCGCGGCACCCGCACCGCCGACGCCAGGTGCAGGCGGGTGAAGGCGAGCGCCTCGGCGAGGTCGGCCTCGCGCTCGGCGCTGGACATGGCGCGCCGGGTGTTGACCTCGATGACGACGTGGCCGTCGAAGCCGCTGGTCGCGAGGCGTTCGAGCAGTTCGGCGCAGGGCTGGGTGCCGCGCCCCGGCACCAGGTGCTCGTCCTTCGCGGAGCCCTTGCCGTCGGCGAGGTGGACGTGGCCGAGGCGGTCGCCCATGCGGTCGACCATCTGGAGGGCGTCGACGCGGGAGGTCGCGGTGTGCGACAGGTCGATCGTGAAGTGGCGGTAGTCGTCCTTGGTGACGTCCCAGTCGGGGGCGTACGCGAGCATCTCGCGGTCGCGGTACCGCCAGGGGTACATGTTCTCCACGGCGAACCGCACGTCGGTCTCGTCGGCCATGCGCCAGATGCCCTCGACGAACTCGCGGGCGTAGCCGCGCTGCCAGCGGAACGGCGGGTGCACGACGACCGTCGACGCGTCCAGCTTCTCGGCGGCGGCGCGGGCGCGCTGGAGCTTCACCCAGGGGTCGGTGGACCAGACGCGCTGGGTGATGAGCAGGCAGGGCGCGTGCACGGCGAGGACGGGGATCCGGTGGTAGTCGCTGAGGCGGCGCAGGGCCTCGATGTCCTGGCTGACGGGGTCCGTCCACACCATGACCTCGACGCCGTCGTACCCGAGGCGCGCCGCTATCTCGAAGGCCGTCGCCGTCGACTCCGGGTACACGGAGGCCGTCGACAGGGCGACCTTCGCATCCGGGATGCGCACGACTGGTTCTGACACGGAAGACAGCGTACGGGCCCTTTCCGCGCACCGGGGGGTCGGTCCGCGGGTACCCCCACTCATGTGAGCCACGCCGCACCCGCGGCGGCTTCGGCCGGTCCTGGGACGGGTCCTGCCTAGGGCGTGTCCGAGGCGACGTGCGTGGCGGGCATGTGGTCCAGGCGGCGCAGGATCACGCCCTCCCGCAGCGCCCACGGGCAGACCTCCACGGACTCCACGCCGAAGAGGTCCATCACGCCCTCGGCGACGAGCGCCCCGGCGAGCAGCTGTCCGGCCCGCCCCTCGGACACCCCGGGCAGCTCGGCCCGCTCGGCGGTGGTCATGGCGGCGAGCTGCGGCACCCAGTCCTCCAGGGACTTGCGCTTCAGCTCCCGCTGTACGTAGAGACCCTCCGTGGACCGCGCGGCGCCCGCGAGCCGGGCCAGCTGCTTGAACGTCTTCGACGTGGCGACGACGTGGTCGGGGTTGCCGAAGCGGCTGAACTCGCCGACGGTGCGGGCGATCTGGGCGCGGACGTGGCGGCGCAGGGCGCGCACGTCGGCCGGGTCGGCCGGGTCGGTGGGCAGCCAGGCGGCGGTCAGGCGGCCGGCGCCGAGCGGCAGGCTGGCCGCGGCGTCGGGCTCCTCGTCGATGCCGTACGCGATCTCCAGGGAGCCGCCGCCGATGTCGAGGACGAGCAGCTTGCCCGCGGACCAGCCGAACCAGCGCCTGGCGGCCAGGAAGGTCAGCCGTGCCTCCTCCGCTCCGGTGAGGACCTGCAGGTCGACGCCGGTCTCGGCGCGGACACGGGCGAGCACGTCATCGGCGTTGGTCGCCTCCCGCACGGCCGAGGTGGCGAACGGAAGGAGGTCTTCGACGCCCTTGTCCTCCGCGGCCTGGAGCGCGTCACGCACCGTGGCGATGAGCTGGTCGACGCCTTCGGGGCCGATGGCGCCCGCCTCGTCGAGGAGTTGGGCAAGGCGCAGGTCGGCCTTGTGGGAGTGCGCGGGCAGCGGTCGCGCGCCGGGGTGGGCGTCCACCACCAGCAGATGCACCGTGTTCGAACCCACGTCGAGGACACCGAGTCTCATATACGGAACGCTACTGCGCCCACGACCGTTCCCGGCGTCCGGGCGGGCGTCACTGGTCTCCGGGGACACACGGGCGCGCATACCCTGGAGACGTGCCAAAGACGAAAAAGGCGAAGTCCGACAAATCGAAGCCGTCGCAGTCATCGGAGTCCTCGAAGTCGGAGAAGCAGGTCACGAAGGCCGACAAGGTCAAAAAGGTCAAGCCCGACAAGCCCGACAAGGCCGACAAGGCCGACAAGGGAAAGAAGGCGGGCAAGGGCGCGGCCGTCCAGGACGAGCAGGGTCTGGACTTCGCGCGCGCCTGGGTGGAGTTCCCGGACCCGGCGGACGACGAGCAGGTCTTCCGCTGCGACCTGACGTGGCTCACCTCCCGCTGGAACTGCGTCTTCGGCAGCGGCTGCCAGGGCATCAAGGCGGGCCGCGCCGACGACGGCTGCTGCACGCTGGGCGCGCACTTCTCCGACGAGGACGACGAGAAGCGGGTCGCGGGTTACGTGGCGCGGCTCACCCCGGACATCTGGCAGCACCACGACGTGGGCACCTCGTCGGGCTGGGTGGCACAGGACGAGGACGGCGAGCGCCAGACCCGGCCGTACAACGGCTCGTGCATCTTCCAGAACCGGCCCGGGTTCGCGGGCGGCGCGGGCTGCTCGCTGCACATCCTGGCCCTGAAGGAGGGGCGCGAGCCGCTGGAGACCAAGCCGGACGTCTGCTGGCAGCTGCCCGTGCGGCGGACCTTCGACTGGATCGAGCGACCCGACGACACGAAGGTCCTTCAGGTGTCCATCGGGGAGTACGACCGCCGGGGCTGGGGCCCTGGAGGACATGACCTGCACTGGTGGTGCACGTCGGCCACCTCGGCGCACGGCGCCGGGGACCCCGTCTATGTGTCCTATCGGCCCGAGTTGATCGAGCTGATGGGTCAGGCGGGGTACGACCGCCTGGTCGAGCTGTGCGAGGCGCGGCTTGCCTCGCAGTTGCCGATGATCGCTCCGCATCCCGCGGATCCGGTGCGGGCCGGTTCTCGGGATGCCTGATCGCCGTCGGCCTCAGCCCGGCCCTGGGTCTCCGCCCGGGGCCGGTGCCGTGGTGCCCGGGTCCGACGGGGTCGGGGTGGGGTCCGTGGGGGGTGTGCTCGTCGGGGTCGGGTCCGGGTCGGGCGGGGTCGGCGTGGGGTTGCCCTGGGTGGGGGTCGGGTCCGGGTTCGACGGGCCCGGGCGGGTGGCCGTGGGGCGGGGGCCCGGGTTGCCGGGGCGGTTCGGCGGGGTGGAACTTCCGTAGCCCTCCAGGGAGATGACCGCTCCGGTGGGGGCGATCGTGACGCGGGCGCTCCAGTGGCCCGCGGGCTCGCGATCGGCGTCCACGTACACCCTGATCGTCACGGACTCGCCGGGCGAGAGCGTGCCCGAGGACTGGCTGAGGGCGAGCCAGGACGCTCCGGTGCTCGCGGACCAGCGGACCGGTGAACTGCCGCCGCCGGTCAGCGTGATGAGCGTGACGCCGCCGTGCGAGCGGGCCTGGACGCCGATGCGTCCGGCGCCGGGGGCGGCGGGTCCGCCGGGGCTGATGACCTCCACGGAGACACCGGGTCCGCCGCGGCCGTCGCGGAAGCGGTCGGGGGTGGTGCGGGCGTTGCCCGCGTTCTCGTAGTCCTCCCTGCCCCGGGGGCCGCCGCCGGGGCCGTCGTCGGCCTCGGCCGCGCTGGCGGAGCGGCCGTCGCGGCCCTCGCCGGTGAGCGGCGCGCCGCGGTAGGCCGCCCAGAGGGCGAGGACGGGGGCGGCCACGACAGTGGCGACGACCGTGGTGGTGACGGCACGCGCGCGCAGGCGTTCGCGGCGGGCGGCGTGGTCCTTGGGGTCCATCGGGAAGCCGCGCCGGTCGAAGCGCGGGCCGCCGCCGCGGGGCCTGCCCTTGGCTCGCGGGGTGTGGGCCATGGCGTGGTGCAGGGCCGCGCGCGGGGCGGCGATGACGGGCAGCGCGGCCGGGGTGACGGCGGTGCCGGGCCAGGCGCTCGATGCGGTGCGCTCGGCGGTGCGGCGGCACTGCGGACAGTCGTCGACGTGCCGGACGAGCTCGCGGCGCAGGGCGGTGCCGAGCAGGACCTGGTTGTCGCCGGTGAGGCGGGCCACGATCGGGCAGGTGCCGGTCTCGACGACGGCGAGGGCCGCGCGGGTGCGCTCCACCTCGCAGGCGGCGGAGGCGAGCAGGTCACGGGCGGCGGCCGGGTCGAGGCCGAGGACTGCGGCGACCTCCTTGGCCGAGAGCCGGTGCCGGACGGCCAGCTCCAGGGCCTCGCGCTGCTCGGGCGTGGTCCCGGCGGCCTCGGGCCAGGCGAGCTGGGCCAGCTCGCGGCGGCGGGCGCGGGCGGTCTCGTCGACGGGGGCGGCCGGGGCTCCGGGGACGGCGGGGGCATGGGCGCCGGGCCCGGGGGCCGCCTGGGCGACCTGGGCGGCGGCGGACGCGGGGCTCGGCGCCGGGGCGGACGCACTCGCCCCGGACGCGCCGGCCACGGACGGGTCGCCCCCGGGCGAGCCGCCTCCCGGCGAGCCGCCCCCGGACTGCGCTCCATGGCGGCCGCGCTGCTTCGCCTCGGCGAGGGCGCGCAGGCACATCCAGCGGGCGAGCGCGTACAGCCACGCACGGGTGTCGCCGTCGGGCCGGGCGCCGCGCCGCTCGGCCAGCACGAGGACGTCGCCGAGCGCGGCGGTCGCCGCGTCGTGGTCGCACAGCACCGACAGGCAGTACGTGAACAGGCCGTCCAGGAACGGTTCGTAGTGCGCGGGCGGCGACTGGGCGACCGTGCGCGGCACCACCCGCTTGCGGGCGCCCGGATGCGCCCGGTGCGCGCCGGTGGTGTACGTGGGAGTTTCCGGGCTGCTGCTCATCACCCGTGCGAAGTTAGGCGCATGATGCAGGCGCCTTCTGCCCCCTTGAGCACATTTAATCCTTACGGGTGAACAGATCCCTCAAAAGGGGACAGGAAGAGACGATTCCGTTGCCCGTTCGAGAGGTAAGGGCTCGGGGTGTCGGGGGGCGCCCGGAGCCGTCGGTGAGCGTGGCCCGCGGCCGCTGCCCGGCGCCGCCCACGGCCGGTAGCCGGTGCCGCCCGCGTTGTCAGTGGTGGCGGCTACGGTTCGTGCATGGCTGCCCGTACGAAATCCAGTAAGGACCGGCCGTCCTACCGCTGCACGGAGTGCGGCTGGCAGACGGCCAAGTGGCTCGGCCGCTGCCCCGAGTGCCAGGCGTGGGGGACGGTCGAGGAGTACGGCGCGCCCGCGGTGCGCACGACGACCCCCGGCCGGGTCACCTCCTCCGCGGTGCCCATCGGCGAGGTCGACGTCCGCCGCGCCACCGCACGCTCCACCGGCGTGCCCGAGCTGGACCGCGTCCTCGGCGGCGGCCTGGTGCCGGGCGCCGTGGTGCTGCTCGCGGGCGAGCCGGGCGTCGGCAAGTCCACGCTGCTGCTCGACGTCGCGGCGAAGGCGGCCACGGACGACCACCGCACGCTCTATGTCACCGGCGAGGAGTCGGCCAGCCAGGTCCGCCTGCGCGCCGACCGCATCAACGCCATCGCGGACCACCTGTATCTCGCCGCCGAGACCGATCTGGCCGCCGTCCTCGGCCACTTGGACGCGGTCAAGCCCTCGCTCCTGATCCTGGACTCGGTGCAGACGGTCGCCTCGCCGGAGATCGACGGCGCACCCGGGGGCATGGCGCAGGTCCGCGAGGTCGCGGGCGCCCTGATCCGCGCCTCCAAGGAGCGCGGCATGTCCACGCTCCTGGTCGGCCATGTCACCAAGGACGGCGCCATCGCGGGCCCGCGCCTCCTGGAGCACCTGGTCGACGTGGTGCTGCACTTCGAGGGCGACCGGCACGCCCGCCTGCGCCTGGTCCGCGGCGTGAAGAACCGGTACGGGACGACGGACGAGGTCGGCTGCTTCGAGCTGCACGACGAGGGCATCACGGGCCTGGCCGACCCGTCCGGCCTGTTCCTGACCCGCCGCGACGAGCCGGTCCCCGGCACCTGTCTGACGGTGACCCTGGAGGGCCGCCGCCCCCTGGTCGCCGAGGTACAGGCGCTCACCGTCGACTCCCAGATCCCCTCGCCGCGCCGTACCACCTCCGGCCTGGAGACGTCCCGGGTTTCGATGATGCTGGCGGTTTTGGAGCAGCGCGGCCGCATCAGCGCCCTCGGCAAGCGCGACATCTACAGCGCCACGGTCGGCGGCGTGAAGCTGTCGGAGCCCGCCGCCGACCTCGCCGTGGCGCTCGCCCTGGCCAGCGCCGCGAGCGACACTCCGCTGCCGAAGAACCTCGTGGCGATCGGCGAGGTGGGCCTCGCGGGCGAGGTCAGACGGGTCACCGGCGTGCAGCGCAGACTGGCCGAGGCCCACCGTCTGGGCTTCACACACGCGCTCGTGCCCGCCGATCCGGGCAAGGTCCCGCCCGGTATGAAGGTCACCGAAGTCGCCGACATGGGCGACGCGCTGCGCGTCCTTCCGAGATCGCGTCGTCAAGAGGCCCCACGGGAGCACGAGGACCGCCGGTAGACTTTGCCCTGGTCTCGCCCATCCGTACGAAGCAAGGCGTATCGAGGCGTGTGGGGGAGGGCTTGGACAACCTGCGACCGGAGGAGTGCAGTGGCAGCCAACGACCGGGCAGCGGTTCCCGGCAAGCCCGGTGGAGGCTCCGGTGCCGACGGGCTGATGCGCGCCTCCCTGAGCGCGGTCGCGCCGGGCACGGCCCTGCGCGACGGCCTGGAGCGGATCCTCAGAGGCAACACGGGCGGGCTCATCGTGCTCGGCTCGGACAAGACCGTCGAGTCGATGTGCACGGGCGGCTTCGTCCTCGACGTCGAGTTCACCGCCACGCGCCTGCGTGAGCTGTGCAAGCTCGACGGCGGCATCGTGCTCGACAAGGACATCACGAAGATCCTGCGTGCGGGCGTGCAGTTGGTCCCGGACCCGACCATCCCCACGGAGGAGACGGGCACCCGGCACCGCACGGCGGACCGGGTCAGCAAGCAGGTCGGCTTCCCCGTCGTGTCGGTCTCGCAGTCCATGCGCCTGATCGCGCTCTACGTGGACGGGCAGCGCCGCGTCCTGGAGGACTCGGCGGCGATCCTGTCACGTGCCAACCAGGCCCTCGCCACCCTGGAGCGGTACAAGCTCCGCCTCGACGAGGTCGCGGGCACGCTGTCCGCCCTGGAGATCGAGGACTTGGTGACGGTCAGGGACGTCACCGCGGTCGCCCAGCGCCTGGAGATGGTGCGGCGCATCGCCAAGGAGATCGCCGAGTACGTGGTCGAGCTGGGCACGGACGGCCGCCTCCTGACCCTCCAGCTCGACGAGTTGATCGCGGGCGTGGAGCCCGAGCGCGAGCTGGTCGTCCGGGACTATGTGCCGGAGCCCACCGCCAAGCGCTCGCGCACCGTGGACGAGGCACTGGCCGAGCTGGACTCCCTCACCCACGCCGAGCTGCTCGAACTGCCCACGGTGGCACGGGCGTTGGGCTACACGGGATCGCCCGAGACGCTCGACTCCGCGGTGTCGCCGCGCGGCTTCCGGCTGCTCGCCAAGGTGCCCCGGCTGCCCGGGGCCATCATCGACCGGCTCGTCGAGCACTTCGGCGGTCTGCAGAAGCTGCTCGCCGCGAGCGTCGACGACCTCCAGACGGTGGACGGGGTCGGGGAGGCGCGGGCGCGGAGTGTCCGCGAGGGACTCTCGCGGCTCGCGGAGTCGTCGATCCTGGAGCGGTACGTGTAGCCGTCCGGCTCGGTTCACGACGGGGCTCCCACCCCAGCTGCGGGTGGGAGACACCCGGCGAGCTGGAGGCATCTGCGGGCGGGAGGCATCCCCGGACAGGCAGGAGACACCCCCGGGCGGGAGCGCCCCCGCCGCCCTAGTCCTTCGTCAGCAGGAACGACGCCTGGTCGCTGCCCAGGCCCGCCGCCCGTGCCTCCACCAGGTACGTGCCCGGCTTCGCGCCGCCCGCGGGCGGCGTCGCGCACTGCGGGGCGCTGGCCTTGCGGTCCCACTCCAGGGAGTGCGTCACATGGCCGTTCGCGGGCACCTTGAACAGCAGGGTCGCCGCGGCCCCGGGGCAGTCGTTCGAGGACCACATCGCGTCGTCCGCCCCGGCCAGGGTGATCGTCACGACGGTGCCCTTGCCGCCGAGGTCGACCTTGCAGGCCTTCCCGCCGCTGTTGACGGCGGTCAGCTCCAGCTTCGGCTTCTGCCCGGGCTCGTACGAGTTCCGGACGCTGCGCAGCTTCAACTTGACCGCGCCGGGCGTGCAGTTGGCGAGGGACGACCCGGCCGGGAGCCGAGCGCCCGACCCGCCGCCGCCCTTCGCGTCGCCCGAGCCCCCGGAGCCGCCCGAGCCGCCCTCGGAGTCACCGCCGGAGCCCGAGCCGCCGGAGCCGGCTCCCTTGGAGTCACCGGAGTCACCGGAGTCGCCGGAGCCGTCGCCTCCGCCGTCCCCCTCGCCCTCCGACTCGTCCCGGCCGCCCGGGTGTTCGCTGATCGCGGGCCCGGAACCGGAGGGGCCTGGCGTGATGGACGTCGCGGGGCCGTTGCCCGACGGACCGTCAGCGCCGTTGTCCCCGCCGCCTCCGCCCGAGGCTAGGGCCCATACGACAAGCAGCAAGAGGAGTCCGACGACGGACAGCAGGACGGCCCTCCGACGCCAGTAGATGGAGGAGGGAAGCGGCCCGATCGGATTGCGCAGAGATCCCACGCCCAAACCTTACGAGAGAACCGGGCGTTGTCCTGCCCCACCCGCCGCCTCAGGCCACAACTTTTGCGGATCATCATCCCGGACAGGCCCGCCCGACGGCCCCCGGACGGCCCTCGGACACCCCCTCGGCGCCCCCGCCGCGTTCCCCCGGCGCCCCTTCGACGGCGCCCACCCCTGACTTTCGTCAGGTCCACGATGCGCCCATCGCCGGATGTGACGGTGCCGGACCACTGCGTACGGTCCGGAATCATGGACACCATGGATTCTTCCGGCCTCTACCTAGACGTCACCGAATTCGCCCATGACACCCCGTCGTGGGTGCAGCACCTCGCGGAGGTGTGGACGGAACTCGGTCTGCTGCTCTTCGGCGTGCTGTTCGTCGTGGCCTGGTGGCGGGCGCGGCGCGGGGATCCGCGTGCCGTCGCGGTGGCGGTCCTCGCGCCGCTCGGCACGGCTCTCGCGTACGTCATCAGTGAGACCGTGAAGTCCTTCATCGAGGAGGAGCGGCCGTGCCGGGCGGTGTCCGGCGCGCTCAAGCCGCTCGTGGAGTGCCCGCCGCACGGCGACTGGTCGTTCCCGAGCAACCACTCGACGATCGCGGGCGCCGCCGCCGTGGGCCTCGCCCTCGCCTGGCCCCGGATCGCCGCCCTGACCCTGCCGATGGCGGTGCTCATGGCGTTCTCGCGGGTGTTCGTGGGCGTGCACTACCCGCACGACGTGGCCGTCGGCCTGGTCCTGGGCGCGGTCGTGGTGTTCCTCGCGGTCAAGTTCGCCGCCCGGCCCGTGACGCGGATCACGGAGACGATGCGGGGGTCGCGGACCGGCGTGGTCAGGTGGTTCGCGGGCGAGGGCACGCGCCCGGCGACCGCTCCGGCCGCGGCGGCCGGGCAGTACGTGCCGCCGCAGTCCGGGGCGTACGAGAACTCACTGCCGTACCGGCCCGCGCGCGCCGAGCAGCCCCAGGAGCAGACGATGACGCTGCGCCGCCACCAGGACGCGTACCAGGACTCGCACCAGGACCCCTATCAAGGTCAGGGTGCCTACCAGGGACAGCAGGGACAGGGCGCGTACCAGGGACAGGACGCGTACCAAGGGCAGGACGCGTACCAGGCGCAAGGCTCGTACCAAGGGCACGACCCCTACGGCCAGCAGCCGCAGTACCGGCCCCAGGGCCCCGACCCCCGCGCCTGAAGCGGGAGTTCGGCGCCCTCACCCGGGCGTCGGCTCCCCCGCCCCGTCGTCCGTCACCAGCCCCGCCTCGTACGCGACGACCGCCGCACGCACGCGGTTCTTGACCTCAAGGCGGTCGAGGACCGCGCTGACGTAGGCCTTGACCGTGCCCTCCACCAGGTGGAGGCGCGCGGCGATCTCCGGGTTGGACAGGCCCGCGCCGACCAGGCCGAGGACCTCGCGCTCACGGGGCGTCAGGAGCGCGACGCGGGCGCGCGCTTCGGCTCCGCGCGCCAGTCGGCGGGCGCCGAAGCCGTCGATGACCTGCCGCGCCACCCGCGGCGAGAGGAACGCGGCGCCGCCCGCCACCGCCCGTACGCCCGCGATGAGTTCGTGCGGGTCGCCGGACTTCAGCAGGAAGCCGGTGGCGCCGCCGCCGAGCGCCCGCGCCACGTACGCGTCCTCGGAGAACGTCGTGAGCATGGCGACCGCCGTGCCCGGCAGGGTCCGTACGATCTCCTCCCCCGCCGCCAGGCCGTCCAGGCGCGGCATCCGGATGTCCAGGAGCGCCACGTCGGGGCGGTGCGCCCGGGCCAGGTCGACCGCCTCGCGGCCGTCGGCGGCCTCCGCGACGACCTCGATGTCGGTGCCCGCCGCGAGGATGGCGCCCACGCCCGCGCGGATCATCGCCTCGTCGTCCGCGAGCAGGACCCTGATCACCGCGCCCACGCCGCCTCCCGCCGCATGCTCCGGTCCGCGCCCGCCTTGGGGATCACTGCCTTGTCCACCAGCCTTCCGTCGTCGAAGCAGAGCCTGAAGTGCGTGAGGGAGGTGAAGAGCTCCCCGCTGGAGCGGTAGTAGCGGCAGTCCGCGCCCGGGGGCGGCGGGGTCGGCGCGCGCTCCACCGGCGGGTCCGTGACGCTCCGGTCCGGGAGCACGGCGGCGACCTCGGACCGCGGCTGGCCCACGCGCAGGGCCGCGTAGTCGGCGGGCCGCAGGACGGAGTGCGTCTTCGTGTACGCGTACCAGGTGAACGCCCCCGCGACGAGCACGGTGCCGATGGCGACGGCGGCGCCGAAGGTGAGGGCGGTGCGGCGGCGGGCGTGGGCGAGGAGGGTGCCCGGGGGCGGGGGCGTCGGCTCGGGCGCCCCCGGCCGGGGTGCCGCTCCGGTCACCGGCAGGCTCGCCCGGACGCGGAACCCGCCGCCCCGCGGCCCCGCCGTCAGCGTGCCGCCGCCCGCCGCGACCCGGGCCCGCAGGTCGGCCAGGCCCGAGCCGCCCTCCGGCGGGCCCTGCCGGGGTGGATCGCCGTGCGGGGGCGGGCCGTTGGTGACCTCGATCGTCGTGGTGGCGCCGGTGCCGGTGGCCGTGACGGTGACGGGGGCGCCCGGCGCGTACTTCGCGGCGTTGGTCAGGGCCTCCTGGACCACGCGGTACGCGACGCGCCCGGCGCCGTCGGACGCGTCGGTGCCGTCGTCCTCGTACCGCACGGGAAGGCCCGACTCCGCCGCCCGCGCGACCAGTTGCGCCACCGTCTCGCCGGGTGGGGCCAGCGGGGCCGTCTCGTCGCCCTCGTCCCGGAGCACGCCGATGATCTCGCGCAGCCGGTCGGTGGCCGTCGCGGCGGCCTCGCGCAGGTCGGACGCGGCGGCCCGGTGGTGGGCGGGGAGGTCGGCGGCCACCTGGAGGGCGCCCGCGCGGACCGCGATCAGGCTCAGTTCGTGGCCGAGGGAGTCGTGCATGTCCTGGGCGATGCGGGCGCGTTCGCGCAGCCGGGCCCGGTCGGCGACGATGCGCTGCTCGCGCTCCAGCTGGTCGGCGCGCGCCCAGCCCGCGGCGGCCAGCTCCCGGCTCTGGCGCCAGTAGCGGCCCGCGAGCCAGGGGAAGACCACGCCGAACAGCAGCGTGCCCATGAGCACAAGCCACTCCACGACCGGGTCCACGTCCCGGACCAGGACCCTGACCGTGCCCGCCGCCCAGACCGCCGCGAAGGCGAGCAGCGCCGGGCGGGCGCGGGTGCCGTGGCGGCCGAGCAGCAGCGCGAGGACGGCGAGGGCCGGGCCGTACGAGACCGAGAACAGGGCGGGGGCGGTGAGGGCGAGGGTGGCGGCGAGGAGGAAGGCGGTGGCCGGGCGGGCACGCCACGTCGCCGTGGCCGCGGCCAGGACCGCCAGGCCCGCGCACTGGGCCCACAGCGGGCGGGGCTCGTTCAGCCCGATCGCGTCGGCGCTCACCGCGGGCACGGCGAGGGCCGCCCAGAGGGCGACGTCCATCGTGCGGGGGCTCTTCACTCCCGTGACGCTACGTGCCTCCCGCCGGTGCCCGCCCCTGCCGATCGTCAGGTTTCCCCGCCCCGTCAGGGGCACGGGGAACTGCGCGCCCGGCCCAGTAGGAGCCGCGGACGCGCCTGCCGCGATACGAGCAGACGCGTCTGCGGCCTTCTTGTGGCTGAGCGCGCAGTTCCCCGCGCCCCTCGCGGGGCGCCAGCCGTGCCGTTGGCGCGTACCCCACCGCCACCATGGCAGGATCGTCGGCATGCCGACCGCCCTCGCCGCCGATCTCGTCAGCGCCGGCACTGCCGACGCCCGTTCGCTGGACGAGCAGTTCCACTCCCCCGTCATCGCCTGGTTCGAGGCCAACGCGCGCGATCTGCCGTGGCGTCGGGAGGACGCCGGGCCCTGGGGGGTCATGGTCAGCGAGTTCATGCTGCAGCAGACGCCGGTGAGCCGGGTGCTTCCCGTGTACGAGCAGTGGCTCGCCCGCTGGCCGCGCCCCGCCGACCTCGCCAAGGAGGCGCCCGGGGAGGCCGTGCGCGCCTGGGGGCGGCTCGGGTATCCGCGGCGGGCGCTGCGGCTGCACGGGGCGGCCGTCGCCATAACGGAGCGGCACGGGGGCGACGTACCGGCGCAGCACGCGCAGTTGCTCGCACTGCCCGGCATCGGCGAGTACACCGCCGCGGCCGTCGCTTCGTTCGCGTACGGGCAGCGGCACGCCGTGCTCGACACCAATGTGCGGCGCGTGTTCGCGCGCTCCGTGACGGGCGTGCAGTACCCGCCGAACGCCACCACCGCCGCCGAGCGCAAGCTGGCCCGCGCGCTGCTGCCCGAGGACGAGCACACGGCGTCCCGCTGGGCGGCCGCCTCCATGGAGCTGGGCGCGCTGGTGTGCAGCGCCAAGAACGAGAACTGCGCGCGCTGCCCGCTGGCCGCGCAGTGCGCCTGGCTCGCCGCCGGGAAGCCCGCGCACGAGGGGCCCGCCCGCCGCGGCCAGACGTACGCGGGCACCGACCGGCAGGTCCGCGGCAAGCTCCTCGCGGTGCTGCGCGAGGCCGTCTCGCCGGTGCCGCAGTCCGCGCTCGACCGGGTGTGGGACGAGCCGGTGCAGCGGGCGCGCGCGCTGGACGGCCTGGTCTCCGACGGGCTTGTGGAGCCGCTGCCGGACGGGTACTACCGGCTGCCGCTGACCTGACACCCGCCGGGCCCGGCCTTCACATCACAGCCCGCTGACAGGAAACGGCGACGAAAGCAGCGACAAAAAGGGCATCCACGCCCACACCCACCTGCTGATTTACGTCCAGCCTACTTCTGTTACACAACCTACGTACAGCCGTGCGTCCGCCGCTGGCTGCTCCGCACAACGCCGTGACACGCCCTCCGTAACTTCATACCCGTACCGCACAGGCAAGGGATCAGCGGTCGAGAGGCACCCGGGAATCGACCGGGGGCAGCCGGGGATGAACGGGATCGGAGGCGGTTGGGTATGGCGCACGGCGAGGTGCTCGAGTTCGAAGAGTACGTCCGCACTCGGCAGGACGCCCTGCTGCGCAGCGCCCGGCGGCTCGTACCCGACCCGGTCGACGCCCAGGACCTGCTGCAGACGGCGCTCGTACGGACCTACGGCCGCTGGGACGGCATAGCCGACAAGCGGCTCGCGGACGCCTACCTGCGCCGCGTCATGATCAACACGCGGACCGAGTGGTGGCGCGCCCGCAAGCTCGAAGAGGTGCCCACCGAGCAGCTGCCGGACGCCTGCGTCGACGACTCCACCGAGCAGCACGCGGACCGCGCCCTGCTGATGGACATCATGAAGGTGCTCGCCCCCAAGCAGCGCAGCGTCGTGGTGCTGCGACACTGGGAGCAGATGTCCACCGAGGAGACGGCCGCCGCACTCGGCATGTCGGCCGGCACGGTCAAGAGCACGCTGCACCGCGCGCTCGCCCGGCTCCGCCAGGAGCTGGAGAGCCGTGCCGCCGACGAGTCGGCAGGGCCTGCTGCGCGGATGTTCGAACGTGAGGAGCGGGAGCGTTGCGCGGCCTGAGTGCCCGGACCGGACCAGCGGGCCGGGCCACGAAAGAGTGGAAGGCGGGGAGTGCGGCGGTGGCCGTGCTCGCCGCCCTCGGCCTTTTGCTCGCCGTGACCGGCTGCTCCACGGGCGGCTCCGGCACCCGTGACGAGGGCCCCGCGCACGTCGGCGCCGTGCCGTCCACCGCGCCTTCGGCCGCCCCGTCGCCGACCCCGAAGAGCGTCGACGCGGTCCAGCTCGTCAAGGACGACCCGAAGGTCAGCCTGGCCGTCAAGCGCGACCTGAAGCCGTGCGCCGCCGACGAGTACCCGGTCGACGTGGCCTACGGCAACCTGACCGGAGCAGCGTCGGACGACGTCGTCGTGAACGTCCTGACCTGCGGTGACAGGGTGGGCATCGGCAGTTACGTGTATCGCCCCGACGGCAAGAAGTACGAGAATGTCTTCGCCGACGAGCAGCCGCCCGTGTACGCCGAGATCGACCGCGGCGACCTGGTCCTCAGCAAGCAGCTGTTCGGCAAGGACGGCTCGGTGGCGGACCCGACGGGAGAAGAGATCATCACCTACCGCTGGTCGACGAGCCACTTCACCGAGCAGAACCGCACCCGCAACAACTACAGCACCACGGCGGACGGCGAGACGGCCGAGCCGTCGTCGGACTGACACACAGACCCGACCGCCGCCCGCCACCCGCCCCCGAGCCCGGACCGACCCCGGCCCCCGGACCCCCGACCGCCCCCGAACCGAGACCGGAACTGAGAGCACCCGATGGCAGAACACACCCATGTCCTGTTCGTCGAGGACGACGACGTCATCCGCGAGGCCACGCAGCTCGCCCTGGAGCGCGACGGCTTCGAGGTCACCGCCATGCCCGACGGCCTGTCCGGCCTTGAGGCGTTCCGGGCGGACCGGCCCGACATCGCCCTGCTCGACGTGATGGTGCCGGGCCTCGACGGCGTCAGCCTCTGCCGCCGCATCCGGGACGAGTCGACGGTGCCGGTGATCATGCTGTCGGCGCGGGCGGACTCCATCGACGTCGTCCTCGGCCTGGAGGCGGGCGCCGACGACTACGTGACCAAGCCGTTCGACGGCGCCGTCCTGGTCGCCCGCATCCGCGCCGTGCTTCGGCGCTTCGGGCACGCCAGCGGCCCCGGCTCGGCCGCGCCCGCCGCCGAACAGGGCGAGAGCGCCGACGGCGGCATGCTGAGCTTCGGCGACCTGGAGATCGACACCGAGGGCATGGAGGTGCGCCGGGGCGGCGAGCCCGTCGCGCTCACGCCGACGGAGATGCGGCTGCTCCTGGAGTTCTCCTCCGCGCCCGGCACCGTGCTGTCCCGCGACAAACTCCTTGAACGCGTCTGGGACTACGGCTGGGGCGGCGACACGCGCGTCGTCGACGTGCATGTGCAGCGGCTGCGGACGAAGGTGGGGCAGGACCGCATCGAGACGGTCCGCGGGTTCGGATACAAGCTCAAGGCGTGAGCTCGCGGCGTGGGGGGACACAGGGGTCTGCCATGGGCAGGGGCATGAACGGGGCGCGGTCCGCGTCCGGCGAGGGGGCGCGGGCCCGGGTCGCGTCCGGCGAGGGGCCGGGGGCGCGGTTCGCGTCCGGTGACGGGCCGCGGGCGCGGCTGCGAGGGCTGCGGGCGCGGCTGCGGCGGCCGGGCGGGCCGCTCGGACCGCGGGGCCTGTCGTGGTCGGAGCGGCTGCGGTCGCTGGTCGGCGCCCGGCTGCGCACCGGCGTGCGCTGGAAGATCGCCGCCGCCATCGGCCTGGTCGGCGCGCTCGTCGCGGTGGCGCTGAGCCTCGTCGTGCACAACGCCGCCTGGGTGTCGATGCTCGACAACGCCCGCGACCTCCAGGACGAGCGCGTCCAGATCGCCCAGCGCAACTACGAGGCCCGCCGCACGACCAACGCCATCTACGGCACCAAGATCGACGACCCGCAGCTCCCGAAGGAACTGCGGCAGAAGGTCCTCACCGGCCGCCGCGCCACCTTCGTGCAGGAGCACGGCGACGGCGTGCCCGACATCTGGGGCGCCGTGCCGCTCAGCGACGGCCACGTCCTCTCGGTGCACAGCCGCTTCGCCGACCGCAACACCACGATCATGAAGGACCTCGACCAGGCCCTCGTCATCGGCTCCATCGCGGTCGTCTTCGGCGGCTGCGCGCTCGGCGTGCTCATCGGCGGCCAGATAGCCCGACGCCTGCGCAAGGCGGCGACGGCCGCGGGCGAGCTCGCCCAGGGCAACACCGACGTGTCCGTACGCGACGCCATCGGCGGGCACGTCCGCGACGAGACCGACGACCTCGCCGAGGCCGTGGACGCCATGGCCGACGCGCTCAAGCAGCGCCTGGAGGCCGAGCGCCGGGTCACCGCCGACATCGCGCACGAGCTGCGCACCCCCGTGACCGGGCTGCTCACCGCCGCCGAGCTGCTGCCCCCGGGGCGGCCGACCGAGCTGGTCAAGGACCGGGCGCAGGCCATGCGCACGCTCGTCGAGGACGTACTGGAAGTGGCCCGCCTCGACTCCGCGTCCGAGCGGGCCGAGCTGCAGGACATCACGCTCGGCGAGTTCGTCAGCCGCCGCATGGCCCTGCTGAGCCACGACGTGCGGGTGACGATCGTGCACGAGTCGGAGGTCACCACCGACCCGCGCCGCCTGGAGCGCATCCTCGGCAACCTCGTCGCCAACGCCGCCAAGCACGGCAAGCCGCCCATCGAGGTCAGCGTCGAGGGCCGGGTGGTCCGGGTGCGCGACCACGGCCCCGGCTTCCCCGAGACGCTGCTCGCCGAGGGCCCCTCCCGCTTCCGCACCGGCTCCGCGGACCGGGCGGGGCGCGGGCACGGCCTGGGCCTGACGATCGCGGCCGGGCAGGCGCGGGTGCTCGGCGCCCGCCTCACCTTCCGCAACATCCGGCCGCCGGGGGCCTCGCCGGAGGAGCCCGCCGAGGGGGCGGTGGCGGTCCTGTGGCTGCCGGAGCACGCCCCGACGAACACCGGGAGCTACCCGATGCTGCAACTGCCGGAGAAGCCCGCGAAGTGGCAGAAGTAGCCGACCCCGCGGGTGGCCTGCCGGGCTTCCGGCGGAGCGCTCAGCAGCCCCAGTCCTTGTCCAGGTCGAGCTCGCCCTCGCGCTCCTGGGTGAACGAGAACCAGTTGCCGGAGTCGTCGCGGAAGATCGCCTCCACTCCGTACGGACGCTCCTGCGGCTCCTGGAGGAACTCCACGCCGCGCGCCTTCAGCTTCTCGTAGTCCCCGTGGACGTCGTCCGTGCGCAGCGCGCCGCCGCCGAGGACGCCCTTGGTGACCAGCTTCCGCATGGCCTCGGCCGACTCGGCGTCCATGCCCGCGCCGCCGGGCACCATCAGGGCCAGCATCAGCTCGGGCTGGTCCTTGGCGCCGACGGTGAGGAAGCGCATGCCGCCCTCGCCGAGGGTCATGTCCGTGCGGACCTCCAGGCCGAGCTTCTCCGTGTAGAACTCCTTGGCCCGGTCCTGGTCGAGGACCCAGACGGTGGAAATGGCGAGTCCCTTGATCATGATGTGCTCCTGGTGAGGGCTTTTGTGCTTGCCCGGCCACCGTAGGCAGCGGGCCCGGCGCCGCGCTTCTCAAGAATTGCGCTCCAGTCCGCCGCTCCCCTCACCGCCGTCGTCGGCGTCCGCTCCCCCGGTCCCCGTCCCGGCCCCGGTCTCAGCCCCCGTCCCGGCCCCCGCGCCCGCCCCCGTCCCGTCGAGCCCCGCCCGCGCCGGGAACCCCCCGGCCCACAGCAGCGCCCAGCACCCGGGGATCAGCGCGGCGCCGCGCCCCACGTGCTTGGCGCGGTACTCGCTCGGGGTGAGGCCGGTCTGGCGCTTGAAGGACGACGAGAACGTGCCGACGCTGGTGAAGCCGACCAGCATGCAGATGTCCGTCACGGAGAGGTCGGCCGAGCGGAGCATGTCCTCGGCCCGCTCGATGCGGCGGCGCGACAGATACTGCCCGGGCGTCTCCCCGTACGCCTCCTTGAAGGCGCGCAGGAAGTGATAGCGCGAGTAGCCCGCGTGGGCGGCGACCGCGGTCAGGTCGAGGGCGGGGTCGGCCCAGTCGCGGTCCATCGCGTCCTTGGCGATGCGGAGCTGGCGGAGTCTCTCCACGCCTTCGATGCTGGCACGCGGCACTGACAACGGCCCCCCGGCACCGAAGTGCCGGGGGGCCGTGGACCGGGCGGACCAGCGGGTCAGACGGCCTCTGCAACCGGCTCCCGCTCGCCGCGCGCGGAGTCCCCGTCCGCGTCACCGGCCGGCTTCTTGTCCGCGGGGGCCGCGCCCCGCAGCGGCGTCTCCTTCACGAAGAACGCGGCGATCAGCGCGGCCGCGGCCATCGCGGCGGCGAGCAGGAACGCCACGTGCGTACCGGCGGACACCGCGTGCTGGTAGGCCTCCCGCGCCGCCTCCGGGAGCTTGGCGAGGCTCGCCGCGTCCAGCTGGGCGGAGTGCTCGGTGACCTTGGCGACGCCGCCGCCCCCGGCCTCGGCCATCTCGTCCTGGACGCGGTTGTTGAACAGGGCGCCCATGATCGCGACGCCGAAGGACGAGCCGAGGGTGCGGAACAGCGTGGCCGAGGACGAGGCGACGCCCATGTCCTTCATCTCGACGCTGTTCTGCGCGACCAGCATGGTGATCTGCATCAGGCAGCCCATGCCGGCGCCGAGCACGGCCATGTAGATCCCGGTCGTGACGCGCGAGGTGTCGGTGTCCATCTGCGCGAGCATGAAGAGCCCGACGGCCATCAGGACGCTGCCGGCGATCGGGAACACCTTGTACTTGCCGGTGGCGGTGGTGAACCGCCCCGCGACCATGGAGACCGCCATCATCGCGAGCAGCATCGGCATCAGGAGCAGCCCGGAGTTGGTGGCCGAGGCGCCCTGTACGGCCTGCTGGTAGAGCGGCAGGAAGAGCATCGCGCCGAACATCACGAAGCCGGTGAGGAAGCCGATCACGGACATCAGGGAGAAGTTGCGGCTGCGGAAGATGTGCAGCGGCATGACCGGCTCCGCGGCCTTCTGCTGGACGAACCAGAAGCCGACGAGGGCGGCGACGCCGAGCCCGATCAGCTCCATGATCACGGCCGAGCCCCAGGCGTACTCCGTACCGCCCCAGGTGGTGACGAGGACGAACGAGGTGATGCCGATGGTCAGCAGCGCGGCGCCGAGGTAGTCGATGCGGCCCTGGGCGCGCTTCTTCGGCAGGTGCAGCACGGCGCTCACCATGAACAGGGCGACGATGCCGAGCGGCAGGTTGATGTAGAAGGCCCAGCGCCAGCCGAGGTGGTCGGTGAGGGTGCCGCCGACGAGCGGGCCGCCGATCATCGCGACCGCCATCACGCCGGTCATCATGCCCATGTACTTGCCGCGCTCCCGCGGCGGCACGAGCTCTCCGATGATGGCCATGACGCCGACCATCAGACCGCCCGCGCCGAGCCCCTGGATCGCCCGGAAGCCGATGAGCTGCCCCATGTCCTGGGCGAGTCCGCTGAGCGCGGAGCCGATCAGGAAGATCACTATGGAGGCGAGGAAGGCGCCCTTGCGCCCGTACATGTCGCCGATCTTGCCCCAGATCGGGGTGGATGCCGCGGTCGCGAGGGTGTACGCGGTCACGACCCACGACAGGTGCTCCAGGCCGCCGAGGTCACCGACGATCGTCGGCATCGCGGGGGCCACGATCATGTTGTCGAGCATCGCGAGCAGGATCGCGACCATCAGCGCGAAGATCACCACCCGTACGCTGCGTGGCCGCGGCTCGGCCGCCGCGCCCTGGTCCGTCACCGATTTCCCTGCCATGGTCACCACTCCCCGCTACTTACTTGCCGCCCGGCAAGTTGGCTACAGTAGGGGAAAGTAGACCCCTAACTAGCCGGGCGTCAAGTAAGTTCAGGCGGTGCCGGGGAGAAGTGCGAGGATCGCCACCATGAGCAGCACAGGCAGGCAGCGGCGCCGCGGGGACACCCGCCAGCGCATTCAGGACGTGGCGCTCGAACTCTTCGCCGAGCAGGGGTACGAGAAGACCTCACTGCGCGAGATCGCGGAGCGCCTGGATGTCACGAAAGCGGCCCTGTACTACCACTTCAAGACCAAAGAGGACATCCTCACCAGCATCTTCGACGATCTCACGCGGCCCATCGACGAGCTGATCGTCTGGGGCAAGGAGCAGCCGCGCACGCTGGAGACCAAGCGCGCGATCCTGACCCGCTACAGCGAGATCCTCACGGACGCCGCCCCGCTCTTCCGCTTCATGCAGGAGAACCAGGCGACGATGCGCGACCTGAAGACGGGTGAGAGCTTCAAGGACCGGATGCTCCAGCTCCTGGACATCCTCAGCCACGACGACCCGTCGACGCCGATGACCGCGCAGGTGCGCTGCTTCAGCGCGCTGTTCACCATGCACGGCGGCATGTTCGTCCTGAAAGGCAACGATGGCGACCCCGAGGAGAAGCGGAAAGCCATCCTCGAAGTCGCCATCGATCTGGTGACCCAGGCGCACAACGGCACCTGAGCCGGGGCGTCACACGCGGGGGATCGAACGCGGACGCCCTGCTCGCACGGAAACGGGATCAGACGCGGACGCCCTGCTCACGCGGAAACGGGATCAGACGCGGACGCCCTGCTCACGCAGGAACGCGACCGGATTGACGGCCGAGCCGTAGTTCGGCGTCGTACGGATCTCGAAGTGCAGGTGCGGGCCGCTGGAGTTGCCGGTGTTGCCGGACAGGGCGATGCGCTGGCCGGTGGTGATGGCCTGGCCCGGGCGGACCTCGACCTTCGACAGGTGCGCGTACTGCGAGAACGTGCCGTTGGCGTGCTTGATCACCACGGCGTTGCCGTACGCGGGGCCGTCACCGGCGCCGTTGCCGCCGGCCTTGACGACGGTACCGGCGTGCACGGCCTTGACGACGGTGCCGACCGGCACGGCGAAGTCCTGGCCGGAGTGCTTGCTGGCCCACATGCTGCCGCCGAGGCCGAAGCTCGCGGACAGGCGGTAGTTGTCGACCGGGTCCTGCCAGGCGGCGGCCTTCTTCGCGGCGGCCTGCTTGGCCTGCGCGGCCTTCTTCGCCACGGCCTGCTTCGCCTGCTCGGCGGCCTTGGCCTGGGCGACGGCCTGCGCGCCCACGGAGGAGGCGGTCACGGACCGCTCCCCGCCCTTGGTGTCGGCGGCGGCCGCGATCCCGGCTCCGAGCACCGTCGTGACGCCGACACCGGCGGCGACGACGGCCGCCCGGGTGCGACGCAGGGACGGGCCGGAATGGTGGGACTTGGCGCGCTTCGACATGGGGGAACCTCCGGGGCGGGGCGGGGGGACGGCGGCACGGGGCGTACCGGCTGTACGGGGGTACTGCGGGCAAAAGGGAATCCGGCACGCTCACTGCGCATGCCGGACGGCCATCCCTTGGTAACCCCCACCCCGCCCCGGCCCCAAAACGCCCCTCTACTAGCGGCGGCCGTACCCGGGCCCGCCCGCGACGGCCGCCGAAGCCGCCGGTTCCAGGCCGAAAGTCCCGTCCGGGCGGCCGGAAAGCACCACTAATCCGCCTCGTATGTGACGTATGCCCTGTGCGTCATGTCACCGGAGCGCAAGATCCACCACCCGTGAATGTGACGCCCACTACGCTCTCGACCATGGATCCCGCGGCCATTGGCGTCCGTATCGCGTCCGGTGTCGTCACCCCGCTGATCAGGAAGCTCTTCGTACGACCCGGACCGGGCGCGGGCCTGGTGGCGGAGCCCGTACGGATCGACGCCCTGGTGTCCTTCCGCGGCGAGCGGCGCGACCTCGCCGAGCAGGACGTGCGCCGCCTCGTCACCGCCCTGGTCCGCCAGGCCGTGCGCACCGGCGAGCGCCCCCTCCCCCACGACGAGGAGGAAGCCGTCGGCCACGCCCTGACCCGGACGCTGCTCGCCCTCGGCACCCTCACCCTCACCGACGCCGAGGCGGTGTCCCTGGGCCACGAGGAGCTGGCGGCCAGACTGCGCCGGGCGGACGGGGACGCGACCCGGGACCTCTCGGCGGACGCCACCCACCTCCACCAGCGCCTTCTCGACACGGCCTGCCTGCACATCCTGAACTTCTTCACCCAGCGGTCCACGTTCGTCGCCCGCACCCTCGTCGAGCAGAGCCGCCGCCAGGCGGAACTCATAGTCAAAGTGGACGAGCTGATCGCCCGGGACCCCCTCCCCGGCGCGCGGGACGTGGCCTTCGAGCAGCGGTACCTCGCGTACATCGCGAAGAAGCACGGCAAGCTCACGATCTTCGGCATCGACCTCGCCGACTCGCCCGGCAAGTGGCCCCTGGACGCGGCCTATCTGAGCCTGACCGCCACCGAGCACGGACGGCACCTGGGCGACGTCCGGGTCGGCGACGACTGGCACCAGGTCTTCGAGGCCCACCTCGACCCGACACCCCGCCCCGCCGACGAGGCCCTCGCCACGCACGACCGGGTGCTCCTGCGCGGCGAGGCGGGCTCCGGCAAGACCACCCTGATCCAGTGGCTCGCGGTCTCCGCGGCCCGCCAGGACCCGGACTCCGGCGAGGGGCGCATGGGCTACCTCCACGACCGCGTCCCCTACGTCCTGCCCCTGCGCACCCTCACCCGCCACGGCGAGCGCCTCCCCGCCCCCAAGGACTTCCTGTCCGCCGTCGGCTCCCCCCTCGCGGGCACGCAGCCCGACGGCTGGGAGGCCCGCGTGCTGACCTCGGCCCGCGCCCTGGTCCTGGTCGACGGCATCGACGAGGTCCCCGACGCGGAGCGCGCCCGCACCCGCGCGTGGCTCGCGGACCTGATCGAGGCCTACCCCGGCAACCGCTGGCTGGTGACGTCCCGGCCCTCCGCCGTCCGGGAGGACTGGCTCACCGACGAGGACTTCACCGAGCTGACGCTCGCGCCGATGAGCGGCGCGGACGTGACGGCGTTCATCCGGCGCTGGCACACGGCGGCGGCGACGGGCGCGCCGGAGGACGACCGGGCCCTGCGCGCGTACGAGTCCCAGCTCCTCGAAGCCGTGCGGACCAAGCCCGACCTGGGCCTGCTCGCCACCAACCCGCTGATGTGCGGCCTCGTCTGCGCCCTGCACCGCGACCGCCGCGGCTTCCTCCCCCTCGGCCGCAAGGACCTCTACACGGCCGCCCTGTCCATGCTCCTGATCCGCCGCGACCGCGAGCGCCACATGGCCGTGCCCGAACTCCGCGAGGAGCCCCAGCTCCAGCTCCTCCAGCGGCTCGCGTACTGGCTGATCCGCAACGGCCGTACGGCGATGGACCGCACGCGCGCCACCACGATCATCGGCGACGCGCTGCCCGCCGTACCGGAACTCGCCGCCCTGGGCGACGCGGAGGCCGTCTACACCCACTTCCTCCACCGCAGCGGCCTGCTCCGCGAACCCGGCCCGGGGACGGTCGAGTTCGTGCACCGCACCTTCCAGGACTTCCTGGGCGCGCGGGCCGCGGTGGAGGAGGGCGACTTCGGCGTGCTCGCCGGGCACGCGGCGGACGACCAGTGGGAGGACGTCATCCGCATGGCGGTGGCGCAGGCGCGGCCGCGGGAACGGGCGGAGCTGCTGGGGGACTTGCTGGCGAAGGGTGACGCCCACGCCGACGGCTCCCCCGCCCGCAAGCGGGCACACCTCCTCGCCGCGGCCTGCCTGGAGCACGCGGCGGAGCTGGCGCCCGCGGTGCGGGCGGAGGTGGAGCGGAGGACGGCCGAGCTGATTCCGCCGCGTACGCCCGAGGAGGCACGGGAGTTGGGGGCGGTGGGGCCGATGGTGCTCGATCTGCTGCCGGGCCTCGACGAGCTGAGCAACGCGGAGGCGTGGCATGTGACGATCGCGGCGACCTACGTCCGTTCCGACGCGGCGATCCCCCTCCTCACGCGGTACGCGGACCACTCCCGCGACGACGTGCGCAGGCAGCTGATGTGGGCCTGGAGCCGCTTCGACTGCCGGTCGTACGCGGACGGCGTGATCAGGAAACTCGAGGACGGCAGGACGAACTTCACGCTCCGCACGGACGAGCAGGTCGAAGAGCTGTTCAGGCTCGGCCTGCGCCCCAGGCTCCTGGACATCCGCGACTCGGTTTCGGGTGAGGCCGCGGCCCGCCTGCTCGCCGTGTGCGAACGCACCTACCTGATCCTCGCGGTCGCGCTCCTCGGCACCCTCGCCGACGACCTCGGCCACGCACCGTCGCTGCCCGGCGTCACGGAGCTGATCCTCACAGGCCTGGACCTGGCGGGCATGGAACCGATCGACGCGGAACGGGTCCAGACGCTCTTTCCCCGCCTTGACCGCCTGCTCGTCCCCGCCCCCTGGGATGCCCAAGTCCGTTCGTCGGACGTCGATTTCACTGTCGAGACCTACTGAGACCCGGACCCGAACACCCACCCCACCCCCACACGTTCGGATGATCGACCCCCGATCCCCCTCCCGCACCCCACCCCCCGAGCGACTCTCGACCCCATGTGCAAGGACACCGACACCATGGCCTCCGCCCCACCGGACCCCGTCCCGTCGGCGTACGACGACTTGCTGGCGCAGGCCGGCGGCAGCGTCGCGGCCGCGCACACCCGTGCCCAGCGGGCCGTGAACGCCGAGCTGGTGCAGGCGTACTGGCAGATCGGCAGGCTCCTCCTGGCCCGGCAGGAACGGGTGGGCCAGGAGGAGGCGGGCCGGGACACGGACCTCGTGGCGCGCCTCGCCGCCGACCTGAAGGCGGCCCACCCGACCCAGCGCGGCTTCTCCCGGCGGAACCTGACACACATGCGCAAGCTGGCCCGCACCTGGCCGGGCCAGATCGCGCAGCGCCCCGTCGCACAGCTCCCCTGGGGCCACATCACCGTCCTGATGGAGCGCCTGGAGACCCGCGCGGAGCTGGAGTTCTACGCCGTCGAGGCGGTCCGGCACGGCTGGTCGCGCGCCGACCTGGACCGGGCGATCCGCGAGCACCGGCACCGCACGCGGGCGGGCGCCCCGCTGGACCTGGACGTGACGCTCCCTGAGGGCTCGCCCGCGCTCGCCGAGCTGGCCGGGGACCCGTTCCGCCTGGACTTCCTACGTCTCGACGGACACGGCGTCGACGCGGCGGGGGCGGGGCACCGGTGAGCCACCGTCGGCCCGCGCGCCGTGGCGGGCCACGGCGACGACGGTTTCCCGCAGCCGCTCGACGTACAGCCGCATGTTCTTGGCCGCGAGGTCGGTGTCCGGGTAGCGGCCCGCGAACTGCAGGCCCTCGTGGAGCCGGTTGACCCAGGCGCACGCCTTGTCCCCGTACGACACCCTGACCAGGCCGTACGCATTCAGCTCGGCCCAGCGCGCGGAGCCGACGATGCCCCGGGCGTCCACGAACGAGACGATCGAGTACAGGTCGGGCGACGTCGGCCGGAACTCCGAGCCGAGCAGCCTGAGGACCCGGGCGATGGGCATCCGCGCCAGTGACCTGGTGGCCCGCAGCTCCCCGCGCACACAGTGCAGGGCGCTCTCGAAGTCACGCGCCCGCGCCGCGGGAACCTCGATGGGCGCGCCACCGACGTACCAGCCCACGGAGTCCAGCCACTGCGACTTCAAGCGGGTGTGGAACGGCACGATCGTGCGGTAGACGGGCTGCCCGCTGATCTCGTGGACGATGAGACTGGTGGCGGCGAGGATGCCGACGAGGGTCCCGCCGAAGGGACGGCAGTACGCCTCGAACGCGGCGGCGTCGTCCGCGTCCACGAGCTTCTCGTGCATGAGTTTCTGGATGGGCATCGGGGCGGTGGGATCAAGGCCGGGATCGACGGGGAATTCCGGCAGCTTTCCCCCGCACCGTTTGATGAATTCCCGCCACCGTTCGACGATCGCGTGTGTTCCGTCGATACGGTCCGCGTCCGCGCGCTCGCTCTCGCAGAAGTCGATGTAACTGCTGATCGGCGTCCGCTCCACAGCACGGCCTTCCAGACCGGCCGCGTAAAGCTCATGGATCTCGGCGGGGACCCGCTGAAGGGAGTACGAGTCGACATTGCTGTGGTCGAACGCCAGGTACACGCTCGTGCAGTCCTCCCGCACCACCGCCGTGTAGAGGAAGTTCGGCCAGTTGAGCGCGTCCGCGACCACGTCGAAGCGGTCCTGGAGCCGCTGGACCAGTTTGTCGGCGTCGGGGAAGTCGCCGACGACTTCGCGGCGCAGTGACACGGCTTCGGCGTCGAAGGTGAACCGGCGCATTTCATCACCGGCCCAGCGGAATCCGCTGCGCAGCGTCTCGTGCCGACGCGTCCAGTCCCGCAGGGCGCCCTGGAGTACGTCGAGATCGACGGCTCCCGGAATGTCGAAGGCCGTACCGAGCCAGGTCGGCATGAACAGGCCGTCCGCGCGCACGGCCCGCGCCGTCCGGACGTGGGACTCCTGGACGTACGCCGGTGGCCGGGAGTCGTCCGGCAGGGCGGCCGCGCGGTCGACCGTCGCCGGGTCGAGTGTCCATTCGACGAGCCGTCCTGGGCGTACCTCGCAGCGCTGGAGGTCGGTCATGCGCACTGGGCGTCTCCGTTCATCGGGCGTGGGGGGTTCGGGAACGCGCCCTCTGGGCCACAGCGGAAGCGTGCCGCTCGGGGCCCAACGAGATCGCCCACCGCCGGGAAACGCCGGACCGTGGAAGCCGTGGAAAACCGGGGTGTGAAAGCCGTGAACCTGCGTGGAGGCCGTGGAGACGCATGGAAAAGGGGCTGCCCCGGACCGATTGCTCGGTCCGGGGCAGCCCCGCGGCGCGCCCTGTGCGGGCTACGCCTCCTTGCTCAGGTTCGGCCCGCCGCTGCCGGCGGACTCGATCGGCGGCACGTCCGGGAGCGCCGCCTTCTCCTCGCCGCGGAAGGTGAACGTGGCGTTCTCGCCCTCGCCCTCCGTGTCGACGACCACGATGTGGCCGGGGCGCAGCTCACCGAAGAGGATCTTCTCGGAGAGCGTGTCCTCGACCTCGCGCTGGATGGTGCGGCGCAGCGGCCGGGCACCCAGGACGGGGTCGTACCCCTTCTTGGCGAGGAGCTCCTTCGCGGACTGGGAGAGCTCGAGGCCCATGTCCCGGTCCTTCAGGCGCTCGTCCACCTTGCCGATCATGAGGTCGACGATCTCGAGGATGTCGCCCTGGCTCAGCTGCGGGAAGACGACGACGTCGTCCACGCGGTTGAGGAACTCGGGCCGGAAGTGCTGCTTCAGCTCGTCCGAGACCTTGTTCTTCATGCGCTCGTAGTTGGACTTCGTGTCGCCCTGGGCGGCGAAGCCCAGGTTGAAGCCCTTGGAGATGTCCCGCGTGCCGAGGTTGGTCGTCATGATGATGACCGTGTTCTTGAAGTCCACGACCCGGCCCTGGGAGTCGGTCAGACGACCGTCCTCCAGGATCTGGAGCAGCGAGTTGAAGATGTCCGGGTGGGCCTTCTCGACCTCGTCGAAGAGGACGACCGAGAACGGCTTGCGGCGGACCTTCTCCGTGAGCTGACCGCCCTCCTCGTACCCGACGTAGCCGGGGGGCGAGCCGAAGAGGCGCGAGACCGTGTGCTTCTCGCTGAACTCCGACATGTCGAGGGAGATCAGCGCGTCCTCGTCACCGAAGAGGAACTCGGCGAGGGCCTTGGACAGCTCGGTCTTACCGACACCGGACGGGCCCGCGAAGATGAACGAGCCACCGGGGCGCTTGGGGTCCTTCAGACCCGCTCGCGTACGCCGGATCGCCTTCGAGAGCGCCTTGACGGCGTCCTTCTGGCCGATGACGCGCTTGTGGAGCTCGTCCTCCATGCGCAGCAGCCGGGAGGACTCCTCCTCGGTCAGCTTGAAGACCGGGATGCCGGTGGCGGTCGCGAGGACCTCGGCGATCAGCTCGCCGTCGACCTCGGCGACGACGTCCATGTCGCCGGCCTTCCACTCCTTCTCGCGCTTGGCCTTGGCGGCCAGGAGCTGCTTCTCCTTGTCGCGCAGGGAAGCGGCCTTCTCGAAGTCCTGGGAGTCGATGGCCGACTCCTTGTCGCGGCGGACACCCGCGATCTTCTCGTCGAACTCGCGGAGGTCCGGCGGCGCGGTCATCCGGCGGATGCGCATCCGGGATCCGGCCTCGTCGATCAGGTCGATCGCCTTGTCCGGCAGGAAGCGGTCCGAGATGTACCGGTCGGCCAGGGTCGCGGCCTGGACGAGGGCCTCGTCGGTGATGGACACACGGTGGTGCGCCTCGTACCGGTCGCGGAGGCCCTTGAGGATCTCGATGGTGTGCGGCAGCGACGGCTCCGCGACCTGGATGGGCTGGAAGCGGCGCTCGAGAGCGGCGTCCTTCTCCAGGTGCTTGCGGTACTCGTCGAGCGTGGTGGCGCCGATGGTCTGGAGCTCACCGCGGGCCAGCATCGGCTTCAGGATGGAAGCCGCGTCGATGGCGCCCTCGGCGGCACCCGCACCCACGAGCGTGTGCAGCTCGTCGATGAACAGGATGATGTCGCCGCGGGTGCGGATCTCCTTGAGGACCTTCTTCAGGCGCTCCTCGAAGTCACCGCGGTAGCGCGAGCCTGCGACCAGGGCGCCGAGGTCCAGGGTGTAGAGGTGCTTGTCCTTGAGGGTCTCGGGCACCTCGCCCTTGACGATGGCCTGGGCGAGGCCCTCGACGACGGCGGTCTTGCCGACGCCGGGCTCACCGATCAGGACCGGATTGTTCTTCGTACGACGGGACAGCACCTGCATGACCCGCTCGATCTCCTTCTCGCGCCCGATGACCGGGTCGAGCTTGGACTCACGAGCGGCCTGGGTGAGGTTCCGGCCGAACTGGTCGAGGACCAGGGACGTGGAGGGCGTGCCCTCGGCAGGACCGCCGGCGGTGGCGGTCTCCTTGCCCTGGTATCCGGAGAGCAGCTGGATGACCTGCTGCCGCACCCGGTTGAGATCGGCGCCCAGCTTGACCAGGACCTGGGCGGCGACGCCCTCGCCCTCACGGATCAGGCCGAGCAGGATGTGCTCCGTGCCGATGTAGTTGTGGCCCAGCTGAAGGGCCTCGCGGAGCGAGAGCTCCAGGACCTTCTTGGCACGGGGGGTGAAGGGGATGTGCCCGGACGGGGCCTGCTGCCCCTGCCCGATGATCTCCTCCACCTGCTGGCGGACCGCCTCGAGCGAAATCCCGAGGCTCTCCAGGGCCTTAGCGGCGACACCCTCACCCTCGTGGATCAGGCCCAGGAGGATGTGCTCGGTGCCGATGTAGTTGTGGTTGAGCATCCGGGCTTCTTCCTGAGCCAGGACGACAACCCGCCGCGCGCGGTCGGTGAACCTCTCGAACATCGTTAATCGCTCCTCAGAGCGGTCAGGCAGTAAGGGGACGCTCCCCTCCCTGTCCTTCCGCAGCTTAGTCCCGCAAGCGGGGACCGCTCATTCCAACTGCCGACACCCGTCCGGATCACCCTCACTACCGTAGGGAACGGTTCCTGACTCCAACGCCGACATATGCTCCAACCTGATGGTGCGAGACGATGTTCCCGCAGGCCAAGCAGTTACCCTCGCCATCAGTACGCCGTTGGCGAACGTGAGACGCCTGAACGCTGCGTGTCGCCCCTCCCCACTAGGGATGTCTTACCCGTATGCACTGACACTCCATGCAGCGCGCACCGGTTCCCTCCGCTACGGGCGAACACCCTTGCGCTGCGAAGTACGCCATCACGCCCCCTTTTCGGCCACCGTACGCAGTCGCGGCGGCACCCAGCGTGACATGAGCCGTAACTCCAGTGTGCCCCGCGCTGTTGCTCCGAACATGGCCCTCAGCGTTCCTCACCCCAGGCCGCCGGCCGACCGGCGCGCGGCGCCGGATCCGGCGGGACGGCGTGTGCCGCGCCAGTGGGACGCGGCGGCGGCCGGATTCTGGGATCCGGCGGCGGTGCGGTGCTGGTACGAGAACGGGCTCGGCTGGGCCGTGGCTCCCGGGCCGGACGTCCGGCTCATGACGGGGCTGCGTTTCGACGTACTGGAACTGCCCGCTCAGGCCGGTTTCGCGGCGCTGCGGCAGCTGGGCCCGAAGGCACCCGTGGCCCTGCACGGGGAGACGATGCGGCTCCTGGTGGCCGCGGGCAGCGCGGACGAGCTGCCGGGGCTGCTCGACTGGCTGGAGTGGGGGGACATCCCCCTGGACCTCAGGGCGATCGGCGCGGGCGGTCTGATCGACGCGCCCGTCCCGCCCGGCGCGGCCGGTCCGTCGGGGGCCGCCGTCTGGCTGCGGCCCCCCGAGCCCGGCCACGAGGTGGAGAGAACCCTGCCGTCACTGACGGCCCTGCCCGCCCTGGCGCCGAGCGCCGCTCTGGCCACGGACGGCAGCGGAACCGACCCCCATTCCGGCTCCGCCGCGGGCTCCGACCTCGTACGGCTCGTGGACACGGCGGCCACCGCGTGCCACCGGGTCCGACTTCGGCGTGCGAGCAGTCAGCCGTTGGCCTTGTCGTAGGCCTCGCGGATGGACGCCGGGACGCGGCCGCGGTCGTTGACCTCGAAGCCGTTGTCCTTCGCCCAGGCGCGGATCGCCGCCGTGTCCTGGTTGCCGCCGCCCACGGCAGCGGCGCGCGCCTTGCCACGGCCGCTGGCACGGCCGCCGGTGCGGCGCCCGCCCTTGAGGTAGGGCTCAAGGAGACCGCGGAGCTTGTCCGCATTGGCGGTGGTGAGATCGATCTCGTACGACTTGCCGTCCAGCGCAAACGTCACGGTCTCGTCCGCCTCGCCGCCGTCGAGGTCATCGACAAGAAGGACCTGAACCTTCTGTGCCACCGGATTTCCTTTCATCGATAACTTCAGGGCCGGACCATGCGGGGTGAGCCGCCGAATCGCCGCCCCCTGTTATATGCAGCACTGCAGTACGTCGGAAAGCAAACCGCTTTTCCCGGAAAAACACAAACCCCTGGGAGAGACCGACTGCACGAGATCCCGGGAAACATGCGCGTTTCGGACATAGGGCACCCGGGCAGGTGACTGCCCGGAATACCTCGGTCACGATCACAGATGCAGAAGCATCCGGCTGTTGCCCAAGGTGTTCGGTTTCACTCGTTCGAGGCCGAGGAACTCGGCGACGCCCTCGTCATAGGAACGCAGCAGCTCGCTGTAGACATCAGTGTCGACGGTATCGACGGGCGTCTCGCCGATCTCCACGAAGCCGTGCTTGGCGAAGAAGTCGACTTCGAAGGTGAGGCAGAATACCCGCCGGACACCGAGCCAACGCGCGGTCTCAAGCAGCTTTCCGAGCAGCTGATGACCCACGCCCGCGCCCTTGACCTGTGGATTCACCGCGAGCGTCCGTACTTCGGCGAGGTCTTCCCACATCACGTGCAACGCGCCGCAGCCGACCACCGTCGTCCCATTGCCGTTGCCGTCCGCGCGTTCCGCGACCCAGAACTCCTGGATGTCCTCGTAAAGTGTGACGGTCGCTTTGTCGAGCAGGACGCGCCTGCGGACGTACGAGTCCAGCAGGTCCCGGACGGCGGGCACATCGGCGGTGCGGGCCCTGCGCACGGAGACGCCATTTGCCGGGAGCGTGCCGTGCGCCCCGAGTTCGCCGGGCGCCGGGGGGAGTTCGTCGGGCTGTGCTGGCATGAGCGGACGCTATCGTTCGGGCCCGGCCCCGGGGCCGCCGGGGTTCTCCGGCCCTTCCAGGCCTCCTGGGCCTCCCGGTCCGTGTTTCGCCGCCTCGGCCATGCGATCCGCTTCGGCTTCGGCCTTGCGATCCGCTTCGTCTTCCCTGCGAACCGTGTCGCCTTCCACCATGCGAACGGCGTCGCTGAGCGCTTCCCGCTGCGACGGCGACATCATGCCGAAGAAGGCGACGAGAGCCGCCGCCGGGTTGTCACTCTGCGACCAGGCGTCGTTCATCAGTGCGGCGGCATACGCGGCCCGCGTGGAGACCGCCTCATATCGATAGGCCCGGCCTTCCGCTTCGCGGCGCACCCAGCCCTTCTGATGGAGATTGTCCAAAACGGTCATGACCGTCGTGTACGCGATGGACCGTTCCTGCTGAAGGTCTTCCAGGACTTCTCGAACGGTCACGGGGCGGTTCCACTTCCACACCCGCGTCATCACTGCGTCTTCGAGTTCTCCCAAGGGGCGAGGCACAGCTGAACAATAGTGGGCGAGGTCAGCAATGGCGTGATGGACGTGGCATACCGGTCATTTCCGCAACAAAAAGGGCGCACGACTCGGTGGAGTCGTGCGCCGGGGCGGCGCCCCGCGCCCCGGCAGGGGCTCAGGGGGCCGCGGAGCGGCGGTCGCTCAGGTGTCGCTGGTCTTCGTGGTCTGCCGGACGGCCTCGGTGCGGGCGATCGCCGCGTCGACGGCGGCGTCCTCCTTGGCCTTGTTGGCGCCGCCCTGGGTCTTGACGATCGTCACGATGAGGCCGATGAAGAACACGGCCATCACTACGGGGGGCACGAGCGCGGAGACGTAGTCCATGCCCCCAGCGTAGCTAGCCCGCCGCGAGGCGCTGCGACGGGGCGGCGGGCGGGGCCGGGCGCTTGGGCGGGAACACCTCGGCCGGTGTCGGGACGGGGCGGGGGCGCTCCTGCGGGGCGGCGGGGCGCTCCGCGGGGGTGCCGGGGCGGGGCGCGGGCTTCTTCTCGTCGGCGGCGGCGAGGCCGCCGGGCAGGGCGAGGAGGCGGGTGCGGGACGGGGGGACAGTGGGGCGGGGCTTGATCCGTGCCGTCCCGTCGGTGGCTTCGGGCGAGGGCGCCTCGGTGTTCGCCGTGGCCGCCGCCGACGCCGCGAGGCGGGCCCGTACGGCTCGTTCGGCGAGAACGCGGCAGCGGTCGAGGAGCGCGGCCGCGTGCGGGTTGCCGCGCAGGGCGCGCAGGGCCGCGAGGTCGTCCGCGCCCGGCCGGTACCCGGTCGCGAGCACGTCCTCCAGGAGTTCCAGATACCCGGCCGCGGTGCCGGGCAGCGCCGCCCGGTAGCGCGCGAGGTCGGCCACCAGGAAGGCGCGCAGCCGGGCGCCCTCGCGCACCGCCTCGTCGATGTCGTCGGCGAGGCGCACGCAGTCCTGCACGGCCTGGTCGTCAAGGGCACGAACGGTGCTGGGGTGCAGGGCGTGGGCCAGCGCACGGCGGAGCACTCGCAGCTCCTGCGCACCGAAGGCCATGCCGCCCCGGGATCCGTATGGCGTGGGCATGGGGTGACGATACGCGCTGGGGGAACAAAATCCTCTTAACGGACACCTGGGCGTGGCCTGGGGGCCTTGGGGGACGAGGGGGGTGTGGTGCTTGTGGGTGTCCCGTTGCCGTGGGACGGGGGCGCCGTCGGTCGCGCTGCGCGCTCGTCCTCAAGCGCCGGACGGGCTGGGATTGCCTCGTCGTCGCCCTCGGGTGGGACGGGGCACGGCTTGTCAGTCTGGGCGGCGGCGGGTTGTGGCGAAGGCTACTGCGCCTATTCCCAGGGCTCCCGCTGCCGCGGCCACTATCCAGAGGACGACGCCTGCCCCGGTGTCCGCCATGCGGTCCGTGGGGGTGGTCGTGGCCGGTGTCACCGTGGGTGTGGGGGTCACCGTGGGTGTGGGGGTCACCGTCGGTGGGGGTGTCGTCGGGTGGGTGGGGGACGGGAGTGACAGGGACGCCGACGTGGAGGTGTCCGTGTCGGCCGTCGCCGGCGCCGGGGCCCCCGCCAGTGCCACCAGCGCGGCCGCCGTCACGACACCTCGGCGTGCCTTGCCCCTCATCCGCCCCACACTCTTCCGCCACCCACACCAGACGCCCGGTCAGAACCCCTCCCAGCACAGACTCTTGGACGGGGGCGCTGGTTGTCCCGCGGACGCGAGAAGTTGGCGTCGAGGCGCCGCACCGGGCGGCGTGAAACGCGCGGTCAGCCGCGCGACACGTTCCGTTCGTAGACGAGGCGGAGGCCGATCAGCGTGAGCCACGGCTCGTGGTGGTCGATCACGGACGCCTCGCCGAGCACCATCGGCGCGAGCCCGCCCGTCGCGATCACGGTCACGTCCTCGGGGTCGGCGTCCGGCCCCGCCAGCTCGCGCGCCATCCGCCGTACGACACCGTCGACCTGGCCCGCGAAGCCGTACAGGATGCCCGCCTGCATGGCCTCCACGGTGTTCTTGCCGATGACGCTGCGCGGCCGGGCCAGCTCGATCTTGCGGAGCTGCGCGCCGCGTACGCCGAGGGCCTCCACGGAGATCTCGATGCCGGGGGCGATGACGCCGCCCGCGTACTCCCCGCGCGCGGACACCGCGTCGAACGTCGTCGCCGTACCGAAGTCCACGACGATCGCGGGGCCTCCGTAGAGCTCGACCGCGGCGACCGCGTTGATGATGCGGTCGGCGCCGACCTCCTTGGGGTTGTCCATGAGGATCGGGACGCCGGTCTTGATGCCGGGCTCCACGAGGACGGCGGGCACGTCTCCGTAGTAGCGCCGGGTGACCTCGCGGAGCTCGTGCAGGACGGACGGGACGGTGGCGCAGATGGCGATGCCGTCGATGCCGTCGCCGAGTTCGTCGCCGAGCAGCGGGTGCATGCCCATCAGGCCCCGCAGGAGCACGGCGAGTTCGTCGGCCGTGCGGCGCGGGTCGGTGGAGATGCGCCAGTGCTCGACGACGTCCTCGCCGTCGAACAGGCCGAGGACGGTCTGCGTGTTGCCTACGTCGATGGTGAGCAGCATCAGCTGTCGGCCTCTCCGGAGACCCGCGCTTCGCGGAGGTCCAGGCCGATGTCGAGGATCGGCGACGAGTGCGTGAGGGCGCCCACCGCGAGGAAGTCGACGCCCGTGCGCGCGTACGTCGCGGCGTTCTCCAGGGTGAGGCGGCCGGAGGACTCCAGGAGGGCGCGGCCCGCGACGAGGGCGACGGCCTCCTCCGTCTCGCCGGGCGTGAAGTTGTCCAGGAGGATCAGGTCGGCGCCCGCGTCCAGGACTTCGCGCAGCTGGTGCAGGGTGTCCACCTCGACCTCGACGGGCACGCCCGGGAACATCTCCCGTACGGCCTTGAAGGCCTGTGCGACGCCGCCCGCGGCGACCACGTGGTTGTCCTTGACGAGGGCCGCGTCGGCGAGCGACATGCGGTGGTTGACGCCGCCACCCGCGCGGACCGCGTACTTCTCCAGGGAGCGCAGGCCGGGGGTCGTCTTGCGGGTGTCGCGGACCTTGGCGCCGGTGCCCTCCAGGGCGTCCGCCCACGCGCGCGTGGCGGTGGCGATGCCGGACAGACGGCACATCAGGTTCAGCGCGCTGCGCTCGGCCGTCAGCAGGTCGCGGGTGCGGGTGGTGACGCTCAGGAGCACGTCACCGGCCTCCACGCGCTCGCCGTCCTCGACGTGCCGCTCCACCTCGAACTCGTCCTCGCAGACGACGGACAGGACGGCCTCGGCGACGCGCAGACCCGCCACGGTGCCCGCCTGGCGCGCGGTGAAGTCGCCGGTGGCCACGGCGTCCTCGGGGATCGTGGCGACCGTCGTGACGTCCACGGCGTCCGGCGAGAACTCCATGTCCTCGGCGATGGCGAGGTGCGCGATGTCCTCGACCTGGACGGGGTCGAGGCCCGCGTCCTCCAGCATCCGGGCGAGCGACGGGTCGAGGCCGCACTCCATCGCGTCGTGCGCCGCGTCGCCGCAGCCGCAGCCGTCGCCACAGCCGCCGGTGCCGTCGGCGAGGGGGAGGTCGGTGGTGCTCACGTCGGTCACTGCTCCTGGGTGCTGGGGAAACGGGCGTTGTCGGTGGTACGGATGTCGAGGGTCCTGTCGGGGTTCAGCCGGACGACGATGTGGCGGCGCCACGCCGCGTCGTCGCGCTCCGCGTGGTCCTCGCGCCAGTGGCAGCCACGAGTCTCCTCGCGCTGCCCTGCCGCCGCCACCAGGACGCGGGCGACGCACAGCAGGTTGGTGGTCTCCCAGGCGTCCACGCCGGGCTCGGCGGTCTTGCCGTCCTCGGCGAGCGCGCCCGCCGCGTCCGCGTGCACGGCGGCGAGCCGGTCGGCGGCCTCGGCGAGGGAAGCGGCGGAGCGGAGCACTCCGGCGCCCTCGGTCATCACCCGCTGGATGGTGAAGCGGGCCTCCGGGGGCAGCAGCGGGTGGGCGGGCCGCAGCGGGGGCTCGGGGTCGGCGGGCACGCGCGCGTGGAGGGTGCCGTCGGCGTGCCGCGCGACGATGTCCTCCACGATGCGCTCGGCGTAGACCAGGCCCTCCAGGAGGGAGTTGGAGGCCAGCCGGTTCGCGCCGTGCACGCCGGTGCAGGCGACCTCCCCGCACGCGTACAGGCCCGCCACGGTGGTGCGGCCGTGCGGGTCGGTGCGGACGCCGCCGGAGGCGTAGTGGGCTGCCGGGGCGACCGGTATGGGCTCGGTGACGGGGTCGATGCCGTGGCTGCGGCAGGCCGCGAGGATCGTCGGGAAGCGCGCCGCCCACATGTCGGCGCCGAAGTGGCGGGCGTCCAGGTACATGTGCGCCGCGCCCCGTTCCTGCATGCGGCGCGTGATGCCCTTGGCGACGATGTCGCGCGGCGCCAGCTCGGCCAGTTCGTGCTGGCCGACCATGAAGCGCACGCCGTCGGCGTCCACCAGGTGGGCGCCCTCGCCGCGCACCGCCTCGGAGACGAGCGGCTGCTGGCCCTCGGCGTCGGCGCCCAGGAAGAGCACGGTCGGGTGGAACTGCACGAACTCCAGATCGGAGACCTCGGCGCCCGCGCGCAGGGCGAGCGCGACGCCGTCGCCCGTGGACACGGACGGGTTGGTGGTCGCCGAGAAGACCTGGCCCATGCCGCCGGTGGCGAGGACCACGGCGGGCGCGCGGACGGCGCCCACGCCGTCGTGCTGGCCCTCCCCCATGACGTGCAGGGTGACCCCGGCCGTGTGTCCTTCGGCGTCCGTCAGGAGGTCGAGGACCAGGGCGTTCTCGACCGTCGGTATGCCGCGCGCGCGGACCGCCTCGACGAGGGCGCGGGAGATCTCCGCGCCGGTCGCGTCGCCGCCCGCGTGCGCGATGCGGCTGCGGTGGTGGCCGCCCTCGCGGGTGAGCGCGAGGCCGCCGTCGGCCGACTCGTCGAAGTGGGCTCCGGTCGCGATCAGTCGGCGTACGGCGTCGGGGCCCTCGGTGACGAGGATGCGCACCGCCTCGTCGTCGCACAGGCCCACGCCCGCCACGAGGGTGTCGTCCAGGTGCTGTTCGGGGGTGTCGCCCTCGCCGAGGGCCGCCGCGACGCCGCCCTGCGCCCAGCGCGTGGAGCCGTCGTCCAGGCGCGCCTTGGTGACGACGACGGTCTTCAGGCCGGCCGCCGAGCAGCGCAGGGCGGCGGTCAGACCGGCCACTCCGGAGCCGACGACCACGACGTCGGCGTCGAGCGACCAGCCGGGCGCGGGGGCGTACAGCCGTATGCCAGTGGCACTCATGCGGGGGCTCCGATCCGGGTCGGACGGGTGGCGGGGGTGTCGCACGGGCGCGCGCTCGTGCGGGGGCTTGTGCACGGGCGGGGGCTCATGCCGGGGCTCCGAACGTCAGCGGGATGTTGTCGATCAGGCGGGTCGTGCCGACCTTGGCGGCGACGGCCAGGATCGCCTCGCCCCGGTGGCCGGGGGTGATCTCCTGGAAGTCGGCCGGGTCGACGAGCGCCAGGTAGTCCAGGACGAGCGGCGGTCGCAGCCGCCTGGCCCCGTCGAGGACCTGCAACGCGGCGGCCCGGATGGCGGCGGGGCCCGCGGGTCCCGCGGGGACGGCCTGGGCGACGGCGTGCGCGTCGGCGGCCGCGCGGGCCTCGCCCAGCGCGTTGAGGCCGTCCACGCGCGCGTGGGTGGCGGGGGCGAGGGCGGCCCGGGCGCGCAGCGCCTCCTGTGCGGCGTGCCGGTCGCGGCCCGCGAACAGGGCGCGGGACAGCGCGAGCGCGGTGCGGCGCTCCTCGGGCGACAGGTAGCGGTTGCGGCTGGAGCGGGCGAGGCCGTCGTCCTCGCGGACCGTGGGCACGCCGACGATCTCCACGTCGAAGTTCAGGTCCCGCACCATGCGGCGGATCACGGCGAGCTGCTGGGCGTCCTTCTGGCCGAACAGCGCCACGTCGGGCGCGGTCAGGTGCAGCAGCTTGGCGACGACGGTGAGCACGCCGTCGAAGTGCCCGGGGCGGGTGGCCCCTTCGAGGACGGTGCCCATGGGGCCCGCGGTGACCCGGACCTGGGGCTCGCCGCCGGGGTAGACCTCCTCCGGGGCGGGGGCGAACACGACGTCCGCACCGGCCTGGGACGCGGTCTTGATGTCGGCTTCGAGGGTGCGCGGATAGCGGTCCAGGTCCTCGCCCGCGCCGAACTGCAGCGGGTTCACGAAGACCGTGACGACGACCTCGCCGTCGGGACCGGCCGCCTGCCGTGCCGTGCGGACCAGCGTGGCGTGGCCCTCGTGCAGGGCGCCCATGGTCATGACGACGACGCGGCGCCCGGCGCGGAGGCGGGCGCGGAGGTCCGCGGCGGTGTGCAGGAGGGTGGTGTCGCGGGGAGCTTCAGGGGTGGTGGGTGCGTCCTGGGGTGTCTGGGGCACCTGGGGCTGCTCCTGGGGCCGTTGCGGCTGCTCGGGCTCCTGGGACTGCTCGGACTCCTGGGGCTCCTGGGGCTGCTGAGGTGTCGTCTCCTCGCTCATCGGTCCCCTCCGTTCGCATCGCCCGAGCCGTCCGAGCCCTCCGAACCGTCCGGGCCATCGCCACGGAACCCGTCGGTGCCATGCGGGCCGCTCGGGTCACTCGGCCCGCCCGGACCCCCGGGACCGGAGCCACCATGGCCCCCCGGCCCGCTCACCCCGCCCGCCAGCACCCCGAGCAGGTCCTCGGCGAGTTCCGGCTTGAGGAGGCCGTGGGCGAGGGCGCGGTCGGCGGTCGCGCGGGCCATCGCCAGATACCCGGCAACGGTCCCCGGCGCGTGCTTGCGCAACTCGGCGACGTGCGCGGCGACCGTGCCCGCGTCCCCGCGCGCGACGGGCCCGGTCAGGGCCGCGTCACCGGAGCGCAGGGCGTTGTCGAGGGCCGCGCCAAGCAGCGGGCCGAGCATGCGGTCCGGGGCCTCGACGCCCGCGTCCCGCAGCAGTTCCATGGACTCGGCGACCAGCGTGACCAGGTGGTTCGAGCCGAGCGCGAGGGCCGCGTGGTACAGCGGGCGGGCCTCTTCGGCGATCCACTCGGGCTCGCCGCCCATCTCGATGACCAGCGCCTCCGCGGCGAGCCGCAGCTCGTCGGGGGCGGTCACGCCGAAGGAGCAGCCGGCCAGACGCTGTACGTCCACGTGGGTGCCGGTGAACGTCATCGCCGGGTGCAGCGCGAGGGGCAGGCCACCGGCGCGCAGGGCGGGTTCCATGACCTTCGTGCCGTACCGCCCGGAGGTGTGCACCAGGAGCTGGCCCGGGCGCACCGCACCCGTCTCGGCGAGGCCCTCGACCAGGCCGGGCAGGGCGTCGTCCGGCACGGTGAGCAGGACCAGGTCGGCGCGCTCCAGGACCTGGGCGGGCGAGACGAGCGGGACGTCGGGCAGCATGACGGCGGCGCGCCGCACGGAGCTGTCGGACACCCCGGAGGCGGCCACCGGGCGGTGCCCGGCGAGCTGGAGCGCCGCCGCGAGCGCGGGGCCGACACGGCCCGCTCCGACGACGCCCACAGTGAGCCGCGCGGGGCGGTCCCTGGGGTCCGATCGGGGCTCGGGACGCTGCTCCGGCCGGTGGGATGCGTTCACGCGATGAGGCCTTCCGTTCCAGTCCGCTCGGGGTACCGGACGATTTCTCGTCATGCTAACGCTATCCGTCGGCGGGGCGCCGTCGGCTGTCCACAGGCTGTGGGCATTCGTACGACCACGCGCGATGATCTGTGGATGACCGCACCCGACAAGCCGGACGCTCCCGCCGAGCCGGACGAGTCTGCCGAACCACGCGATTCCGCCGCGCCGGACGAGCCCACCGAACCGGACGAGACCACCGAAGGAGACGGCCGCGCGCGCCGGATCGCCGCCGCCCGCGGCGCGGAACGCCTCCTGACCCGCTCCCCCATGACCGTGACCCTGGCCGAGCGCCTCACAGCCCTGGCCGAGGGCGTCGCCGACGTCACGGACCCGGACCGGACGAGCGACATGTACGGCGACGGCGTGGTCGCCGACCTGGAGGACGAGGTCGCGCGGCTGCTCGGCAAGGAGGACGCCGTCTTCTTCCCCACCGGCACGATGGCCCAGCAGGTCGCGCTGCGCTGCTGGGCGGGGCGTACGGGCAACGCGACCGTGGCCCTGCACCCCCGTTCGCACCCGGAGGTGCACGAGGCGGGCGCCCTCTCCGTAGTGAGCGGTCTGCGTACCGTGCATCCCACGGACGAGCCGCGCTGCCCCACGGCCGACGAAGTGCGCGACTTCGAGGAGCCGTTCGGGACACTGATGCTCGAACTGCCGCTACGGGAGGCCGGTTTCGTCCTGCCCAGCTGGCAGGAGCTCACGGACGTGGTGGCGGCGGCACGCGAACGGGACGCCGTCGTGCACGTCGACGGGGCGCGCCTGTGGGAGTGCGGAACGCACTTCGGCCGCCCGCTGCCGGAGATCGCGGCGCTCGCGGACAGCGTGTACGTGTCGTTCTACAAGTCGCTCGAAGGCATCGCGGGCGCCGCGCTGGCCGGACCACGGGCGCTGACCGACGAGGCGCGCGCCTGGCGGCACCGGTACGGCGGCCTGATGTTCCAGCAGTTCCCGACCGCTGTGTCGGCCCTGCTCGGCCTGGAGCGGGTCCTGCCGCGCCTGCCGGAATACGTCACCCACGCGCGCGTGGTCGCCCAGGCACTGCGCGAGGGGTTCACGGCCTCACGGGTGCCCTGGTCACGCGTACACCCCGATCCGCCGCACACCCACCAGTTCCAGGTCTGGCTGCCGTACGAGGCCGACGTCCTGAACGAGGCGGCGCTCACGCAGGCCGAGGAGACCGGGACCCAGCTGTTCTGGCGCTGGTTCCCGGAAGGACCGCCGGGCCTGTCCGTCACGGAGGTCACCGTGACCGGACCAGGCCTGGCGTGGACACCCGACGACGTCAGGGCAGCGGTCGCGGAGTTCGTGCGCCGCCTCCCCTGAGACCGCGCAGCAGCCGCCCGAGCGCGGCCCGGAACCGCCCGTGCGCGGGGCGCTCGTGGACGACGGCGTTGAAGCGCCCGTAGTCCCGCACTTCCCGCACGACCTGCCAGTCGCAGACACCGGGCGCGGGCGGCGTCCGCTCCCCGAGCTGGGCGGCGCGGTAGCTGTCGAGGAGGTACTGCTGGGTGACGCTCATGACGTAGACCTTTCATAAGAAATAGTACTTAACGGGCACGAGAGGGTGCAGGCGAGGAAGAGACGGCGGGAAGAGGACGACTAGACAGCGGGACACATTGAGCCCGTCCGGCGATTGAGGACGAGCGCGAAGCGCGACAGACGGCACCACAGGCCGACGGCCAGGCCACGCAAGAAGGCGACACCATCGGCGCCCCTGACAAGCCGCCGGACCACGGCGACAACCCCACCCTGCGCCCGGCCGGCAGGCCACGTCGCGCCGATTGACGCCAGTCGTCAATCGGCCACGGCGTTGTCAGTGGCACGGTGCACCATGGGGTCATGAGCGTGAGCATCGACATCACCGGCCTGACGCCGGAGCGGGTCCATGTCGTGCCCTCGCCCCTCGCCGAGCTGGGCATGGCGCTGCACGCGCTGTCCGAGCCCGGTCACCACCCGGGGCTGCAGGGCTGGGCGACGGCCGTCTCCACGCGCCTGGACCCGTGCCTCGCGGACCGCATGTGCGAGGCGGACTTCCTGTGGCGGACGACGTTCTCGGACGTCTTCGCGCCGTTCGCGGGCATCCCCGGCAAGAGCACGCTCCCCGGCGCCACCCTCGCCGAGGAGCTGGACCTCCTGGACAAGCTCACGGACCGCCAGTTCGTGGACGCCGCCCTGGAGTTCACCTGCCAGCTGGCGTACGACACGAATCGCGCCACGGACCCGCTGACCGACCCGGACATGCGCCGGCACGCCCTGGATCTCGCCGCCGCCCGCGGCGACCACCAGGTGCGGTTCACCAAGCGCCTGCTCGACGACCCGCCCGCCGTGCGGGCCTGGTTCCGGCAGCTCATGGAGGACTGCGACGAGGCGTTCTTCGCGGACACCTGGTCGCGGGTCAGCCATCAGCTCGCCGCGGACGCCCGGCACAAGACGGATCTGCTGCGCCGCAAGGGCCTGGGCGAGGCGCTGAGCGCCATCTCCGGAGCGGTGACCCTGGACGAGGAGGCCCGCAGGATCACCATCGACAAGATGGCCGTGGGCCAGACCAGGACGGGCGAGGGCGGCCTGGTCCTGGTGCCGACCAGCCTCGGCTGGCCCCATCTGCTGGTGCTGCACCGGTTCGGCTGGCAGTCCTCGATCACGTATCCGGTGAACTCCCCGGGCCTCTCCGCCCCCGCCTCCGTGGAGCAGCTCACGCGCCGCATGGCCGCGCTGTCCCACCCGGTCCGGATGCGCCTGTGCCGCCACCTGGCCCGCGGGTCGTACACCACGGGGGAGCTGGCCGACGCGCACGGCATGACGGCCCCGGAGATATCCCGGCACCTGAGCGTCCTGAAGAAGGCCGAGCTGATCACGACCCGCCGCCGCGGGCGGTACGTGCAGCACCAGCTCGACCTGGGTGTGGTCTCCCGCCTGGGCAGCGAGTTCATCGAGGGCGTCCTGCGCTGACGCCACCCGGCACGCCGCCCGGGCGCGGGGTCAGCCCGTCCCGCCCCCGGCCCGCACGAGCCCCGTCTCGTAGGCCAGCACCACCACCTGCACCCGGTCGCGCAGCCCGAGCTTGGTGAGGATGCGGCCCACATGCGTCTTCACGGTCGCCTCGGACAGCACGAGCCGCGCCGCGATCTCGCCGTTCGAGAGGCCCTGGGCGACGAGCACCATGACCTCGCGCTCGCGCTCGGTCAGGCGCCCCAGCTCCTTGTGGTGCGGCTGGCTGCCGGTGCCCGGCAGCATCGGGGCGAAGCGGTCGAGCAGCCGCCGCGTCGTGGACGGCGCGACGACCGCGTCGCCGCTGTGCACGGCCCGGATGGCGGCGAGCAGTTCGGCGGGCGGCACGTCCTTCAGCATGAAGCCGGAAGCGCCCGCCTTCAGCCCCGAGAAGGCGTACTCGTCGAGGTCGAAGGTGGTCAGGATCAGCACCTTCGGCGGCTCGGCGGCGGCGCAGATGCGCCGCGTCGTCTCCACGCCGTCCAGCTTCGGCATCCGGACGTCCATCAGGACCACGTCGACCGCCGTGGAGCGCAGCTCCTGCAGCGCCTCGACGCCGTCACCGGCCTCCGCGACGACCTCCATGTCCGGCTGCGCGGCGAGCACCATCCGGAACCCGGTGCGCAGCAGCACCTGGTCGTCGACGAGCATCACGCGGATCGACATCAAGGAGTCCCTTCACGGCCTTTCACGGCCTTCATGGAGCAGTCGTACGTCCATCATCGCGGACGGTGCGGGGGCGCGGAGCGGCGGATGCGCACGGAACGCGCGCGCAGGTGCCCCGACGTACGCGCTGTCAGGGCACTCGTACACGGCGTCAGGTACTGACAGGTGTCAGTGTGCGGGTTTCAGGGGAAGGAGAGCGCTGATGCGGAATCCGCCGCCCGGACGCGGGCCCGCGTCCAGGGTGCCGCCGACCATGCCGACGCGCTCGCGCATGCCGATCAGGCCGTGGCCGCTGCCGTCGGCGCCGCCGTCCTCGTACAGCTCGTGCGGTGCGCCCTTGCCGTCGTCCTCGACGAGCAGCCCCAGGCCGTCGTCGAAGTAGACGAGCCGGACGCTCGCCCCGGCGTTCTCGCCGCCGTGCTTGCGGGTGTTGGTCAGCGCCTCCTGGACGATGCGGTACGCGGTGAGCTCGACGCCGCTGGGCAGCGGGCGCGGGGTGCCCTCCACCCGGAAGTCGACCGGCAGGCCCGCGCCGCGCACCTGCTCTATCAGCTCGTCGAGCTGTTCCACGTCCGGCTGCGGCACGTACTCACCGCTCTCCTCGGGCTCGCCGGTGCGCAGCACGCCGAGCAGCCTGCGCATCTCCGCGAGCGCCTGGCGGCCGGTGCCCGAGATGGTGGCCAGGGCCTGCTTGGCCTGGTCGGGGGCCGCGTCGAGGACGTACGCGGCGCCGTCGGCCTGCACCACCATCACGGAGACGTTGTGCGCGACGACGTCGTGCAGCTCCCGGGCGATGCGGGCGCGCTCGGCGGCGACCGCGACCTTGGACTGCGCCTCGCGCTCCTTCTCCAGGCGGTCCGCGCGCTCCTCCAGCTGGGCCAGGTAGGCGCGGCGGGTGCGGATGGAGTCGCCGAGCACCCAGGCGAGCGCGAACGGCACCACCATGAAGACCGTGAACAGGAGGTTGCCCCAGACCCCCGACGAGCTCTCCGGCCAGCGCAGCTGCGAAAGCGGCGCCGCCGAGAGCCCTCCGACCAGGGCGAACCGCGAGGCCCACCGCGGGCCGTCCGCGGCCGCCGTGTAGATGATCACGAGCATCGCGAAGTTGGCGGGCCCGGGCGGCACGTCGAAGACCATCTGCAGGACGCCGATCCCGGCGGCGAGCACCAGCATCCGGTCGGTCCACCGGCGCCGCAGCGCCACCACGAGGCACAGGCCGATGATGACCGGTATCGACGCGAGGGCAGGGTCGCGGCCGTCAGCCTCCGCGACGGCCACCGCGCCAAGCCCGGAGATCCCGAACAGGACGAACGCCCAGAAGGCGTCGACTCCCGTCGGGTGTCTGCGGAGAAAGTCATAGAGGCGCTGCACGTAACCCAGCGTAGGCAGCCCGTCGGGCCCCTCGGGTCAACCGGAGGTCCGATCCGTACGGCCGCCTCGTACTCCCCAAGGTGGAGGCCCGCTTACCCTTCTCGCTGTGACGAATGAGGCACGGGGAGCGCCGCGAGCGCCAGAAGGCGCGCCGCGCGCCTGGCGGGAAGCCATGGAGGAGGCGCTGTACGGCCCGGAGGGCTTCTACCGGCGCCCGGAGGGACCCGCGGGCCACTTCCGCACCTCCGTGCACGCCTCGCCCCTGTTCTCGGCCGCCGTGGCCCGGCTCCTGTGCCGCGTCGACGCGGCGCTGGGGCACCCCGGGGAGCTGGCGTTCGTGGACATGGGCGCGGGCCGCGGCGAGCTGACGGCGGGCGTCCTCGCGGCGCTGCCCGCGGACGTGGCGGCACGCACGCGCGCGTACGCGGTGGAGCGCGCCGAGCGCCCCGAGGGCATCGACCCGGTGATCGAGTGGCGCGCGGAGCCCCCGGCCGGCGTGACCGGCCTGCTCTTCGCCAACGAGTGGCTCGACAACGTCCCCCTGGACGTGGCCGAGCGGGCCCCCGACGGGGCGGTGCGCCGGGTCCTCGTGCACGCCGACGGCACCGAGGAGCTCGGCGAGCCCGTGGCGGGGCCCGACGCCGCGTGGCTCGCGCGCTGGTGGCCGCTCGGCCCGGAGGCGGGCCTGCGCGCGGAGATCGGCCGCCCCCGGGACGAGGCGTGGACGGCGGCCCTCGCGACGCTCACACGCGGCCTCGCGGTCGCCGTCGACTACGCCCACACCCGCGCCGACCGGCCGCCCTTCGGTACGTTGACGGGCTTTCGCGCGGGCCGCGAGGAGCCGCCCGTCCCGGACGGCAGCCGCGACATCACCGCGCACGTCGCCCTGGACGCGTGCGCCCTGCCCGACGCCCTGCTGCTCACCCAGCGCGCCGCCCTGCGCGCCCTTGGGGTCTCCGGCGACCGCCCGCCCCTGGCCCTCGCCTCCAGCGACCCGGCGGGCTACGTACGGGCCCTGGCCCGCGCGGGCGAGGCGGCGGAGCTGACGGCGGCGGGCGGCCTCGGCGACTTCGCCTGGCTGACGCAGCCGGTCGACATGCCCTTGGGGGACGTACTCACACCCTGACTACGTGTCGATGACCACTAACCGACGACTACTTGCCGATGACCACTTGCCGACGACTACTTATCGACGACTACTTGTCGATGTCGCCGACCACGAAGAACAGCGACCCCAGGATCGCCACCATGTCGGCGACGAGCTGCCCCGGCAGGAGCTCCGCGAGGGCCTGGATGTTGTTGTACGAGGCGGAGCGCAGCTTCAGGCGGTACGGGGTCTTCTCGCCCTTGGACACCAGGTAGTAGCCGTTGATGCCGAGGGGGTTCTCGGTCCAGGCGTACGTGTGGCCCTCGGGGGCCTTGAGGACCTTCGGCAGCCGCTGGTTGATCGGGCCCTGCGGGAGGTCGACGACGCGGTCCAGGCAGGCGTCCGCGAGGTCGAGGGCGTTGTGGGTCTGCTCCAGGAGGCACTCGAAGCGGGCCAGGCAGTCGCCCTCCTCGCGGGTCACCACCTTCAGGACGTCGCCCAGGTCGCCGTACGCCAGATACGGCTCGTCGCGGCGCAGGTCGAAGTCCACTCCGGAGGCGCGGGCGATGGGACCGCTCACTCCGTAGGCGTGCACCGCCTCTCCGGAGAGCACGCCCACACCGCGGGTGCGCCCCCGGAAGATCTCGTTGCCGAGCACGAGCCGGTCGTACACGTCCATGCGCGACCGCACCGAGGCGACGGCCGCCCGCGCGCGCGTGGTCCAGCCCGCGGGCAGGTCCTCCTTGAGGCCGCCGACCCGGTTGAACATGTAGTGCATGCGGCCGCCGGAGATCTCCTCCATGACGTTCTGCAGCTCTTCGCGCTCCCGGAAGGCGTAGAAGACCGGGGTGATGCCGCCGAGCTCCAGGGGGTACGAGCCGAGGAACATCAGGTGGTTCAGGACCCGGTTCAGCTCCGCGAGGAGCGTGCGCGTCCACACCGCGCGCTCGGGCACCTCCATGCCGAGCATCCGCTCGACGGCCATGACCACGCCCAGCTCGTTCGAGAACGCCGACAGCCAGTCGTGGCGGTTGGCCAGCATCACGATCTGGCGGTAGTCGCGCGCCTCGAAGAGCTTCTCCGCGCCGCGGTGCATGTAGCCGATGACCGGCTCCGCGCGCTCGATCCGCTCGCCGTCGAGGACGAGCCGAAGGCGCAGCACGCCGTGCGTGGACGGGTGCTGGGGGCCGATGTTGAGCACCATGTCGGTGCTCTCGGCGGCACCGCCGATGCCGAACGTGGTCTCGGCGGGTTCCGTCGTCCGCGGCGGCCGCGTGCTGGGCGTGTGCTCCGTCGTGGGGCTCATGCCCACAGTCTGTCGTACGCCCGCCGCGGTGCCACGGTCAGATCCCGTACGCGGGGCCGCACCGCTGTCGGATCCCGTACGTAGGCTTGGGGCATGGAGACCGGGACGGGGTCGGGGCCAGGGGGAGCCACGGGGGAGCGCGAGACGCCGCCCGTGTGGACCGGGCTGCCGCGCGGAGTGCTGAACATGCGCCGGATGCTGCTCGTGGTGTGGCTGGTGCCGATCGGGGTGGCGCTCGGCGTACTGCTCGGCCTGTTCGCCGGGCCCGCGTGGGCGGCCTTCGGGGCGCTGCCGCTCGCGCTCACGGCCTGGGGCTGGGTGCTGCTCGGGCGCAACTGGCGCTCGTGGCGGTACGCCGAGCGGGCCGACGACCTCCTCATCAGCCGGGGCGTGCTGTGGCGCGAGGAGACGATCGTGCCGTACGGCCGCATGCAGCTCGTCGAGGTCACGTCCGGCCCCGTGGAGCGGTACTTCGGCCTGGCCGGCGTCCAGCTGCACACGGCCGCGGCCGCCACGGACGCCCGCATCCCCGGCCTCGACCCCCAGGAGGCCGAGCGCCTGCGCGACCGCCTCACGGAGCTGGGCGAGGCCCGATCGGCGGGGCTGTGAGCGGGGCGCGGGAGCGGGAGCAGGACGGGACGGGGGCGCCCGCCGGCGTGCGGCCGCCCTCGGAGGACGGGGGGCCGGGAGGCTCCGACGCCCGGGAAGCCGCAGAGACTGCGGAAGCCTCAGAGGCCACAGAAGCCGCAGAGGCTGCGGAAGCCGCTGGTGAAGCAGGTGCCGCAGGTGCCGCACCTGACACAGGCGGCACAGGAGCCACAGACACAGGCGGCAGAGGCGGCACAGGTGACACCGGTGACACAGGTGGCACAGACGGCACAGGTGACACAGACGGCGCGCAAGGCATTCGAGAGCGACGTCTGCACCCCGTCACGCCCCTGCGCCGCGCCTGGGCGCCGGTCGCGATCCTCGTCGGCTGGGCCTTCCACGACCCGGACGGCACCCAGCGCCGACTGTCCGAGCTGACCGCGACGACGCTCACCCTCGGCGCCACGGCCGTGGTGGTCGGCGGCGCCCTGTACGGCTTTCTGAGCTGGTGGTTCACGCACTTCGCGGTCACGGACACGGAGTTGCGCATCCGCACCGGGCTGCTGTTCCGGCGCACCGCGCACATCCGCCTCGACCGGCTCCAGGCCGTCGACGTGACGCAGCCGCTCGCGGCCCGCCTCGTGGGCGTGGCCAAGCTCAAACTGGACGTGGTCGGCACCGAGAAGAAGGACGAGCTGGCCTACCTCGACGAGAAGCACGCTGCCACGCTGCGCGCCGAACTGCTCGCGCGGGCGGCCGGTTTCGCCCCGGAGACGGCCCGGGAGGTCGGTGAGGCGCCCGCGCGGAACCTGCTGCACGTGGAGCCCCGCATGCTCGCCGTGTCGCTGCTCCTGACCGGCGCGCCCTGGGCGCTCCTGGTGGCCGCGCTCGTCGTGCCGACGTTGCTGTGGCTGATCACGCACAACGCGTGGACGGTGATCGCGACGGCGCTGCCCATGCTGGGTGGGGCGTTCGCGAGCAGTGTGGGCCGGTTCATCGCGGAGTACGACTGGCGGGTGGGCGAGTCGCCCGACGGCCTGCGCATCGACCACGGGCTGCTCGACAAGGCGCACGAGACGGTGCCGCCGGGGCGCGTGCAGACGGTCCACGTGGTCGAGCCGATGCTGTGGCGCCGCCTGGACTGGGTCCGGGTCGAGCTGGACGTGGCGGGTTCGTCCAACAGCGTGCTGGTCCCGGTCGCCCCGCGCGCACTCGCCGAGTCGGTGATCGCCCAGGTCCTTCCCGGGGCCCGGGTACCGGCGGCGAGCGAACTCTCCCGCCCGCCGAAACGCGCGGCCTGGTGCGTCCCGGTGTGGTGGCACGGCTACGGCCTCACGGTCACCGACGCGGTCTTCGCCGCCCGCCACGGCCTGCTCCGCCGCCGCCTCTCCCTGGTCCCGCACGCGAAGGTGCAGAGCGTAAGGCTGGCCCAGGGCCCCTGGGAGCGCTTCAAGGACGTAGCCGACGTGCTGGTGGACACGGGGGCCAACAAGACGGTCACAGCCCGCCTACGAAGCGCGGAGGAGGCCACAGAACTCCTCCGCGCCCAGGCGGAACGCTCCCGGACGGGGCGGCGGGAGGCGCTGCCGGATCGGTGGATGGTGGGTGGGGCGGGGGGTTGAGGGGCGCGGGCGCGCGGGGGCTTTGGCCTGCGGGCGCGGGACGGCTTTGGCCTGCGGGCGCGCGGCGACTCTGCCCCGCAGACGCGGGATGACTCCGGCCTCAGACGCAGAGCGACTCCGGCCCGCAGACGCCGGACGGCCCCGGCCCACGAATGCGGAGCGACTCCGCCCCGCAGGCACCGGTACCACCAACGCCCTGCGGTGCGCCGCGTCCTGCAGAGACGGGTCGGCGGGAGGCGCGCGGCGACCCGGGGACGAGGGCACGCGACACGGCTGGGGCCGAAGGGTGCGCCGCGTCCGGGTGAAACGGGTGGGCGGGTGGGAGATCGGCCGCCGCGCAAGCGGCGGTCGACCCAGGGCGCCCCCGACCAGGGGAACGCTACGCGCGCAGTGCGGTGCGCAGCCCCTCCACGTCGATCTGCTCCGTCTCGTCGTGGGCCGTCAGGTCGATGACCTGACCGACCCCGCGCTCGGCGTCCGTCGCCGCGTCCGACGGCCTGAACTCGGCCTCGGCCTCGGCCTTGTGCACCGCGAGGGCCTCCTCGCCGACGACGTCAGCGAGGTCCTCGTTCTGCACGGCCTCCAGGGCGGCCGGAGCCACACTCTTCGCGGACGTGCTCTTCGTACCGAAGAAGTCGAAGCCGCCCTCACCCGCGGGCCGCCGCGCCCGCGTGGGCGGCACCACGGCCGCCGCGGTGGGAACCGCGAAGTGACCGGCGACCGCACGCTCGTGACCGTGCCCGTCGGCCGCCGCGGGCTTCCCCTGGCCGTCACCGCCGTCCACGTCATCGGGGGCGTCATCGTCGGCGGCGTCGGCGAGCTCGGCGGCGTCGAGGCCGCCCTCCGTCACCGCGGGCCGCGCACCCGCCCGCGCCAGCCGGTCCAGCGCGTCGTTGGCGCGCCCGTACAACGAGGGCGTAGGACTCGCCCCCGGCCGGACCGCGACCCGGGCGCCCCCGGAAGTCTCGGAGCCCTGGACGGAACCAGCCACGTCGACGGACGCAGCGGACACCGCGCCCGCACCCGAAGAAGCCGAATCGACGGACTCCACAGACTCGACGGACTCCACGGACTCCACGGACTCCACGGACTCGACAAGCGAACCGGAACCCACGGACTCAGCAGCCGAAGCGACATCCCCAGCCCCGTCAGCAACCCCGTCAGCAGCCCCATCCGCGGCCCCGTCCACCGCAGCGGACCCGCCCGCCTCACCGTCCTCCGCCCCCGCCCCAGGCGGCAACGCCCGCGTCGGAGTGGTGCCCGTCTCGATGGCGAGCAGGCGCCGCCCCTCAAGGGCGCTGGCCCGCTCCGTCTCCGCCGTCGCGTACCGCCGCAGCAGCGCCGCGTGCTCGTTGCGGAGCGCCGCGAGCTCGGCCCGCTTGGAGCGCAGCTTGGCCTCCAGCTTGGAGCGCAGCTCGCGCGACTCCTCCAGGTCGGACTCGGCCTCGGCTATGCGCTCGTCGTAGCGCCACTCGTCGCTCGCCCGGGCGCGGCTCAGCTCGGCGACGCGTTTGCCCGCCGACCGGTCCCACTGGCGCATGACGACCGAGCCGATGACGGCACTCGCGGCCGCCGCGGCGACGAGGCCGCGCAGCACGACTGGTTCCGCGAACATCCAGGCGCCGCCGGCGCAGACGAGGGAGAAGCCTGCGACCGCCGACGGAGGAAGCAGCCTGTGCAGTGGTGGGGAATGGCGGTGACGTCCACGTGGCATGGCCAGAAACTTACCGCGCGTAGGCGAAGTCTGGTGCCCCGCCCGCCAAATTCCCGGTACCCCCACCACAACTCCCCACCCCGCCGAGCCACTTCCTCTGGAAGCGTCACTCCATCTCCTCCGCGCGGATTCCGCAACCCGGCGCGCGCCGCTTCCGCATTCCGCCGCGAAGGCTCCCCGAGGATCCGGAGTTCGGCCTGGCCCGGGACCGCGCGGAGCGCGCGCCCGGGCCGTCCGGGGGCCTACTTCTTGATCAGCCCCTTCGACTCCAGATACTCCTTGGCGACATCCGCTTCCTTCTCCCGCTCGGCGTCGACCTTGCGGTTGAGTTCGATGAGATCGTCGGTCGTGAGGGTCTTGGTGACCTTGGCGAGGGCGGCGGCTATCTTCTTGTCGCCCGCCGACTTCTCGTTGACCACGGGGAGGATGTTGTCGGCGTTCTGGAGCTTCTTGTCGTCCTCCAGGATCACGAGGCCGAAGTTCTTCAGCGTCGCGTCCGTGGTCGTCGTCAGGACGAGTTGGTCCGTGCCGTTCTTCACGGCCTGCTTGGACTGGGTGGTGCCGACGCCCTTGGGGTCGATTCCGGAGACGTCGATGCCGTACTTCTTCTTGAGGCCGGGCGCGCAGAACGGCCGCGTCTCGCATTCGTCACCGGCGGCGATCCGGACCTTCTCGCCGGACTTTCCAAGATCGGAAAGCGTCTTGAGCTTGTGCTCCTTGGCGTAATCCTCGGTCACCGCGAAGGCGTTCTGGTCCACGGCCTCACCGGCCGGGAGTGCCTTCAGACCGCGCGCCCCGGCGAGCTTGGTGAGCTGACCGTAGGTCGCGTCGAGATCGCTGGAGGCGACCGGATCGGCGTCCGCGCCGTTCTTCTTCAGGTTGAGGAATTCCGTGAGCGTGGCCGCGTATTCGGGCGCCACGTCGATGGTGCCCTTCTTCAGCTCGGGCTCGTACACCTCGCGGTTCTGGACGGTCTTGACCGACGCGTCGTACCCGGCGTCGCGCAGGACGCCCGCGTACAGCTCGGCCAGCACCTTCTGCTCGGTGAACCGCGCCGAGCCCACCACGATCTCGCCCTTGCCGCCGCCGTCGGACCCCTTGTCGTCCTCCAGGCTGTCGCCGCCGCACGCGGTGAGACCCGCGGTCAGCGCCACGACGGCCGCTGCCGCCCCTGCCATCCGTCGCGCGCGACGCGTCCTGCTGTTCATCGGTGAACCACCATTTCGAGAGTTTCCACATCAAGCGTCAAGAAGGGCCCCGGCCCGAACGGGCGGAGCCGACACGGAGCGCCCCGCCACTCACTCGCTCACACGGGACCGCCCCCGCATGGGATCGAAGACCCACCCGGCGAGGACCAGGACACCCTCCACGGCCAGCGCGAGCAGCGCCACCAGGAAGGCGCCCGCGACGACCTGCGGGGTGTTCTGGAGGTTGAACCCGGCCGTGATGATCCGCCCGAGGCCCCCCTCCCCCGCCATCGCGGCGAGCGTCGCCGTGGCGACGACCTGCACCGCCGCCGACCGGACGCCCGCCATGATCAGCGGGTACGCCAGCGGCAGTTCGACGCGTGCGAAGAGCTGCCGCCCGCTCATGCCCATGCCGCGCGCCGCCTCGACCACCGACCGGTCCACCTCGCGCATGCCGATGTAGGCGTTGGTGAGCAGCGGCGGCACCGCGAACAGGACGAGCGCGATCAGCGTCGGCAGGTCCCCGTGCTCGCCGAGCGGGGTGAGCGTGAGCAGGATGAGGACGGCGAGCGTGGGCACCGCACGGCCCACGTTGGAGATGTTCACCGCGAGCGCGCCGCCCTTGCCGATGTGGCCGAGCAGCATGGCGAGCGGCAGCGCGATCAGGCAGGCCACGGCGAGGCACACGCCGCTGAAGTACAGGTGCTCGGCGAGCCGGTGCCACACCCCCTTCTCGCCCTGCCAGTTGGCCGACGTGGTCAGCCAGTCGTAGGCACCGGATATCGCGTTCATACGGGCTCAGCCACCTTGGCCACGCTGTTGGCCGCGTCCGCCTTGCGCGCGAAGCGGCCCGGTCGTATTCGATGAGCTCGCGTCCAGGGCGTCAGGAGCCGCTGGAGGGCGAGGAGCAGCAGGTCGGCCGCGATGGCGAGCACGACGCACAGCGCCGATGCCGTGAGCACCTGCGCCTTGAACTGGGTGTCGAGGCCGTCGAGGATCAGCGTGCCGAGGCCGCCGTAGTCCACGATGGCGCCGACGGTGGTGAGGGCGACCGTGGAGACCGTCGTGATCCGCACCCCCGCGAGCAACGCCGGAAGTGCGAGAGGCAATTCCACTTCCCACAGCAGTCGCAGCGGGCCGTATCCCATCCCTTTGGCGGCTTCTCTGGCTTCTTCGGGGACCGCCTGGAGTCCCGCGAGGATGTTCCGCACGAGGATCGTCAGCGAATACAGCACGAGGCCCGTGACGACCAGGGACGCGGACAGGCCGAAGAAGGGCAGCAGCAGCGAGAACATCGCCAGGGACGGAATCGAGTACAGCACCGTGGTCACGCCGAGAATCGGGGCCGCGAGGAAGCGCCAGCGGCGCGCGAGCAGCGCGAGGGGCAGCGCGACCGCCACTCCTATCGCCACCGAGGAAGCCGTGATCGCCACGTGCTCCACCGTCGCGTCGATCAATTCCTGGCTGCGGGAACGGACGTACTCACCGCAGATCCAGTCGTTCGCCACCAGGCAGTCGCGCTTGCTCACCCGCCCCGCCTCCCCCGAAAGCCCGTCACCATGCCCACCCGTACACGTGCCGAAAGCCACATGTTCCGCTGTCTGGCGACCCTAACCCCGAGCACTGACAATCACCGAGACGCCGAGAGGCTCTTCGTGCCGGTGCAACACGGCCTTCACAGAACACGCGCCACAATGGGGAATCATGATCCGGTTCGAGAACGTGACCAAGCGGTACGCGGACGGCACAACGGCCGTCGACGACCTGTCCTTCGAGGTGGGCGAGGGTGAACTGGTCACGCTCGTCGGCCCGTCGGGCTGTGGCAAGACCACGACGATGAAAATGGTGAACCGGCTCATCGAGCCCACCAGCGGGCGGATATTCCTCGACGGCGACGACATATCCGGAATCGACCCCGTCCAACTCCGCCGCCGAATCGGCTATGTCATCCAGCAGGTCGGTCTGTTCCCGCACAAGACGGTCCTGGACAACACGGCGACCGTCCCGCACCTGCTCGGCGTGAAGCGCGCCAAGGCCCGCGAGCGCGCCGCCGAACTGCTCGACCTCGTCGGCCTCGACCCGTCGACCTTCGGCGACCGCTACCCCGAGCAGCTCTCCGGCGGCCAGCGCCAACGCGTCGGCGTGGCCCGGGCGCTGGCGGCCGACCCGCCCGTGCTGCTGATGGACGAGCCGTTCGGCGCGGTCGACCCGGTGGTGCGCGAGCATCTGCAGAACGAGTTCCTCCGCCTCCAGCAGGCCGTGCGCAAGACCGTGCTCTTCGTCACGCACGACATCGAGGAGGCCGTCCGCCTCGGCGACCGCATCGCCGTCTACGGCCACGGCCGCATCGAGCAGTTCGACACTCCCTCGACCGTCCTCGGCGCCCCCGCGACCGAGTACGTCGCCGACTTCGTGGGCGCGGACCGGGGTCTGAAGCGGCTTTCGGTGACCCCCATCGAGGAGGGCGACCTGGAGCAGCCGCCCGTCGTGCACCTCGACGACCCGCTGCCCAAGGAGTTCGACGCGGACGCCCGCTGGGCCGTCGTCCTGGACGGCGAGAACAACCTGCACGGCTGGCTCTCCGCCGAGCACGCGCGCGTGGGCACCGGCACGGTGCGCGCGCACGCGCGCCGGATGGAGGCGTGGCTGCCGGTGGGCGCGAGCCTGAAGCAGGCGTTCTCGACGATGCTCCAGCACGACGCGGGCTGGATCGCGGTCATCGACGAGAAGAGCGAGGGCCGGTTCCTCGGGGTGCTGACCCCGGCCCGGCTGCACGAGGCGCTGCGCCGCTCGACGGCGGCGGACGCGCGGGACATCCCGCGCGACGCGGTGGAGCTGGAGACGGTGGCCTCGGTGCCGGGAGCCTGACCCCCGGCACCGGGCGCCCGGCGTCAGCGCACGTCCGACCCTCCGGTCAGCCGTCCGCTCATCCACACCAGCGACGCCGGGATCTCACGCCGCCAGGTGTTGAAGTTGTGGCCCCCGCTCTCCAGCGTGATCGACGACACACGGGTCGGCGCCTTGACCTTGTCGATGAACTTCTTGGTGTCCTTGAAGTTGCCCTCGCCCTTCTTGCTGGTGGTCACCAGCAGGGAGGTCTTGGGCGGCGGCATGTGGTCGAGGTACCACATCAGGTCCGCGCGCCGCTCCAGGTCCTTGTCCCCGTGGAACAGGTTGCCCGTCGTCACGTCCTGGGCCGCCTTGTAGTAGGCGGAGAGGCCGACTCCGGCGCCGTACACACCGGGGTGGTGCATGGCCAGCTTCAGGGCGCAGTAGCCGCCCGTGGAGTCGCCGATGATGCCCCAGCTGTCGGGCTTCTTGCCGACCCGGTAGTGGTCGGTGATGGCGTCGGGCAGGTCCTTGGCGAAGAACGTCTCGGACTGCGGGCCGCCGGGGATGTCGACGCACTCGGTGTCCCGGGGCGGCGCCACCGTCGGCCGCAGCATGACCAGGATCATCGGCTGCATCTTGCCGTCCTTGACCTGCCGGTGCGCCGTCTGCGGGTAGTGCAGGCCCTTGATCAGGGCTTCCGCGGTGCCGGGGTAGCCGGTGAGGACCGCGGCCGCGGGGAACGTGCGGTGCTTGTACTGCGGCTGGAAGTACTCCGGCGGCAGATACACGTACGCCGGGCTGGCGATCCTGGAGTTCCGGCCCTGGATGTCGATCTTCTGGATCTGTCCGCCCACACGGGGGATGCCGCCGCCGGGTACGTCCACGGACTTGGTGTCGACCACCCGGACGGGCCCCTTCTCGCCCTTCATGGCGTCGTGGTCGACGACCACGCCCTGCGCCGTCTCCTGGCCGAAGAGGTCGGCCCAGGTGGCGTAGAAGCCGAACGCCTGGTTGGCGGAGAGGCCGACCGACGCGAAGACGGCCAGCTGTGTGGCGAGCAGCAGCCCGACGCGGCCGGTGACGGCGCGCCAGCTGCGGCGTGCGAGCCGCGGCCACAGCCAGATCGTGCCGATGAACAGCAGCACGGCCAGCGCTACCGCAAGTGCCAGCACATTATTGCTCGTGAGACCCATGGGATGATCCTGCCTGCGCTTTCTGCCTGTTCTCTTCCCGGGGGGCGGAACCGTCGGCTCCAGACGAGCGACGTTCCTTTTCCGCCAGCTTTACACCGGTTTTCCGGCCGGGAGTGAACCCGTGTCCCCGAAGGACCGTCCTAGAGGGCGCAATATCACCGGACGCCACCTTTGGCACCGGATGGAAGCTCTCTCGCAGAACTACGGGATGCGATGTCTGTCAGGATAGATGGGGAAATGTCGGGTGTGGTTCCAGGAGGCAACGACGGCAGCGACCGGGGGCCGCGCCGGTTCTTCCGCGGCCCCCGCCCCGAAGCCGTCCCGGTCCTCGCAGCGAGAATCTGCACCCTCGTCGCGCTGCTGAACATCGCGGCCGGTGTGTTCCCCCGCTTCCGGCGCAGCCGGCTGCACACCTTCGCGGAGGTCCTGCCGGGCGCGCTCGGCCCCTTCGCGGCCGCGCTCGCGCTGAGCTGCGGCGTCCTGCTGCTCCTGCTCGCGCACGGGCTGCGGCGGCACAAGCGCCGGGCGTGGCGCGCCGCGGTGGTGCTGCTCCCCGCGGGCGCGGTGGCGCAGTTCGCGTACCGGCACTCCTTCATCGGCGCGGCGATCTCGCTCGCGCTGCTCGCGCTGCTGCTGCGCCATCGCGGCGAGTTCGCCGCGCTGCCCGACCCGCGCAGCCGCTGGCGTGCCCTTGCCAACTTCGTCCTCCTGGGCGCCGGCTCCATCGCGCTCGGCCTGGTCATCGTCAGCGTCCACCCGAAGAAGGTCGTCGGCGACCCGAGCATCTCGGAGCGCCTCGCCCATGTGCTGTACGGCCTGTTCGGCTTCGAGGGGCCGGTCGACTACACCGGCAACACCTCCTGGACCGTCGGCTTCTCCCTCGGCGCCCTCGGCATGCTGACCGCCCTCACCACCATCTACCTGGCCTTCCGCCCCGAGCACCCGGCGGCGCGGCTCACCCAGGACGACGAGAGCCGGCTGCGCGAGCTGCTCGCCAAGCACGGCGGCCGGGACTCCCTCGGCCACTTCGCCCTGCGCCGCGACAAGGGCGTCGTGTTCTCGCCCAGCGGCAAGGCCGCCGTCACCTATCGCGTCGTCTCCGGTGTGATGCTCGCCTCAGGCGACCCGATCGGCGACGTGGAGGCCTGGCCGGGCGCCATCGAGCGCTTCATGGACGAGGCCAAGGCGCACTCCTGGACGCCCGCCGTCATGGGCTGCTCCGAGACCGGCGGCGAGGTCTGGACCCGCGAGACGGGCCTGGACGCCCTGGAGCTCGGGGACGAGGCGGTGGTGGATGTCGCGGATTTCTCCCTGTCCGGGCGCGCGATGCGCAACGTGCGCCAGATGGTCAAGCGGATCGAGCGCAATGGCTACGAGACGCGCGTGCGGCGCATCCGTGACCTCGGCGAGAAGGAGCTGGAGCGCATCCAGCGCGCCGCCGAGGACTGGCGCGGAACCGACACCGAGCGCGGCTTCTCCATGGCCCTCGGCCGCATCGGCGACCCGAACGACGGCGACTGTCTGATAGCGACGGCCCACAAGGCCGACGAGAAGCCCGGCCCCTACGGCGACCTGAAGGCCGTCATCCACTTCGTGCCGTGGGGCAAGGACGGTGTGTCCCTGGAGCTGATGCGCCGCGACCGCTCAGCCGACCCGGGCATGAACGAGCTGCTCATCGTCGCCGCCCTGCAGGCCGCGCCGAAGCTCGGCATCGAGCGGATCTCCCTGAACTTCGCGATGTTCCGGGCCGCGCTCGCGCGCGGCGAGAAGCTGGGGGCTGGCCCGGTCCTGCGGGCCTGGCGCGGCCTGCTCGTGTTCCTGTCGCGCTGGTTCCAGATCGAGTCGCTGTACAAGTTCAACGCGAAGTTCCGGCCGCGCTGGGAGCCCCGCTTCGTCGTCTACCGCTCCAGCCGCGACCTGCCGCGGATCGGCTTCGCAGCGATGCAGGCCGAGGGATTCGTGACGTTCGGCCTGCCGCGCTTCCTGCGCCGTGCCATCGCGCAGCGGCGCCCCTGCCCGCACCAGACGGCCCAGACCGCCGAGCGGGAGGTACGGGCGGCGTAACGGCCGTCCGCTCGGGCCTAGGCTTGAGGCATGAGTACGTTGCGCGGGCGGGGAACGGTCGAGGGTCTGCCTCAGTGGGACCGGTGTGCGGTCATGGGGGTGGTGAACGTGACCCCCGACTCCTTCTCCGACGGCGGCCGGTGGTTCGACACCACGGCCGCCGTCAAGCACGGCATCGACCTGGTCGCCCAGGGCGCCGACCTGGTCGACGTGGGCGGCGAGTCGACCCGCCCCGGCGCCCCGCGCGTGGACGAGGACGAGGAGCTGCGGCGCGTCGTCCCCGTCGTACGGGGCCTGGCCGCCGAGGGCGTCACGGTCTCCGTGGACACCATGCGGGCCCGGGTGGCCCGGCAGGCACTCGCCGCGGGCGCGGTGCTCGTGAACGACGTCTCCGGAGGCCTCGCCGACCCGGACATGGTGCCGTCGGTCGCGGCCGCCCAGGCGCCGTTCGTGGTCATGCACTGGCGCGGCTTCCTCACCGACATCCACGCCCGGCCCGTGTACGCGGACGTGGTCTCCGAAGTCGTCGACGAGCTCCACGCGCGCGTGGAGGCCGCCATCGACGGCGGGATCGCCCCCGAGCGCATCGTCGTCGACCCGGGCCTCGGCTTCTCCAAGGACGCCGAACACGACCTGGCCCTCCTCGCCCGCCTCGACCGGCTGCACACGCTCGGCCGCCCCGTCCTGGTCGCCGCGTCCCGCAAGCGTTTCCTCGGCCGGGTCCTCGCGGGCCCCGAGGGCGCGCCGCCGCCCGCGCGGGAGCGCGACGCGGCCACGGCCGCGGTGTCCGCGATCGCCGCGCACCAGGGCGCCTGGGCGGTGCGGGTGCACGAGGTGCGGGCCACGGCGGACGCGGTGCGGGTCGCGCGGGCGGTCACCGGCGCGGCCGGGGAGGCGGGCGCTCAGTGACGCGCGCGCGAACGGATGTCGAGCAGGTCGAGCTCGCCAACACCGCCTTCTACGAGGCCTTGGAGCGCGGTGACTTCGACGGCGTGTCGGACCTGTGGCTGGACGCCGGGGACCTCGCCGACGCGGAGACGTACACCGGGCCGCAGGACGCGGACGACGACACCGGCGCGGCGGCCGAAGGGGGCCCCGCCCACCCCGAGAGCGCCGACGACGCCGACGACGGCGCGGACGCGGCCTCGGACGGGCCCGCCATCTCTTGCGTGCACCCGGGCTGGCCGGTGCTGACAGGCCGCGGCGAGGTCCTCAGGTCGTACGCGCTGATCATGGCCAACACGGAGTACATCCAGTTCTTCCTCACCGACCTGCGCGTCAGCGTGGCCGGTGACACGGCCCTGGTGACCTGCACGGAGAACATCCTCAGCGGGGGCCCGGCGCCGCAGGAGGGCGACGAGCTGGGGCCGCTCGTGGGGCAGCTCGTGGTCGCCACGAATGTGTTCCGGCGCACGGCCGACGGCTGGAAGCTGTGGTCGCACCACGCGTCACCCGTGCTTGCCGAATCCGGTGACGAAGAGGACGACGAGACACCCGCATGAGTGGTGGCGGGTTGCCGCCGAGTGGGTAGGGGCACCCGCGAACCGTCGCGGGAGGGCCCTCCGGCGGCCCCGCGGGCGAACACTGTCGGTGCTCGCAGGTAGATTCGAATGTGGCTGGTGTGCCGACCGCACTCGGCGGAACCGGCCGATACCGACGACTGTCAGGAGTGATTCGCGTGGATCGTGTCGCGCTGCGTGGCCTGAAGGCGCGCGGGCACCACGGTGTGTACCCGCGGGAACGCGAGGAGGGCCAGACCTTCATCGTGGACCTGGTCCTCGGCCTGGACACCCGGGCGGCCGCGGCCGACGACGACCTGGCGAAGACCGTGCACTACGGCATCGTGGCGGAGGAGGTCGTGGCCGTCGTCGAGGGCGAGCCGGTGAACCTCATCGAGACGCTCTCCGAGCGCATCGCCCAGGCCTGCCTGAAGCACGACGGCGTCCTGGAGGTCGAGGTCACGGTCCACAAGCCGGACGCCCCGATCACCGTCCCGTTCGACGACGTGACCGTCACCATCACCCGGAGCCGCGCATGACCCCCCACAGCGACCCCACCGTCCAGCCGGTCCCCACGTCCGTGGTGGAGCAGGTGGACGCCGCCGACACGACGCTCTCCAACCCCCAGCGCGCGGTGATCTCCCTCGGCTCGAACCTGGGCAACCGCCTGGAGACCCTCCAGGGCGCCGTCGACGCCCTGGAGGACACCCCCGGCCTGCGGGTCAAGGCGGTCTCCCCGGTGTACGAGACCGAGCCCTGGGGCGTCGAGCCCGGCTCCCAGCCGTCGTACTTCAACGCCGTGGTGGTCGTGAAGACGACGCTCCCCCCGGCCTCGCTCCTGGAGCGCGCGCACGCCGTCGAGGAGGCCTTCCACCGGGTCCGGGACGAGCGCTGGGGCCCGCGCACGATCGACGTCGACATCGTCGCGTACGCCGACGTGGTGTCGGACGACCCGGTCCTGACGCTCCCCCACCCGCGGGCGCACGAGCGGGCCTTCGTCCTCGCCCCGTGGCACGACGTCGAGCCGGAGGCACAGCTCGCGGGCCGCGGGCCGGTCGCGGAGCTGCTCGCCGGGGTCGGCCGCGAGGGCGTGGCGCCGCGCGTCGACCTGGAACTCCGGCTGCCCGAGTAATCGTTAGGTCCACAGCGCACGGATTCCGTGCCGCGGGCACAGCACGACGGCGCAGGACACCGGCACGACGGCACGACGGCACGACAAAAACGGCAAGGGACAAGAGGGGCGACCTCCGGAATGAAGCAATTGCGCGTGAGGATGCTGGCAGGCCTCTTCGCCGTCGCCGGAGTGCTGTCCTGGGCGGGGGCCCGGCTGTGGGACTCCGTGGGCACGCTGCCCCGGGTGCCACTGGCCGCGCCCATCGTCCTCGCGCTGATCGCCGTGGTGCTGCTCGCCACGGCGATCTCGCTGCGCGCGCGTCTGAAGGCCCAGCGGGAGCGGCGGCCCGGCGCGAAGGGCGTCGAGCCGCTGATGGCCGCCCGCGCGGTCGTCTTCGGTCAGGCCAGCGCGCTGGTCGCCGCCCTCGTCTGCGGGATGTACGGCGGCGTGGGCGTCTTCATGCTGGAGTTCCTGGACATCCCCGCCCGCAGGGACCAGGCGTACTACGCGGGCTTCTCGGTCCTCGCGGGCATCGGCGTGATAGCGGCCGCCTTCTTCCTGGAGCGGGTCTGCAGGCTCCCGGAGGACAGCGACGACGAACACGGCGGGGCAAGCCCCGCCGTGTGACACCGACACCGCCCGGGCGCCGACAAGGCATCGAACAGACACCCGCTGACGCCCACTGACGATCGCGCGTGCCGCGCCTGTCGCGCCTGTCGCGCCTGTCGCGCCTGTCGCGCCTATCGCGCCTATCGCGCCTATCGCGCCATGATCAGGCTCATCGCCTCATTGCGCGTCGCCGGGTCCCGCAGCTGCCCCCGCACCGCCGACGTGATCGTCTTCGCGCCGGGCTTGCGGACACCCCGCATGGTCATGCACATGTGCTCGCACTCGACCACGACGATGACCCCGCGCGGCTCCAGTATCTCCATCAGGGAGTCCGCGATCTGCGTGGTCAGCCGCTCCTGGACCTGCGGGCGGCGGGCGTAGACGTCGACGAGCCGGGCGAGCTTGGACAGGCCGGTGATCTTGCCGTCGGAGGACGGGATGTACCCGACGTGGGCGACGCCGACGAACGGCACGAGGTGGTGCTCGCAGGAGCTCATCACCTCGATGTCCTTCACCAGGACCATCTCGTCGTGGCCCAGGTCGAACGTCGTCGTCAGAACGTCCTCGGGCGTCTGCCACAGACCGGCGAATATCTCCCGGTAGGCCCGCGCCACCCGCCCAGGCGTCTCCCGCAGGCCCTCGCGGTCCGGGTCCTCGCCGACCGCGATCAGCAGCTCCCGTACGGCGTTCTCGGCCCGCTTCTCGTCGAACTCACCGATCGTGCCCTCGCCGTCCAGCGTCACGGGGTCGGTCATCTGTGCCTCGTTCCTGGGTCCTGTGTTGCGGACGGCCGAAAAGAGCCGCGCCCCCCAGGCTAGAACCTGGGGGGCGCGGCATCCATTCCGGGCCTGGTGGAGCGCCCGGGACGGGATGTTGCTCAGCTCTCGGGGCGGTCCTCAGGGGCCACCTCGAGGGACTGGGTGTCGCTCGTGCCGGTCGCACCGGTCGCTCCGGCGGTCACCGCGGGGGTGGCACCGTTCGCGCCGTTCGTCAGCGACAGTTCCTTCGGCGAGAGCACCGGCGGGCGTGTCGACGGCGTACGCCGGGTGGAGCCCGTCCAGGCCGGACGGGCCGGGCGCTTGACGATCGGGGCGAAGATCTCCGCGATCTCCTCCTTGCCGAGCGTCTCCCGCTCCAGGAGCTGGAGGACCAGGTTGTCGAGAACGTCGCGGTTCTCGACGAGGATCTCCCAGGCCTCGTTGTGCGCGGTCTCGATGAGCTTCTTGACCTCTTCGTCGACCAGCGCCGCGACCTCTTCCGAGTAGTCCCGCTGGTGCGCCATCTCGCGCCCGAGGAACGGCTCGGTGTTGTCGCCGCCGAACTTGATCGCGCCCAGACGCTCGGTCATGCCGTACTGCGTGACCATCGCGCGAGCGGTGGCCGTGGCCTTCTCGATGTCGTTGGCGGCACCGGTGGTCGGGTCGTGGAAGACCAGTTCCTCGGCCGCGCGCCCGCCCAGCATGTATGCCAGCTGGTCGAGCATTTCGTTGCGCGTGGTCGAGTACTTGTCCTCGTCCGGCAGGACCATGGTGTAGCCGAGGGCGCGGCCGCGCGACAGGATCGTGATCTTGTGGACCGGGTCCGAGTTCGGAGACGCCGCCGCGACCAGGGCGTGTCCGCCCTCGTGGTACGCGGTGATCTTCTTCTCCTTGTCGGACATGATCCGGGTCCGCTTCTGCGGGCCCGCCACGACGCGGTCGATGGCCTCGTCCAGCATGTGGTTGTCGATCAGCTTCTGGTTGCTGCGCGCGGTGAGCAGCGCGGCCTCGTTCAGCACGTTCGACAGGTCGGCGCCCGTGAAGCCCGGCGTGCGACGGGCGACCGCGCCCAGGTCGACGTCCGGGGCGACCGGCTTGCCCTTCTGGTGAACCTTGAGGATCTCCAGACGGCCCTGCATGTCCGGGCGGTCGACGGCGATCTGCCGGTCGAAGCGGCCGGGGCGCAGGAGCGCCGGGTCGAGGATGTCCGGGCGGTTCGTGGCGGCGATCAGGATGACGCCGCCCTTCACGTCGAAGCCGTCCATCTCGACCAGCAGCTGGTTGAGCGTCTGCTCGCGCTCGTCGTGGCCACCGCCGAGACCGGCACCGCGGTGTCGGCCGACGGCGTCGATCTCGTCGACGAAGACGATCGCCGGGGCGTTCGCCTTGGCCTGCTCGAAGAGGTCACGCACTCGGGAGGCACCGACACCGACGAACATCTCGACGAAGTCGGAACCCGAGATCGAGTAGAACGGGACGCCCGCCTCGCCCGCGACGGCGCGCGCGAGCAGGGTCTTGCCCGTACCGGGCGGGCCGTACAGCAGCACGCCCTTGGGGATCTTGGCGCCGACGGCCTGGAACTTCGCCGGCTCCTGGAGGAACTCCTTGATCTCGTGGAGTTCCTCGACGGCCTCGTCGGAACCCGCGACGTCGGCGAACGTCGTCTTCGGGGTGTCCTTGGTGATGAGCTTCGCCTTGGACTTGCCGAAGTTCATGACTCGGCTGCCGCCGCCCTGCATCTGATTCATCAGGAACAGGAACACGACGACGATGAGGACGAACGGGAGAAGGGACAGCAGGATGCCGACGAAGGGGTTCTGCTTCGACGGGGAGACGGTGTAACCGTCCGGGATCTGCTTGTCCTCGTATTTGGCCTGCAGCGTCTTGGCGAGCTCGACGCCCTGGTCGCCGATGTAGCTCGCCTGGATCTTGCTGCTGCCCTTGACCTTCTGGCCGTCCTTGAGCTCCACCTTGATGGTGTGATCGTCACCGGTGGTGAGCTTGGCCGACTCGACCTTGTTGTCGGCGATGGCCTGCACGACCTGGCCGGTATCCACCGTCTTGTAGCCACCGGACGAACCGACGACCTGCATCAACACGACCACGGCAAGGACGGCCAGCACAATCCACATGACTGGCCCACGGAAGTATCGCTTCACGTCCATCCACACGGAGCGATGCCGCTCCGTACCTCCTGCCATAGTGAGATTGATAAAGACTGTTCTTCGGACGGTACCCCAGCATTGTCACCCGAAGCCGCACGGGACGGCTGGCAAACCCGCCTCTCCATGCTCCAACGGCGGGACGCGGCTGAGGGTTCCCGGGAAGTCAGCCGCCGTACACGTGCGGAGCCAACGTTCCGACGAACGGGAGGTTGCGGTACTTCTCGGCGTAGTCGAGGCCGTAACCCACGACGAACTCGTTCGGGATGTCGAAGCCGACCCACTCCACGTCGATCGCGACCTTCGCGGCCTCCGGCTTGCGCAGCAGCGTGCACACCTTCAGCGAGGCGGGCTCGCGCGAGCCGAGGTTGGAGAGCAGCCAGGACAGCGTCAGGCCGGAGTCGATGATGTCCTCGACGATCAGGACGTGCTTGCCCTTGATGTCGGTGTCCAGGTCCTTGAGGATGCGGACCACGCCGGAGGACTGCGTACCGGCGCCGTAGGAGGACACCGCCATCCAGTCCATCGTGAGCGGCGTGGACAGCGCGCGCGCCAGGTCCGCCATGACCATCACGGCGCCCTTGAGCACACCGACGATCAGCAGGTCCTTGCCCGCGTACTCCGCGTCGATCTTCGCGGCCAGCTCGGCCAGCTTCGCGTCGATCTCTTCCTTGGTGATGAGCACCGACTGAAGGTCGGTGCCCATGTCGTTCGCGTCCACCCGTATCACTTTCGGTCGTCCCACCGGCCGGTCGGGAAAACGCTCCCCAGTCAGCCTTGCCGGATGACCAGTCTGCCACCCTGCCGCTGTGCGACGACTTTGCCCGGGAGATTGATGGCTCCCTGGCCGCGCCAGCCGGTGATCAGCCGGTCCACCTCTTCGATGTGCCGGGCGAACAGCGCGCCGGCCGGGGCGCCCGCCTCGATGGCCGCGCGGCGCACGATGCGGCGGCGCACCGCGGGCGGCAGCGCGAAGAGCTTCGCGCACTCCAGGAGGCCCCCGGCGTCCCGCACGGACGACTCGGCCTGGGCGGCCCAGGCGTCGAGGGCGTCCGCGTCGTCGCGGGAGAGCTGCGCGGTGCGCGCGAGGGCTTCCACGACGCCCTTGCCGAGCGCCTTCTCCAGGGCGGGCAGGCCTTCGTGCCGCAGCCGGGAGCGGGTGTAGGCGGGGTCGGCGTTGTGCGGGTCGTCCCAGACCGGCAGGGACTGCACCATGCAGGCCTTGCGGGCGGTCTGGCGGTCCAGGTGCAGGAACGGCCTGCGATAGCGGCCACCGGCCCCGGAGACCGCGGCCATGCCCGACAGGGAGCGGATGCCGGAGCCGCGGGCGAGGCCGAGCAGAACCGTCTCGGCCTGGTCGTCGCGGGTGTGGCCGAGCAGGACGGCGGCGGCGTCGTGGCGCTCGGCGGCGTCGTCGAGGGCCGCGTACCTCGCGTCGCGGGCGGCGGCCTCGGGGCCGCCGTCGCGGCCGACGTGCACCACCAGGGACTCGACGGGGTCGAGGCCGAGCGCGGTCATGCGGGTGACGACCTCGGCGGCGCGCAGGTCGGAGCCGGGCTGCAGGCCGTGGTCGACGGTCACCGCGCCGGCTCGGATGCCGAGCTTGGGGGCTTCGAAGGCCAGTGCGGAGGCGAGCGCCATGGAGTCGGCGCCGCCGGAGCACGCCACGAGCACGAGCGGCGGGGGCGGCTCGTGCGGGAGGTGGGGGGCGGCGGGGTGCGGGGTGAGGGTGCGCCGGGTGGCTACGTCGGTCAGTACGTCGTGAAGTACGCGGCGGACCGCCAGGCGTATCGCCGCGACCGCAGGATGGGGACCCATTCCGGTTGGTTCCCTTCGTGAAGTTCGGGGGGTGAGCCTCAGTTCAGTCACTCAGAGTGTGTCGATGGTGACAGAACCGAGCCGTTACCCGAGCATTGCACGCCTACCCATGGCTCACGGTCCCTCGGACGGGTGATTGCGGGGGCGTTCTCCTGCCGTCGGCCGCGTCTGTTCGCTCAGTCTGCCTTACGGTGCACCCGCGCGACCCAGTCCGCCGGTTTGGCGATCTCCGCCTTGGTGGGAAGCGTGTTCGGGGAAGTCCACACGCGGTTGAAGCCGTCCATGCCGACCTCCTCCACGACCGCCCGCACGAACCGCTCGCCGTCGCGGTACTGCCGCAGCTTGGCGTCGAGGCCGAGGAGCTTGCGCAGCGCCTGGTCCAGGCGGCTCGCGCCGCGCTGGCGGCGCTCCTTGAACTTCTCCCTGATCTCGGTCACGGACGGTACGACGTCGGGGCCGACGCCGTCCATCACGTAGTCCGCGTGCCCTTCGAGCAGGGACATCACCGCGGTCAGGCGGGCCAGGATCTCGCGCTGGGCCGGGGTCTGGACGAGCTCCACGAACGTGCGGCCGCTGTCGCCGTCGTCGTCCGCGCCGTCCGTGCGGCCGCCCGCCAGGCTCTGCGCGGCCTCGCGGACGCGTTCGAGGACGGTCATCGGGTCGACCTCGGTCTCGCCGAGGAACGACTGGATCTCGCCCTCCAGGTGGTCGCGCAGCCACGGCACGGACGAGAACTGGGTGCGGTGCGTCTCCTCGTGCAGGCACACCCAGAGCCTGAAGTCGTGCGGGTCCACGTCCAGTTCGCGCTCCACGTGGACGATGTTCGGTGCCACCAGGAGGAGGCGGCCGCCGCCGTTGCCGCCCGCGGGGAGTTCGCGGGTCGCCGGGGCGAAGGTCTCGTACTGGCCGAGGACGCGCGACGCCAGGAAGGACAGGAGCATGCCCAGCTCCACGCCCGTCACCTTGCCGCCGACCGCGCCCAGGACCGCGCCGCCCGGGCCGCCGCCCCTGCGGTCCTTCATCTTCTCCAGGAGCGGCTTGAGCACCTCCCTGAAGCCCGCCACGTTCGCGCGGACCCAGCCCGCGCGGTCCACGACCAGGACGGGGGTGTCGTGGGTGTCCTCCGTGCCCATCCTCGTGAACGAACGGACGTGCGCCTCCGAGGACTTGGCGTGCTTGCGGAGCTCCGCGACGACCGCGCGGGCCTCGTCCCGGCTCACCTCCGGGCCCGGCCGCACGAGCCGGGTCGCGGTCGCCACCGCGAGATTCCAGTCGACCATCTCCGCACCACCGAGGCTCGTCATGCGTCAACGGTACGTGGTTGGCTGCGCCCGCGTACGGGGTTGGGGGCGCCGTTGTCCCACCGGACGGGTCGGGGTCGGTGCCCCCGGGGTGGGTGGGGTTGCCGCCGTCCGGCGCGGTGGGGTCGGCCTGTGGGGTGCCCCTCCCCCGTCGTCATGGCGCCGTCGGACTCGGGCTAGGCGTCCCGGCCCGCCAGTGCCGACGCCATCGCGTCCAGTGCCGACTGGGCGCCCTGGGGATCCGTCGTCCCCGTGGTCATGAAGGCGAAGGCCAGGAGGCGGCCGTCGGGGTCCACCACTGTGCCGGCGAGGCTGTTGACGCCGGTGAGGGTGCCGGTCTTGGCGCGGACCACTCCGGTGCCCGCGGAGGCGTCGGGGTAGCGGTTGACGAGGGTGCCGGTGAAGCCGGCGACGGGCAGGCCCGTCACCACGGAGCGCAGTTCGGGCCGGCCGGGGCCTGCCGCGTGCTTGAGGAGGGCGGCGAGGAGCCTCGCGGAGAGCCGGTCGTCGCGGTCGAGGCCGCTGCCGTCGGCGAACTCGGCGCCGTCGAGGGGCAGTCCGAGCTTGTCGAGCCGCGCCCGTACCGCCCGGGACGCCCCCTTGAAGCTGGCGGGCTCGCCCCCGGCCACCGCGGTCTCGCGGGCGAGGGCCTCGGCGATGTCGTTGTCGCTGTGCGTCAGCATCCGCTCGACGAGGGCGGACATCGGCTGCGACCGGGTCCGGGCCAGCTCGGCGGCCTCCTCGGGGGCCCTGCCGGACTTCGGGTCGGCCTTGAGGCCGATGCCGCGTTCGCGCAGCAGGTTGGCGAAGTTGTGCGCCGCGTCCCGCGCGGGCTCGGCGGTGCGCGCGGCGGGCCCCGATGAGGAGTCGTCGAGGCGGCCCTCGTCGGCCATCAGGGCGCTGACGGGGGCGATGTTCTCGTTCGGGCCGATGGGGTGCTGCGGCGGCCCGGAGTAGCGGGAGGTGTCGTACGACAGGGAGACGTCCTGGTCGGCGCCGCGCTTCTTGAGGGCCTTCGCCGTGTCGTCGGCGAGCTCGCGCAGGCTGGCGGACTCGTCGACGTACCGGCCCTCGCCGCGGGCGGTCAGGGTCGGGTCGCCGCCGCCTACGAGGACGACGTCGCGGGAGTCACGGCCGATGACCGTCTTCGTGGTGAGGCGGTGGTCGGGGCCGAGGGCCGAGAGCGCCGCGACCGCCGTGGCGATCTTCGTGGTCGACGCGGGCGTCAGGCCCCGGCCCGAGCCCTTGCCGTACAGACGCTTGCCCGTGGCCACGTCCACGACCACACCGGACCGCTCGGGGCCGAGCTTCTTGTCGTCCATGAGGGGGCGCAGGACGTCCGCGAGCCGCCTGCCGCCGGTCTCCGGCGCCTTGCGGGCGGAGCGGCCGAGTCCGGCGAGTACGGAGGGCGCGCTCGGGGCCGCGTTCGGGGCCCCGCCACCGGCACCACCGGCGTGATCTGCGCCACCCCCGGCTTCCCGGGAAGCCGCCAGGTCCCGCTCGGCCGTACGCTGGCCGGAGGAGTCCCAGGGGCCGGCCGCGGCGATCGCCACGGCCGCGACGACAAGGCCGACGGCGGCCGATGCCGCCGTGAGCTGCCAGGTCCTGAGTTTCGCGGGAGGCTTGACGGCAAGCCGCCTCAGAAGCTGCAGCAGCTTTTCAGGCTGCTGCCAAGGCTTGCGCTCGTCCACGACGACCTGCCCCTTTCGCGATCACACATCTGCGTGAGGGACACTTAACCACCCGAAGTATGTGCTGATCATGGAGGAGCCACCCGTGGAGTTCGACGTCACCATCGAGATTCCGAAGGGTTCGCGGAACAAGTACGAGGTCGACCACGAGACCGGCCGTATCCGCCTGGACCGTCGACTCTTCACGTCCACCAGCTACCCGGCGGACTACGGCTTCGTCGAGAACACCCTCGGCGAGGACGGCGACCCGCTGGACGCACTGGTCATTCTTGACGAGCCGACCTTCCCGGGCTGCCTCATCAAGTGCCGCGCGATCGGCATGTTCCGCATGACGGACGAGGCCGGCGGCGACGACAAGCTGCTCTGCGTCCCCGCGTCGGACCCGCGCGTGGAGCACCTGCGCGACATCCACCACGTCTCCGAGTTCGACCGCCTGGAGATCCAGCACTTCTTCGAGGTCTACAAGGACCTGGAGCCCGGCAAGTCCGTCGAGGGCGCCGACTGGGTCGGCCGCACCGACGCCGAGGCCGAGATCGAGGCCTCGTACAAGCGCTTCGAGGCCCACGGCGGCCACTGAGCCCCAGCCTCGCCGACGGGCCGCGTGACCTCTCCGAGGGGGCACGCGGCCCGTTCGCGTGCGCCGACAGATGCGTGCGCATACTCGCGTGCCTCGTGCGCATACTGACGTACGTAGGGTGCGCACACACGTACGTACACAGGAACGAGGCATCACCCCGTGGCAGAGGTGGAGGAGGACCGCAAGCCGCAGTCGGACGAGGCGCACAGCGCCTTCGCCCCCGTCGGCGGTGTCGACCAGGCGACCGCACCGGAGGAGGACCACCCGTCGTCGGAGTTCACGATCCCGACGGGTCTGCGGATCCCGCAGCTGCCCGAGGACAAGGAGTCCTCGGCGTTCACGCCACCTCCTTCGTACGACGCCCAGCAGCCGCCCGCCTTCACCCCGCCCGGCGGGATCCCCGTGGTCCGGCTGGTCAAGGAGGCGCCGTGGCAGGACCGGATGCGCACGATCCTGCGCACGCCGGTGGCCGAGCGCCCGGCGCCGGAGCCGACGCAGCGGCACGAGGACGACGAGGGGCGCGCCGTGCCGCGCGTCCTGGACCTCACCCTGCGCATCGGGGAGCTGCTGCTCGCGGGCGGTGAGGGCGCGGAGGACGTGGAGGCGGCGATGTTCGCCGTCACGCACTCCTACGGCCTGGACCGCTGCGAGCCGAACGTCACGTTCACGCTGATCGCGATCTCGTACCAGCCCTCCCTCGTGGACGACCCGGTGACGGCGTCGCGCACGGTACGCCGCCGGGGCACCGACTACACGCGTCTGTCGGCCGTCTACCGGCTCGTGGACGACATCAGCTCCGAAGACGTCGACATCTCCCTGGAGGAGGCCTACCGGCGCCTCGCGGAGCTCCGCCGCAACCGGCACCCCTACCCGGGCTGGGCGCTGACGGCCGCGGCCGGGCTGCTCGCCGGTTCGGCGTCCGTGCTGGTCGGCGGTGACGTCCTGGTGTTCGTGGCGGCCGCGCTCGGCGCGATGCTGGGCGACCGGCTCGCGTGGCTGTGCGCGGGGCGCGGGCTGCCGGAGTTCTACCAGTTCGTGGTCGCGGCGATGCCCCCGGCCGCGATGGGTGTGGCGATCAGTCTGCTCGACCTGCCGGACGTGAAGGCGTCCGCAGTGATCACCGGTGGTCTGTTCGCGCTGATCCCCGGGCGGGCGCTCGTCGCGGGCGTGCAGGACGGCCTGACCGGCTACTACATCACCGCCGCCGCCCGCCTCCTTGAGGTCGGGTATCTGATCGTCGGGATCGTCTGCGGCGTCCTGATGGTGCTCTATCTGGGCGTGACGCTGGACGCGGGCCTCAACCCGGAGACGTCGATCCACTCCTCCGACCGGCCGTGGATCCAGATCCTCGCGTCCATGTCGCTGAGCCTGGCCTTCGCCATCCTGCTCCAGCAGGAACGTTCCACCGTGCTCCTGGTGACGCTGAACGGCGGGGTGGCCTGGATCGTGTTCGGTGCCCTCGCCCGCACCGGGGGCATCTCACCGGTGGCGGCGACGGCGGTCGCGGCCGGGCTCGTGGGCCTGTTCGGCCAGCTCCTGTCGCGCTACCGGTTCGCGTCCGCGCTGCCGTACGTGACGGCGGCGATCGGGCCGCTCCTGCCCGGTAGCGCCACGTACTTCGGGCTTCTTGAGATCGCCCGGAACAACCTCAACCCGGGGCTCGCCTCGCTCTCCAAGGCGGCGGCCCTGGCCCTCGCCATCGCGATCGGCGTGAACCTGGGCGGCGAGCTGTCCCGGCTGTTCCTCAAGGCGCCGCGGGTGGCCGGGGGCCAGAAGGGCCGCCGCGCGGCCAAGCGGACGCGCGGCTTCTAGGGCTTCTTCTCGTACGCTCCGGCCGGGTCGGCCTAGTACCCGTTCCGGCCCTGCTGGTCGGGCTCCTCGGGGTACGGGGGCTGCTGGCGGCCCAGGTACTGGGTCTGGTGGTCCGGGTACTGCTGCTGTCCCAGGTACTGCGTCTGGTGGTCCGGGTGCTGGGGCTGCTGGGGCTGGTACTGACCGGGGTCGGCGGGGTCGGCGTACTGGCCCGCGTACTGCTGGTCGCCGTACTGGCCCTGATAGTGCTGCTGGTCGGGTGCCTGGCCGCCGTACTGCGAGCCGTACTGCTGCTGGTCGTACTGGCCCTGGTACTGGCCGCCGCCCGCGGGGGCGCCGTACTGCTGCTGGGGCTGCCGGCCGTCGTACTGTCCCTGCTGGCCCTGGTACGGGTACGAGGGCTGCTGCGCCTGGAACTGCTGGGCGTCCCTGTGGCCGCCGTACTGATCGCCCTGGCCGCCGTACTGTCCCTGCTGGCCCGGGTACGGCGACTGGGGCTGCTGGGCCTGGAACTGGCGGCCGCCGTCCGCCGGGCCGTCCTCCTGGGACCGCGCGGCCCGGGCCGGGGCCTGCGCGGCCTCCTTCTTGCCCTTGGAGCGGGCCCGCAGGAACTCGATGATGATCGGGACCACCGAGATGAGGACGATCAGGATCAGGATCGCCTCGATGTTCTTGTGGACGAACTCGTGCTTGCCGAGCCAGGCGCCGAGCAGCGTGACGCCCGCGCCCCACAGGACGCCGCCGATGACGTTGAACGTGATGAACGAGCGGTACCGCATGCCGCTGACGCCCGCGATGATCGGCGTGAACGTCCGCACGATCGGCACGAAGCGGGCCAGGACCAGGGACTTCGGGCCGTGCTTCTCGAAGAACTCATGCGCCTTGACCACGTTCTCCTGCTTGAAGAGCTTGGAGTCCGGGCGGTTGAACAGCGACGGGCCGACCTTCTTGCCGAAGAGATAGCCCGCCTGGTCGCCGAGGATCGCGGCGATGACGATCAGGATGCAGGCCAGCCACAGCGGGGTGTCCAGCTTGTTCGTCGTGATCAGCAGACCCGTGGTGAACAGGAGCGAGTCGCCGGGCAGGAAGAAGCCGATGAGCAGGCCCGACTCGGCGAAGACGATCAGGAGCAGGCCCCAGAGTCCGAACTGGTTCAGCAGGTAGTCCGGATCCAGCCAGCTTGGTCCGAGCGCAAGCGTCGTCACGGTTCCGGGCTCCTGTGGGTGTGAGGGGGTGCGGCGGTGGGGCTCTGCGGGCGGGCCGTGCGGTGTGATGGCATCGGTCGCCGCCCAAAGTTACCAACGCGGGGTGACGCGGGCAGGTTCCACCGGTTCCCCCCAGGTTCCCCCGGGAGCCGGGGGACGCGCCAGCCACCCTGAGGCCAAGCTCGCGCCCCCCGGGGACCACGGGACGCCCGGGACGTCCCCCGGGCCCCGGGGAGGCGCGGTCACTCGCCCCCGGCGCCCGCGCGGGCGGTGTTCGCGTGGATCGCGTCACGCATGTACACGGCGAGGCCCGGCCGGATGGCCTCGTACGTGGCCGTGAAGCGGGCGTCGGACACGTACATGTCGCCGAGGCAGCTGTGCAGCTCGTGCGCGCAGTCGTAGTAGCTGGAGCAGATGAAGCGGCGGTGCTCCTCCGCCACGTCCATCGCCGCCGCGGAGCCCGCGGGCTCTCCGGCGGCCAGCAGGTCGCCCATGCGCGCGTGGATCGCGTCCAGCTCCTCGGTCAGCCGCTTCCAGTCCTCCTTGGTGTACGCGGCGGTGCGGCGCTGCGACTCGGCGTACGCCTCGGTGTCGCCCCAGCGGCGCTCCACCTCCTCCGCGTGCTCGTCGGGATCGAAGTCTCCGAAGACCTCGAACTTCTCCTCGGGCGTGAGATTGATGCCCATGCGTCTCGCCTCCATGGCGGTCTCCACGGCCGCGACCATCTGCTGCAACTTGGCGATCCGGGCGGACAGCAGGTCGTGCTGGCGGCGCAGGTGCGCGCGCGGGTCCGCGTCCGGGTCGTCGAGCAGGGTCGCGACCTGGTCGAGGGGGAAGCCGAGCTCCCGGTAGAACCGAATCTGCTGCAGCCGGTCCAGGTCATCGTCGCTGTAGCGCCGGTGGCCCGCGTGGCTGCGCTCGCTGGGCGCGAGCAGGCCGATCTCGTCGTAGTGGTGCAGCGTGCGCACCGTGACCCCGGCGAAACCGGCGACCTGTCCCACGGAGTAGCTCATGGTTTCCGCCCTCTCCTGCTCGGTACGCGTCCCAGCCTGAGTCCTCACGTCACGTGAGGTGCAAGCCCAAAGGCTCGGCCATATCCTCCCGAAAGGGACAGCACCCGAGCCTCGGCCGGAAGGATCCTCGATGCCCCTCCATCACGGCCCCGACCGGCCCGACGACCGGTCCCTCTCGGTGAACCCGTTCTACGGCGAGGCGAACCCCGTCGGCGGCATGACCCAGGCCCCGCCGAAGCACCGGCTCCCCGACGGGCCCCTGCCCCCCATGACCGCGTACCAGCTCGTCCACGACGAACTCATGCTGGACGGGAACTCCCGCCTCAACCTCGCCACCTTCGTCACCACCTGGATGGAGCCGCAGGCCGGGGTCCTGATGGCGGAGTGCCGGGACAAGAACATGATCGACAAGGACGAGTACCCGCGCACGGCCGAGCTGGAGCGGCGCTGCGTCGCGATGCTCGCCGACCTGTGGCACGCCCCCGACCCCGCGACGGCCGTCGGCTGCTCCACCACCGGCTCCAGCGAGGCCTGCATGCTCGCCGGGATGGCGCTCAAGCGCCGCTGGGCGCGCCGCAACGCCGACCGCTACCCCTCCCGCGAGGCCCGGCCCAATCTCGTCATGGGCGTCAACGTGCAGGTCTGCTGGGAGAAGTTCTGCGAGTTCTGGGAGGTCGAGGCGCGGCAGGTGCCCATGGAGGGCGACCGGTTCCACCTCTCCGCCGAGGCCGCCGCCGCGCTCTGCGACGAGAACACCATCGGCGTCGTCGCCGTCCTCGGCTCCACCTTCGACGGCTCCTACGAACCCGTGGCCGACGTCTGCGCGGCGCTCGACGCCCTCCAGGAGCGGACCGGGCTCGACATCCCCGTCCACGTCGACGGGGCCTCCGGGGCGATGGTCGCGCCCTTCCTCGACGAGGACCTCGTCTGGGACTTCCGGCTTCCTCGCGTCTCGTCGATCAACACCTCCGGGCACAAGTACGGGCTCGTCTACCCCGGTGTCGGGTGGGCGCTGTGGCGTACGCCCGCCGAGCTGCCCGACGAACTGGTCTTCCGCGTCAACTATCTCGGTGGGGACATGCCCACGTTCGCGCTCAACTTCTCCCGGCCCGGGGCGCAGGTCGTCGCCCAGTACTACACCTTCCTGCGGCTCGGGCGGGAGGGCTTCCGGGCCGTCCAGCAGGCCTCCCGGGACGTCGCCCGGGGGCTCGCCACCCGGATCGAGGCTCTGGGGGACTTCCAACTGCTCACCCGGGGGGACGAGTTGCCCGTTTTCGCCTTCACCACGGATGCGGGCGTGGGCGCCTTCGACGTCTTCGATGTCGCTCGGCGGTTGCGGGAGCGGGGGTGGTTGGTGCCCGCCTATACGTTTCCGGCGCACCGTGAGGACCTGGCCGTGCTGCGGGTCGTCTGCCGCAACGGCTTCTCCTCCGACCTCGCGCAGCTCTTCGTGGAGGACCTGGTCCGACTCCTCCCGGAGCTGCGGAAGCAGCCGCATCCGCTTACGCGGGATCGGGGGGTTGCTACGGGGTTTCATCACTAGGGGTGGGGGCCCTGCCGGGGGCTCCCCAAGCCCGCCCCTTCCCGGCTGTGTCGATTTGCGGCTCCGCCGCGTGGGGGGCTCCGCCCCCAGACCCCGCTCCTCAAACGCCGGAGGGGCTGTATATCTCGCCGGTGCGGCAAGGTTTCAGCCCGTCCGGCGTTTGAGGACGAGGCGCGAAGCGCCGACAGCGGGGGTCCAGGGGGCGGCAGCCCCCGGTTTCGGGAAGGGGCGGGATTGGGGAATGCCCCGCAGGGCCGCCCCGCGTCCTACTTGCTCAGCGCCCCGAACCTCCGTACCGCCAGCGGCAGGAACACGCCCACCAGGGCCAGGGGCCAGGCGACCGCCAGGAGTTCGGCGTGGTCGGCGGCCCAGGACGTGCCGGTCACGCCGGGGTCGTTGCCGAAGAGGTCACGGACGGCCGTGGCGGCCGCGGACATCGGGTTCCACTCGACCGCCGCACCGAGCCAGTCGGGCATGTTCTGCGGGACGGTGAAGGCGTTGGAGAGGAACCCGACGGGCCAGACGAGGATCTGCACGGCCACGACGAGCTCGGGCTTGCCGGCGACCATGGCGAGGTAGATGCCGAGCCACAGCATGGCGAACCGCAGGAGCATGAGGAGCCCGACGGCGCCGAGGACCCCGGCGAACGACCCGTGCCAGCGCCACCCGATGGCGAGCCCGACGCCCATCATGACGATGAGGGAGGCGAAGGACTGGAGCATGTCGGCGACGGAACGGCCCACCAGGACGGCCCCGTTGGTCATCGGCATGGACCGGAAGCGGTCGATGACGCCCTTGTTGAGGTCGGTGGTGACGGCGACCATCGTGGCGTCCAGGCCGAAGACCATGGTCAGCGCGAACATGCCGGGCACCAGGAACTCGGCGTAGTCGCCCTGGATGCCCTTGCCGCCGCCGATCAGGTAGTTGAACATCAGCAGCAGCATCACCGGGAAGGCGAGCCCGACGACGACCTGCACGGGCTGGCGCGCCCAGTGGGCGAGTTCGCGCCGGGACATGGTCCAGGAGTCGGTGAGGGCCCAGCCGATCCGGGAGCCGCCCGCCCCGGCCGGAGCTGTCGGCGTACCGGTTGTCGTACTCACACGGCCTCCTTCGTGCGTTCCTGGTCCTCCGTGCGCCCCGTGAGGCGCAGGAACACCTCGTCCAGGGTCGGCCTGCGCACCGCGATGTCCTCGGCCTCGATGCCCGCCTCCTGGAGCGCCCGTACGACCCGGGTCAGGGCATCCATGCGGTCGATGACGGGCGCGCTGACGAGGCGCCGGTCGGCGTCGACCGTCGCGTCGTCCGACGCGCCGGGCAGCAGCCGGGCCGCCCGCACCAGCTCGGCCGCGTCGCGCACGACGACGTCGATGCGGTCGCCGCCGAGCTGGGCCTTCAGGTCGTCGGCGGTGCCCTCCGCGATGACCTTGCCGTGGTCGACGAGGGAGATGCGGTCGGCCAGCTGGTCGGCCTCTTCGAGGTACTGCGTGGTCAGGAGCACCGTCGTGCCCGCGCCGACCAGGGAGCGCACCGCGTCCCACACCTCGGCGCGGCCGCGCGGGTCGAGGCCCGTCGTGGGCTCGTCCAGGAACAGCACCTCCGGATCCGTGATCAGTGAGGCGGCGAGGTCCAGGCGGCGCCGCATGCCGCCGCTGTACTGCTTGACCGCCTTGCGGCCGGTGTCCGCGAGGCCGAAGCGGTCGAGGAGCTCGCCGGCCCGCACGCGCGCGTGGCGTGCGCCCAGGTGGTAGAGGCGGCCGAACATCTCCAGGTTCTGGTGGCCGCTCAGCTCCTCGTCGACGGCCGCGTGCTGGCCGAGCAGACCGATGCGGCGGCGCACCTCGTGCGCCTGCCGCCCCGCGTCGTACCCGGCGATCTCCACACGCCCCTCGTCCGCCCGGAGCAGCGTGGCCATGATCCGCACCGCCGTGGTCTTCCCCGCCCCGTTCGGCCCGAGCACGCCGTGCACCGTGCCGCGCGCCGCCACCAGGTCGAGCCCGTCCAGGGCCCGCTTCTCGCCGTACCGTTTCCGTGCGCCTTCGACGACGATCGCGTCCGTCATCCGACTCCTTCCGGGGTTCACCACTGCCCAGCCCATGCAAGTAGTCAAGCTTGACTACCTTGCGAGCCTCGAAGGTACTGCCCGCTTCCGAATTCGTCAAACTTGATTAGTTAGAAATTTTCTTGTCACCCGGGAGGCGCCGCCACGCTCAAGCGTCGTCGCCCTCGGGCCCACCGCACTCAGGTGTCGTCGCGCTCAGGCGTCGTCGCCCTCGTGCCGCTTCCCCGTCGCGAACGGGTTCTCCTCGCCCTCCGCGAGCACCCCGACGAAGGGCTCACCCTCACCGGCGAAGGTGTACGCGCCGCCCTCGATGCGCTCGATCAGGCCGCGCGTCCACGTGGCGCCCGTGTCGGCCTGGTGCAGCCAGAGGTTCATGATCTCGCCGATGTGGCCGAGCTGTTCGGGCCCGTCCTCGGGGGTGTAGTACTCGGTGACGGACGCGCGCCAGTCACCCAGACCACGGATCCGCTGCTCCAGCAGGTCGATCACCTCGGCGCGCGGCAGGTCGACCATCAGGCCCACCGCGGCCGAGAGCATGTCGGGCTTCTGGTTGTACGCCGAGACCAGCGCCTCACGGAGCAGGTCGAGGAACTCCTCCGTGCCCTTCTCCGTCATCTCGTACTCGGTGCGCGGCGGGCCCCCGGCCGTGGACGGCGCGGTCTCGTGCTCGTACAGCAGGCCTTGCTTCGCCATCTGCTTCAAGGCGTGGTAGATCGAGCCCGGCTTGGCGTTGGACCACTCGTGGGCGCCCCAGTACTCCAAGTCGTTGCGGACCTGGTAGCCGTGGGCCCGCCCGTGCTGACGGACGGCCCCCAGGACCAGCAGCCGGATCGCCGACATTCACCACACCTCTCCGAGACAGCCAATCAACTTTGACTAGCGTATCCCTGGTCCATCGCCACCAGCTCGAAGGCCGTCTTGCCGTCCAACGACTCCCTGACGATGTCGGCGTGCCCGGCGTGCCGCCCGATCTCCTCGACCAGGTGCAGCATCAGCCAGCGCATCGACACGGCGCCGTCGTCCGGGAACCACGGCTGGTCCGGCAGCGGGAAGGTGTCGTCCAGGCTCGGCACCGCGCGGATGAACGCGTCCGTCTCCGCGGCCACCCCGGCCCAGAACGCGAGGACGTCGGCGAGCGTCTCGCCCTCGACGAGGCGGAAGCTGTCGCCCCAGGTCTCCTCGGTGCGCTGGCGCTCGTTGGGCTTCTGCTGGGCCAGGCGCAGCCAGTTCAGCTCGGTCTCGGCGACGTGCTTGACCAGGCCAGCGAGGCTCAGCTCGCTGGCGCTCGGCCGGCCGGACGCCTGCGCGTCGCTGAGGCCGAGCACCGAGCGGCGGATGCCGCCGCGCTGCGCCTCGACGAAGGCGATGAGTGCGCCGCGCTCGTCGCCGGGAGCTTCCGCGTTGACGTGGGTGACCATGGTGTCCGCCTCTCTTCGCCCTGCCGGGCCGTCGGCCTGTCCGACACCACAGAAGCTACGGGCCATCGCGGACAGGTGCTGTCCGCAATGGCCCGGGAGGCGGAGAGAATTTTCGGTCAGAACGGGAAGCGCGACCGCCCGTACTGCACGGAGATCCACTTGTGCGTCGTGAACGCCTCGATCGTCGCGTCGCCGTTGAGGCGGCCGACGCCCGAGTGCTTCTCGCCGCCGAAGGGCACGATCGGCTCGTCGTGGACCGTGCCGTCGTTGATGTGGATCATGCCGCTGTTGATGCGGTGGGCCAGGCTCACGCCGCGCTCGATGTCGGCGGTGTGGACGGCGCCGCTCAGGCCGTACGGAGTGTCGTTGGCGATGCGGACGGCCTCGTCCTCGCCGTCGAAGGGCAGGATGAGGGCGACCGGGCCGAAGATCTCCTGGCGCAGCACCGGGGCGTCCTCGGGGAGGTCGGTGAGGATGGAGGGCGCGACCAGGTTGCCCTCGGTGCGGCCGTGCAGCAGGGCCGTGGCGCCCGCCTGGACGGCCTGGGCGACGAGCGACGAAACCCCTTCGGCCTGCGAGGAGTTGATGAGCGGGCCGATGTGGGTCTCGGGGGACGCCGGGTCGCCGACCTTCAGGGACTTGACCTTGGCGACGAACTTCTCGGTGAACTCGGCCTCGACGGCGCGGTCCACGAGGATGCGGTTCGCGGCCATGCAGACCTGGCCCTGGTGGACGAAGCGGCTGAAGACGGCCGCGTCCACGGCGTAGTCCACGTCCGCGTCGGCCAGGACGATCAGGGCGCTGTTGCCGCCGAGTTCGAGGATGCAGCGCTTGAAGGTCTGGGCGCAGACGGTGGCGACGTGGCGGCCGACGGCGTCGGAGCCGGTGAAGGAGATGGCGCCGGGGACCGGGTGGTCGATGAGCGCGTCGCCGATCTCTGCGATGTCCGTGATGACGACGTTCAGGACGCCCGGGGGCAGCCCGGCGTCCTCGAAGATCTTCGCGATCAGGCTGCCGCCGAGCACCGGCGCGTTCTGGTGCGGCTTCAGGACGACGGCGTTGCCGAGCGCGATGGCCGGGGCGACCGACTTGATCGACAGCAGGAAGGGGAAGTTGAAGGGGCTGATGACGCCGACGACGCCCACCGGGACGCGGTAGAGGCGGTTCTCCTTGGTGTCGTCGGGCGAGGGGAGTATGCGGCCCTGCGGGGCGAGCGCGAGATGTATCGCCTCGCGCAGGAACTCCTTGGCCAGGTGCAGTTCGAAACCGGCCTTGACGAGCGTGCCGCCGAGTTCGTTGACAATCGCCTCGGTGATCTCCGCCTCGCGGTCCTCGATGATGCGCAGGACGCGCTCGAAGACGGTGCGCCGGGCATAGGGGTTGGTCGCGCCCCATGCCTCCTGGGCGCGCTGCGCCGCTCGGTAGGCCTGGTCGACCTCGTCCGCCGTGGCGACGGTGATCGACGCCAGCTTCTCCCCGTTGTACGGATTGAAGTCGATGATGTCCCAGGAACCGGAGCCGGCCTTCCACTCACCGTCGATGTACTGGTGAGCCAGATCGGTGAAGAAGGACATGACGCGAGACCCCTTGCCGCAGAGAGCAGACACCTGATTTCACGTCATACTACTGACGATTCACGTCAGTTGGAGTAGACCACGGAGAAGGTCACGGCTGTCGGCCGGATTCGGACAGTCCTCCCGCAGTTCGGCCATCACGCGTTCGTACTGGGCGACTTCTTCGCGCTTGTCCAGATACAGGGCGCCGGTGAGCTGCTCCAGATAGACCACGTCCGACAGATCGGACTCGGGGAAGCTGAGCATCGTGAACGCCCCGGACTCGCCCGCGTGCCCGCCGAAGGTGAACGGCATGACCTGCAGCGTCACATTCGGGCGCTCGGAGATGTCGATCAGGTGCTGGATCTGACCGCGCATCACTTCCCGGTCTCCGTACGGCCGTCGCAGCGCGGCCTCGTCGAGGATGCACTGGAAGCGCGGCGCGCGCTCGGAGACGAGCAGCTTCTGGCGCTCCAGGCGCAGGGCCACCCGCCGGTCTACGTCCGCCTGGTTGATCCGGCCGCCACGGCCGGAGCGGCCGGACCGGCCGCCTCCACCCGCCTTGCCTGCGGCGGCGGCCTTCATGCCGCGCTCGACGACCGCGTGGGCGTACGCCTCGGTCTGCAACAGGCCGTTGATGAACTGGACTTCATAGACGCGGATGAGGGAGGCGGCGCCCTCCAGGCCGATGTATGTCTGGAACCAGCCGGGCAGAACGTCGGAGTAACTGTGCCACCAGCCCGTCAGGTTGGCCTCCTTGGCGAGCGAGAGGAGAGCGTTGCGCTCGGCCTCGTCCATGACGCCATAGAGCGTGAGGAGGTCCTCGACGTCCCTCGACTTGAAGCTCACCCGTCCCAACTCCATGCGGCTGATCTTCGATTCGGAAGCGCGGATCGAGTAGCCCGCCGCCTCGCGGGTGATGCCCCGCGACTCCCTCAGGCGCCTCAGTTGCGAGCCCAGCAGGATCCGCCGTACCACCGAGCCGCTCGACTCCCCAGCGGTCACTTCGCTCAGTCCTCCCCAAGGTGTGAGACCCGCAGTCTGCCATTAAACGCTTCAGGCCGTACTCGTTCGGTTACGGAAAGGGAAAGCCTCCGGAAGGTCTGCACAAGAAGTCGTAGGAAGAAATGGGCAAGAAGCAGCCTAGGAACGGTCAAGTCCGGCGCGTGCACGTGCATCTGCCCTTGCATCTGCTGTACGCATTCGGAACCATGGTCCGCGCGTCACCGCTGCGTCATCGCTGTGCCGCCCGGCTGTACCGACCGCGCCACCGCTTCATCGCTTTGTACCGCGAACCGCGAAAACCGGGGAGTGCCTCGCATGGGGACGAATGGATCGACCATGCTCGAGCCGTTACGGCAGGGCCTTCCTCCGCTCGACCCCTCCGCGGTCTCCAGTGCGGCCTCCTGCGCCCTTCCCGCCCGGTACGAAGCCGTGGGCAGCGCCCGGCAGTTCACCCGCAAGACCTTGGTGTCGTGGGAGCTGGAGGAGCGCTTCGACGACATCGCGCTCGTCGTCTCCGAACTCGTCACCAACGCCCTGCGGCACGCGCTGCCCGCGGACACCCCGCGTGCCGCGTGTCCGGTCGGCGCCACCGAGGACGCGCCCGTGCGGCTGCACATGATGCGCTGGACCTCACGGCTGGTGTGCGCGGTGCGGGACCCCAGCGACGACAGTCCGGTCGCGCGCGAGGAGGCGGAGGACGACTTCTCCGCGGAGTCGGGCCGCGGGCTGTTCCTGGTGGACTCGTTCAGCGACGGCTGGGGCTGGCACCCGCTCGCGGGCGCGCTGAACGGCAAGGTGGTGTGGGCGCTGTTCCAGCTGGCGTAGCGCCAGGGGAACAGCCCACCCCCGTTTACTCCGTCCCGCGATGCGTCACGGTGCCCTGTTCGGAAGTGGTCGGCCGCCGAGCAGGTCCGGCGGTGGTCAGCCGCCGATCAGGCCGTCGAACTCGCCGTCCTTCATGCCGAGCAGCATGGCCTCGATCTCGGCGCGCGTATAGACGAGTGCGGGGCCCTCGGGGAACCGCGAGTTGCGGACGGCCACGTCGCCGCCCGGAAGCCTCGCGAACTCCACGCAGGCGCCCTGCGAATTGCTGTGCCTGCTCTTCTGCCAGACCACCCCGTGAAGATCCGTGGCCGCCATGCCGTTGAACACGTGGTGCACAGGTCGCTCCCCGGTGGTGCCGTGGCTGTCGTTGTAGCCGTCAACTGTCCCGGATCATAGCCGTGTTCATGTGCCAATGCATGGGCAGATGCACGTGCACGCGCCGTGGTGAGCTGGTTACAGCCCCTCCGCCGCTTCCCCAGTGCCCGCATGACATGCGAACGACGGCCCCCGTCCATGATCTTCCGCGCCAAGTTCCGCGCCGGGTTGTCCGGATCGAATACCTCGTGCACTGAGAACAGACGCCGTGGAAAGCGAAACGGCTGCGTTTTTGGCCGAAGACGCGGCCGGTACGTGTGCAAACGGGGGCGAAAGGGCGGCGCCGGACGGCGGGCCGAAGCCCGGCGGGCGCGGCGACAGGCCCGCGCCCGCGGCGGGACGCCGCCCTCCGCTTCAGCGCGACGCGGGCGGAAGCAGCGCCATCTCGCGGGCGTTCTTGATGGCCCTGGCCAGCTGCCGTTGCTGCCGCACAGTCACCCGGGTGACCCGACGGCTGCGGATCTTGCCCCGGTCGGAGATGAACTTCCGCAGCAGATCGGTGTCCTTGTAGTCGATGTACGTGATTCCGGCCTGATCCAGGGGGTTGGGGCGGGACTTGAGAGGTTTGCCCCGGTCGGCGCGGCGCGCGGGCCGCGAGGACGGCGAGGGCGGTGCGGGGGACAACGTCAGACCTCCAGGAGGGCGTCGAAGGCGGGGGTGAGGGTCTTCCAGGCGGCGCGCCCGGCGGCGTACTCCTCGTCCGTGAGCAGGCAGGACTCCAGGACCTCGGCGATCCCGTCGCGGTCGAGGCCGGGCGAGGTGAAGACCAGGTGCTGGCAGCAGTCCCCGTGCTCGGGGTGCCAGTCGAGGGCGGCGGCGGCCCGGCGCACCGGCGGCACCATCTCCCAGGCCGCGTCCGGCAGCGAGGCCAGCCACGGCCCCGCGTTCTCCACGCACAGCGCGCCGCCCGCCGCGTCCCAGGCGAGCAGCGTGTCGGGCCGGTCGGCGAGCCAGAAGCGGCCGCGGCTGCGGGCGGCGGCGCAGGTCAGGTCCTCCAGGGCGGCGAAGAGCCGCTCCGGGTGGAAGGGCCGTTCGCGGTGCCACACGAACGTGCCGACCCCGCTCTCGTCGGCCTCCGCGGGCAGCAGCGCGCAGGCCGGGTGCTGGGCCGCGGCCGCCGCCTGGACGTCGAAGCCGCCGAGTGCGGCGCCCGCCAGGTCGCCGTGGCCGATCGGGACCTGGCGGGCCGTCGGATGGAGCTGGGCGAGCAGCGCGCGGTCCGCCGCATCGGCGCCCTCGGACTCCAGGACGGCGAGCACGGGGGCGTACTCCAGTTGGCGCGCCCAGGTGTCGGCGACGGTGCGCTGGTCGGAGGCGGCCGCGGCGATCCCGGCGTCGGCGAGGTCGTCGCCGTTGCTGAGGCAGGGCAGCAGCAGGCTCGGGTCGACGGCGGTGAGCACGCCGCTCAGGCACAGCGCGTCGGAGCCGTGCCCGGCGATGACCTCGGCCATCGCCTTCGGCTCGACGGAGTCCCACAGTTCGACGACGGCGAGCCGGGTCAGGCCGCTCGCCGCGAGCCGTTCGAGCTCGGGTACGAGGTCCTCGCGAAGCGCGCAGCAGGCGCAGTCGTTGACCAGCGGCGCCTCGCCGGTGGACAGGATTCCGCTCGCGTCGCGGACGGTCCGGGTGACGGTGCCGTACGCGGCGGTGGACAGGTCGTGGTGCAGGGCGACGCTGTCCGGGACGGTGGCGAGCAGCCGGTCGACGGCGGCGGTGCGGGCCTCGGTGTGCAGGCCCGCGACGACGGCGACGTCCATGCGGCCGGGGGTGCCGTAGGGGCGGCCGGAGCCGCCGGGCCCGGGGGTGCCCATCAGCGACCGCCGCCGTAGCGCCGCTCGAAGCGCTCGACGCGGCCCGCGGTGTCCAGGACGCGCTGCTGGCCCGTGTAGAAGGGGTGGCTCGCGGAGGAGACCTCGACGTCGATGACGGGATAGGTGCGGCCGTCCTCCCAGACGACCGTCTTCTCACTGGTCGCCGTGGACCGGGTGAGGAAGGCGAAGTTCGCGGCCTTGTCGCGGAAGACGACGGGGCCGTACGGCGGGTGGATGCCGTCGCGCACGGGGATCAGCGCTCCTCTCGGAAGTCGACGTGCCGGCCGGCCACCGGGTCGTACTTGCGCAGGGTCAGGCGGTCGGGGTCGTTCCGGCGGTTCTTGCGGGTCACGTACGTGTATCCCGTTCCGGCCGTGGACCGGAGCTTGATGACGGGGCGGAGTTCGTTGCGGGCCATGAGGGCTAGTATATGAAAATGAATCCCGTTTCCAAATGGACGGGAGCGAATCCGACCGAGAGGTGCGTCACCATGTCCGCCCACTGCCAGCTCACCGGCGCGAAGCCCGGGTTCGGCAACCACATCTCGCACTCGCACCGGCGCACCCCGCGCCGCTTCGACGCGAACATCCAGCGCAAGCGCTACTGGCTGCCCAGCGAGGGCAGGTACGTACGGCTGCGGCTGAGCGCCAAGGGGATCAAGACCGTCGACACCATCGGCATCGAGGCCGCGGTGGCCAGGATCCGTGCGCGCGGGGTGAAGGTCTGATGGCCAAGAAGAGCAAGATCGCGAAGAACGAGCAGCGGCGCGCGATCGTCGCGCGGTACGCGGCGCGGCGGGCCGAGCTGAAGGAGATCATCCGGCGCCCGGACACCCCGGACGCCGAACGGCTCGCCGCCCGGCGGGAATTGGACCGCCAGCCACGGGACGCGAGCGCCACGCGGGTGCGCAACCGCGACAGCGTGGACGGGCGCCCCCGCGGATACGTAGGCACGTTCGGGCTCTCCAGGGTGCGGCTGCGTGCGCAGGCCCACGCGGGATTCCTGCCCGGCGTCCGCAAATCCTCCTGGTAGCTTGGCGCGCGATTCGACGGGCCACGGCCCGGAACAGAGCTCCACATAGGGGGACTTCAGTGCACACGCGTGTCCGCAGCACGACGATCGGCGCCGCGGTGGCCTCGCTCGCCGCCGCGCTCGTCCTGACCGGTTGCAGCAGCGACGGCGACGACAAGGGCGACGGCGACAAGGACAAGGGGGCGTCGGACAGCGCCGCCAAGACGCCGGGCGGCTCCGACGACGACTCCGGCTCCGACGGCGCGGGCGCCTCGGGCAAGGACCTGGAGGGCAGCTGGGTCGCCACGACCGGTGGCAAGCCGGTCGCCCTTGTGATCACCGACAACCGCGCGACGCTGGTCGGCGAGCACGTGTGCAACGGCTTCGCCGCGGTCGGCGGGGACCAGACGATCAAGCTGAAGTGCGCCGACGGGGACATGGACCGCACCAAGGGGCGGATCGACTCCGTCGACGGCAAGACGCTGAAGATCACCTGGGAGGGCTTCGGCAAGGACGAGTTCCTGCGCACGAAGGGCGGGAAGCTGCCGGAGGGGCTGCCCACGGCGGACATTCCGAAGTCGTAGCGGGGCGCGGCAGCCGACGCTTCAGCGGGTCGTGGGGTCCTCGGGACCCCGCGGCCCGTCGGCGTTCCCGGCCCCCGCCTCCCCCTTCGCCCCCGCCTTACTTACGTTGGTGTCGCTGCCGTCGACCAGCATCGGTGGGGGTGCGGTGTCCAGGGCGTCGGAGAGGTCGGTGAGGGCGCGCAGGAGGAGGGTGCCGCCGCGGCGGACGACGCGGTCGGGGGCGTCGCCCGACTCCCAGGAGTCGAGGGCGTCGCGGACGGGGTCCCACTCCGGCACGCGGCGTTCGCGCACGGCCTGGGCGCCCCGCTCGGTCGCGGTGCGCAGGGCGTCCGCGAGGGCCGCGGCGGCCGGGACCGGGGGTGTGCCGCGGTCGGGGAGGTGGGCCTCCAGGAGCATGGCGACACGGCCGAGTTGGGACAGGGCCTGCTCGGCGTCGGCGGCCGCGGCGCGGGAGAGGCCGCGGTGGCGTACGGGTTCGTGTTCGGCGCGCTCATGGGCCTCCTGCCAGGAGGCGCGGGCGGCGCGGGCGGCGAGGAGGGCCGTGCGGACGTCGGGGCAGTTCTTGCCCGCGGGGTCGGCGTAGTGGGCGACGACGGCCGCGGCGTAACGGCCGTTCGCCGTGAGCCAGTCGGCGAGGCGGGTGCGCAGGCGCGGGGTCTCCCAGGCGGGGTACAGGGCGTACGCAGCCATGGCGAGGATGCCGCCGATGAGGGTGAGGACGACGCGTTCCGGGACGGTCTGGGTCCACTGTTCGCCGCCCATGCCGAGGAGGAAGACCACGTACGCGGCGACGCAGGCCTGGGCGGCGACCTGGCCCGTACGCATCAGGAGGTACATCAGGCCCGCGCTGGCCGCGGCGAGGGCGCCCGAGAGGTACGTGCCCGGGTGGGCCAGCTGAACCAGGGCGGTGGCCAGGGCGACGCCCACGAGGGTGCCGCCGAAGCGGGCGACCGCGCGGGCGTACGTCTGGGAGAAGTCGGGGCGCATGACCATGACGGCGGCCATCGGGGCCCAGTAGCCGTGGCCCAGCGGCAGGAAGGTGCCGGCGGCGTAGCCCGCCACGGTGACCGTCGTGACGCGCAGGGCGTGGCGGGTCACCGGGGAGCGGGGGTTCAGGTCGGCGCGCATGGCCTTGGCGGCGGCGGGGGCCAGGGCCGCCAGGCCCGGGCGGACGAGGGGGCCGTCGGCCACGGCTGGGGCAGCGGGGCCGACCGGAGAGGTGGGGGTGTCCGGGGCGGCTGGAGTAGCGGGGGTGCCCGGGGCGGCAGCGGTGGTCGGGGTGTTCGGAGCAGAGGTGGTCGGGGTGTTCGGAGCAGAGGTGGGACCAGGGGTGGAGGTCGGGAGGGTGGGTGGTGTCGTCGTGCCTGTTGCCACCTCCACCACGTCTCTGAGGAGGGTGCCCAGGCGGGTTGCCGCTCTGTGGGGTGGGCCCTTGAGGATGGCGCCCGTGTCGGGGGTGCGGAACGTGGAGATCGCCGCCGGGGGAAGGTCCACCGGGGTGCCGTGGCGGATGGCGCGGGCGGCCGCGTCGAGGATGGCGCCCGCGGCGGCGAGGAGTTCGCGGACCCGGTCGCGTTCGGGGCCCTCCGCCGGGGCGCCGAGGGCCGGGTCGGCCAGGGACGCGAGGACGGGGCGAATGCGTTCGGCGAGACCGCGGGCGCCGTGGAGTTCGGCGGGGCGGGTGCGGGCCTGGCGCGGGGTGATGTGGGCGGCGGCGCGGGCCGTCATCAGCGGGGCCGGGTCGAAGGGCGCCACCGGGTCGTGGCGCAGACGGCGCGCGTAGTCCGCCTCGGCGGCCAGGGCGTCGGCGAGGGCGTCGCGGTGGGCGCCCCAGCGGCGTACCGGGAAGACGAGCACCAGGGCCGCCTGGACGGCGCCGCCCACGACCATCATCGCGGCGTGCCCGGCCGCGGCGGCGACGGACGTGGGCAGGGTGATCGTGACCAGCATGATCGCCACGTTGGAGGTGGCGATCAGGCCGATGGTCGGGCCCGCGGCCCAGCTCAGGCCCGCCAGGAAGGTCCACAGGGCGAGGAGGGCCAGGAAGAGGAGGAGATGGCTGCCGGTGAGGTAGCCGAGGAAGGTGGAGATCGCGAGGCTGGTGCCGGAGGCGATGGCGAGCTCGGGGCGGGGGCGCCAGCTGCGCTGGAAGGTGGCGATGGCGGCCTGGAACGCGCCGAAGGCCGAGCTTGCGGCGACGGCGGGCCCGAACAGGGCGAGGCTCGCCCCGATCACGATCGCCAGTCCGACGGCCCCCCGCAGGGCGACCAGCGGTTCGAGCCGAGTCCGCTCCACAGCGAGCCCCGAACGCGCCGTCTGCCGCAGGGCCCGCCACCAGGTCACGGGGTGATCGTACGGGGGATTGGGGGTTTGGGGTGGGGTGGGGGTGTTTGGGGGGGATGGCCCGGGAGGGGCGGGGGTGCGGACGGGCGGAGGCCGGACGGGTCAGGCGGGCTGGTCCTCGTGGCGCCGCGCGCGAACCGCGTCCAGGTACTCCCCGATCGCGTCCCGGTTCCGGGTCAGACACTCCACCCGCCGCGTCATGCTGTCCCGCTCCCGCTCCAACGTGGCCAGCATCTCCGGCGTGGCGTCCGGGAAGTGGATGACCCGGGGCTTGTCCAGGCAGGGCAGGATCTGCTTGATGAGCCGCGTGGGCAGCCCGGCGTCGAGGAGGCCCCGGATCTGCAGCACCCGGTCGACGCAGGCCTCGTCGTACACGCGGTAGCCGTTGGCCGCCCGATCGGCGACGATCAGCCCCTGCTCCTCGTAGTACCGCAGCAGCCTGCGCGGCGTGCCGGTGCGCTCCGACAGCTCCCCGATACGCATGCTCACCCTGCGCCCCCTCCTCCGCTCACCCCTGCCTCACGCTTCCCTCCCAGGAAGTCTCACACGCGTGTGCAGGCTGGCGTTGGTGGCCGCCGCGGCCCCCTCGGCCCAGCCCGCCCCGTCCCGCACGCCGCGTACCCGCGTGGTGGTCGTCTCCGGGAACATCCGCTCCGCCCGGTCGGCGACCGCGACGTCCCGCGCGGCGAGCACAGGAAGCAGCGCCCCGCCCCCACCGGCCTCCTCGTGGGTGACGGGCGCGGCGGCCGCTTCGAGGCGGGCGCCGACGCGCTGGGCGTACGCCATCCAGAAGGCCTGCCGGAACGTCTTGGTGCGCTTGCGCCCGCCCGCGCGCTGCCCGGCCTCCGCCGTCGTCATGGCGGCGAGGCCCTGCACGAGGAGGGAGGTGTGCAGCAGCTCCACCACCTCCAGGTCCGCTTCGAAGCCGACGACGGTGGAGAAGCCGAGGGCCTCGTTCCACACCGCGCGGCAGCGGTTCGCGGCGGCGACCGCGTCGAGGAGGATCGCCTTGGCGGTCTCGTACGGGGCGTCGACACCGATGCGGCAGGCCCCGGGCGCGTCCGGGCGGTGCGTACGGGCGGCGAGCAGCGCCTCGTCGACGCTGTGCCGCGCCATCAGCTCCTGCGCCTTCGCGGTCAGCGCCTCCGCCTCCTGCGGGTAGCCGGTCGCCTCGGCCTTGGCGAGCAGGGCGCGGATGCGGGTGAGGGCGCGCGGCTCGTCGTCGCGGTGCGGCGGCGGTACGTGCAGGGGGGTGCCGGGCGCCGGACCGACGGGCTCGATCGGGGGCAGCCGGAGGAGCAGGCGGTAGAGGGCGAGCACGGCGGTGGCGTGCGTGAAGCGGTCGGGCCCCCGCCAGGGTTCGTGGGCGTCGAGGGCGGCGATCTGCGCGGGCCAGCGGGCGGGCAGCAGGCCGGGGGCGTAGCGGAGGGTCTCGGCGCGGATCAGGGCGGCGGCGAGGCGTACGTGCGGCTCGTCGAGGTCGCGCCGGACCAGGCGCAGCACGTCGGCGGGCTGCCAGCCGCGCTCCCAGGCCCGCCGCAGCAACTCCTCGCCGCGCGCGGCGAGTTCGGCGTCGACGGAGGGGTCGGCGGCGAGGAGGGACGCGCCGGTGTCGAGGCCTTCGTCGGCGTGGGCGTGGCGGTTGGCACGCCCCGCACCCTCGCCCCGCCCGGCCCGACCGGCCCCGGCGTCCGCCCCGTACAGCGCCGCAGCGAACGCCCTGTCGATCACCGAATCCATACCCCTAAGGGTAGGCCTGGCCCTACCTTCGACCGGCCCGCCAGTGGTCGTGAGCGCGCGGCCCCGGCGCGGTTGGCTCGGGGCATGGTTCTTGCGTCGCTACGGGCCCGGTGGGCCGGATTTCTGGGTGCCTTCGTCGCCGTCGCCCTCGGGGTGGCCCTGATCGCCGCGACGGGGGTGGGGCTCGCGGCGAGCCTGCGCGCCCCGGAGCGGGAACCGGTGCGGTTCGCCGATTCGCCGGTGGTGGTGGCGGGCCGGGACACGCTGACCGTGCCGGTGCGGCGCGGGCCCGAGATCCGCCACGTCACGAAGAAGCTCGCTCATCCACACCCTGTGGACAACGAACTCCTGCGCGAACTTCGCCGCCTCGGCCAGCTCCGAACAGGCGGTCAGCCCCATACAGCCGACCAGACCCGACCAGCCGGTCAGACCCGTACAGACCGTACGGCACCGGACGCCGTCGGCCTCGACGCGCCCGCCGCCCGGGTGCGCGCCGTCGTCGCCGCGTCCGGCACCGGCGCCCGCGTCCTGACCGGCGCCGACCGCCGCCAGGTCGACCCGGACACCGAGCGGGACGCACGGGCGCTGGTCGCCGTGAACGCGTTCCTCGGCACGGCGGGCGGGGTCGCCGCCTTCGTGTCGGTGTTCGTGACCGCGTCGACGTTCGCGTTCGTGGTGGCGCTGCGGCGGCGCGAGTTCGGGCTGCTCCGGGCGGCCGGGGCGAGCCGGGGGCAGGTACGGCGGTGGCTGCTCGCCGAGGCCCTCGCGGTGGGTGCGGCGGCGTCGGCGGCCGGGTGCGCGGGCGGGGCGTGGGCGGCGCCGGTCCTCGCGCGGACGCTGGTCGACACGGAGGTGGCGCCGCCGTGGTTCACCGTCGACGGCGGCCCCGCCGGATTCGCCTGGACCTGGTGGCCGTACCAACTCGCCTTCTGGACCGGCCTGCTCGTGGCCCTCGCCGGGTCGTGGAGCGCGGCGCGCCGGGCGGGCCGGGTGAGCCCCGTGGAGGCGCTGCGCGAGGCGTCCCTCGACACCGGCGTGATGCCGCTCGGCCGCCGCGTCGTGGGCACCGCGCTGCTCGCGGGCGGGCTGGGGCTGCTCGCGTGGACGCTGTGGACGGAGCCGTCGGAGCTGCTTAAGCGCAAGACGTACACGACGCAGCCGATGATCCTCTCGACGGGAGTGGCGGCGCTGTCCCCTCTCCTCGTACGACACGTGGTCGCCTTGTTCCGTCGCCCGGCGTTCTTGGCGCGGGGCGTGGGCGGACCGGACCGGCGCCGCGTGCGGGGTCTGGGGCTGCGTCCGGCGGGAGGCGTAGGTCGGCACCCCGCCAAGAGCCCAGGAAGGCGCCCCGCCAGGGCACTCACCCTCGCCCGCCTCGCCCGCGCCAACGCCGCCGGTTCCGTGCGCCGCACCGCCGCCGTCGCCGCCCCCGTCCTCGTCACCGTCGCCACGGCGGGCTGTCTGCTCGGCTCGGCCGCGACGGTGGGCGCGGCGAAGGCGACCGAGGCGAGGGAACGTACTGCCGCCCACCTCGTCGTCACCGGCGACGACTTGAGGCAGCCGGGGCGGATCCCCCGCGCGACGGTGGCCGCGTCGGCGAGCACCGCCGTGTTCGTGCGCGAGGACGACGACACCGCGCTCCTGCGCGCCGAGGCCCGCGCCGTGACCGACCCGGCGGCGTTCGCGGCGACGCACCGGCTGCCCGTGGTCGCCGGTGACGTACGCGGGCTCGACGACCGCTCGATCGTCGTCAACGAGGAGTGGCAGCGGCACCGCGTCGGCGAGCACGTCGACGTGTGGCTCGGCGACGGCCGCCGGGCGCGGCTGCGGATCGCGGCGGTCCTCGCGCGCGGCACGGGCGACAACGGGGCGTACGTGACGGCCCGCAACGCCCCCTCCGCCCCGCTCGACCGCGTCGACGTACGCCTCCGGGACGGCGCCGACCGCGCGGCCGTCGCGGCGGCCCTGCGGACGACCGGCGGGCAGGTGCGCACGGCCGGGCAGTGGCTGGCCGCCGAGCACCCCGGCGTGAAGCACCAGACGCGCCTCGGCCTGCGCATGCTGCTCGCGCTCTGCCTCGCGTACACGGCGATCTCGCTGGCGAGCACCCAGCTGATGACGGCACCCGTACGGGCCCCCGAACTGCGCTCGCTGCGCCTCCTCGGCGCCGCGCCCGGCCAGATACGGCTCGTGGTGGCCGCCGAGGCGGTCCTCGCCGTGACGGTCGGCGCGGTGCTCGGCCTCGCCGTGACGCTGGTCGGCCTCGGCGGCCTGAGCGCGGGGCTCGCGCGGCTCTCGGCACCGGCGGGGGTGGTGGTGCCGTGGGACGTGATGGGGGCGTGCGCGGGGGTTCTGGCGGTGGTGGCGGTGGGGGCGGGGGTGATGGGGTGCCGGGGGGTGCGCGCCGAGGGCCGCGGCTGAGGGGCGCGCCCGTGCGGGGCCGGGAGTCCTGCCCCTGGCCGGTCCACGAGCCCCTCCTCCCTCGGCCCATGAGCCCCGCCCTCGGCCTACGAGTCCCCGCCCTCGTCGATCAGCCGCCGTACCTCCCGGTCGACCAGGCCGAGGCGGGCCTCGGCGACGAGCGGCACCATGCGGCGCCGGCGGCGGGCCTCATGGACGTCGATGTCGACGGTGACCAGGGCCGGTTCCCACTTCGGGGCCTGGGCGACGACCGTGCCGCTCGGGTCCACGACCCGCGAGCCGCCCCAGAACGTGGCGCCGTTCTCGTTGCCGACGCGGTTCACGAAGACGACCCAGCACTGGAGCATGCGGGCGGTGTACGACAGCAGGGTGTCCCAGTACAGGCCGGTGTCCATCGCCTCCGGGTCGAGGCTCGCGGCGCTGTTCGTCGGTACGACGATGACCTCGGCGCCGTCCTGCACGGCGAGCCACGGCAGGACCGGCTGCCAGGCGTCGTTGCAGACGAGGGTGGCGGCGCGGCCGTGGTCGCCGGGCAGGTCGTAGGCGCGCAGGTGCTGGCCCGGGCTGACGTGCTTGCGCTCCTCCCAGGCGAGGTAGTTGGGCAGGTAGAGCTTGCGGTGGGCGTGCAGGAGGGCGCCGCCCGCGTAGTGGGCGGCGGTGTTGTACGCGCGCAGGGCGGTGTGCTCGTGCAGGCCGACCAGCACGTCGGGGCCGTGCAGGGACAGGCCGAGGAGACGGGGGTCGTCGACCGCGAGGGAGGTGTCGCGGCGCAGGGCGCCCAGGTGGTACCCGTGCAGGCTCAGCTCCGGGAACACGACGAGGTCGGCCCCCTGCGCCCCGGCCCGCGCCACCTGCTCCCGGGCGACATCGAGGTTCTCGTCCACCTCGCCCAGCACACAGTCCGTCTGCGCCAACGCCACTCGCATGCACCGAGCCTCGCAGCGGCCCCCGGCGGCGGCATGCGGACGGGGGCCACCCGGGTTCCGGGGCGGGCGGTGTCGTGGTGCCGGGGCATTGTCAGTGGCGGGTGGCATCGTCGGGGGTATGTGTGCTGGTCGGTGGGTCGTGGCTGAAGGGGGCGGGGGTGTCGGCCTCGCCGTGCCCGTGGGGGAGGACGGGGTGCCCGTCGGGGGCGTCGAGCGGCACGGCGGTGTCGCCGAGGCCGTGCTCGCCCACCCGGAGGTGGAGCGGTGGGTGTGGCAGTCCACGGCGAGCAGCTATCCGCGGGTCCTCGCGGCGGGCGGCCGCGTCGAGCGGTGCTACGACGTGGAAGCCGCGGAGCTGCTCCTCCTCGGCCACGAGGGCCGCCTCGGCGAGCCCCGCTCGGCCGCCGCGGCCTGGGCCCGCCTGCACCGAAGACCCGTACCGCCCGATCCCCCGCCCCGCGCCGCGGCACCGGGCTCCCAGGACTCCCTCTTCGAGCCGACCCCGGCCCCGCCCCTCCCCCTGGAGGCCCTCCTTGAGGTGTACGCGGACCAGCTCCGGCGGCACGATGCCACCGCCCACCCGGGCCGCATGCGCCTCCTGACGGCCGCCGAGTCGGCGGGCATGCTCGTGGCCGCCGAGATGAACGCCGCGGGCCTGCCCTGGCGCGCCGACGTGCACAAGGACCTCCTGCGCGAGCTCCTCGGCGAGCGCTACGGCGGCAGCGGCGAACCGCGCAGGCTCGCCGAGCTGGCGGACGAGGTGTCCGCCGCGTTCGGCCACCGCGTGCGCCCCGACCTGCCCGCCGAGGTCGTGAAGGCGTTCGCGCGCGCCGGTTTCCGGGTCAAGTCGACGCGGAAGTGGGAGCTGGAGGAGATCGACCACCCCGCGGTCAAGCCCCTCCTCCAGTACAAGACGCTGTACCGGATCTGGACGGCCCACGGCTGGTCCTGGCTCCAGGACTGGGTCCACGACGGCCGCTTCCGCCCCGAGTACACCCCGGGCGGCACCGTCTCCGGCCGCTGGACCACGAACGGCGGCGGCGCCCTGCAGATCCCGAAGGTCATCCGGCGTGCCGTGGTCGCCGACCCGGGCTGGCGCCTGGTCGTCGCCGACGCCGACCAGATGGAGCCGCGCGTCCTCGCCGCGATCTCCCGCGACCGGGGCCTGATGGACGTCGCGGGCAGCGCGGAGGACCTCTACACCCGCCTCTCCGACCGCGCGTTCTCCGGCGACCGCGAGCACGCCAAGCTGGCACTGCTCGGCGCGGTGTACGGCCAGACGTCCGGCGACGGCCTGAAGAACCTCGCGGCCCTGCGCCGCCGCTTCCCGCTGGCCGTCGCGTACGTCGACGACGCCGCGAAGGCCGGCGAGGAGGGCCGCCTCGTCCGGACCTGGCTCGGCCGCACCAGCCCCCCGGCCGTCGGGGCCGCCGACGACGACGACGGCGAGGCGGGCATCCCGCAGGAACCGGAAAGCCCCCGGCAGGCCTCCCCCGACAGCGAGTTCACCCCCGGGTACGCCTCCACCGACGCCCGCGCCCGCGGCCGCTTCACCCGCAACTTCGTCGTCCAGGGCAGCGCCGCCGACTGGGCCCTGCTCATGCTCGCCGCCCTGCGCAGGGCCACCGCCGGGATGCGCGCCGAGCTGGTCTTCTTCCAGCACGACGAGGTGATCGTGCACTGCCCCGACGAGGAGGCCGAGGCCGTCGCCGCGGCGGTGCGGGAGGCGGGGGACCTGGCGGGCCGGATCGCGTTCGGCGAGACGCCCGTGCGGTTCCCGTTCACGGTGGCCGTGGTGGAGTGCTACGCCGGCGCCAAGTGAACGGGTACGACACCTGCCCCCGTCCCGGCAGGTCGCCGTCGTGGCGTGCATGGACGCCCGCCTGAACGTGTACGGGATCCTCGGCCTCGCCGAGGGCGAGGCGCACGTCATCCGCAACGCGGGCGGCGTGGTCACCGACGACGAGATCCGCTCCCTGGCGATCAGCCAACGCCTGCTCGGCACCCGGGAGATCATCCTGATCCACCACACCGACTGCGGCATGCTCACGTTCACCGACGCGGAGTTCAAGAGCGGCATCGAGAAGGAGACGGGGCTGCGCCCGACGTGGTCGGCGGAGGCCTTCCCGGACCTGGACGAGGACGTGCGTCAGTCCGTGCGCAGGATCACGCACAGCCCCTTCGTCCCGCACACCGACTCCGTGCGCGGCTTCGTCTTCGACGTGGCGACGGGCCTGCTGCGGGAGGTCACGCCGGCCGTTCCCCGAGTTCGGCCCTGAGCTCGGCGACCACCTTGGCGTTGACGCCGTCCAGGGATTCGAGGGCCGCGAGGGCCGCCTCCCACTGCTCGTACGCCTCCCGCGTACGCCCCTCGGCGCGCAGCAGCAGCCCGTACTGGTGGCGGGCGAGCCCGGCCATGTGCGTGTCGCCGCGGTGCTCGGCGCGGTCCAGGAGCAGGGCGCACTCGCGGGTGGCGTCCGCCGCACGGGCGAGTTCACGCAGGGCGCGGACCAGGCCGAGGCGGGACTGGGACTCGCCGTGCCAGTCCTGGTACTCGCCGTGCAGGCGCAGCGCCTCCTCGAAGTGGCCGCGGGCGGCGGCGGGTTCGCCGAGGGTGAGGCGGGCGTAGCCGATGTTGCAGTGGGCGGACTGGCGCACGACGAGGTGACCGATGCGTTCGCCGATGGCGAGGCTGCGCTCGTGGTGGGTGATGGCGGCGCGGGCGTCGGTGTGCTCGTACAGATTGCCGAGATGGCTGTACGTGATGGCCTCGCTCAGCGGGTCGTCGAGCCCCCGGGCCAGGGCGAGGGCCTGCCGCAACGCGCCGGCGGACTCGGCGTGCCGCCCGAGGCCTTCGAGGAGGAGGCCCCGGTGGTTCAGGGCCCGGCGCACGGAGGAACTGTCGCCGAGGCCCCGCCACAGCCCGAGGGCCTCGTCGTTGAGCGCCAGCGCCTCCCCCGCGCGCCCCGCCATGAATCGGTGCCCCGCGAGGTCGGACAACGCCTGGGCCCTGGCCCCCGCCTCCCCGTGCCGCCGCGCCGAATCCACGGCGAGCCCGCACAGCCGCTCCAACTCCGTGAGCCTGCCCCGGCGTTGCAGATAAGGGAACAGATACCGCACAAGCCGGGCCACAAGCCCGGTCCCGTCGTGGGCGTGCCGCTCGGCGAGCGTGACGATGTTCCCCAACTCCTGGTCGGCCCAGGCGAAGGCCTGGTCGGGGGTGGGGAAGGCGGGGGTGTGGGGGGCGGGGTCGGGATCGACCGGGGGGCGCCCGGGTGCCCCCAGGCGGTCCCTCTTGTCCTGGCCGTCCGGCATGATCGCGAGGAGGGCGTCGCGGGCGCTGTCCGCGTACCAGGCGAGGGCCGTGCGGTCGGCGGACTCCGGGAGTGGGGCGGCGTGTTCGCGGGCGAAGTCGCGGACCAGGTCGTGGGGTGCGTAGCGGCCGTACGCGATCTCGTCGAGGAGGGCGACGTCGACGAGGCGGTCGAGGGCGGACTGGGCGCGGCGGCGGGGCAGGGCGAGCAGGCGGGCGAGCAGCGGGGCACCGTACTCCGGCAGGTCCAGGGCGCCGACGGCGCACAGGGCGCGGGCTGCGTCGCGGTCGCCCTCCCGGTCGGACGTCCGCAGCGATTCGAGGGCGACGTCCAGGGAGCGGCGTACGCTCAAGTCGTCGTGTTCCAGGTGGTGCAGGCGGTCCCCGCAGTCGGCGAGGAGGCCCGCGAGCGCGTCCGGCGTGAGCGCGCTGCGCGCGGCGAGCCGGGCCGCGACGATGCGCAGGGCCAGCGGCAGGCGGCCCGCGAGCGCCACCAGCGGGTGGTCCGCGTCGAGCCCGTCCCGGCCGGAGGCCGCCCGGAGCAGCGCGGCGCTGTCCGCGTCGGACAGCGGCCGCAGCGGGAAGCGGGCCGCGCCGTCGAGAGCCGTGAGCTGCGAACGGCTCGTCACGATGACCGCGCACCCGGGCCCGCCGGGCAGCAGCGGCCGCACCTGCGCGGCGCTCGCCGCGTCGTCCAGGACCAGCAGGGTGCGGGTCGGCGCGAGCAGCGACCGCAGCAACGCGGCTGCCGCGTCCAGGTCTTCGGGCGCGTGCCGCGCCTCCGCCCCGAGGTCCCGCAGGAGCGCGGCGAGGGCCTGGCCGGGGGTGAGCGGGGTCATGCCGGGGGTGGCGCCGTGCAGGTTGAGGTAGAGCTGCCCGTCGGGGAAGGCGGCACGCAGCTCGTGCGCGGTGTGGACGGCGAGAGCGCTTTTGCCCACGCCTGCCATTCCGGCGAGCACGGCCACGCGGGGACGGCCTTCGCGGGCTGCGGGGTGGGGGTGGGCCTGGGGGGTGTCTTGCGGTTGGTGTGGGGTGTGCGGGGCGGGTTCGCGGTGTCCGGCGTGCGCGTCTTGCGGCTGGCGCGGGGCGTCTGCGTCGCGCGGGGCGGGCCCGTCGTGCCCGGCGTGCGGCTCGTGCCCCTCGTGTGGCTCGCGCCCTTCGGTGAGCAGCACCTTCAGCCGTCGGGTCTGGGCGGCGCGGCCCGTGAAGTGGGGTGGTTTGGGCGGGAGTTGGGCAGGACGGGGCAGGCGGGTGGGTGCGGAGGCGCTTTGACGGCCGCCGGCCAGGAGGGCCCGGGGTGAGGGGCCGGGGGGCTGTTTCGGCGTCGAGGGTGATGCCGAGGGTGGTGGGGACGGCTGGGGGTGCGGGGATCGCTGGGCTTGGTGGGCTTGGTGGGCTTGGTGGGCTTGGTGGGCTTGGTGGTGGTGTTGAGGGTGTGGTGGCTCTTGGAGATCTTGGGGCTGTTGGGGTGGTGTCTGCTGTGGAGGTGGGGGGTGTTTCTCGGGGGTGTGTCGCCGCTGTGGTTCGGGGTGGGGTCCCGGCTGGGAGGAAGGGTGCGGTCGGGTGGGGGGTGACGTGGACCCGGGGCGCGGGGCGGTCGGGGGCTCCTGCGGGGCGGGACCGGACGCGTCCCCCCGGAGGATCTCGCCGTGCGCCTCCCGCACCGCCTCCCCCGGCTCCACGCCCAACTCCTCGACGAGGCGGCGGCGCAGCGCGCGGTGGACGGCGAGGGCCTCCGCCTGGCGGCCGGTGCGGTGCAGCAGGAGCATCAGCTGGCGGTGAAAGGTCTCGCGGAGCGGGTGCTCGGCGACGAGGGAGGCCAGTTCCGGGGTGCGGAAGGCGAGTTCGGCGAGGTGGCGGCCGGGCGAGGTGGCGGCGGCTTCGAGGAGGGCGTCGTAACGGCACTCCAGGAGCAGGAGCCGGGACTCCTCCAGGCGTTGCACGAGGGCGTGGCCCGCGGTGGCCGTCGGCAGGCCGGACAGCGGGGTGCCGCGCCAGAGCGCGAGCGCCGAGCGGGCGGCGTCCTCGACGGCGGCCCAGTCACGCTCGGCGTGCGCGGCGCGGGCCTCCGCGAAGCGGCGTTCGAAGAGGCGTACGTCGAGTTCGCCGTCGTCGACGCGGAGGCGATAGCCGGACGGTACGGCCCGGAGCCGATCCGGGTCGTCCAGGAGGCGGCGCAGGCGGGTCACGTGGTTCTGCAGGGAGGCGTGCGCGGACGCGGGCGGGCCTTCGGCCCACAGCGCGTCCTTCAGCGCGTCGGCGGAGACCGGGCGGTCGGGTTCGAGGAGCAGCGCGGTGAGGAGGGCGCGGGCCTTGGGGCTGCGGACGGGGTGCGGTTCGCCTTCGGCGTCGTACAGGGCGGGTACGCCGAGGAGCCCGAACCGCAGCTCGTTCGTCATGCTCGCCCAACTCCCCGTTGCCGCCGGTCCGGCCACTCGCCGGAGTCCGACCCGCTGCCCCTTCCGAACAGCCGTTGGGCACATGTTAGCGATCTGTTGGCGGGGCCTGATGGGATCACTACATCGGACCTGGCCCCGCCGGTGCGTGCGCTAAGCGCGTGGCTCGGGGGAGTGTCGCCGCCGCGGCCGGGTCCGCCCAAGCTGGCCTCTGGCCTTGGGGGATGTCCCCTTGCTGTGGGACGGGGGCGCCGTCGGTCGGCGCTGCGCGCCTCGTCCTCAAGCGCCGGACGGGCTGAGATCGCCTCGTCGATCCCCTCGGGTGGGACCGGGCGCCGCCGATCGGCCTTCGGCCTCGTCCTCAAACGCCGGACGGGCTGGAATGCCTCCGCCGGACTGGCACTGGTCCCTCACGTCACCGGCAATCTCACCGTGAACACGGAGCCCTTGCCCCGTTCGCTCTCCACCCCCACCGTCCCCCCGTGCGCCTGCACGAGGTTGCGGACGATGGCGAGGCCCAGGCCGCTGCCGCCGGTGGCGCGGGTGCGGGACTTGTCGGCTCGCCAGAAGCGGTCGAAGACGTGGGGGAGGTCGCCGGGGGCGATGCCGGTGCCGGTGTCGGCGACCTCGATCAGTACGCCCGGGGGGAGGCCGCCGTCCTGGGCCGCCGTCGCGTCCGCGGTGCGGCAGAGGACCGTCACCTCTCCGCCCGCCGGGGTGTGGCGGATCGCGTTGGAGACGAGGTTGCCGATGGCCTGGCGGAGGCGGAGGGGGTCGGCGGTGAGCCAGGGGTCGCCGGTGGCGCGGGCGGTGAGGCGGACGCCGGCCGCGTCGGCGCGGGCCTGGTGGGCGGCGACGACCTGGTCGGCGAGTTCGACGGCACGGACGGGCTCGCGGTGCAGGCGGAGGGTGCCCGCGTCGGCGGCGGCGAGGTCCTGGAGGTCGTTGACGATGTGCTGGAGGAGCAGGGCCTCCTCCAGGAGCGAGGTGACGAGTTCCGGGTCGGTCGCGACGACGCCGTCCTCCGCGGCCTCCAGCCAGCCGCGGATGTTGGACAGCGGTGTCCGCAGCTCGTGCGCGACATCGCTGACCATCGCCTTGCGCTGCTCCTCCAGGGCCTTGCGGTGCGCGGCCATGTCGTTGAACGCGGCGGCGAGCTGGCTGATCTCCCCTGCGGAGCGGGCGGGTACGGGCTCGGTGGCCTCGCCGGTCTTCATGCGCTGCGTCGCCGTGGTGAGGGCGCGCAGCGGCCGGGTCAGCCGGGTCGCGGCGAACGCGGTGGCGGCCACGGTGACGGCGAGGATCGCGGCGGCGAGCCCGACGAGGCGGGTGGTGTTGGCGCCGGACAGCTGGAAGCCGCTGTCGGAGGGGCGGGAGCCGTCGGGGCTGGTGATGAACAGGAGCGCGGGCGAGGACACGTACGGGCCGAGCTGTTCGCGGCGGGCGCTGTCGACGCAGTTGGCGGCGAGCGCCTCCTCGGCCTGCTCGGCCTCGCTTCGGTCGGTCCTGGCCTTGCGGGCTTGGTCCTCGGCGCGGCGCAGGGACTCCGCGGACGCGTCCGTGGGCGGGGGCGTCGCGCCGGCGGGGGTGGACGGCGTCGGCTCGGGCGCGACCATCGGGACGCTCGCCAGGTAGAGGCGCGGGGTGCCGCCGCGGCCGATGGTGAGGCCGAACTTCACGGGCTCGGAGCCCTTGCGGCGCATGCAGGCCCAGGCGAGCTTGTTGACCTTGTTGAGGGCCTTGCGTTCGGTCGCGGTGATGTTGATCAGGTACGAGGGGCCGCAGCTGTAGTCCGTGACGCGGCTGTCGGCGTCCTCGGGCAGCTGGACGTGCGGGCGCCCGCTCGGGCCGACGACGAGCTTGGCGTCGACGCCCCGGTCCCGCAGGCAGGCCACGTTCTTCTCGGCGATGGCGCGCAGCGTGCGGCGCTCCCCGGCGGGCAGCCGGAAGGGGCCGACGGCACGCGGGTCGATGCGGTCGACGGCGCCGGTCCCGGTGCCGAGGCCCGCGCCGGTGCCGAGCCCGCCGCCGATGTCGACGCCGGTCCCGCCGCCGAGGGCGCCGTCGGCGTCCGGTGCCCGCGCGTCCCGCTTCGGCGGCTCGTCGGGGGCGAGCCCGGGGTCGGGCGCGGGAGTGGCGCCGGTGCCCGACACCTCCTCCTTGCGCCCCGCCGCCAGCGTCGAGTCGACGGCGAGCGGGTCCACGACGGCGGAGGCGCGCGCGGGGAGCCGCGCCCCGCGCTCGCCGCCGGGCCCGGCGGAGTCGGCGATGACCTTGCGGTTCTCGGTGGTGAGCGCGATGCGGCGGCCGGTGTCGGTGGCGAGGCGGCGGACCGTGCGGTCGGCGTCGCGCCAGTTGGGGCGGGTCGCGGCGAGTCCGAGGAGCTTGTCGTAGATCCGGGCGTCGTCGGCGAGTACCTGACCCTGCTCCTGCCGGATCGCGCCGGAGGTGGTCTGCGCGGCGAGCCAGGCGGTGGCGGCGATCGACATGACGGAGACGAGGACGGAGACGGCGAGCAGCCGGGTGAGCAGGCTCTTGCGTACGGGGACGCGGGTGCGGGCCGCGCCACCGGGTCCGGGGCCGCCGGAGTCGGCCCCCCGCCTACGCCTCATGGCGGGCCGCCGCCCCGTCATGCCCCTCGGCCACGGCCCCGCCGGAAGCGGCCCCGTCATACGCGACGAGCTTGTACCCGACCCCGAAAACGGTCACCAGCCGCCGCGGCGACCGCGGATTCGCCTCGATCTTCTTGCGCAGATTCAGTACGTGGACGTCGACGGTCCGCGCGGATATGTACCCCGAGGAGCCGTGGATGCGGTCAAGGAGCTGCGGCCGCGTGAACACCCGCTCCGGTTCGGCGGCCATCGCGGCGAGGAGTTCGAACTCGCCGGGCGTGCACTCGACGCGGCGCTCCTCCACGGTCACCTCGTGCCGCCGCTCGTCCACGACGAGGCCCCCGGCCCGCAGCACCCGGGCGTCCGGGTCGGGCGGCGGCAGATGGGCAGTGCCCCCGGCGCGCCGCAGCAGGGTGCGGACGCGGGCCATCAGCTCGCGGGGGCTGTAGGGCTTGGTGAGGTAGTCGTCGGCGCCCAGGTCGAGGCCGAGCAGCAGGTCGTCCTCGGTGGAGCGGGCGGTGAGCATGAGGATGGGCAGCGTGCTGGCGCCGGGGGCCGCGCCGAGCCCCGGGTGCTCCCCGGGCCGGGGCCCCGCGCGCAGCACGCGGGTCACGCCGAGGCCGTCGACCTCCGGCATCATCACGTCGAGGATGAGCAGGTCGGGGGCGTGCCGCCGAACCTGTTCGAGCGCGGCCCGGCCGTCGTGGACGACGCCGACCGTGTGACCCTCGCGCTCCAGATAGCGGCGGATCAGGTCGGCCTGTTTCTCGTCGTCCTCCGCGACCAGGACAAAAGCGCACATGCGCCCGAGCATAAGTGGACCTCCCCGGTCCACGACCGTCCCGGGAACGCCCTGACAGGAATCACACAACTCCCCGCACCCGGCGCGGTCCGCGCCCGCGGGCCGTGGCCGGGACCGCGACCGACGGCCCTCCGCCCCCTCATTACCGGCCGGTTATCCTGGGATCTTTTCCGCCAGGAGGGATCGCACCAGTGGAGTTCCGGCTGCTCGGAGCGGTGTCCGTCGCCACCGAGGCCGGTGACCTGCCGTTGGGTCCGGCGAAGCGCCGCAGCCTGCTCGCCACCCTTCTGCTGCGCCCCAACTACCCCGTCTCCGTCCAGCGGTTGACCGAGGCCCTGTGGGACGACGAGCCACCGGCCCGCGCCCGCGGCGTCATCCAGGGCCATGTGTCGCGGCTGCGCACCCTGCTGGTCGCGGCCGACGCGGAGATGTACGGCGTGGAGCTGGTCACCCAGGGCACGGCGTACCTGCTGCGGATGCCCGAGACCCTGATCGACTCCCACCGCTTCGAGGAACTGGTGTCGCTGGCCCGCGGGCAGCGCGCGGTCGCCGACGCGGTGACGATGTACGAGGAGGCCCTCGCCCTGTGGCAGGGCCCCGCGCTGACCGGGGTGCACCCGAGCCCGTCCCTCCAGGCGGCGGCGCAGGCCCTGGAGGAGACCCGGCTGGCGTCCGTGGAGCGGCTCGCCGCCGGGTACGGGCAGGTCGGCGAGCACGCGCGCGCCGCGGCCCTGCTGCGCGCCGAGGCCACCGCCCACCCGCTGCGGGAGTCCTTGTCGGCGGCCCTGGTGACCGCGCTGCGGCGGGCCGGTCGCCGCTCGGAGGCCCTGGACTGCTTCCACCGCGCCCGCCGTCTCCTCGCCGACGAGCTGGGCCTCGACCCGGGCCCGGAGCTGGCCGACGCGTATGCGCTCGCGCTGCGCGGGGAGGAGGAGGCGGCTCCGCCGGGGGGTCGGCCGGGGGCGTACCCGGGGTCGCAGTCGGGGCCGTACCCGGGCTCACAGCCGAGGTCGCGGCCGGGCTCCCAGCCAGGAGCACCGTCGAGCGCACCGACGGGCGCCCCCGCAGGCACACCGACGGCCACTCCCCCGTCGGCGACCCGTGCGGCACCCCAGACAACGCCCCAGCCGCCAGCCCCCCTCACCACCACCCGGCCACCGGCACAGGAACACCAGCCACCCCACCCCCACACCCCCACCCACACACCCATAGACCTCCTCCCCCGCTCCCCCCGCGGCTTCCACGGCCGCTCCGCCGAGTTCACCGCCCTCTCCCGGGCGGCGGCGGGCGAGGCCCCGGTCTGTCTGGTCACGGGTCCCGCGGGCGTGGGCAAGACCGCCGTCGTCGTGCAGTGGGCGCACCGCAACCGCGCGGTCTTCCCCGACGGCCGTCTCTACGCCGACCTGCGCGGCTTCGCGGACACGGGCGAGCCGTCCGTCCTCGACGTCCTGCGTGAGTTCCTGCTGGCGCTCGGCGTGCCGCCGCGCCGGATACCGGAGTCGACGAACAGCGCGGCGGCGCTGTTCCGCTCCCTCGCGGCCGACCGCCAACTCCTCGTCGTACTCGACAACGTACGAGAGTCCGAGCAGGTCAGACCGCTGTTGCCGGGCGGGGCCCGGTGCGTCACCGTCGTCACGAGCCGGAACCGGCTGCGCGGCCTGATCGCGAGCGACGCGGCCCGGCCGCTGCCCGTGGACGTCCTCGAACCGGACGACGGCACGGCGCTGCTCGCCGGGGTGCTCGGCCAGGAGCGGGTGCTCGCGGAGCCGGTGGCGGCGCGGCGCCTGGCGGAGCTGTGCGGCGGGCTGCCGCTGGCGCTGCGGGTGGTGGCGGCGCGGCTCGCGGACCGCCCGGAGTGGACGCTGGCCGCGATGGCCGCCGAACTGTCCGACGAGTCGCGGCGTTCGGTGCTGCTCGACGTGGAGGACACCGGCGTACGGGCGGCGCTGCGGCTGACGCTGCGGCAGCTCCCCGAGGACGTGGGGCACCACTTCGCGCAGCTCGGCCGCCACCCGGGCACGCACGTGGACCGGTACGCGGCGGCGGCCCTCGCGGGCACGGACCCGGACACCGCCGAGGCGGCCCTGGAGCGGATGACCGCCGCACACCTCCTGACCCGGACGGCGCCGGACCGCTGGACCCTGCACGACCTCGTCCGGCTCTACGCCCGCGGCCTCGACGCCGACGCCGAGGCGCTGCCGCGCGTCCTGGACCACTGCGTCGCCACCGCCCTCGCGGCGGCCCACGCGGCCGAGCCGGGCGACGAGCCGTGCTTCGCGCCGCCCGCCGGGTTCCGGGAGCCGCGCGCGGTACGGGAGTTCGCGGACCGGGCCGCCGCGATGGACTGGTACGCGGCCGAGCGCGAGGACCTGACGCTGGCGGCGGGCGCGGCCGACGCGGCCGGGCTGCACGACCGGACCTGGCGGATCGTGCTCGCCCTGTGGCCGCTGGTGGTGTGGCGGGTGCGGGACGGCTGGGCGCCGCTCCTGGAGACGGGCCTGCGCGCGGCCCGCGCCGCCGCCGATCCGTACGCGCAGGCGCGGGTCCTCGCGCTGCTCGGCTGGGTCCTCACGGAGGAGGGCCGCACGGCCGAGGCGCTGGCCTGCCTGGAGGCGGCACCGCCCCTCGCGGCCCAGGCGGGCGACCCGCGCGGCGAGGCGACGGCGCTGGTCAACCTGTCCCTCGCGCAGGCGGCCCGGGGCGGCACGGACGAGGCGGCCCACGGCTGCGTACGGGCGGCGGAGCTGGCCCGTACGGCCGGTGACGGCAACACCGAACGCCTCGCCCTGCACCACCTGGCCCGCCACCAACTGGCCGCCCGCGACTGGAAGTCGGCCCTGGACACGGCGAACGCGGCCCTCGCCCTCACCTCCGCGACGGCCGCCCCGAGCGCCGCCCGCGTCCTGCTCGTCCTGGCCACCGGCGAGGCCCTGATCGGCCTCGGCGACGAACCGGAGGGCATCCGCCGCCTGGACCGGGCGGCGCGCGAGGCCGAGTCGAGCGGCTTCGACGAGGGCGCGGTGCGGGCGCTGGAGGCGCTGGTGCGGGTGTCGGCGGAGGACGGGTTCCGGGAGCGGCACGAGGCGGCGGTGCGGAGGCTGGCGGCGGGGGCGGAAGGGGGCTGAGGCGGGGGCGGAAGGGGGCTGAGGCGAACAGCAACCGACCTGGTCGTGGCCCGTCGCGCCCCTGGTGACGGCGCCCCGCGAGGACGTGAGCGGGACGACAGCGGCGCGTAAGCGGAACGACAGCGGCCGGGCCCAGTCTGGTGTCAACGGCGGGAACGACCGCCAAGACCGCACCACCTCAGGGGGAGCCCCATCATGCGTACGTCCCGGATCCGCACCGCCGCACTCGCCGCCACCACCGCCGCACTCGCCCTGGCGACCCTGACCGCCTGCGGCAGCTCGGACGGCGGCAACGACGCGAAGGGCGGCGCGAAGCGCGACGGCGCCGTCGTGTCGGACAAGGCCGACGGCGGGTCCGGCTCGTCCGAGGGCGCGACCGTCGACGCGGCGAAGGGCTCGGGCTCGGGTTCGTCCGAGGGCGCGACGGTCAGCGCGAGCAAGGGCAACGGGTCGTCCGGTGCGGGCAAGGGCACGAGCGCCGGTACGGGCGAGGGCGCCAAGGCCTCCGCCGCCGGGGTCCGGGCGTGCGACGGCCAGGAGATCTCGTACTCCGTGGTGCACCGCTTCGCGAAGCAGCGCGGCGAGCACCTGCTCATCACCGCCACGAACGCGGACTCCAAGCCGTGCTACGTCACGTCGTTCCCGTCCGTGATGCTCGGCGACACCGCCAACGTCCTGCCGCACTCCGCCAAGGACACCCCCGGCGGCGGCAAGGCCCTCACCCTGAAGCCCGGCGGCAAGGTCTACGCGGCCGTGAACCTCTTCACCGACAGCGCGAAGACCCACACCTCGTCCGAGCTCAGCATCGCGATGCAGGACCACACCGGCGACACCGGCCCCGGCGTCGACCAGGAGGCGTTCGACGCGAAGGGCGTCCCGTCGAAGTTCACGTGGTCGACGGCGGACGTGACGAACTGGAACACGGCGAAGCCCTACAACTTCTGAGCTTGCTGAGACTTCTGAGCCTCATAGGACTTCTGAACCTCATGGGACTTCTGAGCCTCATGGGACTTCTGATCGGCCGACTCCCCCAGAAGGCGATCAGCGGCAGGAGCGTCCCCACCTTCGCGCGTGTGCGCGGAGGTGGGGACGTTCTGGTTTCCTCCGGTTCACGGCCACGCGCGCTGCGGGCTACGCGGCTTCGTACGGTACGACGACGACCTGCACGTCGTCCTCGTAGACGACGCGGCCGGGGTCCGTCGAGCGGACGGTGCGGCAGGGGACGCCGTGGGCGGCGAGGATGTCCAGGTAGCCGGGGACGCGCTCGATGAGGTGGGTGGCGGTCGTCTTGAACCAGGCGACGGCACCGGGGTTCGCCTCGCGGTCGTAGGCGGCGGAGGGCGTGGTGTACGCGGCGTCGAACCAGTCGTTGCCGGCGCGCCAGAAGGCCCGTTGCTCCGGGGTGAGTCTGCCTTCGCGGGCGAGGGTGTTCACCAGGAAGAAGACGCCGGGGTGGAGCCCGCGTTCGTGGCGGACGGGCGACTCGAAGCGTATGTACTCCGTAGCCGTGGCCGTGTCGGCCGGACCGGCCGTGCACGTCTCTTCGGTGGCGGTGTCGGTATCGGTGTCGGTGTCGGTCACCGGCGCATCCTCGCATCGGCGGCGGCGCGCCAGTGAGGTGCCCCGGCACGTTCGGCGAGGGCGCGCGCCTGCCGGTGGTGCCGGGCGGCGGCGCCGGGCCGCCCGAGGGCGGCGGCCAGGTCGCCCGCGTACAGGGCGACGGGTTCGAGGGTGAGCACGCCGCTCCCGGCTCCGGCCAATTCGCCGCAGGCGTGGAGGAGTTCGCGGTAGAGGGCGTCGAGGAGGCCGGGGGAGGCGGAGCCGGAGCGGAGGGCGGCGCGGGCACGGAGGCAGAGGCGGGCTTCCAGGAGTTGGTCGTGGGGGAGGTGGGTGGCTCCGGCAGCTCCGGCAGCTCCGGCGACTCCGGCGACTCCGGCGACTCCGGCGACTCCGGCGGCCACAGCGTCCTCGCCCCCGCTCTGCACCCGTAGGCACAGCAGCGCCAGCTCCAGCAGCCCACCGCCGCCGCCCGCCCCTTCCGCCTTCTCCATCCCGCTCATCCCCCCGCCCCTCATCCGCGCCTCGGCGGCCCGGCACCCGGCCTCCGCCTCCGCCACTCGCCCGGCGACGGCGGCACGCAGCGCCGCGTACCACTCGGTGAACACCCCCGCGAGGGGCAGCCCGTGCCGTTCGGCGAGCCGGTCGACGGCGGCGGCGTGGCCGTCGGCGCGGTCGAATTCCGCTAGGGCGGAGTGGGCCTGGAGCAGCATCAGATGGCCGAGGACTTCGAAGGCGACGAGGCCGTGGCGGGCGGCGAGGGCGGTCAACTCCTCGCCGATGAGGAGGCGTTCGGGGGCGAGTCCGGGGCGGTGGTAGGTGTGGAGGCAGCGGGCGTTGAGGGCGAAGGCGAGAAGCGCGGCGGCGTCGGCTTCGCCGCCCGGGACGACCTCCGCCGCCCGGCCTGCTCCCGCCGGCGCGGCGGCCTCCCCGACGTCGCCGCCCGCCGCCCCTGCAACGTCGGCCACCCCGGCCGTCCCAGCGGCCTCGGCGACCCTGGCTTCCCCCACCGCCCGCGCCAGCCTCTCCGCCTCCCGCGCCGCCTCGGCGCCGCGTTCCGTCCGGGCTCCCCGCGTCTCCATGCCGACGGTGCTGAGCAGTCGGCTTCGGGTGGCGCGGCGGCCCACGCTCCCGTCGTCCGGGAGGGCGTCGAGGGTGCGCAGAGCGGCGGCGACGATGCGGCGGGAGAGGGCTTCGTCGTCGTTGCGGGCCCAGATGCCGGGTACGTCGAAGGCGCCGATGACGCGGGCGGTCAGCTCGGGGTCGCCGGTGGCCTCGGCGGCGACCAGGGCCTCGGCGCGGTACCGGCGGGCCTCGGCGAGTGCGCCGGTGACGGCGAGGTTCCGGACGAGCCCCATGACGATCCCGAGCCGCACCCGACCCCCGGCCGCCTCGGCCGACCGCCCCCGACCTCCGGCCGCCCCTCGCCCCCCGGGCGCGCCCCCGCCACCGGTCGCGCCCCGGCCGCCGGAGACCCCCAGGCCGCCGGACGCCTCCCAGCCGCCGACCAACCCCCCACCGCCAGCCCCACCCCGGTCGTGCGCCTCCAGCGCCCCCCGCCACAGCCGCACCGCCTCATGCGGCGCGAACGCGGCCTCCGCTCGCCGGGCCGCCCGAGCGGCGAAGTCGGCGGCGCGGGCCGCGACCACGCGGGTGCCTGCGCTGAGGTAGTGGTGGGCGATGGCTTCGACGGAGTCGGGCCGCAGGCGTTCGAGGATCTCGCCGACGGCAGCGTGCAGCTGCGCCCGACGAGGCCCCGACAGATCCCCGTACAACGTCTCCCGCACCAGCGCATGCGCGAATTCGACCCGCTCGCCCTCGCCTCCCCCTTCCCCCGCCACGAGGAACCCGGCCGCCACCCCCGCATCGACCCCGTCGAGCACAGCCTCCTCGTCCCCGGCGAGCGCCCCAAGGACCTCCAGGTCGACGCCGGGCCCGATCAGCGCGGCCCGCACGAGCACCGCACGAGCGCCCGTCGGCAGTGCGCCGAGCCGCCGCCGGACGATGTCCCGCACGCCTTCCGGCACTTGGGAGAGCGCAACGACCCCTTCGGTGGCGTACAGGCGGGTGATCTCGCGCACGAAGAACGGGTTGCCGCCGCTGCGCCGGTGCACCGCGCGGACGGTCGTGGCGTCGAGGGGCCGCCCCGCGACAGCCCGCACGAGTTCCCCCACGGCGCCCTCGGACAGCGCCCCGACCCGCACCCGCACGGGCTCGGCGCGGGCCACCCGCCCCAACAACTCCCGTACACCGTCCGAGACTTCCCCGTCCCGATACGTCCCCACGACCAGCACGGCCCGCTCCAGCGGCCGCTCCACCAGCGAGGCGAGCAGCTCCAACGTCCCGCTGTCGGCCCAGTGCAGATCGTCGAGTACGAGCAGCAGGGGCCGCCCCCGGTCGGCCACCCCCGAGATCAGCTCCCCCACCCGCCGATACCACCGGAACCGATCCCCACCAGCGAACACCCCACCGCCACCGCCACCCGAGCCCGCGTCCTCGCCCTCACCCGCACCCGCACCCGCACCCGCACCCGCACCCGCACCCGCACCCGCACTCCCGACCGCGACAGCCCCCTCGGAGATCCCCAACTCCCCCAATACCTCGGCCCAAGGCCACCCGGCAGGAACCCCGCCCTGCTCCGAGGCCCGCCCCCAAGCGGCCACCCACCCTTGCCCCACCAGCCGTCCCGCCAACTCCCGGACGAGCGCGGTCTTCCCCGCCCCGGCGTCCCCGGAGACCAGCACGAGCCCAAGCCGCCCCTCCCGCACCACACCCCGAGCGGCACTCTCCAGATCGCCCAGCTCGGGGCCACGCCCGACAAGCCCGCTCCCGCGCCGAGCAGGAGCGTCTCCAGCCTCGGCGTCATCCCCGGCCATCGCTCCGGGCCCGGTGCCGTCGCTCATGCCGTCGCCCGCTGCGGGCAGGGACCGGTCCAGCGGCGGCACGACGACGGCTCCCGCCCGGAGGGCACCCCCGCCCCGCTGAGCCAGAATCTCCCCCTCCAGCCTCCGCAACCGCTCCCCCGGGTCCACCCCCAGCTCCCCGGCCAGCCGCTCCCGGGCCCTCCGCAGCACCCCCAGGGCATCCCCCTGCCTGCCCGCCCGGAACAGGGCGACGGCGAGGAGTTCCCAGGCCTCCTCCCGCCACGGATGCCCCTCGGCATGCGCCTCCAGGTCGAGGACGGCCTCGCCCGCCCTGCCGAGGGCGAGCGCGGCGGAAGCCCGCCGCTCCACGGCGAGCAGCCGCAGCCCTTCCAGCCGCCGGGCCTCCCCGCGAGCCCACTCCTCGGCGGCCCACTCGGCGTAGGCGGGCCCCCGCCAGCTCGAAAGCGCCTCGTCGAGCAGTTCCAGGGCCGCTCCGGCGCCCCCGTCGGCCAGAAGTCCCGCCGCCTCCCCCACCGCCCCCTCGAACCGCCAGGCGTCCACCGCCCCGCTCCCCGCGAGCAGCGCGTAGCCGGGCCCGGACGTCACGAGCAGCCGTGCGGGCGCCCGCCGGGCCCGTCCCGGTTCGAGCACCTTCCGCAGGTCCCCGACGAACGTCCGGATCGCCCCGACGGCCCGGGGCGGCGGCTCCTGCCAGAAGTCGTCGACCATCCAGTCCACGGGAACGGTCCGCCGCCGGGCGACCAGGAGCCGGGCGAGGACGGCCCGATGCCGGGGCCCCTTCAGGTCGAGGGAGCGCCCGTCCGCGTCCCGGGCGGCGAGGGCCCCGAGGACCTGGAACGTCACGTCACCGGCCCCCGGCCCGGCGCTCTCCTCCTGCGGCACCCCTTCAACGTACCGCCCGTCACCTGCATGGACCCGCTGCTGATCGGTTACTGATCCGGGCCGCGCAGGCTGAACGCATGACACCCCAGACACCCCACACACCCCGCACATCCCAGGCACCCGCGCCCCAGAACGGATCCCGCGCCGAGCCCCGCATCGAGGGCTTCCGCTACGACCGGATCCCGGTGAGCGACGACGGCGTCCATCTGAACGCCGCCGTCGGAGGCGACCCGGCCCGCACCCCCGTGGTCCTCCTGCACGGCTTCCCGCAGACCCACCTCATGTGGCGCCACGTGGCCGTGGACCTGGCGGCGGACCACCACGTGATCTGCCCGGACCTGCGCGGCTACGGCGCCAGCGACAAACCGGCGGAGGCGGCGGACGGCCAGGCGTACGCCAAGCGGACGATGGCGGCGGACGTGGTCGCGCTGGCCCGGGCCCTCGGGCACGAGCGGTTCGCGCTCGCGGGCCACGACCGGGGCGCGCTGGTGGCGATCCGGGCGGGCCTGGACCACCCGGACGCGGTCACGCACCTGGCGTCCCTCGACGTCCTGCCGACCCTCGACATGTGGGACGTCATGCGCGGCACGTCCGCCGCGATCGGCTTCCACCTGTACCTGATGGCGCAGCCGCCGGGCCTCCCGGAGCGGATGATCTCGGCGGACCCGGACGCGTTCTTCGGCCACTTCCTGGACGTGTGGTCGGCCTCGCCGGGTGCCGTGCCGCCGGACGTGCGGGCGGCGTATCTGCGGGCGTGCCGCGAGGCGGTCCCTTCGATCGTGGCGGACGTGCGCGCGTCGGCGTTCGCGGACGTCGAGCACGACACGGCGGACCGCCTCGCGGGCAACGCGCTGCGGATGCCGGTCACGGTCCTCCAGCAGGACTGGGGCGCGGCGCTCGGATTCGACGCGGCGGGCCTGTGGCGCAGGTGGGCCCCGGACCTCACGCACCGGACGGTGTCGTGCGGCCACTTCATGGCGGAGGAGGCCCCGAAGGAGGTCACGGCGGCCCTCCGCGACCTCCTCGCCCGCCCGGGCGTGGACCTAGCCTGACCTCATGCCAACGACCCAGCTCAGCAACGGAATCCGCCTCGCGTACGACGACCACGGCGGCCCGGACGGCCACGGCGATCGCGGCGGCCGCCCGGGCCAGGACATCCCCCTGGTCCTGGTCCACGGCCATCCCTTCGACCGCTCCCTCTGGGACCCGCAGGTCGCCGCCCTCTCCGGCACGCACCGCGTGATCACCTTCGACCTGCGCGGCTACGGGGCCAGCTCGGATGAGACCAACGCCCCCGTCACCGACTTCGGCGACTTCGCCCGCGACCTCCTGTCCCTCCTGGACCACCTGGGCGTGGCGCGCTGCGCGCTCGGCGGGGTGTCGATGGGCGGCCAGATCGTGATGGACGCCTGCGCCCGCTTCCCGGAGCGCATAGCGGGGGCGCTGCTCGCCGACACGTCCCCGGCGACGGACACGGAGGCCGGGAAGGCGTTCCGCCGGGAGACGGCGGAGCGGCTGCTCGCGGAGGGCATGAAGGGGTACGCGGAGGAGGTGCTGCACAAGATGGCGGCGCCGTACAACGAGGAGGCCGCCGCGCATGTGCTCCGCATGATGCTGGCGGCCCCGCCGGAGGGCGCGGCGGCGGCCCTGCGCGCCCGCGCCGAACGCCCCGACTACCGGCCGGTGCTGCCGCGCGTCACGGTCCCGGCCCTGGTGGTCGTGGGCCGGGACGACACGTACACGCCGGTCGCGGACGCGGAGGCGATGCACGCGGCGCTGCCCGACGCGCGGCTGTGCGTGATCGAGCGGGCGGCGCATCTGCCGAACCTGGAGCGGCCGGAGGAGTTCAACGCGGCGGTACGGGAGTGGCTGGCCCGCCTCGGCTAGGCGGGCGTCGCGGGGGTGCCGACACCGGCGGCACCCCCGACAGCCCCGACACCGGCGGCGCCCCCGACACCGGCACCACCCCCGCCGCCCAGCCGCTCCGCGATCTCCTCCGCCGTCAGGACCAGCCCGAACCCCTTCCGCAGCACGGCGAGTTCCGGCTCCTGCCGGGACTCGTCGTCGGTGGCGGTGACGTCCGCGCCGAAGACGACGTGGTAGCCGCGTTCGTAGGCCTGGCGGGCCGTGGTGCCGCAGCAGTAGTTGGTGAGGGTGCCCGTGACGACGACGGTGTCACGGCCGAGGTTGCGGAGCATCGTGTCGAGCGGGGTGTCGTAGAAGGCGCCGTAGGACGGCTTGCGGATGACGGGCTCGTCGGGGCGGCGGCCCAGCGGGGCCCACACCTCGGCGGGGCCGGGGCGGCGCCAGCCGGTGTCGCCGTGCGGGAGTGCGGCGAGGGCGCGCGGCCGGTCGAGGCCGAGGTGGGTGTCGTCGAAGATGGTCCAGACGACGGGGACGGCCGCGGCCCGGCACGCCTCGACGAGGCCGTGCAGCCGGGGTGCCATGCGGGTCGCGGCCGGCACCCAGTAGGGGCTCCAGCCGGGCCGTACGAACTCGTCCTGCATGTCGATGACAAGGAGTGCGGTGCGCTCGGGCCGGATGTCGAAGGTGGCCCGGCCGTGCGCGTAGGCGTCCCGCGCCCGCGCGGTCACCCATTCCTCGGTGTACTCCATGCCCACTCCCTCGCCCTCGCCCATGTCCACACCCCTCACATTCCGTACCTCGATGCGAGGTACCTCGATTCGATGTGCGAGACTAGCACCATGCTCGAACTCGCGATCCTGGGTTTCCTGGCCGACGGCCCGCTGCACGGCTATGAACTGCGGCGCAGGATCGCGCACTTGTCGGGCCACAGCCGCCCGGTCAGCGACGGCAGCCTCTATCCGGCGATCAACCGCCTGGTCGCGGCGGGACTGCTGGCCCGCCGCACCGAGCCGGGCGCCTCGGCGGCCCGCCGCCACACCCTGAGCCTCACGGACGAGGGCCGCGCCGACCTCGTACGCCGCCTGCGGGAACCCGCCGACCTGGACATCAGCGACGGCGGCCGGTTCTTCACGGTCCTGGCGTTCCTTTCCCACCTGCCGGACACCGCCGACCAGCACGCGGTGCTGCGCCGCCGCCTCGCGTTCCTGGAGGAGCCCGCGAGCTTCTTCCACGACGGGGACCGCCCGCTGGCGGCCGAGGACACCGAGGACACGTACCGCAGGGGCATGCTCACGATCGCGCGGGCCACGAGCCGGGCCGAGCGGGCCTGGCTGCGCAAGGTGCTCGGCGACTGACGGGCGCCGCCGTCACGGAAGGGGCGGCCGACGCGAAGTCGTGGCCGAAGAGGGGAGTTTTTACCACTGCCTTCCGGTCACGCTGCTTTCGATAATGCGTACATGAAGAGCACACGACAGAACAGCGACGCGGTCCCGGGTGGCTTCAGGGCCGCGGGCGGTCTCAAGGCCTTCCGCCGCTCCCTGACCCTGTGGTTCCTGGCCCACCGCGCGATGTGCCTGTTGCTGCGGGTCGGCATCGTGTCGGAGACGCTGCGCGGCCCGGTGGGCCTGAAGCTCCTGCCGGGCGCGGTGCGCAGGGTGCGGGCCCTGGCGGACAGGGAGCGGGCGTACGCGAAGAGCTGGTCGGGCGTCGACATCCCCGCGGTGTACCCGGAGCTGCCCGCGTCCGGTGCGGAGCGGGCGAAGGCGCTGCGGTCCCAGCTGCTCGACAAGGGCAACCAGGTGCACCGGGACTGGCGTTGGGTGCACATCCACGCGTTCGTGGGCGGCGCGATCGCCTTCGGCCCGCTGGCCCTCGCCCTCACCGGCGTGTGGGGTCTGTGGACGGCGGCGATGGGCACGGAGCTGCCCGCCGAGTGGGACAGCCTGTGGTTCCTGTTCATCCCGGTCGGCGACCCGGCGACGGCGGCGCTCGCGGGCGTGCTCGGGACGGCGCTGCTCCCCCTGTCGGTGTTCTGGGCGGCCCCCCTCTCCCTCCGCCTGCACGCCCGCTACCTGAACATGCTGCTCGCGCCCAGCGAGTCCGAGCTGCTCGCCGCCCGCGTGGAGCACCTGAAGTCGACCCGGTCCGACGCCGTGGACACGCAGATGACCGAGATCCGCCGGATCGAGCGGGACCTGCACGACGGCGCGCAGGCCCGCCTGGTGGCGATGGGCATGACCCTGAACGCCGCCGAGCACCTCCTGGAGACCAACCCCGACGCCGTCCGCGACCTCCTCGTCGAGGCCCGCCAGTCCTCAACGGCGGCCCTGAAGGAACTCCGTGACCTGGTCAAGGGCATCCACCCGCCGATCCTCGCGGACCGCGGTCTCGCCGATGCCGTACGCTCCCTCGCGATGATCAGCCCCCTGCGCACCGAGGTCGTCATCGACCTCCCCGCCCGCCCCGAACCGCCCGTCGAGTCGGCGATGTACTTCGCGATGGCGGAGATCCTCACGAACGCGGCCAAGCACTCCGGGGCCGAGCGCTGCTGGATCGACCTGCGGTACGAGGCCGGGGCGCTGCGGGCGTCCGTCGTGGACGACGGGCAGGGCGGCGCGGACGTGTCCGCGGGGACCGGACTGCGCGGTGTCGAGCGGCGGCTCGCCCACTTCGACGGTGTCCTCGCCGTGAGCAGCCCGGTGGGCGGCCCGACCCAGATGACGATGGAGCTGCCGTGCGAGTTGTCCTCGCCGAAGACCACTTCCTCCTGAGGGACGGCGTCACCCGCCTCCTTGAGGCCTTCGGCCACGAGGTCCTGGCCGCCGTCGACAACGGCCCACTCCTCCACGAGGCCCTGACGTCCCTGCGTCCCGACGTCGCCGTCGTCGACGTCCGCCTCCCCCCGTCGTTCAGCGACGAGGGGTTGCGCGCGGCGGTCTCGGCCCGGACGGAGGTGCCCGGCCTGCCGATCCTGCTCCTCTCCCAGTACGTCGAGCCCTTGTACGCCCACGAGTTGCTGGCCACGGGCTCCGAGGGCGTCGGCTACATCCTCAAGGAACGCGTCTCCGACGGCGCCGAGTTCATCGCCACGATCGAGCGGGTCGCGGCCGGCGGCACGGCGATGGACCCCGAGGTGGTGTCCAAGCTCGTCACCGGCAAGTCCCGTGACGAGCCCCTGAACTCCCTCACCCCGCGCGAGCGCGAGGTCCTGGAGTGCCTGGCCCAGGGCCTCTCCAACGCGGGCATCGCGGAGACCCTCTTCGTCACGGAGAAGGCAGTGGCCAAGCACATCAGCAACATCTTCATGAAGCTGCAACTCCCGCCGACGGAGTCGGCGAACCGGCGGGTGCTCGCGGTGCTCGCGTACCTGGACCGCTGAGCGTCCTTGACGGCTCCCCGCCTGTGACGGACTCTGCGGACGCGGGAATGTGACCGCAGTTCAGGCGCGGAAGGCATCGATCATGTAGGTGGCGAAGCGGCGGGAGGCTGTGAGGCGGGTGGCGGGCGGGGCGTGCTGGATGCCCTGGTGGGCCATGAGCAGCAGCATGAGGTCGTCGACGACGAAGCCGGGGCGCAGGTGGCCGGTGGCCTGGGCGCGGCGGGACAGGTCGGCGACGGCGCGCAGCGTCCGCTGCCGGTCCGCGGCGAAGTCGTCGGCCTCGGGGTAGGCCGTCATGAACGCGTCGGCGAACCCCCGGCTGCGGGCGTGGAGTTCGCAGATCTCCTGGATCAGGTACTGGAATCCGCGCCACGCGTCCGGGTCCGCGAGGGCGTCCCGGACGATCGCGTGGCAGACGCGCCGCTGCTCGGCGTAGGTCTCGATGATCAGGTCCCGCTTCGTCGGAAAGTGCCGGTAGAGCGTGGCGGGGCCCACGCCCGCGTGCCGGGCGACCTCGCGCATGGGTGCGCCCAGGCCGTCCTCGCCGAACACGACGCGGGCGGCGTCCAGGATGCGGGCCCGGTTGTCCCGGGCGTCGGAGCGAGTCAAACGGTCAGTCATGGCGTCTCACTTCGGCTGAACGGACGGGGGCGTCCGTTACGTTCCGATGGCGGTGGCACCACCCGCGTGGTGGCCCCGTATCCGTGCCTTCACCGACCCCTGGGAGCTGGGATGAAAGCCGTCGTGATCAAGGAGTTCGGGACCGCCGACGGTCTTGAGGTGGTCGATCTGCCCGTGCCGGATCCGGCGCCGGGGCAGTTGGGGGTCGCCGTCGAGGCGGTCGGCGTCGGCGGTGTGGACGCCGTGATCCGCCGGGGGACGCTCGGCGACTTCGGCTTCCGGGAGGGCCATCTCCTCGGCAGTGAGGTCGCGGGGCGCGTGACCTCGCTGGGAGAGGGCGTGGACGACTCGTGGCTGGGGCGGCGCGTGTGGGCGTTCACCGGCTTGTCCGGCGGGTACGCCGAGCAGGCTGTCGCCGAGGTCGAGGAGGTGGTCGAGCTGCCCGACGGCCTGAGCGGCGTCGACGCGGTGACGCTCGGCAACTCCGGTCTCGTCGCCCACTTCGCCCTGGAGCGCGCCGGGTTCACGCCCGGCGAGACGGTCCTCGTGCGGGGCGCGGCGGGCAGCATCGGGATCACCGCGGTCCAGCTGGCCGCCAGGGCCGGGGCGGGCGCGGTGGCCGTCACCACCTCGTCGCAGGAGCGCGGGGCGCGGCTGCGGGAGCTGGGTGCGACGCACGTCCTCGACCGCGCGGGCCAGGGCGCCCCCGACGCACCCGAGGGCTACGACGTGATGATCGACCTGGCGGCGGGCGACCAACTCCCCCTCTTCCTCAACAAGTTGAACGCCAACGGTCGCTTCATGGCCGTCGGCCTCATCGCCGGGTTCCCGCCGCCCGACTTCGGCACCCGCCTGCTCGCCGCCTTCCGCAGCTCGGTCACGTACGCCACGTTGAGCCTCGACACGGTGCCCGTCGCGGACAAGCAGGCGGCGCGCTCGGCCCAGTTCGCCAACGCCGCAAGCGGGGACCTGCGCACGGTCGTGCACGAGGTGCTGCCGCTGGACCAGGCGGCGCGGGCCCATCGGGGGATGGACGAGGGGCGGGTGTTCGGGAGGGTGGTGCTGGTGCCCTGAGGGGGGCGGGGCGCCGGGGCCGACGGCGCGAGGAGTCCACTGCGGGACCCGGACCTCACGGAGTCGGACAGCCGGACCTCACGGAATCCGACAGCCTGACTTCACGGAGTCGGCACCGAGGTCAGGGGCCCCGTGGCGGGGCCGGTGCGGTCCGGTACGCCGTGCGGGGCCAGGAGTCGCTCGCCCTGGCCAGGCGCCCCGGGACCTCCGGCGCCCGAGCTCCGCCTCGGCACCACCGACGACGCCAAGTGCCGCCGAACCATCACGCCATCACAGTCACACCCCACGCCGACGGTCGCCTACGAGCCCGGTCTCGTAGGCGACGATCACAAGCTGGGCACGGTCGCGTGCATGCAGTTTGGCGAGGAGGCGACCGATGTGGGTTTTGACCGTGGCCAGGCTCAGGTGGAGGTGTTGGGTGATCTCTGTGTTGGACAGGCCGCGGGCGATCAGGCCGAGTACCTCCAGCTCACGGTTGGTGATCGCGTCCAGCGATCGGCTCGGCGGTCGGGTCGGCTCTGGGCGGCGGGCGAACTCCCCGATCAGGCGGCGGGTCACGGAGGGAGCGAGCAGTGCCTCGCCTGCGGCGACCACGCCGATGGCGGTGAGGACCTCGGCCGGCGGGGTGTCCTTCAGCAGAAAGCCCGCGGCGCCGGCGCGCAGGGCGGCGTAGACGTACTCGTCCAAGTCGAAGGTGGTGAGGATGAGGACGCGAACGCCGGACAGGGCCGGGTCCGAGCAGATCTGCCGGGTCGCCTCAATGCCGTCCAGGTTCGGCATGCGTACGTCCATCAGCACGACGTCCGGTCGTTCGCGGCGGGCGAGTTCGACGGCCTCCATGCCGTCTGCGGCCTCGCCCGCGGCGGTCATGCCGGGCGTGTGATCGACAAGGGTGCGGAAGCTGCCGCGCACCATTGCCTGGTCGTCGGCGATCAGCACCCGGACCTGTGGCTCGTCAATCATGCTTGTTGCTTCCCTTCGGCGGGCAGCCGGACCGACACCGCGAAGCCGCCCTCCTGCCGGGGCCCCGCCTCGAAGCTGCCGCCGTACATCATCGCCCTCTCCCGCATCCCCAGGAGACCGTGTCCACCTGGCAGTGGACGGTTGGCCGGTGGGTATCCGGGCGGTGGTCCCTCATCCTCGACATCGATGCGGATCTCGCACGTGTCCGCCTCGACCATGACCCGGCAGCGGGTGGGAGCAGCGTGCCGGACAGCGTTGGTGAGGGCCTCCTGGACAATCCGGTAGATGGTCAGCTGTGTCCCCTCGGCCAGGCTCTGCGTGCCGCGCACCGTCAAGTCGACGTCCACCCCCGCCCGGTTCGTCTCCGCAGCGAGCGAGCCGAGGCGGTCGAGGTCCGGCACAGGCCCCAGGGGTGCGCCTTCGGTGCGCAGTACGCCGAGCGTGCGCCGCATCTCGGTCAGTGCGGAACGGCTTGTCTCCTCGATGACCTTGAGCGCGGCCCGCGCCTCCTGCGGGTCGGCCTCCGCCACATGCCCGGCAATACCCGCCTTGACGGCGATCAGGCTGAGGTTGTGCGAGACGATGTCGTGCAGCTCCCGGGCGATCCGCAGGCGCTCCTCGTCCAGCGCGCGCTCCGCCCTGCGCTGCTCTTCCCGCCCGGCCCCGACCCGCCGACCACGCACGGCGAATCCCGCGCCCCAGGCCCCTCCGATCACCACCAGTACCAGCGCGGCCACGCCTGCGGCACCCTGCCTGTCCTCAGCGGGAGTGACCACCGCCTGGCAGAGGTAGACAGTGCCGCACGCCACCGGCAGCGTCACGACGAGCGCGAGCACGGACCGGCGGACGGGCTCGGCCAGCCCGACGAGGTATGCCGCCAGACCGGCGGCGATGTGCGGCTCGCGAGGGATGTCGAGGAGCGACGCCGCGGTCAGAGCAGCGAGTACGATCCCCAGGACCAGGAGCGGCAAACGGCGGCGTACGGCGATCGGCAGGCCGACCGCGGCGGCGATCAGGAAGCCCAGCCAGGCAGGACCTGTGTAGGCGGGCTGGCCGTCGTCGGCGGTCAACCGGGCGAAGCCGACGTACATGGCTGTCAGAGCCAGGGCCGCGGCGAGGTCGAGGGCGTAGAGGTGACGCTGCCCCTTGAGCTTCATGGCCCGACCGTACCTGTACAGGTGCACTCAGCCGGCCTGTCCGAGCAGCACCATCAGCCCGAGCACCACCAGGGTCAGCGGCACCCAGCACAGCACCGCCTTGCCGCTAGGACGGGGCCCTTCACGCAGCAGCGCCAGGCCCAACGGCACCAGCCCGACGCACAGGCCGGCCAAGGCCACCAGGGACAGCGGCGTGGTCCCTTTGAGTACTCCGAGAGGCAGTGCCGCCATGAGGCCGAGTGCGGCGGCACGGACCGGGCCGAGCACCCGGGTGCGCCAGGCCCCGAGGGCCAGGATGAGCCACCCCGCGAGGATGGCGAGGTTCAGCGCGGCGAAGACGTGGAAGGCGCCGTAGCCGTCGGAGACCGCCTCGGTGGCAGCATCGACTCCTTGGGAGCGCACCAGTTGAAAGGCCAGGTGGTCCACTCCTGCATGGAAAGCGCGGGCGAACAGCCCGAACATCACCAGGCCCCCGCCCCACAGGCTCCAGCTGGCGCTCCGGACCCCGATCCGTGCAGCCACCACCGCCACCGCGGGCCAGAGCAACAGGCTGCCTGCGGCAAAGAGGCCGTACGCGGTGGCCATCAGGGTGGGGTGCTGCTCGTACGCGGCGAGCTGATCGGGGTAGAAGAAGTGAAAGCGGACCCGCAGCAACGCGCCGGCCAGCATCAGGAGTGGTCCGAGCACCATGGCGGTGCCGCCCACCCAGCGTCCGGGGAAGCCTGTGCCCTCCAGTCGCTCCACAGGCAGCGCGCCACGCAGTCGGGCGCCGATCGTCGCGGCCGGGGCAGCCATGGATGTCGTCGTGTTTTTCATACTGTTGACGATGCCTTCGCCGCCCCTGCGGGGCGTCGGACCAAGATCTGAACTGCAGCGTCAGACCTGGGTATGACCCGTCGAGCGCCGGAACTGCCCGACCCACCAGGCCCGCACGCTCAACTCCTCCTGCGTGAGCCCCGTCCCCTCCCTCCGCGCACGCGGCTCCTCCCCGTACCGCAGCCGGGACTCCGGACTGTCCTCGATGGCCATCGCAACACCCTCCCGCGCCGGCACAGTTGTCAAGCCCCGCCTACCGGCGAGGCCAGCCGCGGCCGCTTCACCCAGGCGACGATCCGCGTGGACGACCTGCGGGCGGCGACACCGGTCGAGGAGAGCGAGATGCGGACGTGGTGGCAGCGGAAGGCGGAGCTTTACGGGAACGACTGGTAGGCGGCACACCCGCCTCGTAGGCTGTCGGCGTGACGACCGAGGGAGCGGACTGGACCCCGCGGTCCCGCGTGCCCCGGATCGCCGTCCTCTCGGGCGCGCAGGACCTGCAGAGCGCACTCTGGAGCTACTACGACTCCCTTGCCGCACAGGATGTTCGGCACAGCGTCGGCTCCGGCATGTCGGCGATGCTCGACGCACTCCACTTCCTCACGTACCTGAGCGAGATCGAGTCGGAGTTGCGCGCGACGCTCGCGGAGACAGCAGAGGAAGACACACGCCTGCCGCAGGCCACAGCGCCGTCGATGCACGGTACCGGTGGGCCGGTGCACACGGCCGCGTACGCCGAGGAAGCCCGTCGGATCGCGGACGCCCTGACCGCCCTCATCGCCCTGATCCAGGAGGACTTGGCGAAGGCGCTCGGCCTGCGCGACTACGAGTACGCGGACACCGTCCCGAGACACGACCGCTCCCCGTGCGGCGTGGTCCGCCTGACCACGCCCACGATCCCGCGCGCGCCGGGACGGCCGAACTCCCCATCGATCACGACTCGATGGGGCGTCTCGGCTGCGCGCCCCCTGGGAGAGGCACACGCGGCGTAGCCGACACGCCCCCGGCTCCGGCTGGGAAGGCCACTGAATGTCTCCGCTCGACCTGCTCGATCTGCTTCCGGACGCGCCCTGGTGGGCGATCTGGCTCCTCGCTCTCCTGCTGGTGCTCACGGCGTGCGTCACGCGCGTCGCCAAGGCCTTCCTGCCGCCCCCGGCGGACCGGGGCCAGTGGTGGCGCGACTTCTGGAACCGCCGCGACCGGTGACGTCACCCCCGTCGTCCGGCCCAGAGTCGTTGAGGGGTGAATAACGGCTGAAACCGGGCCGTATCGGGATCACGGTCCGCGCTCCTAGGCTGACGGCTGCGCACCGCCGGTGCGTGTGCGACCCGTCGTTCCGGGAGGTTGACCGTGGCAGCACAGCCAGGCCAGTCAGCAGTGTCCGAGGGCATCTACCTCATCAAGAACGAGGCGAGCGGACTGTACGCGGGGGTGCAGCCGGGAGGAGGCGCCAAGCAGGGCGCGAAGGTCGTACTGGAGGCGCTGCACGCCGAAGGGGTGGAGCGGCACCGGCAGTTCTGGCATCTGAAGCCGCACAGCGCGCGCGAGGGCGCGTGGACGTTGCAGAACGTCCACAGCACGCTGCGCATGGACATCATGGTGAACCGGAGCCGCGCGGGCGCGGCGGTGCAGCAGTGCCCGCCGGAGTCGCGGGACGACCTGCTGGTCACGCAGTTGTGGCGGCCGGAGCGGATCGGCGACGACCTCTACTCGTGGGTGAACGTGAACAGCGGCAAGCACCTCGGGGTGCGCGGCGAGCGGCAGGAGCCGGGCGCCGAGCTGGAGCAGGGGGAACCCAAGACGGAGGAGGGGCGCGGCACGCAGGCGTGGCGCCTGGAGCCCGTGCCCGCGCGGGGCGAGACGAAGGCGTTCGACGCGCTGACCGCGCGGATCGTCTCTCCGGGCACCTTCTCCACGCCCGCGAACGTCCTCGCCTCGGCGGTCAAGGGCATCCTGGACGTCGGCGGCGGCGTCTTCGAGACGATGGCCAAGACGGTCCCGGACCCGCGGGCGCCGTATCTGCGCTTCGACGGCTTCCGCGGCGACGAGTTCATCCGCTTCTCGCCCCGCCTCGGCATCGAGTCCGGGCCGAAGAAGACCAGCGAACAGTTCCAGCGGCTCCCGCACGGGTTCCCGTCCCCCGACGCGGATGTCATCAACACCCGTAAGGGCAGCCCCTACACGCACGCCGCCGTGCTCGACCACGACATCCAGGAGTTCTCGGAACGGACGGTGGCCGACGCGGGCAGGGTGCTTCCCGCGGACCTCCAGGGTGTACGCATCAGGGCGGTCACCGCCGCCGACCCCAAGGGCGACCGGCTCGTGTACTTCCTTGGGAGCCATACGGTGCTCACCCTGCTCGACGACCCCGAGTACACGCAGAAGTTCACGCTGCCGCACGCGCCCGGCGAGTTCCTGGCCAACCTCGACACCGCCACCTCCGCCCCCTTCGACGACGCCATGCACTACTTCCTGCTCAAGGGCGACGAGTTCGTGATCGTCAGCGAGGGGAAGCTGGTGCAGGGGCCGACGAAGCTGACGGACGCCTACCCCTTCCTCAAGGGGGTGTGGCTGTAGCGCGCGGCCGGGTCACACCACGGCCCGCAGCCAACTCACCAGGATCCCGTTGACCTCCTCGGCCCGCTCCTGCTGCACCCAGTGCCCACAGCCCTTGAGGATGTGGGACGCGGCAAGGCCGGGGAGCGTCACGGCGTACGCGTCGAGGGCGGCGGACAGCCACTGGAGGGACGGGTCCAGCTCGCCCGCGACGAACAGGGACGGCTGCGTGAGGGCCGCCCCGTCCCACGCCGCGAGGTCCGCCCAGTCGCGGTCCATGTTGCGGTACCTGCCCAGCGGCCCGGTCATGCCTCCCCGCTCGAACTCGGCCGCGTACACGTCCAGTTCCGCCTCGGAAAGCCACTCCGGGAGCGGCCCGCCCTGCGGGAAGCGGTCGGACATCCGGCCGCCCTTCGGCACGAAGTGCAGGCTCGGCGCGTCCGGCGGCGGCATCGTGTCGCCGGACAGGGCCGTGTAGAAGCCCTGGATCCAGCCGCGCACGTCCGGCTCCATGTCGGCCTCGGCGCGGCCGGGCTCCTGGAAGTAGGAGATGTAGAAGTCCTCGTCGCCGGGGATCGCGGCGAACGCCTCGGTGGGGCGGGGGCCGCCCCGGGGCGCGTACGGCACGCTCATCAGGGCGGCCGCGCGGAAGACGTCGGGCCGGAGCAGGGCCGAGTTCGCCGCGATGGGCGAGCCCCAGTCGTGGCCGACGATCACGGCGGTCTCCTCGCCGAGCGCGCGGACGACGCCCACGTTGTCGGCGACGTGCGCGAGCATCCCGTACGCCGCCGTGTCCCGCGGCTGCGACGAGCGGCCGTACCCGCGCACGTCGATCGCCACCGCCCGGTATCCGGCCTCCGCGAGCGCCGGGAGCTGCCGCCGCCACGAGTACCAGGTCTCCGGGAAGCCGTGCACCAGGAGGACCAGCGGGCCGGAGCCCTGCTCCACGGCGTGGATGCGGATGCCGGGGCTCTCGGGCAGCTCCAGCAGGCGGTGCTTCACATCGAGTGCGTCGGTCATGGTCATGGCTCCTCCGGATGTGCGGGGCTGCTCGTCACGAGTCTGTACGGGGGCGGGGGCGGGCGCCGAGGGATGTTGCCGGTCCGGCAAAACGGCCCCCGGCGAGACGGCCCCGGCAGATCGGCCCCCGGCGAGGCGGCCCCGGCAGGGGAGCCGGACGGCCTACGCGCGGGGCTTCGCCGCCAGGAGGTGCGCGTGCTGCGTGCGCTCCCCCTCGTACGGCTCCCGGAGCAGATATCCGTTCGCGGCGAACCCGGCCTCCCGGAGCTGCTCCGTGATCCGCTCCGGCCGCCAGCGCTGGAAGTCCAGGTCCACGTCATGGCCGAAGGCCTCGTCGAAGTGGCGTATGCCGTCGCCGACCTGGAAGCCGAGCAGGAGCTGGCCACCGGGGGCGAGGACGCGGTGGAACTCGGCGAAGACCTTCGGCAGGTCGGCCGGCGGGATGTGGATCGTCGAGTACCACGCGACCACCCCGCCCAGCTCCCCGTCCGGCAGGTCGAGCGCCGTCATCGAGCCGACCTCGAACGGCAGGTGCGGATACTTGGCGCGGGCCAGCGCCAGCATGCCCGGCGACAGGTCGATCCCCCGCATCCGCAGCCCCAGGGAGCTGAGGATGGCGCTCACCTCGCCGGTGCCGCAGCCGATGTCGGCCACCGTGCCCCCGCCCGCGTCCCGCACCAGCTCGGCGTAGGCCGTGAACATCGCCCGCGCCAGCGGCCAGTTGTCCAGCTCGCCGCGCCACTCCTTCTCGACGGCCTCGGCGATGGCGTCGTAGGAGGTCCGAGTCCTGATCAAGTACGCGTCTTCAGCCATGCCGGGACGCTACTCGGACCCACTGACAACGCCCCCGGGCGGACGCCTCCCCGGCGGACGTCCGCCCCGGTCCCCCTCAGCCCCCGGTCCGCCTCAGACCTCCTGCGCCGCCACCGACGGCAGCGGGAGCAGCGGCGACGACGGGTACGCCGAGGGCGCGCCGCCCGCGAGGCGGGACTTCGGCAGCCACAGGGAGAGGATCCGGCTCGACCGGTCGAAGTACCGCTCCGGGGCGAGGGACTCGGGGAGCAGCGCGCCGAGGGACGGCGTGGCCTCCAGGTCGGCCGGGGTCATCCGGGTGGCCACCGTGTGCAGGCCGATGAGCCGCTGCTCCGGCTGGTGCAGCAGCCACACGGCGGCGAGCCCCCGCGCCTCGGCCTCGTCCCGGAGCGCCCCCCACGCCCGCTCCAGGGCCGCTTCCCCGTCGCCCTCGTACCGGAAGCGCTCGAAGCGGCTCACGTGATGCGCGTCCAGGGGCAGGAAGTTGTGCGCCCCCGCGACCCGCCACACGAACCGCTCCACGTCCAGGAAGAACGGGCGGCTCCAGAACTTCACGCCCGGCTCGAACTCCAGCTCCTGGCTGGTGAACCGCTCGTACTCGACGACGTCCGCCCACGTCTCGAACAGATACCGGCCGCCCGTGTAGTGCCGCCCCGCCGCCTCGTCGATCCGGCTCGGCATGTACTTCGCGTACATGCCGGGCCGTACGTCCATGACGCGCCGCTCCACCTCCTGCTTGTCCACGATGTCCTGCACGTCCGCCGCGCCTGTGCCCGCCGCCAGCGGGAAGTCCGACGTGAACGCGGCCTCCATCGGGATCGGGCCGATGTCGTAGCCCTTGATCGGGCCGGGTCCGTATGTGTGCGTGGTCATGCCACACCCCTTCGCTGCCGCTGGTTTCCGGATGTGCCAGGACCATAACTCGAACATCGGCCAATTTCCAAACACTGTTCAACCTTTGCTCGCCGTACTATGGAGCCATGCCTGCAGCCAGCCGCCGCGAGCGCCACCGCGCCCAGACCACCGCCGAGATCAAGGCGACCGCCCTGAAACACCTGGTGGAGGAGGGCGCGGAGGCCGTGGCCCTGCGGGGCATCGCCCGCGACATGGGCATGGCGCCCGGCACGTTCTACAGCTACTTCGACACCCGCGAGGCGCTCCTCGCGGCGCTTGCGACGGATGCGTACCGGGACCTGGCCGCGCACCTTCGCGCGGCCCGCGAGGCGCATCCGGCGGGGGACGCGGGTGCGCGGGCCCTGGCCCACGGGCTCGCGTACCGGGCGTGGGCGCTCACGCATCCGCAGGAGTTCCGGCTGTTGTTCAGCGGGCGGGGCCGGGCGCCGCGCGCGGACACGGCGGAGAGCGCGGAGGCGGAGTACGAGCTGTGCCTCGGGATCGTGGAGATCGCGGTGACGGCTCGGCCTGCCGAGGGCGGCAGCGGTGGCAGTGCTTACGCCTGGGGCGACTTCGACCCGGCGTTCACCGCTGTCGCCCGCGCCGCCTTCCCCGGCCTCACTCCGGCCGTGCTCGCCCTTTCGCTGCGGGTGTGGGGGCGGATGCACGGGCTCGTGACGCTGGAGATCGACGGGCTGCTGCGGCCACAGATCGGTGATCCGGCGGTGCTTTATGGGGATGAACTGCGGGATCTGGTGCGGGGGTTGGGGCTCTGAGGCCCGGGGAGACCGGGCGGGGCTCGTGCGGCTCGTGCGGCTCGTGCGGCTCGTGCGGCTCGTGCGGCTCGTGCGGTCGGGCGCGCCTCGTGCGGGTCACCTGAGGCCGAGGACCAGCTTCGCCGCCACCGCCGCCCCGTCGTCGCTGATCTCCGCCGCCACGGCCGCCGCCCGCTCCCCGGTCGCGGGGGCCAGCGCCGTCCCCAGCGCCGCCGACAGGGACGCGAACGTCGGCGTCGGCCCGTCGTGCGCCACGCCGATGCCCAACCCGGCCACCCGGCCCGCCCAGTACGGCTGGTCCGTCGCCTGCGGCACGACCACCTGGGGGCCGCCCGCGCGGGCCGCCGTCGTCGTCGTACCCGCGCCGCCGTGGTGCACGACGGCCGCGACCCTGCGGAACAGCGCCTGCTGGTTGACCTCGCCCACGACGAAGCAGTCGTCCTGGTCGTCGATCAGGTCCAGGTCGGCCCAGCCGCGCCGGATCAGGACCCGGCGGCCCTGTGCGCGTACCGCCTCGATGGCCACCCGGGCGACATCGTCCGAGCCGTGCATCGGCATGCTGCCGAAGCCCACGTACACCGGGGGCGCGCCCGCCTCCAAGAACGCCGACAGCCCGTCCGGGAGCGGGCGTTCGTCCGGCAGGAGCCAGGCGCCGGTCTGCACGACGTCGAAGCCGAAGCCCGCGCCCTCGGCGGTGCGCCAGGGGTCGAGGACCGGGTCCGTCGCCAGCCACGGCCGGTCGCCGATGACGTAGTCGCGGACGTCGGCCACCGGGGGCAGGCCGATCGACGCCCGGTTGGAGTTGACCGCCTCCCCGAACAGGGCGTTGATGCTGCGGGCGTCCAGGTCCCACAGAGTCCCGTTGTCGGTCACCTCCGGCGGGAACGGGCGGCCCGGGTACGCCAGCGGCGCGTGGTGCGGCGACGGCAGCGTGAGCTGCTGGAACGTCACCGACACCGACGGAATCCCCAGCTTCTCCGCCACCGACCGCGCCCCGGCCACGGCGGGCACCATGCCGGTCGCCACCAGCGCGTCGCACCCCTCGGCCGCCTTGCCCACGGCATCGAGCTGGCTCGCGATCAGCTCGGCCGCCCGCTCCGGCAGGGACTTCGGCTGCCGCGCCGCCGTCGTCAGCGCCCGCGCCGACTGCCCCACCGGCACCATCTCCACCCCGACACCGGCGAGGCGCCGCGCGAACTCCTCGTCCGGCGGCGCGCACACCCGCACCTCCGTGCCCAGCTCGCGCAGCCGCACCGCGAGCCCCACCAGCGGCTCGACGTCCCCACGCGACCCGTACGTCGACAGCACTACACGCATCTCGCGACTCCCCATGTCCACGGCTCCCGGCCCCGAAATCCGGCCTCGGCGGGCGATTCTGCGCCACCACGGGGGCCTTGCCGCAAGCCCCCCGGTGGGCTATACGTTGAGAGTGGCGGGGAGAGGGTGCCCGCCTTTTTCTGTGCCCGGCCCGCGCACGGCCCGCCGCGCGGGCCTCGGAGCCGACCGCCGGACAGGGCTCAGGCGGCCGACCGCCGCCAGGGATCAGGCGCCGGACACCGGCCCCGCCGCCGCGTCGGGGCGGATCTCGCGGCGCAGCACCTTCCCCGCCTCCGACCTCGGCACCCGCTCCCTGAACTCGATCACGCGCGGCACCTTGAACCCGGCGAGCGCGCCCCGGCAGTGCGCGGCGAGGCGGTCGGCGAACGCGTCGTCGCCCGGTATCCCCGGCTCGGGCTGCACGACCGCGGCGACCCGCTGCCCCCACTCCGCGTCCGGCACCCCGACCACAGCCACGTCCGCGACGTCCGGGTGCGCGATCAGGACGGCCTCGACCTCCGCCGGGTACACGTTCACACCCCCGGAGATGATCAGGTCGGTGCGCCGGTCCCGCAGGTACAGCCAGCCGTCCTCGTCGACGTATCCCTCGTCGCCCGCCGTGAAGTACCCGGCCCGCATGGACCGTTCGGTCTTCTCGGCGTCCTTGTGGTACGCGAACGGCACGGCGGGCCGGAAGTACACCCCGCCGGTCTCCCCGGCCGCGACCGGCCGCCCGTCCCCGTCCAGGATCCGCACGTCCGTGGCCGCGAGGGGCCGTCCCACGGTGCCGGGCCTGGCCAGCCAGTCGGCGCTGTCCGCCGCGGAGACCCCGCCCTCGGTGGCGGCGTAGAACTCGTACAGGACCGGTCCGAGCCAGTCGATGGCGCGGCGCTTCACCTCGGGCGGGCAGGGCGCGGCGCCGTGCACGACGGCGCTGAGGCTCGACACGTCGTACCGCCCGCGCACCTCGGCGGGCAGCCGGAGGAGGCGGTGCAGGACCGTCGGCACCGCGAACAGCGCGTCGACGCGATGCCGGTCGATCAGCTCCAGCCAGTCCTCCGTACCCGGCCGCTCCGCGATCACGGCCGTGTGCCCGAGCTGCATCGCCATGTTCGCGAACAGGCCCGGCGCCGCGTGGTACAGCGGCGCGGCGCACAACTGCGTGTACGCGCCCGGGCGCACGCCGACGCGCGCCATGAAGTCCAGCTCGTACGGGCTCGGCCCCGGCGGCGCTTCGGACAGCGCGCGGCGGACGGCCTTGGGGCGGCCGGTGGTGCCGGAGGTGTAGAGCATGACGCCGCCGGCGCGGGGGTGCAGGGACGGGGTGGTGGGGGCGGTGGCCAGGAGGGCTTCGTAGTCGGTCCAGCCCCGGGGCGGTTCCGGGGACGGGGCCGGGTGGGCTTCCGGCGACGGGTCCGGGCGCGCTTCCCGGGGCTGCCCCTGGGGTGCCCGCCCGGCCCCCCACACCAGGCGCCGCTCCGCCGGGATCCCCGCCTCGTCCAGCGCGGGCCCCGCCACGTCCAGCAGCGACGCGTCCACGACCACCACCCGCGCCCCGCTGTCGGTGAGCACGTGCGTCACCTCGGCGGTGGTGAAGTGGTGGCTGAACGGCGTGAAGTACAGGCCCGACCGGCCGGTGGCGAGCCGCAGCTCGAAGAAGGCGCGGCTGTTGGGCAGCATCGCGGCGACACAGTCCCCCGGCCGCAGCCCGAGCCCGGCGAGGGCGTGCGCGAGCCGGTGCACACGGGCGGCCAGTTCCCCGTACGTGAGGGTGGTGCCGTCGGGCTCGACGAGGGCGGGCCGGTCGGGGTGCGCGGCGGCGACCGCGCCGAAGCCGATCTCCGTACCCGCCCCTGCGTCCATGTCCGCCCCCTCGCGCCGCCGTCCGGTGTCCCTTGCGCATCGTAAGCAGCGGGGCGTCACGTTGGCATCAGTGCGCTGACCTGGAGTGCGTCGGCCCGGCGTGCGTCGGCCAGGCGTGCGTCGGCCCGGCGCGGCCTGCCCTGGCTTCCGTGCCCGGCCGGGCGGGCGGGGCCTGCCGCGCCCCGACCCACTCAGGTCCGGCGTCCGTACGGGAGCCGCTGCATGGTGGAGCTGAGCATGCGGGCGCTGCGCCGCGCGACCTCCGTGGTGTGCGCGAGGCGGCGCGGGTCGGGCACGGCCACGCCCACGGCGGCGATGATCTCGCCGGAGGCGGCGTGCACGGGCACCGCGAGGCAGAGCCGTTCGCCGCCCCATTCGTACTGGTGGAGGTCGAGCCCCTGCTCACGGGCCGCGCGCAGGCGCCGGGCCCAGTGGCTCGGGGTGTGGCCGGGCGGCGGCCTGCGCGCGGACGGGGGCGACCCCGGCGCCGCGAAGACGACGTCGGCCGCGCTGTCGGGCGGGAGGGTCTGTCCGGGCAGGTGCGGGAAGAACTCCCGGGCGGCCGCCGCGATCCCGGTCACGACCGTCATGCGCCCACCGGACGGGATGGCGACGCACACGGTGGCCCGGGTCTCCAGGGCGAGGCGCCGCAGCGGCACCGCCGCGCTCCGCTCCAGCAGCCGGTGCGTGGTCCACGACCGGCCGAGGCGCGCGAGGGTCGCGCCGACGCGATAGCGGCCGTCGTACTGTTCCACGGCGCCCAGTGCGACGAGTTGCCCCAACAGCCGGTACACGGTGGTCTTCGGCAGCCCGGTGCCCGCCGCCAGCTCGCTCAGCCCGGCCTCGTCGACCCTGGCCAACTCCTCCAGGAGCACGAACGCCCCCGCAAGCACGCCCCGTCCACCCGGAGAACCGCCCTCAGCGCCCACGCCGCACACGTTAGGCGCGGGCGGAACGGCACCTGGAGTACCAGACAAGCCGTATTCCTCCGGAATCGACCGACCGCCGCCCCACCCCGGACCGGCACGCCGAAGGCCCCCGCGGTGAGGCGGGGGCCTTCTCCCATCAGCCGGTACCGGCCTCGACTACGGGTTGACGATGAAGTAGTCGATGGGCACACCGAGCGGGCTGCCCCAGTCGATGTGGACGCGCACGGAGATGACGCCGTTGTCGGGCGCCACGTTGTACACCAAGTAGCGCGCGGAGCCGATGAACTTGCCGCCGCCGCCCGTCGGTTCGCTCACCGCCACGAACACGCGCGTGTTGGCCGTGAAGGTGGAACTCGTGAGGTTGAAGCGCACGAACCCGTTCCACGCGCCCCAGTCGTGCCGGTAGGTGTAGCCGCTGCCCGACAGGTCCTGCGGGCTCACCTTGCCCGCCTGCCCGATGGCCCGGATCTCCGATTCCTCGAGCTTGGCCTCGACGACCTGCTCGGGCCCGTGCGGCGTCTGCTGCTTTGCCATGTCGCTGCCCCCTCGCCCCCCGCCGTCCCCGGCGAGCGCCGAATCACGCGGATTTCCTACGCGTTCGAGGCTGCCCGGGGGCGCGGAGCCCCGGCAAGCGTTGTTCCGCTGACCGGACCGGGCGCTTCCCTCTCAGTGCTTCGGCCGCTCGGCCACCGCGCGCGCGAGCCGCGCCGCGAAGGCGCGCAGCGCGTCGAGGCGGTGCGGGTCGTACGGCATGGAGTGGCGCGCCCCCGACGCGGTGATGATCTCCACCCTGGGCCTGCGGCCGGTGCCGAACTCCAGGCGGGGCTCCTGGAAGAGGTGGGTGCGGTGGGTGTCGGTGTAGCCGAACACCTCAAGGACGCGGCCGTCGAAGGAGAGCAGGACGGTGTCGGTCACGAACACTTCGTGGAGTTCGTACGGTGGTGTCGTCACGTCGTCTCACCGTCCCCGGCGTAGAGGTAGCCGCCGGGGCGGGCGGGGTCGGCGATCAGCAGCACCTGGTCCCCGGTGCGCGGGATCCTCAGCTTGGACACGATGGTCTGGAGTGCGATCCGGTCGGTGCCGGTTCCCGACGGCTGCAGGACCAGGTCGACGACCGGGTCGAAGTTGACCAGCTTGCCGGTGTCGCTGATCGACACGACGACGGCGGGCGTCGTCGGTGCCCCCATGGCGAGCAACTGCCGCGCGGTGGCGGCGGAGTTGTGCGCCCCGATCGACTGCTGGACCCTGGCGAAGTCCTCGCCGCCGAGGAACGCGCGCGTCGTACGGCCGTAGAAGCCCTTGCCGCTGGCCACCTTCCCGGCGATCTCGGCGGCCCGCTCCTCGCGGGTCTTGCGCTTTCCGAAGAGTCCCATGGTGTGCCTTCCCCCTCTGGTGCGGGCTCTGCTGCGGGCCCTGGTGCTGGTGACCGGTGGTGCTGCCCGGCGTCGTCGAGGGGAACGCTAGGTGGCGGTCTTCGCCTACCGATCCCAGGTTCGACCGTCTGTTCCCCGACGACGTAATCTCGGGCCATGCCGTCCGCGAGCACGCTGCCGAGCGACGGGCACCGTCCGCGTGCCATGGTCATCGACGGGGCTTGGCGTGGGATCGGGGCGGGCGCGGAGTCCGGGTCGGCGTCGGGGCTTGCCTCGCTGAGCGGGCCCGGGGGCGCGCCGTTGACCCGGACGGTCAAGCTGATCGTGCTGCCGCTGATCGTCAGACCCGCGCTGCACCCGGAACTGGCGGCCGACTTCCTCGGCCCGCGCGAGGCCGACCGCCTCGACGCGCTGATCCGGGAGTCCGGTTCGCTGCTCGCGGCGACCGCACAGTGGTTCACGCTGCTCAAGAAGACCCGCCGGGCGCTCGGCGTCGTCGCGGGCAACCCCCAAGACCTGTACTTCCAGCGCTGCTTCGAGCTGGCTACCGAGTACGGGACGCCGTCGGGTGACGCGGGTGCCGTGGCCAGGGATGTGGTCGAGGAGATAGCGGAGGCGGGCGGCGGGCGGACGGTGGGGGCGTTGAAGGAGCATCTGGGGGATGGGGGCCGGCGGGCCCGGCTCGATGGGGAGTTGGCTGCGGCTTGGGGGGCGGCGGGGCGGGCGGACGCGGGTGTGGGCCTGGGTGCGGATGGGGGTCTGGGTGCTGCGGTCGGCTTCGCGGGTGACGTCCTGGAGGCCTGCGGTGCGGGTGGCCCGGGCGCGGGCCCGCTTCCGGGGGAAGGCTCGTCGGCCTTCGCGGCCATGGTCGGGGGCGGGCACGGCAGCCTGCTCGGGCGGGCGCTGTGGACGTACACGAGCGGTGTCTGGGGGCGTGGCGACGTACCGACGCATCTGGGGCTGACCGCGCACCGGACACCGCCGCGCCCGGAGGTCGGCCGGAGCGCGTCGACCGCGACGCTCCCCGCACCGCTCGACCGCACGCTCTTCGAGCGGCTCTTCACCGTCCTCCAGGCGTCGACGCACCGCGAGGAACTGCCGACGGTGCCGGAACTCGTGCGGCGGGAGGTCGGGCGGAGCTGCGCGCCGCTCGGCCTGTACGACGAGAGCCTGCGGGTGACCGTCGTGCTCGGGGGGCGGCTCGCGGTGGGGTTGGATCCGCTGGGGTGCGGGGGGTCGGGCGGCGCTTCCGGGGCGGGCAGCGCCTCTGGGCCGGGCGGCGCTTCCGGGGCGGGCGGCACCTCGGGGGCGGCGGACGCGGTCGTGCTCGGGGAGACGGCGGCCCACCGCGTCGTCAACGGCCGCTGGCAGCGCGAGGCTTCGGTCCTGCGGGCCCGCCGGATGACCGTCTCCCCCCGCCCCGACCCGGACGGCGGCGCGCTGGAAGCCCTCGCCCACGACCTGCGCACCCCGTGGTCGGCGTACATGCGGCGGCTGTGGGTGCGGCTGCACGGGCGGGACGTCCGGGACGCGGCGCTCGCGGACACGGCGGAGGCGTGGGCGGTGCTCGACGGGGTCGCGCGGTCGGTGATGATGGACCATCGGGCGCGGGTACGTACGGCGTTGCGCAGCTTGTCGTCCGGTGCCGCGACGCCTGGTGCCGCTTCCGCCGGCGCCGGGCCTGTCGGCACCGCGCGTGCGGCCGAGCCGAGGAGTGCGTGATGCCGGAGCCGCACGCCGACATGCCGGAGCCACAGGCCGACGTCCACGTCACCCGGGCCGATGACGGCACCGTACTGATCGGCGCCCCTGCCCCCGGGCCCGCCTGCACCCAGGCCGTCCTCGACGTCGCCGGGGCCGTCCTGACCTGGTCCGTGCTCGGCGCCCCGGGGCTGCCGACGGCGGAGATCCATGATGTGGGGCGGGCGCAGGGGTGGGTGTGGGCGGTGTACGGCGAGGGGGTGGCGGCGGCTGTGCGGGGGGTGGCGGCGGCGCCCTGGGCGGGTGGGGTGGCCCTTCGGGGTGGGGTGGCCCAGCCCCGTGAGATCGGCCTGCCCGGCGCGGTGGTCCCACCCGGCGGCGTGGCCCTGCCGGGGCACCCCACCGCCCTCGCGGCCCGCGCCGCCCGCCTCGCCCTCGGCCACTGGGCGGCCCGCTGGTGGCCCACATCGCACCTCGACGGGATACCCGCCCTCGAACCGGACGTACTCGGCCTGGAGTTGGCCGCCCTCACCCACGAGTGCCAGCAGCTCTTCGACGACCTGGAGGACCAGCCCGACGGCAACGCGGCCGTACTCCTCGAAGATCATCGAGCCGCGCTGGACCCACTGATCGCGTGGTGGCGTGCCGGACGGCGGACGACGACCCCGGCGCCCCAACTGGCCGACGTCCTGCGGCTGCTCGACGACGCAGCGGACAACGCCGGGGTGGACGGGGAGGCTTGGCGCCGACTCCGCTCGTCCCTGGAGTCCGGGTCCGGCCCCGGCACCGGACCCGCCCTCGGCGCCACCCCGACCGGCGGCGCGGGCGCGCCGCACGGTGAACGCCTCGACCTCACCACCCTCTTCCCCCACCCCCGCGCCTACGCCCTCACCGCCGGATCCCCCCTCCCCCCGGTCGGCCGCGTGATCGCCCGCGGCCCGGGCACCAACGACTGGCACCGCTACCCACCCGGCTTCGTCGACGCGTCCGAGGCCGCCGTGTCCTGGACGGCGTACGCGCTCGGCGCCGGACGCAGCATCGAGGTCGAGGTGGTCGCCGACGTCGCGGCACCCACCGGCGGCGTGCGCCTCGCGGCGGAGGTCGAGGTGGACGGCGCCCCGCCGCACCGCGTACCGCTGGCCCGCGGGGACGACGTGTGGGCCGGGCGTGCGGACCTCGACATCCCGGCCGCGGTGACGTCGCCGCGCATCGAGGTCGGCGTACTGCTGCCGGGGTTCGACCCGGGCCCAGGCTCCGGCACCGGCACCGGCACCGGCACCGGCACCGGCACCGACGACAGCGCGGCCCGCGCCGCAGTCCGTGCCCTGGCCCGGCATCGGCTGGCCGTCGCGGCGGGGTCGGGCGCCGGCGAGGGCACGGACACGGAGCCGTTCCTCGCCGAGATCGCGGCGGCCGCCGTACAGGAGGACTACTAGCGCATGCCGGAAGACGTAGCGGAACAAGGAGCCCAAGCGCGGCAAGGCGCACAAGCGCAGGAACCCGCACAAGCGGAGCAAGCCGAAGCCCCAACCGCCCCCCTGAGCTATGGCGACCCCTTCGACACCGGCTTCGCCCTCGCCGAACACCACCAGCTCACCGCCGACCTCCCCGCCGCCCAAGCCGTCTACGCCGAACTCCTCGCCCTCGCCGAGTCGATCGACGACTCCCCCGACGTACGGCTCCTGCGCGGCCATCTCCTCTCCGACCTGGGGTCCGTCCAGCTCGCCGCCACCGACCTGCCCGGCGCGACCCGTTCCATCGAGCGGGCCCTCGGCCTGGTCCGGGGTGTGGCGTCCGCCCCGATGGGCCCGCGCGGCCGCCAACTGTGGCTTGAGGTCCTGCTCAAGACGCTCCTCGCCAGGTCCGAACTGCTGCGCAGGACCGGGAACCTGGACGAGGCGCAGGCCACAGCGGACGAGGCGGCGGCCCTCCTGCCCGAGTTCACGGACCCCGAGGGGCTGCGCGGCGCCGAGGTCGGTCTGGCCCGCGTACACCTGCTGCTCGACCGGAGCGAGTGGGGCGCGGCCGAGGAACTGGCCTCGGCGCTCCTCGCCACGACACCCGCGATCGGGCCGCACCTGCTGGACTGCCTGGGCGTCATCTGCGCCTCGACGCAGCGCTTCGAGCTGGCGGAGGACTGCTTCGCCCGCTCGGAGGAGGGCTATCGGGCGCTCGGTCACGCCTCGGGGCAGCAGCAGCTCCTCTCCCACCGGGCGTACGCGGCGATGCGCGCCGGAGAGTTCGACCGGGCTGAGCAGTTGTACGCGGAGGCCGCCGCGGTCTTCGAACGGCAGGGCCAGTTCGAGGACCTGGCGGTCTGCGAGCAGGCCCGCGCCGCCCTCGCGGCGTGGCGCGGCGACACCGCCGACGCGCACGACCTGACGGCGTCGAGCCTGGCCCGCTTCGAACGCCTCGGCGCGGCCGTCGCCGCCGCCGACACGATGCTGATGGGCGCCCGGCACGCGTACGAACGGGGCGACATCGACGAGATGAAGCGGCTCGCGCAGGGCGCGCGGGACGCGTACCAGGAGCGCGGCGTGTACGAGCGCTGCGCGCAGGTGGACCTCATGCTCGCGAAGACCCTTGAGGACAACCTGAACCGGACCGACCACGGCGAGCACGAGCGCACGTCCCTCGCCAACGCGCTCTCCCTCGCGCTGCCCGCCGCCCTGACCCTGGAGGCGGCCCGCTACGACTTCGCCAGCGCGCACGCCCGCAGCCAGTGGCATCAACTCGCGGACGAGGCCATGCGGTTGGCGTTCCGCCTGGCCCTGCGCGCCGGGGACCAGGGGCTGATCTTCGAGCTGGTGGAACATCGGTGCGCGGGGGCGTCGTTGGCGTTGAGCCGGGGGGATCGCGCGGGTGGTGCGGGGCGCGCAGGCGGCGCAGACCCATCGGACCGCCCGGACCGCACGCCACCCTCCACCCCCGGCACAGCGCCGATCTTCCCGGACTCGGCCATGAAGACGTACCCGCTCAGCCAGCCCACCGCCGAACGCGCCTCCGAGGCCCCGCTGACGCTGGGCGGCGTGGCGGCCGATGCCGCCGCGTCGGCCGGCCTGCGGGTCGCGCCCCCGCCCCGGATCCTGATGTCGGCGGAGACGGGCCGCATCGCGCTCCAGGAGTACATCCAGGCAGCCGAGTTCCGCTATCACCGGTGGATCGTGAGCGAGGAAGAGGTGCCGTTCTGGCCGCCGTCGACGACGACCTGACCGAAGCGCACCGCCCCGTGGTCCAGGTCCGCCTGGCCGACGCGGGCGACCTCCACATGACGTGGACGTGGACCACCGGCGCCCAGGGCTTCGGCACGGGGTACGCCCCGGAGCGGGAGGTGGACGAGGCGGTGGGCGCGCTGACGGCGGCGCTGCCGGGCGGGGGCGGTGGGGTGGACGGGGGCAGGGGGCCGGACGGGGGCAGGGGGCCGGACGGGGGCAGAGGCGGCGGCGCGGAGGGCATGCGGCGCGCGTTCGAGTCCGGGGCGCTGGCCACGTACGAGGACGAGCGGCGCCTCGCACGCGTACTGGCCGAGGCGTTGTGGCCCCCGGGCCTGACGGACCAGATCCGCCAGGTGTCGGCCCACCGCGGCCGCCCCCTGATACGCCTCCAGCCCTCACCGCGGGTGGCCCAGGTCCCCTGGGAACTCCTGGCCCTTGACGCGCCCGGCACCACGACGGACACCCGCCTGCTGGACGTGGCGGACATAGCCACGACGACCCCGGCTTCCCTACGCGGCAATACCCCCAACTCCCCCACCACACCTGCCACTACTGGCTCCTCCACCACACCTGCCACTGCTGGCTCCCCCACCATCCTCATCCTCGACCCCCGGATCCCCGGCTTCCGGGCGGACTCCGCCCTCGGCTCGGTCCTGGGCCCCCCGGGCACGGACCCGGCCGTCCTCGCCCTGATCCAGGACCACATGGACGCGGGCCCGATCGCACCCCCGGTCTCGACCCCCGCCGAGGCGCTGCGCCGCACGGACCTGGACCGCGACTGGCTGAGCGAGGTGCTGCGCGAGGGCGCGCGCCGCCTCCTGTACGTGGGCCATGTGAGCGGCGCGCCGCTGGAGGCGGGCCAGAGCGAGGACGTGACGCTCCACCTGACCTGCGGCCCGGAAACGACGGGCCTGACGCCGCCGATCCGCACCCACCGCCCGCTGTCGGCGAAGGACCTGCTCCTGGGCACGCTCCCGCTCCGTCCTGACGGGGTGCCGGGGGCACATCTGTGGCCGGCGCCCCCGCGGGTGGCGCTGATCGCGTGCGAGAGCGGCGGCGATCTCCGCTTCACGGAGTCGTTCGGCCTGGCCACGGCGATGATTCACAACGGCGCGCACCTGGTGACGGCGACGCGCTGGTCCCTGCCGACGAGCTTCGCGTTCCACAGCCTGGCGGCCGTACCGACTTCAGTACGCCCCCTCACAGAGGCGGTGATCGCGGTGGACGCGGCCCACGAACACACCGACCCGATCCGCACACTGACCCGCTGGCAGCACACCCAACTGAACCACTGGCGCACCACGCACAGCCCGGAGCACACCCCCCTCCTCTGGGCGTCCCTGACCAACATCATCAACTAAGAGCGCCCCACACCCCCGGCCACACAAGCGAAACAACCCCGACCGCAACAGCGAGAACCCCCGCACCGAACAAGCCCCAAATGAACCGAACGGCAGCGGCACGCTCCCGCCGATCATGTTCGAGATCGGGCGTGAAAACAGCAGGATCACCGGGCGCGTAATGCACAACAACACAACACCCAAGGGAAGACCGGGGCTTCGCAATGCCTTCCCGGCAAAGCGCGGTGACGAGCACACCCTCAAGCGTGGCGAACTGCACAACAGGAGCGTGATTGACGATCTCCTCACCCTCCCCATCGGTGTAGACATCCCGACTGACAGCGACCACGCGCCCAGGAACGGCGACAGCACCCGCGAGCAATTCCCCTCGCTCCCGCGCATGCCGAACATCCGGACTAAGCCCCCCGACCAAACCCAACAACCCCCCAATCCCGAGAAACCCAACCCCCACCCCCCAAACAAAAAACGCCTGAACGACCAACCCCACCACCATCAACCCCACCAAACAATTGGGCGCACCAAGCCCCCGAGTCTCCCCCTCCACATCCACCAACACCCGAACCCGCTCAGGCCGCCCCCGCGGAAACCACACCGAAACCTCCTGCCCCACCCAGGCCGCATACACAACATGCCCCCGCTCCCCCGCATGCCGCACCCGCACCTCCCGCCCCACCCCCGGATCCCAGAACGCCACGGTCACCGCGATCCCGCCCCGCTTGGACTCCCCATGCCCAGGCGGATGCACCCCCACCACAGTCCCCACCCCCCACACAGCCCGCTGCACCCGAGTAACCCCACCCAGGGACAGCGCATACCCCACCAACGCAATCCCCCCAGGCACCACCCACCACAACCCCAAGCTCCCCTGAACATCCATCCCCGAACGGTCCCCCACCCGCCCCTCTACCGATCCCAGGTTTCCCGCCCACCCGACCAGACATCGTCAGTCGCGAGCACACACTCCGGCCGACTCACTCTTGACCTCGGCAAGCTTCATGCCCCAAGAAACGGCAACGCGGATGCCGACGGCCCGGGCCTGATCCACCCGTACACCAGGAACTACCGGTCGCTGAATCGACCGACACCGGCCAGCATCTGAGCCAAGACGGCCCTGTCGAGCCTGCGTCCCACTGGGCTGCGAGTTCGATCAACCGCTCCCGCGAGTACTCGGCCTGGATGAGGGTGTCGACGTCGATGAAGTCACGGACCTCGGCCCGGGAGAACAGGGCTTCCATCTTGCCGGCCGCCACATCGTCCCGATGCAGCACCGGCCCCATTCGGTCGCCACAGGCAGCCGCTGGAGGAACTCTGCTACCAACTCGATCCTTTTTTTCCTGCCCGCTCACCGGGAACGCGATCCGCGGAACCCCGGATCGCCCGGTCACGGCTCCAGTACGATCAACGGGCGTGTGGACTCGACGGTGTACACGTTGACCACCATAACGGCGTCCACTCCGCACAGCCGGGTTCCGCGGCAGCATCGTTCCCGGCAGCGACTCGCACACGGGGAAAGCAGAGCCGGGACAACCCATGACGTACGACATCGCGGCCCCGGAACCGGCGGGTATGATCGCCTCGCTCAGTTCCCTGGGTTACTCCCTCCCTGCGGCCATCGCCGACCTCGTGGACAACAGTGTCTCCGCGAACGCACGGAACATCGACGTCGAGTTCACGTGGGCTGGACTGGATTCGTGGGTCGCGGTCGTCGACGACGGCAACGGCATGGACGCCGGTGAACTGGCCACGGCGATGACAGTGGCCGCGCGGGGGCCCTCCACGCCACGGAGCCCCACCGACCTGGGACGGTTCGGCGTCGGCTTGAAGTCCGCGTCGTTCTCCCAGGCCAGACAGCTTACCGTCGCCACCGCCAGGTCGGGGGAGTGGCACGTGCGTACGTGGGATCTCGACGTCGTCGAGGAGTTCGGCGAGTGGCGCCTCCTCCACGGTGCGGACGACGAGACGACCGAGCTGTTGACCAGGATCAGGGGTACAGCGGGCCACGGGACGATCGTGTTGTGGCGGCGCCTGAACGGGTACCGCGTGGACGGCGTGACGGAGGACGACGAGCAGACCCAGAAGCAGTTCTATGCTGAGGTGGACCGCGTCGGGGCACACCTGGGAATGGTGTTCGCACGCTTCCTGGTCGGCAGCCGACGGCGCTTCATCCGTGTGTCCGGTGACGTCGTCGAGCCGTGGGACCCGTTCCTGTCGGGTCATCCCTCCGTGCTGCCCCTGCCTCCCGAAACCCTCGTGCTCGGCTCCGGGCGCGTAAGGGTCGAGGCGTTCGTGTTGCCGAGCGCCCAGCGTCTGACCGACGAGGAGTACGAGAAGGCCGCGGGCCCACGTGGGTGGCTGGACCAGCAGGGGTTCTACGTCTATCGCCGGGACCGGCTGATCCTGGCCGGTGACTGGCTCGGGCAGAAGGGCCTACGCCGCGAGGAGAAGTACAACCTGGCGCGGATCGCCGTGGAGATCCCCGTGGAGACGGACGTTGAATGGGGAGTCGACGTCCGCAAGTCCAGCGTAGTTCCGCCCGTCGGTCTGCGCCCCCACCTCCGCCGCATCGCCCTGCGCGCACGCGGGCAGGCCGCCGACGTGCTCCGGCACCGCGGGCAGATCGCCGCACGCACCCACGGCGACCCGTTCGCCTATGCCTGGAAGGTCGGACGCCGGGACGACCAGGTCACTTGTCGGATCAACCGTGAACACCCCCTCGTGACGGCGCTGTTGCGGCGCGGCGGCGAGGCACGGGACGTGCAAGCCCTGATCCATCTGCTGGAGGAGACGGTGCCCGTCACCGCGTTACGGGTTCTGCACGAGACGGACACCGTCGACGATCCAGAACCCTTCGGCGGTCCCGGACCGGCCGACGCCAAGACGGCCCAGGTCGCACAGCGGATTTACGAGGTGATGATCCTCGACGGCCGGTCTCCCGCCGCAGCCCGGGAGCGGTTGAGGACGATGCCTCCCTTCGACCAGATGCAGGGGTTCTGGAACACGTGACCCCGTTGTCAGTGGTCGCCTCTACCCTGCTCGATACCCTTCCAGTCCACCCGGAGGTCCGTTGTGAACCCCGTCCCCGAGGAAGTCGACGAGTCCCTCGCCAAGGCGAAGCGCCTGGTCCTGGCGATGTTTTCTCAGGACCGTCAGCCGTCTCCCAAGGAGGTCGACAACGCGGTCACCGTCATCTTCGGGATGCTGGCCGGCCAAGGAGAGGTGCTGGACAGGGACAGGCTCGCCAAGGAGATCGAACAGGTCACGGCGGTCTTCCAGGAGGGGTCCTCCGGCTTGGACGACGGGGACACGACGAAACATGAACCCTGGCTGCCGGAGGCCAAGAACGACCGTGAGTGGGAGTTCTGGGAGCGCTACCGCCGCTACCTGGAGGACGTGCGCAACCTGCCGCCCGCGGTCGTGCGCCGCTTGGACCAGAGCACCGACGAGGTACTCAGCCAGCTCGAGGACCCCCGGCGTGATGGTTCCTGGCGCCGGACGGGGCTCGTGATCGGGCAGGTGCAGTCCGGGAAGACCGGGCAGTACATCGGGCTCGCCTCGAAGGCCGTGGACGCGGGGTACCAGCTCGTGGTGATCCTCGCCGGCATTCACAACGACCTGCGCAGCCAGACCCAGCTCCGTGTCGACGAGGGTCTGCTCGGCTTCGACTCCCAGCACCAGCAGCGGTCCAACGAGGCGGGCAGCCGTATGGGCGCTGGACGCATGCCGGGGGCCAAGCGGCTGGACATCGCCTCACCCACCAACAGCTCGGAGAAGGGCGACTTCGGTCGCTCCGCGGCCAACGCCTTCAACTCCGTTCGCCTGGGCCACTTCCCGGTCGTCCTCGTGGTCAAGAAGCACTGGAAGATCCTTGAGTACCTGCGCAACTGGGTCAAGGAAGTGAAGGGCACCGAGGACGAGACCGGCCGCACCGTCATCCGCGACATCCCCCTGTTCGTCATCGACGACGAGGCCGACAACGCCTCCGTCAACACGAAGCGCGACCCCGAGGCCGACCCGACGCGGACCAACGGCGCGATCCGGGAGCTCATGCGGACCTTCGACAAGTCCGCGTGCGTCGGGTACACGGCGACACCGTTCGCCAACATCTACATCGACCCCGACGTCGAGCACCCGACTTTCGGCGCGGACCTCTTTCCCGATAGCTTCATCCGCGCCCTCCCCTCTCCGTCCAATTACCTCGGCCCGGAACGCGTCTTCGGCCTCCAAGTCGACGACGAGGACGAGGAGGACGTCGCCCCGTTGCCGCTCCTGCGGTCCGTGAACGACGCCGAGCGTTGGATCCCGAGCAAGCACAAGTCCTCGTTCGGCCCCTCCGATGACCTTCCGCTGTCGCTGCGCGAGGCGATCGCCTCGTTCGTGCTCGCGTGTGCGGCCAGGAAGGCCAGGGGACAGGCGCGGATGCACAACTCCATGCTGGTACACGTCACACGGTTCACTGCGGTCCAGCGGATCATCCATGACCAGGTGTTCGACTACCTGGGCTTCCTCAAGGACTCCCTGCGTGACCGCCACGGGCAGGCTTCCCAGCAGACGACGGCCGAGTTCCGGACCCTCTGGGAGCGGGACTTCGTCCCCACCACCGACCAGTTCCCCACGGGCGAGGTCGAGCCGCTGAGCTGGGAGGAGGTCTCCGAACACGTCCAGTCGGCTCTGCGCAAGATCGTGGTCAGGACCGTCAACGGCGCGTCCCGGGACGCGCTCGAGTACTACGAGCACCGCAGAAACGGTTTCTGGGTGATCGCCATCGGTGGTCAGAAGCTCTCCCGGGGGCTCACCCTTGAGGGGTTGACCGTCAGCTACTACCTCCGGACGTCCAACACCTACGACACGCTGCTCCAGATGGGCCGTTGGTTCGGCTACAGGCCCGGCTACGAGGACCTGTGCCGGCTGTACACGACCCCGGCGCTTCAGGCCAAGTACGTCGAGGTGACTGCTGCGACCGACGAACTACGGCGTGAGGTCGAGGAGATGGCGGCGCTCAACCTCACACCGAGCCAGTTCGGGTTTAAGGTTCGCGCCTCCTCCCTCGGCCTCACCATCACCGCTCCCAACAAGATGCGCCAGGGCACTCCGGTGAGGTTGAGCTATTCCGGGGAAGGGCCCGAGACGACGCTCTTCAATCTCTCCAAGAGGGTGCGTGAGAACAACCTGAAGCTCTTGGGGGACCTCGTCCGGCGCATGGACAGCACTTCGGCACCGGAGCCCGAGGCCCCGGGCGGGAGCGTGATTTGGACCGGAGTCCCCCGCGAGGCCGTCTCGGAGTTCCTTTCAAAGTACGTCACCGACTCGATGGCCGCGCGGGTGCGGCCGCGGTTCATCGCGAAGTACATCGACAAGTGCGCCAACGTGAACGAGCTGTCCGAATGGACGGTGCGTCTGGTCGGAAAGGCGGCGACGGAGGAGACACAGGAAGTCGCCAACCGGAAGATCGGCCCCGTGTCCAGGGCCCCGATCAACGACCCCGGGTACAAGACCGACGGGCGCTACATCATCCGCCGTCTCGTCAGCCCCAAGGATGAACAGACCGGTCTCGACCCCGACCAGGTGAGCACAGCCCTGGAAAACACGCAGAAGGCCGCGGAGAAGAAGAAGAAGGTGAAGGTCCCCCGGGCTCCCTCCGGTGAGCACCTGCGCCACCAGCGCCGTCCGGACCAGGCACTGCTGCTGATCTACCTGGTCGACCTCGCGGAGCGGGAGATCTCCGCGCAGCACCCCCCGCTCGTGGGTTTCCAGGTTAACTTCCCCCGCTCCGAGCACCAAGCGGAGACCGAGTATGTCGTGAACAGCATCTGGAAGCAGGAGGGGCTGGACGACGACGTCGACGACGAGGAGGACTCGGAGTGACCGTCACCGAGGAGGAATGGCAGGAACTGGAGGCTCCGCAGGGCACTCCGGGACGGTCCAGGCTCCGGCTGCACCCGGAGGCGCCGCTGGACGTCTTCCTGTCGGTCACCCATCCCGGGCACCAACGGATGCTCGTGCTCCGAACCGACGCGCACTCGGCGGACCACATCGTGCGCTCGGTGGGAAAGCTGCCGAAGGCGGCCGGCTTCGAGATGCACCTCAGCGCCGTGTCCCGCCTTGAGTACGAACTTCAGGTGATCCTCACCGCGAACGAGCTCAGGGAGGTTTTCAACCCGCTCGTCAGTGACGTGGCGGACACCGTCCGGAGCGCCCCGGAGGCCGCGGCCGCCCTGACAGCGGCCGTCGACCGGTTCGAGAGGTGGCAGGACCTCCTACGTGCAGTCAGCAGGGACGGCCTGGGACCCGAGGCACGTCGCGGCTTGGTCGGCGAGCTCCTGGTACTGCGTGATCACCTTCTCTCCGTCCTCGACCCCGCCGAGGCCGTGGGGGCGTGGACCGGACCGAGCGGAGCCAACCAAGACTTCCAGATGCCCCGGGTCGCGATCGAGACGAAGGCCAGCACGGCCAAGCGCCCGCGGGGTCTCCGCGTCACCAGCGAGCGGCAGCTGGACGACACCGGCACCCCCGCCCTCCTCCTGGCACTCACCTTGCTTGACGAACGACGAGGCGGCACCGGGGCGAGCCTGAACAGGCTGGTGAATGAGATACGGGAGCGGCTCACCAGCCCCGCCGTACGAGCCCGCCTCGACGGACGCCTCATCCAGGTCGGGTACCTGCCCGGCCAGCACGAGCTGTATGACGAGCCCCGCTACACCCTCCGCGACCTGCGTTTCTGGCACGTTCGGGAGGATTTCCCGAGAATTGTCGAGTCTGACCTCCCCGACGGCGTCGGGGACTGCTCGTACCACGTGAGCACCTCCGGCCTCGACCGCTTCCGTGCCACCGCCGACGAGGTGACCGAACTCATCAAGGGGCCCTATGCCTGACCTCGACCTGTCCGCGTACTCCCGCGACCTCGTCGCGGACGTCCAGGCGGCCGCCGACGCCGAGCGGACCACGACCCCGGAGGCGTTCACCCGCAAGGTCCTCGACGACCTGGAAGAAGCCGGTATCGCAGCCAACACCTTCACCGCGTACCACATGGCACACGGCCATCTCGTGCACGGATACGGTGTGGGTGAGTCGGGCGAGTGCTTGGACCTGTTCGTCACGGACTTCCACTTAGACCCCCTGGAGTCCAAGCTCTCGAAGAGCGACACCGAGACCGCCTTCCGACGGCTCCTCAGCTTCATCAGGCGCTGTCGCGACGGACTACGGCGGGACATCGACCCGTCCTTCGACGTCTACGACATGTGCACGGCCGTCGAGAAGGCCCTCACCGAGGTGAGGTGCATCAGGCTCTTCCTCCTCAGTAACCGTGTCAGCACCGGCGCCGCGGTCCCGCCCACCGACTTCGACAACCTCCCCGTGACCCACGAGGTGTGGGACCTGGCGCGGCTCCACCGGCACGCGACGTCCGGCAGCGTCAGCGAACCGATCGTGGTCTCGTTCGACCCACCGCTGCCCTGTGTCTCCGCCCCGAGCAGCGATCCGGATCACTCGGTGACCATGGCTGTCATCCCCGGCCAGCGGCTGGCGTCGCTATACGGCGAGTACGGGCCCCGGTTGCTCGAACTGAACGTCCGCTCGTTCCTGCAGGCGCGCGGTGCCGTGAACCGCGGTATCAGGGACACCCTGCTCAACGCCCCGGGAAAGTTCCTGGCCTACAACAACGGGATCACGGCGACGGCGGCGAAGGTGGAGTTCGTCCATGGGCCGGACGGTCGCCCCACCGGCATATCCCGTGTCCACGGGATACAGGTGGTCAACGGAGGCCAGACCACCGCGTCCCTGCACTACGCGGAGAGCCGGGACAAGGCGGACCTGTCGAACGTCTCAGTGCAGATGAAGCTCACCGAGGTGTCGCCCGAGCGACTTCCGGAGATCGTCCCCCTGATCTCCGAGTACTCCAACACACAGAACCGGGTGACGCTCGTCGACTTCAGCTCGAACCACGTTTACCACGTGGCCGTCCAACAGATCACCCGGTCACTTTGGGCTCCGGCCACGGACGGAAGCGGCCAGGAGACTCACTGGTTCTACGAACGTGCACGCGGCCAGTACACCGACGCAGTGGCACAGGCCCGGACTCCTGCGAGACAACGCGCCTTCAAGACGCTCAACCCGCCGCGACTGAAGTTCACCAAGGCTGACCTCGCCAAGTACGTCAACTCCTGGAACCAGCTCCCGTTCCAGGTGAGCAGGGGAGCACAGAAGAACTTCTCCTCATTCATGGTCCGGATCAACGAGGTGCCTCCACACGTCAACGTGCAGTACTGCCAACGCGCCATCGCGATGGGCATCCTATTTAGGGCCGTGGACCGCGTGGCGGCGTCCCACGAGGCAGGCAGCTACAAGAGCATGATCACGACCTACACGCTCGCCCGTCTGTCCCTCGCCACCAACTGCCGGATCGACCTCGACCGTATCTGGCGGGAGCAGACGATCTCGCCGGCGCTTGAAACCGCCATCGACGACCTCTGCCCACAGGTGATGAGGGTCGTCATCTCGCCACGTGAGGGCAATCACGTGGGCGAATGGGCCAAGAAGGTCGCATGTTGGGACGCCGTGTCCAAGATCCGCTGGGCGGTCCCCCGTTCGCTGGAGGAGGAGCTGCGCGAGGACCCGTTGGACGAGGAGGCCCTCGCGGGAGGAACCGGCGTGCGCGAGGGCACCTCCGACGAGGTGGCGGCGGTCCCCGCGGACGAGTGGTACGCCGTCGAGCAATGGGCGAAGGAGACTCGGAACCTCGAGCCCTGGCAACGACAGCTCGCCGAGTTCGTCGGCAGACGCCTGGAGTTGGGCCAAGAGATCCCCGAGCCGCAGGCGGTCCAAGCGCTGCACGTGCGCAACGAAGCCCTGTCGCTCGGGTTCACCCCGAGTCCGTAGCGTCGCACGGCCACCTCCGTGCGACGGTTCGGAGGATCTTAGAGGTGACCACGCTCCAACAGGTCACTCACGGCGTCCTCGTGGCGGCGGAGAACGATGCGACCGTCTCCGTCGCTGAACGCCACGAGTTTGGCTCCGGCGTGATCCCCACCTCCGCGAGCAGCCCGAGCGAGAGCTGCACCCTGCCCTGTTCGTCGATCCCGATCTCAGCGGGTTCCTGAATCGTGGGGAGAATTGTGGCACCCTCCCCGTCCAAGAGCAGCACACGGTCTTGGATCACGAGCATGGCATCGGATGAGAAGTCGACGAGCACCGGTCGGGTCAGCACTGACAGAAGTCGGTACCTGAGCGGCCGTCGCACACGGGACACCGCACCGGAGGTGTCGCTACGGCGTGCCGTACACGGCCTTGGGTTGCGGTTCCGCCTCCAACGCAAGGTCGCCCCTCGCTGCACGGCCGACTTCGTCCTGCCCAGGTACAGGGTTGCCGTGTTCGTCGACGAATGCTTCAGGCACGGGTGTCCCGTACACGGCCCCACCACGTTCGGAGGGCTGAACGCCAGCCGCTGGGCGGAGAAGATCGAGACGAACAGACAACGAGACCGCAGGAACACCGCCGCAGCAGCGGACGCTGGCTGGACGGTGGTGCGCGTCGGGGAGTGTGAGATCCGCGCGGACGCCGAACGCGCCGCGCTCAGCGTCGCGCTGCGGTGCGACGACCGGTTCCGCGAGCCTGGGCGGGAACCGAGTCCCTGCCGCGCTCCCCGCTCATCGCGTCAGTGAACAGGTCGCTGGCGACGTTGTCCTTGTCGACGCAGTACCGAGCTAGGGGGCACTCGACGCAAAGCGGCTCTCTGGACCGGCAGACGGTGTTCCCGATGAGGCGCAGGGCCGCCATGCGCAGAGACGCTTCCTCGCCTGCTCCCACGAGCTTCACCAGGTTGACCCGGCCGTCGCTGAGCCTGTTCGTTCGGTCGGAGTCACTGCCGTTCAGCCTGGCGGCCACGCGTAGTGCGGCCTGTCCGATCCACAGCAGGTCCTTCCCCGTCAGCAGCTGATACAGGGTTGCCTCGGCGGGCTTCATCTTCAGCTGCTTCGGAATGGCGTCGGCGTCGTTCCACAGTTCCGGCTCGTCCAGAACGACGGCGAGCCGGTCGACCCGCGATCGCGCGGACTCGGTGGGTGCGGCGTCGAGCAGGGCCCGGTACGCGGTCTGCGTCAGGGTCGTACGTCCCTTGACCGCAGCGACCATCTTGGCGAGCTGAGCCGACTGCAGACGCGTTCCGGACAGCAGCGCGACCACCGTGGCCTGCAACGGTGACATGCGTTCCCCGGGCAGTTGGAACCAGTCGGCTCCCCCTCGACGCTCCGCCGCCCACTTGGTCAGGTCCTCACGCACCGTCCGCCAGTAGGGCTGAAGACCGCCCTCGGCCGACTCGTCCCCGCCCACGGGCAGCAGAGCCTCGGCAGCCGCCTGCCCGAGCAGCGGGGGAACCGCGTTGCCGATCTGCCGGAAGGCGTCACTGCGCGTCCCGGCGAAGCGGAACCGGTCCGGGAAGGTCTGGATCCGCGCCGCCTCGCGAACGGTCAGGGTCCGGTTCTGCTCCGGGTGGATGTACCAGTAGCCGTCCTTGGCGATGTGCGCGGTGATCGACCTGCTGAGGTCGCCCCAGTCCAGCTTCTTGTACTTGTCCGTGAACTGTTCGGCGTTGTAGCGCCGGAGCTCCGGGTCAACGTCCGAGTACAGGGACTTCGAGGTCATCTTGTCGAAGGTCAGCCAGTCGTCTTCCCGGACCCTGCGGGTCATGTGATCCCAGACGTGCTCCTTCGGCGCGCGCTTCCTCATTTCCCGTGCGAAGGACGACAGTTCATCGGGCTCGCTGTACTGCCACGTCCGGTCACCAACCTTCTCCCTGGCCTTGACCGGCAGCACGGGGAGGTCGCCGATGGCGTCGCGCAGTGTGGTGCGCCGTTCGCTCTCGGAACGCCAGTCGAACCGCTCCACGTCGTTCCGCGCCAGCAGGATCAGCCGCTTGCGATGCTGAGGAACACCGTAGCGCCACGCGTCGACGAGACGCACCTGAGTGGCGTATCCGAGCTCCTCGAGCTCCTGCTCGATCGTGCGGATCACGATGAAGTCGTCGCCGAGCCCCATGTCGGGCACGTTCTCCATCAGCACGGCGCGCGGACGCAGCCGCTTCACGACGTCAAGGTACGCCTTCCAGAGCTCCCTGCGGTGATCCTCCGGATCACGGCCGTGGTGCTTCACGAGGCTGCGGATCTTGCTGCGTCCGGCCCGGCTGAACGGCTGGCAGGGAGGGCCACCCGCAACGAGATCGATCTTGCCTTCTGCGGGCTTGAGAAAGGCTTCGAGCTCGTCTCGCACCTCGGGTTTGCCGAGGTCCATTCGGAGGCTCATCCCGGGGAAGTTCTTGGCGTGCGTCTCCAAGGCGCGCTCGTCGGAGTCCACGGACGCCGCCACGGTCCAGCCGGCTCGCTGGAGACCGAGGCTGAGCCCACCCGCCCCCGAGAACAGGTCGACGGCGAGTCGCCGTCCCTTGCCGTAGCCCTCCAGCCAGTCGGCGAACTTCTCGGGCTTGCAGCTGTTGCGGTTAGCCGGGAGCTTCAGCTGGTCGCTTCGTTCCAGAGGTACGCCGTAGTACTGCTTGGTCACAGTACGAACCTCCACACCGACGAGTAGAACGAGCACCAGGAGAACATGCTTCTGCTGGCAAGATCAAGGGACCGCTGTTCCGCCTGCCAAAAAGACCGAGGCCGACCGGTAGGACGCCGCAGGCATCCCGAGAATATTACGGGGCAACCGGCCCGTGCGGCTGATACACGACCTTAGCCTCATCCGTAGCGAACAATAGTACGGATCCGCATGGCCAAGATCACTACTGCGGGGCCGTCCTGGCGTTCTTTCTCTGGAGCCACAGGTTCAACACGGGACTCGTGGCGCAGGGAACGGACCGCGGCCGAATTCACCCCTCGCAGCGGCAAGAGATCGCGACGGACGTCAGTCGTTCGGCGGCATGGACAGGACGGGGCCGATGCTCCTGTCAGCAGTCGGCTCGCTGTCTGGTGGGGCGTAGCGTGAGATGTCGTCCGTCTCCGTACTGACCAGCGTGCGCTTGGAATCCGTCGGATACGCGAACGGGCCCGCGTGGTTGTGCATGAGCAGGAACACGCCTCCCGACAGCCGGGAGCGCCCCTTCGCTGCCGACTTCTGCTTCCCGCTCTGAGGCCGCCTCAACGACCTCGGGGGCGTACCAGAGGGATCGGTGCCGTCTCGACCGCGTCACCGTCGGCCGTCGTGACGGCTTCGAGTAACGCGATCTGCCGTTCAAGGGCCCTACTGAGCTTGTAGGCGTGTTATCGCTCTGGAGGCTGGTCGGCGACGCTGGCGGGATGAATGGAGCGATCTCTTACTCATGGCGCGACCCAATCACTGACGAGGAGATGGTCGACCTTGTCCGCTCCCATGGCGGCAACGCCGTTGTCGGCTGGTGGAGCAAGGTCAATGAGCACAGCCTCGGCTGAGTGGGGGCCCGTGATGGCGAGGGAGTCCTTGTCGGTTTCGTGAACGTGGCCTGGGACGGTGGAGACCACGCCTTCTTGATCGACACAAAGACTCGGGGATCGCACCAGCATCGCGGTATCGGGACAGCAGTTGTCCGTCTGGCGGCGGCCCGTGCGCGTGCGTCGGGGTGCGAGTGACTGCACGTTGACTTCGAGCCCAGGCTGCGAGACTTCCATTTCGACGCATGTGGCTTCCGCCCGACGGACGCAGGACTGATCCATCTGCCCTCTATGGGGTGATGATTTGCGCGTTACGTCTTAAACGGGTGGCCACGAGGCATCCGTCGACAAGGTTGCTGCGGTATTGGATTTGGCGGAGTCCGTACCGAAGGGCGCGCATCAGGTGGTCGGGGTCGGTGAAGGCGGTGTTGGCCTGGCTGCTGCGTCGTAGCAGTGACCAGATGCCCTCGACAGGGTTGAGGTCGGGTGCATAGGCTGGCAGGAAGTAGCAAGTGATCAAGTCGTGGGCGTCGATGAACGCCTTCATCCGGGCGTCTTTGTGCACGTTCAGGTTGTCTCATACGAGCACGATCGGCGCAGTGAGCTGTTGGTGGGCGGCGGTCAGCGGCTCGCGATAATCGGCCCAGGTGAAACTACGTCTGCCGCGCCCACTTGTGATCGACGTGCCGCTTGGACCGGTAGATCAGACGGGAGCGTTCGCCCTCCTTATAACAGGCCAGAGCAGCGATGGAGAAGCGGCACTGGGAGCGTCCCCGTACCCGGATGACGGGTGTGTGTCCGCGCCTGGCCCAGGTGCGGGTGGTCGGCGGCGTCATCGAGAAGCCGGCTTCGTCTTCGAAGCAGAGCCAGGCCCCGAGCGCCGACCACGGTGTTTCCACCTGTGGCCAGGTCTCCTTCACCCAGCCGGTGACGGCTTCCTCATTGCGCTCTGCCGCGCGGCGGGCGGGGACCTGGTGGCTGAAGCCGTGTCGGTGCAGCATCTACGCGATGGCTGAGAGCGTCATGCTCTTGTGGAACCGGCGCCCGATCAGCGTCTTGATCCGCGCGAGCGTCCAGGTCTGGTCCGGCCAGCCGTGCGCTACCGGCCCCTTGGCCAGCTCCTGCTCGAGCACCTCAAACAGTGTCTCACTCAGCTTGGGCCTGGACGCCGGTCCCCTCGACCCCAAGGCTGACCTTCCACCCTGTTCCCATACCTGGTGCCACCGTTGTACCGATCGCACGCTGACGCGCAACTGCTTGGCGACCGCGGCATTGTCGTGCCCCAGGGCGAACAACTCGGCCGCCTGCATCCGGATGTGCTCCCGAAACGCCCGTCGCTCCGCGATCAGACCGCCCCCTTGCGGGTACCTCATATGACAAGGCCTACCCGCGACAACCGCAGCTTGTCAGCCGCCGCGACATCACATCCAGAAGGTCAGTAATAGCCTCGTCAAGCGCGGCGAGGTCGGTCTCCCGCCCGAGGAAGCCGGTTCGATCACGCAGCCGCTCCTTCAACACCCGCTGGTTCAGCTCCTGCGTCCGCTCCGAGACGTAACCACCTCCGGGGCGGACCCGCCCGTGAGGTTTGTGACGACTGAACAGTCTCGATGCCACCGATCTTCCAACATCGGAGAAGGCCTCACTTCACCTTCACCAGGACGGCAGCGGTAGCCCCTGACGGAGCATCAAGCACGCCTGTCCACCAGTCGTCCACCGCGGCCCACTGCACGGCCCCGACCGGCTGCCCAGGCAGGAAAAAGCCAGGTCAGAAGCGCGCTGTGCCCATAGGGCCAAGAAAGCTCAACCTGGGGCCTACGCTTTGCAATGCGTAGGCCCCAGGTGTCCGATTGGCCCGGCTTTCAAGCCTAACGAATACAAGAAACCCCAGGTCAGGGGCCTGACCTGGGGTTCTACTGAGCCGCCTTCGGGATTCGAACCCGAGACCTACGCATTACGAGTGCGTTGCTCTGGCCATCTGAGCTAAGGCGGCGCGCGTCCCGCACCTATGGTGCGATCAGCAACGACGCCAAGTCTACACAGTTTCCGGGGGTGCTCCGTACACCCCTGCGAGGCGGGGGTCGGGAGGGTGGTGCGGGGCGCTGAGCTGGGGTTATGTGCAGCGCTTGTCGTTCTTGGGGGCTCGGCCCGTCAGGAGGTAGGTGTTGATCGTCTCGTCGACGCAGCGGCTGCCGCGGCCGTACGCGGTGTGGCCGTCGCCCTCGTAGGTGAGGAGGCGGCCCGAGGCGAGCTGGGAGGCGAGGGCCTTGGCCCAGCGGTAGGGGGTGGCGGGGTCGCGGGTGGTGCCGACGACGATGATCGGGTCGGCGCCCCTGGCCTCGATGCGGTGCGGCTTGCCCGTGGCCTTCGTGGGCCAGTACGTGCAGTTCAGGGCCGACCAGGCCAGGCCCTCGCCGAAGACCGGGGAGGCCTTCTCGAAGTCGGGGAGCGCCTTGCGCACATCCTCGGGCGAGGTGAAGGACGGCGGCAGGTCGAGGCAGTTCACGGCGGTGTTGGCGTACATGAGGTTGGAGTACGAGCCGTCGCCGTCGCGCTCGTAGTAGCTGTCGGAGAGGGCCAGGAGCATCGAGCCGTCCTTGTCCTTCATGGCCGCGGCGAGCGCGTCGCGCAGCTGCGGCCAGGACGTCTCGTCGTACATCGCCGCGATCACGCCGGTCGTGGCCAGCGCCTCGCCGAGCTTGCGGCCGTCGGCGGGGCCGGTGTCGCCGACCGGCAGTGGGGCGCGGTCCAGTTTCGCGAAGAAGCCCTTCAGGTGCTTGCCCGCGTCCGCGGCGCTCTTGGTGCCGAGCGGGCAGTCCGGCTGCCGCACGCAGTCCTTCGCGAACGACTGGAACGCCGTCTCGAAGCCCGCCGTCTGGTCGCGGTTCATCCGGCGCGCGGGCAGCGAGGGGTCCATGGCGCCGTCGAGGACCAGACGGCCGACGCGGTCGGGGAAGAGGCCGGCGTACGTCGCCCCGAGGAAGGTGCCGTACGAGGCGCCCACGTACGTCAGCTTCTTGTCGCCGAGTGCCGCGCGCAGGATGTCCATGTCGCGGGCGGTCTCCACGGTGGAGACATGCCCGAGCAGCTTCCCGGACCGCTGCTTGCAGCCCGCCGCGAACTTCTTGTACGACGCGGCCAGTTGGTCCGTCTCGCGGCGGTCGTCGGGCGTGGTGTCCGTCTGTGTGTACGCGCTCATCTGGCGGTCGTCCAGGCAGGTCACCGGCTCGCTGCGGGCGACGCCGCGCGGGTCGACCGCCACCATGTCGTACCGGGCGCGGACCTTTTCCGGGTAGCCGAGTGCCGCGTACGACTGGAGGTACCCGACGGCCGAGCCGCCCGGGCCGCCCGGGTTCACGAGCAGCGAGCCGAGGCGGCCGCCGGGCTTGGCGTCGGCGGCACCCTTGGCGCGGCTGCCGCTCTTGCCGTCCGCTCCCCCCGTCGCCCGCTTGCGCGACACCGCCAGCTTCACGTCGCCCGCTTCCGGCTTGGCGTAGTCCAGGGGCGCCTTCATCGTCGCGCACTGGAACCCTGGCACCCCGCAGTCGCGCCAGCGAAGCTTCTGGGCGTAGTACGACGCGAGTTCCTTCGGTGTGGCGCGAGGCAGCTCGTCCATGACCACGTCCGTCGACGAACTCGCCGACGAACAGCCGGAGATGAGCAGGCCTACGGCCATGAACGCCAGGCAGCCGTGGCGGAGGCGGCGGGCGCGGATGCGCGCACCGGTGCGGTCTCGGGTCTGCCGCCCTTGGGGCTGCCGTTCCGGCTCTCCTGCTCGAGCGGGGGCGTTGGCTCGGGGAAGGGAGGTTTCCATCTCGCGAGACTAACTCTATGGAGTTGTTGAATCACTTTGCGTGCCCGTATGGGTGAGGCGGTCAACCGGCTGTCGCGGTCACCTCTTGTGGGCGAGGCACAGTCACTCCTTACGGGCGAGGCACAGTCACTCCTTACGGGCGGGGCACAGCCACTCCTTGCGGGCGGTGCACGGTCGCCGTCTGCGGTCGGCGCGCGTCGCCTCCCGCGCTCGGCGCACCGTCGCCCCGCGCCCGGCGGCTCCTCAGCCCGCCCGCAGCGCCACCGTCATCGCCTCCACCGCCAGCAGCGGCGCCACGTTCCGGTCCAGCGCCGTGCGGCACGCGCCGATCGCCTCTATGCGGCGCAGCGTCGACTCGGGCGACGTCTCCCGTGCCATGCGCTCCAGCATGTCCTGCACCTCGGTGTTGGCGAGCGGGACGCGGGAGCCCAACTGGAGGGCCAGGACGTCTCGGTAGACGCCGGTCAGGTCGATGAGGGCGAGGTCGAGGCTGTCGCGCTGCGTACGGGTCTTGCGGCGCTTCTGCTTGTCCTCCAACTCCTTCATCACGCCCGCCGTGCCGCGCGGCATCCTGCCGCCCTGGGCCGCGCCGAGCGCCGCCTTCATGTCCTCGGTCTCCTTGACGTCGACGTCCTCGGCGACCTGCTTGGCCTCCTCCGCCGCCGTGTCGATCAACTCCTGCGCGGCCTTCAGGCAGCCGCCGATCTCCCCGACGCGCAGCGGCAGTTTGAGGACGGCGGCCCGGCGCTCCCGCGCGCGCTCGTCGGTCGCGAGGCGGCGGGCGCGGCCGATGTGTCCCTGGGTGGCGCGGGCGGCGGCCGCGGCGGCGGTCGGGTCGATGCCGTCGCGGCGGACCAGCATGTCGGCGACGGCCGCCACCGAGGGCGTACGCAAGGTCAAGTGGCGGCAGCGGGAGCGGATGGTGGGCAGCACGTCCTCCAGCGAGGGGGCGCAGAGGAGCCACACCGTACGGGGGGCCGGTTCCTCCACTGCCTTCAGGAGGACGTTGCCCGCGCCCTCCGTGAGGCGGTCCGCGTCCTCCAGGACGATGACCTGCCAGCGGCCTCCGGCCGGGGACAGCTGGGCGCGGCGGACCAGGTCGCGGGTCTCCTTGACGCCGATCGAAAGCAGGTCCGTGCGGATGACCTCCACGTCGGCGTGCGTACCGATCAGGCTCGTGTGGCAGCCGTCGCAGAAGCCGCAGCCGGGCTCGCCGCCCAGCGCGCGGTCGGGGCTCACGCACTGCAGGGCGGCGGCGAAGGCACGGGCGGCGTCGGCCCGGCCGGAGCCGGGCGGGCCCGTGAACAGCCAGGCGTGCGTCATCTTCGACGACTCGGGCAGCGGGGTGTCGGCCGCGACGGCGGTGACGAGCGCGTCGGCGTCACGGGCGGCGGCGCCGAGCTGCCCGCTCACCTTCTCCTGGCCCACCAGGTCGTCCCATACCGGCATGGGTCACCGCCTTTGCCCTACCGACGCACACCACCCCTCGGCGTACGTCCCATTTCGCACTGTCGGACTCATTGTGGGGCACCCCACTGACAACACCGCCCACGGCGGCCCTGAGCTGGGCCGATGCCGGGCCGAGCATGGACGGCGCCCCCGGCGGGGGCGAGGTTCTCAGCCCGCCCGGCGTTTGAGGACGAGGCCGCAGGCCGATCGCGGCGGACCGTCCCACGGCAACGGGACACCCACCCTCAGGGTCCAAGGGCGCAGCCCCCGCGCGGCGGAGCCGCGCAATGTCACAGCCGGAGGAGGGGCGGGACTGGGGCGCCCCGCGAGGGCCCAGCCCCGGACTACCCGGACGCACTGCGCCTCAGCGCCCCCGGCGGGGCACCTCAGCGCCCCCGGCGCCGCCCCTCGTCCACATCGTCGTCCTCATGCGACCCGAGCAGCTCGTCCGCCAGCGACGGCAGGTCGTCCAGCGGGGTCTCCTCGGCCCAGTCGGGGCGCGGGCGCTGCCGCGGCGTACCGTCCTCGTCGACCTGCGGCAGCTCCCGCGTACGGTCGTTGGGACCCCGCAGCGCCTCGCCCGACCGGTCCCCGGCGGAGTGGCCGTCGCCCGGCCGTTCGTCGCGGAAGTAGCCCGGCGGCACCTTGTCCGCCACGGTCTCCGCACGCCCGTCCCGCGCCGCCGCGGGCTCGCTGCCCACCGCCGGGAGGACCGCCGTCTCGTCGGCCGCACCGGGCACGGTCGCCTTCGGCAGCTCGGCGGTCACGTCGGACTCGCCGGGCGCGCCGCCGGAACGACCCGCGCCGGGCCGCCCCGCGGCCCCGGCCTCCGGAACCTGCGGCAGCACAGCCGTCTCATCGGCGGCACCCGGGACGTGCGGCTGCGGCTTCACCACAGGCGTGGGCACGGTCGTCTCGTTGTCGGGCGTCCCGCCCGGCGAACCGGGCGCCTTGCGGGCCGAGTCACGGGACTTGTCGGCCTCGTCACGGGATGCGCCGACCGCGTCGGACGGCGTGCCGGCCCGGTCGGGCGACTTCCGGGCCGACTTGTCGAGCGACGCCTTCCCGGAAGCCGCGGCCCCCGCGCCCCGCGCAGAACCTCCAGAACCCGCAGAACCCGAAGCCCCGGCGACCCCTCCGGCCCCACCGGCCCCGGCGCCCCCGCCAGACCCAGCACCGCCCCCAGGCCCCGAAGTGCCCACCGACTCCGCGGCCCCCGCAGCCGCCTCCGCCAACAGCCGGGCCTCCTCGGCCCGCCGCAGCGCCTCCTCCGCCTTGCGCTGCTTCTCCAGCCGGCGGGCCTCGGCCTCCGCGTGCAGCCTGGCCTGTTCCTCGGCCGCGCGGCGGCGCCGTTCCTCCTCGGCGGCGCGGGCCTCCTCCTCGGCCTTGCGCCGCGCCTCCTCGGCGAGGACCCGCGCACGCTCCTCCTCGGCCTTGCGGCGGGCCTCCTCGGCGCGCAGCCGGGCCTCCTCGGCCTGGCGCTCGGCCTCGCGGCGCTGGGCCTCCTCCAGCTCGCGCCGCTTGCGCTCTTCCTCCTCCGCGCGGAGCTTGGCGAGCTGTTCCTGCCGCTCGCGCTCCAGGCGCTCCTCCTCGGCCTTGCGCGCGGCCTCCTCCTCGGCACGCCGCCGCGCCTCCTCCTCGGCCTTGCGGCGGGCCTCTTCCTGGGCCTTCACCTCGGCTTCGGAGAGGGGCAGTACGACATCGAGGCGGTGCCGGATCACGGTGGTGACGGCCTCCGGCTCCTGGGCCGCGTCGACGACCAGGTACCGGCCGGGGTCGGCGGCGGCCAGGGTGAGGAAACCGGAGCGCACGCGCGCGTGGAACTCGGCGGGCTCGGACTCGAGCCGGTCGGGCGCCTCGGTGAAGCGCTCGCGGGCCGCCTCGGGAGCCACGTCGAGCAGGACCGTCAGGTGCGGTACGAGACCGCCCGTGGCCCAGCGGTTGATGCGGGCGACCTCGGTCGGGGACAGATCACGGCCCGCGCCCTGGTAGGCCACGGACGAGTCGATGTACCGGTCGGAGATCACCACGGCCCCGCGCGCGAGGGCGGGTCGTACGACGGTGTCGACGTGCTCCGCGCGGTCGGCGGCGTACAGGAGCGCCTCCGCGCGGTGGGACAGTCCGGCCGACGACACGTCGAGCAGGATCGACCGCAGCCGCTTGCCGACCGGCGTGGCGCCCGGCTCGCGCGTGACGACGACTTCGTGGCCCTTGGCGCGGATCCACTCGGCGAGCGCCTCGGCCTGCGTGGACTTGCCCGCGCCGTCACCGCCCTCCAGGGCGATGAAGAACCCGGAGGCGGCGGCCGCCTGCACGGGGTCGTCGCCGCCGCGCAGCGCGTCCCGCAGGTCGTGGCGGAGCGGCACGCCCTGCCGGTCGTCGGCCTTGGCGAGGACCAGCGCGGCCACGGGCAGCAGCAGCGCGCCGACCAGCATCAGCGTGAAGGAGGCACCGCCGTGGTCGAACACGAACTTGCCGTTGACCATCCGGTGCGGACCGATGACGGCCGCGAGCAGCGGCGCCACGAGCGCGGCGAGCGCTACGGAGAGGCGTACGACGGCCTGGAGGTGCTCGGTGGTGCGCGCCCTGCGGTAGTCCTCGACCTCCTGGTCGAGCAGCGCGTGCCCGAGGTTCGCGGCGACGCCCGCGGCGAGTCCGGCGAGCGCCAGGATCAGCAGGACCGTCGTCACGTCGGGGACGAGTCCGGCGGCGAGCAGCGCGACTCCGGTGACGGTGATCGCGAGCGCCAGCAGCCGGCGGCGCGACAGCGACGGCAGCAGCGCGGGCGCGACGCGGATGCCCGCGACCGTGCCGCCGGTCAGCGCGAAGACGAACAGGCCGTACGTGACGGGCCCGCCCTGGAGGTCCTTGGCGTGCAGCACGGCGACCGCGACGGCCGCGGCGACGGCCCCGGCGACGGCGGTGCAGGCGGCCACGAGGAGCGGGATCGCGCCGGTGCGGCCCTTGTCGGTGCCGCTGCCCGTACGCGGCCTGCGCAGGCCCTCCAGGGGGCTGCGGGCGCGGGGCGTGTGCGTACCGGGAAGCTCGATGGCGGACACGATCGACAGGGACGCGGCGAACAGTCCGGCCGCGAGGAACGAGCCGAGGCCCGCCTGGTGCTGCTCGAACCAGTCGACTCCGGCGCCGAGCAGGATGCCGACGAGGCTGACGGCGACGAGCGCGACGGCCGCGAGCGGCAGCGCCACGAATCCCGTACGCAGCGACAGGCGCCGCAGGGCGTCCATGTGGTCGGGCAGGGGGCGCACCGTGGCGCCCTCCAGGGGCGGTCCCGGCAGCAGCGCGGGCGCGGCGCTCTCCCGGGCGACCGTCCAGAAGCGTTCGGCGACACCGGTCACGAAGGCGGTGACGAGCAGCATCGCGAGCGCGTTGTCCGGCGTCCAGTCGATCCACAGGGGCGCGCAGATCAGCAGCGCGGCCCGGACGCCGTCGGCGCCGACCATGGTCCAGCGGCGGTCGAGCGGGCCGTCGGGCGACGTGAGGGACGTCAGCGGGCCGAGCAGGACCGCTCCGAAGAGGAGGGTCGCGAGAACGCGCGCTCCGAAGACGGCGGTCACCGCGATGGCGACGCCTCTGTAGCCGTCGCCGAACGCCCCCTCGGCGATGGCCGCTTGAAGGGCGAGCATGACCAGGACGAGCAGCGCGAGCGCGTCACCGACGCTGCCGACGAGGTGCGCGCTCCACAACCGCTTCAGCTGCGGTACGCGCAGCAGGGCGCGCACCGCACGCTCGCGGGAGTCCGCGAGCAGGGCGTCATCGGGGGCCGTGGTCATGGCGGGTGGCTGTTCGGCACGCGTCATCCGTCCAGCCTATCTGGACGCCGAGCCTCCTCGCGGTGCCCGCCCGAACACACGCGCCCGTACGCGCCCGGCCTGCACCGGAGCGGCCGCACCGGGCCCGCGCACGGAAACGCGGCGCCGGGGCGCCTGTTCATCAGGCACCGCGACGCCGCGTCACACCGACCGGATCAGCCGGATGAGCAGGATCGGCCGACCGGGTCAGTCGGGTCAGTCAGGTCAGACGGTCAGACAGGTCAGTCTTCGGATGCCGCCGCCTTCGAAGCCGCCGCCTTCTTGGTGGTGGTCTTCTTGGCCGCAGTCGTCGTCTTCTTGGCTGCCGTTTTCTTGGCGGCGGTCTTCTTAGTCGCCGTTTTCTTCGCCGGGGCCTTCTTGGCCGCCTTCTTGGCGGTCTTCTTCGCGGGCCCCTTCGCCCGCTTCTCGGCGAGCAGCTCGAAGCCGCGCTCCGGGGTGATGTCCTCGACGCTGTCGCCGGACCGCAGGGTCGCGTTGGTCTCGCCGTCCGTCACGTACGGACCGAAGCGGCCGTCCTTGACGACAACGGGCTTGGCGCTGACCGGGTCCTCGCCCAGCTCCTTCAGCGGCGGCTTGGCCGCGGCACGGCCGCGCTGCTTCGGCTTGGAGTAGATCTCCAGGGCCTCGTCCAGCGTGATGTTGAAGAGCTGCTCCTCGGTCTCCAGGGAGCGCGAGTCCGTGCCCTTCTTCAGGTACGGGCCGTAGCGGCCGTTCTGCGCGGTGATCTCCACGCCTTCGGCGTCCGCGCCGACGACGCGCGGCAGCGACATCAGCTTCAGCGCGTCCTGGAGGGTCACCGTGTCCAGGGACATGCTCTTGAAGAGCGACGCGGTGCGCGGCTTGACCGCGTTCTTGCCGGTCTTCGGGGTGCCCTCGGGCAGGACCTCGGTGACGTACGGGCCGTAGCGGCCGTCCTTGGCGATGATCTCGCGGCCCGTGCCGGGGTCCGTGCCGAGTGCGAAGTCCCCGCTGGGCTTGGCGAGCAGCTCTTCCGCGTACTCGACGGTCAGCTCGTCGGGCGCCAGGTCGTCGGGGACATCGGCGCGCTGGTGGCCCTCGGAGTCGCGCTCGCCGCGCTCGACGTACGGGCCGTAGCGGCCGACGCGGAGCACGATGTCGTTGCCCACGGGGAAGGACGACACCTCGCGGGCGTCGATGGCGCCCAGGTCGGTGACGAGTTCCTTGAGGCCGCCCAGGTGGTCGCCGTCGCCGTTCCCGGCGTCGGCGGCGCCTCCGGAGGGCTCGCCCTCGCCGAAGTAGAAGCGCCGCAGCCACGGCACGGCCTGCGCCTCACCGCGGGCGATGCGGTCGAGGTCGTCCTCCATGCGCGCGGTGAAGTCGTAGTCGACGAGCCGCCCGAAGTGCTTCTCCAGGAGGTTGACGACGGCGAAGGAGAGGAAGGACGGCACCAGGGCCGTGCCCTTCTTGAAGACGTAGCCGCGGTCGAGGATCGTGCCGATGATCGACGCGTACGTCGACGGGCGGCCGATCTCGCGCTCTTCCAGCTCCTTGACCAGGGACGCTTCCGTGTACCTGGCCGGGGGCTTGGTGGCGTGCCCGTCGACCGTGATCTCGTCGGCGGACAGCGCGTCGCCCTCGCTGACCTGCGGCAGACGGCGCTCGCGGTCGTCCAGCTCGGCGTTCGGGTCGTCGGCGCCCTCCACGTAGGCCTTGAGGAAGCCGTGGAAGGTGATGGTCTTGCCGGACGCGCTGAACTCGGCGTCGCGGCCGTCGGCGGTCCGGCCGCCGATCTTCACCGTGACGGAGTTGCCGGTCGCGTCCTTCATCTGGGAGGCGACGGTCCGCTTCCAGATCAGCTCGTAGAGCCGGAACTGGTCGCCGGTCAGGCCGGTCTCGGCGGGCGTGCGGAAACGATCACCCGAGGGGCGGATCGCCTCGTGCGCCTCCTGCGCGTTCTTGACCTTCCCGGCGTACGTGCGCGGCTTGTCCGGCAGGTAGTCGCTGCCGTAGAGCTGCGTGACCTGCGCACGGGCGGCCGAGACCGCCGTGTCGGACAGGGTCGTGGAGTCCGTACGCATATAGGTGATGAAGCCGTTCTCGTACAGCTTCTGGGCCACCTGCATGGTGGCCTTCGCGCCGAAGCCGAGCTTGCGCGACGCCTCCTGCTGCATCGTCGTCGTACGGAACGGGGCGTACGGCGAGCGGCGGTACGGCTTGGACTCGACCGAGCGTACGGAGAAGTCGGTGTTCTCCAGGGCGGCGGCGAGGGCGCGGGCGTTGGCCTCGTCCAGGTGCAGCGTGTTCTGGCTCTTCAGCTGGCCGAGCGAGTCGAAGTCGCGGCCCTGCGCGACGCGCTTGCCGTCGACCGTGGTGAGGCGGGCGACGAGCTGGGAGGGGTCGCTGGAGTCACCGGGGCGGCCGGTGCCGAAGGTGCCGGTGAGGTCCCAGTACTCGGCGGAGCGGAAGGCGATGCGCTCGCGCTCGCGCTCGACGACGAGGCGGGTCGCCACGGACTGCACGCGGCCCGCCGACAGGCGCGGCATGACCTTCTTCCACAGCACCGGCGAGACTTCGTAGCCGTACAGACGGTCCAGGATGCGGCGGGTCTCCTGGGCATCGACCATGCGCTTGTTGAGGTCGCGGGGGCTTGCGACGGCCTCCTGGATCGCGGCCTTGGTGATCTCGTGGAACACCATGCGCTTGACCGGGACCTTGGGCTTCAGGACCTCGAGGAGGTGCCACGCGATGGCTTCGCCCTCGCGGTCCTCATCGGTGGCGAGGAAGAGTTCGTCGGAGTCCTTCAGCAGGTCCTTGAGCTTCTTGACCTGCGCCTTCTTGTCCGCGTTGACGACATAGATCGGCTGGAAGTCATGCTCGACGTCCACGCCGAGGCGGCGCACCTCGCCCGTGTACTTGTCGGGGACCTCCGCGGCGCCGTTGGGAAGGTCGCGGATGTGCCCGACGCTCGCCTCGACTACGTATCCGGGGCCGAGGTAGCCCTTGATCGTCTTCGCCTTGGCAGGCGACTCGACGATGACGAGTCGGCGGCCGCCCTGTGCGGTCTCGCTGGTCGGGGACAACTTCGCTCTTCTCTCCGGTCGACGCTCGGTGGGCAGTGCTGCGGCGGTGCGGTCCGGCGCCGTGGGCGCTGTGACCGCGCTTGCGTTGCGCTGACGCTGCGGAGTGTGACGGTACATCCCGCCCCCGTGTCAAACGGGAAAAGCCCGCAACGGCCACTCGAACGGTAACCCGACTACCGCCATTCCTGCCGCCTGGGCTGGCCCCTGGGCCTTGGGCGGTGTCGGTGTGGGCCTTGTTCATGGTGCTCTTGGCCTGGCGTGCCGTCCATCGTGCTGCGCGCTCGTCCTCAATCGCCGGACGGACTTTTCCCACCCGCCCGCCCGCGCTTTTCAGTCGCCGGGGGCGGGCTGTTCCAGCCCGTCCGGCGTTTGAGGACGAGGCGCGGAGCGCCGATCAGCGGGGGCCCGGGGCGGCAGCCCCCGGTTCGGGAAGGGGCGGGCCAGGGGCGCCCCGCGAGGGCCCGCGCACGGGGCGACGCGATCGCCCGAGGCGCCCCGCCCGCTCCGGCTCACATACGTGTGAAGGACCACACTGCCAAGGCGAGGGCACCGAAGCCCGCCAGGGTGGACAGAGCCGCGGCGGCCGTCTGGTGCACGCCGTGGGCCACGGGGGCGCGGTGCGCGACACGGGTGCCCGTCCAGAGCAGCAGGCCCGCCCCGAACAGCCCGAACACCGTCCCGGCGAAGATCGCTGGTCCGCTCTCCATGTCCCTGGCCTCCCGCGCCGTCCGTGCGGCACCTGTCGGGTACCCCGGCTGGGGAGGCTGGCACGCCCGGACGGCGGAAGCGCGAAATCCGAGTGAACGGGGGGCGGCGCGCTGGGCCCACAATGGCTGGATTACCTCCCGGAGGGGCTGATTTCTCCCCTATGGGTGGGGCCGGGGGCGTGCGGTCCCAGCAGGCGCGGCAGCCCTTACCGCCCCACGGGCTCCAGGAACCCCTGCTCCACCAGGAGCCGGATCTGCGCCGGGGTGCGGTCCCGCAGCAGCACCGCGTCCTCGCCCATCAGCTGGGCGATGGCGTCCAGGATCCGGCCGGCGCTCAACGTGCCGTCGCAGACGCCCGCGAAGCCCGCGCCCACCGTGTCCACCTGGGTGGCGCGCCGCATGCCGCGGTGCTGGCGCAGCACCACGTGCTCCGGGTCCTCGGCGCCGGGCAGGCCGATCTGCTCCTGCACCACGCCGTCGGCGAGCTTGAAGTGCTCGGCGAGCAGCGCCGCGTCGTCGTGCTCGCGCAAGTAGTCCTGCCGACCGAAGAACGCCTGCACCGTCTCGCCGAGGGGCTGCTCGACGGGGTGCGTCCACTCCTCGACGGTCACGGACGGCTCAGCCGCGCCGGACTTGCGCAGGGTGATCCAGCCGAAGCCGACGCCCCGGGTCTTGCGGGCCTCGAACTCGTCCAGCCAGGCGTCGTACCGAGCCGCGTACTCCGCCGGGTCCGTGCGGTGGTCCCCGGCGTCGCGCAGCCACAGTTCGGCGTACTGCGTGACGTCCTGCACCTCGCGCTGCACGATCCACGCGTCACAGCCGCGCGGCACCCAGGAACGGACCCGCTCGGTCCACTCCTCGCCCTCCACGTGCTGCCAGTTGGCGAGAAACTGCGCGTACCCCCCTTCGTTCAGTCGCTCCCCCGCCTCCTGAACGATCGAGCGGCACAGATCGTCCCCGCCCATGCCGCCGTCCCGGTACGTCAGCCGGGCGCCGGGCGAGATGACGAACGGCGGGTTGGACACGATCAGGTCGTACGTCGCGTCGCCCACCGGCTCGTACAGGGAGCCCTCCCGCAGGTCCGCCGCGGGCGCGCCGGACAGCGCGAGCGTGAGGCGGGTGCAGTGCAGCGCGCGGGGGTTGAGGTCGGTGGCGGTGACCCGGGTGGCGTGCCGGGAGGCGTGCAGGGCCTGGATGCCGGAGCCGGTGCCGACGTCGAGGGCGCTCGCGGCGGGCGTGCGTACGGTGATGCCCGCGAGCGTCGTGGAGGCGCCGCCGACGCCGAGCACGACGCCCTCGTCGCGGCTGCCGATGCCCCCGGCACCACCGACCGCGCACCCCAGGTCGGACACGATGAACCAGTCCTCCCCGTCGGGCCCGCCGTACGGCCGCACGTCGACGGTCGCACGCAGCCCGTCGGCGCTGTCCGCCCCGTCCTGCGTGCCGCCCTCCGCCCGGTCCTGCATGCCGCCCTCCGCGCCGTCCTCCGCGCGGACGAGCCAGCCGCTCTCCAGGAGCACGTCGACCGGCAGCACGTCGGCCACGCGCGCGTGGGGCACGGCACGCTGGAGCAGGAACAGCCGTACGAGCGACGCCAGCGCCCCGTCGTCCCGGGTGGCCCGGAGCGCGGGCACGGTCTCGCTGCGGGCGAGCGCGGTGTAGGCGGGCGCCCCGAGCAGTTCGAGCAGCCCGTCGGCGGTGAAGTCGGCGGCGAGGAGGGCTTCCCGCAGCCGCGCGGTGACGTCGGCGCGGTCGGACGAGGGCAAAGGCATGCTGGCGTTACTCACCCCCCAATTGTGACCCGCCCGCTCAAGACGGCGCCCCCGGCGCCACGGGGCACCGGGGGCACACGGCCGTACGGGAGCGGCTAGCCCTGGGTCTTCGGGGAGGCCGCCGCGGACTTGCAGCCGTCCTGCTCGCGCATGGCCTTGCCCACGTCGCCCGCCTCCAGCTTCTTCTGGGCGGTGTTCTCGCTCTGGCTGAGCTTGCCCAGCTCCTCGGCGATCTTCGCCAGGTCGTCCGCGAAGGCCGACTGGTCCTTGGTGTCGAGCTTGTCGGTCTGCGTCTTCAGGTCGGCGTACGACTTGGAGAGGCCGTCCAGCTCCTTCACGGCGTCGTTGAGCTTCTTCTCGCCGTCGTCGACGGGCGGGGCGCCCGCCTTCTTCAGGGCGGCGCTCCGCTGCGCGTAGGCCGCGGAGATGTCGCCGAACGCCTTGGAGTCGGTGCTCTTGACCTCGTCCGGCGAACTGTTGTCGGCCGTCTGCTTCTTGATGGCCGCGTTGGCGTCGGCGATCTTCTTCGACTGCGGCCCCACGGCCGTGTCACAGACCTTCTTGGCCCAGTCGTCCAGCTTCTTGTCACCGTCGTCACTGCTGCATCCCGACAGCGCCAGTACCAGTACCGCACCGCCGGACAGTGCGGCCGCGAGCTTCTTGTTCACCGGATTGGTCCCTTCCATGGCTCTCGGCCCCGGAACTTACACGCCAACTGGGCGACAACCTCATGCCAGGGGTGCGTTACGCCCCCTATTGCAGCCATTTGCACCAAGCTGCGGGTACGAGAGAAGGCTCACGAGGTCCACCTCGCGACCCCGCACACACGCCCGCGGGCGGACGGCGCCTCAAAAAGCGCCGCCCGCCCGCGTGTTGAGCGGATCCACCGCGTCCGGCCGGTCCGGGTCACCCCCGTCCCGGCCCGCCGCGGCCTAGGTCACGAAACCACCGCCGGATCCGCCGAATTGGCGACCTTGCCCTGGGGCTCGCCGTCGCCCACGGCGATGCCGCGCCGCTTGGACACGTACACCGCCCCGACGATGACCGCGATGGACAGCACGGCGATCAGGACCCGCATCGCCACGCTCTTGTCCTCGCCGTAGCTGAATTTGACCACCGCGGGCGCGATGAGCAGCGCCACCAGGTTCATCACCTTCAGGAGGGGGTTGATCGCCGGGCCCGCGGTGTCCTTGAACGGGTCGCCGACCGTGTCACCGATCACCGTCGCGGCATGGGCCTCGCTGCCCTTGCCGCCGTGGTGGCCGTCCTCGACGAGCTTCTTGGCGTTGTCCCAGGCGCCACCGGAGTTGGCGAGGAACACCGCCATCAGCGTGCCGGTGCCGATCGCGCCCGCGAGGAACGAGCCGAGCGCGCCGACGCCGAGGCTGAAGCCCACCGCGATGGGCGTGAGCACGGCGAGCAGACCGGGTGTGGTCAGCTCCCGCAGCGCGTCCTTCGTGCAGATGTCGACGACGCGCCCGTACTCCGGCTTCTCCGTGTAGTCCATGATCCCGGGGTGCTCGCGGAACTGCCGCCGCACCTCGTAGACCACGGCTCCGGCCGACCGCGACACGGCGTTGATCGCGAGCCCCGAGAAGAGGAACACGACCGCCGCGCCGAGGATCAGACCCACCAGGTTGTTGGGCTGTGAGATGTCCATCACCAGGTTCATCGGGGCGCCGTCGCCGAGCTTCTGCCCGACGTCGTCCGCCGCCTCGGCGATCGCGTCCCGGTACGACCCGAAGAGCGCCGAGGCCGCGAGTACGGCCGTGGCGATGGCGATGCCCTTGGTGATGGCCTTGGTGGTGTTGCCGACGGCGTCCAGGTCGGTGAGGACCTGCGCGCCCGCGCCCTCGACGTCGCCGGACATCTCGGCGATGCCCTGCGCGTTGTCGGAGACCGGCCCGAAGGTGTCCATGGCGACGATGACGCCGACCGTGGTGAGCAGCCCCGTACCGGCGAGGGCCACCGCGAACAGGGCGAGCATGATCGACGTACCGCCGAGCAGGAACGCCCCGTACACACCGAGGCCGATCAACAGCGCGGTGTAGACGGCCGATTCGAGACCGATGGAGATGCCCGCGAGCACGACCGTGGCCGGGCCCGTCAGCGAGCTCTTGCCGATGTCCTTGACGGGACGCCGGTTGGTCTCGGTGAAGTAGCCGGTGAGCTGCTGGATCAGCGCGGCCATGACGATGCCGATGGCGACGGCGATGACCGCGAGGATCCGCGGGTCGCCGCTCTTGGCGAGGATCGCCGCGTCCGTGACGCCGTCCAAGTCCGCGTACGACGACGGGAGATAGACGAAGACGGCGGCCGCGACGAGCGCCAGCGAGATGCCCGCGGAGATGAAGAAGCCGCGGTTGATGGCGGTCATGCCGCTGCGGTCGGCGCGCCGGGGCGCGACCGCGAAGATCCCGATCATGGCGGTGATCACGCCGATCGCGGGCACGATCAGCGGGAACGCGAGTCCGGCGTCGCCGAACGCCGCCTTGCCGAGGATCAGCGCGGCGACGAGCGTGACGGCGTACGACTCGAAGAGGTCGGCCGCCATCCCCGCGCAGTCGCCGACGTTGTCGCCCACGTTGTCGGCGATGGTCGCGGCATTGCGCGGATCGTCCTCCGGAATGCCCTGTTCGACCTTGCCGACCAGGTCGGCGCCGACGTCGGCGGCCTTGGTGAAGATGCCGCCTCCGACACGCATGAACATCGCGATCAGTGCGGCCCCGAGGCCGAAGCCTTCGAGGACCTTGGGGGCGTCGGCCGCGTACACGAGCACCACACAGGAGGCGCCGAGCAGACCGAGCCCCACCGTGAACATGCCGACGACGCCGCCCGTACGGAAAGCGATCTTCATGGCTTTGTGCGAGACGGCGGTGAGATCCTTTTCCGGCTCGCCTTCCGCCGGTGTCGCTTCCCGCGCGGCCGCGGCCACGCGCACATTGCTGCGTACGGCGAGCCACATACCGATATAGCCGGTGGTCGCCGAGAACGCCGCGCCGATCAAGAAGAAGATCGAGCGGCCGGCCCGCTGATTCCAGTCGTCCGCGGGCAACAGCATGAGCAGGAAGAACACCACGACGGCGAAAACGCCAAGGGTGCGCATCTGACGTCCCAGATAGGCATTCGCGCCTTCCTGGACCGCCGCCGCGATCTTCTTCATGCTGTCGGTGCCCTCGCCCGCCGCGAGGACCTGGCGCACCAGGATCCAGGCGAGCACGAGCGCGGCGACCGCGACGGCCGCGATCACCATCACGATGAGCCGGTTGTCGTCGGTCAGTACCGCGGCCGCGAGGGTTGAGGGGTGGTCAAGCTGATGAGGGGTAGAAAGCCCCGCCATTCGTCCTCCTTGACGCTTGGGCTGAGCTCAAGATGTGGACGGATTGTAGGGAGCCGGACCTGATCAAAACAGTGTGCCGCAAACGGAATTGGCGCGGGAGTGCGTGTCCGCAAATGATCGCGCCGTTGGATTGACCCCGAAAGCGGTAATGCGCCAAAAGCATTGACGCCGCCGTCGGTGCGGAGTTCTGTTCTTGATCGCCGAAGTTCTGACCTCCGGAATCACTAGTAACACAATTTAAACTCCGAACACTCACCCCGATAACCGGACACCGTCGGCCTCGTGCGGCGCCGGCGTCCCACCCGCCCCCAGAGCCCCTGCCGGGTCACTGGTTGCTGAGTCACTGGCAGCGGGTGCCTGACGGCGCGCAGCACCCCTCCAGCCCGTCCGGCGTTTGAGGACGAGGCGCGAAGCACCAACAAGGGGGCAAGGGGCGAAGCCCCATACGGACCGCGGGGCACGGGGGAGGGCGAAGCCCGGGGACGGGCGGGTGGGTGGGGAAGCAAAAACCCCGGCACACGCCGACGCGACAGCGCGCGGCGACAAGCCGGGGCACAGGGCGGCAACAAGCCGGGGCACAGAAAGGACGCGAGGCGAGCCCAGACCCGGCCGGGGTCAGGCCACCGCGACCGTCAGGCCGTCGTGGGCCAGGTCATCCGAATCGACCCACCGTTCTCCCCGGCGGTCACTTCCACGTCATCCACAAGTCCACTGATGACCGCCAGCCCCATCTCGTCCTCGCCCTCAGCCGCCAGATCCTCCCCGGATCCGGGCGGAGCACCGGGAGCCCGCTCCCCGGGCGCGGAACGCGGAGCCTCATCGCCGACCTCGATGGAGAACTGCTTCTCCTCCTCGACGAGAGCGACCCGCACGGGCGCGGGAATGTCGGCGGCCTGATGCAGCCCGACGGCACGGGTGCAGGCCTCGCCGACCGCGAGCCTGACCTCGTCGAGGACCGCCTCGTCCACACCCGCCCTGCGCGCGACCGCGGCCGCCACCAGGCGGGCGGTCCGGACGTGCTCGGGCAGCGCGCTGAAGCGGAGTTCAACGGTGGCCATGCATCCCCCTCGGACATACACGCGTGCTGTCAGGGGGCCCGGCCGTCGGCCCGGCCCCCTGCCGTACTGCCACTCCGGGCCAGCGGCCCGGAAACCCCGGGACGAGTCCCGGGGCGCCCGGCCGCTGCCGGGCAACCGGCTCAGTCGGTGGCCGCGACCGCTTCATCGACCGAGGTGTGAATCGGGAACACCTTGGTCAGACCGGTGATACGGAAGATCTTGAGAATGCGCTCCTGGTTGCAGACCAGGCGCAGCGAGCCCTCATGGGCACGCACACGCTTCAGGCCACCGACCAGCACGCCGAGTCCGGTGGAGTCGAGGAAGTCCACTCGCTCCATGTCGACGACCAGATGGAAACTGCCGTCGTTCACCAACTCGACCAACTGCTCGCGCAGCTTGGGCGCGGTATAAACATCGATTTCGCCACCGACCTCGACGACCGTACGATCGCCGACGGTACGGGTCGACAGAGACAGGTCCACGGATCCTCCAGCACCTTGCTATCGAGCGGTCGCCCCTCGGGACACCTCGGCCCACGCCCTCGGGACGGATCGCCAGCCGCGATGGCATTCAATCACTTACCGGCAGGCGTGCACGACGCCTTCGGACCATTGTCCATCCCGCCGGTGACACACTCGGTGCCGATGGCCAACTTTTCTCCCTCCGGAGGACCCTCTCGGGACACCCCGGCCCACGTCTCCCCGCAGTCGGTCCTGGACCGGCTGGCCACGGGGCCCACCCGGGCTGCGCGCGTCACTCATACGGAGCACCTGCCCCCACGTGCGGCCCGTTATGCGGTCTGGCCCGATCGCATCCGCGCGGAGGTGGTCGCCGCCGTGCAGTCGGCCGGAATCGATCATCCGTGGGCCCACCAGGCGCGGGCCGCCGAACACGCGCTGGACGGCGAGTCCGTCGTCGTCGCGACCGGCACCGCGTCCGGCAAGTCATTGGCATATCTCACACCCGTCCTCTCGGCGCTGCTCGACGGCTCCGAGGCCCCCAACGGCCGCGGCACCACCGCGCTGTACCTGGCCCCCACCAAGGCCCTGGCCGCCGACCAGCGCCGCGCCGTCCGCGCCCTGGCCGCCCCTCTGGGCACGGCCGTGCGGCCCGCGGTCTACGACGGCGACACCCCCGTCGAGGAACGCGAGTGGGTGCGTCAGTACGCCAACTACGTCCTGACCAACCCCGACATGCTGCACCGCGGCATCCTCCCGTCCCACCCCCGCTGGTCCTCCTTCCTGCGCGCCCTGCGCTACGTCGTCATCGACGAGTGCCACACCTACCGCGGCGTCTTCGGCTCCCACGTCGCCCAAGTCCTGCGCCGCCTGCGCCGCTTGTGCGCCCGCTACGGCTCCGACCCCGTCTTCCTCCTCGCCTCCGCCACGGCCGCCGAACCGGCCCTGGCCGCGGAACGCCTCACCGGCCTCCCGGTCACCGAGGTCGCCGACGACGCCTCACCCCGCGGCGAGGTCGTCTTCGCCCTCTGGGAGCCGCCGCTCACCGAACTCCACGGCGAGAAGGGCGCCCCGGTCCGCCGCACCGCCACCGCCGAGACCGCCGACCTGCTGACCGACCTGACCGTCCAGGGCGTCCGCTCCGTCGCCTTCGTACGCTCCCGGCGCGGCGCCGAACTCATCTCCGTCATCGCCCAGGAACGCCTCGCCCAGGTCGACCGCTCCCTGGTCCGGCGCGTGGCCGCCTACCGCGGCGGCTATCTCCCCGAGGAGCGCCGCGCCCTGGAACAGGCCCTGCACTCCGGCGAACTCCTCGGCCTCGCCGCCACCACCGCCCTCGAACTCGGCATCGACGTATCGGGTCTGGACGCCGTCGTCATCGCCGGCTATCCCGGCACCCGCGCCTCCCTCTGGCAGCAGGCGGGCCGCGCCGGACGCTCCGGCCAGGGCGCGCTCGCGATCCTTGTCGCCCGCGACGACCCGCTGGACACCTATCTCGTCCACCACCCCGAGGCGCTCTTCGACCAGCCCGTCGAATCGACCGTCCTCGACCCCGACAATCCCTACGTCCTCGCCCCCCACCTCTGCGCCGCCGCCGCGGAACTCCCGCTCACCGAGGACGACTTCAAGCTCTTCGGCCCGGCCACCGGCGACCTGCTCCCCCAGCTGGAGGCCGCGAAGCTGCTGCGCCGCCGCACGAAGGCCTGGCACTGGACCCGCCGCGAGCGCGCCGCCGACCTCACGGACATCCGCGGCGAGGGCGGCCGACCCGTGCAGGTCGTCGAGGAGGGCACCGGCCGCCTCCTCGGCACCGTCGACGCCTCCGCCGCGCACACGACCGTCCACGAAGGCGCGGTCCACCTCCACCAGGGCCGTACGTATCTCGTCCGCAGCCTGGACCTGGACGACTCCGTCGCCCTCGTCGAGGAGGCCGTCCCGCCGTACTCGACCACCGCCCGCGACACCACCGCCATCTCCGTCCTCGACACCGACACCGAGATCCCCTGGGGCCCCGGCCGCCTCTGCTACGGCTCCGTCGAGGTCACCAACCAGGTCGTCTCCTTCCTGCGCCGCAAGCTCATCACCGGCGAGGTCCTTGGCGAGACCAAGCTCGACCTGCCGCCCCGCACCCTGCGCACCCGCGCGGTGTGGTGGACGGTCACCGAGGACCAGCTCGACGCCGCCCGCGTCAACCCGGAGATCCTCGGCGGCGCCCTGCATGCCGCCGAACACGCCTCCATCGGCATGCTGCCCCTCTTCGCCACCTGCGACCGCTGGGACATCGGCGGCGTCTCCGTGCCCCTGCACCCGGACACCCTGCTGCCGACGGTCTTCGTGTACGACGGCCAGCCCGGCGGCGCCGGATTCGCCGAGCGCGCCTTCCACACCGCCCGCACCTGGCTCACCGCCACCCGCGAGGCCATCGCCTCCTGCGAGTGCGAGGCCGGCTGCCCCTCCTGCATCCAGTCCCCCAAGTGCGGCAACGGCAACGACCCGCTCCACAAACGCGGCGCGATCCGCCTCCTCACCACCCTCCTGAAGGACGCCCCCACGCCCTGATCCCCCGGCACCGGACGCACCCGCGTCGACGGACGTGCCCCCAGCGACGGACGTACCCCCAGGGGCGGATGCGCCCCCAGCAGCGGGCGCGCCCCCGGCGAGGGGTGCGCCTTCAGCGCCGGACCCGCCTCCAGCAGCGGGCCGTCCCCCAGCGACGGACGGGCCTCCGGCAGCGGTTGCAGCCCCAGCGGCCGACCTGCCTCCAGCGGCGGGCCCGCCCTCGGCAACGGGCCAGCCCCAGATGGCAGACACACCCTCGGCAACACCCGCACCCGGCACCGCCCCCGCAGGCAGGGCAGGCCCCGCCCGCGACCTGACCTCCATCTCGAACGGCCCGAACTCCGCCGCCGCCGTGACCTCCGACACCTCCCCCACCACCGCGCACCGCACGATCCGCGTGTCCTGTGCCCGCGCCACCCGCTCGGCCCGCGCGCACGCCTCCGCACGCCCTTCCGTCCAGTGGTCCGCCGCCGCCAGCGCCGCCAAGTCGGCCGCGCCGCCCGCCCGATGACGAGCCACGGTCACCTGCCCCATCGCCAGCACGACCCCCGCGACCGCACACAGCACGGCCATCACCACCACGGTCCACACCGTCGCGGCACCCCGGTCCCCACCCGCCACAGCCCCACCGACCCCACCCGACCCAGACCTCGCTCCCGACCCAGACCCCGCACCCGGCCCAAGCCCTGCCCCCGCTCTCGCGCCAGACCTCGCACCCGACCCAAGCCCTGTCCTCGTCCCCGGCCCAGAGCCCGCTCCCGACCCGAGCGCAGCCCCAGGCCCGGCCCCCGGCCGCCGACCTCCCGCGCACCCCCGCCTCACGCCCCGACCCCCACCGTCTCCTCCGCCATCGCCACGGCCTCCGCCCGCAACCGCAGCCCGAGGCCCAGCGCCCGGGGCCCCGGCGACCGCGCCACGACCTCCACCCGGACCAGGTCGCCGTCCCTGCTCACCGCCACGCTCGCGCCGCGCGGGGCCGCCTGCCGGGCCACCGCGACCGCCGTGCTCTGCGGGTCCTGGCGAGCCATCGCGCGGGCCCCGGCCCGGGCCGCGTCCACGCACTGGATCTGCGCGGACGCGGTGAGCAGGGCCCACACGAGCGCCATCGTGAACAGCACCAGCGTCGGCAGCACCACCGCTGCCTCCGCCGTCACGTACCCGCCGTCACTCCGACCGCGACGCCGCCCGGACCGGTGCCCAGAACCAGGCTCAACACCGGTCTCAGAACTGGACATTCAGCGCCCTCTCCACCACCGCCTGGAGGGCAGCCCTGACCGGTCCGCTCGTCACGACCTTGAGGAGCAACCCGGCGAACGCCACGGTCGCGATGATCCCCATGGCGTACTCGGAAGTCACCATTCCGGAATCCCGCGCGACGCCCCGCATCCGGCCCATCCGACGCACCGACCTCACTGAACCGTTTGGACGCATGGGATGCACCGGCCACTCCCGCCGCATCCACCGCGCCAGCCGGGCCACGTACAGCCGAGCCCCCGCGCGCACCTTTCCCCACATTTCAACCCCCATGGAATTTCTGTCGGTTGTCCACATCTGGTTGTTCGCAGCTGGTTGTTCACAGCTGGCTTCTCGAGAGCTGTTCTCTCGGGGCTGGTCGTTCGGTCCACCCCGCCCCGATGTCCTGCCACCCGTACGACATTTCGCCCAGGAGCCCCCAGCGCCCCCGTCCGCGCACCCGGCCGCAGGCCCCCTCACTGCCCGCTCATCAAGCCCCCCGCCAGCCCGATCACCACCGGCACCACACCGATCGCGATGAACGCGGGCAGGAAGCACAGGCCCACCGGGGCCGTCATCTGGACCGCGGCGCGCCGGGCGCGGGCTGTCGCCGTGCGTCCCTGCTCGGTTCGGCAGTCCGCGGCGAACCGGGCGACGGGGCCTGCGGCGGGCGAACCGGACTCGGTGGTGCGTTCCAGGAGGCGGGCCAGCGCGTCGGCGCCCGGTATCTCACCGACCCGCCGCCACGCGTCGGCCGGTGCGCCGCCGAGCCGTACCTGCGCCGCGCCCCAGGCGAGCCGTTCCCCGACGGGTCCTCCCAAGGACTCGCCCACGGCCTGTGCCGCCACCACGGGTCCCGCTCCGGCCGCCACGCAGGCCGCCAGCAGATCGGCTGCCAGAGGCAGTTGCCGAGCGGCTTGAGCGGCGTCGGCCTCGTCCTTCCGGTCGGCGCCCGGCCGCAGCCGCCACACGCAGCACCCCGCGGCCACGCCCACCACGCAGCCCGTGATCCCGCCGGCCAGAGCCCAACCCGCGCCGACCACCCCGGCCACGGTCAGCCATCTCCGCGCCAGCGCCCGCCGCCCGGAATCCGCATCGCCCCACCGCCGGATCCCCGCCCGACCGTCGGCACCTTCATCCCCTTCGCCGCGCCCTCGACCCCATGACCGCCGCGGAGGCCCACCGGCCTCCAGGACGGCCAAGGCCCGGCGCCCCGCGACCCGTTCCTGTCGTGCCGCCGCCAGGGTCAGCAGCAGCCACACCAGGGCCGCCGCCGACCACACCACCGCCCCCAGGCTGTGGAGAACTCCGGCGCCGACGATCACCTCGTCCGTCATCGCCCCTCCGCCTTCCGCATGATCCGCAACGCCCACCACGCGCCCGCGCCCTCGAACAGTCCGCCCACGGCCAGGCAGCCGAGGCCCGCCCCGGTGTGCAGCAGCACCCGCAGTGGCTCGGCGCCGAGCGCGGCGCCGAGGAGCAGGCCCAGGACGGGGAGTCCGGCGAGCATCAGGGCCGTCGACCGGGCGCCCGCCAACTGCGCGCGCAGGTCGGACCGTTGATCACGCTCCGCGCGCAGTGCCCCTTCCAGGCGCTCCAGTCCGGCGGCGAGGCCCGCGCCCCGGTCCACGGCGACCCGCCAGCACGCCGCGAGTCCAAGGAGCCCTTCGGCACCCGGCTCCCGGGCGGCCTCGCGCAGCGCGCCGGGCACGTCCCCACCGAACCGTGCCGCCGCGAGCACCCCGGCCCGCGCCCCACCGAGCCCCCGGCCGACGCTCCCGCCCGCCTCCGAGCCCGCCCACGAGCCCGCCTCCGCGGCCGTCCGCAGCGCCTGCCCTGGCTGTCGTCCCGCCCGCACCTCTCCGGCGAGAGTCCCGCACAGGCCGATGACCGCGTCGGCCCTGCCGTCCCGCGCGCGGGCGGCCTCCCGGGCCCGCCGCACCCGGCCCGCGAGGGGCACGGCGACCGCCCCCGCGGCCAAGGGCAGCACGGACTCCCCCAGGAGCCCGACGGCCGCCCCGCCCACCAGGAGCCAGACCTCGTGCCCGAGCCGCCCGCGTACCCGCGTGATCCCCCGCCGCCACCGGGGCACCGCGGCCGGACCACCGGCCGGGAGGAGGGACCGTGCCCTCCGCAGCCCTCGGGCGGCACGCACCCGCCCGCCGAGCAGCCACACCGACCCACCCGCGCACAGAGCGGCGCCGCACGCCGTCGCCGCGCTCATGTCCCCGCACCCCGCTCCGCGAGCAGCGCGCTCAGCCGCGGCCAGCCGCGCTCCCGGACGAAGCCCCGCTCGCCCCAGCGCAGCGCGGGCACCGTGGCCACCAGACCGGAAGGGGTGCGCTCCAGGACCTGCACCTCGGCGATCCGGCGCCGACCCGCCCGGTCCCGTACGAGATGGAGGACCACCGACAGGGCCGCCGCCACCTGGCTGTGCAGGGCCGCCCGGTCGAGCCCGGCGGCCGTGCCCAGCGCCTCCAGGCGGGCCGGGACGTCGGCGGCGGCGTTGGCGTGCACCGTGCCGCAGCCGCCCTCGTGGCCGGTGTTCAGCGCGGCCAGGAGGTGCACCACCTCGGCGCCCCGCACCTCGCCCACCACCAGCCGGTCGGGGCGCATCCGCAGGGCCTGGCGCACCAGGTCGTCCAGGCCGACGCGGCCCGCGCCCTCCTGATTGGCGGGCCGGGACTCCAGGCGCACCACGTGCGGGTGGTCGGGGCGCAGCTCCGCGGAGTCCTCGGCCAGGACGATCCGCTCGCCCGGTCCGACGAGGCCGAGCAGGGTGCTCAGGAGGGTCGTCTTGCCGCTGCCCGTGCCGCCGCTGATGAGGTACGAGAGGCGGGCGTCGAGGAGGCGGCGCAGCACCCGCTCGCCGCCGGGCGGAACCGTGCCGGCCGCGACCAGTTCGGCGAGGGTGAAGGCGCGGGGCCGCACGACGCGCAGCGACAGACAGGCGGAACCGACGGCGACCGGGGGCAGCACCGCGTGCAGCCGGGTGCCGTCCGGCAGGCGGGCGTCCACCCAGGGCCGGGCGTCGTCCAGGCGCCGCCCGGCCACGGCCGCGAGCCGCTGGGCGAGGCGCCGCACCGCCGCCGGGTCCCGGAAGGAGACCTGGGTGAGCTCGAGGCCGCCGCCGCGGTCCACCCAGACGCGGTCCGGCGCGGACACCAGGACGTCGGTCACCGAGGGGTCGGCGAGCAGTGGTTCCAGCGGGCCCGCGCCCACCAGCTCGGAGCGCAGTTGCTCGGCCGCGCCGAGGACTTCGTCGTCGCCCAGGATCCGTCCTTGTGCCCGCAGGGCCTCGGCGACCCGGGCCGGGGTGGGCTCGGTGCCGTTCGCCGCGAGCCACTGCCGGACCCCGTCCAGCATCCGGGCGCCCACGACGGCGGTCATACGCCCCCTCCCGCGTGGGCCGGAAGCTGCTCCCAGAAGGCCGCGCAGAACCGGGCCAGGGGCCCGCGCGCCGCGCCACCGGGCGGCTGTCCACCGCCGCGCGCGGTCCCGAGGCCGTGCTCCCGTGGCAGTTCGCCGACGAGGGGCAGGCCGAGCAGCCGGGCCACCTCGTCCGCGTCGAGCCCGTCGCCGCCGGGCAGGCCGGGGGTGGTGACGAGCCGCAGGTCCCGCAGCACCATGCTCACGGCCGACGCGACCCGCCGGGCCCCGGCCACCGCGCGCAGCTCCGCCGGCACCACGAGCAGGCCGAGGTCCAGCTGCGCCAGCGCCTCCGCCATCGCCTCGTCGACGCGGCGCGGCAGGTCGACGACCACGACGCCCCCGCGCCTGCGGGCCGCGGCCAGGACGGCTCGCACGGCCTCCGGGGCGATGGTCAGCGTGTCCCCGCGGTCCCAGCTGAGGACGCGCAGGTCGTGCAGGGCGGGCAGCGACTCCTCCAGGGCGCCGCCTCCGACCCGGCCCCGGGACTGCGCGAAGGCGGGCCAGCGCAGTCCTTCGGCGGTCTCCCCGCCGAGCATCACGTCGAGTCCGCCGCCCAAGGGGTCGGCGTCGACCAGCATGGTGCACCGTCCGGCGCGCGCCGCGGTGACGGCCAGGGCGCAGGCGAGTGTGGAAGCACCGGCGCCGCCGCGGCCGCCGATGAGGCCGACGGTCAGCGCGGGTCGTCCGACGCCTTCGGCGACGTCGGCGATGCGGTCCACCAGCCACCGCTCGCCGTCGGGCAGGACGAGGACGTCGTCCGCGCCGATCTCCACGGCCCGCCGCCACACGCCCGAGTCGTCCTGGTCGCGCCCCACGAGCACGACCCCGCGGCGGCGTGCGGCGCCGCGCACCCGGTCGGCCGCGTCGTCCCCGACGAGGACGAGCGGGGCGGACTCCCATCCGCCGCCGCGCTCGGGCACGCCGTGGTGCACCTCGGGCCGCGCTCCCGCCGCGGCGCACAGCCGCAGCAGGTCGTCCAGCAGGTCCACGTCCTCCGTGACGATCAATGGTCCACCGGCGCGCCCCTCGGACGTCGGCGGTGTGTCGTACGCAATGACTCCAGCCACGATCTTCCGGCCCCCTCTCGCTGCAAGTCCTTCGAATGCGCGTGTGTACGCATCCGGATGCGCGTCCGCGAAGACCGGCCAATGGAATCCGGCCAAGAACTTCACGAACGGAATCAAGCGTGCGGCGATCCCGGAAATCATGTGGATCTTGGTCAATAACTGTGGAGAAGACGTTGGCTGTGAATAACTCCTTCACCCATACCGGTGACGCCCCCGGCGCCTTCCGCAGCGCAGCCCCACGGCTACACACAGTGACGGATCCGGGGCGCACGGCATCGACGTCGATTCGGCGCACACGGCGCCACGACGATCGGAAAAGATCAGGAATGGGGGTCAAAAACCCACCCGGACATGCGACGACCCCCGCCGGGGGGGAGAGCGGGGGTCGTCCCCTCGGTCCGACTCGGGGGGGGAGGAGCCAGACCGGGTTAGCACGGTCGCGAACGATCCGTGACTTCCATGGTGTACCCGAGAGCCTTCTCAGGCAAACCCACGCGCCTCAGCTTACGCCGAATGGTGGGCGCCTATGCTCAACCTCGTGGAAAACCACTCGTCGCCCCGCACAGCCGCGTTCTTTGACCTGGACAAGACGGTCATTGCGAAGTCGAGCACGCTCACCTTCAGCAAGTCGTTCTACCAAGGCGGGCTGATCAACCGCAGGGCGGTACTGCGGACCGCATATGCCCAGTTCGTGTTCCTCGCCGGCGGGGCCGACCACGACCAGATGGAACGGATGCGGGCGTACCTGTCCTCGCTGTGCCGCGGCTGGAACGTGGAGCAGGTCAAGGAGATCGTCGCGGAGACGCTGCACGACCTGATCGACCCGATCATCTACGACGAGGCGGCCTCCCTCATCGAGGAGCACCACACCGCGGGCCGCGACGTCGTCATCGTCTCCACCTCGGGCGCCGAGGTGGTCGAGCCGATCGGCGAACTCCTGGGCGCGGACCGGGTGGTGGCCACGCGGATGGTGGTCGGCGACGACGGCTGCTTCACGGGCGAGGTGGAGTACTACGCGTACGGCCCCACCAAGGCGGAGGCCATCCGGGAGCTCGCCGAGTCCGAGGGATACGACCTGGAGCGCTGCTTCGCCTACAGCGACTCGGCCACGGACGTGCCCATGCTCGAGTCCGTCGGCCATCCCTCCGCCGTCAACCCGGACCGGGCGCTGCGCCGTGAGGCCCTCGCGCGCGGGTGGCCGATTCTGGACTTCCACCGCCCGGTGCGGCTCAAGCAGCGGCTGCCCGCACCCCGCCGTCCGGCGCTCGTCGCGGCGGCCGCGGTCGGCGCCGCGGCGGCCACCGCGGGCCTCGTGTGGTTCGCCAGCCGACGGCGCGCGGCGGCGAGCTGACCTCGCACTTCGGGGCGCGCGCCACGGTGCTCGGGTGCGCCCCTGGAGGCGGCCGGAAACCTGCGCCCGATTCACCCTTGTTTGAACCTAAAAGTAAAGAAGTGCAGTCAGGGCTTCCGCTTCCTCCAGGACAGGAGTACAAAGGAGTCAACGGCCCGCGAGACCAAGGACATCCGAGAGGATTACCTTTAACCGCATTGATTGGCCCCACGGACCGAAGCATGGCCACCGAGCACCCACGCGACGTCGACCCGTCGATTACGGGCCAGCCGCACCAGGTGACGGGCAAAGTTCCCGACCTGATGGGCAAACTTTCGAGGACGCTTGGTAACCCGGTGAACATGCCAGCGGCGGTACGAATTCTCGTACCGCCGCATCCCTGTTCCCGGGGTCCCGGTTACGCCGCCCCGCGCTGCAGCGCCTCACACACCGCCGTCGACTCCCTGACGCCCAGCTCAACCGCCCTGCCACAGTGGGCGATCCAGGCCGCCACACCCTCCGGAGTGCCGGACACGTACGCCTCCAGGGCGCCCACGTAGGCAGCCCGCCCCAGCTCCGCGTGGCCCGCCTCGGCCGGGCAGATGGACTTCGGGTCGAGGCCACTGCCCACCAGGACGATGCGCTCGGCCGCGCGCGCCACCAGGCCGTTGCAGGAGCCGAAGGGCCGCAGGGCCGCGAGTTCGCCGTGCACCACGGCCGCCGTCACCAGGGCAGGGGCCGAGCCGCCCGCGATGACCAACTGCGAAAGGCCTTCGAGCCGCCCCGCCACCTCGTCCGCGCCCGGCAACTCCAGCTCGATCAACGGCTCGTCGACCGGTTCGCCCGCGAGCCGCGGACGGCCCGCGGCCTCGTCGGCGTCGGCCGCGGCGACCAGGTGCAGCCGCGCGAGCACCCGCATCGGCGACTGCCGCCAGATGGACAGGAGCTGCCCCGCCTCGGCGGTCAGCCGCAGCGCGGCGCCCATCACGCGCGCGTCGCCCTCGCCGCTGAAGTCGGTACGCCTGCGCACCTCCTCCAGGGCCCACTCGGCGCCGGACAGCGCCGCGGACCCGCGCGCGCCCCGCAGCGCCGCCTCGGCGGTGACCTCATTGCTGCGACGCCGCATGATCCGGTGGCCGTACACCCGGTCCACGGCCTTGCGCACGGAGTCCACGGAGTCGGCGACACCGGGCAGCGCGCCCAGGGCCGCCAGCGGATCGGCTTTCGTACTCATGAGTACGACCCTACGCACCAAGGGCCCGCCCGCCACGAAGGAGTGGTCTTCTTCACGCGATCCGGCCCCTCCAGTCACGAACAGGGCCCCACGCCAGGGCGCGCGGCTAGGCTACTTGAACATGAAGATCGCTTTCGTGGGGAAGGGCGGCAGCGGCAAGACCACGCTGTCCTCGCTCTTCATCCGACACCTCGCCGCCACCGGCGCGCCGGTCATCGCGGTGGACGCCGACATCAACCAGCACCTGGGCGCCGCCCTCGGCCTCGATGAGGAGCAGGCCGCCGGGCTGCCCGCGATGGGCGGACGACTGCCGCTGATCAAGGACTATCTGCGCGGCACCAATCCGCGCATCACGAGCGCCGAGAAAATGATCAAGACGACCCCGCCCGGCGACGGCTCGCGGCTGCTGCGGGTCTGCGAGGACAACCCGGTGTACGAGGCGTGTGCGCGGGCCGTGGAACTCGACGGCGGCGCCGTGCGTTTGATGGTCACCGGGCAGTTCACCGAAGCCGACCTCGGTGTCGCCTGCTACCACTCCAAGACGGGAGCGGTCGAACTGCTCCTGAACCACCTGGTCGACGGCCGCGACGAGTACGCGGTGGTCGACATGACCGCGGGCTCCGACTCCTTCGCCTCCGGGATGTTCACCCGCTTCGACATGACGTTCCTCGTCGCCGAGCCGACCCGGAAGGGGGTCTCCGTCTATCGCCAGTACAAGGAGTACGCGCACGACTTCGGCGTCGACCTCAAGGTCGTCGGCAACAAGGTCCAGGGCCAGGACGACATCGACTTCCTGCGCGAGCAGGTCGGCGACGACCTCCTGGTGACCGTCGGGCACTCCGACTGGGTGCGCTCCATGGAGAAGGGCCGTCCGCCCCGGTTCGAACTCCTGGAGGAGCGCAACCACTTGGCCCTGAAGACGCTCCAGGAAGCGGCCGACTCCGCCTACGACCGCCGCGACTGGGAGCGCTACACCCGCCAGATGGTCCACTTCCACCTGAAGAACGCCCAGAGTTGGGGCAACGAGCGGACCGGGGTCGACCTTGCCGCCCAGATCGACCCCGACTTCGTCCTGCGGGAGCACGCGACGGCTACCGCCTGACCCCGGACGGGGCGGCGCCAACCCCGGGACGGGGCGGACCGCCCCCGGGACGGGCCGCCGCCGACCCCGGACGAGCTACCGCTTGGCCGGCTCCGCGCCCGGAACGCCCTTCGGCGCCGGGGCGGGCCGGGCGGACAGGAAGGCGGGCCAGCCCTCCTTCGGGGTCTTGCCGACGCCGAGCCGGGTGAGCTTGGCGAGCACCTGCGGGTCCTGCGCGTCCAGCCAGTCGGCGAGCTGCCGGAAGGACACACAGCGCACCTCGCGCTTGGTGCAGACGCGCTCGATCGTCTCCTCGATGGCGCGCATGTAGGTGCCGCCGTTCCAGGACTCGAAGTGGTTGCCGATGATCAAGGGGGCGCGGTTGCCGTGGTAGGCGCGGTCGAAGCCCTTGATCAGGCCGTCCCGCATCTGGTCGCCCCAGTACTCGTGCTTGTCCGGGTCACCGTGCGAGGTCGAACCTGACTGGTTCACCATGAAGTTGTAGTCCATGGTGAGCGTCTCGAAGCCGCGCCCGGGGACCGGGACGAGCTGCATCGACAGGTCCCACAGGCCCTCCTTCTTCTTGGGCCAGAGCTGGTTGTTCACGCCGCTGGTGTCGTAGCGGAAGCCGAGTTCGCGGGCCGCGCGCATGAAGTTGGTGCGGCCTTCGAGGCAGGGCGTGCGGGCGCCGATGAGTTCGCGGTCGTAGTCGAAGGGCAGCGGCTGCGCCTTGCCCATGCCGGTGTTGGTCTTCCAGCCCTTCACAAAGGACTTGGCCTGGTTGATCTCGCTCTTCCAGTCGGCGACGGACCACTCGCCGACGCCTCGGCCGGTGCCGCAGAAGTGGCCGTTGAAGTGGGTGCCGATCTCATTGCCCTCGAGCCAGGCGCCGCGGAGCTGGTCCACGGTGTCCTTGATTCCCGCGCGGTCGTTGAAGCCGATGTCCGAGCTGCCGGCGAGATGCTGCGGCGGCTTGTAGAGCCTGCGCTTCTCCTCGGGGAGCATGTACACACCGCTGAGGAAGTACGTCATCGTGGCGTTGTTGCGCTTGGCGACCTTGCGGAAGTGGGAGAACAGCTTCTGGCCGTCCTCGCCCGCGCCGTCCCAGGAGAACACCACGAACTGCGGGGGCCTCTGCCCCGGTTTCAGGCGCTCGGGTCTGGGCAGCAGCGGCTGCTGACCGGTGAACGCGGTCGAGCCGTCGCCGATCAGGCGCACCGCGGCCTTGGGAGCCGGGGCACCGGCGGGCTTCTTCGCGCCGTGCGCGGACCCGGGCGAGCCCCCCTTCGTGCCGGACGAGTCGTCGGCGCACCCGGCCAGGGCCACCGTGCAGACCAGGAGCGCGGCGAGGCCCGCGGCCGTCCGCCGCACCCCCGCGCCAGTGCTTGGGTTGGCGGCCATCTCCGCCCACCTTCTTCCGTGCAAGTCGGGACAGAACGGCAGCAACTTCGCACGGGGTCACGAGTGGTGGATTCCGACAAGCCGATGAGCATTTTTATTCACTCATTAGAGTGATCACTTACCCCATTTGCCCTGATGATCCGGCTAAGACCTTTACACTGCATTACGGTTCGTTTACCGAGAGTTGAGATATCCCGCCGCTGCAACGCCGTGACCCACGGCCGCGACCCGCCCTCCGGATCCCGCCGGAGGACCCCCTGTTCCGCGACCGCGCCGCCCCGGAGGAGACGGGAAACATGTCTGCCTGCGTCCCCACAAGCGCCGCCGACTCGGCGCACGGCCCCCGCCCCCAGCAGCCCCACGCGCCGCCACCGCGCAAGAAGTTCCACATCTCGGGCGCCGACGTGTCCGCATCCGTCGCCGTCTTCCTGATCGCCCTGCCGCTGTCCCTCGGAATCGCCCTCGCCACCGGCGCACCGCTCCAGGCGGGCCTCGTCGCCGCCGCCGTCGGCGGCCTCGTCGCCGGACGCTTCGGCGGCGCGCCCCTCCAGGTCAGCGGCCCCGCCGCCGGACTCACCGTCGTCACCGCCGACCTCATCCAGCGCTACGGATGGCGGACGACCTGCGCCATCACCGTCCTCGCCGGACTCGCCCAGATCGGCCTCGGCTGCCTGCGCGTGGCCCGCACCGCGCTCGCCGTGAGCCCCGCCGTCGTGCACGGCATGCTCGCCGGAATCGGCGTCACCATCGCCGCCGCCCAACTGCACATCGTGCTCGGCGGCACCCCCCAGAGCTCCGTGACGGCCAACCTCGGCGCGCTGCCCGCCCAGTTGGCCGACCTGCACCCGGCCGCGCTGTCCGTGAGCGCGCTCACCCTCGGCGTGCTGCTGCTGTGGCCCCGGATCCCCGGCCGCGTCGGACGCGCCGCACGGACCGTCCCCGCACCGCTCGTCGCCGTCACGGCGGCCACCGCGCTCTCCGGGCTCGCCACCCTGACCGTGGCCAAGGTCGACCTGCCCTCCTGGCGCACCCACGCCCTCGCCGGACTCCCCGAAGGCCCCGCGCTCGGCCTGGTCGCCGCCGTGCTCACGGTCACGCTGGTGTGCGGCGTCCAGTCACTGCTCGGCGCGGTCGCCATCGACAAGCTCACCACCCGGCGCACCGGCACCCAGGAGCGGGTGGGCCGCTCCGACCTCGACCGCGAGCTGCGCGGCCAGGGCATGGCGAACGTGGTGTCCGGAGCGCTCGGCGGACTCCCCGTCGCGGGCGTCGCCGTGCGCAGCGTGGCGAATGTGCGCGCCGGTGCCGTCAGCAGGAACTCCACGATGCTGCACGGCGTTTGGGTAGTAGCGGCCGCCCTGCTGCTCGTGCCGGTCCTGGAGATGATCCCGCTCGCCTCCCTGGCCGCGCTCGTGATGGCCGTCGGCGCCCAGATGGTCAGCATCAACCACATCCGCACGGTCACCCGCCACCGCGAAGTGCTCGTCTACGCGGCCACCACCCTGGCCGTGGTGTTCCTCGGCGTCCTGGAAGGCGTGGCCATGGGCGTCGCCGTGGCGGTGGCCGTCGCCCTGCACCGCCTCGCCCGCACCCGGATCACCTGTGAGGAGGACTCGGAAGGCGTTCACCACGTGCACGTGCGGGGACAGCTGACGTTCCTCGCGGTGCCCCGGCTCAGCCGCTGCCTGCACCACATCCCCCAGCGGGCGCACGCCGTCGTGGAGCTGGACGGCTCCTTCATGGACCACGCGGCGTACGAGACCCTGCACAGCTGGCTCGACGCGCACTCCGCGCAGGGCGGCAGCGCCGAAGTCACCGGCCGCGGCGGCCAGCGCATCACGGAGCCCGCCGCCACCGCCCACTGCGGCTGCCGCCCCTGGACGCCCTGGCGCAACCACCAGTGCGACACCCCGCAGGAACCCCCGCGCACCGACCGCCCCGAACAGCACCAACTGGCCAAGGGCATCAGCGCGTTCCAGCAGAACACGGCGCCGCGCGTGCGGGGTGAGCTGGCCCGCCTCGCGCGCGAGGGGCAGCGGCCCGCACAGCTCTTCCTGACGTGCGCCGACTCCCGCGTCGTCACGTCGATGATCACTTCGAGCGGCCCCGGCGACCTCTTCGTCGTCCGCAACGTGGGCAACCTGGTGCCGCTGCCCGGCGCCGAGAGCGGCGACGACTCGGTGGCCGCGGCGATCGAGTACGCGGTGGACGTGCTGAAGGTCAAGTCCATCACCGTGTGCGGGCATTCGGGCTGCGGTGCCATGCAGGCGCTGCTCAACACACCACCGACCGGGGCGCAGACACCGCTCAAGCGCTGGCTGCGGCACGGCCTGCCGAGCCTGGAGCGGATGGCCGAGCAGACCGCGGAGGCGGCCGAGCAGGGCCTCGGACCCGCGGCCGACGAGCCCCTTGCGACGACGGCGGACCGCACCCTCGGGACGGCGGCCGACCAAACCCTCGTAGCCGCGGCCGAGCAAGACCTCGTAGCCGCGGCCGAGCAAGACCTCGGGGCGGCCGGACAGAACGGCACGGCGGCGGCGCACACCCTGCGCGGCATGCCCCGGCTCGCGGGCCGCGCCCCCGCCGACGCCGTCGAGCAGCTCTGCCTCACCAACGTCGTCCAGCAGTTGGAGCATCTGCGGGCTCACGAGGCGGTCGCAAGGCGGCTCGCCGAAGGGGACCTGGAACTGCACGGGATGTACTTCCACGTGGGCGAGGCGCAGGCATATCTGCTGGCCGAAGGCACGGCGGGAGCGGAGGAAGGGAGGGAGGCGGGTGAGACGGCACGCGCGGGGCAGGCACCTGACGAGGTGTTCAGCCAGGTGCCACCCGCCCATCCGGTAGAGGTCTAAACCAATTTCCGGCAAGCCCTTGTCACCGGGGTCGAGTGTCTGATGAGCTGTGGGCTGGGACACAACGGACACCCTGGGAAAGGGAGATGTCGTGAGCAACGAAAGCCTGGCCAACCTGCTCAAGGAGGACCGCAGGTTCGCGCCACCGGCCGAGCTGGCGGCGCACGCCAACGTCAGGGCGGAGGCGTATGAACAGGCCAAGGCTGACAGGCTCGGCTTCTGGGCCGAGCAGGCCCGCCGGCTGACCTGGGCCACCGAACCGACCGAGACGCTCGACTGGTCGAACCCGCCGTTCGCGAAGTGGTTCGCCGACGGCAGGCTCAACGTCGCGTACAACTGCGTCGACCGCCACGTCGAAGCGGGCAACGGCGACCGCGTGGCCATCCACTTCGAGGGTGAGCCCGGCGACAGCCGGGCCATCACCTACGCCGAGCTGAAGGACGAGGTCAGCCGCGCGGCCAACGCCCTGACCGAGCTGGGCATCACCGCGGGCGACCGGGTCGCGGTCTATCTGCCGATGATCCCCGAGGCGGTCGTGGCGATGCTGGCGTGCGCCCGCATCGGCGCCGCGCACTCGGTGGTGTTCGGCGGCTTCTCCGCGGACGCGATCGCCGCCCGCATCAAGGACGCCGACGCCAAGCTCGTCATCACCGCCGACGGCGGCTACCGCCGGGGCAAGCCGTCCGCGCTCAAGCCCGCGGTCGACGAGGCCGTCGGCCGCGTGGAGGGCGTCGAGAAGGTGCTCGTCGTCCAGCGCACCAAGCAGGACGTGGCGTGGACCGAGGGCCGCGACCTGTGGTGGCACGACGTCGTCGGCAAGCAGTCGCCGGAGCACACGCCCGAGGCGTTCGAGGCGGAGCAGCCGCTGTTCATCCTCTACACCTCCGGGACGACGGGGAAGCCCAAGGGCATCCTGCACACGTCCGGCGGCTATCTGACGCAGGCGTCGTACACCCACCACGCCGTCTTCGACCTCAAGCCGGAGACCGACGTCTACTGGTGCACGGCCGACATCGGCTGGGTCACCGGACACTCGTACATCACCTACGGCCCGCTCTCGAACGGCGCGACCCAGGTGATCTACGAGGGCACGCCGGACACCCCGCACCAGGGCCGGTTCTGGGAGATCGTGCAGAAGTACGGGGTCACGATCCTGTACACGGCGCCGACGGCGATCCGTACGTTCATGAAGTGGGGCGACGACATCCCCGCCAAGTTCGACCTGAGCAGCCTGCGGGTGCTCGGGTCGGTGGGCGAGCCGATCAACCCCGAGGCGTGGATCTGGTACCGCAAGCACATCGGCGCCGACAAGTGCCCGATCGTGGACACGTGGTGGCAGACCGAGACCGGCGCCATGATGATCTCCCCGCTGCCCGGCGTGACCGAGACCAAGCCGGGCTCCGCGCAGCGCGCGCTGCCCGGGATCGCGGCGACCGTCGTGGACGACGAGGCGAACGAGGTGCCGGACGGCGGCGGTGGCTATCTGGTGCTCACCGAGCCGTGGCCGTCGATGCTGCGCACCATCTGGGGTGACGACCAGCGGTTCATCGACACGTACTGGTCGCGCTTCGAGGGCAAGTACTTCGCCGGGGACGGCGCGAAGAAGGACGACGACGGGGACATCTGGCTGCTCGGCCGGGTGGACGACGTGATGCTCGTCTCCGGGCACAACATCTCCACCACCGAGGTCGAGTCGGCGCTCGTGTCGCACCCGTCCGTCGCGGAGGCCGCCGTCGTCGGCGCCGCCGACGAGACGACGGGCCAGGCCATCGTCGCCTTCGTGATCCTGCGGGGCACGGCGGACGCGGACGACGCGGAGCTGGTGGGCCGGCTGCGCAACCACGTGGGGACGACGCTCGGCCCCATCGCCAAGCCCAAGCGGATCCTGCCGGTGGCCGAGCTGCCCAAGACGCGGTCCGGGAAGATCATGCGGCGCCTCCTTCGGGACGTCGCGGAGAACCGTCAGCTCGGTGACGTGACCACGCTCACGGACTCGTCCGTGATGGACCTGATCCAGTCGAAGCTGCCGGCTGCGCCCAGCGAGGACTGACCCGCTCACCAGCACCACCGGAGCACCGCTCCAGCGCAAGAGAGGCACCCGGCGCCACCCGCGCCGGGTGCCTCTTTTGTGCTTAAAGTGATGTTCGCCGGATGAGTCCTGGCGCACGGTTAGGTAAGCTAAGGATCAACGTCAACAACGCGACAAGAAACGCTCAGGTGCGCCGGGAAGTCTGGTCGGCATGTGCTCAGCCCTGCCTACCGACCGGAGGTCGACTCCCGTGGCCGCGCCCACCAGCAGCAACCGCAAAGTACTCGGACGCCTCTCCCTGCCCGAGCGGAACTTCGTCGCGGAGGCGCTGCGCACCGAGACCGTCGGTGGCGTACTCCTGCTCATCGCCGCCATCACGGCCCTGATCTGGGCGAACACCCCGATCAAGGAGAGCTACGAGAGCGTCAGGGACTTCCACATCGGGCCCGCCTCGCTCGGCCTCGACCTGTCGATACAGCACTGGGCGGCCGACGGGCTGCTCGCCGTCTTCTTCTTCGTCGCCGGGATCGAGCTCAAGCGCGAGCTGGTGGCCGGCGATCTGCGCGAGCCCAAGGCCGCCGCGCTGCCCGTGATCGCCGCGATCTGCGGCATGGCCGTGCCCGCCCTGGTCTACACGCTGGTGAACGTCATCGGCGGCGGCGCCACGGACGGCTGGGCCGTGCCGACCGCGACCGACATCGCCTTCGCGCTCGCCGTCCTCGCGGTCATCGGCACCTCGCTGCCGTCGGCGCTGCGGGCCTTCCTGCTGACCCTCGCCGTCGTCGACGACCTCTTCGCGATCATGATCATCGCGATCTTCTTCACCAGCGACCTGAACTTCGCCGCGCTCGGCGGCGCGGTCCTCGGCCTCGCCGTCTTCTGGCTGCTGCTCCGCAAGGGCGTACGCGGCTGGTACGTCTACGTTCCGCTGGCCCTGGTCGTCTGGGGCCTGATGTACAACAGCGGCGTCCACGCCACCATCGCCGGTGTCGCCATGGGCCTGATGCTGCGCTGCCACAAGGAGGAGGGCGAGCGGCACTCCCCCGGTGAGCACATCGAGCATCTGGTACGCCCCCTCTCGGCGGGGCTGGCCGTGCCGCTGTTCGCGCTGTTCAGCGCCGGTGTCGCCGTCTCCGGCGGGGCGCTCGGCGACGTCTTCACCAAGCCGGAGACCCTCGGCGTGGTGCTCGGCCTCGTCGTCGGCAAGGCCGTCGGCATCTTCGGCGGCACCTGGCTCGCGGCCCGCTTCACCAAGGCCGAGCTGAACGAGGACCTGGCCTGGCCGGATGTGTTCGCGGTGGCCTCGCTCGCCGGGATCGGCTTCACTGTCTCGCTGCTCATCGGGGAACTCGCCTTCAGCGAGGACCCGTTGCTCACGGACGAGATCAAGGCCGCCGTGCTGATCGGCTCGCTGATAGCGGCCGTGGTCTCCGGAGTCCTGCTGAAGGTGCGCAACCGCAAGTACCGCAAGCTGTGGGAGGACGAGGAGCGCGACGAGGACCTCGACGGCATCCCCGACATCTACGAACAGGACAATCCGGACTACCACCTGCGGATGGCGGAGATCTACGACAAGAAGGCCGCCGAGCACCGCAGACTTGCTCAACTGTCAGCCGGATCGAGCGACAGGAGCGATGGTCCGGCATGATCTGATCTGACCAGAACTTCCGCGCGGACAGCCGCCAGGGCCGTCCGCCCGGACCGACGGCCCGGACCGACGGCCCGGCCGACCGCGCGGACAGGTCCGCAGGCAGAGAAGAAGTCAGAGAAATGAGGAGCAAGCGATGAGCGCACCCGACGGTCCCGTCGGCACCGAACGCAGCCTCGGCCAGCTCGTCTCCGCGGCGAGCAAAGAGATGTCGGAGCTGGTGCACGATGAGATCGCGCTGGTCAAGGCCCAGCTGACGCAGGACGTCAAGCGCGGTGCGATCGGCAGTGCCGCGTTCATCGCGGCCACCGCCGTCCTCATCTTCTCGCTGCCGATGCTGAGCTTCGCCCTGGCCTACGGCATCCGCACCTGGAGCGGCTGGAACATGGCCATCTGCTTCGTGCTCTCGTTCGCGGCGAATGTCCTGGTGGCCGGACTTCTCGCGTGGATCGGCGTGATCTACGCGAAGAAGGCCGCGAAGGGCAAGGGCCCCCAGAAGGCCGCTGCCGCCGCCAAGGAGACCGCCGCCGTCCTGAGCAACGTCAAGCCGCATCCGCGCGCCGTGGCCCCTGCGGGCGCCCTTGAGCTGGAGGCCGGTGAGCGGGCCGACGCTGTGGCACGCTCGACTACATGACGGACCAAGGCCGACCCTCGGACAGGACCACCGCCGCGCCCCCCTCGACCGTACGGATCGAGGGCCCCTGGACGCACCGGGACGTCGCCGCCAACGGCGCCCGCTTCCACATCGCGGAGGCCGGTGAGGGCCCGCTGGTGCTGCTCCTGCACGGCTTCCCGCAGTTCTGGTGGGCCTGGCGGCACCAGCTCGTCGCGCTCGCCGACGCGGGCTTCCGCGCGGTGGCGATGGACCTGCGCGGGGTCGGCGGCAGCGACCGCACCCCGCGCGGCTACGACCCCGCGAACCTCGCCCTGGACATCACGGGCGTCGTACGGTCCCTCGGCGAGCCCGACGCCGCGCTCGTCGGGCACGACCTGGGCGGCTACCTCGCCTGGACGGCCGCCGTGATGCGGCCCAAGCTGGTGCGCCGCCTCGCCGTCTCCTCGATGCCGCACCCGCGGCGCTGGCGCGCGGCGATGCTGCGGGACCACAAGCAGACGGCGGCCGGGTCGTACGTGTGGGGCTTCCAGCGGCCGTGGCTGCCGGAGCGTCAGCTGGTCGCGGACGACGGGGCCCTGGTGGGGCGCCTGGTGCGGGACTGGTCGGGGCCGAGCCTGCCGGACGACGAGGCCGTGGAGACGTACCGCCGCGCCATGTGCATCCCCTCGACGGCGCACTGCTCGATCGAGCCGTACCGCTGGATGGTGCGCTCCCTCGCCCGGCCCGACGGGATCCAGTTCAACCGGCGCATGAAGCGCCCGGTGCGGGTGCCGACGCTGCATCTGCACGGCTCCCTCGACCCCGTGATGCGCACTCGCAGCGCGGCGGGATCCGGCGAGTACGTCGAAGCGCCCTACCGCTGGCGGCTGTTCGACGGCCTCGGGCACTTCCCGCACGAGGAGGACCCGGTGGCGTTCTCCAACGAGTTGGTGTCCTGGCTCAAGGACCCCGAGCCGGACCGGTAGGACGTACGCAGCGGCCGGAGCGGTGGAGCGGTCGTCACCCCCGGCCGAGTAGAACGTTCGTCACGGTTCGTCACCCCCACAGGGAACTACTGTCCTACGAACGCCAATTGCCTGCCGCATAGGCCAATTGAGGCCCTTGGGCGCGGTTACCGACCTTGAGGCACGGGCACACGTCCGGGTATGGGCTGGACGCACGACTACAGTGACGTAGCACGCAAGCGCCGGACGGCCACCGTGGTGAACGGCCACGAGAGGGGCGGCCCGCACGATCCGGGGCACTCCGGAGACGCGGCTGACGCGGCCTCCGCCGAGGCCATCGGCATCCCCCGCATTCTGCGCCGCCGGGCCCGCTGGATGTCCGCGCGGCTGCGGCACACCCGCGACTGACCCGCACCCGCACCCACCCCCGCGCGGCGGCTCCCCCCAGGGGCGCGCCTAGAGCGCGCACCCCTGGCTGTCGACCTCCTGGTTGGCGGTGCGGCCGCGCTCGATGTCCTCGCGCACCTCGTCCACGGTCAGGGCGTATCCGGTGTCCGGGTCGTCGAGCGACTTGGCGAACACCACGCCGTAGACCTTGCCGTCCGGGGTGAGCAGCGGGCCGCCGGAGTTGCCCTGGCGGACCGTGGCGTACAGCGAATACACATCGCGGCGGACCGTGCCCCGGTGGTAGATGTCGGGGCCCTTGGCCGTGATGCGGCCGCGCACGCGCGCGGAGCGGACGTCGTAGGGGCCGTCCTCGGGGAAGCCCGCCACGATCGCGCTGTCGCCGCTCTGGGCGTCGCGCGAGGTGAACTGCAGGGGCGGGGCGGGCAGGGTCGGCACGTCGAGGACGGCGATGTCGCGCTCCCAGTCGTAGAGCACGACCTTGGCGTCGTACTTCTCGGCCTCGCCCCCTATCTGCACCTTGGGCTCGTCGACGCCGCCGACCACGTGGGCGTTCGTCATCACGCGGCGCGGGGCGAACACGAAGCCGGTGCCTTCGAGGGCCTTGCCGCAGCTGTGCGCGTCACCGCTGATCTTCACGATGGAGCGCTTGGCGTCGGCTGCGACCTTGCTGCCCACGAGCTTGGGGTCCGGGGGCTGGACGTCCTTGATGGGTTCGTTCGAGAACGGGCTGAAGACCTGCGGGAAGCCGTTCTGCGCGAGGACGGAGGAGAAGTCCGCGAACCAGGTGTCGGCCTGGTTGGGCAGCGTGCGGGAGACGCCGTGCAGCACCGTGGAGTTGCGCACCTCCTTGCCGAGCGTCGGCAGGGTGGTGCCCGCGAGGGCGGAGCCGATCAGCCAGGCGACGAGCAGCATCGCGACGACGTTGACCAGCGCGCCGCCGGTGGCGTCCAGGGCTCTGGCGGGCTGCCAGGTGATGTACCGGCGCAGCTTGTTGCCCAAGTGCGTGGTGAAGGCCTGGCCGACGGAGGCGCAGACGATGACGACGACCACGGCGACGACGGCCGCGGTCGTGCTGACCCTCGCGCCCTCGTCGGTGAAGGCGTCCCAGATGACCGGCAGCAGATACACCGCGATGAGACCGCCGCCGAGGAAGCCGATCACCGAGAGGATGCCGACGACGAAACCCTGGCGGTAGCCGACGATCGCGAACCACACGGCGGCGAGCAGCAGCAGGATGTCCAGCACGTTCACGGAATTCAGTCCTCGCCTCGCATCATTCCCCGCCTCGCCTCGCGGTCTTCGCGCGTCACTGTCCTCGCGCCCGCCCCGTGGGCGGTACGCACGGCCACGAGCCCCGGTCGGCCCGGTCCCCGCAACCTTGTCATGAGCCCCAGTCGAGCGGGACCTGGCGGTCCCTGTCCCAGGGGCGCTCCCAGCCCGCGTAGTGCAGCAGTCTGTCGATGAGGCCGGCCGTGAAACCCCAGACCAGGGCGGACTCGACGAGGAAAGCCGGGCCGCTGTGGCCGCTCGGGTGGACCGTCGTCGCGCGGTTCGCCGGGTCCGTGAGATCGGACACGGGGACCGTGAACACGCGGGCCGTCTCGGCCGGGTCCACGACGCCGACGGGGCTCGGCGCGCGCCACCAGCCGAGCACCGGTGTCACGACGAAGTCACTCACCGGGATGAAAAGGCGCGGCAGCACGCCGAAGAGCTGCACGCCGTCCGGGTCGAGGCCGGTCTCCTCCTCGGCCTCGCGCAGCGCGGCCCGCAGCGGGCCCGCCACGCGCGGGTCGCCGTCCTCCGGGTCGAGGGCGCCGCCGGGGAACGACGGCTGGCCCGCGTGCGAGCGCAGCGAGCTGGCCCGCTCCATGAGCAGCAGCTCCGGGCCCTGCTCACCCTCGCCGAAGAGGATGAGGACGGCGGACTGGCGGCCCGCGCCGCTCGCCGGTGGCAGGAAGCGGCTGAGCTGGTCGGGGCGGACGCTCTCGACGGCGCGCAGCACGGGGGTCAGCCATCCGGGCAGGCCGTCGGCGGAGAGCAGGCCCTGGGCGGTGAGGGCGTGGTGGTCGCCCCGGCGGGCGGGGTCGGTCGCGGAGGCCGGGGCGTCGCGGCGGGCGGGGTCTGTCGCGGGGCCTTGGGGGCGCGCCGGGTCCTGGTCCTGGCCGTCGCTCATGTCCGTCTCGCCTGTGTGCGTATCGCTCGCGTGCGTCATCGGCACCCCCGTCCGTCTCTGCACAACGCCTGTCGGCCCGCTGATGGTTCCTCGTCCCGGGGATCGTCCGGGCCCGCTCCCGGCCCCCGGGTCACCCGGCGGCGCCCAGGGGCGGGGCCGCCTTGCCCGGAAAGCCCGGCGGGGGGTTGAGCCGCTGGCCGGGCATGCCCCCCATCTCGTACTTCAGGAGCTTTCTGGCCTTGTCGGGATCCGTCTCGCCCTCTCCGTACGACGGGCAGAGGGGGGCGATCGGGCAGGCGCCGCAGGCGGGCTTGCGGGCGTGGCAGATGCGGCGGCCGTGGAAGATCACGCGGTGCGAGAGCATCGTCCAGTCGCTCTTCGGGAACAGCCCGCCGACGACGGCCTCGACCTTGTCCGGGTCGGTCTCCTCGGTCCACTTCCAGCGGCGCACCAGGCGGCCGAAGTGTGTGTCGACAGTGATTCCAGGGACCCCGAAGGCATTGCCCAACACGACGAAGGCGGTCTTGCGGCCCACGCCCGGCAGCTTGACCAGGTCGTCGAGGCGGCCGGGGACCTCGCCTCCGAAGTCGTCGCGCAGTGCCGCCGACAGGCCCATGATCGACCGCGTCTTGGCGCGGAAGAAGCCGGTCGGGCGGATCAGCTCCTCGACCTCCTCGGGGTTGGCCGCGGCCAGGTCCTCGGGGGTCGGATAGCGGGAGAAGAGGGCGGGCGTCGTCTGGTTCACCCGCAGGTCCGTCGTCTGGGCCGACAGGACGGTGGCGACCAGAAGCTGGAAGGGGTTCTCGAAGTCCAGCTCCGGGTGGGCGTACGGATACACGTCGGCCAGCTCGCGGTTGATCCGCCGGGCCTGCCGCACGAGGGCGGTGTGGGATTGCGGGGGTTTGGGCTTTTTGAGGGGGGTGGTGGCCTTCGCGGTCTTGGCGGGGGCTGCCTTCTTGGCGGGAGCCGTGGCCTTGGCGGAGGCCGCCTTCTTCGCGGGAGCCGCCTTCTTGGCGGAAGTCGTCTTCTTGGCCGAGGCCGCCCTCTTCGGCGCGGCCCTCGTCGTCTCCTCCGGCACCGCCCCGCCTCCGTCCCTGGAGCCTTCTGACACGCCTCGTTTCGCCATGGCGCCAGCGTACGGGCCGTCACTGACACGGACGGGGGAGATGCGCAGTTGTCACGCGCCGGAGATCGTCCGGCGGGCCGGAACGCACCGCCACGGGTGCCCCGACCGGCGCCGCGCCCCCGCCCCACCACGCCCCCGTTGGCGGAAAGTCGACGCACCCGGCCGAGCACACCGAGGAGCACGCTCCGGCACGCACTCCGACACCACGCCCGGCGCGCCCCCCGACCCACCCCCGACGCTCCCTCGACCCGATCCCCGACGCGCCCCTCGGCTCACCCTCGCCCCACCCCCGCCCTGCCCCCCCAACACGCCGAAAGGACCCCACCCCCACCCCGTCCACATCCCATCCACGCCCCACCCAACGCCCGATTTGTCCGGTTCCTCGGGGTAACGTAAGCGTGTTCGCCCACAGCAGAATCGCCGGACGCGCCCGTGACCGCTGCCGCCGTGGCCTGTGCTCTCACGGGCCAGGGAGCAGGTGTCCGACCCACGTCCGGACGTCCGTATCCGTCGCCGGTCCCCCGGATCGGCCCCCAATTGGCCCCCTTCCGCATTGCCCCCGTCACAAGTGCGGCAGACTTGAGTGACTGATCACACTGTTTGAACCGTCCGGCAAACTGGGGGCACCGTCCCCTGATGCAGGTCGACAAGGAGAGAACTCGTGGACGACGTTCTGCGGCGCGCCCCGCTCTTCGCGGCGCTCGATGACGAGCAGGCCGCGGAGCTCCGCGCCTCCATGAGTGAGGTGACGCTCGCGCGCGGGGACGCGCTTTTCCATGAGGGCGACCCCGGAGACCGCCTGTACGTGGTCACCGAGGGCAAGGTGAAGCTCCACCGCACCTCCCCGGACGGCCGCGAGAACATGCTCGCGGTGCTCGGCCCCGGCGAGCTGATCGGTGAGCTGTCGCTCTTCGACCCCGGCCCCCGCACGGCCACGGCCTCCGCCCTCACCGAGGTCAAGCTGCTCGGCCTCGGCCACGGCGACCTCCAGCCCTGGCTGAACGCCCGCCCGGAGGTGGCCGCCGCCCTGCTGCGCGCCGTCGCCCGGCGCCTGCGCAAGACCAACGACCAGATGTCGGACCTGGTGTTCTCCGACGTCCCCGGCCGCGTGGCCCGCGCCCTGCTCGACCTGTCGCGCCGCTTCGGCGTGCAGTCCGAGGAAGGCATCCACGTGGTGCACGACCTCACGCAGGAAGAGCTGGCCCAGCTGGTCGGCGCCTCCCGCGAGACGGTCAACAAGGCCCTCGCGGACTTCGCGGGCCGCGGCTGGCTGCGCCTGGAGGCCCGCGCGGTGATCCTGCTCGACGTGGAGCGCCTGGCCAAGCGGTCCCGCTGACGCCGGCCTTCCGCGCCCTTCGTACCTTCCGCGCTTCCCGTGCCTCCCGCGCGGAGCCCGGTGCTTCGTACGCGATCGGGGCCGTCCCTGGAGTCAGGGGCGGCCCCGCCGTCGTATCCCCGCGGAGCCGTCCCGGTCCCCCGCGGAGGCATCCCGGTCCCCGCGGAGCCGTCCCGGCGCCCCACGATCACACGTATGCCCCGCGCCACCAGTCGACTTCAGGGCGGAATTTGCGTGCTCCGGGGCGTGGCACGCTGCACAGTGGGCCCATGGACACCGTCGGTCGGGGACTGGACAGTCAGGGCTACATCGAGCGTGAGGGCTCGCTGGGGCGGGTGGGCGACGCCTTCCGGCCCGTCGTCGCCGCTGCGCGCGACCGCGTCGCGGAGACCTTCGGCAAGCGCCTCGACAGCGCGTACCTGTACGGCTCCGTGCCCCGCGGCGCCGCCCGCGCTGGCCGCTCCGACCTCGACCTGCTGCTCGTCCTGCGCGAGGAGCCGACCCCGGACGACCGCGCCGACGCGGACGCCGTCGCCTCCGCCGTCGACAAGGAGTTCACCGAGGTCGACGGCGTGGGCATCCTGCTTTCGAGCCGCGCGGCCGTCCTGAGCGAGCTGGAGACGTACGACCTCGGCTGGTTCGTGGCCTGCCTCTGCACGCCCCTGCTCGGCGAGGACCTGGCCGAATTCCTGCCCCGCTACCGGCCCGACAGCCTCCTCGCCCGCGAGACCAACGGCGACCTCGCCCTGTTCCTGCCCCGCTGGCGCGCCCAGGCCGCCGACGCCGACCCGGACGAACTGCGCGCCCTGGTCCGCCGCGCCTCCCGCCACCTCGTCCGCACCGGCTTCACGCTCGTCATGCCGCGCTGGGGCGGCTGGACCAGCGACCTCACGGAGATGGCGGCGGCGTTCGCGCGCTACTACCCCCAGTGGGCCGACCCGATGCGGGCGGCGGCCGCCATGGCCCTCGAACCGGCCGCCGACGCCGCCGCGCTGCGGGAGTACGCCGACGTGATCGGGCCGTGGCTGGCCGAGGAGTACACGGCGGTGCACGGAGTGAAGACCCCGCGCCCGCAGCAGGGCGAGCCCGGGGCGCACTAGAGAGTCCTCCGGCGCGCCCGTCGGATCCACGCGCAGGACCTGATCCCATGCGACCCCGCGCCGGCCCGCCGGGCGGGCCTCGGACGAGCCCAGGCCCTGGACGGGCCCAGGGCTTAGATGAGCCCGTGCTCCCGCAAGTAGTCCAACTGCGCCCGCACCGACAGCTCCGCCGCGGGCCACAGCGAGCGGTCCACGTCCGCGTACACATGCGCCACGACGTCGCCCGGCGCCACGTGCCCGTTCTCGACCGCCGTCTCCACCTGGGCCAGGCGGTGCGCCCGGTGCGCCAGATAGAACTCGACCGCGCCCTGGGCGTCATCGAGGACCGGGCCGTGGCCCGGAAGGACCGTGTGCACGCCGTCGTCGACCGTGAGGGAGCGCAGGCGCCGCAGCGAGTCCAGGTAGTCGCCGAGGCGGCCGTCGGGGTGGGCGACGACCGTCGTGCCGCGGCCGAGGATCGTGTCACCCGTCAGGACGGCCCGGTCGGCGGGCAGATGGAAGCAGAGGGAGTCGGCGGTGTGCCCGGGCGTCGGCACGACGCGCAACTCCAGGCCGCCCGTCGTGATCACGTCGCCCGCCGCGAGGCCCTCGTCGCCGAGGCGCAGCGCCGGGTCCAGGGCGCGGACCTTGGTGCCGGTCAGCTCCGCGAAGCGCGCGGCGCCCTCGGCGTGGTCGGGGTGGCCGTGCGTGAGCAGGGTGAGCCCGACCCGCATGCCCTGCTTCTCGGCCGTCGCGATCACGTGGGCGAGGTGCGCCTCGTCGAGCGGGCCGGGGTCGATGACGACCGCGAGGCCGGAGCCCGGCTCCGCGACGATCCAGGTGTTGGTGCCGTCCAGGGTCATCGCGGACGGGTTGGGCGCGAGGACGTTGACGGCGCGGTCGGTGGCGGGGCCGCTGAGGACGCCGCCGCGGGGCTGGCCGGGGAGGGCGGCTGCTTCGGTCATGCGGGGGTGACTCCCGTCGGGTCCGGGTGGGTGCGGTGCCGTGCGGCGGCGGCCGGTCGCCTCATGCCGCGCCGCCCGCCGGGATGTGCTTGGTGAACTCGTCGTGGCCCGGCCAGAACAGGATCAGCTCGCCGTCCTCAAGGCGGGCCCGGGCCAGGACCGGGGTCAGGTCGCGGGACTCGGCGGCGGCCAGGGCGTCGGCGGCCGTGGCGGAGCCGTCGAGCTGGCGCAGCGTGGAGATGGTCGGCGGCATCATCAGGAGTTCGCCGCGGTCGTAGCGCTCTGCGGCCTGCCGGGGGCGGATCCAGACGGTCCGGTCCGCCTCCGTGGAGACGTCACGGGTGCGCTGGCCCGCCGGGAGGACGGCGACGAAGAAGAACGTGTCGTAGCGGCGCGGCTCGAACTCCGGGGTGATCCAGCGGGCCCACGCGCCGAGCAGATCGCTGCGCAGGACCAGGCCGCGGCGGTCCAGGAACTCGGCGAAGGACAGGTCACGGGCGACCAGGGCGACGCGGTCCGCCTCCCAGTCGTCGCCGGTGGTGTCGTCGATGACGCTGTCCGGGGTCGGCCCGGCGAGCAGGACGCCCGCCTCCTCGTACGTCTCGCGGACGGCCGCGCACACGATGGCCTGGGCCGCCGCCTCGCCCACGCCCAGGCGGGCCGCCCACGCGGCGCGCGGCGGGCCCGCCCAGCGGACGTGGTGGTCGTCGTCGCGGGGGTCGACGCCGCCGCCGGGGTAGGCGTAGGCGCCGCCCGCGAAGGCCATCGTCGTGCTCCTGCGGAGCATGTGCACTTCGGGGCCCGCGCCGGTGGCCCCGGCTTCCGCGGTGTCGCGCAGGAGCATGACCGTGGCCGCCTGGCGGGGTGGGGCGGGGGTCAGTTCGCCTGCCGCGAGGGCGCGGACGCGGTCGGGCCACTCCGGTGGGTACCACTGCCCATTTGCCATGGGCGGAGGCTATCCGGTGTGGTGCGGATGTTCGAGAGGCCTCTTGTACGTCGGGGGGACGCGGCCGTTGTACGGGGCGTGCTGGGCCCTTGGACGGCACAGCACCGTGGCACGGGGCTGTGCCCGGTCCGGCGCGGGAGGGAGAGCCGGGCAGCCGCGCGAAGCCGGGCCGCCCGTCCCCCCACCACCCCTACTGCGGCAGCAGCTCCACCTGGATCTCGACCTCGACCGGCGCGTCCAGCGGAAGCACCGCCACGCCCACCGCGCTGCGGGCGTGCACGCCCTTGTCGCCGAGGACCTCGCCGAGCAGCTCGCTGGCGCCGTTGAGGACGGTGGGCTGGCCGGTGAAGTCGGGGGCCGAGGCGACGAAGCCGGTGACCTTCACGACGCGCGCGATGCGGTCCAGCTCGCCCGCGACCGACTTGACCGCGGCCAGCGCGTTCAGCGCGCAGGTGCGGGCCAGGTCCTTGGCCTCCTCCGGCGTGACCTCCGCGCCGACCTTGCCGGTGACCGGCAGCTTGCCGTCCACCATCGGCAGCTGGCCGGCCGTGTACACGTACACGCCCGACTGGATCGCGGGCCGGTACGCCGCGAGCGGCGGGACGACGCCGGGCAGGGTCAGACCGAGCTCGGCGATCCGGGCCTCGACCACACCGCTCATGCCTGCTTCTCCCGCTTCAGGTAGGCCACCAGCTGCTCGGGGTTGTTCGGCCCGGGCACGACCTGGACGAGCTCCCAGCCGTCCTCGCCCCAGGTGTCCAGAATCTGCTTCGTGGCATGGACGAGCAGCGGCACGGTTGCGTATTCCCACTTGGTCATACGGCGAGGGTAATGCCTGGCACCAGGGGCCTCATGACACCCGCTGTCCGGCGCCCCCAGGGGGCGGGTCAGGGGCCGGTGGGGGGCAGCCTCATGCGTAGCCCGCCGGGCGACTGGTTAGGCTCGAATACGTGAGCAGGCTCCAGGTCGTCAGCGGCAAGGGCGGTACCGGCAAGACCACGGTGGCCGCGGCCCTCGCGCTCGCCCTCGCGACGGAGGGCAAACGCACCCTCCTCGTGGAGGTCGAGGGCAGACAGGGCATCGCGCAGCTCTTCGAGACAGAGGCGCTGCCCTACGAGGAGCGGAAGATCGCCGTCGCTCCGGGGGGCGGGGAGGTGTACGCCCTCGCCATCGACCCCGAACTGGCCCTTCTGGACTACCTCCAGATGTTCTACAAACTGGGCAGCGCGGGCCGCGCCCTGAAGAAGCTCGGTGCCGTCGACTTCGCGACCACCATCGCGCCCGGTCTGCGCGACGTCCTGCTGACCGGCAAGGCCTGCGAGGCGGTCCGCCGCAAGGACAAGCGGGGCCGGTACGCGTACGACTGCGTGATCATGGACGCCCCGCCGACCGGCCGCATCACCCGCTTCCTCAACGTGAACGACGAGGTGGCGGGGCTCGCGAAGATCGGGCCGATACACAATCAGGCGCAGGCCGTCATGCGGGTCCTCAAGTCCCCCGAGACGGACGTGCACTTGGTGACGCTCCTGGAGGAGATGCCCGTCCAGGAGACCGTGGACGGCATCGCCGAGCTGCGCGCCGCCGGGCTGCCGGTGGGCCGCGTCATCGTGAACATGGTGCGCCCGGCCCTCCTCGGCGAGGCGGATCTCGAGCTCGGCCTGGAGCGCACGCCCCGTACGGCCATCGCCAGGACCCTGGCGGCCGCGGGGCTCGGCGGGGCCCGCGGCGCCGCGGGACGGCTCGTGGACCCGCTCCTCGCCCAGGCCGCCGAGTACGCCGAGCGGTACGCCCTGGAGGGCGCCCAGCGGGCCGTGCTCGGCGAGCACGGCCTGCCCCTGCACGAACTGCCCCTGCTGGCCGATGGGTTGGACCTCGGGGGTCTATACGAACTCGCCACCGAACTGCGACAGCAGGGGGTTTCATGAGCCTCGACCCGGCACGTGACCCGCTCGACGTCGACGCCCTGCTCGACGACCCGAAGACCCGCATCGTGGTGTGCTGCGGCTCCGGCGGCGTCGGCAAGACGACCACCGCGGCCGCCCTCGGCCTGCGCGCCGCCGAGCGGGGCCGCACGGTGGTGGTCCTGACGATCGACCCGGCGCGCAGGCTGGCGCAGTCCATGGGCATCGACTCGCTGGACAACGTGCCGCGGCGGGTGAAGGACGTCCAGGGCGCCGGGGAACTGCACGCCATGATGCTGGACATGAAGCGCACCTTCGACGAGATCGTCGAGGCGCACGCGGACGCGGACCGGGCGAAGGCGATCCTCTCCAACCCCTTCTACCAGTCGCTCTCGGCGGGCTTCGCGGGCACGCAGGAGTACATGGCGATGGAGAAGCTGGGGCAGCTGCGCTCCCGCGACGAGTGGGACCTGATCGTGGTGGACACCCCGCCGTCGCGCAGCGCCCTCGACTTCCTCGACGCCCCGAAGCGGCTGGGTTCGTTCCTGGACGGGAAGCTGATCCGGCTCCTGATGGCCCCGGCGAAGGTGGGCGGCCGGGCCGGGATGAAGTTCCTGAACGTCGGGATGTCGATGATGACGGGGGCCCTCGGCAAGCTGCTCGGGGGTCAGCTCCTGCGGGACGTGCAGACCTTCGTGGCCGCGATGGACACGATGTTCGGCGGCTTCCGCAAGCGGGCCGACGCGACGTACCGGCTGCTTCAGGCGCCGGGGACGGCGTTCCTCGTGGTGGCGTCGCCGGAGCGGGACGCGCTGCGGGAGGCCGCGTACTTCGTGGAGCGGCTCGCGGCGGACGACATGCCGCTGGCGGGTCTGGTCCTGAACCGGGTGCACGGCAGCGGCGCCGCCGAGCTGTCGGCGGAGCGGGCGTTGGCCGCGGCGGAGAGCCTGGAGGAGGCCGTGGTGGAAGGCCACGAGGAGGAGGCGGCGGAGGGGGCCGGGGCCGCCGCCGAGGAAAATCTTGGGGCGGGCGGCATTGTGGATCAGGAGGGCGGGAATGTTGGACTGCGTAACCCCTCAGAGTCCGAGGCTCCCAACTCCCCTGAGGCGAACGGTACTTCCCCTTCAACCAAAGACGACGACTCCGGCGCGTCCGTCGAGCAGCTGACCGCGGGCCTGCTGCGGCTGCACGCCGAGCGCATGCGGCTGCTCGCCCGCGAGCGGCACACCCGGGACCGCTTCACGGCGCTGCACCCGGAGGTGGCCGTGGCGGAGGTGGCCGCGCTGCCGGGCGATGTGCACGACCTCGACGGCCTGCGCGCGATCGGCGAGCGGCTCGCGTCGGCGGGCGCCGCCGCGGGCGACCCGGAGTGACGGCTCCGGGAGTGACGGCTCCGGGCGACGGGCCGCCCAGTGTCGCCGGGGCGGCCGGTGACCGGGCGTGACCGCCCGTCCAGGCGTGCGCGCACGCCCGTCGTACCTTTGCCGCACAGGACCCGCACAGGACACCGTCCGTCCTGACGCGCCCTGACGAATCACCTGGCGTACAGCCCATACGTCAGGTGTCGCTCAGCCTTCGCGTCAGGCTGCCCGGCGGCCCCGGTGCCGCCTGTGAGCGGCGGCACTCCTGGGGGCCGGTGGTGGGCGGCGGGTGCTGCGACGGGTGGTGCGGTGGTGCCACGTGACGTGGTGCTACGTGACGGGGGCTCAGCCCACGGCCGCGTAGCTCTCGTAGGTCTCCTCGTCGTCCAAGTCCACGGGCAGCAGGCCCGTGCCACGCTCGTACTCGGAGCGTGCTGTCTCAAGGAGCCTGCGCCACGAGGTGACCGTGGGACGCCTGCGCAGCAGTGCGCGGCGCTCCCGCTCTGTCATGCCACCCCACACGCCGAACTCGACGCGATTGTCCAGCGCGTCGGCCAGGCACTCCGTGCGCACCGGGCAGCCGGTGCACACCGCCTTGGCCCTGTTCTGCGCTGCTCCTTGTACGAACAGTTCATCCGGATCGGTAGTGCGGCAGGCGGCCTGCGCACTCCAGTCGGTTACCCAGCCCATACCGGCGCCGTCCTCTCCCGAATCGAGGCTCCCCCACGGCGGCAGCGGCATATTCACCGCCGCCAGTTGAGGACGTTACGGAAGGTGGGCACAGCGCAACACCCCCTGCGGGCCCAATCTTGAATGGCCCGAACGGACTATGCGTAAGCGGCAGATCACCCGACGGAGTGAGCTGGCGACATGCGTGACCAACCCGGCAAATGCGGGCAGTTCAGCTGGGTCACAGCGGACGCGAGGAGACGGACGAGGCGGATTCGGACATCGATTCCGGCACCTGTTCCGGAGGCCCACTGATGATCCGCTTCCGGAGGCCCGCCGAAGATCGGCCGAGGATCCGCGACGACCGGCCGGATGCGGGAACGGCTCGGGGCTTGTTGCGCGACCACACTGCTGTGACAGTTGAGAGCAGCTTAGGCCAAGGCATATACGCGTGTCCGGCGAATCAGAACGTAGGCTGCCCCCATGGCAAACAAGCGATCGGGCGGTGGTCTCTCCCCCGCGCAGCAGGCCGCCAAGTTCCTGGGCGTGAGCGTGCTCGCGGGCGCGGTGCTCGCCGGGATCGCGCTGCCCGCGGCGGGCGTGATCGGCCTGGCGGCCAAGGGGTCGGTCGAGGGCTTCGACGAGATTCCGGCCAACTTGAAGCAGCCGCCGCTCAGCCAGCGCACCACGATCCTGGACTCGGCGGGCGGGGCCATCGCCACGGTGTACTCGCGCGACCGCACGGTGGTGCCGCTGAAGCGCATCTCGCCGTACATGCAGAAGGCGATCGTCGCGATCGAGGACTCCCGTTTCTACGAGCACGGCGCGGTGGACCTCAAGGGCATCCTGCGCGCGGTGAACCAGAACGCGCAGAGCGGCGGCGTCGCGCAGGGCGCCTCCACGCTCACGCAGCAGTACGTGAAGAACGTCTTCGTGGAAGAGGCCGGCGACGACCCGGACAAGGTCGCCGAGGCCACCCAGCAGACCCTCGGCCGCAAGATCCGCGAGCTGAAGTACGCGATCCAGGTCGAGGAGGAGCTCGGCAAGAAGCGGATCCTCAAGAACTACCTGAACATCACGTACTTCGGTCAGCAGGCGTACGGCGTCGAGGCCGCGTCCCAGCGGTACTTCTCCAAGCCCGCCAAGGACCTCAAGCTCCAGGAGGCGGCCCTCCTCGCCGGCATCGTGCAGTCGCCGAGCCGCTACGACCCGGTGAACGACCCGGCCGAGGCCAAGCAGCGCCGCAACGTCGTGCTCCAGCGCATGGCCGAGACGCACGACATCTCGCAGCGCGAGGCCACCGAGGCCAAGAGGACCAAGCTCGGCCTGGACGTCAGCCGCCCCAAGAACGGCTGCATCACGGCCGTGAAGGGCGCCGGGTTCTTCTGCAAGTACGTCGAGAAGACCTTCCTGAACGACCCGGTCTTCGGCAAGACCAAGGAGGCCCGCGCCAAGCTGTGGAACCGCGGCGGCCTGCGCATCAGGACGACGCTCGACCCGCAGACCCAGACCTCGGTGCAGGCCTCGATAAAGGATCACGTCTACCAGACCGACGACGTGGCGACCGCAGCCAGCATCGTCGAGCCCGGCACCGGCAAGATCCTCGGCATGGGCCAGTCCCGCCCGTACGGCTACCGCAAGAACGAGACGGAGATCAACCTCTCCGTGGACAACTCGATGGGCGGCGGCGCGGGCTACCAGCCCGGTTCGACGTTCAAGCCGATCGTGGCCGCGGCGGCCCTGGAGCGCGGCATGTCTCCGGGCAAGCGGTACGACTCGCCGTACGAGATGCCCTACCCCGAGCGGGTCTCCGCCTGTGACGGCAAGACCTGGCGGAACTTCGGCAACCAGAAGCTCACCAACGAGAACGAGTCCGAGGTCGGCCCCTACCGCATGCGGGAGGCGACCGCGAAGTCGGTCAACACCTACTTCGTGGAGATGATCGGCGACATCGGCATCTGCCCGGTGACGAAGATGGCCGCCAAGATGGGCGTCCAGCGCGCCAACGGCAAGCCCATGGACCAGGCGCCGTCGATCGCGCTCGGCACCCAGGAGGTGTCGCCGCTGACGATGGCCAGTGCGTACGCGACCTTCGCCGCGCGCGGCAAGTACTGCACCCCGATCGCCATCGAGTCGATCCGCACCCTCGGCGGGAAGTCGCTGCCGGTGCCGAAGTCGACGTGCTCGCAGGCCATGTCGGAGCGGACCGCCGACACGATCAACACCCTCCTCAAGGGCGTGGTCGAGGACGGCACCGGCAAGCAGGCAGGACTCGGCTCCCGCGACAGCGCGGGCAAGACCGGTACGACGGACTTCCGTTACGCCGCCTGGTTCGCGGGCTACACCCCGAACATGTCCGGCGCCGTCTGGGTCGGCGACCCGGCCCACGACCGCCGCATGGTCAACATCACCATCGGCGGCCGCCCCTACGGCAAGGTCTTCGGCGGCGAGGTCCCCGGCCCCATCTGGCGCGACGCCATGAGCGGCGCCCTGGCGGGCAAGCCCGACCCCGACTTCGAGACGGTGCGCCTGCCCGGCGACAAGAACCGGGACCGGGACCACGGGGACGGTGACGACGGCGGCGACGACGACGGGAAGCCGGGCGACGGCGGCCACAACGGTGGCGGGGGCGACGACGATGACGACGACAGCCCGTGGCCGGACCTGCCCGGGGTCATCGGTGGCGGGGGCGGGGGGCCCGGGGGCTGGCGGGACTAGGTCCGGCCGGGGGCCTCGGGGCTTCTGAGTACGTTGCCCACGGGCTTCTGCATACGTCGATGGGGTGCCGTCCAAGTCGAACTTCCCGACTTGGGCGGCACCCCATCGACATAAAAAGGGGACTGAGGCTCAGCTGCCGGCCAGGAGCTTCTTGACCGCGGCGGCGACGCGGCCGCCCTCCGCCCGCCCGGCGACCTTCGGGTTCACGATCTTCATGACCTGGCCCATGGCACGCGGCCCCTCGGCGCCCGCACCCTTCGCCTCGGCGACGGCAGCGGCGACGATCTGCTCCAGCTCGTCGTCGGAGAGCTGCTGGGGCAGGTACGCGGCGAGCACCTCGCCCTCCGCCTTCTCGCGCTCGGCCTGCTCGGCGCGGCCGCCCTGCGCGAAGGCCTCGGCGGCCTCGCGGCGCTTCTTCGCCTCGCGGGTGATCACCTTCTGCACCTCGTCGTCGGAGAGCTCACGGGCGGACGTGCCCGCGACCTCCTCCTTGGAGATGGCGGTGAGCGTCAGCCGGAGCGTCGAGGAGCGCAGCTCATCGCGCTCCCTGATCGCCGCGGTGAGGTCTTCCTTCAGCTTCGCCTTCAGCGTGGTCATGGGGGCAATTGTGGCAGGTGGGCGCGAGGTGACGCCCCGCGTTTTCCGGGCGCGGGGGCCTGGCCGGGGCTCGGCGGGGGTCGGGTCGGCCCCCCTCTCCTCACCCGGGGGCTCCCCCTCTTCCCCATCCGGGGGCTCCCCCTCCGCCCGATGTGGCGCGTCTGACACGATGGTCGTATGCGCGCGCGATACGCAGTACCTCTGGGAATCACGGCGACGGCCGCGGCCGGAATCGCCTACTCGGTGGGCATCGAGGCCCGCTTCTTCCGGCTGAGGCGGGTGACGGTCCCGGTGCTCCCCGCCGGAATGCGCCCCTTGCGCGTGCTCCAGGTCTCCGACATCCACATGGTGTCCGGTCAGCGCAAGAAGCAGCGCTGGCTGCGCTCGCTCGCGGGCCTGCGCCCGGACTTCGTGATCAACACGGGCGACAACCTGTCGGACCCGGAGGGCGTGCCGGAGGTCCTTGACTCGCTGGGCCCCCTGATGTCCTTCCCCGGGGCGTACGTCTTCGGCTCGAACGACTACTACGGCCCGACGCTGCGCAACCCCGCCCGCTACTTGCTGGAGAAGGCGCAGGGCCGCCACGGCCTGAACGGCAACAAGCCCGTGGTGGGGGCGGTCCACAACCCGTGGGAGGACCTGCGGGACGGCTTCGACGCGGCGGGCTGGGTGAACCTCACGAACACCCGTGGCGCGCTGAAGATCGACGGCTACGAGATCGCGCTGACCGGTCTGGACGACCCGCACATCAAGAGGGACCGGTACGCGCGGGTGGCGGGCGGCCCGGTGGCCGACGCGGACTTCTCCCTGGGCGTCGTGCACGCCCCGTACCTCCGCGCCCTCGACGCCTTCACGGCCGACGGCTACCCCCTGGTCCTCGCGGGCCACACCCACGGCGGCCAGCTGTGCATCCCCTTCTACGGGGCGCTGGTCACCAACTGCGACCTGGACACGGACCGGGTGAAGGGCCTGTCGACGCACGAGGCCGAGGGTCACACCTCCTACCTGCACGTCTCCGCGGGCTGCGGCACCAGCCGCTACACCCCCCTCCGCTTCGCGTGCCCCCCGGAGGCCACCCTCCTGACCCTCACGGAACGCTCCCCCCACGCCTGAGCCCCACCCGCGCCCCACCCCGCAAAACCGGATTTCGTCTCCGGCCGCCGGTCCGCTAAAGTAATCGATGTCGCCGCGACCTGCCCAGCAGGACCGCCGGAACAACGACATCGGGGTGTGGCGCAGCTTGGCAGCGCGCTTCGTTCGGGACGAAGAGGTCGTGGGTTCAAATCCCGCCACCCCGACAGCTGAAACAGCAGGTCAGGGGCATGATCCGAGGAATCGGATCATGCCCCTGACTCGTTTCTTGAGCCTCTTGGGAGCCGACTTCTGGATACGGCTCCCGGACAGCTCCCATTCCCGCTGCGGGGAGGGGCCCGGCACTTCACGAAGCCATCAGGCACGCGCGCGAGTGGAGTGCGCCACAGCGCCAGGTAACTGCTGACACGGACCGCTACTGCACACGCCCGTTCGCTCCCGATCAGCGGCCACCAACTGGGCGTGTTCCCCATGGTGCTCTCCATACGGCCGGCGCCGGCCAATGTCGACGTCGGTGTCAGTGCCTTCCGGCACCATGGGAGACACTCTCCACCTCGCAGCGCCGTTGGCCTCGTCTCTCAGCGACCCTCAGCTCCGACAGCGCGCCCCCGACGCTCAGCGCTGACCAGTATCGAAAAGGTCGTCCGCGCGTCCGAGGGCGCGAGGACGACGACCGCCGGCCTGCGTTGCCCCACTCATATACGAGTCGAACTCACTGCGGCTGATTCCGGTCTGGGAGCCGTGCGCCCACCAGACCTCGCGGGGAGGCGCAACGCGGATCGAGGCAATGCGGCGGACCTCCACCGTCTTGCTGCCGTCCAGGGAGGTCGAAGAAGGACGAACTGGCTGAACCCCGAAATAGCAGCCCGCGACGCTCCCGTTCCTGGCAAGGCATGACACGCCCTCTTCCACAACGAATAATCCATGGCTAACCCAACCAACCGTTTTGAGAAGAGTCAGGTACGATGGCGTCTCTCCAATTCTCGCTGCTCGGCCCCCTGCGCATCCTCCGGGACAACTCCTCTTTGCCCGTGGGATATCCGCAGCAGCAGGCGATGCTCGCCACGCTCCTGCTCAGACCGGGGCGCGCCGCCGGAGTGGCCGACCTCACCGATGCGCTGTGGGGCACAGAGCCACCGGCGAAGGCCGTGTCCACGTTGCGGACCTATGCCTGGCGCTGGCGGCGGATCCTCACGACCGACCGGCCGGATCTGGATGTGCTCGTGACCTTCGGCGACGGCTACCGGCTCCATGTGCCCGAGGAGTCGATCGACGCCTTCCAGGTCACGAGGCTCACAGCCCAGGCGGAGCGGGCCGGTGCGCAGGGTCGGCCCGAGCAGGCACGGGAACTGCTGTGCCAGGCACTCGAATTGTGGGAGGGCGAGCCGCTCGCGGCCATACCCGGCCCGTTCGCTGAGCGGCAACGCCAGCGCCTCGGCGAACTGCGCCTCGCGCTGCTCGAGGAGCGGCTGGCGTACGAACTCACATTGGGCCACGCCGCGCGCTGTGTGCCGGAGCTCACCGAGCTGACCACCGAGCATTCGTTGCGCGAGCGGCCCTACGGGCTGCTGATGACGGCCCTGTATCAGGCGGGGCGGTCGGCCGACGCCCTTGCCGTCTTCCGCGACGCCCGGCGACTGCTCATCGACGAGCTCGGGGTGGAGCCCGGGCCGGAGCTGGAGGGACTGCACCGGCGCATCCTCGAGCGCGACCCCACCCTCGTCCCCGCGGCCCCGGAGTCGATCGGCCTCGTCGGATCCGGTGCGGAGACGGACGAGGCACCGGAACAGCCGGAGCCATCGCCCGGCTCCCGCCAGAAGTCCACCGCGCCACTGCCCCGCCCAGCCCAATTACCCCCGCCCGAGCCGGACTTCATCGGCCGTGAGCGCCTCATCGACACGCTCGGCGACTGCTTGCGGAAGCCGGGGCGCAGCACCCCCGCGGTGGCCGTCCTCGTCGGTATGGGAGGGGTCGGCAAGACCTCGCTGGCGCTCCATGTGGCGCATCGGGTGCGGGGCACCTTTCCGGACGGCCAGTTGTACGCGGACCTGCACGGCGGCGACGCGGTTCCGAGTCGGCCCGAGATCGTACTGGCGAACTTCCTCTCCGCCCTCGGCGTCACGGCCGATGCGCTGCCGGACGACCTGGAGTCCCGAACGGCCCTGTTCCGGTCAGTGGTTGACGGCCGGCGGATGCTGATCGTCCTTGACAATGTTCGTGACGCGCAGCAGTTGCGGCCGCTGCTACCGGGGACCGAGTGCTGTGCCGTGGTCGTCACGAGCCGCAGCCGCATGGCCGGTCCGCCGGTGACCTTGCAGCTCAATGTGGATGTCTTCCACAGTTCGGAGGCCAATGAGCTGCTGTGCCGGTCGATCGGTGAGGCGCGGGTGGCGGCCGAGCCGCAGGCCGCGCTCGACCTGGTCGAGGCGTGCGGCTTCCTGCCGCTCGCCGTACGGATCGTGGCTGCCCGGCTCGCCGCCCGTCCGATGTGGTCCATCGCCAGTCTGCGGGAGCGGCTCGCTGTGGAGTCGCGTCGTCTGGACGAGCTGCGCGCCGGTGAACTGGCCGTGGAGGCGGTGTTCGAGCTCAGCTACCGTCAGCTGACGGACGAGCAGGCGGCGGCGTTCCGGCGGCTCGCCGCCGTGGACTGCGCGGAAGTCGGGGTGGCCGCGGCCGCCGCGATGCTCGGAACAGATCAGGCCGGCGCCGAGGACGTCCTGGAGTCGCTGGTCGACGCCTGCATGCTGGAATCGAAGGTGTTGGGCCGCTACGGCTACCACGATCTGTTGCGCGCCTTCGCGTGCCGGAAGTCGCGCAGCGAGCAACCGGACGAGGCGTCGGTGGCCCAGGACCGGCTGCTCGGGTTTCTGCTGTCGACGACCTGCGAGGCGTTCCGGCAGGCCGCCCCCGCCGACCCGGTGTCCGGCACGTTCACGCCGTCCGACACCCCCGGGCTGTCCTTCGCCGATCTCGCCGCCGCGCAGCAGTGGGTCTCGGTCGAGGCTGAGGAAGTACGCACCCTGGTGACGCAGTTGGCTCGGGAGTGCGCCTCCGCTCGCGCAGCGGACGGCGGTACGGCGCACGGCGTGCGGGGCGAGCACGAGGTGCGCAGACTGCGTCAGGCCATCGATCTCCTCATCGCTCTCAGCCCGTTCGACGTCAGCACCAGCCACGCCGAGCTGGTGTCGACGGCGGACACGCTGGTGAGTGCCGCCGTGCGGCAGCGCGACCGCGCGGCCGAGGGGCGGGCCCGCTTCCTGCAGTGCACCTACGCCCTGGCCGCCGCCCGGCTCTGCAACGCCGAGGTCGAGGCGAGGGCGGCGCTGACGGCGTGCCGGGAGGTGGGCGACACCGTCGTGCTCCAGCAGGTCCTCAACGACCTCGGGCTCATCGCCCAGTACCTGTCGCGCTACGACGAGGCCATCGCGCACTTCAACGAATCCATCGTCCTGGCGCGGCAGTTGGGACACCGCTCGGGCGAGACGGCGATTACGGTGAACGCCGCCCTTGTCCAGGTGCGCGCCGGTAACGCCGCCGAGGCGGTGGCGGTCTGCCGCAAGGTCCTGGACGGCGATCTGTACGCACGGGACATCCCGGGACGCGCGTACGCCCTGTACGTACTCGGTCTCGCGCTGCACACCTTGGGCAACCATCACGAGGCCGTGGCGCGATTCAAGGAGTGTCTGGACCTGTGCACACGTGCCAACCTGCGCTCCCGCAGCGTGCACGCGCGCTACCGCCTGGCCGAGAGCCTGCGCACGCTCGGCGACCTGGAGCAGGCCCTCCCGCACGCCGAGCGGGCTCTGGCGCAGTGCGAGGAGATCGCTTTCGAGCGGGACCGGGGGCACGCCCTGATGGTCCTCGGCCGGGTGCTCTTCGACCTCGGCCGCCGCGCCGAGGGGCGTGCCCTCTGGCAACGGGCGTACGTCCTGTTCACTCGGCTCAAGCTGCCCGATGCGTCCGAGGCGGCGACGCTGCTGCGCTCCTCGGAGCGGGAGTTGGCCGGGGACTGCGGGTGAACGAGGGCTGCCAGTGAGTACGGACCGCAGCTGACCGAAGACCCGGGGGGCCGGGCCGTGCCCTGGCCCGCCCCCCGGGGTACGGCGCTCGCAGTCCGCTCCGCCCGCTCCGTCTACACCTTCGGCTCCCAGTTGGAGCCGGTGCTGTTCCACGCCACCGTGCTGCGCTCCGGGTGCGGGGCCGGAGCCGGAGCCGACAGCGCTGTCGCGGAAACCCCTGTCAGTATGGCGAGCAGTAGAACGCCGGCCGCCACGGCCCCGGTCCGGCTGTTCTTCAGATTGCTTCGGCGTGGCATGGGGTTCCCCCTTGGATTCGTACGAACGTATTGCGGTCATGGCTGTCGGCATTCGTGGGCGAGGATGCGGTATCGCGTCGCAGATGGGTGCCGAGTGCCGCTCCCAGTTGGAATCGGTTGTCCACACCGAGCCGGTTCATCAGGGAGCGCAGCATATTGGTCACGGTGCGGGGGCTGACGCCCAGCCGATGTGCGGCACTGACATCCGTGTGCCCGGCCAGCAGCAGGGAAATGAGCCTGAGTTGACGTTCATCGAGGGCCAGGTGGCGTGGCGGGCCCAGTCGGGGCGCCCTGTGTGCTGACTGGGCCGATGCATCGTTCATGGGTGTGACATCACCTCTCCCCGGTATGGCTGTTGCCCTCCCCACAGTCACAGAGCCCAATCAACGGCAGATCACTGCGCGACAGCCCTTGATCTATGCCGCATGAATGTGCCGCACTCTACTGCCCGCTCACCTGCCCGTCGGGAGTCGGCGTCGGCCATGCAGCGGCCAGTTCGGACAGACGAGGGCCTTCGGGCCGCGGCGGCATACGGTCCAGGTGGCGCTGCCGTGCGTGGGCCACCAAGCCCTCCTCGGTCAGGTTCGCCAACTGTCGGCGTGCGGTTTCCAGGAGCTTCTTCGCCTCGGCGATGATGGCGGCGTCCGAGAGGGGCCGCGGCCCCGCCTCGGCGTCCTCGGTCCCGTCGGCCCGGATCGCGTGCTCCTGGATGCTGTCGAACAGTTCGGCCACGCCGATCTCGCGCACAGCCAGCGACAGATGCGCGGACAGGCCCTCCTGGCCGAGGGCACGATGGGCGAACCCGCGGGGGATGTAGAGGACTTCGCCCGGGCGCAGGACGGTGTGGAGCAGCTCGGCGGGCTGCGGTTCGTTGTCCCGCACACGGCCCGCCTGCCACCTGGCGTCGGCCGGTCCCTCGTGGACGTACCAGCTCTTGCTGCCCGTCAGCTGCACGACGAAGACGTCACCGTCGTCCCGGTGGAGCGGCAGCCCGGCCTGGCCCGCGGGGGTCACGAAGCAGAACGCCTCGACGGAGCGGCCGAGTTCGGCGGCGAGGGCGTGCAGCATGTCGCGGGTCGGCCCGTGCCACTGGTCCAGGCAGCGCAGCAGCATGGTCGCCCCGCCGTCGAGGAGAGCGCGGATCTTCACCTCGTCCGCGAAGCCGCCCGGGTTCTCGCGCGCGACCGTTCTGGTCGAGGTGAAGTCCGTGACCGGAAGGCGCCGGCCGTCCCGCCACATCTCGACGTACGGCTCCCGGAAGAGCCCACTGGCCAAGGCAGCGTCGACATCGGCGAGGGCGAAGGGGCTGTGCATTCCGCCGGCGGCGAAGACACCGGGGCGACTGCGCCAGTACGACCAGAACGAGGAATTCGCATCGTCGACCAATTGGCCGAGTATCTGTGCTCCCATGAGCCATCAAATTAACGGCGCACAGGGCCTCTTCGATACCCCTCTTTCTGTTTTCAGCAGCTCCTGCGGGGCCTCGTCAATTCGAGGTGCGGAATACGGAAAGCGCTATTGCTGTCGCCGCCGGACGCTGCCTAACGTGCTTCCCGTCCCGTTCAGTGTTCGATCTAAGGAGGAAAACATGGCGAAGCACGCTTCGATCCTGCGTCCGCGTCTCGACAAGGTCAAGCCGCAGGACCGCTGACCAGCGAGGCAGTGATGTATGCCGCCACCTTCGGGTGGCGGCATACCCGCTTGACGTAGGCGAATTACCGAATGGAGGGCTGCGGTGCATCAGTTCACAGAGGTGGAGGGCCCGATACCCGTCGTCGGTCTGATCGACGATCGGCTGAGTACGACCACCATCTGCCTGGCATCGAAGTACGGTTCGCAACTCGACCCCCTGGGGCAGTGCGGACTCGCTCATGTGCTGGAGCACGTACTGATGTCGACGCCCGTCGGAAGCGTCCCCTCACTGAGCGAGTACGTCGAGCGGCTCGGCGGGCACGCCAACGCGGAGACCGGTCTCGACCGCATGCTCTTCTACGCACAGGTGCACCCGGACGACGCCGATGAGATCGCCGGGCTGCTGTATCAGGCGGTCCTCCAGCCCCGTTGGAGCGACGCCGTCCTCAAGCAGGAGAAACGCGCCGTCTTCCAGGAGCTGGCCGCCGCCGCGGCCGACCACAGCGATGTGGTGCAGGACGCGTTCCTCGCGCACTTCTTCCCCGGGCACCCCATGGGCCGTCCGGTCGGCGGCACAAAGGTCGACGTTGAACGATGCGACACGGCGTCAGTCGCCGCCGCGCACCGGGATCGGCTGCTGACCGCGCCCCTGTCGGTGATCGTCGTGGGGCCCAGGTTGCCGAAGTCGATCGATCCCGTGGCGGCCGGAATCGAGCCCCGTACCCTCGCGACGATCGGCACGGCCCCGGCAACCGTGCCCCCGTCGCCACCGCCCGCCCCGCCGCACCCGGTGCGCTGGTCGGAGGAGTTCACCTGGCTGTGTGCGGGCGCGCCCTCGGTGCCGGACCACGACCCGCGCAGGCCACACTTCAACGTCCTGGCCCAACTGCTCGGCTCCAGCCCGTCGTCGCTGCTGTACCGCAGGCTGCGCGGCGAGGCGGGGCTCGCCTACACCTTCTACGCGTGGAATCGCGGTTACGCCGACACCGGTGCGTGGCGCGTCATGGCCGGTGTGGAGCCGGGCAACGGCGACGCCGCGCTCGAAGTGATCCGTAACGCGCTCGACGAGGTCGCCACCAAGGGGCCCGACCCCGACGACCTGGCCTCCGCCCGCCGCCAGGCCCGGATGCGCGTCCTCACCTCCATGGACACGCCCTTGGACTGCGCCCGCTTCCTGGCCATGCGCAGCGCCGCCTCCGGCTCCTGGTCGCCCACCGACGAAGTCGCGTACATCGACGCGGTGACCGCCGACGATGTGCAGCGGGCTGCCGCGCAGATAAGGGACGGTTTCCGGGCCGTCGCCAGTCCGGCGGCGCCGTGAACACGACGGAGCGGCACACGACGGACGAGCGCACGGCGGACGACTATCTGGAGCGGGCCCGGCAGGCCGGTCTGGTGGCCGAGGTGTGCGGGCACCGGTATGTGGCCGACCGGTACGACGACCCGTTCACCAACCGCCGACAGATCCTGGTCGAGTACTGCGATCCCGGGCTGCCCGCGGACGCAGCGGCGCTCGGTGCCCTCCGTGACCAGCTGCGCGAGCGCCACGCCACGGCCGAGGCGGTCCTGCTGCGGGTGGCGGGCGGTGCAGCCCTGCCCGCCCCGTGGCGGCCCCGGCTCACCTACATCTGTCACGAGTCCTCCGCGAGCACCACGCCGTCGCACCCCCGTCCGGCGGTGAGCGTGCGTCCCGCGACGCCCGACGACGACGCCCTCGTCCACGACTGGCTGGTGCAGGCATTTCGCAACGCCTACCCCGGCCAGGAAGTGGACGCCCACCACAGCGGCATCGAGGGAGTGTTGGCGAATTCCGGACGCCTGTCGTTCATCGCCCAGGTCGCGGGCGTGCCCATCGGGCACGGCACCGTCCTTGCCGACGAGCGGGACGAGGTCACCGGGGAGGCGTTCGCCGAGCTGGTGGACATCCTGATCGACGACGCGGAGCACCGGCGGGAGGCGACCTCGGCGCTGGTCGACGCCGCCGCGCGGGCCACCGCAGGACGCCGGCTGTGCGGGCATGTGGTGCACCCCCACGAGCCGGGGCAGGCCCGACAGGCGGTTGCGGTGCTCCAGACGCTGCTGGGCGCCGACTGGTCGGTCGATCACGCCTTTTGGGAGAGCACGTGGTGACGCGCCAAGGGACACCCATGCCCCCCTCGTCCCCCGCCGCGTCGTCCCCGCTCACACTGGACCTGTTCTTCGACGCGCTGTCCGTGGACCGGCAGGAACCGCTGCGCGATCTCGTCCGGAGCGCCCGCAGGCTGCGCGGCCATCTGGCGCCCCTGGTCCTGTCCGTCGCCGCCTGTGAGGGTGCGGTCCTGGGCAGCGGCTCCACGGACGAAGTTCGCCGCATGCGAGCGAGGGTCGACGACTACCGCGCGCTCGCCACGCTCCTGTCGACCGAAGTGCCAGGACTCCGCGTGCTCAAGGGCCCCTCGCTGGCGGAGCACTATCCGAGCGGGGTGCTCCGCCCCAGCGGTGATCTGGACGCGTACGTACCCGACGAGGCCGCCCTGTGGCTCGCCGTGGCGGCGGTGCTGCGTACCCGTCCGGTGACCGATGTCGACGTGACGGTGCTCGGCAGCGGGGCCCACGTGCACTGGGTCGTGGTTCTTCGCTGGTCCGCGGAGGATCCGGCCCTCGACCCCGATCACCGCGTCGAGTTGGTGACCTTCGCCTACCCGGGGCAGCCCGGGGTGGTGCCGTTGCGTGCCGAGCCGCCGCGCGACCAGGTGATGGGCGACCTGCTGGCCATCGCGGAGGAGGCGTTCCAACGTCCCTTCACCATCAAGGACGTTCTCGATCTGGCTTTCACTCTCGACAGCGCCGACTGCCCGTCCCCGGCGGCGCTCGCCGAGGCCGCAGTCCGTTATCGGCTCGCGCCGGAACTGCTGAGTCTGAGCCGGGCATTGCACGGCGCGGAGAACCTGACGAGCCCGGCCAACGACCGTCTGCTGACGCTGCTGGAGGGCAACGCCGAGCGCGAGTCGGCCGCGAGGCGCGGTCGCGAGAGCGCGCCCCAGGTGCCCGAGCGCGCCTGGACCAGGGAGCCCTGCCTGAACAGCGGCCGGCCACTCCACGGCCTGCGGCTGTCTGCCGACCCCACTTCCCGCCCGGACAGCGCGGTGCGGTTCCACACGTTCACCGGCGGCGTGCTGCTGCTCTGCCCGCTGGGGGAGTTCCTGCTGGTCGAGACGGAGCTCGTGGACCCGGCGGCGTACGAGGCGGCACTCACCGAACTTCGCCGGCTGCGCACCGTCGAGGGGGAGCGGTCATGAGCGCCGTCCATGTCGAGGACCTCAGCCGCCGGTTCCGCGGCCGCAAGGGCCAGGAGGTCACCGCGCTCGACGCGGTGAGCCTGCGCGTCGAGGAGGGAGAGGTCGTAGGGCTTCTCGGGCCCAACGGTGCGGGGAAGACCACGCTGTCGCGGATCCTCACGACGCTCCTGCTTCCCACGAGCGGATCGGCCCGGGTGGAGGGCCTCGACGTGGTGCGTGAGGCGACCGCGGTGCGGGAGCGCATCGGCCTCGTACTCGGCGGCGAGCGCGGCCTGTACGGTCGCTTGACTGCCCGTCAGAACCTGAGGTACTGGGGCGCCATGCAGGGCCTCACCGGCAGCCACTGCCGCACGCGGGCCGACGAGCTCCTCGAACGGCTCGGTCTCGCCGCACGTGCGGACGACCGGGTGGAGACGTACTCACGCGGCATGGTGCAGCGGGTCCATCTGGCCCGCGCGCTGCTGCGCAACCCGCGCGTGCTCATCATGGACGAGCCCACCAGCGGCATGGACCCCCATGCCGCACAGGGCTTCCGCGGGCTCGTCGAAGAGTTGCGCGACGGCGGCTCGACCGTGCTCCTGGCCACCCATGACATGCAGGAAGCACAGCTGCTGTGCTCGCGCGTCACGCTGATCGACCACGGCAGCATCCTTCGCGAAGGGGCGCCCAAGGACCTGCTCACCGGGCTCGACGCGCCCCGGACCGTGACCGCAGGCGGTGTCTCGGCGGCCGTCGCCGGGGCCGCCGCGGGCATCCCGGGTGTCGCAGTGGAGGGGCCGACGCCGGAGGGGCTCGTGACGCTCCGGGTCACGGGGGACGACGCGGTGTCCGAGGTACTGCGGATACTCACCGCCGCGGGCGTGCACGAGCTGTCGGTGGCCGCGCCCACCCTGGCCGAGGTCTACCGATCCATCATCGAGGACCGGGAGTTCGCCCTCTGATGGCCGCCTTCGTGCAGTTGCAGTGGCTGCTCCTGACGCGCTCCCCACGTCTGCTGGCCACGCTGTTCGTCGTCCCGCTCTACGCGGTGGTCTTCTTCACCACGGTGCGCTCGTACGGGGCGCCGGAGCTGGCCGGCACGGTGGCGCTGACCGCGTTCTCGATGAGTATGTGGTCGCAGGCGATGTTCGTTGCGGCGGAAGTCGTCGACAACGACCGGTGGGACGGCACCCTGGAGCCCTCCCTGCTCACCCCGAACGCCTATGTGCGCTCTCTGGTGACGAGGGTCTGCACCATCACGGCGCTGAGCGTGCCGGTCCTGGTGGAGGTCATCGCGATCGGGCGGGTCGGCTTCGGATTCCCACTGCCGGTGCACCGGCCCGTCATCGCGCTCACGGCCACGCTGCTGCTCGTCGTCGGTACCGCCGGGTCCGCTCTGCTGGTCAGCGCGCTCATGATCATCGTGCCCGTGGGGCGGCTGCTGCAGAACGCGCTGACCTACCCCTTCTACATCCTCGGCGGCCTGGTACTGCCCGTCACTTCGCTGCCGGCTCCCGTCGAGTGGGTCGCGCGCCTGTTCTTCCTGTCCCATGGGGCACAGCTGCTCCGCGACGCGATGAGCGGGGCCGACGGCAGTCACTGGGGCGACTTCTGGGCCCTGCTCGTCCTGTCGGTCATGCAGTTGGCGGCCGGTGTGTTCCTGCTGCGCCGCGCCCTGTCGCGGGCGCGCCGGGGGGAGGCCAGGCTCTATGCGTAACGCCGGAGCGCTGTTCCATCAGATCGGCTACGGACTGCTGAGCAGCTACCAGGACTACCGCGCCCTGTACACATGGCGCTCGTGGCTGTTCGGCTGGATGGTCCGGCTGCTGTGCCAGGTGCTGTTCTTCTCGATGGTCGGCAAGGCGATCGGCTCGGACGGGGCGCAGCACTACATGGCGCTGGGCAACGCGGTGATCCTGGGGCCGCTCGGCGCGTTGGGGGTGGTCTCCTCCAGCGTGGCCGAACGCCGCGGCGGAACCCTGCAGTTCCTGCTGCTCAGCCGTAACGGCCCGTTCCCCGTGCTGTTGTCCCGGGGCCTGTACTGGGCCGCCGACGGGGTCGTCACCTCGTGCTTCGCGCTCGTGGTCCTGCGCTGGCTGGTGGGTGTCGAGATCAGCCCGCCGATCCTGCCCGTCTGCTTTCTGCTCCAGATCCTGATCACTCTCAGCGGATACAGCCTGGCCCTGGCCCTGGCGGGGGTCAGCCTGCGGTGGCCGGAGAGTCGTATGTATCTGACGGCCGGGGCGACGATCCTGCTGATGACGATCGCCGGGGTGAACACAGCGCCTCCGAGCGGAGGCATCGGCGGCGCCGTCGCCTCCGTGTTGCCGGCCACCCATGGCCTGCGGGCGATTCGTTCGGCCGTGGCGGGCGACGGTGTTCCGCCGACCGCCGTGTTCGCCGAGTGCGGGGTGCTCCTGCTGTGGGGCGCGGTCAGTTGGCTGACGCTCACCGGGTCACTCCGCTACCAGGTCCGCGCGGGCACGCTCAACCTCCGCTGAGCTCCACACGCCTCTCCCCCCTCCCCGCCCCGACTCCACAGCTCCCTCGACCACTTCCAGCAGAGAGAACCAGCCATGAGCGCAGTGAACGTCTTCAGCCTGGTCGGCCCGCCCGGGTCGGGGAAAACCACTCAGGCCGCTCGTCTGGCTGCGGCCGTGGGCGAGGCCCTGGGCTCCCCGGTGCTACGCGCCTCCGTGCCCGCGCTGCTGCGGGGCGAACCCGACATCACGGCCCGGCTGACCCCGCACCAACGGGTACGGGTGGCCGAGGCCCGGGAGGCCGCACACGCCTACGCCGACCGGGGTGAGCTGATGCCGACGGAACTCGACCGCGTGATCCTGGAGTTGGTGTGCCGGGTCGGCCGGAGCGAGCCGGTCGTGCTCGACAGCGTGCCGCGCGGGTGTGAGCAGGCCCGCCTGCTGCTCGCCAGTGGCCTGGCCAGCCCACAGCTGATGGTGCTTCACCTACGGGCGCCTGATGACCCTTTCGAGTTCTCGATGCGCCGCCAGCTCGCCCGCGCGGCCTCCAGGGGCGAGGCTCCGGTCACCGGCAAGGACCTCTCGCGGATGACGCGGAAGGCCCACGTCTACGCCGAGCAGACCCTCCCCGGCCTGGCCGACATCGCGCGCACCGGCACGCGTCTCGCCGACTTCGACGCGGACGCTCCCGTCGACCGCGTCGCCCAGGAGATCCGCGAGTACCTCGTCCGCCGCGGCGCCCTGCCACCGCTGCGGGCCGTGGCCTCCACGGGTGTCGGTGCCGCGCGGCAGGGGGCCGGGCCGTGCAGCTGATCCTGGTCCGGCACGGGCGTACGCAGGCCAACGCCCAGGCCCGTTTCCCCCTCACCTCTGACGTGCCCCTGGACGGGGTCGGCCGCGAACAGGTCACCCGCACCGGGCAGCTGTTGGCCGCGTCGGACTTCCGCCCCGAGGTCATCCACAGCAGCGACGCGGCGCGCGCAGTCCAGACCGCCGCCGTCCTTCGGGACTTGATCGACCCGGACCTGAGCATCACTCCCCGACCGGAACTGCGCGAGCTGGACTGGGGTGAGCTGCGCGGACGGTCCATCTCCCCCGGCGCCTCCGGTGACACCTCGTACGCACGCTGGCAGCAGGACCCGATGAGCAGGCTCCCTGGAGGAGAGAGCCTCGTCGATGTCGCCACCCGGGTGGACGGGATGCTGCGGCTGCTCGCCGACGACGGGCGTCCGGCGATCGTCGTGTCCCACGCGGTCACGCTCACCGTCCTGACGGCGCGGGTCTACGGCTGGGACCTCCTCGAAACCTGGCGGACGCACCGGGCGCACCTGCCGCCCGGGCAGTTCCGTCGCCTGGAGCTCACCGCACCGCCGGTTCCGGCCCGGTCTCTACCCCGCACCTGAAAGGACCACCATGGCCTACACATCCCTGACACCGCTGATCGAGGAAGGCGTACTCGACGAGGTCCTCGAAGGCCTCGGCTTCCTCCACGCGAACGACCACTGCCGCCGCAACTGCACCCACTGCCCCGCCTTCGGCGACACGACACCCGTACAGATGACGCCCTTCGCGACCCTGACCCGCCTCGCGCACGACGTCGGCGAGGCGTTCCGGGACCGGGGCATCACAGCGCAGCGCAGCATCGTCTCCTGGCGGATCAGCGATCCGCTCGACTACCACGTCAGGGACGGCAAGACCACCCGGACCACGTTCGACGTCGCCCGGATCTGGCGTGAACACCTGGGCCAGGGACTTTACTTGGTGACCAACGGCAGTGAGGGCAAACGGTTCGCGCGGACCGCGCTGCGTGACGTCGCTGCCGCGCCCGAGGTGGTCTCCCAGGTCAAGCTGACCGTCACCCCCTGCGACCAGGGCTGGGGCAGCGAGCGCTATCTGCACAGCATCGCCGAGGACATCGCGACGCTCGCCCCGCTGTGGGACCTGGGCTCGACCCGCATGGAGGATCCCTCGGGTCTGCGTTTCCGCATCAACCTGAAGTCGACGCGGGACCGGCGCGAGGAGGCGCTGGACTTCATGGCCCAGGCCCTTGATCTGGCGGGGCTGCGCCCCGGCGCGGCCGAGAAGGCCATGGCCGACCCCCGGCGCATTTCGGCCAAGGACATCTACGACCTGGGCTCCTACGTCGGGGACAGCCCGGTGGTGAACGCCATCAGCATCAAGGGCAACAACGGCAAGCGGTTCAAGTCGACCGCCGACACCCGCACGCACCACCAGTACGGCATCTACCCCGACGGCGCCGTCCGGGTCATCGACATGTACGAGTTCAAGGTCTACGAGGCAACTGGCGAGTCCGGTGCCCCGCTCCGCGTCGACCTGCGGAACGCCGCCTGACATCCGGCGCGGCCAGGTCGAAGGAAACGGAAGACAGGAGTCAGGGTGAAGCAGGACAGAGTCGTACCGCTGTATCGAGCCGCCGGGTTCCCCACGCCGCTGACCGGCGCGAAGGCACAGTCCCTCGCCCGCCTGCACGGGGCAGGTCTGGCGATCCCTGATGGCGTCTGCGTGACCTCGCGCTGGTTCGGCGAGGTCGCGTCCCGCACGGACATCGGCGAGACGATCGAGGACCAACTGCGCGATCTGGGCGCGGTTCCCACCGGTACGGGGCGCTCCCTGGAAATCATCCGCCGGGCCCTCACGCGCACGCTCTGGCCCGAGGACCTGGTCCTGGAGGTGCGCGCGGCGGCGGAGCGCCTGCTCGGCGAAGGGCCGGTGATGGTGCGCTCGTCGGTTCCCGTCGAGGACGGCGCCGGTCTGTCGTACGCCGGTGTCTTCGAGTCCGAGGGGCCGCTGAGCACCACGGCGGAGGTGCTGTCGGCGCTCGCCCGCTGCTGGGCGGCGCTGTACTCGGCCCGCGCCTTCTCCTACGCACGAGGCCAACTGCCCCGGGAGTACGCCGCTTTCCTGCAGACCTGGGTGCGCCCCGACGCGCACGGCGTGCTCTTCACCCAGGACCCCGTCACCCACGCCCGCGGGCCGATCACCGATGTCGCCTGGGGCAACGCGACCGACACCACGTCGGGGCGGGGAAACGCCACGCGCCTGGCCCTCGCGGACCGGTACAGCGGCGACGTCCTGCCGCACGAGCTGCGGGACTCGCTCATCTCCCTTGCCGAACAGGGCGAACAGCTCTTCGGCCACGCGCTCGACCTGGAGTGGGTGTGGAGCGACGGGCGGCTGCACACGCTTCAGGCCCGCCCCATCACGCACGCGACCGCGGTCCACGCGCCGACGACCGCCGCCTGGTGGCCGGACTCCGACGTCGGCGCGCTGCACGACGTCGATCTCGGCCTGTGCCGACGGCGCTTCGAGGGCGCTCTGCAGAAACACATCTGGCTGCGTCGGCAGTGTGCTGCCCTCGATGTGCCGACTTACCGCGAGGCGTACGTCGTCTACCGCCCGCAGGACACCGAGCGCCTCGCGGCCGAACTGTCCGGACATCTGCGCACCGAGTTCGTGCAGATCAACTGGGGTGCGCGCGGCACCGGCACCGTCGCGCCGCTGGCGGAGCTCGCAGACCGCCTCAAGCGCGGGCACGACCGCAATCCGCTGGCCGACCCGGCCTTCTGCGCGGCGCACATCGGGGAGATCGTGGCGGCCGAGGCGTCCGGCTTCTCCGCCGTGCTCAGCGACGGGACCGTCGTCATCGAGGCATTTCCTGCCGGGCTTCCGGGCATCAAGGAAGGCGGTCTCGTCCCGTCGGTCTTCACCGTCTCCGCCGAGGGAGCGATCACCCGTGAGCACATCGCCGACTTCGACCGCCGGTGCCGGATCGAGCCCGGCGAGGGCTGGTGGTGGCGCCCGCAGGACACGCCTCCGTACTCCTTCGACCGGTCCGACGCCGAGGTCCTGGACATCGCCCGGATCACCCGCGCCCTGTGCGACTCCCTCGGTGAGGCCCGCGTGGAGTGGTACGCCGGTGACGGCCGGGCCATGGTCCGCGACGTCAGTCTCGAAGGCGGCCGCCTCGACGCTCCTTCGGCCCCTGGGGGGCAGCTCATATCCGGCGGGGTCGCCTCGGGGACGGTACTGAATCTTCCGGACCTCGCGGAGCTCGACGAGGCAGCCCGCACCCTGGAGGTCAGCGTCATCGGCTCCGGCACGGACAACGCCGCGGTCATGGCGGACGCCCGGATCACCGCCGCCGTCGCCGCGGTCCGCCGCACCGACAACGTCATCGTGGTGGCCGAGTACCCCTCGGCGGGGCTCATCCCGCTGGTGGACTTCGCTGCGGGCTTTGTCTTCCAGCGCGGCAACCTGCTCTGTCACACCGCCATCGTGCTGCGCGAACGGGGAGTTCCGGCGATCGTGTCGCGCGATGCCGCCCAACTGCTGCGCGACGGGATGTCGGTGGAGGTCTCTCCCGCCGGAGTGACCGTCGTGCACGATCGGGAGCGGGTGTGCTAGAGACCCACCTCCTCGCACACACAGGGACCTTGCGGCCTCTCGACCTCGACAGTGCGCGGCTGGTGGAGCGGCTGCTGTGCGACGACTCGCGCAGCGGTTCGGCGTGGCGCGGGCTGCTGGTGCGTCCGGACTTCGAGCCGGACGGCTTCACCGTGGCCGAGCGGATGAACGGCGAGGTGCTTCTTGAGGCTTCGGAGAGCGACTTCGGTACGTGGCTCTCCGGTGTGATCGAGGGGAAGTTGCGGCGGGTGCTGCCCTCCGGCGGGTATGCGGGGATGTCCGCCGTCGCCGGCTTCTGCCACGCGCAGACGATGCGGCTCCTGGAGCACTCCGTCGCGGGGGCACCGGTGGCGCGGACGCTGGCCAACCAGGAGTTGCCCTCGGTGGTGGACCGCGTGGTCGCGCACTGCGCGTTCGGAGATGTCCGGGCCCCGGTAGCCACCCACCGGGGGTACGCGGACCGTTCCGTACGGGCCGCCCTGGACCTGGCCCCCCTGGTCCTGAACGCGTGCGGGTCGGACCTTGCCGCCCTGCTGCGCTACAGCCTCGCCGCCGGGCTGCTCGGCGCCGAGCAGAAGCTGCGCACGCCCGGACCCGGTCTCGCTCTGCCCGTCGGCGCGCCGGGCGACCCCGCGCCGACGGCGCGCGACCTGTGGCCGCAGTACCGGAAGCTGGCCGAGCGGCCGCTCCACGTGGACTATTGGGATGCCTTCCTTGCCGAAGTGCTCGATGGTCCACGGCAGTTGGCGTGGTTCTTCGACGACTGCGCCGAGACCGTGATCGATCTTCTGCTGCTCGGCCGCCTCATGGAGGCCAATCCGCGCTTGCGGCTCACCTTGGTGCCCAAGTCCCTCCCCTGCTACACCGACGCCGACGCGCCTCTCCTGCTCCGCCTGCTCAACTCGCCGCGTCTGCGGGCGCTTGGCGTCGACCGGCTGCGGGCAACGGACGTGTGCACGACCGGCCCGAGCATGGCCACGGCCAACCTGCGCAAGCTGTCCCCGGAGCTGGCCCGTGCCCTGCACGAAGCGGACTGCGTGTTCGTGAAGGGCACCAACGTCCACGAGATGTTCCAGGGCGGCATCAGCAAGGTGATGTACACCGGATTCGTGCTGGTCAGCGAGTTCAACGAAGGGGCAATGGGGGTGAACGCGGCCACGGCACCTCTGTTCCTGGTCCGCTCCGAGCCCGGTGAGTACACGAACTGGGGCTTCGAAGGACGCCGCTTCCGTACGCAGCGCTACGCCGACGGTCGGCACGTCAGGTTGTGCTGGAGCACTTTGACAGACCGTGAGCGGCGCAAGGAGTGCACCGAACCCGTCGCGCTCCGCGACGAGTGGCATCGGCTCGACGCGCTCGCCGAACGGGTCGCACCCAGAACGCGCGTTGCGCTGGAGAGCGAGCGGGGAAGGGTGCGCAGGAGGCTGCAGCAGCTCACCGGAACATCCGTCGGCCCCACCCCTTCTTGGAGTCCACATGCCTGACCCCGAAGCCGACTGGCTGGACGAAGTGGAACGCCTCGCCGCCGGGGCGATCGCTCGCTTCCCCCGCCACAACGAGATCTTTCACCTCGTCTCCCGCCTCGCCGAGGAGACGGGGGAAGTCGCCCAGCAGGTCAACCACTTGGAGGGCATGGGGCTCAAGCGCGACCGCCACGGCGAACCGGAAGTCGGAGACCTCACCAAGGAGGTGCTCGACGTGGTGCGCTGTGCCGTGACGATCGCCATGCATTACGGCTGCATCGATGACCTCCGGGAGCTCACGTCGCAGAAGCTGGCCTCGTACCGCCGGGAGGGGTGGGTGAACTGACGGCGCACCGCGCCGAACGGCGTCGGGACAGCGGCGCCGTCGGTGTCGATCAAGGCCGAACCTCATTCGGGACGAAGAGGTCGTGGGTTCAAATCCCGCCACCCCGACAGTGAAGTACCAGGTCAGGGGCCAGATCCGCAGTTCGGGTCGGGCCCCTGAGCGGTTTCCGGGGGCATCTTGGGGCCGGTGGGGAGCCGACTTCGGGAGTCGGCCTCCTCCGCCGTGGCCGTCTCGCCGAGTGCCTCGGCCCACAGTTCCTCCTGCACGCGGTAAGGACTGCCGCTGTTCGACGGGGCGACGGCCACCTCGACGCGGAGCGGATATCCGGAGCAGGAGCTGAAGCCGAGTGTCCAGTGGCTGGAGAAGACGCAGAGCTGCCGCAGCACCGGTTCAGCGTGAGCCGCTTCCACGAGTGCGCCGAACTCGGGGAAGTGCGCCTCCGCGCGTTCACCGGAGCGCAGAAGCGGCAGCCCGGCCCGCACACCCGCCGGCCCGCCGCTCCCCTGCCCACGCCGCACCAGCCCTGACGGCATCCGCCAGTTCCGTCGTGACTCCGCCGACGAGCTCGGTCCCTCGCCCCCAACCCGAGACGCTGAACGACCGGCTGCTCGCCCCGATGTCGACGGACAGCGGTTCGCGCCCTGGGGCCTGCGTGGCGATCCCCGCCGAGAGGGGCCCCCACCCTCGTGGGCGAACACCGAGAGATCGACGCCGAGTTCGGCCGCCAGCTGTTGCAGCGCCGCGGCCAGGCTGCCCGCAACGGCCAGGTCGGGACAGAGGGCTGAACCCCCTCCACAGTCTGCCGCCGGAACGCCACCGAGGGAACGGTGATCAGGCGCGGCGCGGCCGCAGAGGGCCGCCTGCCCTCGGCGTCCCGGGAGTTCCGCACCCGGGTCGCGTGGATGCCGCAGACGATCACCGCCATGACGGGCCTCACCGCACGCGAGCAAGTCGCCTACACCGGCTGGCTCAGGGGCATGAACCGCGCCGACGCCTGGGCCGCCGCCGTCATCGCGCTCGACCGGGTCCAGATGGGAGAGCGGGCGGACACGAAGACCAGACAGCTCTCCGGTGGGCAGCTGCGGCGCGTCCTCCGCGACCTGATCCTGCGCCTCGCCACGGACGAGGTGCAGGTGCTGATGTCCACCCACGACGTCGCCGACCTCGCCGAAGGGGCCGACCTCGGGTACGTCAGCGGAAAGCCGCCCCGTTCCGCCGCGCCCACTCCGCGTACGTGTGCGGTGCGCGGCCGAGGACCCGCTCGACGTCAGGGCTGACGCGGGACTCGGCGGGGGTGGGCTCGCCGAGGATGGCGAGGGTGGTGTCGGCTACGGGGGCGGGCATGAAGTGGAGGAGTTGGGCGTGGGCCTCGGCGCGGGTCTGTTCGGTGAAGTGGATGGGGGTGTCGAGGGCCGCGGCGAGCGCCTCGGTCTGCTCGCGGGGGGTGATCAGGGACGGGCCCGTGAGTTCGTAGACGTGCTCCGTGTGGCCCGGCTCGCGCAGCGCCGCCGCGGCCACCTCCGCGATGTCGGCCGGGTCGACGACCGGCAGGCCGACGTCGCCGAACGGCGCCGCGACGGTACGTGACGTACGTACCGACTCGGCCCAGGCGTAGGTGTTGGACGCGAAGCCGCCGGGGCGCAGGATCGTCCACTCCATCCCCGACTGCCGGACCGCGTCCTCGATCGACCGCATCAGCATGCCGTGCGACGGCGAGTCCGGCCGGGTCACCACCCCCTGCGAGGACAGCAGCACCACCCGCTCCACTCCGCCCGCCTTCGCCACGTCGAGGAGGTCCGCCGGGCTGAGCCGGTGCGCGCTCGCGCCGCCGCTCTGCAGGAACAGCGCCCGCGCGCCGTCGAAGGTCGAGCGCAGGCTCTCGGCGTCGGCCAGGTCCGCCCGGCGCCAGTCCGCCCCTTCCGGTACGTCCTGCGCCGAGATCCGCCGGGACGTCGCCCGGACCTTCTCGCCCGCCGCCGCCAGCGTCCCCGCCAGCGATCTTCCGACGTTTCCGGTCGCTCCGGTCACCACGATCATGTTTTCTCCCGAGAGTTGGTTGCTTCGTCAGTCAGTAGTCGCCAGCCAGCCAGTTAGTTAGTTGGCTGACTTGATTGGACGCTAGCACGTGACCCCGGGGCGCTGTCTATAGTTAGTCAGGTGACTGACTCAAGGAAAGTTCGCGGTGCCGGGAAGCGGCAGCGGCTCATGGCCGCCGCCGCTCAGGTGCTGCATCAGCAGGGCGTGGAGCGCACCACCATCGCCGACATCGCGGCCGCCGCGGACGTGCCGGTCGGGAACGTCTACTACTACTTCAAGACCAAGGACGAGCTGGTCCAGGCCGCGCTCGCCGAGCACTCGGGGCATCTCGCCGCGCTCACCGAGGGGCTCGACGCGCTGCCGGATCCGCTGGGGCGGCTCAAGGCGCTGGTGGGGATGTGGGTCGAGCAGCGGGACACCGCGGCGCGGTACGGCTGCCCCACCGGCACCCTGGCCGCCGAGCTCGACAAGCGGGCCGAGGGCGGTCTCGACAAGGAGGCGGGCAAGGTCGTCCGGCAGCTGCTCGACTGGGCCGAGCGGCAGTTCCGCGAGCTGGGGCTGCCTGATCCCGGGGGGCTCGCGCTCGCCTTCGTGGGCGCGTACCAGGGCATGTCCCTGCTGGCCAACGCCCTCCGCGATCCGGATGTGATGGTCAGCCAGGGGGCCCGCCTCGACGACTGGCTCGACGGCCTCGTCGGCCCCGGCGCCCCCGGCGCCGATTGACCGACGTCCGGGCGGCAGACTCCGCGTCGTATCGGTACCGGTCCCTCCCCTCGTGGGGACCGGTACCTAACGAGGCGGGCGGCGTCGACCCGCGCCGGAGCGACGCGGACCGAAGGGCGAAAACCAGCCAGGAGGGTGCAGCGCCATGTGACACCTCTCCGAGCGCCGGGCCCGGTGGCCTGCCCTGACGCCTCGCGGTTGGTTCGCTACTGCGCCGCGATCCTGCCAGTTGAGGGTCCGGCTGAGGAGCTTCCGGTATTGTCCGGCCCACTTCGCCGCAGGTCAGGCGTATAAAGTGAGTTTTCCGGTCCGGATGTCCAGGTGCGGCGGAAGTAAGGGGTGGAGGCCTTGGGTTCCGACTCGGGGGCACGTACCGCCTTCGCGGAACGCCTCGCGCTGCTGTATCAGGAGGCCGGAAATCCGCCCCTCAAGCGCGTCGCCGAAGCGGTCGGGCAACTGCAGCGCGTCGACGACCGCGGGCGGCCCGTACGGGTGTCCGCGCAGCGCATCAGCGACTGGCGACGGGCGAACAACGTGCCCGCCCACTTCGCCGCCCTCGCCGCGGTCCTGCACGTCCTGATACCCGAAGCCCGGCGCAAGCGGCCCACCCCGGTGTCCACCGGCCTGTACGACCTCGCCCAGTGGCAGCGCCTCTGGGAGCTCTCGGTAGCCGACACCGCCGGGGACCGGGCCGCTGCCGCCGGACAGGACGAGGAACGGGCCCCCGCCGACACCCCGGCCGTGCCCGCCGTGTGCCCCTACCGCGGGCTCGCCTCGTACCGCGAGCAGGACGCGCAGTGGTTCTTCGGCCGGGAGCGCAGTACGGACGCCCTCGTCGCCCAGCTCCGCGCGGCCGAGAGGTCGGGCGGCCTCGTCATGCTCGTGGGCGCCTCGGGGGCGGGGAAGTCCTCCCTGCTCAACGCCGGTCTGGTGCCCACCTTGCAGGGCGGCGCCCCGGGCGCGGAGAACAGCCCGGTGCTGCAGCTCGTGCCGGGAGCCGATCCGGTCGGCGCGTTGGCCGGGCGCATACCGGGGCTCGGTCGTGTCGTATCGGACATAGGTCCCGATACGCCCCAGTTCGGCCCCGCTGTGCGTGCCGCCCTCACCGCCTGGGCCGAAAGCCAGGACTCCGCCTCGGCCGAGGGCCAGGGCCCCGCCTCGGCCAAGGTCCAGGACCCCGCCCCGGCCGAGCGCCAAGCGCCCCCCACCCCCCGCCCCGTCCTCATCGTCGACCAGTTCGAGGAAGCCTTCACCCTCTGCTCCGACGAGGCCGAGCGGCGTACGTTCATCCAGCTCCTGCACGCGGCCTGCGCGCCCGCCGCCCCCGAAGGACCCGACGGACCGGGCGGCCCGGACGACCCCGCGCCCGCCCTCGTCGTCCTCGGCATCCGCGCCGACTTCTACGAGGAGTGCCTCGGCTACCCCGAGCTGGCCGACGCGCTCCAGCACCGGCACATGGTGCTCGGGCCGCTGACCACCACGGAGCTGCGGAACGCGGTGACCGGACCGGCCAAGGCCGTCGGTCTCGAACTCGAACCCGGGCTCGCGGAGCTGATCGTGCGGGAGGTGAGCACGGGCGGCCCGCGCGGGGCGCACGACGCGGGCGTCCTCCCGCTCCTCTCGCACGCGCTGCTCGCCACCTGGCAGCGGCGCAAGACGGGGAAGCTGACGCTGGCCGGGTACCGCGCGGCGGGCGGCATCCAGGGGGCGGTGGCGGCGACCGCCGAGCGCGCCTGGTCCGGCCTCGACCCGGCGGCACGCTCCGCGGCCCGGCTGCTGCTGCTCCGCCTCGTCCACCTCGGCGAGGACACCCAGGCCACCCGCAGGCGGGGGACGCGGCGGCAGTTGGCGGAGGAGTCGACGAACCCGGACAAGACCGAGGAGTCCCTGGAGGCGCTGGTGCGCGCCCGGCTCGTGACCCTCGACGCCGACACCGTGGAGATCACGCACGAGGCGCTGCTGCACGCCTGGCCGCGGCTGCGCGACTGGATCGACGAGGACCGCGGCGACCATCTGCTGCGCCAGCGCCTGGAGGAGGACGGCAGGGCCTGGGAGGACTCCGGCCGGGACGCGGCGCTGCTCTACCGGGGTTCGCGCCTGGAGCGGGCGCGCGCCTGGGCGGAGTCCACCGGCGACACCTTCCTGACCCGCGGCGCCGCGGAGTTCCTGGCCGCGTCGGCCGGGCTGCGCCGGCGCATCCTGTGGATCAGCCGGGGCGCGGTGGCGGCGCTCGTCGCCCTGGCGCTGTTGGCCGTCGTCTCCGCGGTGGTCGCCTCGCAGCAGCGCAACGACGCGGTGGCCAAGCGGAACGACGCGGTCTTCGAGCAGGTGACCGCCGAGGCCGACCGCGCCCAGTCCACGGATCCGTCGCTGTCCGCCCAGCTCGACCTGGTGGCACACCGCCTGCGACCGGACGACGAGGGTACGAGGAACCGGCTGCTCTCGATCGTCAACGCGCCCCTCGCCACCCCGCTGCTCGGCCACACCGGCGCCGTCTACCTCACCTCGTTCAGCCCCGACGGACGGCTCCTCGCCACCGCGAGCTACGACCGGACCGTCCGGCTGTGGGACGTCCACGACCGGTCCCGCCCCAAGCCCCTCGGCGAACCCCTCACCGGCCACAGGAGCTGGGTGAGCACCGCGGTGTTCAGCCCCGACGGCACCACCCTCGCCAGCGCGTCCGACGACGGCACGATCCGGCTGTGGGACGTACGGGATCCGCGCCGTCCGCGCCCGATCGGGAAGCCCGTGACCGGGCACGGCGGCACGGTCTACCTGCTCGCGTTCAGCCCGGACGGGCGCACGCTGGCCTCCGCCAGCGAGGACCACACCGTCGGCCTGTGGGACGTGCGGAAGCCCGGCCGTCCCAAGGCGCTCGGCACCCTGACCGGCCACACCGCCGCCGTGCGCTCCGTGGCGTTCAGCCCCGACGGGCGGACCCTGGCGGCCGGGGGCGACAACGGCACCATCAGGCTGTGGGACACCGCCGACCCGCGCCGCCCCGAGCCGATCAAGCGGGTCCTCACCGGCCACACGGACACCGTGCACTCGGTGGCGTTCGACCACGAGGGCCGCACCCTCGCCAGCGGCGGCTCCGACAACACCGTCCGGCTCTGGGACGTGACCGACCCCCGCCGCGCGGCCTCCCTCGGCGCACCCCTGACCGGCCACACCGGCCCCGTCTGGTCGGTGGCCTTCAACCCCGCGGGGACCATGCTCGCGGCCGCCAGCGCGGACAGCACGGCGAGCCTGTGGAACGTCCGCGATCCGGCGCACCCGTCGCAGGTCGGCGTACCGCTGTCGGGAAGCGGCGGGGAGGTGTACGCCCTCGGGTTCAGCCCCGACGGGCGGACGCTCGCGACGGGCAGCGGCGACAACAAGGTCCGCCTGTGGTCGATCCCGACGTCGGACATGATCGGCCGCATCGGCTCGTTCCGCCCCGACGGGAAGGTGCTCGCCACCGCCGCGCGCGACGAGAAGGTCCGGCTGTGGGACGTGCGGCGGCCCGAGCGGCCCGAGGCGCTGAGCAAACCGTTCAAGCCCGGGTCGGGGGCGGTGCGCACCCCGACGTTCTCCCCCGACGGCGACACCCTCGCCGTGCTCACCGGAGCCCGCTCGGTCCGGCTGTGGAACGTCAGCGACCCGTCCCGCCCCGTCTCCTACGGTCCCGCCGTCGAACTGCGCACCCGGTTCGCGGCCGCGATGGCCTTCAGCCCGGACGGGCGCGTCCTCGCCACCGCCTACGAGGACCGCACCATCCGGCTGTGGAACGTCGGCGACCCGGCCCGCCCCCGCCCGCTCGGCGCCCCGCTCACCGGCCACAAGGGGTACGTCAACGACCTCGCCTTCAGCCCCGACGGCCGGACGCTCGCCAGCGGCAGCTCGGACGCCACCCTGCGGCTCTGGGACGTGGCAGACCCGCGCCGCGCCACCCCGCTCGGCAAGCCCCTCACGGGACACCTCGGCCCCATCAACACCCTCGTCCACAGCCCGGACGGCCGGACCCTGGCCAGCGGCAGCGACGACAGCACGGTCCGGCTCTGGGACATCTCCGACCCGCGCCGGGCGACCCGCCTCGGCTCCCCCCTCACCGGCCACACCGACGCGCTCGTGTCCCTCACGTTCAGCGAGGACGGCCGGACCCTGGCGAGCGGCGGCAACGACAACACGGTCCGGCTCTGGGACGTCACCCACCCCGCGCGGACCGCGGCCATCGGCCAGTCGATGAGCCCCAACGCCAAGACGGGAAGTTTCCTGTCGTTCAGCCCTCAAGGTCACATGCTCGGAGTTTCGAGCGGCACGGATACCGTCCGGTTGTGGAACCTCGACACCGACGAGGCCATTCGCCGTATTTGCTCGACCACACACGGTGTCCTGACGCCGGAGAATTGGCGTGAGTATCTGCCCCGGCTCTCGTACGCACCGCCGTGCGAAAGGTGAAGGTTCGCTGTTTTCCACCGGGGTCCGCGGCGCGTGATCCCGCTCACAACTGGCCAACTCCGGCCCATTCCTTCCCCCGGCGCCAGCAGGCTTGTTACGGTTGGGCACAGCCCGATCGCTGGTGCATCCCCCGTCGCCAGCGATCGGGCCCTTCCATGCCCTCGTCGACCTGTGGCTTTACCGCGATTGCGCCCTCCGCAATGCGTCAATGCGTCGAATTGCAGAGCTCTTTCAATACTCGCGGCACCTCTCATGACGCCTCTCGTGGCGCATCCGATGGCGCCACTCATGGCGCATCTCATGGTGCAACTCGCGACACCGGGGCCGGATTACGACAAAAGATCTGTTCCACCTACATGCAACCCCTGTTGGCCCCTACCCGAACCCCTGTCGGCGAATATCTCGTTGAGGGGTGTACGACACCCCTTCACCGCTCCCCGGAAAGGTGGTGCGTGCCGTGCGCAGGCGCGTCGTCATCATCACGGCAGTCCACGGACCCTCCGCCCCGTACCTCACGGGCGCTTACGAATCACTGCGCGCGCAACGGCTCCCCGAGGGGTGGGAGTGGCACTGGGTGATCCAGCAGGACGGCCTGGGCGAGGGCGTCGCCCCGCACGTCCCCGACGACAGCCGCGTGACGTTCCGCCAGGGCCGGCCCGGCGGGCCCGGCGTCGCCCGCACCCTGGCCCTGGGCCACGCGGACGGCCCCTACGTCAAGGTCCTCGACGCCGACGACCAGCTGTCCCCGGGGGCGCTGGCCCGCGATCTGGCCGCCCTGGAGAGCGATCCGACGCTGGGGTGGGCCACGTCCCGCGTCCTCGACCTGCTGCCGGACGGCACGACCGTCGGGTTCCCCGGGGATCCCGGGCAGGGGCCGATCGAGCGCCGGGCCGTGCTCGACCACTGGGCCGCGCACGACTACCGCGCGCCGGTCCATCCGGCGACGCTCTTCGTCCGCCGCGACCTGCTCGTCGCGCTCGGCGGCTGGATGGCGCTCCCCGCCTCGGAGGACACCGGCCTCCTGCTCGCCCTGAACGCGGTGTCCCGCGGCTGGTTCTCCGCCGAGGTGGGCCTGCTCTACCGCAAGTGGCCCGGCCAGGCGACGAGTCAGCCCGCGCACACGGACGCCGCCGAGCGGGAGGTGCGGATGGCGGTGGTGCAGGCGCGGGCGCGGGCGCTGGGGGGCTTCGAGTGGAGCTGCTGAGCGGGCCCGCGCCAGGCCGTGCCCCCGGCTACAACGTCTCCGCGTCGACCCGCGAGAAGATCAGGTCGCTCTCCTCGACCACGGGCCCCCGCAGCCGGACCGGCGCGGCGGCCGGGCCGCGCAGGGCCGCAGGGTAGGTCCCGACGGCGTACTCATTGGCGATCCGGTAGGCGTGGAATCCGTGCTCCCGCATGAGCGCCATCAACTCATCGGCCGACTCGCCGAGTTGGCGCATGCGGTCCGGGGTCACCTCCACGGTCACCTCGGCGTCGGGGCGCAGCCGGTCGAGCATCGGGGCCATGCCGCGGACGACGCCGCCCTCGGCGCCCTCGACGTCGACCTTGATCACGCGGGCGGTGGCGATCTCCTCGGCGTCGAGCAGCTCCGGCAGCGGGCGGGCCTCGATGTCGAACTTCGACTCGGCGGGGCCGTCGTAGGGGACGATGCTGTTCGCCCCCATGTTGTGCGAGCTGGCCAGGACGAACGTCAGCGTCTCCGCCCGGTCGGACACCGCGGCGTTGAGCGCCCGGACGTTCCCGCAGGCGTTGAGCCGCACCTGCCGCAGCAGCCGCTCGTGGAACACGGGCGAGGCCTCGACCGTCACCACCCGCCCGGTCGGCCCGACGAGCCGCGAGGCCAGCACGCCGAAGTAGCCGATGTTGGCCCCGACATCGACGAACGTGTCCCCGGGGCGGAGCCGGCCGCGCAGCCACCGCGTCATGTGGGGCTCCCACGAGCCGAACAGGTAGAGGTAGCGCTGGATGAGGTCCTGGGTGTCGACGGCGAACCGCACCCCGGGCGCGCCCGGCACCCCCTCCGCTCCCCGCGCCCCGAAGTCGACGTCCACCACGCGGCGCCGGGGGTGCTCCCGCAGGCGGGCGTTCAGATACCGGGAGGCCAGCGCCGCCTTGCCGAGGGACCCCGGCGCCCGGCGCACATACGCGCGCGCCAGCGTGGTCAGGGCCTCCGAGGTGGGATGCGACATCCGGTCCGCCTGCCTCTCGCACGGTGCGTCGCGGGCCGTGGCGTCAGGCCGTGGCCGCGGCCGTCCGGTCTTGGTCAAACGGCAGGTCCAGCATACGAATCGCGTTGCCGCGCAGCAGCTTGTAGGCCACGTCCTCCGGGAGGTGGCCCACGTGGTCGGTCGCGACCTGCTTCGTGTGCGGCCAGGTGGAGTCGACGTGGGGGTAGTCCGTCTCGAAGGTGGCGTTGTCCACCCCGACCGTCTCGATCGCCTCGATGCCGTGCTTGTCGCGGAAGAAGCAGCAGAAGATCTGCCGGTAGTAGTACGTCGACGGCGGCTCGGGGATCAGGTCCTTCACGCCGCCCCACGCCCGGTGCTCCTCCCAGACGTCGTCGGCGCGCTCCAGGGCGTACGGAATCCACCCCATCTGCCCCTCGCTGTACGCCAGTTTCAGCCGAGGGAACTTCACAAGGACCCCCGAGAAGAGGAAGTCCATCATCGAGGCCATCGCGTTGTTGAAGGACAGCGAGGCCTGGACGGCGGGGGGCGCGTCCGGTGAGGCGGCGGGCATCTGCGACGACGAGCCGATGTGCATGTTCACGACCGTCCCGGTCTCCTCGCAGGCCGCGAAGAACGGGTCCCAGTGGCCGGAGTGGATCGAGGGCAGCCCGAGATAGGTCGGGATCTCGCTGAAGGTCACGGCCCGCACCCCGCGCGCGGCGTTCCGCCTGATCTCCGCGACGGCGAGCTCCACGTCCCACAGCGGGATGAGACAGAGCGGGATCAGGCGCCCCCCGCTGTCCCCGCACCACTCCTCGACCATCCAGTCGTTGTACGCGCGGACACACGCGAGCCCCACCTCCTTGTCCTTGGCCTCCGCGAAGGTCTGGCCGCAGAAGCGCGGGAAGGTGGGGAAGCAGAGCGAGGCCTCGACGTGGTTCAAGTCCATGTCCGCGAGCCGCGCCTTGGGGTCCCAGCAGCCGCGGCGCATCTGCTCCCGCGTGATCCCGTCGAGCGTCATCTCGTCCCGGGAGAATCCGACGGCGGCGATGATGCGCTTGTACGGGAAGATCTCGTCCTCGTACCGCCACCAGTCCGTGACCTGACCCTCCGGGTCGGTGGTGAAGCGGTACTTCCCGCCCACGTACGCCAGTTCGCCGATGCCCGCGGTGAAGGGCTGCGGGCCCCGGTCGCGGTACTTGGCCGGGAGCCAGGTCTCGAAGAGGTGCGCGGGCTCGATGACGTGATCGTCCACGCTGATGACCTTCGGGATGTCCTTGGCGCCGCTCTCATTGCCCTTGCCGCTCACGCTGTGTCCCCTCACCGCCCGCCGGATCCACCGGCCCGAATCTGACGACCCATCAGATCGAGGCTATGGCGAGGCGGGCCGCACGGCAAGCGGCAGCGCGAAGTCGGGGAGGCGGCCGCGCGGGGCGCGCGGGGTGCGCGAGGCCTTGCGCTCTCGCGGGGCATCCGCTGAACTGACGGATCGTCAGACATGAACGGGCGAGCGGCCGCGGGAACAAGCGGGCGACGGGAAGGGCACGTGATGCAGACGATCTGGCTCAGCGGCGCGGAGTGGTTCGCGATCCTCCGGATCGGGCTCGGGCTGTGGTGGCTGGAGAGCTGGCGGCACAAGGACAAGAAGACGTGGTTCACCGGCGGGGGCATCGGCTGGGCGGCGGGCATCGCCGAGAAGCACAGGTGGCCCGTGGTGCGCCGCGGCTTCGACACCGTGGTGAAGCCGCGCCCCCGGCTGATGGCCTACGTCGTCGCGTACGCGGAACTGGCCCTGGGCCTCGGCCTGATCGCCGGTTTCCTCACCCCGATCGCCCTGGCCTGCGGCCTCGTACTCAATCTGATCTACCTCGTCCTCATGATCCACGACTGGGCCGAGCAGGGGCAGAACCTGATGATGGCGCTGATCTCGGCGGTGGCGCTGCTCGCGATGAGCTGGCAGGTGTGGTCGGTGGACGAGGGGTTGGGGTTGTTCTTGTGAGGGGTGTTCCCGTGAGGGACGTTCCGGCGAGGGACGTTCCGGCGAGGGGTCGTTGTGGAGCGGACGTCGTGAAGGAGTTGGGGCGTGAGCGGATCTGAGCGGGATGAGGTTTCGGGCGGGGCGCCTCGGGGTGGGGCGGGGCGCGGGGCCGGGGCGGAGGTCGAGGCTGCGCCTGCGGTGGAATCGGCGTCCGGGTCCGCGGCCGAGGGTGCGGCCGGGGGCGCACTGCGGGCGGGGCACTCGGCTCGGGCGCGGAGTGCGGCGGCGCGGGCTGCGGCTGTGAGCAGGCACATCGAGCGGGGGCGGGGCGCGGAGGGGGGTGCCGAGGCGGACGGCCCGGGCGTGGACGAGGGCGCCGAGGCGGCCGACCAGGGCGTGGACGAGGGGGTCGTCTGGAAGGCGGCTCATGCGGCGCGGGTGTCCGCGCAGGCGATCGCCGTACTCGACGAGGGCGACCCCGACCCGGCGGCGGACTCGCGCTGCGCGAGGAACGCCGCGGCGTCCGCCGCGCAGGCGGCCCGCATGGGACAGATCCACGACGCCGACAGCGAACTCGCCGTCGCCGCCTGCGCAGCGGCCCTCAAGGCGGCACAGGCGGCGGGGGCGGCCGCGAAGGCGGGCGAACTGGGCGCGAACCAGTCGCTGAACGCGGCGGCCGACGAGGCGGAGGCGGCGGCCGTCGCGGCGGCGGAGCGGGCCGGGTGGGTGCGCCCCGGGGAGGAGGCACCGCGGGTGGCGACCGGAGTGCGGAGCGGGGAGTTGATGCAGATGCTGCATTTGTGAGGGCGGGGCTGGGGCGCCGGGGCGGGGCGGGTGCCGGGGGCGGGCACCCCGGCCAACCGGGCCCGAGCCGAGTGCGGGCGGGGGCCGCTGACGGTCAGGGCGAGTACAGGGCGAGTACCGGTACAGGGCGAGTACCGGACGCATCGGGCGCGCCTAGCGTGCGTCCCGCTCCGCTGCCTCCGCGATGTGCTTGATGGCCGCGAGGCGTCGGTCCCAGTCGGCTGCGAGGGCGGCCATCCAGCGGGCCGTGACGTTCAGCGCCGCGGGCCGTACCGCGTACCGCATCTCGCGTCCGACCCGGTTGCCGGAGACCAGGCCGGCGGCGTCGAGGACCGTGAGGTGCTTGACCACGGCCTGGCGGGAGACGGGGAGTTGGTCGGCGAGCTTCGTCGCGGTGGCCTCGCCGCGCGCGGCGAGCAGGTCGAGGAGCCGACGCCGGGTCGGGTCGGCCAGCGCGGCGAGAACACCGTCCACGGCCTCACCCACGACGCTGTCGGGGGCCCCGCCGCCCACGGCCTCGTCGACGGGTGGTTCCTGGTCGGTCACGTGGACGGCTGCTCGGCTCGCTGCTTGAGCGCGTCGAGCTCCTGGGGCCAGCCGCCGGTGTTGTCCCGTACGGCCTGGGCGCGCAGTTCCTCGGACCCGGCCAGCGCCGCGAAGCCGCTCTCCACGACGCGGAGGCGGGTCTTGTCGCCCTCCGAGGTCAGCGTGAACTCCACGAGGGTGCTGTTGTCGGCCCGCAGTTCCTCGCCGGGGAACGCGCTGGCCCAGCGGTACGCCACGTACGTCTGCGGCTCGACCTTCTCCACCCGTACCGGATAGTCCCCGTACTCCGGGTTCCTCGCCACCATCGACTCCCCCTCCCTGGCCGTGGTCCCCGCCAGGCTCGCCTTGTCGGCCACCCAGAACCCGGGCTCGGTCACCAGCGACCAGACCCGGTCCAGGGAAGCGGCGATCAGGGTCTCGCGCTCGATCCGGTCGGGCAGGGTGTGCGGGCTCTGCGGGGCGGGCGCGCTGCTGCCGGTGTCACTCATGGCGGGCTCCTTCGGTCGTCTCGCTCTCGACGGGTGGTGCAACTCCAGGGTTGCACATAGGCAGGCCCAGTGCAACCGAAGGGTTGCACCTGAAGGCGAGAGGGTGGGCCGCTCGGGGATTCGTGACGTGGATCACTTCGCGGAGGCGATGAGTCCTCGGGGCGGGGGTGGTCCTATGTGCGAAAAGACCGAGCGTGAGGCCGAAGACCGAGCGTGAGACCCGGGGAGGGTGTTGAGATGTCTGATGCCGCTGTGAAGGGGCCCGCGAGTTACTTTCCTTCGATCGAGGCGAAGTACGGGCGTCCCGTCTCGGAGTGGGTGGAGCTCATTCGGGGGTCCGAGCTGAGCAAGCACATGGATCTCGTGAAGTGGCTCAAGGCCGAGCACGGGCTGGGGCACGGGCACGCCAACGCGCTGGTGGCGCACACCCTGGCCGGGGGCAAGTGACGCCGGGGGCGTCCCGGGTCGGGCCGGCACGCGTTCCGCGCCGCGCGCCGATGTGCGCGAGCTGAGCACGGCCGCCGCCCCCGCGAGGACCGCCGCCGCGACCGTCAGCGTCGGCGCCGCCGGATTGATGCGCCTGCGCGGCCGCTCCCCTGCGGCCGCGCAGGCGGGTGCGGTGGTCGCTGGACTTGTACTCAGCCATGCCGCACCGGGGACGGATCCGGTGCGGCGGAGTGCGGCTCCGCCGCGGCACCGGAATCCCGTGTCGAGGGTTGTTCCGTACTCAACAATGCCCCGGGCGGGTCGCGTCGCGCGAGGGCCGAGTGGCCCTCGTACGGGGCCGCTCGGCCCCGGCGTCCGGCCCCGGCCGGGCCGTTCGGCCCCTGGCAGGGAGCAAGCCCTTACCGTCACCCTCGAAGGGGCACGGTTCGCCACCCTCGGACGGCCATGGGCATCACCACCCCGCCGTACAGGCACGGACACCGACGCCGACACCGGCGCCCCCTCCGCGTGGCAGAGCCGCCGACCGGCAGACCGATGGACCCGCCCGGCCGACCAAGGGGTAGACATGGACAGCACTGCCGCAGCACCGGATCCGGCCGACCCCGGCACCCCGCCACGCCCCATCCGTGTCTTCCTGCTCGACGACCACGAGGTCGTCCGGCGCGGCCTGCGCGACCTGCTCGACGGCGAGCCCGGGATCGAGGTGGTCGGGGAGGCCGCCAGCGGGGAGCAGGCGCTGGCCAGGGGGCCCGCGCTGCGGCCCGACGTCGCCGTCCTCGACGTCCGCCTGCCCGACGGGAACGGCATCACCGTGTGCCGTGAACTGCGCGCGCTCATGCCGGGGTTGGCGTGCCTGATGCTCACCTCGTTCGACGACGAGGACGCGCTGCTCGACGCCATCATGGCGGGCGCCGCGGGCTACGTACTCAAGCAGATCAAGGGGTCCGACCTGGTGACGGCGGTACGGACCGTCGCCGCCGGGCAGTCGTTGCTCGACCCGGCCACGACGGCCCGGCTGATGCGGTCGCTGCGCGGGCCCGAGAGCGAACTGCCGCCCGAGGACGCCCGGCTGTCCGTCCTCAACGAACGCGAGCGTGCCATCCTCGCGCTCATCGGGGAGGGGCTCACCAACCGGCAGATCGGCGGGAAGCTGTATCTCTCCGAGAAGACCGTGAAGAACCACATCTCCCGGATGCTGGCCAAGCTGGGCGTCGAGCGGCGGGTGCAGGCCGCCGTCCTCGCCGCGCAGGTCGCTCCGCCGGGTGACCGGGCCAAGGCGGGGCCCGGTTCGCCGCCGTCGCAGGGGCGGCCCGCCCGTTGAGCTCTCCCCGGCCCCGCCCCTTCCCGAAACCGGGAGCTGCCCCCCCGGACCCCGCTGATCGGCGCTCCGCGCCTCGTCCTCAAACGCCGGACGGGCTGAATACGGGTGGGTGTCCCCTGCGGGTGGGACGGGCCCCCGGGAATGGATCACCGCACTCCGTGGCTGTCCCCCATGGATCACGCCACCACCCTGAAGGAGTGTCATCAGCATGTCCGTTGCCCAGCCCGCCGCCGAGCGCGTACGCGTCACCGCGGATCCCGACTGGTACGAGTCCGCGGGCATCTCGCTCGGCGTCCGCGTCGGCAACCTGGTCTTCACCTCCGGCCAGGCCCCGATCGACGCCCAGGGGGCCACCGTCGGCGCCGGGGACTTCGAGGCGCAGGCCCGGCAGGCGCTCGCCAACCTGTCGACCGTCCTGACGAACGCGGGCTCCAGCCTCGCCGACGTGGTCAAGGCCACCGTGTTCGTCACCGACATCGCGAGGCAGGACGTCTTCGCCGCGCTGCGCGCCGAGCACTTCCCGGACAAGCCCCACCTCGCGGAGTCGTTCGTGGAGGTGTCCTCGCTCGCCGACCCGGAGTGGATGATCGAGATCGAGGCGATCGGGCTCGTGCGCTGAGGCCGACCGCCCAGGGGTGACACCGGCCGGTCCCGGGGTGGGCCCGCCGTCCCACCGGAAGCCGGGCCCACCGGCCCTACCCCGACCCCACCCCCGCCACCGGCACCCTCCACTCCAGCCGCGTCCCCCGCCGCTCCCCCGCCCGCACCACCAGCTCGCCCCCGAGCCGCTCGGCCCGCTCGGCGAGGTTCCGCAGCCCGGCGCCCCGCTCGGCTCCAGCCCCGGCGGCCTGCCCCGCGGCCTGCCCCGCCCCCGCCTCGATCCCCACCCCGTCGTCCACGACCGTCAGTTCGAGCACCCCTTTGCGTACGACCAGGGACACCTCGGCGCGGCGGGCGCGGGCGTGCCGGGCGACGTTGGACAGGGCTTCGTTGAGGACGGCGACCACGTCGTCGGCGACCGCGCGGGGGACGTCGGTGTCGATCAGGCCCTCCATGCGCAGGGCGGGGGTGAAGCCGAGGGCGGCGGCCGCGTCCTCGATCGCCCGGACCGTGCGGACGCGCAGACCGGCCGCGCCGCCGGGCGCCTCGTGGTCGCGCAGGCCGAAGATGGTGGAGCGGATGATCTTGATGGTGGCGTCGAGGTCGTCGACGGCCCTGCGCAGCCGCTCGGCGGCGCCCGGGTGCTCCACGAACCGCTGCACGCTCTGCAGCGTCATGCCGGTCGCGAACAGCCGCTGGATCGCCAGGTCGTGCAGATCGCGGGCGATGCGGTCGCGGTCCTCAAGGAGGCTCATCTGCTCGGCGTCGCGGCGCCGGTCGGCGAGTTCGAGGGCGAGCGCGGCCTGGCCCGCGAAGCCCGTCAGGGGGGTGGTCTCGGCCTCGGAGAAGCCGGGGCGGCCGCTGCTGCGGGCGAGCAGCAGGACGCCGCGCACGTCGTCGCGCGTGCTCATCGGTACGGCGACGGCGGCGCCGAGCCCCTCCCAGCGGTCGGCCTTGAACGTCACCCGGGCGTCCTTGCGCACATCGGACGCGGACACGAGGGCCTGGGCGTCGAGCGCGGCCCCCGCGAACGAGCCCTCGCGCGGCAGGGTGGCGCCGCGGTGCGCCTCGGAGCCCAGGCCGAGCGCGATCTCGACCCGCAACTCGCCCTCGCCCCGCATGAGTTCGATCACGCCCAGCTCGGCGGACGTGATCTCCTTGGCCCGCTCCACCATCAGCTCAAGGACCTGCGTCTCCGGCGCGCCCGAGAGCACCGCGCCGGTGACCTCCGCGCTCGCCTGCAGCCAGCGCTCGCGCAGCCGCGCCTCCTCGTACAGGCGGGCGTTCTCCACCGCCACCCCGGCCGCGACCGCGAGGGTGGAGAGCACCGACTCGTCCTCGGCGTCGAACTCCGCGCCGCCGTGCTTGCCGGTCAGGTAGATGTTGCCGAAGACCTTGTCGCGTACGCGGATGGGGACGCCGAGGAACGAGTGCATCGGCGGGTGGTGCGGCGGGAAGCCGGACGACGCGGGGTGGTCGGACAGCTCCGCGAGGCGCAGCGGCTGCGGGTTGCGGATCAGCTCGCCCAGCAGTCCGTGCCCGGAGGGCAGTTCGCCGATCTGGGCACGCAGCTCGTCGCTGATGCCGACCGGCAGGAACTCGTCCAGCATCCGGCCCTGGCCGATCACGCCGAGCGCGCCGTACTCGGCGTCGACGAGGGCGACCGCCGTCTCCACGATGCGTCTGAGCACCTGGGCCAGGTCAAGCTCCCTGCCGACCGAGAGCACCGCCTCCAGGAGGCTGTGCAGCCGGTCCCGGGTGCCGCGGACCGCGGTGATCCGCGCGGCCAGCTCTTCGAGCAGTTCGTCGAGGCGCAGCCGTGTCAACTGGCCTGTGTCCGCTCGCTGTTGGCCCATCGGCTCCTCCGCCCGAGCAGACGTGCGCCCCCGTCCGGCGTCCAGACGCTCACCGTAGCCGGTGAGTGGCGCTGCGTGGAGGCCCTTCACCTGCTTGGCTCCCCCATCGAAATCTCCCGGCCCGCGGGAACCCCGCCCTCGTACCGGACGACCAACTGTCCACACGAATACGGGAGTTGAACGAGAGCGAGGAGGGCCGGGATGGACCGCAGGGGTCTGCTGAGGTCGACGGCCGCCGTGGGGGCGGCCGGGGCGACGGCTTGGGGCGCGGGGAGCGCGGCGGCGCGGGAGCGGCGGGACGATGGAGGCGATGGAGGCGGTGACAGACGCGATGGGGGACGCGGGCGGGGTCCGCTGCGCGTGCACATCGTCGTCTTCGACGGCGTCGAGGAGCTGGACTTCGCCGGTCCCCTGGAGGTCTTCGGCGCCGCGCGCTCCGTCGGGCAGCGGGTCGAGACGGAACTGGTCACGAGCGGCGGCCCGGGTGGTTTCACCGGTCGCTTCGGTACGCGGGTGACGGACGTCGGCGCCTGGGACCCGGACGCGGCCGATGTGATCGTCGTGCCCGGCGGCGGCTTCGCGCAGCGGGACGGCGCCGGGATCTGGGCCGAGATCAAGAAGGGCCGCCTGACCCGCGCCCTGAAGGAGGCCGTCCGCCCCGACCTCACGCTGCTCGGCGTCTGCACCGGCGTGATCGTGCTGCACGCGGCCGGAGTCGTCGGCGACCGCCCCTGCACCACGCACCATCGCGCGAAGGACTACCTGCGCGAACGGGGCGCCGACGTCCGCGACGCCCGCGTCGTCGACGACGGGAACCTGGTCTGCGCTGGCGGGGTCAGCTCCGGGATCGACGGGTCCCTGTGGCTGCTTGAGCGGGCGCTCGGGAGCACGCCGGCCGGGCAGGTGGAGGCGCTGATGGAGTTCGAGCGGAGAGGGACGGTGCTGCGGACGTGACGCGGGGGCCGGCGGGTGCCGGTTCGCCCGCGTCGGGGGGCCGCGGCGCGCGAGCCACGCGCGCGCCCGGGCGCGCACTCGGCGCGTTCTCCCGCAGCTCGTCGTCCGCGCGTAGTTCCGCGAGCGGTCCTGTGGTGTCACCATGCGGAGTCCAGGTGCGGCGTGCGGGGCGGGGCGGCTCGGGGTCGCGGGGCGCGGGGTGGGAGGCGTGGATGACTGAGGTGTTCTTGCGACGGCTGACCCGGTGGCAGGCGGAGCAGCAGCGCGAGTCGATCGCGAACGTGTACGTGGAGTGCTACGGGCCGGGCGGGACCGGCGGGTTCGACGTGACCGGCAGGACCGGCGGGTCGGGTGGTCCCGGCGGCAGCGGCGAGCCCGGCGGCGCCGACCGGAAGGCGTTCCTTGAGCGGTTCGAACGGCATGTCCAGGAGCCCGACTTCGACATGGTGACGGCCGACTCCGGTGCGGTGCTCGCCGGTTGTCTGTACGGGTTCCGGGCCGCGCGGGGCAGCGCGCTCCTGGACTCCCTGCGGGACGTCCTGCCCGCCGACGCGGCCGGGCGCGCGGGGGCGGGCCGCCTCTTCGTGCTCACGGAACTGATGGTCCTGCCGGACTACCGCATGGAGGGCGTGGCCACCCGGCTGCGGGACCTCCTGCTGTCCCGGCACATGACGGACGTGGTCGTCGCGTCGGTGCCGCCCGGGGACGGGGTCGCCCACGAGGTCCTTCGCGCCTGGTCCTACGCGAAGCTGGGCGCGTTCGGGTCGCCGCAGCGGGAGGCGTGGCTGCGGCCGGGACCCGGCTGAGCGGGCCGGCCCGGAAAGTTATCCACAGGCTGGGGACCCTCGCCAGCGGGAGGGCGCCCCGGCCAGGCACTATGGGGCCATGAGTGACACGGGTACGCAGCCGAATGCGGGTACGGGGCCGAGCGCGGGGACGGGCCGGGGCGAGGGTGCCACACCGTCGGGGACCACGTCGTCGGGCACCACGTCGTCGGGGACGGGGCCGACGCCCGACTGGGAGAAGCGCTTCCGCGCGCCCCGCGTCTCCCTGCCGGACTGGGCCGAGGACGCCCCCGACCACTCCCTGTTCGTGTCGAACGCCACAGGGACGTACGAGCTGTACGCGTGGGACCGCGCCACGGGCGAGCAGCGCCAGGTCACCGACCGGCCGAACGGCACGACGGACGGCCTGCTCGCGCCGGACGGCCGCTGGATCTGGTGGTTCAACGACAAGGACGGCGACGAGTTCGGCGTGTGGATGCGCCAGCCCTTCGACGGCAGCGGCACGGACGAGCCCGCCGTGCCGGGCCTGGAGCCGTCGTATCCGGCGGGCCTCGCCATCGGCCGCGACGGGCGCACGGTCGTCGTCGGCCGCTCCACGGACGAGGTCGGCACGACGATCCACATCGTCCGCGCCGACGCCGCCCCCGGCGACGCCCCCGCCGAGATCTACCGCCACCGCGAGTCGGCGGGCCTCGGCGACCTCTCCCACGACGGCACCCTCATCGCCATCGAGCACACGGAGCACGGCGACGCGATGCACTCCGCGCTGCGCGTCGTGCGCACCGACGGCTCGACCGTCGCCGAGCTCGACGACAGCGAGGGCGGCACGGTCGAGCTCGGCCTGGAAGTCCTCGGCTTCGCCCCGGTCGACGGCGACACCCGCCTCCTGGTGGGCCACCAGCGCCGCGGCCGCTGGGAGCCGATGGTGTGGGACGTGGCCACCGGCGAGCAGACCGACCTCGCCCTCGACCTGCCCGGCGACGTCTCCGCCGAGTGGTATCCGGACGGCTCCGCGCTGCTCGTCGGGCACGGCTTCGAGGCCCGCGGCGACCTGTGGCGGTACGACCTCGCCAGCCGCGAGCTGACGCGGGTCGAGACCCCCCGCGGCTCCGTCTCCGGCGCCACCGCCCGCCCCGACGGCACCGTCGAGTACATGTGGTCGTCCGCCGCCGAGCCGCCCGTCCTGCGCTCCACCTCCGGCAAGGTCGTCCTGGACCCGCCCGGCATGAAGGCGCCCCGGTCGGTGCCCGTCGAGGACGTGTGGGTGGACGGGCCCGGCGGCCGCATCCACGCCCTCGTCCAGAAGCCCGCGGGGGCGAGCGGGCCGCTGCCCACCGTCTTCGAGGTGCACGGCGGGCCGACCTGGCACGACAGCGACTCCTTCGCGGCGGGCCCGGCCGCCTGGGTCGACCACGGGTACGCGGTCGTCCGCGTCAACTACCGCGGCTCCACCGGCTACGGCCGCGAGTGGACCGACGCCCTCAAGCACCGCGTCGGCCTCATCGAGCTGGAGGACATCGCCGCCGTCCGCGAGTGGGCCGTCGCGTCCGGGCTCGCCGACCCCGACCGCCTCGTCCTCTCCGGTGGCTCCTGGGGCGGCTATCTCACCCTCCTCGGGCTCGGCACCCAGCCCGACGCGTGGGCCCTCGGGCTCGCCGCCGTGCCCGTCGCCGACTACGTGACGGCGTACCACGACGAGATGGAGGCCCTGAAGGCCATCGACCGCACCTTCTTCGGCGGCACCCCCGAAGAGGTCCCCGACCGGTTCTCCGCCTCCTCTCCCCTCACCTACGTCGACTCCGTCAAGGTGCCGGTCTACATCTCCGCCGGGGTGAACGACCCGCGGTGCCCGATCCGCCAGGTCGAGAACTACGTCGACCGGCTTGCCGCGCGGGGAGCCGTCCACGAGGTGTATCGCTACGACGCCGGGCACGGGTCCCTCGTCGTGGACGAGCGGATCAAGCAGGTAGCGCTCGAGCTGGACTTCGCGGGGCGGCATTTGGGGTAGAGGGTGGGGGCCCTGCGGGGCTTTCCCCAATCCCGCCCCTTCCCGAAACCGGGGGCTGCGCCCCCGGACCCCCGCTATCGGCGCTCCGCGCCTCGTCCTCAAACGCCGGACGGGCTAAAACCGTGCCGCACAGGCGACATATATAGCCCCTCCGGCGTTTGAGGAGCGGGGTCTGGGGCGGAGCCCCCCACGCGGCGGAGCCGCAAATCGACACAGCCGGGAAGGGGCGGGATTGGGGAGCCCCCGGCAAGGCCCCCGCAGGCGCCCCGTACCGTGGGGGTGTGTACCGGTTCCTGCTGACGCCCCGCTGGTGGGGCATCAACCTCTTCGTCGCCCTGGCGATCCCCGTGTGCCTCTTCATGGGCTCCTGGCAGCTCACCCGCTTCGAGGACCGCGTACAGGACCACAAGGACGCCGAGCGCCAGGCGACCACGGACACGGGCGCGGCCCGCCCGCTGGCCTCGCTGCTGCCGGTGGACAAGAAGACCTCGGGCGAGCGGGCGACCGCGACCGGCCGGTGGGGCAAGCAACTGCTCGTGCCGGACCGGGAGTTGGACGACAAGAGCGGGTACTACGTCCTGACGCTGCTGCGCACGGACGCGGGCAGGTCACTGCCGGTGGTGCGGGGCTGGCTACCGGGCACGGCGGACGCGAAGAAGGCTCCGGCGCCGCCGAAGGGCGAGGTCACGGTCACGGGCGCGCTCCAGGCCTCGGAGAGCCAGAGCTCGAACGGCGTGACCACGGCGGGCGGGCTGCCGTCCGGCCAGGTGGGCATGATCAGCGGGGCGTCCCTGGTGAACATGGTCCCGGACGACCTGTACGACGCGTGGGTCACGCTCGACCGGGCCACGGGGCCGCTGACGCCGGTTCCGGCGACGGCGCCGGAGGACTCGGGCCTGGACATGAAGGCCTTCCAGAACCTCGGCTACACCGGCGAGTGGTTCGTCTTCGCGGGCTTCGTGGTGTTCATGTGGTTCCGGCTGTTCCGGCGCGAGCGGGAGTTCGCACGGGACGCCGAGCTGGGGCTCGTACCGGACGCCACGGAGGCGTAGCCACACACCGCCGAGGCGCTCCGCGGGGCTCACGGCACGTGTCACCACGCCGCGCGCGTCACTGCGCCGCGAGCACCCCGGTCTTGTACACGGTCCCCGCACACGCGTTGGGCACCGTCGCGCCCGCGGAGGGCGAGCCCGGCTCGGCCGTCAGGGACACGGCGACCTTGCCGTCCTCCGTGCCCTCCTCGGGGATCAGCTGCGTCGTCGCGCCGCCCGGGGCGCCGCTCTCGGAGCCGCTGCCGCCGTTGCCGCCGCCGGTGTCGCTGGGCGTGGGGTTGGGCGAGGGGTCGCCGCCGTCGGACGGGCAGGTCCCCGAGGGGACGAAGGCGAACCGCACCTCGTACGAAGCGCCGGGCTTCAGGACGAGCGCGCTGGACTCCTGCGCGGGGTCGGGCAGGCCGGTCGCGGCGTCGCCCGCCGTGTGGTCGACGACGTTGACGTTCGTGGGGTCGGCCGCGCCGAGGGCGGCGGCGTTGACGCTGCCGGCCGAGCTGACGGTGCAGCTGTTGCCGGAGGTGTTGGAGATCCGGAAGGTGCCGTAGACCGTGCCGTTGGCCTCGGCGGGGGCGACGGAGCCGGTGGCGCCGAGCTGGGCGGCGTCGCAGCTGGGCGAGGACACGGCGTCCGTGTCGTCGTCCGTCGGGTCGGGGCCGCCGGTGGCGCCGCCCTGCTTGCCGTCCTTGCCCTTGCCGTCCTTGCCCTTCCCCTCCTTGCCCTTCTCTTCCTTCTTGTCCTTCTTGTCTTCCTTGTCCTTGACCTTGTCGCCCTTGCCGTGCTCGCCGCGGTCCTTGCTGCCGCCGGTGTCGCCCTGGCTGGGCTGGTTGCTGCCCGCGCCGATGATGGAGGGCCGCGCGTCCGAGTCGCCGCCGGAACCGGCGACGTGCACGAGGGCGGGGATGGCCGTGCCGACGAGGAGCGCCGCGGCCGCCATGCCGACGAGGGCCTGGCGCTTGCGGGCGCGGCGTGCGGGCACCGCGTGCCGCAGCCGCTCCAGGGCGGCGTCACCCGGCTGGATCTCCTGGACGGCCTGCTGGAGCAGGCGCCGCAGCGCGAGTTCGTCGCCGTGCAGACCGTCGGGGTCGTTGGCGTCGTCGGGGTCGTCGGAGCCGCCGCCGAACGGGCCACCGCCGGAGCCACCGGAGCCGGAGCCACCGCCCGGGCCGGTCCCGCGCGGACCGCCGCCCGAACCTCCGGCCGCGCCGCCGCCGTGGGCGCTGCCGCCGGGGCCGCCGCCGCGTGCGGGGCCGTCGCTCGACGCGCCGTCCTGCGGTCCTTCGCCGGATTCGCTCACGATCAGGCCGAGTACGCCGAGTCCGTGGTCGGGGCGGCCCTGGTCGGGGCGGCCCTTGCCGCTCGGCCCGTGCTTCACAGTTCCGTTCCCAGCGTCTTGCCCGCGGGCGCGCCCGGCGTCCCGCTCTTCGTACATGTCCCGCATGTCCCGCTTGTTCAGCGCGCTCTTCTTGCTCAGCACGCTCGGCCTGTCCGGCGCGCCCGCTCTGCCCAGCGCGCCCCGCCCGCCCAGAGCACCCTTCTCGCTCGAAGTGCCCTGCGCGCTCAGCTGGTGTCCCCTGTCCGTCATGCCGGGGCCTCCATGGCGACGCGCAGGGCGGCGATGCCCCGCGAGCCGTACGCCTTGACCGAGCCGAGGGATATCCCGAGCGTCTCGGCGACCTGGGCCTCGGTCATGTCCGCGAAGTACCGCAGGACGAGGACCTCGCGCTGGCGGCGCTGCAGGCCGCGCATGGCCTTGATGAGTTCGTCGCGCTCAAGGAGGTCGTACGCGCCCTCCTCGGCGCTCGCCATGTCCGGCATCGGCTTGGTGAGCAGCTTCAGGCCGAGGATGCGGCGGCGCAGCGCGGACCGGGAGAGGTTGACGACGGTCTGGCGGAGGTAGGCCAGGGTCTTCTCGGGGTCGCGCACGCGCTTGCGCGCGGAGTGCACGCGGATGAACGCCTCCTGCACGACGTCCTCGCAGGAGGCGGTGTCGTCCAGGAGCAGCGCGGCGAGTCCGAGCAGCGACCTGTAGTGGGCGCGGTAGGTCTCGGTGAGATGGTCGACGGTGGTGCCCGCGGTCACGCTCAACTCATCGCCCTCGCGCTGAGTCGGGATGCGGGCGGGCCGCGCTGCGGGCATGGGGGCGATCACCGGCATGCCGCCGGGTACGCGCGGGCGCCTGGGCGGTCGCAATGCCACCGCGCCGCTCGCTGCTGTGAAGTCCAGTACCTCTGCCACGCCTGTTTGACACGCTTCCCCCCATCAGGGTTGTACGCGTCGGGTGTGGCGTTCCGCATCGCCTGTCCCGTGCAGGCCGCAGGCGCCGTGCTCGCGGCGTGCGTCGCGGTTGCGGGAACCGCTCGCGACGATGCATCAAAAGCCCCCATGCGTACCAGCTCTTCCCCTATGCCCCATATTCTTTTTCGCAGCACTTCAGGCCGCCCACTGGAGGGCGACGGCGAAGACGCGCGCCACGCCGTCGCGGTTGCACGACGCGGAAGCCGAATCTTCGAACGCGGAGACGCCCCAGTTCAAGCGGTCTGGACCATCGGATTGAACACAGAACTTACACAGTTCCTACGGGGCGTTCCGCTCCGGGAGGCCCTTACGGCGGCGGAAGCAGCGCCTCCGCGACCGCGCCCCGCACCGCTCGGCCACCGCCGCTGGATTCGCCTCAGCCGCCGCCGGTGAACTCGCCCGCGATCAGCTCCGCGATCTGCGTGGTGTTCAGGGCGGCGCCCTTGCGCAGGTTGTCCCCGCACGCGAAGAATTCGAGCGCCGTCGGGTCGTCGAGGGCGCGGCGCAGCCGTCCGACCCACGTCGGGTCGGTGCCCGTGGCGTCGGCAGGGGTGGGGAACTCCCCGGCGGCGGGGTCGTCGAAGAGCACGACGCCGGGCGCGGTCGCCAGGATCTCGCGGGCGCGGGCCACGGTCACCTCGTCCTCGAAGCGCGCGTGCACCGTCACCGAGTGGGTGGTGACGACGGGGACGCGGACGCAGGTGACGGCGACCTTCAGGTCGGGCAGGCCGAGGATCTTGCGGGACTCGTCGCGGACCTTCATCTCCTCCGAGGACCAGCCGTCCTCGCGGAGCGCGCCGACCCACGGCACGACGTTCAGCGCGACGGGCTCGGGGAAGGGCCCGGTGTCGTCGCCCACGGCCCGCCGGACGTCCCCGGGACCGGTGCCCAGCTCCGAGCCCGCGACGAGCTTCAGCTGCCGCCGCAGGGTGTCGATGCCGTCCTTCCCGGCCCCGCTCACCGCCTGGTACGAGGAGACGATCAGCTCGCGCAGGCCGAACTCGGCGTGCAGGGCGCCGAGGGCGACGATCATCGACAGGGTGGTGCAGTTGGGGTTGGCCACGATGCCGCGCGGCCGGAGCCGGGCGGCGTGCGGATTGACCTCGGGCACGACCAGCGGGACGTCCGGGTCCATCCGGAAGGCGGCGGAGTTGTCGACGACCACGACACCGCGCGACGCGGCGATGGGCGCCCACTGCTCGGCCACGTCGACGGGGACGTCGAACATGGCGACGTCCACGCCGTCGAAGACGTCCTCGCTCAGCGCGAGGACCTCGACCTCCGCACCGCGCACGGCCAGCTTGCGGCCGGCCGAGCGCGGTGAGGCGACGAGTCGGATCTCGCCCCAGATGTCGGCGTGCTGCGACAGCATCTGGAGCATCACCGTGCCGACGGCCCCGGTCGCTCCGACGACCGCGAGCGTCGGCTTGCGGTTCATCGCCCGGTGCCTCCATAGACCACGGCCTCGTCGGAGTCCGAGTCGAGGCCGAAGGCGGTGTGGACGGCGCGGACGGCCTCGTTCACGTCGTCGGCGCGGGTGACCACGGAGATGCGGATCTCGGACGTCGAGATCAGCTCGATGTTCACGCCCGCGTCGCTGAGCGCCTCGAAGAAGGTCGCCGTGACGCCCGGGTTGGTCTTCATGCCGGCGCCGACGAGCGAGATCTTCGCGATCTGGTCGTCGTAGCGCAGGGAGTCGAAGCCGACCTGGGCCCTGGTCTTCTCCAGCGCGTCGATGGCCTTGCGGCCCTCGGTCTTCGGCAGCGTGAAGGAGATGTCGGTCAGGCCCGTCGAGGCGGCCGACACGTTCTGTACGACCATGTCGATGTTGACCTCGGCGTCGGCGATCGCCCGGAAGATCGACGCGGCCTCGCCCGGCTTGTCCGGGACGCCCACGACCGTGATCTTGGCCTCGGACGTGTCGTGCGCGACACCGGAGATGATGGCCTGCTCCACCTTGCGGTCCCCTTGCGGTTCGTTGCTGACCCACGTGCCCTGCAGTCCCGAGAAGGACGACCGGACGTGAATCGGGATGTTGTAACGACGGGCGTACTCCACGCAGCGGTGGAGCAGCACCTTGGACCCGGAGCTGGCGAGCTCCAGCATGTCCTCGAACGAGATCCACTCGATCTTGCGCGCCTTCTTCACGACGCGCGGGTCGGCGGTGAACACACCGTCGACGTCGGTGTAGATCTCGCAGACCTCCGCGTCGAGCGCGGCGGCGAGGGCGACGGCGGTGGTGTCGGAGCCGCCGCGGCCCAGCGTGGTGATGTTCTTGCCCTCCTGGCTGACGCCCTGGAACCCGGCGACGATGGCGATGTTGCCCTCGTCGATCGAGGTCCGGATGCGGCCGGGCGTGACATCGATGATGCGCGCTTTGTTGTGAACCGAGTCGGTGATGACACCGGCCTGGCTGCCGGTGAACGACTGGGCGGCGTGGCCCAGGTTTTTGATCGCCATGGCAAGGAGTGCCATGGCGATCCGCTCTCCGGCGGTCAGCAGCATGTCGAATTCGCGCCCGGCAGGAATCGGCGATACCTGTCCGGCGAGATCGATCAACTCATCCGTCGTGTCACCCATCGCCGACACCACGACAACGACCTGGTGGCCGTTCTTCTTGGCGTCGACGATCCTCTTGGCGACCCGCTTGATGCCCTCGGCATCGGCTACGGAGGAGCCTCCGTACTTCTGCACGACAAGGCCCACGTGCGCTCCTCGCTCAGTCCGTCTCGTTCCGCATCACTGCGGTCGGCTCAGTCTAACGAGCGGCCGAAATCCGCCCCGCGAGTATCAGATCGTGAGATGTCCCGCTCACGCCTTGATCATCACGGTGGCTCTTCGTCCTCCGGCCGCTCCGGGGACTCCTCTGCCCGCTGCGAACCGGAGCACTCCGGAAAGTGGGCCGGGTCACATGGGGCGGCGGCGTTCAGTCCACGTACTCCTTGAGCTTCTCCGTGTCGAGGATGATGCCGACCGGGCCGGGCAGCTCCACGCTGTCACCGAAGGATCGCCGGGTCACGCGGCGGTACGTTCCGTCCTTCAGGTCGGCGTCCGTGGTCCTGGGGGTCATGGCGTCGCCTCCTTGACTCCATGGTGCCCGGACCAGCTCGTGTTGCACGCTCATCCGCGCCCCCTCGGCGCCAGCCCCGCCGCGCGGCGGGCCTCGTCGGCGCGGGCCGCGACATCCACGGTGGCCTCCGGCTGGCGGGCGGCGGGCAGGAACGTCGGCGGGACCACCCCGGGCGGCGGTCCCGTCTCGTCGAGGCCGCACTCCGCGCGGCACTCGGCGCACAGCCCGTTGATCAGCGGCACGGACGTCTCCGGCTCCTCGCAGAGGCCGCAGACGAACACGGCCCGTGTGACGCGGGCCTTGGGCCGGGTCTTGGCCGGGGGCTTCGGGGGCATCTTGCTCTCCAGTCGTTTGCGGGCGAGTCCGCCCGGGTTGGTGACGGGGGACGGCAGTCCGGCCGTCAACGCGTGGATCAGTTCGGCGGGGGTCGCCCCGCGCGCCAGCCACTCGGCCGCGAGGGGTTCCAGCGCCTCGCACTCGGCCTCGGAAAGGGCCATCCGGCGGTCCGCCGCGCGGAGTTCAGCCAGCGTGCGGTGCGCTGCGCTGGGCTCTTCGGTGGCTTCGGTGGCTTCGGTGGCTTCCGCCGGGTCCGGCTCGGCGTCGGCCGCCTCCGGTTCCGGCTCGTCGGCCCTGGCCAGGCCCGGCTGGTGGTCGTGCGTGACGTCGCGCCCGTGCCGGGCCTGTACGAATCCCGCCCACCACTCCTCGGACCTGCGCAGGCGCGACCAGTACGTCCTGGTCACCCAGCGCATCGTGTGGTCCTCGACGGTGAGGTGTTCCTTCACCCAGCGCAGGTGGCCCGCGTCCGTCAGGCGGCTCATCGCCGTACGGACGGCCTGCTGGCCGTAGCGGGGGTGCTCGGCGGCGATCACCTTGTGGCCCATCGCCGCACCGGTCGGCAGCTCGTCGATGAACGCCGCGAGTTCCGCCTCGCGTGGGGGCAAGTGTGCGAAATCTGCGTCCGCGTACGGGGGTTCGTCACCCGCCGGGCGTTTGCCGTAACCCGTTTTGGCCATCGGGTGGGACGGGGACGGCAGGACAGCATTAGGGTTGGCGTAAGCCACGGTCGAGTCCTTGTCGATCCGTAAGGGCTAGGCCTCGGTTCCGGTGTTGGCGCACCGGCCGGGGCCGTTCTTTTGCCGCGAACCTAGGGCGACTTTACGTTCCGAAGCAAGCTGACTACGAAACGTCACCCTTGCGGGTGAGAGAGGCTTCAACTCCCGTAGAGGGCGGGTTGGTTGGGCCTGAATTCAACCAACCAAACCCAGGGAAAGAGCTCGGGTCCCGGGGCTCAAGCTCCGGGCCGACCTGCGGAGATGAAGGCCTTCCAGGCGGGGGTGGAGACGTGTAGGCGTGGGCCTGCGGCCTGCTTGGAGTCGCGTATGTGGACGGCGTCGGGCCCGCCGAGGGCGACTTCGACGCAAGCGCCGCCTTCGTCGTTGCTGTAGCTGGACTTGTTCCACTTCAGGTCTTCGCTCACAGCTCGTCCACCATCCGCTCGATGAAGCGTGCCGAGTCCTCTCTCCCGAGAGCCTCCGTGCGGATCATGCTAAGTCGCTCCGTGTGCGAACTCACCACCTCGGGCTCAGCCGTGAGCTGATACACGGAGGGCCCTTCAGTGAAGGCGAAGCGCTCGCGATCACGGGTTTCGAGGAACACCATCGGCCCCAGGAGTGCCGACGGAATCGTCCGGCTGAACGGCAGCACCTGCACGGTGATGTTGCTGCGGCGCCCCATGCACTCCAGGCGCAGAAGCTGCTCTTTGTCCACACGCGGGTGTCGAAGCGCCGCCTCGTAGACCACGAAGGAGCATGCGACCGGCGGCTTGCGGTCCAGGATTTGCTGCCGCTCGATCCGCGCGACGACTCGCTCCTCAACAACGTCGTCATCCAACGGTGGACATCGATTGCCGATCAGCCACCGCACGTACGGCTCCGTCTGCAACAGCCCGGGGATCAGCGCGACTTCGTACCACCACATGCTGATCGCCTGCTGCTCGTACTGCATGAAGTCCTGTGCGCGAGCCGGAAAGGGCTCCCGCTTCACGTAGTCCTTACCCGCGCTCAGCAACCCTTCCGCATGGCACAGCTCGTCCGCGACGTCCAGAACCCTGGCCGTCGGCATCCGCACACCCTGCTCCATCGCCTTGATCGTGTCCGGCGAATAGTTGGACGCCGCGCCCAGCTCCTCGCGGGTGACGTTGGCCTTGGTGCGCCAGCGTTTCAGCTGGTTGCCGCCGTACCTCCACGTACCGGGAGAGCCTGGAGACGAGGAGTTGTACTGGACCGGCACAGCGGCCACCTCCCACAGCTACACGTGCGCGTGTCACCCCGCGGTCACTACCGAGCGTAGCCCGTCCACCAGCACCGTGTGACCATGAACAACGCGTTTCACTGGCCCGACTGGGTCCCCCTGGCGGGCCACCAACTCCGGGTCTCCGGAGTGCACTTCGACGCGCTGCGCGTCCCCGGCGTACGCGGGGAGCTGGTGGCGGCGCGCCTGATCGAGGAGGCGGACGGGGACGCGGGCCCCGTGATCTGCGAGGCCGTCGGCTTCCGGTGGATGTACTTCCTGGTGGCGCCCGGCACGGCGAGGGGGCACGCCTGGCCGCTCGGGGTACAGCGGTTCGGCGGGGCGGGCTGCCGCACGGTGACGTACATCGGCGTACCGGCCCTGGACGGCAACACCTGGCCGCTGCGCTGGTACAGCGAGCCGACGCCGACGGCGCCGTTCGTGGACCCGGCGGGGCTGCGGGCGGCGCTGGGAGGCGGGGACGCGGACCAACGGCCCGGGGCCTGACCTGGCGCAGCCGCCCGGCCGTCCGCTGCGGGCCCGTTACGCGCGGTCGAGTCCGTCCTCGCGGACCCGCAGGGCCAGGTCGATCTTGGTGTGGGTCGGGCGTCCCGCCGCCAGGTACTTGGCCTTGACCCGGCTCAGGTAGTACTTGGCGGTGTTCGGGGTGATGCCGGTGCGGCGGGCGGCGGACTGGAGGGTCAGGCCCGAGGTGTATTCGAGCAGGACGCGCAGCTCCTTGGGGGACAGGTGCGGCACCTCAGCCGACGGCCCGCCCGAAGGTCCATCGCTGCTGCCGACCCGCGCCAGCCAGCCGGGCAGATCGGGGGCGCCGAATTCGTTGCTGAAGACCTGCGGCCGGTGGCCGCAGCGGTAGACGTCATCGTGGACGGCGCCGTGCACGCGGAAGCCCAGGCCGCGGACCAGCTCCTGGTAGTCCGGGCTCGCGGTGGACACCACGAGGCGCCCGGCCGCGATGCCCTGGCGCAGTACGTGCCGCAGGAGCAGGGCGCGTGCGGTGGGGTCGTCGCAGTGGGCCGCGCCGAGGAACAGCCCGCCGCCGGCCAGCATCCTGCTGTGTTGCTGGATCAGCGGTTCCGCGCAGTCGGCGCTCTGCTCGCCGATCGGCAGCAGGTTGGCCACGCCGATCGGTCGGCCGTCGCGGTCGTGGGCGAGGTGGAAGGTGGAGATGTCGTGGCCGGCCCAGCGCTCGGTCAGACGTGCGCTCCGCCGCGGGTCGAAGCCGCTGTGCCGGGCCCACCGGTCCATCAGCCGCGCGATGTCGTCCTGGTCCGCCGCGCATGCCAGGCGGAAGCCCACAGCGCGTTCGCCGGTGGGGAAGAGCTCGCGGCGGACCCGCGGGGCGCCGGTGAGGAAGAGCGCCTGGTCGGCGAGCGCGGCGCGCTCCTGGCCGTCGTGGGCGCGCCGGAGCAGGGCCAGCCGGTAGTCACGGGCCCGGGTCCGGCTGTCCTCGTGGGCCTCCGGCCGGCGCCAGCGGTAGGCGAGTTCGAGGACCGACCGGTACGGTTCGGCGATCCGCAGGCCGAGGGCGTCGCGGTAGACGATGCTGAGCGCCGCGAGCCTGCTGAACTGGTCGGGCCCGCCCGGCAGCAACCGTTCGTCCGCGGTCCGCACGGTGGCGAGCATCCGTAGGGCGTGCCGCCACCGCCGGCCCGGCAGTTCGCGGCCGAGCCGCTCCAACACCACCTGCGCGAGGCGGTCGGCGACCGCGCCGGGCGGTTCGCACTCCGCCCCGCAGGCCAAGGCGCGGCGGGCGGTGTCCGCGAGCAGCGGGATGCCCCCGGCGAGCCGGTGCAACAGGGCCCGCAGGCCGGGCTCCCGGATGTCGGCCGTCATGACCCTGATGCGCCCTTCACAGGCGGGTGCGACGGCGACGGCGACGATGGGGTCCGTCCAGCGCGGATCCATGGCGACCGGTTGGCGGCTGACCACGACCAGGCCGGGGTGCCGGTGTCGGGCATCGTGCAGGGCCGCGCTGACGGCAGCTACCCGCTGCGGGCCGTCAACGCTGTCGAGCACCAGGGTGCGCCGGGCGGCGGCCGGGTCGGCCAGATGCCGGCGCAGCGCACGGAGCGCACCCGGCAGGTCGGGGTCGAGGTCGACCCTCGTGATGCCGTCCAGGTGTGCGAGGAGGTGGGACTTGCCCACGCCGAGCGGGCCGGTCAGGTTGACCTGCCGGTGTCCCGCCAACGCCCCTCGTACGTCCTGCAGTATCTGCGAGCCGTTCCCCCCGGAGCCGCCCACGAACACCCCCGCGTTCGGTCATGCATGGTGTGTGATGCACCGCGGCGTGAACGGTTTCCATCACTAACTGGCTATTCATCAATATGCCGTCAAATAAGGGGAGTTGGCAACGCCCCGCCCGAATGGGCGGGTGCCGGAGGCGTGGAGGGCCGACCTAGCCTCGCTGACGAGGGGCCTTCCGTAGGGACCCCAGCTCGGTGCACGGATCGCCCGTGACCACCGAAGCGACCTGTGAGGAGAATCCGTGAGCCGCTCGTCCTTTCTGCCTCGGCGCGTTGCCGCCGTGGCCCTGGCCGCCTTGGCGTGCCTCGCCGCCAGCGTCACCTCCGCCCAGGCAGCCCAGACCGGCGGCGCCCCGAACCAGGCGGCCGTCGTGCCGGAGGTGCGGACGTTCACCGGCAGTGGGCTGGGCACAGGACCGTCCCAGGCCGTGGACGGCGCGGTCCGGATGGCGTACACGAGCGCCCAATGGGCCGGGTGGCAGTCCACCCAGTGCCACGTGCGCGGCACCGACGTCCGGTGGGCCGGCATCGGCGTGTACGCCGCGGTCGCCGAATTGTTCTGCCAGCGCTGAATCGCAGCGCTTCCCGCCAAGTCATCACTGAGAAGGGAACACTGACATGATCTCCAGGTTCATCCGCGGCAGTGCCGTCGTCGCCCTGGCCGGCCTCGCCGCGCTGCTGCCGACCGCCGCCCACGCCGACACGGGCACCGCCAGCAGCGCCGGCGCCCCCACCGCCGTGCAGGAGCGGCAGGTCTTCACGGGCTGGGCGTACGAGAACAGCCCCAAGGAAGCCAAGCGCGAGGCCGAGAAGATGGCCCGCCAGCACGCCCTGATCAGCGGGTTCACCCCTGAGCAGTGCGTGCTGCTCTACGCCAACTCCTACCGGATCGGGCCCGGTTACTACGGCGCCAACGCCGCGATCGCCTGCAACCGCTGAACCCGCGTAATCCCGGCTGAACCGTGCTGAACCAGTTCGTCCCGCCGACGCGCACCTGCACCTGCCACGCCGACGACGTCGCCCGCAAGAAGGCAGCTCGCAGTCGGGCCGCCGTGCCGCCGGTGCCGGAGGACGACCAGGGCAGGCCGCGCCGCTTCATCGGCCGGCGCTCCTGACCCCGCCCTGCGACGCCGCCCCACCCGCCGGACCGGGGGTGAGGCGGTGTTGCCGGGGCACGGCCGGTGACCGATTGCGGCCCGGGTAGGTGCACGGGGCGGTCACGTCCTCCGACGTGCACGAGCAGCGACAGCAGGCCTGACGGCCGTCCCCGCGCGGAGCTGAGGGTGACGCGCCTTCGACCGCCGGGGACCTGCCGGGCCAGTGCGGGTTGGCTACGGGAAGCCTGCGGGTACCAGCCCGGCGCCCGCCTCACCCGCGGCGTGCGCTGCTCCACCCGCCGGACCCTCACCCTCACCGCCCAGGCAGAAGCCACCGGGCGCGCTTTCCGGGCGGCTCTGGAGGCGAGGGCCTTCCGCAGGCGTCCGAGTCGTGGGCCGGGGTAGACGTCTGACCGGTCCGCACATCGGCGCGGCCGTAACCCGGGAGAGGACACGATCAGCGTGAGCGATGCCGAGCACCGGAAGCAGACCCCCGACGGAGCGGCCGAACTCCTGGTGCGCTGCCTGGAGAACGAGGGCGTCGAGGTGGTGTTCGGCGTGCCCGGTGAGGAGAACATCCGTTTCACCAACGCCCTCGCCCGCTCGGAGAAGATCCGCTACGTCCTCACCCGGCACGAGCAGGCCGCGTCCTTCATGGCGGAGATGCACGGCCGGCTCACCGGCTCGGCGGGGGTGATGTCCGCGACGCTGGGGCCCGGCGCGATCAACCTGATGCTGGGCGTCGCCGACGCCATGACGAACAGCACGCCCGTCGTCGCGATCTCCGCGCAGGTCGGCAAGGAGCGCAACTACAAGGAGTCCCACCAGTTCGTGGACCTGGTGAGCATGTTCGCGCCGATCACGAAGTGGTCGGCGGGCGTCCCGGCCACCCGGGCCATCCCGGAGATGGTGCGGCGCGCGTTCAAGACCGCGGAGTCCGAGCGGCCCGGCGCCGTCTACCTCGCCGTGCCCGAGGATGTCGACGAGGCGACGGACGGCTCGGACCTGCGCCCGCTGCGCAGGAACGTCGTGCGGCCCGAGGCGCCGTCCCCGAATCAGATCAAGCGGGCGGCGGAGCTGCTGCGACAGGCCCGCCGACCGGTGATCCTCGCCGGGCACGGCGCGGCGCGCGGCGGCGCCGAGGAGTCGCTGGCGGCGTTCGCCACCGCACTCGACGTGTCGACGGCGACCACCTTCCACGGCAAGGGCGTCCTGCCCGACGACCACCCGTGCGCGACCGGCACGTTCGGCTTCATGCGGCGCGACTACACCAACTTCGGGTTCGAGCAGGCCGACGTCATCATCGCCGTCGGCTACGAGCTGCAGGAGTTCGACCCGTCCCGGATCAACCCGGACGGTGACAAGAAGATCATCCACATCCACCGCTTCCCGGCGGAGGTGGACGACAGCTACTCGGTCGACGTCGGCATCATCGGCGACATCTCCGCCTCCCTCGACGCCCTCGCCACCGAACTCGACGGCCTGCGCTGGAGCATCGACGACGAGGACACCACGGCCACCCGCACGCTGCTGGCCAAGGAACTCGAGCAGGGCGCCGCGGACGAGCGCTACCCGCTCGCCCCGCAGCGCGTCATCGCCGACACCCGCGCCGCGCTCGGTCGCGACGACATCGTGCTGGTCGACACCGGCGCGCTGAAGATGTGGATGGCCCGGCTCTACCCGACGTACGCGCCGAACACCTGCCTCATCTCCAACGGCTTGTCCACCATGGGCTTCTCGCTGCCCGGCGCGCTCGCGGTCCAGCTCGCCAGGCCGCAGACGAAGGTGCTGGCGGCGGTCGGCGACGGCTCGTTCCTCATGCACTCCCAGGAGATCGAGACGGCGGTCCGCGAGAACATCCCGCTGACCGTGCTGATCTGGGAGGACAACGGCTACGGGCTCATCAGGTGGAAGATGGACCTGGAGGTCGGGGAGAACTCCAACACCGACTTCGGCAACCCGGACATCGTCCAGTACGCCCGCAGCTTCGGCGCGAAGGGCTACCGCATCGAGTCCGCCGGGGACCTGCTGCCGACGCTCCGTGAGGCACTGGCGGACCCGGGCGTGTCGATCATCAACTGCCCGGTGGACTACGCCGAGAACATGAACCTCATCGAGCACCTCGGGCACCTCGACTCGGCGCTCTGACCCGCCCGCGCGGCGCGCCCGACTCCCGTACGGGCCGCGCTGGGGGCAAGGACGTGCTCAGGCAGTGAGCAGCTCGGTGATCTCATCGGCGAGCTCGGGGCCGAGCGAGCCCCAGCCGTCCTTGTAGCCGTAGACGCATCCCAGGGTGCGGGCGTCGTAGTCGCCGTTGAGGATGTCGATGTCGGTGGGGGTGATGAGCGAGGGATGGGCGACGCCGACGGCGCCCGAGACCCTCAGCAACTCCCGGCGCAGGGTGCGCAGGTAGCCCGCGGCCCGGATGGCCTTCGAGGGTGCGTCGATGCCGCGCGTCAGCCACGGGTTCTGGGTGGTGATGCCGGTGGGGCATGCGTCGGTGTGGCACTTCTGCGCCTGGATGCAGCCGATGGACAGCATCGCCTCACGGCCCACGTTGACCATGTCGACGCCGAGGGCGAACGCGACGACGGCGTTCTCGGGCAGGCCGAGCTTGCCGGAGCCGATGAAGGTGATGTCGTCGGTCAGCCCGCGCTCGGCGAACACGCTGTAGACGCGGGAGAAGCCCATGCGGAACGGCAGGGACACCGAGTCGGCGAAGATCAGGGGAGCGGCCCCGGTGCCGCCCTCGCCTCCGTCGACGGTCACGAAGTCGACCCCTCGATCACCTCGCTCCATCAGGGTGGCGAGTTCCTCCCAGAAGCCCATTTCCCCGATGGCACTCTTGATCCCGACGGGCAATCCGGTCTCCGTGGCGAGCAGTTCCACGAAGTCGAGCATCGAGTCCACGTCGTGGAACGCGGTGTGCCGCGCAGGCGACGCGCAGTCCTCGCCCGCCGGGATGTCGCGGATCGCGGCGATCTCGTCGGTCACCTTCGCACCCGGCAGCATGCCGCCGAGCCCCGGCTTCGCACCCTGCGAGAGCTTGATCTCGATCGCCTTGACGGGCCCGCTCGCGACCACGGACTTGAGGTCGTCGAGGTTGAACGTCCCGTCCTCGTTGCGGCAGCCGAAGTACGACGTACCGATCTGGAGGACGAGTTCCCCGCCGTTGAGGTGGTAAGGCGACAGGCCGCCCTCGCCGGTGTTGTGCATCGTCCCGGCCAGCGCCGCGCCCTTGTTGAGTGCCGTGACGGCCGCGCCGGACAGCGAGCCGAAGCTCATCGCCGAGATGTTGACGACACTCGTCGGACGGAACGCCTTCGCGCGGCCTCGTGGCCCGCCGAGCACCTTTGCCGAGGGCAACGGCGCCTGCGCGTCGTGCGGATCGGGCAGCCGACCGGCGAACGTGCGCTGCTTCACGTACGCGTGACCCTGTTCATGCTCGACGTCGTCGTCGGTGCCGAACCCGAAGTAGTTGTTCTCCTCCTTCGCCGACGCGTAGATCCAGCTGCGCTGGTCACGGCTGAAGGGCCGTTCCTCGTCGTTGGACGCCACGATGTACTGCCGCAGCTCGGGGCCGATCTTCTCCAGCAAGTACCTGGCGTGCCCCAGCACGGGGAAGTTCCTCAGCAGTGCGTGCTTTTTCTGCACGAGGTCGCGGGCGGCCACCAGCGCCAACGCCGTGGCGGCTGACGCGCCTATGTTCCGAGCACGCATGAAGGACGTTCCTCTCCTCGACTGGCCGAACCTCACCACGACCGGCTACCCCGCACCGGCGAAATGCCACGGGAGGGTGGCGAAGGCTCTCTCCTGCGGGCCGTCCAGGCCAACGCCGATGCCGACGGCCGGATCAGCCCATCGGGCACGGCCTAGGCCCCGGGGCCGGCACCTCTCGGCAGCTCCACGGTGACGCGGAGCCCGCCCTCGGGGCGCGGGGTGAGGGTGAGGGTGCCGTCGTGCGCGTTCGTGATGGTCTTGACGATGGCGAGGCCCAGGCCGAGGCCCGCGTGGTCGGTGTGGAGGCGTTCGGCGCCGCGCTGGAACGGCTCGGTGAGGGTGGCCGCCAGCTCCGGGGAGACCTTCTCTCCGGTGTTCTCGACGGTGAGCGTCACGGTGCCGGGGCGCAGCGCGGTGGTGACCCAGACGGTGCCGTGCGCGGGCAGGTTGTGGACGATCGCGTTGTGCACGAGGTTCGTGGTCAGCTGGAGCAGGAGCGCCTGCGAGCCGGTCGTGGGGGTGATGTCGCCGGAGGTTTCGAGGGTGACGCCGCGCTTCTCCGCGAGGGGGAGGAGGGTTTCGGTGGCCTCTTCCGCCATCAGGGACAGGTCGACGTGTTCCGGGGTGAAGGACCGCTGGTCGGCGCGGCTGAGCAGGAGCAGGGCCTCGGTGAGGTCGATGGCGCGGGTGTTGACGGTGTGGAGGCGGTCGATGACTTCCTTCGTGTCATGGTCCGGGTCGGTGCGGGCCACGTCGAGGAGCGTCTTGGAGACGGCGAGCGGCGTGCGCAGTTCGTGCGAGGCGTTGGCGGCGAACCTCCGCTGCTCGCCGACGTGCGCTTCGAGCCGTTCCAGCATCGTGTCGAAGGCGTCGGCGAGTTCGCGGAACTCGTCCTTGCGGCCCGGCAGACGGATCCGGTGGGAGAGCGATCCGGTCGTGGCCATGCGGGTGGCGTCCGTGATGCGGGTCAGCGGGGCGAGCATGCGACCGGCGAGGAACCATCCGCCCACGAGACCGAAGACCAGCAGGAACACCATGACCGCGGCTGCCGTCGGCGCGAAACCGCGCACCATGTCGGTGCCCGGAGTCTGTCTCCACGCCCCCTCTTCGTTGGTCCGCAACCACCCCTGGCTCACCAGGAAGAACCCCGCGGCGCCGATGAGCAGCACCCCCGCGAGCATGAGGAATCCGGTGTAGCTGAGGGTGAGCTTGAGGCGGACGCTCAGACCGGACCGCCTAGCCACGGTCACCGCTCCCACGCCCGGTGCCGGGCGGCGTGTCGATGCGGTAGCCGACGCCCGGCACGGTGGCGATGAGCCAGGGTTCGCCGAGGCGTTTGCGCAGGGCGGAGACCGTGATGCGGACGGCGTTGGTGAACGGGTCGGCGTTCTCGTCCCACGCGCGCTCCAGAAGCTCTTCGGCGCTGACGACACCGCCCTCGGCGGCGACGAGGACTTCGAGGACCGCGAACTGTTTGCGGGTGAGCGCGACGTAGCGGTCGTCGCGGTAGACCTCGCGGCGGAACGGGTCCAGGCGCAGGCCCGCGATCTCCCGCACGGGGGGCCTGCTGTGGGCGCGCCTGCGGTCGAGTGCCCTGAGCCTGAGCGCGAGTTCCCTGAGTTCGAAGGGCTTCGTGAGGTAGTCGTCGGCGCCGAGTTCGAACCCGGAGGCCTTGTCGTCGAGGCGGTCGGCCGCGGTGAGCATGAGGATCGGCATGCCGCTGCCGGAGGCGACGATGCGCTTGGCGATCTCGTCGCCGGAAGGGCCGGGCACGTCCCGGTCGAGTACGGCGATGTCGTACGTATTGATGCTCAGCAGTTCCAGCGCGGTGTCGCCGTCGCCCGCGATGTCCGCCGCGATGGCCTCCAGGCGCAGGCCGTCGCGGATGGCCTCCGCCAGATAGGGCTCGTCCTCGACGATCAGCACACGCATGTCATAGACGCTACAAGCGGCCGCATATCGTCGGCATATCGAAAACCGCATACCCGCCCGCAACGCCGCGATTCCTTCACTGGCGGTATGACGCGAACTCCCTCATCAGCGCGAACAGCGCCCCGCCGGATGCGATGGCTCCTCGCCGTCGGCCTGTTGGTGGCCACGGCACTGACCATCGTGGTCATCGACCGGCAGTCGCAGGGGTCCTCGCCCCCGTCCTCCCTGTTACCTCCGTCCTCATCCGCCGGGCCGGGCCCGGACCACGCCCCTCACGGTGACCGACGCGGCCCGGTCGGCGAGGCCGACGGTGTCGTCCCCGACGACGTGACGATCTACGACGACGGGATCCCGGCCGTCGCCAAACTCGACGAGGGCCTGCGCGACGCCCTCCGCGAGGCCGCGGACGACGCCGGGGACGACGACGTCGACTTCTACGTCAACAGCGGCTGGCGCTCCCCGGACTACCAGAACCAGCTCCTGCGCGAGGCCGTCGCCAAGTACGGCTCGAAGGACGAGGCCGCCCGCTGGGTGGCCACCGCGTCGACGTCCCCGCACGTGGCGGGCGACGCGGTCGACATCGGGGACTCCGACGCCCAGAGGTGGCTGTCCGAGCACGGCGCCGCGTACGGGCTCTGCCAGATCTACCGCAACGAACCGTGGCACTACGAACTGCGCACCGAGGCCGCCGACGAGGGCTGCCCGCGCATGTACGCCGACCCCACCGAGGACCCGAGGACACGGCAGTGACCAGCACCATCACGAACACGGACACCGGCACAAACACAAACACAAACACCGGCACCGGCACCGGCACCGGCACCGGCACAGCCACCCCGCCCTGGCGCGCGGCCCTCCACCGGGCGAGGCTCGCCTGTTCCCGCCCGGACCCCTGGAAGCGCGGCCCACTCCTCACCGCACTCGCCCTCCTCCTCGGCCTCTTCCTGCTCCTGCACGGGTGGATCCCGAACCGGATCGGGAACGTCGGCAGCCTGGTGGAGACCTTCCTGCCGTGGTTCGGCCTGTTCGTGCCCGTGCTGCTCGCGGGGGCGCTCTGGCGCCGCTCCGCCGCCGCGCTGTGCGCGCTGCTGCTGCCGCTCACGGTGTGGCTGAACCTCTTCGGCGGGCTGCTCGTGGACAAGTCCCACGGCGGCGGCGACCTCACCGTGGTCAGCCACAACGTCGGCGCCGACAACCCCGACCCGGCGGGCACCGCCCGCGACCTGGTCGCCTCCGGCGCGGAGGTCCTTGCCCTGGAGGAGATCAGCACGCAGGCGAAGCCGCTGTACGAGAAGGCGCTGGCGAAGGCGTACCCGCACCACACGGTGCAGGGCACGGTCGGCCTGTGGAGCAAGCTGCCGCTGTCGGACGCCCGGCCGGTCGACACCGAGCAGGACGTCGGGCCGCTGGGGGACGCCAAACCGGCCGACGCCGTGTTGGCGGACACCCGGGCGCTGCGCGCCACGGTGGCCACGGACCAGGGTCCGCTGGCGGTGTACGTGGCCCACCTGGGGTCCGTGCGGGTGGTGCCCGGGGAAGGCTTCGCGACCGGGGGCCGGGACCGCGGGGCGAAGGCGCTCGCCAAGGCCGTCGCGGCTGAGCGCAACGAGCGGGTGGTGCTGCTCGGGGACATGAACGGAACCTTGGACGACCGCGCCCTCGCGGGCCTCACCTCGCGCATGGACTCGGCCCAGGAGACGGCCGGGGACGGCTTCGGCTTCACCTGGCCGGCGAAGTTCCCGGTCGCCCGCATCGACCAGATCCTGGTCCGTGGCGTACAGCCGCAGGGCTCCTGGACACTCCCGGCCACCGGCAGCGACCATCTGCCGGTGGCCGCCGCGATCGACTACCGATGAGTTTTCCCATGGCGCGCGGTCTGAGTAGTCAGAGATCATGACGGGCACCGGACACCGCGTCCGGCACCCTCCAGACCGAGCCACCGAGGACCTTCGATGCGCACTCTGATCAGCACCGCCTTCATCTCGCTCGACGGCGTCGTCGAGGCCCCGGGCGGCGAGCCCGGCTACCGGAACTCGGGCTGGACCTTCAAGGACGTCGATTTCCTGCCCGAGGCGTACGAGATCAAGGGCCGGGAGCAGCAGGAGGCCGGCGCGATACTGCTCGGCCGGACCAGCTACGAGGCGTTCAGCCCCGTGTGGCCCGGCATGGAGGAGTTCGCGCAGTACAAGGTGATGCCGAAGTACGTCGTCTCCACCACCCTCGCCGAGGGCGACCTGGTGACGAACTGGGGCGAGACCACAATCCTGCGCTCGGTCGACGACGTCGCCGCGCTGAAGGAGACCGAGGGCGGCCCGATCATCGTCCACGGCAGCGCCACCCTGAACCGCGCCCTCTCGGACGCGGGCCTGATCGACCGCTACCACCTGCTGGTCTTCCCGCTCCTGCTCGGCGCGGGCAAGCGGCTCTTCAGCAGCACGGACAAGGACACCCAGAAGCTGAAGCTGGTCGAGTACGAGGCGTACGCCAACGGGCTGCAGAAGAACGTCTTCGACGTCGTCCGCTAGGTCTGCCCGAGGGTCGGCGGGCAGAGGCCGCGCCGACCCGTCGAACGGGCCCTACGTCGCGGGGCGCAGACCCAGCGGGCCCGCGATCTCCTCGGCCATGACCTTGCCCGCCTCCTCGGCGAGGGCGTCCTCCATCAGGTCCTCGTCGGTGTCCAGGCCGTTGAGGTCCTCAAGGGGCTGGTTGAGCCGGACGTGCGCGACCAGGGACTGCAGGGCGCGCAGGGAGGCGGATGCGGTGGAGCCCCAGTTGGAGAAGTAGGAGAACTGCCACCACCACAGGGCCTCCGTGGTGCGGCCCTCGCGGTAGTGGGCGAGGCCGTGGCGGAGGTCGGTGAGGACGTCGGCGAGGTCGTCGGAGATCCGGCAGGCCACGGGGGCCTTGCGGGGCTCGTAGGGGTCGAAGACCTCGGAGTAGACGTCGATGGGGTCGAGGAGGCGGGCCAGGCTCTCGCGGAGGTCGTCGACGTCCGCCTCCGGGCCGAGGTCCGGTTCGTAGCGCTCGTCGGGGACGATGTCCTCGTGCGCGCCGAGGCGGCCGCCCGCGAGCAGCAGCTGGGAGACCTCAAGCAGCAGGAAGGGCACGGCCGAGTCCGGCTCGTCGCCCTTGGCGATCTCCGTGACCGCGACGATGAAGCTCTCGATCTGGTCCGAGATCTGGACGGCGAAGTCGTCCGGGTCCTGGGTGATCGCGTGCAGCGTGGCGTCAGACATCTAGGAGTCGTCTCCCCTCGAAGGCGCGGCCCAGGGTGACCTCGTCCGCGTATTCCAGATCTCCCCCGACCGGGAGTCCGCTGGCCAGTCGGGTCACTTTCAGGCCCATGGGCTTGATCATGCGCGCGAGGTACGTCGCCGTGGCCTCGCCCTCCAGGTTCGGGTCGGTGGCCAGGATCAGCTCCGTGACCGTGCCGTCGGCGAGGCGCGCGAGGAGTTCCCTTATCCGCAGATCGTCCGGGCCCACGCCCTCGATCGGGCTGATCGCGCCGCCGAGCACGTGGTAACGGCCGCGGAACTCACGGGTCCGCTCGATCGCCACGACGTCCTTGGGCTCCTCGACCACGCAGATCACCGACGGGTCGCGGCGCGGGTCGCGGCAGATGTTGCACAGCTCCTCCTGCGCGACGTTCCCGCAGGTCGCGCAGAAGCGGACCTTGTCCTTGACCTCAAGGAGGGCGTGCGCGAGCCGGCGGACGTCCGTGGGCTCGGCCTGGAGGATGTGGAAGGCGATCCGCTGCGCGCTCTTGGGACCGACGCCGGGCAGCCTGCCCAGTTCGTCGATGAGGTCCTGGACCACGCCTTCGTACACGGATTGCCTTCCTGTCTCCGGCCGCCGGTCTCGGCTTCCGGATCTTCAGTCTTCGGGGCTCAGGGAGCTTTTGTACGTACCGTAGTTGGCCGTCGGCCGACATAGAAGGGAAGCGCGGGCCACAACGGCGGCCGGGGCGCGGCCCCGCGAAGCGCCGGGCGACGTCCTAGAACGGCAGGCCGGGGATGCCGCCGCCGCCCAGACCCTGGGCGAGGGGGCCCAGCTTCTGCTGCTGCAGCGCCTGGGCGTTCTCGTTCGCCGCCTGCACCGCCGCGACCACCAGGTCCGCGAGGGTCTCCGTGTCGTCCGGGTCCACCGCCTTCGGGTCGATCACAAGGCCGCGCAGCTCACCCGAGCCGTTGACCGTCGCCTTGACGAGGCCGCCGCCCGCCTGGCCCTCGACCTCGGTCCTGGCGAGCTCCTCCTGCGCCTTGGCGAGGTCCTGCTGCATCTTCTGGGCCTGCTGGAGCAGCTGCTGCATGTTGGGCTGGCCACCACCGGGGATCACGATCAGCTCCTGGTTCCTCTGGTCCGTATGGCGGGATTTTCCCGTCTGGCACGAGCCTACGTGGTCACTGCCGCACTCGCCCCAGCACTCCGGCCGCCACTCTTTCGGGTGAGATCCGCCCAGCTCCTATACCTGATCAAGCGACCCTTCCGGGCGGAAAAGCCGCGAAACCCGGCGCATAGCCACCCATTGGGCGGTAGGACTGGATGCCGCGCAGCGGCACCAGCCAATTACGTTGCGCCACTATGCGGAAGCCGAGGGAGTGCCGGGTGAGCCACCAGCCGGAGATGCAGCCTGAGGGGGTGCCCCATGACGGGGACGGGGCCGGTGCGGGGACGCCCGGGGCGGCGCCCGGCGACCTGGTGGGGCGATCGTTTCCGCAGGGAGACTGGGGAGAGCCCGCGGAGCGTCTCGACGAGCTGTACCGGTGGGTGGAGCGCGGGGCGCTGGAGACCGCCGGGTGGTATCTGCGCGACCGTACGCGCAAGCGGCTCGGGGCGCGGCTGCTGCGGGGCGGCGCGGCGCTCGGGGCCGCCGGGGCGGGGGTGCTGCCCCTCCTCGACCTCGCCGGGGGCGTCGGCGGTGTGGCCACGTGGGGATTCGTTTCGCTGCTCGCCGGGGTGGCGTGTGTGGGGTGCGACCGGTACTTCGGGCTCACCTCCGGGTGGATAAGAGACGTCGCCACCGCGCAGGCCGTGCAGCGGCGGCTGCAGGTGCTGCAGTTCGACTGGGCCTCGGAGAGCGTGCGGGAGGTGCTCGGGCCCACGGAGGGGACCGCCAGTGAGGCGGCCGAGCGGTGTCTTGGGGTGCTGCGGCGCTTCACCGAGGACGTGACGGAGCTGGTGCGGGCCGAGACGGCCGACTGGATGGTGGAGTTCCGGGGCGGGCCCGCGCCTTTGGTGATGCAGGGTGCCGTGCCCGGCGGGGCTGTCGGGGCGCCTCGGGAGGGGGGCGGTGGGCCCGGGCGGTTTCCGTTGCCGCCCGGGGCCCGGCCGAACATGCCTCGGCAGCGGCCGCCTGAGCCCAGGTAGGCCTTGCCGGGGGCTCCCCAATCCCGCCCCTTCCCGAAACTGGGGCTCCGCCCCAGACCCCGTATCGGCGCTTCGCGCCTCGTCCTCAAACGCCGGACGGGCTGGGATGCTCAGCTGTAGATGATCATTGAGCCCTGGGCCAGGGACCGCGTCGTCGCCGCGTGCAGGCCCAGCCAGACGTGGCGTTCGCGGGCGAAGGGGCTCGGGTCGTGCGGGGGTGGGGTGGCGGGTTCTTCCAGGGTGGTGGGGGCCTGGGGCGGGGCCGGGGGGAGCGGGGGGTTGGCCGGGTCTATGCCGATGGCGGGGGCCACGAATTCCAGTTCGCGCAGGAGGGCCTGGGAGGAGCCCAAGGGGCCGCCGCCGGAGAGGAGTTCGTCGTTGGACAGCGGCGCGGGGAAGTCCACGGGGACATACGCGCCCGCGTGGTCGTAGTGCCAGACTAGGTGGGACTGCTGGGCCGTGGAGTCGAACATCTCCAGGAGTTGTTCGTAGTCGCCGCCCAGCTCGTCCACGGGGGTGACCTCCAGGCCGCAGATCTTCAGGAGGTAGGCGCGGCGCAGGAAGTGCAGCGCGTCGTAGTCGAAGCCCGCGACCGGGGCCACGTCGCCGGAGAGCCCCGGCATGTACGCGTACACGGGCACCGCCGGCAGTCCCGCGTCGCCCAACGCCTTGTCGTACGTGGCGAGTTCCTCGGCGAAGGGGTTGTCGGGGCTGTGGCACAGCACGTCGACGAGCGGGACCAGCCACAGGTCGCAGGCCAAGAAATGCTCCTAGGGTCGGTGAATGAGGGTCCTACGTACGTAGCTACCGTGCGTGTTGTTCCGGCAGCGTAGTGGTACCGGGGCCTGCTCAGCCTCCCCCGTGCACGTCCCAGATCCACACCCCGTCTACCCACTTTGCGCGCTGTCCAAGGAGGTCGTCGACCGTCGTGCGCAAGGCCGCGTCGCCCGGCTGCGGCGCGAGGACGAGGAGGCCCGCCTTCCAGTACCGCAGGTCGACCCGGGCCGCCTCCCGCCAGGCGTCGGTGATCCGCACGGCCCGGCCCGAATTGCGCACGTCCCGCAGGAGGTTGGAGGTGTTGCGGGGCGAGGCGCCGTAGATGCCGACGCGGTCCGGTCCCCAGGGCCCGTTGAAGTAGCCGCCGGGCAGCCGGAACCCCAGGTCGGCGGTGGTCTGCCAGTGCAGGGCCTCGGCGTAGGCGGGGTCGGGCAGCGGCACCGGTACGAGGGTCTCGCCGGAGGCCGTGTCGACGTACCGCTTCCAGGTGCCGTCGGCGATGAACGCGGGCACCTCGGTGCGGTCCACGGCCTTCAGGGGGAGGGGGTAGAGCGGGAGGAGGGCGAGGGCCACGGCGGTGAGCCCGGCGTAGCGGAAGGGCCTCCCCCACCTCCGCCCGCCCTCGGCGCCGCGCGCCACCAACTGCCCCACGGCCAGCGCCACCAGCATCCCCAGCGCGGGCGCGCACACCATCGCCACCCGCGACTCGATGACCGACTCGAAGAGCGGCTTGTCGGAGAGCAGCGCCCAGGGGCCGGACAGGACGACGTCCGTCTGCGGGATGCGGAACTTCGGGCCGAGGGAGAGGAAGGCCGCCGCGACCGCCGTGAAGGCGAGGGCCTTCACCGCCGGGCGCCGCCACAGCCACACCACGATCAGCAGGGCGAGGGCGATGAGCGGCCAGCCGTAGAAGGCGTTCTGCTCCGTGGGGTTCATGGAGAGGGAGGCGGCCGTGTCCGCGTCGCCCGCGAGGGAGCGCTCGGAGAAGGACAGCAGGGCCAGCGGGCTGTTGCCCGCGTTGTCGCCGTGCAGGACGCTCTTGTAGCTCTGCGGCCCGAAGAACTGCCACCACAGCGGGAACGCGACCAGGGGCAGGCAGACGGCGAGCCCGATGCCGATGCCGCGGGCCAGCGGCCGCCAGGCCGCACGCGCCACGTCACGGCGCACCACCGCGTACGCCACCGTGAACAGCAGCATGCCCATCGCGGCGAGCAGCAGCGGCTCCTCGCCGAGGAAGATCTGGTACGTCGCGAAGAGCCCGAGGACGACCCCGTCCCGTACGACGCGTGTGCCCTCGCAGAGCCTGAGCGCGCGGTCGACGATCAGCGGGATCATGAACAGGACGATGAAGTTCGGGTGCGCGTGCGCGTGGCTGATCATCGGGGGCGCGAAGGCGGCGAGGGCCGCGCCGAGGGCGGCGGCGCCCCGGTGGCGTACGAGACGGCGGACGATCAGCCAGTACCAGGCGAAGGCCGTCGCGGCGAGGCCGAGCGTCATGGCGAGGTTGAGGCTGATGGCCGGGCCGAAGAGCCAGGTGACGGGTGCGAGGGGGACGGAGAGTCCGAGCATGACCGTGTTGGCCATGAGGTTCACGCCGTCGGGATAGCCCTGCAGATCGGTGAACAGGGGGTTCTGGAGGTGCCGCACGTTGTGCGCCGTGACCTCGAAGAACCACTCCCACTGGTTCTGGTCCTGGAGGGCGTGCGGGAGGTAGCGGTGGTCGGGGGATATCCAGCGGGCCGAGTACAGGACGGCGGCGAAGGTGACGAAGAGGGCGGCGACGAGGAGGTCGACGCGGCGTATGGAGCGGATCTTGAGGGACGTGACCTCGGCGAGCACTCGCGCGTAGTCGCCGGGGCGGACCTTGGAGCCCTCCTGGTGCGACCAGCGCACCGGGACCTCCGCGACCGGCCAGCCCTCGCGCCGGAAGTGATGCAGGATCTCCACGTCGATGCCCCAGCCGCTGAGGCGGGACGCGGCGAAGGCCGCGCGGGCACGGTCGCCGTCGAAGAGCTTGAACCCGCACTGGGTGTCGCGGATCCCGGGGACGGCGACCGCGCGTATCAGGAAGTTGCCGCCGCGGCCGAGCAGCTCGCGCAGCCGGTGCTGGTGGACGTCGATCGTCGCGCCCGGCCGGGCCCGGGAGCCGACGGCCGCCGCGTGCCCGTCCGCGAGCGCCTTCTCCAGGGCCTCCAGCTCCTCGATGGGCGCGGCCAGGTCGGCGTCCGTGACCAGGACGCGACGGCCGTACGAGGCGAGGACGCCCTGGCGCAGGGCGTGGCCCTTGCCGCGGTTGCGGCCGCCGCGCAGGAGCTGGATCCGGGGGTCCGCGGCGGCGGCATCGGCGGCGATCTCCGCGGTCCGGTCCGTGGAGCCGTCGTCGACGACGATCAGCTCCCACTGCGGGCGCCCCGCGTCGGCGGCCGGTCCGTCCAGGTAGGCGCGGATCGCGTCCAGGGTGGGGGCGAGGCGGCGTTCCTCGTTGTAGGCGGGGATGACGATGGTGAGGTCGACGGTCATGCGGGGGCCTGCGGGGGGTGGTGGCCGGGGCCGTGCTCGCGACGGTCCTGCGGGTCGCCGCTCGCGGCCAGGCTCTGGATCAGGTCCAGCGAGTGGGCGTTGTACTCGGCCACGATCGCGTGCGCGAGGACGGCGTCGCGGCAGGTCAGGGCCTCCACCAGGTCCAGGTGCCGGGACCAGAGGCGGCCGCGCAGGTCGCCGCCGCGCTCGACCTCGCGGCGCAGGTGCGGGACGGCGCACACCCAGGACTGGACGCGCAGGCGGTGCAGGAAGTCCGACAGATACGCGTTGCCGAACAGGGCGCTCAGTTCGCGCCAGAAGCGCAGGTCGTAGCCGATCAGGACGGTGAGGTCGCCGGCCGCGGCCGCGCGGGCCGCCTCCTCGCCGCGGCGGCGCACGGACACGAAGCCCGCCGCCGGTACGGAGTGGTGGGCCGCCGTCGTCGCCACCTCGCGGAAGATGGCGTCCGCGATGAGGCCCCGGGCCTGGAGCATGCCCCGGTAGTCGGCCAGGGTGTGCTCGTGCACGCGGAAGCCGCGGTGCTGCACGGAGTCCAGGAGGCCCTGCGCCGAGAGGTTCACCAGGGCCTCGCGGACCGGGGTCGCGGAGACGCCGTACTGGTCGGCTATCTCCTTCACCGTGAACTCCTGGCCCGGCACGAGGCGGCCCGCGAGGATCTCGTCGCGCAGGGCGTCGGCGATCTGCTGGCGCAGGGTGCTGCGGATGACGGCCGGGCCGTCGGGTCCGGGCATGGTGGTGGGCCTCCCCCTACGCGTTTCTCTGACGTGGGCGTCCTCGAACGGACGTGGGTAAGTTCTGGTCACTTACGAGCACGTCAGACTACGTGGTCGGGGTTCCCGTGCCCCATGACCGAGGTCACGGCGGTGTGCGGGGTGCCGTGGGGCGGGTGGAACGACCCCCTGCGGTCGCCCCACCCGGCCCCGGCGGCCGTCGTCAGGCCACGTGCGCGTCGGCGGCGTCGAGCGCCGCGTCCAGGGCCGCGAGGCCGGCCTTCGCGTCGGGCTCCGAGATGTTGCACGGCGGCACCACGTGCGTGCGGTTCATGTTCACGAACGGCCAGAGCCCCTGTGCCTTCGCGGCGGCGGCGAACGCGGCCATGGGGGCGTTCGCGTCGCCCGCGGGGTTGTAGGGCACGAGCGGCTCCCGGGTCTCCCGGTCCCGTACCAGCTCAAGGGCCCAGAACATGCCGACCCCGCGCACCTCGCCCACGCTCGGGTGCCGCTGCGCCAGCTCCCGGAGCCCGGGACCGATGACGTCCTCGCCCATCCGGGCCGCGTGCTCGACGACCCCCTCGTCCGCCATGACGTTGATCGTCGCGACGGCGGCCGCGCAGGCCAGCGGGTGCCCGGAGTAGGTGAGCCCGCCCGGGTAGGGCCGCTTGGCGAAGGTCTCGGCGATGGCGCCGGAGATGGCGACGCCGCCGAGCGGCACGTAGCCGGAGTTCACGCCCTTGGCGAAGGTCAGCAGGTCGGGGACGACACCGTCGTAGTGGTCGACGGCGAACCACTTGCCGGTGCGTCCGAAGCCCGCCATGACCTCGTCGAGGACGAGCACGATCCCGTACCGGTCGCACAGCTCGCGGACGCCCGCGAGGTAGCCGGGCGGCGGCGGCATGATCCCGGCGGTGCCCGGGATGGTCTCCAGGATGATCGCGGCGATGGTCGCCGGACCCTCGAAGGCGATGGTGTCCTCCAGGTGCTGGAGGGCCCGCTCGCACTCCTGGGCCTCGTTCTCGGAGTGGAACGGCGAGCGGTACAGGAACGGCGCCCAGAAGCGGACGACGCCCGCCGAGCCGTTGTCGGACGGCCAGCGGCGCGGGTCGCCGGTGAGGTTGATCGCCGCGGCGGTGCCGCCGTGGTACGAGCGGTACGCGGACAGCACCTTCGGGCGGCCCGTGTGCAGGCGGGCCATGCGGGTGGCGTTCTCCACGGCCTCGGCGCCGCCGTTGGTGAAGAAGATCTTGTCCAGGTCGCCGGGGGTGCGCTCCGCGATGAGGCGGGCGGCCTCGCTGCGGGCCTCCAGGGCGAAGGCGGGCGCGAACGTGGTCATCGTCGCGGCCTGCTCCTGGATCGCGGCGACGACCTTCGGGTGCTGGTAGCCGATGTTCGTGTAGACGAGACCGCTGGTGAAGTCGAGGTACCGGTTGCCCTCGTAGTCCCAGAAGTACGAGCCTTCCGCGCCGGCCACGGCCAGCGGGGTGATGAGGTCCTGGGCCGACCAGGAGTGGAACACGTGGGCGCGGTCCGCGGCGGATACGGCTGCGCCGAGCTGCGGGTTTGGCTGAGGGGTCATGGGGCCGAGGGTAGATGTCCACTTCGTGGACGGGACATGGGCGTCCTGTCTGGCGGCCGCCGGGGAACACGACACTCTGTCGGGCGGGGGCGCCGTCCTCGGGCGGGGGCGCCCCCGCAGCGGTACGAGCGGCAGGCGGTCAGTCGTCGTCCGGCTCGGGCACGGCGCGGGCGCGGGGGCCGTCCGGGGTGCAGCGGATCTCGTACGTCAGGTCGTCGCGTTCGTCGTCGTCGTTGGCCTCGGCCTCCAGGTGGGCCGTGGGGGACGGGCCGCGGGTGACGTCGTCGTCTATGTGGTAGCCGTCGGCCGGGCTCCAGGAGAGGAGGTAGACGGTGCCGTCGGGGCGGCACTCCACCGTCGCCGTACCGCCGGTGAAGCGGACCGTGGAGCGTTCGGCGGCCCGATGGGTCGGGTGCTCGGTCGGCTCGGCCGGGGGCGTGCGGGAGGGCGAGGGGTGGGAGGGGGAGGCGGGGCCGGAGGGAGACGCGGGGCTGGAGGGGCGGGAGGCAGGGGGTGAGGCCGACGGCGGGTGCGGGGTGTCCGCGAGGGCGCGCCGCACGGCGCCCTCGTCCAGGGGCCTGCTGTGGGCGGCCCCGCCGGAATCCGCGCTGGCCAACTGCCAGGCGCCCAGCGCGCCCGCCGCCGTGCCGACCGCCACCCACGCCGCCGTACCCGCGGCACTCCACCACTTGCCCACCCCCACACCCTCCCCCACCGTTCCCTAACGTCCGGTTAAAAGCCCGGTTAAGGTCGGCCCAGGGAGCGTGATCCGGCGTGAATCGGCGCCCGATTCCCGGTGAACCCCTGGTTACCGTGGCCGCATGGCCCACCTGCTCGTCGTCGAGGACGACCCCCAACTGCGCGGCGCCCTCGTGCGTGCCCTGCGCGACAAGGGCCACGCCGTCGCGACCGCGCCCACCGGCATGACGGGGCTCGACGCGGCCGTGACCCACCGGCCCGACCTCGTCGTCCTCGACCTCGGCCTGCCCGACGTGGACGGCGCCCAGGTCCTTCGGATGCTGCGGGCGGTCAGCGACGTACCCGTCATCGTCGCCACCGCCCGCGACGAGGAGCCGGAGATGGTGGCCGTACTCGGCGCCGGCGCCGACGACTACATCGTGAAGCCGTTCGGCGCCGCGCAGTTGGACGCCCGGGTGAAGGCGGTCCTTCGGCGGCTCGGCGCGGGTGCGGAGGGGGCGGAGCCGCTGCGGGTCGGCGGGCTCAGCGTCGACGTCGCCGCCCGCGAGGTGCGCCTCGACGGGGCGCCGATCGACCTCACGCCCCGTGAGTTCGACCTGCTCGCCCATCTCGCCCGCCGCGCCGGGCAGGTGGTTTCCCGGCGGGAGCTGCTCGCCGAGGTCTGGCACCAGCCGCTCGGGGGCGCCGACAAGACCGTCGATGTCCATCTGTCGTGGCTGCGCCGGAAGTTGGGAGAGACGGCGCTGGCGCCGCGCTATCTGCACACCGTGCGGACGGTCGGCGTCAAGCTCAGCGCGCCGGACGGGTGGGGGGCGGACGGGCCTGCGCCGGACGGGCGGGGTGCGGGCGGGCCCGCGCCGGACGGGCGCGGTGCGGATGAGCCCGCGCCGGACGGACCCCCGCCGGAAGGGCCCCTCTGATGCGGCGGCGCCTCCTCCTGCTCACCGCCGCCACCACCGCCCTCGTCCTCACCGCCCTGCTCGTCCCCCTCACCCTCCTCACCCGCAGCCACGCCGCCGACCGCGCCACCGCCGAGGCCACCGCCCGGGCGCAGTGGGTGGCCCACGCGATCGGGCCCGTGCTCGCCTCGGCCGGGGAGCGGCCGACCGCCGAGCAGACCGTCGCCGGGGTCAACGGGGACGGGTTGCCCCGTACGTCGCTCGTCCTCGGGGACGGGACCGTCGTCGGGCCCGGACACCGCTCCGGCGGCGGCGCCGTCACCGACGCCGTGCGGCTCGCCCGGACCGGGCGGGCCTTCACCTATGAGCCCTCGGGCGGCGGGCGGCAGGTGCTCGTGCCCGTGCACGGGGCCGCCGACGGTACCGCCGTCGTCCAAGTCACGCTCACCGAGCGGCAGTTGTACGCCGGTACGCTCACGTCCTGGCTCGTGCTCGCCGGGATCGGGGTGGGGCTCGTGCTGCTCGGGCTGCTGCTGGCCGACCGGCTCGGGGCGCGGCTCGTGGGGGCCACGCGGGGGCTTGCCCGGACGGCGGATCGGCTGGCCGCCGGGGATCTCACGGCTCGGGCCGTACCCGACGGGCCGCCGGAACTCCGGCTTGTCGCCGGGGAGTTGAATCGGCTTGCCGGGCGCATCGACGAGCTACTTCGGGCCGAGCGGGAGCATGCTCGGGAGAACGCGGCCGATCTCGCGCATCGGTTGCGTACGCCGGTGGCCGCGTTGCGGCTGGACGCCGAGTCGTTGCGGGATCCTCGGGAGGCCCGGCGGATCGCCGAGGACGTGACCGCGCTTGAGCGCAGCGTGGACGATGTGATCCGGCGGGCTCGGTTGCCGCTGCGGGGTGCGGCGTGCGCTGATCTTGCCGCCGTGGCCCGCGAGCGGGGGGCGTTCTGGCGGCCGTTGGCCGAGGATCAGGGCCGGGGGCTTCTGGTGGACATCCCGGTGCATGGTGGACCCGAACGTCAGGGGCACCGTCGGCCTGGGCCGTGCCCACCCGTGCCGCCCCTGGCGGCCCAGCTGCCCACAGCGGGTACAGGCAACGGGCCGGACAGTCGCCGCCGTCCGGACGAGCCCGAAGAGATACCCGTCCCCGTCCCCCCGGACGAACTCTCCGCCGCCCTCGACGCCCTCATCGGGAACGTGCTCGATCACACTCCCCACGGCACCGACTTCCGGATCACCGTCGGCCTCGACGGGGCGGGGCATGCCCGGGTCACCGTCGTCGACGACGGGCCCGGGTTCCCCGACGGTTATCCGGAGGCGGCCGCCCGTGGCGCCAGTGGGGGCGGGTCCACCGGGCTGGGGCTGGACATCGCGCGGCGGACGGCCGAGGACGCGGGCGGCGGCTTCGCGATCGACGCGGGGCCGACCCGGGTCACCCTCACCTTCCCGCTCGCGGGAACACCGTCCGGACCGCCCGCGCCCAGCGGTTGACGCCGAGGTCGGGGCGGACGGCCGCGAAGCCGCCGCAGTACTTGGTGAACTCGGCGGCGCGCAGGCCGTAGCGGTGCAGGACCCGGTCGGCCTCCGTGAGGCGGCCGCGGGTCTTGGTCTCGACGAGGACGAGGCCGCTGTCGGCCGCGGCGGTGCGGCCCGTCGCCACGTCCCGCACCACGAGCGCCGCGTCGCACGTCACGCGCTGGCCGTCGGCGACGAACGTGGCGCGGCGGTAGTCCGTCACGAGGGAGGGGGTGAGTCCGTGCGGGGCCTCGATGCCGTACGACCCCCTCAACACCCCGGCGAGGAAGCCCCGTCGGGTGTCGTCGAGGGCGTGGTCGGCGCCCTCCATCCGCTGCCGGTGTTTCACGGTCTCGCCGCGCCCGGTCTTCAGCTTGATCTCGAACTGCCGCTCCCCGCTGTCCTGATAGAGCCGCTCCCGCACGCGGTAGCGCAGCCTGCGGCCCTGGCGGTGGTCGTGGTACGTGCGCAGGGCGGGGGTGTCGTAGTACGTCGAGCTGTATCCGAACGAGCGGCGGCCGCCGATGCTCAGGGCACGGAACGCGCCGCCCGCCCGGCGCGGGTCGGTGAGCAGGGCCGCGAAGTCCTCGAAGATGTCGACGGGGACCAGATAGCTGTGGTCGTAGCGGGCGAGGAGCTCCGCGCGGACGTTCAGCTCGTCGAGCGAGACGGGGTGCGCGGCGAGCGCGGCACGGCTCAGGGCACGTACGGCGGGTTTCACGCGGCCTCCTTGGCGTACGGCGGGGTCACTCGTACGAACTCCCCATCGTGGGCCATTGGTTCCGGCTGACGGAAGCGGACTTCCAGCACCATGAGGTCGCGTACGTAGTCGACCTCCTGGACGGTCCAGCCGAGGGGTTCGCCGAGCCGCCGGGCCAGCTCGGCGCGGAGCGCGTCCTCCTCGCGGTACACCGCGTCGAGGGTCACCAGGGCCCGGCGGTCGCGGGCGTACAGGCGCGGGTGGTCGCCGACGTACATCACCAGGAGCAGCACGCCCGAGAGGCCCGCGGCCAGCGGCAGCGAGAGCCCCGGGAGCCCGCACAGCAGGCCGAGGACGAGCGTCGTGAAGTAGTACGCGACCTCCTGGTGGCGCACGGAGTCGGAGCGGAGCCGGACGATCGACAGGACGCCGAAGAGCCCGAACCCGAGCGCGAGGCCACCGCCGCCGGACGCCTCCGACAGGGCGGCGACGACCGCGAACAGGGCGACGTTCAGGGCGAGATAGGCGGGCACCAGCTCGCGCCTGCGGTGCCGTGGGCAGAACACGGCGAAGGTCAGCAGCGAGACGGCCGCGAGGTCGAGGCCGAGGTGCGCGGAGAGGGTCGAGATGTCCATGGGCGGGACGTTAGGGAGGGGCGGGTTAAGGGGGCTGCCGGTGGGGGTTAAGCGCGGCGGCGGGGATCGTACGTCCGAATTTTATTGACAACATCCTGTCGACATGACAGCATTCTTACAACGTCACCGAGTGACACCATGGAGGACACCATGAGCGCCACGACCACCGCCGTTCACCTCGCCGTCTACGACGCCCTCGCCGACTGGGAGACGGGCTACGCCACCGCCTACCTCGCCCGCGCGGGCCACACGATCCGTACCGTCGCCGCCACCCGCGAGGCCGTCACCACCGTCGGCGGCGTCCGCATCCAGCCCGACCTGACCCTCGACGAGCTGCGCCCCGAGGACAGCGAGCTGCTGATCCTGCCCGGCGGGGACCTGTGGGACACGGGCGACTCGCTCGCCCCGTTCGCCGCCGCGGCCCGCACGTTCCTCGACGCGGGCGTGCCCGTGGCCGCGATCTGCGGGGCCACGGCGGGGCTCGCCAGAGAGGGACTGCTCGACGACCGGGCGCACACCAGCGCGGTGTCGTTCTACCTGGACGCGACGGGCTACAAGGGCGCGGACCGGTACGTCGAGTCGGACGCCGTCACCGACGGCGACCTGATCACGGCGGGACCGACGGAGCCGGTGGCGTTCGCCCGCGAGGTCCTCAAGCGGCTGGGCGCGTTCGAGGGCGAGAAGCTGGACGCCTGGTACCGGCTGTTCCACGACTCGGACCCGACGGCGTACGAGACGCTCGCGTCATGAGCGGCACGGAGCGGGGCAGCGGTGAGCGGGTCGGCGGCGGCGAGCCCGTCGTCAACGTCACGGTCGGCGAGGGCGTCGTCGGCCTGCCCGAGCAGGACCTGCTCACCCGCACCGCCCTCGGCGTCTTCCGCCTCAACGGCCAGTTCCTCTCCGTGTCGGAGGAGATGGCCCGCCCGGCCGGACTCACCGCCGCCTGGTGGCAGGTCCTCGGTGCGGTCCTGCGCGAACCGCAGCCCGTCGCGGGGATCGCCCGCACCATGGGCATCACCCGGCAGAGCGTGCAGCGCATCGCGGACCTCCTGGTGCGGGGCGGACTCGCCGAGTACGCCCCCAATCCGGCCCACCGCCGCGCCAAACTCCTCCGCCCCACCGACGAGGGGCGCGCGGCCGTCCAGCGCATCCAGCCCGCACACGCGGACCTCGCCACCCGGCTCAAGGAGGCCCTCGGCGAGGAACAGTTCGCGCAGACCGCGCAGACGTTGGAGCGGCTCTCCGAGGTCCTCACGGAGCTGGAAGCGACCGTCAAGCCCTAGCCAGGACGAGGGCGTCGTACAGCGGCGAATCGGCGAACGGCAGCACCTCACCGAACCACTCGTAGCCCCACGTCTCGTACAGGGAGCGCACCTTGGGGTGGGAACGCTCGACGAGGAGCGTTGCCCGCGGCTCGGGTCGGCCGTCGAGCAGATGCGCATGAATCGCCTTCGCCGCGCCGGTGCCCCGTGCCTCATCGACGACCATGAGCTCGGACAGGGCGAACGTCCGGTGGCCGTCCTCGTCGACGGCGCCATCCGGCACCGGCGTGCGAAGCCCGGCCCACCACCTGGTCCCACTCTGAAGGGTGCAGCCGTAGGCATAGCCGACCGCGGCCCCGTCCAGGTAGCCGACGACCACGGCGAAGCCGGGCACCTCCGTGTTCCAGCCGAGCCGCTCGTCGAACCGCTCGACACTGTGGAAGCCCTCGGCCAGCCGGTCGGCGTAGATCTCCGCGTACAGGTCGAGGAGTTGAGGGCGAACCCCGTCGAGCCCTGCCGCCCCCCGTCGTTCCAGCCGCATGCCGTCCACGCTCACGCTCCCGCCCGTCGTGTCTCCTCCAGGAAGTCGGCCGCCGCGGGTACGTGGGCATGGCGGCGCATCTGCTGCCTCAGGCCGTTCAGCTTGTGTTGTACCCGCGCGCTCTGAATCCGCCGGCCCATTGTCACTGCGTGCCGGGCCCGTCCGCCTCTGCAAGTGGGGCGAGCGGGGGCCCTTCGCCCAGTGACGATCCCATGCTCTTGTGCGGGCGGCCGCGCACCGTACTGCGCGGCCGCCCTCTCGCCCGTTGCTCTGCCTCTCCAACCTGGCAACGGGGAGCTTGGCCGACTCCGGCCGTGCGCACGCGGGTGCGCTGCGCGCGCTCCGGGGCCGGTGACGGAGACGCGTACGCCACCGGCCGGGCCCCGCCCACCCCAGCGTCCTGGGGGGCCTGGAGCGGGCGGGGGTCTACAGCATGCTGGCTGTCGGGCACCTTCGGGCGTGGATGTAGGAGTACACCGGGCCGCTCATGCCCTGCCAGAGGTGCGGTCGAGCCTCGGTGCCCGGTTCGATGCTGGTCCGGCAGTTCACGCACCATGGCGGCGGCTTCCCGGCCTGCTTCCGCGCGGCCAGGTGCTCGGCCGTCAGGGACTGGCCGCGCTCGCAGGGGCCGAGGGGGCAGCGCAGGCAGTCGATGCCGTGGTCGTACCAGTCGAGGTACGTGGCCAGGGCGCGGCTCTGGACCACATGGCAGGCCGAGCAGGCCCGCGGGCGCCAGTCACCGGTGCCGCCGAGGTCGACGCCCTCGCCGCCGTCGAGGTCGCGTGGGCACCAGACGCACACGGTGCCGGACCGCTGCTGGACCGTGAGGGCGGTACCCGCGGGCACGACGAACAGACGCAGGGCTTCTGTCACATCACGCATGGGCACTCGCCCCTGACCCGAGAGACCGGCCCTCCCACGCGTCGCGCAGCCGTGCGCCTTCAGGGCAGTCGGCAAGGATGCCCAGGTGGATGCCGGGGCAGTTGTCGAGGTGGTCCCGGTAGGCCCTGTCCAGGTCCGGGAACTCGGTCAGGTGCGGGAACTCGGTCAGGTCGTTGGTGTCCACGCCCTGACAATCTCAACGAGGCGGGTGTGTACGGGATATGACAACCTATGACACAGAGTTGATCATGCGTGTGGTGGCCGTGACCGGCACCAGGGACACGGGGCACCTCCGCCCCGACGCGTACGCAGAACTGTTCCGGTACTACCTCGGGCCGTTCGCCACCCGAGAGGCGCGCTTCTACGTCGGGGGAGCCAAGGGCATCGACTCCATGTCTCTGATCTGGCTGGCGGGCAACACCCCCGCGGCCATCACCGTCGTCGTACCGGGCTTCGTCGACCAGCAGCCCGACGAAGCCCGGCAGGCCATCGCCCGCACCCGCGACCGCATCGAGGAGATCGTCGAACTGCGAGCGCCGGAGTTGAAGACGCCCGCCTACCACGCACGTAACCGGTGGATGGTGGACCGCGCGGGCATGACGATCGGCTTCCCGCACCACTCTGAAGAGTCCTCGGGTACCTGGCAGACGCTCAACTACACACGCGATCAGGGGAAACCGCGCCTGATCGTGCCCGTGTAGGCCACGCCTGCTCCACCATGGCGACATGGGCGATGTGAAAGATCGAGCCGCCGGGGCCGCACGGCTGAAGGAACTACGGCACCACCGTGGCCTGTCCCTCGCCGCCGTCGCCCGCGCGCTCACTCTCCTCGCCGAGAAGCTGCACCAGCCGACCCTGCCCGCCGTGGCCAGCGTGCAGCGGTCCGTCGCCCGGTGGGAGGCGGCCCGGCCGACCACGCCGGACGAGCGGTATCAGCTCCTGCTCGCGCACCTCTACGCGCGCACCCCTGCGGGTGACGTCTCGCTCGGCCCAGGCTCCGACTTCGCCGAATACCTGCACGCGCTCAGCCTGCTCGGCGAGAGCGAAAGCCGGATCACCGAACTCCGCAGCCTGCTCCTGCGAGCGGCCACCGACTCCGGCTCCGGCCTGCTCGCCCTGCTCGCTCCAAGGACCCAGGCGGGGCTGAGCGCAGCGCTCGCGGACCCGTCTCAGGCGGACGAGATGACCGTGGCGGGGCTGGCTGCTGTCGTGGCCGACGTCAACGCCCAGGTGGGCTCACTGCCGATGGTGCGCCTCCAATTGCTCCTCGCCCCGGCAGTCGAAGCAGCGAGGCGCCTGCTCGCGGGACCGGCCCCCACCCCGCTCGTGCCCCACCTCCGAGACGTCGTGATCACCGCTGCGGCCCTGGCCGGCCGCCTCGCGTTCGAGACGCGGGACGACGCCGCATCCCGAGCCCTGTACGGCGAGGCCACCCGCGAGGCAGGCCGTCTCGCGCAGCCATGGCGACAGGCCGGCGTGCACATGAGCCACGCCCTCGTCACCCTCTACTCACGGGACGGCCTCGACGGCGCGCGCCGACTGGTCGACCAGGCCGTGCGAGCCGCGCGCACCGGGGAGAGCACGTTGATCCGCGCGCGGACACACGCCCTTCAGGCCGAGTTGGCCGCGCGGGCCGGGCACGAGCGCCAGTCACAGGCCGCACTGGGGCTCGCCTGGTACGACATCGAAGCCGATCACACCGACGACCCGGCGCCCACCTCGTTCTCCCCCGGGCATCTTCGCGGCTTCGAAGGCGTATGCGAGCTGTATGTCGGCGATCCCGCGGCCGCGCACGACCGGTTCGCCCGCTCGGCGGCGGCGTTGTCCGCCCCTCGGGAGCAGGTCCAGAAGGCCATCGTCACGACGGACCAGGCGCTCGCCCGCATCCGCCTCGGCGAGCCCCAGGACGCCGTGCAGCTGCTGCACCGGTGCGTGGCGGCGGCCTCGATCACCGGGGGCCGCGTGCCCGGGCTTCGCCTGCGGCAGGCACGGAAGGAACTGCGGCCCTGGCGACGAGAGAACTGGGTCGCGGACCTCGATGACCACTTGATGGACGTCCTCAGTTCCTGAGCATCGGTGTTGACACCCCGTCAGTGAGCGGCTGTTCGCATCTCGGCACTCATTGCTCCCCTGGTTCGTCTTCGGCGAGGAGCAAAGTCAGTTCGCGGGCCGTGGCGCGCAGTTCGGCCGCGGCTTCCACGAGCGATTCGGCGAGCGCGTCCAGCCCTGCCGCGTCGAAGCTGCGCGCGACGCCGGACTGCTCGACGTACACCTGGATGTCGCGGCTCGCCAGGCGGGAGTACGGGGCCTGCGCGAAGAGAACCGTGAAGAGGCCCTCGCTGTCGAACGTCAGCTCGCGGGCCGGGCCGTAGTGGGTGATGTCGACGTGGTACTGCGGTACCGCACCCTCGTGTCCGGCGCACCACGAAGGGCACGGGACGGTGACGTCACCGACGTCCACGGTGGGCAACGTGACGGCACGGGCTGGCATAGGTCCGGCTCCTCGTTGGTCAGGGATCGGTTCCGGCCGCCCAGTGTTTCGATCACCCTCGAAGGGCTGCCCCGTCCCTCACGGATGTGTCACAGATTCCGTCGACAGACTGCGGAAAAGGCTCATATGTAGTGGGCTTATCAAGGACTCGGGGGCGTCCCATGAACCGTGCGCACGGTGCGTAGACTCCTCGGTCTGTCGCACGGCGATGTACACGCGGTCACCGCCTTCGGTGGCTGAAAAACAGGGGGAGGACGGCGCCGATGGCCATGGAGAAACTCGGCCCCGGGGATCCGCAGCGGATCGGTGCCTACCGGCTGCTCGCGCGGCTCGGCGCGGGTGGCATGGGGCAGGTGTATCTGGCGCGCTCCGATCGCGGGCGCACCGTCGCGGTCAAGCTGGTCCGTGAGGAGTTGGCCGCGCAGGACGAGTTCCGGGGGCGGTTCCGGCAGGAGGTGGGGGCCGCGCGGCGCGTCGGCGGGGCGTGGACCGCGCCGGTCCTCGACGCGGACACCGAGGCGGGCATCCCGTGGGTCGCCACGGGGTACGTCGCCGGGCCCTCGCTGCAAGCCGTCGTCTCGCACGACCACGGGCCGCTGCCCGAGCGGTCCGTGAACATCCTCGCGGCCGGGCTCGCCAACGCCCTCAAGGACATCCATGCGGCCGGGCTCATCCACCGCGACCTGAAGCCGTCCAACGTCCTCGTCACCATCGACGGGCCGCGCGTCATCGACTTCGGGATCGCCCGCGCCCTGGAGACCGTCACGGACGGGGGCCTCACCCGCACCGGGGCGCTCGTCGGCTCACCCGGCTTCATGGCACCCGAGCAGGTGCGCGGGGATCGCGTCACCGAGGCCTGCGACGTCTTCTGTCTCGGGTCCGTCCTCGCGTACGCCGCGACCGGAGCGCTGCCCTTCGGGACCGCCAACAGCGGTGTGCACGCGCTGATGTTCCGCATCGCACAGGAAGAGCCCGACCTGGAGGCCCTGCCCGAGTCGCTGCGCGACCTCGTCGGGCACTGCCTCGCCAAGGCGCCGGGCGATCGGCCGTCGCTGGACGAGATACTCGCCCGGACCGGGGCCGAGGACACCCTCTCCGAGGGCAAGTCCCTGGAGCCCTGGCTGCCCGGGGCCCTCGTCGCCCAACTGGGACGGCATGCGGTGCAGTTGCTGGAGATCGAGGAGCCGGAGGGGGCGGCCGGGGGCACGTCAGGTTCCGGTGAGCCCACACCGGGGGCCGACGCGGGAGCAGCACCCGGAGCGGCAGGAGCGGCTGCGGCAGGAACTGCGGGAGCAGCAGGAGCCGGGGCAGCGGCAGGCGCAGGCGCGGCCGCCGCTTCGGCGCAGGGCGCCCCCGCCCCCGGCCCCACCCCCGCCGCATCCCCCGGCCAGGCCGACCCCGCCACCCCGTCCGGCCAGGACACCCCACCCCCACCCGGCGCCCCCGGCCACGCCCCCGTCAACCACCTCCCCACCATGGTCAGCGGCCTGCCCCCGGCCCCGACGGCCGCGCCGGCACCCGCTCACACCCCCACTCCCGCCCCCACACCCGCCCACTCCCCCGCGTACGCCTATCCGCACCAAGCCCCCGGCTACGGATATCCGCACCCCCAGCAGCCCCCGTACGGCTCCACCCCGCCGTACGGCCCCACGCCCCCGTACGGCCTCCCCGCAGGGGAGCCGCAGCGGCGCAGCGGGCGGTCCACCGCGCTGCTCGTCGCCGTGGCGCTGATCGTCGCGCTCGGCGCGGGCGGCACCGTGTACGCGACGATGAAGGGGGACGACGGCGACCCGAAGGCGCGTGGCGGGGGTGACGGGAAGAACCGGGAGAGCAGCGCGCCGGAGACGCCCGGCTCGCCGTCGGAGTCCGACTCCGGGCCGACCCCCTCGCCGTCCACGTCCGCCGTCTCGGACAAGACCGTGCCGGACAAGTTCCTCGGCACCTGGAACGGCACGGTCAGCGGAGACGCCGGTCTCAGCACGCGTCGGCTGACCCTTCAGCAGGGCGAGAAGGGCGACACCGTCCTGTCCATGACGGCCGACGGGCCGATGGAGGGCGGCGGCACCTACCACTGCGTGTTCCAGGGTGAGTTGGAGTCCGCGAGCGAGGGCCGACTGACCATCGGCCCGACCCGGGTCACCGTCGGCGGGCCCCCGGCGTGCACCCCCGGCAAGCCGACCGTGATCACGATCCTGCCGAGCGGCGAACTCCACCGCGTCAACACCGACGGCAGCCGCGCCCTGACGTACACCAAGGGCAGCTGACGTACACCAGGGGCGGCTGACGTACACCGACGGCAGCCGAGGGGAAGGGCGACTGGCGAGCGAGGGCAAACCGCCCGCACAGCAAGCCAGTTGAACCCCTCACGAACGTCCGGCGGCGGAACGGCGAAGTCCCCCGCCGTGGCGTTCCCCGCCCCGGGGGCGCCTCCGTAGCGTGCGGGCGTGAACTGGTTGAGCCCCGAGAACGTCGTCGCCGTATCGACCGCCGCGCTCGGGCTGCTCGCCACGATGGGTGCCATCTGGTACGAACGGCGGGTGCCGCGCCGCAAGCGCATCGGGTACCGCGTGCAGATGGACACCGCGATCGGCGACAACGTCCGCACGGGCGGGGCGAACGCGCGGCTCGGGCTCTTCGACGAGACGCCGGAGATGTCCGACGCCACGCTGGTGCTGCTGCGGGTGGAGAACGACGGGTCGCAGTCCATCGGCGACGCCGACTACACGGGGCGGGCGCTGCACGGCCTGACCGCCGTGTTCACGGGCCGCACCGTGCGCGGCCTCGCCGTCACCGCGCAGGCGGGCGCCGACCATCTGATGGAGCACTTCACCCCGGCGGCGGGGCTGCGCTACGACGGCTCGACCGTGTACATCCCGCGCGTCCCGCTGAACCGCGGCCAGCACTACAAGCTGCTCGTCCTGCTCACCGGCGGCGCCGTCGGCCGCGAGATCACCGTGTCCGGCGGCATCCAGGCGGGCGAGGTGCAGCCCAACAGGTCCACCACGCCCGACGACAAGCCGCCGCTGTTCAGCCGCCCCGCGAAGGTGCTGACCGCCCTGCTCACCGCGTCGGTGGTCACGCTCGCCGCGATGATCCTGGTGGGCGAGGACGACCCGACGCCGATCGAGTGCGCCACGGGGCGGCTGACCGTCGTGGGGTCGACGGCGTTCCGGCCCGTCGCCGAGGAGCTGAAGGAGAAGTACGAGGACGACTGCCCCGGCGCCTCGATCAGCGTCAGCGCGCACGGCAGCACGGCGGGGATACGGGAACTCGACGCGGCGGGCGCCGATTCGGCCCGGTCCGCGAAGAAGTCGCCGTCGCTGATCGCCCTGTCCGACGGGCCCAGGTCGGACGGCTATCCGCGGCTCGTCGAGCACCGCGTGGCGGTCTCGGCGTACGCGCTCGTCGTCAACGACGGGGTGCGGCTGCGGAATCTGTCGCTGAAGGACGTGCGGCGGCTGTACCGGGGCGAGATCAGGAACTGGAAGCAGCTCGGCGGGGCCGACCAGGAGGTCGTCCTGGTCAGCCGAGGGTCCAGCTCCGGCACCCGCGACACCCTGCAACGCCGCCTGCTCGACGGCGACTTCGAGATCAAGGCGTCGTCCAACGACTGCGTGCGCAAGGACGACGCCCGCGCCCCCGTGATCCGCTGCGAACTCGACTCCACCGAGCAGGTACTCGACGCCGTCGCCCGCACCCCCGGCGCCCTCGGCTACAGCGAACTGCGCGCCGCCGCACGCCTCAAGGGCCTGCACCGGCTGTCCCTCGACGGCAGGCAGCCGTCCTCGGACGGCCTCACCGAAAGCGGCGGCTACCCGTACCGCGAGATCGAGTACGCCTACACGTACGGACAGCCGCCCGCAGACTCGCTCGCGTCCGGTTTCCTCGCCTACGCGCGCGGCAGCGGCCAGGACGTGATCCGCGTCCATGGCCATCTGCCGTGCGCGACACCGGAGGGATTGCGCGCCTGTGCCGAACTCCCGGACCAGGCGCGCGGGTCGACCGCTAGATGAACGAGTTGATCTCGATCGTCTCGTCGCGGCCGGGGCCCACACCGATCGCCGAGATCGGCGCGCCGGACATCTCCTCCAGGGCCTTCACATAGGCCTGCGCGTTCTTCGGCAGGTCGGCGAAGGTCTTGGCCTGGGTGATGTCCTCGGACCAGCCCGGCAGCGTCTCGTAGATGGGCTTCGCGTGGTGGAAGTCCGTCTGGTTGTACGGGAGTTCCTCGACGCGCTTGCCGTCGATCTCGTACGCGACACAGACCGGGATCCGCTCCCAGCCGGTGAGGACGTCCAGCTTGGTGAGGAAGAAGTCCGTCAGGCCGTTCACGCGGGTCGCGTAGCGGGCGATCGGGGCGTCGAACCAGCCGCAGCGGCGGTCCCGGCCCGTGGTCACACCGCGCTCGCCGCCGATGGTGCGCAGCGCCTCGCCGTCCTTGTCGAACAGCTCGGTCGGGAACGGGCCCGCGCCGACACGCGTGGTGTACGCCTTCAGGATGCCGATGACACGGCTGATCTTCGTCGGGCCCACGCCGGTGCCCGTGCAGGCGCCGCCCGCGGTCGGGTTCGACGAGGTGACGAAGGGGTACGTGCCGTGGTCCACGTCCAGGAGCGTGCCCTGGCCGCCCTCGAACAGGACGACCTTGTCCTCGTCGAGCGCGTTGTTGAGGATCAGCGTGGTGTCGGCCACGTACTGCTTGATGTTCTCGCCGTGCTCCAGGAGCTGCTCGACGATCTGCTCGGCCTCGATGGCGCGGCGGTTGAACACCTTCGTCAGGAGCTGGTTCTTCTGCTCCAGGGCCGCTTCGACCTTCTGCTTCAGGATCGACTCGTCGTAGAGGTCCTGGACGCGGATGCCGGTGCGGTTGATCTTGTCGGCGTACGTCGGGCCGATGCCGCGGCCGGTCGTGCCGATCTTCCGCTTGCCGAGGAAGCGCTCACCGACCTTGTCGACCGTCACGTTGTACGGCGTGATGATGTGCGCGTTACCGCTGATCAGCAGCTTCGACGTGTCGACGCCGCGCTCGTTCAGACCGCTCAGCTCGGAGAGCAGGACCGACGGGTCGACGACGACTCCGTTGCCGATGACCGGGACACAGTCCGGCGAGAGGATCCCGGAAGGGAGGAGATGCAGCGCGTACTTCTGGTCGCCTACGACAACCGTGTGGCCGGCGTTGTTGCCGCCCTGGTAACGCACTACATAGTCCACGGAGCCACCGAGCAGGTCGGTGGCCTTTCCCTTGCCTTCGTCACCCCACTGAGCACCGAGCAGCACGAGTGCGGGCACAGGCGTACACCCCTTCCGGGCGGGGCATGTCCAAGGTCAGGGGCCACAGCGACAGGCCGTCGGCCGCCGATGTGGGTGTGCCTTGGTTGCCCCGGAATAGACGAAGCCCCTGGCGCAATAGCGCAAGGGGCTCTTGCACAAAGATGCTACCCGAGACCTAAAGAAAGGGCGCACGTGTCGTCTCGCGACCAGCTTCTGGTGGTCATCGACCCGGTCGCCCGGCGCACGGACGGGGAGTCCGTACGCATCGCCAAGGACGTGCTTGGCGCGGGCGCGGGCGTCAGGGTGTGCCTGCCCGAAAGCCCCGAGGAATTCACGAAAGCGCTGGTCAGGCGAGGGGCACGGCGGCCCGTCGTGGTGGGTGACGATGCCGCGCTGCTGCGCGCGGTCGGTGTGCTGCACCGGGAGCGGGCGCTCGCGTCCGCCGTGCTCTCCGTCGTTCCCGTCGGCTCCGCCGCGTCCGCCGTCCGCCTGGCCCGGGGGCTCGGGGTGCCCGCCGGGGCGGTCGCCGCGGCGCGGGCCGTCCTGGAGGGGGCGCCCCGGCGGCTCGATCTGCTCGTGGACGACCGGGACGGGGTGGTCGTCGGGGATGTGCTGATTCCGCCCGTGGGGGCGGTGGCGGGCGGCGGGGGCGGCGCTCCGGGGGACGATCCCGGCGGGGCCGGGGGCGGGGAGCGGCATCCGTGGCTGCGGACCTGCCAGTCGCTCGTGCGGACGCTGGCCGTGCGGCCCTCGCGGGTGGTGCCCGGCGGCCCTTCGCGGCTGCGGGTCGAGGCGGACGGGGTGACGCTGGTGGACCTCGACCAGCCCGTCGAGGGGGTGCGGGTGCGGCCCGGCGGGGCGGGGTTCGCGCGGGTCGAGGTGCATCCGGCGTCGGTCGGGGCGGAGGTCGCGCCCGTGCGGGCGCGGGCGCGGTCGGTGACGGTGTCGGGGCCGGACTTCCGGTACCGGGCGGACGCCGTCGTGACCGGGCCTGTGCGGAGCCGGACGTGGCACGTCAGGGCGCAGGCCTGGGGGCTGGTGCTGCCGCGCTGAGGTGCCGCTCGCGGTCAGCGGGGCGGGCGACGCGGGTCAGCGGGGCGGGCCGAAGAGGGACTCCCTGTGGGTGCGCCAGCGGGTCATCATGCCGGCCAGTTCCCCCTGGACGAACTCGAAGAAGGCGAGGGTCTCCTCCAGGCGGTGGCCCGCGGGGGAGTCCGGGCCGAGGCTCGCGATGCCGTCGCGCAGGGCGGTCTCCCAGCGCTTGAGGACGGAGTCCCGGTTGGTCAGCGCCTCGTACCACTGGTTGCTGTGCACCCGGAAGATGTCGCGCCGCGAACCGGGCTCCCGCTCGCGGGCGACCATGTACTGCTGGGTCAGATAGCGCACCGCCCCCGACACCGCCGCCGGGCTCACATGCAGCCGCTCCCCCAGCTCGGCCGCCGTGAGCGCGCCGGACTCGGAGGCGAGGAGCGCGGCGAAGACGCGTGCGGGCATGCGCGGCATCCCGGCCCAGACCAGCTGCGCGGCGAACTGCTCGGTGAACCGGGACGCGGCCGCCAGGTCCTCCGTCGGGCCCTCTGCCAGGTACTCCGCGCGCGCGCCGTCGGGCCCGTCCGCACGGCTCGCCGCCGTGCCCTGCTCGTCCGTGCTCATCCCTGGATCATCTCCCCTGCTCGCCCCGGCCCTCCCAAGTTTATACAGTTCCTTAACTTCACAAATTTGTGAAAGCAGCGTACGTTCAAAAACATGACGAAGGCAATCACCGTCTCCGGGCTGCACAAGTCGTTCGGCCGGACCCACGCGCTTGACGGCCTCGACCTCGACGTCGAGCGCGGTGAGGTCCATGGCTTCCTCGGGCCCAACGGGGCCGGCAAGTCCACCGCCATCCGCGTCCTGCTCGGCCTGCTGCGGGCCGACTCCGGCGCCGCGCAGCTCCTCGGCAAGGACCCCTGGCACGACGCCGTGGAACTGCACCGGCGCCTCGCGTACGTACCGGGAGACGTCACCCTGTGGCGCAACCTCTCCGGCGGCGAAGTCATCGACCTGTACGGCAGGCTGCGGGGCGGCCTGGACCAGGAGCGGCGGGCCGAGCTGATCGAGCGGTTCGAGCTGGACCCGACGAAGAAGGGCCGCGCCTACTCCAAGGGCAACCGCCAGAAGGTCGCCCTGGTCGCCGCGTTCGCGTCGGACGTCGAGCTGCTGATCCTCGACGAGCCGACGTCCGGCCTCGACCCGCTGATGGAGGAGGTCTTCCAGAGCTGCGTGGTCCGGGCCCGCGAGGAGGGCCGTACCGTCCTGCTGTCCTCGCACATCCTCAGCGAGGTGGAGACCCTCTGCGACCGGGTCAGCATCATCCGCAAGGGCAGCACCGTCGAGTCCGGCTCCCTGGCCGACATGCGCCACCTCACCCGCACCAGCGTCCGCGCCGAACTCGCGGGCGAGCCGACCGGGTTGTCCGGGCTGCCGGGCGTGCACGGCCTGGAGATCGAAGGGCACCGCGTGGCGCTCCAGGTCGACACCGACAAGCTGGACGCCGTCCTGCGCGCCCTGACCGACTCCGGCATCCGCACCCTGACCAGCACCCCGCCCACCCTGGAGGAGCTGTTCCTGCGGCACTACCAGGAGGACGTGGGGCCGGCGCGTACCGAAGGGGCGATGGCGCGATGACCGCCGTCACCGGCACCCGGCCGCTGCTGCGCCTGGCGCTGCGCCGCGACCGCGTCATCGTCCCGGTGTGGCTCGCCGTCATCGCGACGATGGTCCTGAGCATGCCGAACACCCTCAAGGAGGTGTACGGCACGGCGGCCCAGCGCGCCGACCTGATGGACTCGCTGGCCACCAACGCCTCCCTGCGCGCCCTCTACGGCCCGGTGTTCGACGAGTCCTACGGCGGGCTCACGGCGTGGCGCGTCGGCACCTTCGCCGGGGTGTTCGCCGCCGTGATGAGCCTCGTCATCGTCGTACGGCACACGCGCGAGGAGGAGGAGACGGGGCGCCAGGAGATGATCTCCTCGGCCATGGTCGGCCGCCGCGCGCCCCTGACGTCGGCGCTGCTCACGGCGCTGGTCGCGAACGCGCTCCTCGGCCTGCTCGTCGCCGCCGGACTCGCGGGCGAGGGCGGCTCGGGGGCGCTCGCGCTGGGGCTCGGCATCGCCGGGGTGGGCATGGTGTTCGCCACGATGGCGGCGATGGTCGCCCAGTTCACGGAGAGCGCCCGGCTCGCCAAGGGCCTCACGTCGGCGCTGCTCGGCGCGGCGTTCGTGCTGCGTGCGGCGGGCGACTCGGCGACGGCCGACGGCTCCTCGCTCCTGACCTGGCTGTCCCCGGTCGGCTGGCTGGAGAACCTGCGCTCCTTCGGCGCCGAACGGTGGTGGGTGCTGCTGCTCTTCGCGGGCGCCATCGCCGTCCAGACCATCGGGGCGTACGAACTCGCCGGGCGCCGCGACGTCGGCATGAGCTTCCTGCCGTCCCGGCCGGGCCCCGCGCACGGCCGCATCGGCACGGCGGGCGCCCTCGCCCGGCGGCTGCAGCGCGGCGCCGTCATCGGCTGGAGCCTCGGCTTCCTCGCCGCCGGAGTCGTCTTCGGCGGGATGACGGACGGCGCCACCGACCTGGTCGGCGACAACGAGAACACCCGCGAGATCTTCGAGCGCATGGGCGGCCAGACCGGCCTCACCGACGCCTTCCTCGCCGCGATCGTCGGCATCATCGGCATGGTCGGCGCGCTCTACATCGTCGCCTCGGTGCTGCGGCCGCACGGCGAGGAGACCTCGGGGCGCGCCGAGCCGGTCCTCGCGAACGCGGTGGGCAGGCTGCGCTGGGCGGCGGGCCACCTCGTCGTCGCCTTCGCGGGCGCCGCGCTGATCATGCTGCTCGCGGCCTGCGGGCTCGCCATCGGGTACGGGCAGGACTTCGGGCCGATCGTCGGCGCCTGCCTGGTCCAGCTGCCCGCGATCTGGCTGATCGGCTCCCTCGCGGTGCTGCTGCACGGCGTCTCGCCGCAGCTGGCCGTCGGCGCCTGGGGCGTGGCGGGCCTCGCCCTGCTCATCGGCTGGATCGGCCCCGCCCTCGACGTACCGCAGCCGGTCATGAACCTGTCGCCGTTCTCGCATCTGCCGAAGCTGCCGGGACAGGACATGGCGTGGAGCCCGGTGCTGCTGCTCACGGCGGTGGCGGTGGCCCTCACGGCGGCCGGGCTCGTGGGGCTGCGCCGCCGGGACCTGGCGACCGGCTGACGCGCCGGGACGACCCCGGGGGCCGCCGCAGCACGGGGACCGGCGGCCCCCGGCCCCTCCCCCGCGCCCTTCAGCAGCTCACGATCAGCTCGCCGAGCCCCCGCATCACGAAGTTCGGCCCGCGCCGCGGCTCGGCGGCGAGCCGCAGCCGAGGGGCCCGGCGCAGCAACGCCCCCAGCGACGCGGCCAGTTCGACGCGGGCGAGCGGCGCGCCGACGCAGTAGTGGATGCCCGCGCTGAAGGAGATGTGCGGGTTGTCGGCGCGGGCCAGGTCCAGGGTGTCCGGGGCGGCGAACGCGGCGGGGTCCCGGTTGGCGGAGCCGAAGAGCAGCGCGACCTCGCTGCCGCGCGGAACGACCGTGTCCCCGACCTCGATGTCGTCGAGCACCCACCGCTCGAAGAGCTGCAACGGCGTGTCGTAGCGCAGCAGTTCCTCGACGGCTGTGGGCAGCAGTCGCTCCGGCTCCGCGCGCAGGGCGGCGAGCTGTTCCGGGTGACTGAAAAGAACGTTCCACCCATTGGCGGTGGCGTTGACGGTGGCCTCGTGGCCCGCGTTCAGGAGCAGCACGCAGGTCGAGATCATCTCCTGCTCGCTGAGACGGTCGCCCTCGTCGTGGGCGGCGATGAGCGCGCTGATCAGATCGTCGCCGGGCTCCTTGCGCCGCGCGGCGATCAACTCCCTCAGATACGCCGAGAACTCCACCGAGGCGCGCACGGCCCGGGCCGCCGTCTCCTCCCCCGGGTTCAGCTCGTACATCCCGCAGATGTCCGCCGACCAGGGCCGCAGCGGCCCCCGGTCCGCCTCCGGGATCCCCAGCATCTCGGCGATCACCGCGACGGGCAGCGGCTCGGCGACCCGCGCCACCAGATCCCCGCCCCCGTCCGCCACGAGCCCCCGTACGAGATCGTCCGCGAGGCCCTCGACGTACGGGCGCAGCCGCTCCACCGTGCGCGGAGTGAACGCCTTCGCCACCAGGCGGCGGACGCGGGTGTGCGCCGGGGCCTCCAGGTCGAGCATGCCGTGGTCGTTGAGGACGTGGAACGGCTCGTGCTCGGGCGGGGGCGCCTGGCGGCCGAACTCCTCGTGGCTGTACCGGTGCAGATACGTGCGGCCGAGGCGGCGGTCGCGCAGCAGGGCAGCGACGTCCGCGTGGTGCGGGATCAGGTACTGGCGGCTGGGTTCGTAGTAGTGCGCGCGGCCCCGGGCGCGCAGGGCGGCGTACGCGGGGTAGGGGTCCGCCACGAACTCGGGCGACCAGGGGTCGAAGGGGGCGTCCATGCCGGGACGTTAGCCCCGCGCACCCCGCCTGACCAGCCCCCCTCGGCCCGGCCCGACCGGCGCCCCCTCAGCCCGGAGTGACCAGCCGCGCCTCGTACGCGAACACCGCCGCCTGGGTGCGGTCGCGCAGGCCGAGCTTCACCAGGACCCGGCTGACGTGCGTCTTGATCGTGGACTCGGCGACGACGAGACGGGCGGCGATCTCCCCGTTGGACAGGCCCTGCGCGATGAGCACCAGGACCTCCGTCTCGCGTTCGGTCAGCTCGCCGTACTGCGCCTGCGCCTGCGCGGACGCGGCGAGCCGGGGGTTGTCCGACAGCTTCGAGAACTCCGTGATCAGGCGGCGCGTCACGCTCGGCGCGAGCAGGGCCTCGCCGGAGGCCACCACCCTTACACCGTCGGCGAGTTGGCGGGCCGAGGCGTCCTTGAGCAGGAAGCCGGACGCGCCCGCGCGCAGCGCCTGGTACACGTACTCGTCCAGGTCGAACGTCGTCAGGACGAGCACCTTCGTCTCGACCCGGGCGTCCGCGACGATCTCGCGGGTCGCCTCGATGCCGTTCAGCTCCGGCATGCGGATGTCCATCAGGACGACGTCCGGGGCGAGTTCACGGACCCGGTCGACGGCCTCGCGCCCGTTGACCGCCTCGCCGACGACCTCGATGTCCGGCATCGCGTTCAACAGCACGGAGAAGCCCTCGCGGACCATCATCTGGTCGTCGGCGATCAGGACGCGGATGGTGCGGTTCATCAGGCGTGGCCTCCGGCCGGCTTGTCGAGGGAGAGGGGCCGTGTGACGGCCGGGGACGAGGGCTCGGCCGTCGGCGACCCCGGCCCGGTCGGTCCGGTCCGGACGTCGGCCGCCTCCGGGGCGCCCCCCGCGTCCGCCGACCTCGGGGCGTCCACCGGCACCGGCAGGAACACCGTCACCTCGTACCCCCCGTCCGCCGTCGGCTCCGCCGTCATGCCGCCGTCCAGCATCGACACCCGCTCCCGCATCCCCGTGATGCCGTGCCCCGCGCCCGGCGAGGGCTTCACCGACTCCGTCGGCGGCCCGTTGACGATCCGCAGGCCGAGTCCGCCGAGGACATAGCCGATCTCCACCCGGGCCGTCGCGCCCGGCGCGTGCCGCAGGCTGTTGCTGAGCGCCTCCTGCACGATGCGGTACGCCGAGAGCTCCACGCCCTGCGGCAGCTCGCGGGCCGCGCCGGTGACGGCCTTCTCCACGGCGAGGCCGGTGCCGCGCACGTTGTCGAGCAGCCGGTCGATGTCGGCGAGGGTGGGCTGCGGGGCGTCGGGGGCCTCGTAGTCCTCCGCCCGGACGACGCCGAGGACGCGGCGCAGCTCCGTCAGGGCGATCACCGCGTTCTCGCGGATCGTCGCGAAGGCCTGCTCCAGCTCCGGCGGCGGGTTCTCCACGCGGTACGGGGCGGCCTCCGCCTGGATCGCGACCACCGACATGTGGTGGGCGACCACGTCGTGCAGCTCGCGGGCGATGTTCGTACGCTCCTCGAGGAGCGTGCGCCGGTCCCGCTCCACGGCGGTGACCGTGCGCTCGGCGACGACCTCGCGGCGGGTGTGGGAGTTCACGGCGGCCAGGCTGACCAGAGTGATCGCGACGCCGCTGACCACGGCGAGGGGGCCGCTGTTGGACGAGTAGCTCGACCCGGCGCCGTCCGCGAGGAACGAGTACACCGTCGTGAGGACCCACATCCAGGCCGCCGTGCGGGGGCGGGTGCGGGCCGCGACCACCATCATCACCAGGGTGTGACCCACGAAGGAGCCCGGCGACCACGGGTAGTCGCCGCCGCCTGCCACCACCGCGAGGAACGGGGTCACCGCCAGGGACAGCCACCACGCGAAGACCGGGCGCACCAGGGTCAGGGCCACCGTGGCCGCGGGGATCAGCGACGCCAGGACCTCGATCAGGTCGTTGCCGCCGTAGCCGCCGGACATCCCCGCGTACGTGATCATCACCGTGAACGCGGCCATCGCCAGGACCACCGCGTGCGGGAACCACACGGCGAGCCTGCGTATCCGTCCCGGCAGCCACTGCACCATCGTGGCGTCGGCGCGCAGCGGGGGCAGGGGGCGGTAGGCGAAGGCGTCGTGGAAGAGGTCCGTGCGCAGGCCCTGGAGGGCGTTCTGCGCGAGGTGGAGCTCTGGGCTGCGCGTTTTCTCGGTCACGCGATAGACGGTACGGGGCCGGGGGTCGGCCCCGCGTCCCCTCCGGGACGGGTTCGGGGAGGTCCGTCGCAGGTACTACGTGGGGCCCTCGCGGGGGCGCCCCAGTCCCACCCCTTCACCGAAACCATGGGCTCCGCCCCTGGACCCCGGGGGGTGGGTGCCCTGCGCGGGCGGGCCAGTCCTCCCCCGAATCGGCGCTCCGCGCCTCGTCCTCAAACGCCGGACGGGCTGAAAACTTCGCCGGGCGGGCCGGAGAGGCGCTGTGGATCGCGAGGAAGGGGGCGCTGCGGGGAGAGGGAGGGGTGCTGCGGGGAGAGGGAGGGGTGCTGCGAGGCGGGCAGGAGCGGTGCTGCGACGGGCGGGAGGGGTGCTGTGGCGTGGGGGCGTTTCGGGGCTGATGGTGCCGGGCTTTTGGGTTGCCCGGGAGAAGTCGGGGCGGGTGGGTGGGAGAGAGCCCGTCCGGCGATTGAGGACGAGGCGCGGAGCGCCGATACGGGGGTGCCCCCGGCGCGGCCGCACGGGACGCGGGGGAAGGGCGATCAGAAGGCCAGCTGGGCGATTTCTTCCGCGACCACCGCGCACGCGTCCGCCGCCGGATCGATCAGCGGAAAATGGCCCACGTCCTCAAGAAGCGTCAAGCCGACCACCTCACCGGCCTTGGCCGCCGCATCCGCGTAGGCCTCGGAAACGGCCTGAGGCACGACGATGTCCGTCCGCCCCTGGACGACGGTGGTCGCGATCCCGGTGGGCAGCAACGCCGCCGGATCCGCGTGCACGACCCGCTCCTCGAACCGCACGTCGGCATCACCGGCGTCCACACCGGGCCGAACGGCACCGAGGAACTGGCGTACCGCACCGGAACACACCCCCAGCTCGTCCGCCACCCGCAGATCCCCGATCGGGGCGAGCGCCACCACCCCGCGCAGCGGCGCAGGCCGCTCCCGGTGCCACGGCGAGCCCTCCGGCAGGACGTGCCGCGCCGCGGCCCACAGCGCGAGATGCCCCCCGGCGGAGTGCCCGGTCAGCACGACCCGGTGCGGGTCGGCCATGGGCAGCGCCGTACGGACGAGCCCGGGCAGCGCGTCGAGCGCGGCGGCCACGTCGTCGAGGGTGTCGGGCCAGCGCCCGGCGACGGGCCCCGCATCGCCCTGCTCAGGGGCGAGGCCCCCCTGGGCGGGAACGAGGCCGTCCTGCGCCGGGACAAGCCCACCCGCAGCACCCCGCCGGTACTCGACGCTGGCCACGGCGAACCCCCGCCGGGCCAGGAAGTCCGCGAACGGTGACACGTGCGCGCGGTCGTACGGAGCCCGCCACGCACCCCCGTGCAACACCACGACCAGCGGCGCGGACCCCTCGGCGGCGCCGCGCGGGGCGTAGAAGTCCACGACCTGGTCCGCGTGCGCGCCGTACGCGACGGTGGCGTCGGCCCGGACCGCGGGATGCGCGAACGCGGAATCCTGCTCGGCGGCATCGCGAGCCACGGCGGCGTCGTCCGGCATGCGGCAACCCTCTCAAACTCGGTCAGCGGCCGCCCGTCGGCCACCGAAGGCAACTGTCCAGGAGCAACTCTCCGGCAGCCGACGGGCGTTCGTACCATGATCCAGACCATGATCCAGATCTGCCGGACGGTATCAGGATCCGGCCGACAGCCGTGCCGCAGGGCCCACCGCACCGCCCCATCCAGCGACCCCACGGCACTCTCACGGCAGTCTCCCCGACCACAGCCGACCACAGACGGCCGCAGGCGACTACAGAGCCCCTTCCGACCTCCCGGGCGCCCCGGGCGCCCCGGGCACCTCCGCCAGCGTCTCCGCCAGCACCCACGCGGCCCGCTCCGCGTCCGCGAACGACACGTACAGCGGCGTGAACCCGAAGCGCAGCACGTCCGGCGCGCGGAAGTCGCCGACCACGCCCCGCTCGATGAGCCGCTTCATGACGTCGGCGGCGTCCGGGCAGCGCAGCGCGATCTGGCTGCCCCGCTCGGCGTGCGCCTCGGGCGTGACGGACTCGACGCGGCCCGCGGGCACGTACGCGGCGACGCAGGCGAGGAAGAAGTCCGTCAGGGCGAGGGACTTGGCGCGCACGGCCGCCATCGACACGCCCTCCCACACGTCGAGCGCGGCGTCGAAGGCGAGCAGCGACAGGATGTCGGGGGTGCCGACACGGCCGCGTACGGCGTCGGCGGCCGGTTCGTACTCGGACCGCATCCCGAAGGGCTCGACGTGCGAGTTCCAGCCGGGCAGCGGCGAGTCGAAGTGCGGCTGGTGCTCCCGGCGCACGTACAGGTACGCGGGCGAACCGGGGCCGCCGTTCAGGTACTTGTAGGTGCAGCCGACGGCCAGGTCCACGCCCTGCTCGTCGAGGCCGATGGGCAGCGCGCCCGCCGTGTGGCACAGGTCCCACACGACGAGTGCGCCCGCGGCGTGCACGGCCGCGGTCAGGCCGGGCAGGTCGTGCAGGCGCCCCGACTGGTAGTCGGCGTGGTTGAGCAGTACGGCGGCGGTACGCGGACCGAGCGCGCCGGGGACGTCCGCCGGGGCGACGGGGATCAGGCGGCAGCCGGTGAGGCGGGCCGCGGACGCGGCGATGTACCCGTCCGTGGGGAAGGTCGTGGCGTCAACGACGAGTTCGTCGCGCCCCTCGTCCGGGGAGGTCCCGTCCCCGCCGCGCCGACGGGCGATGCGCACGGCCGCCACCAGCGCCTTGAAGATGTTGACGCTCGTCGAGTCGGCGACGACGACCTGCCCGGGGGCGGCGCCGATCAGCGGGGCGAGCCGGTCGCCGATCCGCTCCGGAGCGGTCCACCAGCCGCTCTCCTCCCAGGAGCGGATGCGCATCTGCCCCCACTCGCGGGTGATGACGTCGACGACACGCGCCTCGACGCCCCGGGGCAGCGCGCCCAGCGAGTTCCCGTCCAGGTAGACGGTGTCGTCGAGTACGAACTCCGCCCGCTTGTGGGCGAGTTCGTCCTTCCCGTCCCGTACGGCGGCGGCGTCGACGAGCCGCGCACGCTCCGCCACGAGGGCCACCTCCGACACCTCCGACACCTCGGACAACTCCGCCACCTCCGCCACCTCCGCCGTCTCCGGCCTTCGTGCCTCAGACATGGCTGCGCGCCGTCCACAGCTCGGGGAACACGTTCTTCGTGGCCCGTTTCTCCAGCCAGGCCACCCCGGCGGAGCCGCCCGTGCCGGTCTTGGAGCCCATGGCGCGACGGGTGGCGACCAGGTGGTCGTTGCGCCATCGCCAGACCAGCTCGCCGACGTCGGTCAACGCCTCGCCGAGCCGGGCGAGTTCGGCGCCCTCGTCCCCGGCGTACAGGGCCGTCCACACGGCCTCGACCTCGGGCGAGGGCTCGTACTTGCGGGAGATGTCGCGATCGAGGACCGCGGCCGGTATCGGGTGCCCGCGCCGGGCGAGGAGCCGCAGCACCTCGTCGTACAGGCTCGGCTCCTGGAGCGCCTTCTCCAGCTCGGCGTGCACGCGCGGGGCGCCGCGGTGCGGCACCAGCATGGACGCGGACTTCTCGCCGAGCAGGAACTCCATGCGCCGGTACATCGCCGACTGGAAGCCGGAGCCCTCCCCGAGCGCGCCCCGGTAGGAGTTGAACTGGGCGGGGGTGAGCTGCCCGAGCGGCTTCCACGAGTGGTTCAGGGCCTCCAGCTCCCGCACCGACCGCTTCAGCGCGGCGATGGCCACCGGCACGTCGTCCTCGCGCAGGGCGCGCGCGGCGGTCTCCCACTCGTGGACGATGACGGTGAACCACAGCTCCATCACCTGGGTGGTGACGAGGAAGACCATCTCGCCGGGGTCGTCGGACCGCAGGTGCTGGAGGTGCGTGAGGACGTCCGCCTGGACGTAGTCCTCGTAAGGGGTGGTGCCTGCGAAGTCGAGGTTCGGGCTGTCCGGGCTCTCGCCGTCCGCCACCGCGGACTGGCGGCCGGGCTCGTGCGCCGCGTGCGCCTCGTGGGACATCGCTGTCTCCTAGATGCGTACTCCGGGTAGCGGTCCGCCCCTGCCGGTACCGGCACGGGGGCCCCGGTCCCCACCCGCATCCTCCGCAACATCCCCGGAAACGGCAAGACCTGCCTGGTCACACTGGGTGTCCAGGCAGGTCGTGCACGGCCCGCGGGTGCGGTGGCCGGGCGGGGCCGCTAGCCAAGCGTGTCCGCCGCCGCCGGTGAGGAGTCGCGCAGGAACGTCGAGCAGCGCTCGTACTCCTCCTGCTCGCCGATCGCGCCCGCGGCGCGGGCCAGGGCGTGCAGGGCGCGCAGGAAGCCGCGGTTCGGCTCGTGCTCCCAGGGGACCGGGCCGTGGCCCTTCCAGCCGCTGCGGCGCAGGGAGTCGAGGCCGCGGTGGTATCCCGTACGGGCGTACGCGTACGACTCGACGACGCGGCCTGCCTCGTACGCCTCGTCGGCGAGGCGGGCCCAGGCGAGGGACGACGTCGGGTACTTCGCCGCCACCTCCGTGGCCGGGGTGCCGGCGGCGAGGAGTTCGCGGGGCTCCGGGTCGTCGGGCAGGTGGGTCGGGGGCGGTCCCCCGAGCAGGTTCTCGTGAATGGACATGGGACAAGTCTGCGGCATGCGTGGCCCTGCCGGGGGCTCCCCGACCCCGCCCCTTCCCGAGGCCCTACCCCCGCACCGCCCGAACCCCCCGCACCAACGCCTCCACCCCCGCCTCGACCTTCCCCCGCGGACACCCCACATTCAGCCGCACGAACCCGGGCGCCCCATACGTCCCCCCGGCCATGACGGCCACCCCCTGCCGCTCCACCAGCTCCCGCTGAAGCCCCTCGTCGCCGACCCCTCCGAGCACGGACCGCAGATCGACCCAGGCGAGATACCCGGCCTGCGGCGGCACCCACCCCAGCTCGGGAAAGGCCTCGTTCAACCGCTCCCCGACGAACGCCAGATTCCCGTACGCGTAGGCACGCACGGCGTCCAGCCACTCCGCCCCTTCCCGGTAGGCGGCGATGTGGGCGGTGAGGGAGAGCACCGCGGGCGAGGCGAGGCCCTCCCCCGTGTCCATCCGCCGGACGAAGGCGGCATGGTCGTCGGGGTCTCCGACGAAGCCGTAGCTCCCGCTCAGAGAGGGGAAGTTGAAGGCCTTCGTGGCGGAGGTGACAAGGGCCCACCGCCCCCGGGCGTACCGGGTCCACGGCAGGTGGGTGGATCCGTCGTGCGTCAGGTCGGCATGGATCTCGTCGCTGATGACGGCGACCCCGTACCGCTCGCACAGCGCCGCGATCCCGCCGAGCTCGGCGTCGCTCCACACCCGCCCGGTGGGATTGTGCGGCGAACAGAGCAGCAGCACGCGCGCGCCGGGCCGGGCCAACTCGGCTTCGAGGAGGGCGAGTCCGGGATCGTCGACGGGCACGGTGCGCAGCTCGCGGCCGAGCCCGCCGACGGCCTTGCGGAACCCGTCGTAGGTGGGCGTGTGCACGACCACCCCGTCGCCGGGCTCGGTCCACATCCGCAGGAGCTGGGATATCTGGTTGAGCACGGACGGGGCGTACACGAGCGAGCCGGGGTCGACGTCGGTGTCGTGGCGCTGTTTGAACCAGTCGCGGACGGCGCCGCGAAAGTCGTCGTTGCGCCAGTCCGTGTAGCCGAAGACGCCGTGCGCGACGCGGCGTTGGAGCGCGTCGAGGACGGGCGGGGCGCACGGGAAATCCATGTCGGAGATGGTGAAGGGGAGCAGGTCGGGGACCGGGAACCGGTCGGCGACGCCGTCCCACTGGACGCACCAGGTGCCGTACCGGTCGACGGGGGTGTCGAAGTCGTACTCCACGGGTTCGTGCTTCACGGGTTCGTGCTTCACGGGTTCGTGCTTCACGGACGTGTCCTCCACGGGCTCGTACTCCACGACGGGTTCCTCCGGACATGCCGCGGGCCCGGCACCCACGCGGAGTACCGGGCCCGACGAACGGTGACCTACTTGAGCTTCGTGCCGGTGGAGCGCAGGTTCGCGCACGCCTCGGTGACGCGCTTGGCCATGCCCGCCTCGGCGGACTTGCCCCAGGTGCGCGGGTCGTAGGTCTTCTTGGAGCCGACCTCGCCGTCGACCTTCAGGACGCCGTCGTAGTTCTTGAACATGTGGTCGGCGACGGGACGCGTGAAGGCGTACTGCGTGTCCGTGTCGAGGTTCATCTTCACGACGCCGTTCTCCAGGGCGGTCGCGATCTCCTCGGCGGTCGAGCCGGAGCCGCCGTGGAACACGAAGTCGAAGGGGGACTGCTTGCCGTACTTGGAGCCGACGCCCTCCTGGAGGTCCTTCAAAAGCTCGGGGCGCAGCACGACGTTGCCCGGCTTGTAGACGCCGTGGACGTTGCCGAAGGACGCGGCGAGCAGGTAGCGGCCCTTCTCGCCCAGGCCCAGGGCCTCGGCGGTGCGGATCGCGTCGTCGACCGTGGTGTACAGCTCGTCGTTGATCTCGTGGGTGACGCCGTCCTCCTCGCCGCCGGTCGGGGTGATCTCGACCTCAAGGATGATCTTCGCGGCGGCGGCCTGGGCGAGCAGCTCCTGGCCGATGGCCAGGTTGTCGGCGAGGGTCTCGGCGGAGCCGTCCCACATGTGGGACTGGAAGAGGGGGTTGCGGCCGGCCTTGACGCGCTCGGCGGAGACGTCCAGGAGCGGGCGGACGTAGCCGTCGAGCTTGTCCTTCGGGCAGTGGTCGGTGTGCAGCGCGACCGTGATGTCGTACTTCGCCGCGACGATGTGCGCGAACTCGGCGAGGGCCACCGCGCCCGTCACCATGTCCTTGTTGTACTGGCCGCCCAGGAACTCCGCGCCACCCGTGGAGATCTGGATGATGCCGTCGCTCTCCGCCTCCGCGAAGCCGCGCAGCGCAGCGTGCAGGGTCTGCGAGGACGTCACGTTGATGGCCGGGTAGGCGAACTTGCCTGCCTTCGCCCGGTCGAGCATCTCGTTGTAGACCTCGGGGGTTGCGATGGGCATGTGTCCGCTCCTTGTGATGTGCGGGGTGAGTGCTGCTCTGCTGCTGTGTCCCTGACCTGGGGTACCTGGAGGACCGGTGGGACCGGTGGTACCGGGGGCGACGCCGTCGTCGCCCCCATCTTTCCAGACTCGCCGGATTGCTCCAGCCCGAGCGCGGCACCCGTGCGGGGCGCCGCGCGGCGGCTTCGCTCAGTCGAGGCCGAGCTCGTCCTTCGAGTACGCGAAGAGGTACGGGACCCCCGCGCCCTCGGTGATCTTCTCGGCGGCGCCGGTGGCACGGTCCACGATCGTCGCCACGCCCACGACCTCGGCCCCGGCCTCGCGGACCGCCTCCACGGCGGTCAGCGGGGAGCCGCCGGTCGTCGACGTGTCCTCGACCACGAGCACCCGGCGGCCCTTGATCTCCGGGCCCTCCACGCGGCGCTGCAGGCCGTGCGCCTTCGCGGCCTTGCGGACCACGAAGGCGTCCAGGCTCCGGCCCCGGCCCGCGGCGGCGTGCAGCATCGCCGCGGCCACCGGGTCGGCGCCCATCGTCAGGCCGCCCACGGCGTCGAACTCCAGCTCCGCGGTCAGGTCGAGGAGGACCTCGCCGACCAGGGGGGCGGCCTCGCCGTCGAGGGTGACGCGGCGCAGGTCCACGTAGTAGTCGGCCTCGATGCCCGAGGAGAGCGTCACCTTGCCGTGCACGACGGCCTTGTCCTTGATCTGCTGCAGCAGGTCGCCGCGTACGTCGTTCGTCATGGCTACGAGCTTAAAGGCGCCGTGGGGGTCACAGTCGCCGCCAGGTCCAGGTGGTCGACGTCTCCAGGGGCTCCAGCGGGGTGACGAGGCGGGGCGCGGTGTTCAGGCCGTTCGGCGGGCCCGTCTGCGGCTCCACGCACACGGCTTCCGCGGGTTCGTCGTACACCACGACCCACTGCTCCCTGCTCGCCACCTTCAGCTCCAGGCGGCCCGGCCAGGTCAGGGTCACGTCCACGCCGTCGGGCATCCCGAAGCAGTCGTCCCAGGGGCCGGGGGCCGGGTCGATCCGGGTGCCCGTGGGGAGGTGGTCGTCGCCCCGCAGTTCCTGCCAGGCGGCGGCGAAGTCCAGCCGGACGCCCTCGGTGTCCGGCGGGTCGCCCGCCAGGTGGCGGTTGAACCACGGGTGCCAGCCCGCCTGCGCCGGGAACGAGTCCTCGTACGTCTCGATCGCCAGCCTCAGCGTCAGGGCGTCCTCGGTCAGCTCCACGATCTGCGTGACCCTGCCCGGGTACGGCCAGGGGTCCGTCAGGTCGTACGTGAACACCGCCTCGCGGTCGGTGACGCGGGCCGTCTTCCACTGGGCGTCCCGGGCGGTGCCGTGGATTGCGTGCGGTGGCGAGTTCACCGGGAGCTGGTGCGGAACGTCGCCGTTCCTGAACCGTCCCTCCCTGGTGCGGCCGCACCACGGCACCATCGGGAAGCTCCCGTACCGCTCCCCCTGTCGCAGCAGCTCGACCCCGTCGACCCGCAGACTCCCCACCCGGCAGCCGTCCCCCGGCCGCACCACCACATCCGCGCCACCCGCGGCCAGCCTGATCTCATCACTACTCACACCCCCGACCTTACGACCGCCGCCTCCCCGCCGGGGGCTCCCCAACCCCGCCCCTTCACCGATGCCAGGGCTCCGCCCCTGGACCCCGGGGGTGGGTGTCCCCTTCCGCCGGGCCGGAGGCACCGCCGAATCGGCGCTCCGCGCCTCGTCCTCAAACGCCGGACGGGCTGAAACTTCGCCGGGGCTGGGCGGAACCGAGGCTGCGGGGCGCGGCAGGGTGGTTCAGGGCTGATGGTGCCGGGCTTTTGGGTTGCCCGGGAGAAGTCAGGGCGGGTGGGTGGGAGAGAGCCCGTCCGGCGATTGAGGACGAGGCGCGGAGCGCCGATACGGGGGCGCCCCCGCCAGCTCAGCGCCGCCGACGCAGCACCCGACCCACCACAATCGCCGAAGCCAGCACCACCGCCGCCGCAGGCGCGGCCCAGCGCAGCGTGGCGACCCCGCCCGACATCGCCTCGGGCACCGGCACGGGCGCGTACCGCCCCCGGGGCGGAGCGTGGTCGACCTCCTCCGCGCTGCGCCCGATCATCGTCCGCCGAGCATGCGCGGCCTCCGCCGCAGCCCCACCCCCGACGCCCAACACCCGGTCGAAGTCATCGGCCACCGGGTCCAAGGACGGAGGCGGCACCTCGGCCTCGTAGATCCCCCCGACCTCCTCGACGGAGTCGACGGCATCGGCGGAGGCGGAGGCTGCGGCGTCATCGGCGGCGGCGTCGACCGAGTCGGCCGGGTCGGTCGGGGCGGCCGGGGCGTCCCCGTCCTGGTCCCGGCCGGAGGCCTCCGCGGAAGCCGTAGAGGCCCTCCCCACCCCCAACCCCTCCCCGAACCGCCCGAGCAACCTCCGCACCGCCGCCTCCACAGCCTGTGGAGAACTTTCGGCGATCTCGGCGATGCGCCCGTCGCCGGAGCCCGTACCGGAGAAGGCGAGGCTGGTGCCGCCCTCCGCGGCGGGGGCGAGCCGCAGGGTGAGGGAGAACTTCACGGAGCCACCGCCGCGCACCTCGGTGCCCTCGCCGTCGAGGGAGTAGACACCCCCGTCCCGGGGGGCGAGCCGCAGGGCACCGCGGTAGGTGATCGTGTGGCCACCGACCCGCACCCGCAGCCGCCCGGCCAGGGGCGGCGACTCCGCGTCGGCATCACGCTGCCACCCCGGCACAGCGCCGACGACCCGCTCGGGGTCGGCGAGCGCTTCGCGGAGCGGCTCTTCCGGGACCGGTACGAACACCTCATGCTCCATGACAGTCGAGCGTACCGACGCCCACCGCGTGATGTACGACACTTGCCCGCGCCAAGGGCCGGACGGCCCGTCAGTCGGCGTACCGCGGATGCACGAGAGTGGAGGGGGCGACGGACTGCCGGGCCCCGGGCCGGACGCGCTGGGCGGCGCGCGCACCGGAGCGCAGGATGGCGGAGTCCGCGGCGGCGACAAGGCCTTCGGGCCCGCGGGCGGCGAGGACGAACCCCCAGTCGCGGGGGTGGACGGTGCCGTCGGCGGTCCGGTCGGGCCCGGCGGCGAAGCCGGAGTGACGCCCCGTCACGCGGTAGGGCGTGGTGGCGAGCCCGGCGGCGCGCAGGGTGGCGTCGACGGTCCAGTAGGTGTGGGCGCGGGCGGCGACGGGCCCGGCGTGGACGGCGAGGCGGCCGCCGTCGGTGAGGGCGCGGGCGACGAGGCCGTAGAACTCCTGGGAGTAGAGCTTGGTGCTGGCGGTGATGCCGGGGTCGGGCAGATCGGCGACGACGACGTCGTAGGGGAGGCGGCGGGCGTGCGGCCCGCGCAGCCAGTGGAAGGCGTCGGCGTGCACGACCCGCACGCGCGGGTCGCGGTAGACGTGCCCGTTGAGTTCGCTGAGCGCGGGATCGCTGCGGGCGAGCTTCACGACGCCGGGGTCGATCTCGACGATGTCGACGCGGCGCACCCCGGAGTGACGGAGCACCTCGCGGGCGGCGAGCCCGTCGCCGCCGCCGAGGACGAGGACGCGGGCGTGCGGCCCGCCGCGCATGGCGGGCTGGACGAGCGCCTGGTGGTAGCGGTGTTCGTCGCGGCCGCTGACGCGGAGTCTGCCGTCGAGGAAGAGGTCGAGGGATTCGCGGCGGCCGCCGGTGAGGACGACTTCCTGGACGCCGGTCTGGACGGCGACGCGGATGTCGGAGCCGTAGACGGCACGGCGGGCGGCGCGCTCGAAGTCGTCGACGAGGACGGCGGCGGAGGCGAGGACGGCGAGGACGGTGACGTTGGTGGCGAGGAGTATCCAGCGGCCGCGCCCGCTCAGGTCGCGGCCGAACAGGCCGAAGACGAGGGCCCCGCCCGCGAGGACGTTGACGGCTCCGGTGAGCAGCGCCCCGGTGAGCTGTCCGAACCAGGGCAGGAGCAGGAAGGGGAAGGCGAGTCCGCCGACGAGCGCGCCGACGTAGTCCGCGGCGAACAGATCGGCCACGGCGCCGCCCGCGTCCTGCCGTCGGACGCGCTGGATCAGCACCATCAGGAGGGGCACTTCGGCGCCGATGAGGACGCCGATGGCGAGCGAGAACGCCACGAAGAGGTAGCGGGAGCCGCCGGCCCACACCTCGCCGCGGTCCCCGGCCCAGGCGAAGGCCGCGTACAGCGTCATGGCGCTGCAGCCGCCGACGAGGGCGAGGGCGGCCTCGATGAGGCCGAATCCGGCGGCGGCCCGGCAGCGCAGCCGCTTGGCGAGCAGCGAGCCGATGCCCATCGCGAACACCATCACGGACAGCACGACGGATGCCTGGGTGACGGAGTCGCCGATCAAGTACGAGGCGAGGGCGACGAGTTCGAGTTCGTACACGAGTCCGCAGGCGGCACAGATGAACACGCCCGCGAGGACGAGGAACCGGCCTGTCCGGGGCGTGACGGGCAGACGCTCGGGCGGCTCGATCACGCTGCGAACGCTACGTCACCGAACGCTTACGCCAAGTCCCCCACAAGGGTGGAGGTGTCCCGGGGGACGTGTAAGACGCACGAAGGGCCGCTGGGCGTGTGCGGGTGGCACCGGTGCCGCGCCCGCGCGCACGACTCCGCCGCCGCCCCGGGCACCCCGCCCGTCACCGGGCGGCCGCCGGGGAGTTCCCCCATGTCACAGCGCCGCCGGCATCCGCACGCCGACCCGGGTCCTGGTCGCGACCAGTTGCCCGTCCTGCGGATAGGCGTGCCAGGTGCGCCACATGACCGAGCCCTCGTGGCGCTGGGCGAGCATCGCGGTGAAGGCGTGCGGGATGCCGGGGAAGACTCCGGCGAGGCCGTGCGGGTGCTCGGTGACCAGGGCGAGCAACTCCTGGGCACGGCCCGCGAACTGACCCCGCGACAGCGTTTCGACGCAGGCGGCGAACTCGTACTCCCACTCGCCCACCCGCTTGGACACGCCGAGCGGCAGCGGGGTGCTGCTGCCGGGGATGCAGGCCACCGTCTCGGAGCAGCTGCCGCCGCGCTCCTCCTCCAGGAGCACTTGGTGGGACGCCCCGAGGAGTCTCAACTGCACGGTGGCGCCGGACAGTTCGAGGTCGAGCGTGGCAAGGGCGGGCAACGGCTCGCGGCCGAGGGCCCAGGCCAGGTCCCCGGCGCGCGTGTCGGTATAGACAGTCTTCAGGGTCGTGAGCATGGGTCGGCTCCGCTAAGCACGCAATGGAGGTGGGGCCGGCGCACCCGGTCGGACACCAGGAGGTCGGAATGCCGGCTCGTGCCCACGGAGAAGTCCCGATCGTTGATTGAGCTGAGAACGTCCGAGGGCGGTGTGACGGTTAAGAGGGAATCATGAACTGCGACACTGCCACAGCGTTTTTACCCAACTTCGTAGGGTTTCCATCCCCTAGAGGGCCGAACAGTTCATCTGTTCACGTTTCTGCAAACTCAGACGATCCAGAAGCGTCCCGGTACGGTCGCCAATAGCCCCATTTCGCCCCTGTCGCCCCGCGACGACCCGCTGCGCAGCGCTTTCTCCACGCGCCGCGTCAACATCCGTCCCCTCGCTCCCCGGCGCCGCCAAATCACCTTCCCGTCAAGGCCTCCCGGCACTCCTGCCCGACAACGACGAAGCGCCCGCCGGGAGTTGACTCCCGGCGGACGCTTCGCCCAGTGGACCAGCTGCCCCGTGTCAGCTGCCTCCGCCGCATCCACCCCCGCCACCGCCACCGCAGGACGAGCCGCCGCCACAGGACGAGGAGCCACCGCCGCAGGACGAGCCGCCACCGCCGCACGACGTCGCGCCGCTGTGGTTGCTGCTGCCGCCGCCGCTGGACGCCCACCAGCTGCCGCCGCCGGCCCCGGACGCCGTGCGGCGTCCGCGGCTTCCGCGCACCCGGGCGGCGCCGATCGTCAGCCCCGCGATCATCAGCACCACAAGACCAAGGAAGAGGACGACAAGAATCATGTCCCTCACTCACCTTTCCGTTCCCCCGATGCGCGGGACGCCTCGCGTTCCCCCGGAACCACGAAGCGTCCCGCGCCCTGCGGTTGTTGTCCCGCGTCGTTGCGTGACAAGGGCATGCCCCCGGCCATTCGCGGCCAAAGCAGAGTTGAGGAACTCCAGAGGTTCGGCGCAGGATGACGGCCATGACGTCCTCTTCTGGCTCAACCGGCACCACCGGCGCCCCGGGCGCCCCGGGTTCCTCAGCGAGCGGCCGCCCGCTGCTCAACCGCCGTCTGGCCGAATTCGGCACGACGATCTTCGCCGAGATGTCGGCCCTCGCCGTGCGGACGGGGGCGATCAACCTGGGCCAGGGCTTCCCCGACACGGACGGCCCCGAGGAGGTGCGGGAGGCGGCGGTGCGGGCGCTGCGCGACGGGCGCGGCAACCAGTACCCGCCGGGCCCCGGCGTGCCCGAGCTGCGCACGGCGGTCGCGGACCACCAGGCGCGGGTCTACGGCCTGGGCTACGACCCCGACCGGGAGGTCCTGGTCACCGCCGGTGCCACCGAGGCCATCGCGGCCTCGCTGCTCGCCCTGGTCGAGCCGGGCGACGAGGTCATCGCCCTTGAGCCGTACTACGACTCGTACGCCGCCTCGATAGCGCTCGCGGGCGGCACCCGGGTGCCCGTGACCCTGCGGCCCCGCGAGGGACGCTTCGTCCTCGACCTGGACGAGCTGCGCGACGCCGTCACCCCGCGCACCCGGCTGCTGCTCCTCAACACCCCGCACAACCCGACGGGCACCGTCCTCACCCGCGAGGAGCTGGCCGCGATCGCCGAGCTCGCCGTCGAGCGGGACCTGATCGTGGTCACCGACGAGGTCTACGAACACCTGGTCTTCAGCGACGCCCCGGCACCCGACGGCTCCGGCACGCCCGCGCACATCCCGCTGGCGTCCTTCCCCGGCATGCGCGAGCGGACCGTCACCATCGGCTCGGCGGGCAAGACGTTCTCCTTCACCGGCTGGAAGGTCGGCTGGGTGACGTCCACGCCGGAGCTGGTCACGGCGGTGCGCTCGGCGAAGCAGTATCTGACGTTCGTGGCGTCGGGCCCGTTCCAGTACGCGGTCGCGGAGGCCCTCGCGCTCCCCGAGTCGTACTTCACGGGCATCCGCGAGGCCCTGCGCGCCAAGCGGGACCTGCTGTCGGCGGGCCTGACGGCGGCGGGCTTCGAGGTCTACCGCCCGCAGGGCACGTACTTCATCACCACCGACATCCGCCCGCTCGGCGAGGACCGTTCGCACGGCGGCGACGGCTTCGCCTTCTGCCGCGCCCTGCCCGAGCGCGCCGGTGTCGTCGCCATCCCGAACGCCGTCTTCTACGACCACCGCGAGGCGGGCGCGCCCTTCGTGCGGTTCGCGTTCTGCAAGCGCACGGAGGTCCTCTCGGACGCGGTGGAGCGGCTCAAGGCGCTGTAGGGCGACGGCACCCACCCACACGGACCCACCCGGCTCGCGTCCGCCGCCACGACCCCGGAGGGTTCGGGTGTGACCCACCCGAGCCCCACCGTCCCGGCCCCGCTCACGAAACCGCCCCGCACCCGCTGTCTGGCCCTGGAGCCCAAGGGCCCGACGGCCGTGCGCGCGCTCGGTGTCTTCGCCGCCGCCCGCCTCACCGGGCTGCTCGCGGTGACGGCCGTGGCGCACGCCACCGGCCAGGACACCTTCCGCCTTCTCGGCCGCTCCTGGGACTCCCGCTGGTACACCGGCATCGCCGCCCACGGCTACGGCCGCACCCTGTACTTCGAGCCCGCCGTCGTCCAGAGCGACCTGGCGTTCTTCCCGCTGTACCCGGGCCTGATCCGCGCGGTCACCACCGTCACACCGCTGTCCCACGGGGCGGCCGGGCTGCTCGTCTCCTGGCTCGCCGCGGGGGCCGCCGCCCTCGGCATCTACGCCGTCGCGGCCCGCCTGTACGACCGCCGCACCGCGACCGTCCTGGTGCTCCTGTGGGGTCTCATGCCCCACTCCGTCATCCTGTCGATGGCGTACACCGAGCCGGTCCTCACCGCCCTCGCCGCCTGGTCCCTGTACGCGCTGCTCACCGGGCGCTGGCTGTGGGCGGGCTCGCTCGCTGCGCTCGCGGGCCTGGCCCGGCCGAACGGCTTCGCGGTGGCGGCGGCGGTGCTCGTGGCGGCGGTCTGCGAGATCGTCCGGCGGCGCGGGCGGGGGGTTCCCCACAGGCTGTGGACGGGCGCGCTGCTCGCCCCGCTCGGCTGGGGGGCGTACGTCCTGTGGGTCGGGGTCCGCGAGGGCGATGTGCTCGGCGGCTACTTCGCGGTGCAGCGCGGCTGGGGCTCGCGCTTCGACTTCGGCGCGGGCTCGCTCGCCTTCGTCAAGCACCTGCTGCTCGACGGGGACAAGCTGGTCTTCTCCATGACGCTGGTGATCGTCGCGGTGGCCGTGCTCCTGTACGCGCTCCTGGTGGCCGAGCGGGCGCCGCTGCCGCTGCTCGTCTACACCGGCGTGCTGCTCCTGATCACGGTCGGCGGCTCCGGCTTCTTCGAGTCCAAGCCGCGCTTCCTGCTGCCCGCCTTCCCGCTGCTCATCCCGCTCGCGTGCGCGGTCCTGCGGACGGCGAGAGCCCGGCCGAGGGCCGCCTACCTGGTGGTGGGCGCCCTGGCCGGGCTCTCGGTGGCGTACGGGACGTATCTGGTGACGATCGCCCGCATGCCCTTGTAGTCACCGCGGTGCGGCGGGCCCTCAGGCCTCGTCGTCGCCGGGCTTCTCCTCGCCGTCGGCGGAGTCGACGGCCTGCTCAAGGCCCAGCTGCTCGACGAGCCAGCGGTCGAACTCGATCGCGGCCCGCACCCAGCTCACCGTCGACGACACGAAGTGCTCCAGGGAGACACCCGTGCCGATCAGCATCTGGGCCTCGCCGATGAGGCGGACCGTGCCGTCGTCGTGGGTGTGGCTGTAGACCTTCGGCCACAGCGTGCGCCGGTTCCAGTCGTCGATCGACTCCAGGAGCTGGAGCTTCTCCTCGATGCCGTGCGGCCGGTCGTAGAACGTCCGCACCGAGAAGACCGCCTGGTCGTCCTCGCCACGGAACATGAAGTACGTACGGAACTCCTCCCACGGCGCCGCGAGGTCACCCTCGTCGTCGACGACGTACTTGAGTTCCATCTGGTCCAGGAGCTGCTTGACCAGGTCCTGGTCAGGGACGACGGGGCCCGCCGGTCCTGCGCCCTGCTGCGGTTCGGGCTGGCCCCCGAAATTCGGAATCGAGGACGGGTCGATGCTCACCGTGTATTTCCCTTCGTACGGATTGAGCCATCCTCTCCCATGCCGGGCGGGGGCTCGCAACCCCCGCCCGCCTATGTGACCGGTTACGGCGCCTTACAGCGACTTCCCGGTTGTCCCCGGACCCGTCCCGGCCCCCGCGGGACCGACGATGAGCCCGTCCCCGAAGACGTCCACGCGGACCGTGTCCCCGTCCTTGACCTCGCCCGCCAGGATCTCCTTGGCGAGCCGGTCGCCGATGGAGGTCTGGATGAGGCGGCGCAGCGGCCGGGCGCCGTACGCCGGGTCGTTGCCCTCGTCCGCGAGCCAGGCGAGCGCCGCGGGCGTGACGTCGAGCGTGAGGCGCCGGTCGGCGAGGCGCTTGGCGAGGCGCGCGATCTGCAGCTCGGCGATGTGCGCCAGCTCGTCCTTGCCGAGCGCGGAGAACACGACGAGGTCGTCGAGGCGGTTCAGGAACTCGGGCTTGAAGGAGGCCCGGACCACTTCGAGTACCTGCTGCTTCTTCTCCTCCTCGCTGGTCAGGGGCTCGACCAGGTACTGGCTTCCGAGGTTGGACGTGAGGATCAGGATGGTGTTGCGGAAGTCCACCGTCCGCCCCTGCCCGTCGGTCAGCCGGCCGTCGTCGAGGACCTGGAGCAGCACGTCGAAGACCTCCGGGTGCGCCTTCTCGACCTCGTCGAGCAGCACCACCGAGTACGGGCGCCTGCGCACGGCCTCGGTGAGCTGGCCGCCCTCCTCGTACCCGACGTAGCCGGGCGGGGCGCCGACGAGGCGGGCGACGCTGTGCTTCTCGCCGTACTCGCTCATGTCGATGCGGATCATGGCCCGCTCGTCGTCGAAGAGGAAGTCGGCGAGCGCCTTGGCCAGCTCGGTCTTGCCGACGCCGGTCGGGCCGAGGAACAGGAACGAGCCGGTGGGACGGTCGGGGTCGGCGATCCCGGCGCGGGTGCGGCGCACGGCGTCGGAGACGGCCTGGACGGCCTCGGTCTGGCCGATCAGGCGCTTGCCCAGCTCGCCCTCCATGCGCAGCAGCTTCTGCGTCTCGCCTTCGAGGAGGCGCCCGGCGGGAATGCCGGTCCAGGCGGCCACCACATCGGCGATGTCGTCGGGGCCGACCTCCTCCTTGACCATCGTGTCGGACTCGGCGGCCTTCTCCTCCTCGGCCTCCGAGGCGGCCTCCAGGTCCCGCTCCAGGTCGGGGATCTCGCCGTACAGGAGCTTGGACGCGGTGTCGAAGTCGCCGTCGCGCTGGGCACGCTCGGCCTGCCCGCGCAGCTCGTCCAGCTTCTCCTTCAGCTCGCCGACGCGGTTGAGGGACTGCTTCTCCTTCTCCCAGCGGGCGGTGAGCCCGCGCAGCTCCTCCTCCTTGTCGGCGAGGTCGCGCCGCAGCTTCTCCAGGCGCTGCTTGCTCGCCGGATCCGTCTCCTTGCTGAGCGCAAGCTCCTCCATCCGCAGCCGGTCGACGGCGCGCTGCAGCTCGTCGATCTCGACCGGCGAGGAGTCGATCTCCATCCGCAGCCGGGACGCGGCCTCGTCGACGAGGTCGATGGCCTTGTCGGGCAGGAAGCGCGAGGTGATGTACCGGTCGGAGAGCGTGGCGGCGGCGACGAGCGCACTGTCCGCGATCTGGACCTTGTGGTGGGCCTCGTAGCGCCCCTTGAGCCCGCGCAGGATCGCGATGGAGTCCTCGACGGACGGCTCAGCGACGAGCACCTGCTGGAACCGCCGCTCCAGCGCCGGATCCTTCTCGATCCGCTCCCGGTACTCGTCGAGGGTCGTGGCCCCGACCATCCTCAGCTCGCCCCGCGCGAGCATGGGCTTGAGCATGTTCCCGGCGTCCATGGCCGAATCCCCACCGGCCCCGGCCCCGACCACCGTGTGCAGCTCGTCGATGAACGTGATGATCTGCCCGTCGCTCTCCTTGATCTCGGAGAGCACGGTCTTCAGCCGCTCCTCGAACTCGCCCCGGTACTTGGCGCCCGCGACCATGGCCCCGAGGTCCAGCGACACGAGCCGCTTGTTCTTCAGCGACTCCGGTACGTCGCCCTTCACGATCCGCTGCGCGAGGCCCTCGACGACGGCGGTCTTGCCGACGCCGGGCTCGCCGATGAGCACGGGGTTGTTCTTGGTACGCCGCGACAGGACCTGGACGACCCGCCGGATCTCCTGGTCCCGCCCGATGACCGGGTCGAGCTTGCCCTCGCGGGCTGCGGCGGTGAAGTCCGTGCCGAACTTCTCCAGGGCCTTGTACTGCCCCTCGGGGTCAGGGGTGGTCACGCGACGCCCTCCACGGCTCGTCTCGAAGGCGTCGAGCAGCTTCTTCGCGCTCGCGCCGTTCTGGTTCAGTACCTCACCGGCGGCTCCGCCCTTCGCGGCGAGGCCGATGAGCAGGTGTTCGGTGGAGAGGTAATCGTCGCCCAGCTCCTTGGCGCGCTGCGCCGCGTCGGCGACGACGGCGAGCAGCTCGCGGTCGGGCCCCGGCGGGGAGACGGTCGACCCGGTGACGCTCGGCAGCCCCGCGAGGACGCGCTCGGCCCCCGCGCGCACGGCCGCCTGGTCGGCGTCCACCGCGGCGAGCAGGTCGGTGATGTTCTCGTTTTCCTGGCCCTCCAGAAGCGCGAGCAGCAGATGCGCGGGGGTCAGGTCGGGGTTGCCGCCGGACACGGCCCGGCTGGTGGCCGCGTTGATCGCGTCCCGGCTCCGGTTGGTCAGCTCGGCGTCCACGTGCGGGTTCTCCTCCTGGTCGCTGGGTTTTCCGGGTACGGGGCGCGGGCCGTCCCGCCCGCGGGGCCCCACCCCAATACTGACTTAGCCAACGTGCACAAAGTTGAGTCTATTCCACTCAAGGGTGGGTCCGGAACCCGGAAATCCCGGAACTCCCGGAGGGAGGGTTAGGTTCCTGCCCATGAGCATCGACCTGGGCGACCCGCCCGCCCCGTACCTCAGCTTCTGGCGAGAACGCCATCTGTGCACCCTGACGACCCTGCGCCCGGACGGCACCCCGCACGTCGTCCCCGTAGGCGTCACCTTCGACCCGGAGGCGGGCATCGCCCGCATCCTCGCCAACCGGTCCAGCAGGAAGGTGGCCCACGTCCGCGCGGCCTCCGGCCCCGAGGGACCCGGCGCGCGGGTCGCGGTCTGCCAGGTGGAGCGGCGGCGCTGGGCGACCCTGGAGGGCCTCGCCGAGGTGTCGGCGGAGCCGGAGCGGGTGGCCGAGGGGATGCGGCGGTACGAGGAGAGGTACGGGCGGGTGCCGTCGCCGAACCCGGACCGGGTGGTGATCGAGATCCGGGTGACCCGGGCGCTGGGGAAGGCGGGCTGAGGGGGCGCGGGGACTCGGGAGCGCGCCTCGGCACCGGCACACACCACAGCGGCGCCACCGTGTTCAGGTCCACGGTGGCGCCGCTGCTGGGGGAAGCACCTGCGCGATTTACAACGACGGGGGAATCGCGTCAGGCGCTGCGGGGGGTGGCTGCGAGGGAGTCTGCGGAGGCGGTCTGCCGCTCGACGGCTTGCCGGTCGGCCTCCCGCTTACGCTTGTCGATCACTTGGTGGTCGCGCTGGTCGAGGTTCACGAAGACCATGCCGTAACGCACGGCGCAGCGGACCGGCTGCGGCGCGCCGCGGGGGCGGCGCAGGCAGCGGTAGGCACGGATGTCCTCGTCGTCGTCGCGGACGATGACGACGGGTTCTCCGACCAGGGTGACCATCAACGAGTCGCCGGGGTGGGGGATCGCGGTGGCGAGGTCGATGAAGTGCCAGCCGGAACGGTAGGCGGTGGCCATTTCGCGGCGGAAGGTGCGGTCGTCAGGGGGAGTGGTCATGGCTACGCAACCCCCGTCGGAGCCGAGCCCCACCAGACATCGCTCTGCCCGGCCGCGTCGATCGGTGCGGCCGCCCATACGACATCCGGCGGTGCGGCATTGGACGTCGGCGTCTGCGCGCCGACCTGGCCCGCGTCGACGACGGCCAGAGCACTGATGGCCAGACCGGCCGAAAGGGCACCGATAAGCACTGAGCGAAGCATTCCCTTGCACATAGCGGGCTTCGTCCTCACTTCCCATAGTGACTTCCCCCGGCCTCCCAAGACGATGGCTCATTCGGCCATGCGCGCACCACAGGAGCGATGCATCATGTTCCTGCACGTTCAGGAGCCTGGGGGGTGGAGCTATGACAACAAAGGATCCAATTCGGGCACATCCTCATTCCGTAGCCGAGCTATGCGAAGAGGGCAAGCGGCTCTACGCCGACGCGCTGCGCGCGGGACGCATCGCTCGGACCGAGGCCGCCGCGGCTCCGTGCCTGGTCGAGTTCGCTCTTCTGCATCCGGACCCCGATGATCCGGAGTGGCTCCGTCCGGTGCCGCCGACCGCGGCTCTGGCACAGCGGCTCCGGCCCATCGAGCGCGAGATCCAGGACCGCCGCACGCTCGCCGTGGAACTGACCGACACCTTTGAGCCATTTCTCGCCATCAGCGCCCAGGACCGCTCAATGGTCCACGCGATCACGGTCCTCGAAGGCTCCGAGCGGATCAACGCGGCCATCCAACTTGCGATAGCGGAGTGCCAGTCGGAAATCCTGACGGTGCAGCCAGGGGGCGGGCGCAGCGAGGAGATCCTTCGGGAGGCGGTGAAACGCAGCCAAAGCATCATCGAGCGCGGCATCACGATGCGTACGCTCTACCAGCACACGGCGCGGCACAGTCAGGGCACCATCGCCTACGCCGAGTACATGAAGCAAGGCAAGGTCGAGGTCCGCACCCTCGAGGAACTCGTGGACCGGCTGATGGTCTTCGACCGCACGGTCGCATACATTCCGGCGCAGGAGGACGGTCAAGTGGCCCTGGAGCTGAGGCACCCGGGGCTCGTCACGTACCTCGCGAACGTCTTCGAGCAACTCTGGCAGCGTGCGTCGCCGCTGCTCGAAGAGGCACCGTACGGACCGCCCACCGACGGCATCACCGGCGTACAACGCTCCATAGCCCGGCTCCTCATCGAAGGCCACGTCGACGAAGCCATCGCCCGCCGCCTCGGCATGAACGTGCGCACCTGCCGCGCCCACATCGCCAAAATCGCCGCCGCCCTGGGCAGCGGAAGCCGCGCCCAGCTCGGCTACCTCATCGCCCAGTCCGGCATCCTCGAGCAGGACAAACCGAGATGACCACCGAACCCCGCCCGCACCCTCACGGCCCCGACGAGCTGTGCGACGCGGGTTCGGCCCTCTACGCCCGGGCCCTGCGCGAGGGCCGCGTCCGCCACCGGGAGGCCGACACCGCCCCCTGCCTCATCGACTTCGGCCTCCTGCACCCCGACGTCGAGGACATGGCGTGGCTGCGCCCCACCGCGCCCGCCGTGGCCCTGCCCCAACTCCTGCGCGGCATCGAGGACCACATCGCCCGCCACCGCGAGCGGGAGGAACGCCTGACGGCGATGTTCGAGCCGCTGATGGCCCTGGACGCCCGGCAGGCGGCCGGCGGGGAGCCCCCCGAGATCACCGTCCTCGACGGCTTCGAGCGGATCAACGCGGCCATCGCCCGGGCCATGGCCGACGCCTCCGGCGAGGTCCTCACCGTCCAGCCCGGCGGCGTCCGCTCCCCCGAGGTCCTCGCCGACGCGCTGCCCCGCGAACAGGAACTGCTCAGCCGCGGCTGCCGGATGCGCACCCTCTACCAGCACACCACCCGCCACTCCCTCCCCGCGCTCGCCCATTACGAGCAACTGGACGGAGACGTAGAGGTACGCACGCTCAATGAGGTAACCGAACGCATGGTGGTCCTGGACCACTCGGTGGCTTTCATCCCCGCCAGCAAGGACCGCACGGTCGCCCTCGAAGTACGCCAACCGGCCATCGTCGACTACCTCATCACCACCTTCGAACGACTGTGGCGACTGGCCACGCCGATGTTCCCGCACGCGGCCCAACTGCCCGCCGAGAACGGCATCACCACCCGTCAGCACGCCATCGCCGAACTCCTCGTGGAAGGTCTCACCGACACCGAGATAGCCGCGCGCCTCGGCATGAACGTCCGCACCGCCCGCGAACACATCGCGAAACTCGCCGCGATCCTCGGCAGCAACAGCCGCGCCCAGCTCGGATATCTCATTGGTCAGTCAGGGATCCTCGACCAGAATCACTAGCTGTCGGACACCTGGGGCGGGGGGCTTCGGGGAAGTGCGGGAGGGGCAGCGACGTGGTGGTGGAGCACAGATCGCACGCGGAAGGGCTGCTGTGCGAGGCGGGCAGAAACGCGTACCTGCGCGCTCTCCAGGACAGCGGGATCCGAGCTCAAGATGCCGAAGCGATTCCGTGCCTCGCCAACCTCGACCTTCTGCACCGGGACACTGAGGACCCGCTGTGGCTCCGTCCCGTGGCGCCGTCCGTAGCCCTGGCCCAACTGCTCTACCAGACAGAAGAGCACATCGCCCAGCAACGATTGCGCGGAGCACGAATGGCCGCCGCTTTCGAATCACTCATGCCACTCACTCACGTGACGGATCCCGTATCGCCCTCGCCGTCCATGACGGTCCTGGAGGGCATCGACCAAATCGACCCGGCCATACGCCGGGCAGGAGCCAGGTCCTCCCAGGAACTCCTCCTCATCCAGCCCGGCGGCAAGCGGCCGGCCGAAAAGCTCCCCGAAAGTCTGCCCATATCGCAGGGTGTGCTCGACCGGGGCGGACGCGTACGCACGCTCTATCAGCACACAACGCGGTATTCCCAGCCCGCTCTGGACCACTATGAACAGCTGGACGGCGACGTCGAAGTCCGCACCTTGGATGAACTACCCAGACGCCTCATCCTCTTCGACCGCACGTACGCGTTCGTCCCCGCCAGCAAGAGCCGCGACGACGTGGCACTCGAACTCCGCCAGCCAGCCATCATCAACTACCTGGTCGCCACCTTCGAACTCCTCTGGCGCCTGGCCACCCCCATGTTCCCGAACGCGGAGCCACTCCCCGCCCCGAACGGCATCACCCCCCGCCAACAAGCCATAGCCACCCTCCTCACCGAAGGCCTCACCGACGCCGACATAGCCGCCCGCCTCGGCATGAACGTCCGCACCGCCCGCGTCCACATCGCCAAGCTCTCGGCGGTCCTGAAGAGCACAAGCCGGGCCCAACTGGGCTATCTCATCGGAAAGTCGGGGATCCTCGACCGCACATCGGGCTGACCCTGCCGGACAGGCCCTAGTGGTACACGGCCCGCTGCAAGGGCAGCCCCAACGCCCGCAGCGCCGAGCGCACCACGCACTCCGCGTCCAGGCCGTCCACCCCGAGGTCGAGCACGGCGGACTGTTCCCACCGCACCGACGAGGGGCGGCCCATGCTGACCTGCCAAACGGAGGCGCGGTCGTCCAGGGCGATGTTGAGGACGCGGACGACGGAGACCTTGGCGACGACCTGGAGGGGGAAGTCGCCCGCGAGCATCTGGCGGTCCACTACCCAGGTCACGGGATAGCCGCGGCCGTTGAGGTCGGCGGCCATGGCGTGCAGGAGCGTGGCGAGACCGGCGCGCTCCAGGACGGGGCCGACCGTCGGCGGCGGCATCACCGGAGCAGGCGCCTTGGCCGCCTTCTCCAGCCTCATGCCGATGTCGGCTTCTCGTCGAGCGGGTCGAAGAGCAGCACGACATGTCGCGCCCCCGGCGAACTCGCCGGTTCGGAGACGACCATCGTGATCTGCCCGGGGCCTTTTCGCGGGTGGTAGAGGGGCCGCACGTCACCGTCGGGGTGGATGTACACCTCGGTGCTGCGCTCGTAAATGGGGCCCGCGTACTTGTCGCGTTTGACGTCCGCGTTCAGCTGCGCGAGGGAGCGGTTCTCCGGATGCTGAATGTGGGCGAGCCGGATCTGGTTGAGAATTCCGGGCGCCCAGCGCGTCTCCCAGTCCGTGAGAATGTGATCGCGGGCCTCGTCGGCGAGCGCCATCCACCGCATGGTGTTCTCCGGCGGTTTGCCGTCTTCGAAGATGTCGGCGAACGGCTGGTTGTACGCCACCAGGTCCCATTGGACGTTGTTCACGTACGAGATTTCACGCTGCCCGGAGACGGCCCGCTGCCACGCGGCGGCGGCGGGCATCAGGACGCTGTCCGCGGGGTGGAGGGGGTGCGGCGGCCGCTGGCCGAGGCTGAGCAGATAGACCTGGGTGAACTCGTCCTCGCTCATGCGCAGGATCCGCCCGACCTCGCGCAGGTACTCGTCGCGCGGGGACATCTTTCCGCTTTCGAATCGGTGGTAGGTGCCCACCGAGCGGTTCATGAGGATGTCCATATCGGGCTGTGCGAGACCGTGCACACGGGGCCCGGGGCGCCCCGTCGGCTTCGGCGTCAGACCCACTTCGGCGGGTGTGATTCTGGAACGCAGTTCTTTGAGTATGCGACGCAGCGCTTCCTCGTCCACTGCGTTTCCCCCTTTCCCGCTTCCCCGCTCCCCCGTAGCCGTGAACATGGCCTGCCACGAGCACGGTTCCTGCACCATAAGCCCAAACGAGTCGCCGACCAACAGATCGTATTCACCGGGCTCTTCCGCGTAGCGCCCGGGTGGGCGGGGAGCCGTCCGGGCGCGGTGGTCAGCCGGCCGCCGCGGTGGCGTGATGGTGCGTGTACGCCCAGCGTGCCGCGTGCGTGGCCAGATCCACCATCTCGATGGGCGCCGCGGCCTCGCCGAGGTGGTGGTACTCGATGAACGTCAGCATCACGACCCGCTCCGGCGCGCCCAGGTGCGGGTGGAAACCGGCGGCGAGGATGTCCGCCGCGGCCTCGTACGCGCCGAGCCCCCGCCCGTACCGCTCCTTGATCTCCCCTTCGAGATCCCGCAGATAGCCGATGTACGCGCGCACCCCGTCGGGCCCGATGACCCGGCCGTGGCCCGGCACGATGTGCTCGGCGTCGAGCGCGAGCACCGCCTCGGCGGCCCGGACGACCTCGCTGAGCGGCCCCTCCCAGTGCACGGGGTGGTCGCCCTCGAAGATGACGTCGCCCGCCATCACGACGCCCTGCTGAGGCAGATGCGCGACCAGGTCCCCGGCGGTGTGCGCCGGACCCACTTCGAGGAGGCGCACCTCGATGTCCCCGACCCGGAAGTCGTAGGAGCCGTTGAAGGTGACGGTGGGCGGGACCACGGTGATGCCGGTGTAGTCGTACGCCCCGAAGCGTTCGCGCGCGTACCAGCCGAGCGGGTTGGCCGGGTCGCTCGCGTGCACCAGGTACTGCATCTGCTGCGGGGAGATCTCGCGGCAGTGGCGTTCCAGGCTGGCCTGGGAGCTGATGATCTCGGCGCCGGGGAAGAAGGCGTTGCCGAAGCAGTGGTCGCCGTTGGCGTGGGTGTTGACGACCGTGCGGACCCGGGCGCCCGGGGGCAGGGCGCGGTCGGCGGCGGCGATGAGCGCGCGGGTCATGCGCTCGTCGTAGGGGGTGTCGATGAGCGCGGTGTCGTCGCCCGAGGTGATGAGCAGGCAGTTGGCGAGGCCCCAGGAGCCCGCGGCGCCGCGCGGCGCCCAGAGGTAAAGGCCGTCGCCGCCCAGGGCGGTGAGGTCCACAGGAAGGTCCATGGACGTATTTTCGTCGGGAGTGGGGGGTTCCCCGGCTGTGGGGATGGCCACAGTGGCGACAACCCGTGTTGTTGAATTTTGAATAATTGGTTCGGCATCGCAGGGGATAAACCCGCCATTGATATCAGTTCTCTCGTTGACAAGGATGGCGAGTCACGAAGGATGACAGCTCACGAAGGATGACGGTCCGGCTCACAACTCACGGGCGCCCGCCCGCGGGTGAGGGCCCGTCGGTGACGCTCGACCACGGCGTCCGTCATTCGCGCGATCACTGCAATCCGAGCAGGGGGAGCATGTGCAGGACGTTGTGACGCAGGCAGCCCCCACCGTCCGCGGCGGGTCGCAGGGCGCGGCCGGGGCCCGGCTGACCGGGCCCGCCCCGACCGGGGAGCCCGCCGCCCGCCACCACGTGCCGCACGAGCCGGTGGACGTGTGCGAGGCCGGGCGGGTGCTGTACCTGCGAGCCCTTCAGGAACGCCGAGTTCCCGCCAAAGCCGCCGCCGCGACCCCGTGCCTCATCGACACCGGGCTCCTCCACCCGGACCCCGACGACGCCACCTGGCTGCGGCCCACCGCGGCCGCCGTCGCCCTGCCCCGCCTCCTTGAGGACATCGAGGGGCGCGTCGCCCGCCAGCGCGGCCGGGCGACCCGGCTCGCCGCCTCCTTCGAGCAGTTCCTGCGGCTCGGCGCCGACGGGACCTCGGACCTCTCGGCGTCGCCCGTCACCGTGCTCAAGGGGATCCCGCGCATCCGGCTCGCCGTCCGGCAGGCGATGGCCGAGGCCTCCGAGGAGATCCTCGGCATCCAGCCCGGCGACTCCCGGCCGCGGCTGCTTCCGCACAACGAGCCCTGGCGTCTGGAGGAGTTCGCCGAGCGCGGCGGGCACATGCGGGTGCTCTCGCGGCCCCGGACGGCCGACGACGTGCTGCCCGGGCTGCGCCTGCCCGAGCCCTTCCTGCCCGGCTCCTCCTTGCCCGCCCCCGGACAGCCCGACTCCTCCCTGCCCGGCCCCGGACAGCCCGGATCCGCCCCGACCGGACCAGGACAGCCCGGCCCCGGCGGGTCCGGGCCCACAGGCCCCGCCCCGGTGAGCCCCGCCCCCGCGAGGGCCGTCGGCCGTGAGATCCGTACGCTCGACGAACTCCCGCCCTGCCTCCTCGTCTTCGACCGGGACGTCGCGTTCATCCCGGCCGTCGAGGACGGCTCGGTCGCCTTCGAGCTGCGCTCCGGCGCCCTCGTCAGCTATCTCTCGACGGCCTTCGACATCCTGTGGCGCCTGGCCACGCCCCTGTACCGCGAGGACACCCCGCCCCCGCCCGAGCAGGAGATCAGCGACGTCCAGCGCGCCATCGCGCACTTCCTCACCGAGGGCCGCACCGACGCGGAGATCGCCCGGCACCTGGACATGAACGTCCGCACCGTCCGGCTGCACGTGGCCAGGCTCGCCGCCCTCCTCGGCAGCCGCAGCCGCACCCAACTCGGCTATCTCATCGGCCGCTCGGGCCTGGTCGAGCAGCACCAGTAGGCGCACGCGCGGTCTGCGGGCACACCGGGCGCGCTCGTTCGCACCCCCGTTCGCACCCGCGCATGCGCCGTCCCCGGCACGCCGTCTCCGTGATCCCGCGCGCCCATGGCCTCATGGAGGTGCTGCCCCGGCACGCACCGCACCGCCGAGCGCGGGCAGCCTGACCGGGGAGGGAGTACGACGATGTCCGGCGAGCAGAGACCCAAAAGCGCGGAGGACCCGCCACGGAGACCGGCGACAGCTCCGGCGACAGGACCGGCGACAGCGCCAACGCCCGCACCTGCAACGGCACCAGAGCCCGCACCACCGGATCCCGCACCGGACCCCACACCACCGACGACCGCGCCCCCCGACCTCTCCGGCCCCCACACCGCCCACGGCCCCGACACCCTGTGCCCGCCCGGCGCCGCCCTCTACCGCCGGGCCCTGTGCACGGGCCGTGTCCACACCCGCGAGGCCGAACCGGCCCCGTGCCTCGTCGACTTCGGGCTGCTGCACCCGGACATCGACGACATGCAGTGGCTGCTTCCGAGCGAGCCCACGAGCGCGCTGCTCGGGCTGTTGCGGGGCATCGAGGAGCAGGTCGGGCAGGAGCGGCAGCGCGAGGCGGAGCTGATGGCGGCCCTGGAACCACTGCTCACCCGCGTCCCCACCCAGCCCGGGAGACCCGTCGGCCCGCCCGCGAGACCCGCCGACGCGTCCACGCGACCCGAGGGGCCCACCGGCGACGCCACCCAGCCGCAGAGCCCCACTCCCACCGGCAACCCCACCAGCCCCGCCATCACCCTCCACACCACCCTCCCCCACATCACCCACGCCATCGACGCGGCCGTGTCCCGGTGTGCGGAGGAGGTCCTGACGATCCAGCCGGGCGGTTTCAGGCCCATCGCGGATCTGGGCGCCGCGCCGCCGCGCGAGCAGGCGCTGCTGTCCCGCGGCTGCCGGATGCGCACGCTCTACCAGCACACGACCCGGCACGCCTTCCCCGTGATCGCGCACTTCGAGAGCCTCGACGGGGATGTGGAGGTGCGGACGCTGAGCGAAGTCACCGAGCAGCTGGTCGTGTTCGACCGCGCGGTCGCGTTCGTACCGGCCGACCGGGGCGCCACCGAGGCGCTGGAGATCCGCGTGCCCGCCGTCGTCGGCTATCTGGTCGCGCTCTTCGAGCGGCTGTGGCACCTCGCCACGCCGATGTTCCCGCACCCGGCGGCGCCGCAGCCTGCCAAGGACGGGATCACCGCCCGCCAGCGGGCCATCGCCGAACTCCTCGTCGAGGGCCTGACGGACGCCGAGATCGCCGACCGGCTCGGCATGAACGTACGGACCGTACGCGTCCATGTCGCGAAGCTCACCGGCACCTTGGGCAGCCGCAACCGCACACAACTCGGATTCCTCATCAGTCGCTCAGGAATCCTGCGCCCCGGGCACCCCGCGTGAATCACGAACGTCCGGATTTGCCGCCACTTGCCCCCACCTCCGCCCCTTGCACCGCAACAAGTTGACGGTAGCGGAGCGTGGGCGGGCCGTTGCATCGTGGTGATGGCGGCAGGGAGCGGCCAGAGCCGTCTCAGGTACTGGAACCGCCCGCTCCCCGCGGCCGAGTGGCTCTGTCGTGGTCTCCCCCCGCAGAGTCGCGCTTCCCTAAGGGGTTGCCCCGGTCCGGTCACGCCCCGTGGCCGACCGGGGCGCTCGCGCCTTCGGGGGAGTGAGCGCCCCGTCCCACGGGCGGCCCGGGGTGGGCTGCTCAGGCGTGTGCCGTGCTGCCGTCGGCCCACTCCTGCAGCAGTCGCTCCCGCTCGTCGCGGCGCGGCGAACCGCCCTCGTGCGCGCGGCCCCAGGCGGCCATCGCGGCGAGCGTGGTCATGAGCGTGGCGGCGCCCTCGGTGAGGCGGGCGAGCAGGGCGCGCGAGAGGTCGTACTCCTTCTGGGAGTAGCCCGCGGCCGCGGCGACGTACGCCGTCAGCTCGATCTCCTCGTCGGCCGTCCCGACGCACACCGTCATCGTCGGCGCGTCGTCACCGCCGCCGAGGCCCATCGTGAGCGCCATGTCGACGACGGCGCCCACCTGCCGCTTCAGGGACCGCACGGGCACGTCCTCGACGGTGAGCGCCTGGACGTCGTCCCACAGCCACAGGCCGGCCTGTCCATGGCCGATACCGGCGATGCCCTCGGGTGTGAGCCGCACTCCGGGGGCGAGCCCGGCCGGTTTCGATCCCACGTACACATCGCCTTCGGCGATCCAGAACAGCCCCACCATGGCCATGGTCTTCCAGCTCCCCCTGTGCCGAGCACAGCGCTCGATTCGATTGCGCGGTCGGGCGAGACGGGCTGGTCAGGGGCGCTCCGCGCCCGGCCCGCGGTGATGAGTGCCTCGCCCCGCCCACTATAAGGAGGCAAGCGACCGGGCCGGGAGTTCCCCATGGGAGCCCCCGGCCCGGATCGAGCGCGGTGCGTGCGCCGGAGCGCGCGTCACACTTCCGGCGACCTCTTCGGCCGCCACACCACGAGCGCGCTGGTCTGCTGGACGTCCTGGTACGGCACGAGGTCGCGGCGGTACGAGGCGTGCACCGCGGCCTCGCGCTGCTGCATCGTCGCCGCCGCGCCCTCGACGGCCGCCGACAGCTCGGCCACCCGGGACTGGAGCGCCGTGACCTGGTTCTCCAGCTCGATGATGCGCTTGATGCCCGCCAGGTTGATGCCTTCCTCCTGCGACAACTGCTGGACGGTGCGCAGCAGTTCGATGTCGCGGGCGGAGTACCTGCGGCCCCGTCCGGCGGTGCGGTCGGGCGAGACCAGGCCCAGGCGGTCGTACTGCCGCAGGGTCTGCGGATGCAGGCCGGAGAGCTGGGCCGCCACCGAGATGACGTACACCGGGGTCTCGTCCGTCAGTTGATACGGGTTGCGTCGGCGGCCGTCCCGCTCCATGAGGTCACGCTCCCTTCGCGGCCTTGAACAGTTCTGCCCGCGGATCGGTGTCCGCAGTCGCCTTGCGGTAAGCCTCCAGGGCTTCCTGCGCGGCGGGGGTGAGGGTGGTCGGCACGGCCACCTCCACGGTCACGAGCAGATCGCCCCGGGTGCCGTCCTTGCGGACCGCGCCCTTGCCGCGGGCGCGCATGGTGCGGCCGTTGGGCGTGCCGGGGGGCAGCTTCAGGGTGACGGGCGGGCCGCCGAGCGTGGGCACCTTCACCTCGCCGCCGAGCGCCGCTTCCGCGTACGTCACCGGCACGGTCACCGTCAGGTTGTCGCCCTTGCGGCCGAAGACCGGGTGGGCGTCGACATGGACGACCACGTACAGATCACCGGCGGGGCCGCCGCGCTCGCCCGGCGCGCCCTTGCCACGCAGGCGGATGCGCTGGCCGTCGCTGACGCCCGGCGGGACGCGGACCTGCATGGTCCGCGAGGACTTGGCGCGGCCGCTGCCGTGGCAGACCTCGCAGGGGTCCTGCGCAATCAGGCCGCGGCCCTTGCAGTCCACGCACGGGTCGGTCAGCGAGAAGCCGCCACCGCCGCCGCGCGAGACCTGTCCCGTGCCCACGCACGTCGGGCAGACGCGCGGGGTGCCGTTCTTGTCGCCCGTGCCCGAACACGCCTTGCACGGGGCCTGCGACGACATGCGCAGCGGAACCGTCGCGCCGTCCACCGCCTCCGTGAAGCTCAGCGTGACCTCGGACTCGATGTCCTGGCCGCGGCGCGGCTGCGTCCTCGTCCCGGCGGTCGCGCCGCCGCGGTTGAACAAGCCCCCGAAGACGTCACCGAGGCCGCCCCCGAATCCGCCGGCGCCCGTCTGTCCGCCTCCGCCCGGGGCGCCGCCTCCGAAGAGGTCGCCCAGGTCGAAGTTGAACGATCCGCCGCCCGCGCCCGCGGGGCCCGGCCTGAATCCTCCGCCGTTGCCGAAGAGCGCGCGGGCCTCGTCGTACTCCTTGCGCTTCTTGGGGTCGCCGAGGACGTCGTTCGCCTCGGAGATCTCCTTGAAGCGCTCCTCGGCCTTGGCGTTGCCCTTGTTGGCGTCCGGGTGGTTCTCGCGGGCGAGCTTCCGGTACGCCTTCTTGATCTCGGCTTCGGTGGCGTCCTTGGGGACGCCGAGGACCTTGTAGTAGTCCTTCTCGATGAAGTCCTTGGTGCTCATCCCCGACGTCCCTCCTTCCCTGTCATCCGGCGGGCCCCGGCGCCGAGGTCACCCTCGGCGCCGAAGCCGCCGTCCGTGTCGGCGTCAGCCCTCGTCCGGGCCACCGCTCTCCTTGCCCTTGGCGTCCGCGCCGTCCGCGGCGCCGTCGGCCTTGCTCTCCGCGTCCGCGGGCGCGCTGTCGTCGCCCTCGGCCGCATCTGACTTGACCGTCTGCGCGCCGGGCTGCGGCTCGGCCACCGCCACGCGCGCGGGGCGCACGACCCGCTCGCCGATGCGATACCCCGGCTGGAGGATCGCGACGCACGTGGTCTCCGTGACGTCCGGTGCGTAGCTGTGCATCAGCGCTTCGTGGATCGTCGGGTCGAAGGGCTCGCCCTCCTTGCCGAACTGCTGCAGACCCATCTTGGCGACGACGGTCTCCAGCGCCTCGGCGACGGACTTGAAGCCGCCGACGAGCTCGCCGTGCTCCCTCGCCCGGCCGACGTCGTCGAGCGTCGGGAGCAGTTCCGTCAGGAGGTTCGCCGCGGCGATCTCCTTGACCGTCACCTTGTCCCGCTCGACCCGGCGGCGGTAGTTCTGATACTCGGCCTGCAGCCGCTGGAGATCCGCGGTGCGCTCGGTGAGCGCGGTGCGGACCTGGTCCAGCTGGGCGGTCAGGCCCACGATCTGGCTTGCGTCCCCGGCCGGGGCCGCCGGGCCCTCCTCGGTGGAGGGCCCGTCGGCCTGCGGCGCCTTCTCTTCAGGGGTGGCGCCGGAGGGGACGTCGGGCTGCTCGGCGTTCTCGCCGAAGCCCGGGGTCTCCTCCGTCATCAGGCAGCGCCGCCCTTCGCGTCACCGGGCTTCTCGTCGTCGACGATCTCGGCGTCCACGACGTCGTCTTCCTTGGACATGTTCGGAGCCTCGGCGCCCGGAGCGGCACCCTCGGCGCCGCCCGCGGCCTGCGCGGCCTGGGCGTCGGCGTACATGGCCTGGCCCAGCTTCTGGGAGACGGCGGCGACCTTCTCGGCGGCCGTGCGGATCTCGGCCGTGTCCTCGCCCTTGAGCTTCTCCTTCAGCTCGGTGACGGCTTCCTCGACCTCGGTCTTGACGTCGCCGGGGACCTTGTCCTCGTTGTCCTTGAGGAACTTCTCGGTCTGGTAGACGAGCTGCTCGCCCTGGTTGCGGGACTCGGCGGCCTCGCGGCGCGACTGGTCCTCCTCGGCGTACTTCTCGGCCTCTTCGCGCATCCGGTTGACCTCGTCCTTCGGCAGCGAGGAGCCACCGGTGACGGTCATCTTCTGCTCCTTGCCCGTGCCGAGGTCCTTCGCGGTCACGTGCATGATGCCGTTGGCGTCGATGTCGAAGGCGACCTCGATCTGCGGGACGCCGCGGGGCGCCGGGGGCAGACCGGTCAGCTCGAACATGCCGAGCTTCTTGTTGTACGCCGCGATCTCGCGCTCGCCCTGGTAGACCTGGATCTGCACCGACGGCTGGTTGTCCTCCGCCGTCGTGAAGATCTCGGAGCGCTTCGTCGGGATCGTGGTGTTGCGCTCGATCAGCTTGGTCATGATGCCGCCCTTGGTCTCGATGCCGAGGGACAGCGGGGTGACGTCGAGGAGCAGGACGTCCTTGACCTCGCCCTTGAGGACACCGGCCTGGAGCGCGGCGCCGATGGCGACGACCTCGTCCGGGTTCACGCCCTTGTTGGCGTCCTTGCCGCCGGTCAGCTCCTTGACGAGCTCGGCGACGGCGGGCATGCGGGTGGAGCCACCGACGAGAACGACGTGGTCGATCTCGGAGAGCTGGATGCCCGCGTCCTTGATGACGTTGTGGAACGGCGTCTTGCAGCGCTCCAGGAGGTCGGACGTGAGCTGCTGGAACTGGGCGCGCGTGAGCTTCTCGTCCAGGTGCAGGGGGCCCTCGGCGGAGGCCGTGATGTACGGCAGGTTGATCGTGGTCTCCGTGGAGGAGGACAGCTCGATCTTCGCCTTCTCGGCGGCCTCGCGCAGGCGCTGGAGCGCCATCTTGTCCTTGGAGAGGTCCACGCCGTGGCCGTTGTTGAACTGCTTGACCAGGTAGTCGACGACGCGCTGGTCCCAGTCGTCGCCACCGAGGTGGTTGTCGCCGTTCGTGGCCTTCACCTCGACGACGCCGTCGCCGATCTCCAGGAGGGACACGTCGAAGGTGCCGCCACCGAGGTCGAAGACGAGGATCGTCTGGTCGTCCTTGTCCAGGCCGTAGGCCAGGGCGGCCGCGGTCGGCTCGTTCACGATGCGCAGGACGTTCAGGCCCGCGATCTCGCCGGCCTCCTTGGTGGCCTGGCGCTCGGAGTCGTTGAAGTACGCGGGGACGGTGATCACGGCGTCCGTGACCTTCTCGCCCAGGTACGACTCGGCGTCGCGCTTCAGCTTCTGCAGGATGAAGGCGCTGATCTGCTGCGGGTTGAAGTTCTTGTCGTCGATGCCCACCTTCCAGTCAGTGCCCATGTGGCGCTTGACGGAGCGGATGGTCCTGTCGACGTTGGTGACCGCCTGGCGCTTCGCAACCTCGCCGACCAGCACTTCACCGTTCTTCGCGAAGGCGACGACGGACGGCGTGGTCCTGGCACCCTCGGCGTTGGTGATGACGGTGGGCTCGCCGCCCTCCAGAACGCTGACGACGGAGTTAGTCGTGCCCAGGTCGATGCCGACCGCACGTGCCATTTCAATGCCTCCAGATAACTTCTTGAGTGGAACTGACTCAAGGATGCATGAGCGCTGCGCTAGCGTCAACAGAAGTGAGTCGAGGGGGCTCAACTCTTATGTCACCCTTACGGGCAAGATGGCGCCCCCGCCGGGGAGGCAGCGCATCCGACTGCGGGTCCGTCGCGGCTTGTCGCGCAGTTCCCCGCGCCCCTTCGGGGCGCTCTTCGCCAGGCACCCCGAAGGCCGCGACGCGGCAAGGCTTGCCTGAGCGACGCAGATCACCGCCTGGCTGGCTACAGTGCGGCGATGTAAGTGGGTAGTCTCAGACGGACTGCATAAGTTACCGCTTAGTAATACGTTGGATTGCCCACCCTCGCAGGCCCGAGGAGCCCCGAAATGCAACTCGCCGCGATCATCGTGTCGCTGGTCCTAATCGCGGTCGGCGTCGCCCTGTTCGGCCGTGCCATCCTGCAGATCTACCAGTTCATGCGGCTCGGTCAGCCCGTGCCCGCGGGCACAAGGACCGACGCGCCCGCCGAGCGCACTCTCACCGTGGCCAAGGAGTTCCTCGGCCACACGCGCATGAACCGGTGGGGCATCGTCGGTGTGGCGCACTGGTTCGTCGCGGTGGGCTTCTTCTCGCTGCTCCTGACGATCGTCAACGCCATCGGCCAGCTCTTCAAGGCCGACTGGATGCTGCCGATCATCGGTGACTGGGCGCCGTACAACATGTTCGTCGAGTTCCTCGGCACCATGACGGTCCTCGGCATCGTGACCCTGATCGTCGTCCGGCAGCTGAGCCGCCCCGACCGGCCGGGCCGCAAGTCCCGCTTCGCGGGCTCCAACACCGGCCAGGCGTACTTCGTCGAGACCGTCATCCTCATCGTCGGCGTCTGCATCTTCATGCTGCACGCCCTGGAGGGCGCCCAGCACCACGTGGACGGCTACGAGGCCTCGTTCTTCATCTCGTACCCGTTCGTCTCGTGGTTCGGGGGCATGGACGTCTCGACGCTCCAGAACCTCACGTACTTCTTCGCGGGCCTGAAGATCGCGACCTCCTTCATCTGGATGATCACGGTCGCCCTGAAGACCGACATGGGCGTCGCCTGGCACCGCTTCCTGGCCTTCCCCAACATCTGGTTCAAGCGCGAGGCCGACGGCTCCACCGCCCTCGGCGAGCTGCTGCCCATGACCAGCGGCGGCAAGGAGATCGACTGGGAGGACCCGGACGAGGACACCGTCTTCGGCGTCAGCCAGGTCGAGCAGTTCTCCTGGAAGGGCCTGCTCGACTTCTCCACCTGCACCGAGTGCGGCCGCTGCCAGTCGCAGTGCCCCGCCTGGAACACCGGCAAGCCGCTCTCCCCCAAGCTCCTCATCATGTCGCTGCGCGACCACGCGCACGCCAAGGCCCCGTACCTGCTCGCGGGCGGCGGCAAGACGATGGAGGGCGAGGAGAAGGCGTCCGAGGAGCAGCTGAAGGACGTGCCCGCGGCCGCCCTCGCCGAGGCCGAGCGCCCCCTCATCGGCACCCTCGAAGAGAACGGCGTCATCGACCCCGACGTCCTGTGGTCCTGCACCACCTGCGGCGCCTGCGTCGAGCAGTGCCCGGTCGACATCGAGCACATCGACCACATCGTCGACATGCGCCGCTACCAGGTCATGATCGAGAGCGCGTTCCCGTCCGAGGCCGGGACGATGCTCAAGAACCTGGAGAAGAAGGGCAACCCCTGGGGTCTGGCCAAGAAGCAGCGCGTGGAGTGGACCAAGGAGGTCGACTTCGAGGTCCCGATCGTCGGCAAGGACATCGAGGACCTCACCGAGGTCGACTACCTGTACTGGGTCGGCTGCGCGGGTGCCCTTGAGGACCGGGCCAAGAAGACCACCAAGGCCTTCGCGGAGCTGCTTCACATGGCGGGCGTCAAGTTCGCGATCATGGGCGGCGACGAGAAGTGCACCGGTGACTCGGCCCGCCGCCTCGGCAACGAGCCGCTGTTCCAGCAGCTCGGCGCGGAGAACGTCGCGATGCTGAACATGGCGTACGGCGAGGATGACGAGGACGAGAGCACCAAGAAGCCGAAGTCGGCGAAGAAGATCGTCGCCACCTGCCCGCACTGCTTCAACACGATCGCCAACGAGTATCCGCAGCTCGGCGGCGAGTTCGAGGTCATCCACCACACGCAGCTGCTGCAGCACCTCATCGACGAGGGCAAGCTGATCCCGGTCACGCCGGTCGAGGGCCTCATCACCTACCACGACCCCTGCTACCTGGGCCGCCACAACAAGGTCTACACGCCTCCGCGCGAGATCATGGACAAGGTGCCCGGCCTGCGCCAGCAGGAGATGCACCGCCACAAGGAACGCGGCTTCTGCTGCGGCGCCGGTGGCGCGCGGATGTGGATGGAGGAGCGGATCGGCAAGCGCATCAACACGGAGCGGGTGGACGAGGCGCTGTCCCTCAACCCCGACATCGTGTCGACGGCCTGCCCGTTCTGCCTCGTCATGCTGACCGACTCCGTCAACGGCAAGAAGAACGACGGCAAGGCCAAGGAGTCGCTCCAGGTCGTGGACGTGGCGCAGCTGCTCCTCGACTCCGTGAAGACGCCGGTGGACCCGGCGGGCGACGAGGAGTCGGCGGACGCGCCGGAGCCCGAGCCGGTGAAGTAGCCGCCGCGGCGGTACGTGGACGGTGGGGCCGGTTTCGCCTGGGGGCGGGACCGGCCCCTCGTCGTTCGTGTAAACCTGTGGTGCTGTCGTGCACATGAAGTCATCGGGTGACGCTGGGGTGGGTGGGGCATGAGGAGTTCCGGGATACGTCTGCTGGCCGCCGTCGTGGGCGGCGCCCTGGTCCTCGCGGGGTGCAGCGGCGGTGGCGGCGACGGCGACGAGTCCCCCTCCCGTCCGGCGGCCGCCGACCTCGCGAACAAGAGCGCGCCCCAGCAGCCCGTCCCCCGCGGCAAGGGCAGCAAGGTGCCGGACGACTTCAACGGCGACGGCGCCAGGGACCTCGTACTGGACGCGCTCGCCCATCGCGGGCACGGCGACGACCCCGGCATCGGCATCGTCTACGGAAGCCGCCGAAGCGGCCTCGTCCCCGGTGCGCGGCAGTTGCTGAGCGCGCACGCCAACGGCGCCCGTACGAAGGGTGAGTTGCCCGCCGCGTTCGAGTCCGAGGCGTCCTGCGACCTGGACGAGGACGGCTTCACGGACCTCGTCGTGTCGACGGACCCGCCCTACGACGGCCAGGGCCGCCCGCCCGTCCCCCTCCAGGTCCTCTTCGGCTCCCCCGCCGGCCTCACCGGCAAGGCCGTCAAGCTCCAGGTGCCCGCGCGGGCCCGCCTCGGCAACGACTGGGCCGACCAGCCGGTGTGCGGCGACTTCGACGGCGACGGGGCGAACGATCTCGTCCTGCACGCGAGCGGCGCCCATCTCACGTATCTGCGCGGCCCGTTCACCCGCAAGGGTGCCCCGCGCGCGGCGGGCAAACCCATCACCGCCCCCGGCAACGACCTGGCCACCGGCGCACCCGCCGTCGACGTGAACGACGACGGCTACGACGACCTCGTCGTCCGCGAGGAGGCACGCGCCTCCAAGGGCAGCCTGGTCCTCGGCGGCCCCAAGGGCCCCACCCGCACCGGCGTCCTCTTCCCCGCCGCGACCGACGTGGCGTTCGGCGCCTTCGGCCGCGGCAAGGACATGGACGCGGCCCTCGCGGCGCCCGGCGGCATCGCCCTGCGGTACGACGTGCCGGGCACCGCCCGCGCCAGGATCGGCGTACGGAACGCGACCGTGTACGCGGGCGACCTCGACGGCGACGGCCGCAGCGAGCTGGTCGTGGGCGGGGGCGGCCCCGGCGAGGTGTGGGTGTACCGGGGCCGCGCGTCCGGCCTCGCCGCCAACGCCACGGCGACGGTGGTGCCCTCCGGGGGCGCCAAGGCCACCGTCCAGGTCCTGAAGGTGGCCGACTTCGACGGGGACCGGCGGGCGGACCTCGTCGTGCGCACGGCCTGGGGGCAGGGCCGGGACCGGGTGGAGGTGTATCCCGGCAGGGCGGGTGCGGACGGGCCGGTGTCCCGGAAGCCGGGGGTCACGTTCTCCACGGCGGGGTTCAGGTAGACGCGGGCCTCCGGTGGGCCCGCAGGGAGGCGCCCTGGGCCGCTTTCCACGCCTTCCGCAGACGTACGCCTGTCGTGCAGTGGTCGCCGCCCTCGCACGGGCGGCACCCGTACAGATGGCTCATGTAGGCGGCGTAGACCTCCGTCGCCCGGGCGTCGAGTTCAGCGGGGGTGGTGCTCACGGCTCGACCACCTTCCAGGTCTCGGCGGTCATGAGTAACGCGCTCAGGTGCGCGGGTTCGCACAGGTCGCCGGGGACCGTCGGGGGCACCACCCAGCGCGTCAGCATCGACACCGGGTGGCCCAGCCGCGGGACGCCGAGGAACGTGTCGGTGCTCAGCCGCTCCTCCGCCCCGCTCCAGGCGGAGTCCGGGGAGATGAGGACGTAGTACGGGCCGTGGCCGCTGCGGATGTCACGGATGACGGGGCCCGCGAGCCAGTCCCCCAGGAACGCGGCCACGGTGTGGGCCTCGCTGCTCTGGACGGCGGCGTGGATGCGCGCGGCGGGCACGCGGACGGCATCGAAGCGGCGGCCCAGCGGGAGCAGGGCCACGCCCCGTTCCGCCCACGCTTCGTGGACGGTGTCCGGATGGGCATCGGCCTCCGCGAGCCAGGTGCTGATCAGTCGCTTGTTGCCTTCGAGCATGGTCATCGGGGCCCTTAGGGTCAGGGTGGTTCGCCTCACGCAAGTGACGTTAAGTCCACCCGAACCCGACTGATGACCGGAATCCGGTCACCCTGTGTCAGACACCCAAAAGGCCGATGCCCACGGCCAGGTCGGCGGCCCGGCGCCTTCGGCCGGAGTGCTTCGACTCGGCCTCCTCAAGGATGATGCGGCGGGCGTAGCCGTTGTAGCGGATCGTTTCGGGGGCGGTCTCGTATGCCTTCTGGAGGGTGGCGATCGCCACGTCCGGCTGGCCGTCGAGGTGGAAGCCGCGGGCCTCCTCGATCCGGTGTCTGGCCCTGCGGGGGCGGGACTTGATGACGGACTTGTCCGCGCGGGCCGCCTGGCGTACCGACTCGCCGCCCTGGCGCAGCTCGACCGCCACGGTGACGGCGTGCGCGCCCATGATCGCGCGGCTGAAGCTGGTGACGGGGTGGAAGTAGTCCGCGGGCAGCCGGGCCGCCATGTGCTTCGCCTTGTCCCAGTGGCGCCAGGCCGTGCCGGTGTCGCGGCGGCGGGCCGCGGTGTACCCCAGCTCGAATTCCAGGGCGCCCGCGAGGGCGAGGACGTCGTCGGAGGCGTCGGACAGGAGGGGTTCGAGGAAGCGGACGGCTTCGAGGTTGATGGCGTCGGCGGCGTCGAAGTGCCGGGGCCCGGTGTCGCGGTGGGCCTGCGCCAGGAGCCAGGCGGCCACGCCGATGGCGTGCGGGTCGCCGGAGTCCTGGGCGGCGACCATGCCGCGCTCCGCGACGCGCCACAGCAGGGCCGCGTCGGGCTGATAGGCGAGGAAGAACTGTGACAGCGAGTACGTCTCGGCGAGACGGGCCTGGGCCACCCGCCGCTCGACGGCCGTCTCGGCGTGCCGTGCGATCGCCCGCGCGTCGCGGATCAGACCGGGCAGCAACGTGCCGATGGCCTCACGGTGGTTGGGCGACTGGTGCCGTGCCTTCCAGGCCGCGTGCAGGCGGGCTTCCAGGTGGGCGACAGGGGGTGGTTCCACGGCCGTGGCCAGGGCGAAGTCGTCGACGGCCGCTTGGACGGCGGCGAGGCGGGGATGGCCCGGCCCGGCGAACAGGTCCACGTGCGCGTCCGGTCGACCGGTCAGCTCGGCCAGGTCGCGTACGCGCAGCGCCTCGGCGATGCGCAGCACCATGTCGAGCGCCGGGGCCCGCTGCTGCCCGTTCTCGATCTTGCGGAGGGTGTGCACCGAAACCCCGACGAAGTCCGCGAGTTGGGCGCGGGTCATGCCACGGCGCTCGCGCAGGATCTGTACGCGCTGACCGAATCGCAGCGGGTCGGCGTACGGGTCCGGGGTGTCACCTGGGGACATCACGGCCTTGCCCTTCTCTGGACGGCTCGCCACCGCCAGCGTAGGGGGCAGGGCCGACCCGTGTGAGCCCTCCGCGGACTCCACGCACGCGGGGACGTCAGGGGCCCGGGGCACCCCCGCCGCCCGAAGCCCCCGGCTCGCACAACCTTTCCCCCACCCCGCCAGTCACACCCCCGGAACCCCACACCACCGTTCACCCAAGGTCCACCCCCTGGTGACCCCCCGTGAACCCACAAGCTCGGGAGCCCCACGTGCGCGTAAGAAGCCTGGCCGTCGCGGTCACCACCGCGGCCCTCGCTGCCGGAGGACTGACCCTCCCCCTGGCCGGGACGGCCTCCGCGGCCCCCGCCGCCCTGAAGGACGACTTCAACGGCGACGGCTACCGCGACCTCGCGGTGGGCGCCCCCAAGGGCAACTCGGTGACCGTGACGTACGGTTCGGCGTCCGGCGTGAAGGCGGGCCGCGGCACGACCGTCACGCAGAACACGGCCGGAGTGCCCGGAACCACCGAGTCCGGCGACGAGTTCGGCGAGAGCGTCACCAGCGGCGACGTGAACAGCGACGGCTACGCCGACCTGATCGTCGGCGCCCCCGGCGAGAAGGTGGCGAACAAGCCCGACGGCACGGTCACGATCGTCTGGGGCGGCAAGAACGGCTTCAAGACCGGCGGCAAGACCCTCACCGCACCCAGCGCCGACGACCACCGCTTCGGCGAGGCCGCGACGTTCGTCGACATCGACGGCGACGAGGTGTCCAACCTCGCGGTGATCAGCGGCAACCACTGGTGGTACTACGCCGACGGCAACCCGCAGGACGGCCGCGCGATCCCGCTCGAAACCGACTTCCTGCCCAAGAACGTCCGCCTGGACGACATGACCGCGGGCCACTTCACGAACCAGGGCGGCTACACGTACATCCTCGCGGGCGAGCGCGAGGACGGCGGCGCCTACACCGCGTACATGAAGGGCGGCGCCGGTGACCTCGGCTACTGGTCCGGCGTCCTGGCCGAGGGCGACGACCCGACGGCGACGCGCGGCCCGCTCGCCGGGGCCGACGTCAACGGCGACGGCTACGACGACCTGATCACCGGCAACCCGCGCGCGGGCAGGGGCGGTTCGTTCAGCGTCCGCTACGGCGCCGACAGCAAGCTGGGCGAGCCCGTGACGTACACGCAGGACACCGCGGGCGTACCCGGCACGGACGAGGCGGGCGACGACTTCGGCTCGGCGGTGGCCGCCGGCGACGTGACCGGCGACGGCAGCGCGGACATCGCGGTGGGCGCGCCCGGCGAGCAGGTCGGAACCGTACCCGGCACCGGGAGCGTGACTCTCCTCAAGGGCGGGACGAGCGGACTGGGCGGCGGGAAGACCTGGCACCAGGAGACGGCGGGCGTCCCCGGAGTCGCCGAGAAGAACGACCGGTTCGGCTCGTCCGTACGCCTCAAGGACATCAACAAGAACGGCAGGGCCGACCTGTCGGTCGGCGCGCGCGGCGAGGACATCGGCGGCGCGGCGGACGCGGGCGCGGTGTGGGTGCTTCGCGGTACGACGACGGGTCTGACGTCGTCGTACGCGACCTCGTTCAACGGCTCGGACTTCGGCGCGGGCGGCGCGGGCCGGGGCTTCGGCGAGACGCTCCGCTGACCTCTCCCCAACTCACGTACCTTTTCGGCTACTTGGAGACACCTTGCGTAAGAAGACTCTCTCCGCCGCCGCACTGTGCGCGGCGACCGTACTCGGCGTCGCGGGCCTGGCCGCGACCCCCGCCGTCGCGGCCGAGCCCGCCCCGAAGCCGAAGTCGGACTTCAACGGCGACGGCTACGCGGACCTCGCCGTCGGCGTCCCCGGCGCGACCGTAGGCGGCAAGGCCAAGGCGGGCTACGTGAACGTGGTCTGGGGCGGCAAGAAGGGCCTGGGCGGCCATGGTTCGACGACCGTCAGCCAGGGCAGCGCCGGGGTTCCCGGCACCGTGGAGAAGGACGACGGCTTCGGGTACGCGGTGTCGCCCGCCGACATGAACGGCGACGGCATCACGGACATCGTCGTCGGCACGCCCGGCGAGGACAACGACTCGGGGGCCTCCGCGGGCACCCTCACCATCCTCTGGGGCGCCAAGTCCGGCATCAAGGGCGGCTTCACGGCCGCCAACGGCAAGTACGCGGGCCACCAGATCGGCGGCCTCGTCACCACCGGCGACTACGACGGCGACGGCGACCGGGACATCGCGCTCAGCTCGAAGAACGACGAGAGCGCCGCGATGGAGACCCGCCCGGGACCGTTCAGGGCCGGGTCCCCCGCGACCCTGCAGCGCGTCGACAGCTGGCACTTCAGCGGTCCCCGCGCGGTGACGTCCGGGGACTTCGACGCGGACGGCCGCGATGACCTCGCGGTGACGTACGGGGGGATGGAGATCGCGGGGACGGCGGTGTACGGCACGGGGTCGGGGGCTTCCGGCGCTTCCGGCGCTTCCGGCGCTTCCGGGGAGTGGAAGCGGACGTGGCGCGCGGGCGACACCGCGACCTCCCTCGCCACCGGCGACTTCGACGGCGACGGCACCGCCGACCTCGCCCTCGGCGAGGTCCGGCCCAACCCCGAGGCCGAGGAGGGCGACGAGGGCTACTGCGCGGACCGCCTCGGCGGCGCGATCGCCACGGTGTACGGCAAGTCGGGCACGACGCTGGGTGGCGCCGTGTCCTGCACGACCCAGTCCACTCCCCGGGTCGACGGCAATGCCGAGGCCGAGGACAACTTCGGCGCGGCGCTCGCCGTGGGCGACCTGGACCGGGAGGACGGCGACGAGCTGATCGCGGGCGCGAGTGCCGAGTCGGTCGGCATCGACAAGGCGGCCGGCGCGTACTGGATCCTGGAGTCCACCGGCACCGGCAAGGAGTTCTACGGCAGCGGCGTCAACCAGACGTCCCCGGGCGTCCCCGGCGCGGCCGAGGCGGGCGACCGCTTCGGCGCGGCGATCGCCGTGGACGACTACAACGGCGACACCTACCCCGACTCGGCCGTCGCCGCCCCCGGCGAGAACGCCTCGTCCGGCGGCGTCTGGTACGGCACGCCGAAGGACCGTCCGGCGCCGCAGGTGTCGGTGACGCCGGCGAAGCTGGGTCTCGCGGGGGCGCGTTCGTACGGGGCGGTCCTCGGCCACTGACCCCCCACCCTTCCAGCCCGTCCGGCGATTGAGGACGAGGCGCGGAGCGCCGATCAGCGGGGGTCCAGGGGGCGGCAGCCCCCGGTTTCGGAGAAGGGGCGGGACTGGGGCGCCCCGCGAGGGCCGACCTCAGCAGACACCGCCGAGGCCCCCGCGGGCGCCCGCGCCTCCCCGGCGAGCGCGGGCGCCTCACTCACCACCCCTTCATCACTGCCCCACCGCTCCCCCTCTATAACGACACAGCAACTACTCATCGACCCCATACAACCCACACATCCCACAAGTGGTCTCTCCTAGGCCCGGGTTGAGGACTACGCGCCCACGAACGCGCGGCCAACCCCTGGCAAACACATTCGCCGGCACCGCAGGAGAAACCACCACATGGCTCAGGTCGAGCGCACCACCTCCCGCGCCACCCACCCCCACAGACGGAACCGCCTCCGCCTCGCCGCGGCGACGACGGCCGCGCTGGCACTGACGGGCGGGCTGCTCACGCTCACGGCACCGACGGCGGCGGCAGCACCCGCGCGCACGGCGCCGGACGCCGACTTCAACCACGACGGGCGCGCCGATGTCGCGACGTCGGCCGCGCTCGCGCACGTCGGCGGCAAGGCGCAGGCGGGCGCCGTCACCGTGACGTACGGCAAGGAGGGCGGCGTCGGCCGGAGCGTGGCGTACTCGCAGGACAGCGCGGGCGTCCCCGGATCCGCCGAGAAGGGCGACGGGTTCGGCGCCGACCTCGCATACGGCGACTTCGACGACGACGGGTACGACGACCTGGCCGTCGGGGTGCCGGGCGAGGACGTGGGCGGCGACAAGGACGGCGGCTCCGTCCAGGTCCTGTGGGGCTCGCGGGACGGCCTGAAGGGCGGCAGCACCCTGAAGGACCCGCGCCCCTCGACGCACGACCGCTTCGGCGGCGTCCTCGAAGCCGCCGACTTCAACGGCGACAAGAAGACCGACCTGGCCGTCGGCACCGGCACCACCGCGGTCGTCGACGTCCTGCGCGGCGGGTTCAAGCGCGGCGGCTCGGTCAACGGCCACTACACGGTCAAGGCCCGCATCCACGGCAACGGCGAAGTCGGCGTGCTGAACCTGCACTCGGGCGACGCCAACGGCGACGGCGTCGAGGACCTGATCGTCAACGGCTACGAGAACACCGCGCAGGCCCCCAACGCCAACTTCTGGATCCCCGGCTCCCGTTCGGGCCTCAAGGCCGCCGCCGCCAAGAAGCTGCTGCCGGGCATCGTCACGGACCTCGGCGACGTCAACAAGGACAGCTACGACGACGTCGTCATCGGCACCTCGTGGGACAGCGGGCTCCCGGGCGCGGCCAAGGGCGGCGCGGTGAACGTACTGTTCGGCAACAGCGGCGGCCCGGACAACGACGAGCGCGACAAGATCACCCAGAACACCTCAGGCGTCCCCGGCAGCGGCGAGAAGGGCGACTCCTTCGGCAACGAGCTGGACCTCGGCGACATCAACGGCGACGGCAACCTGGACCTCGTCGTCGGCGCCCCCGGCGAGACCGTCGACGGAGTCGCGGACACCGGCGCGGTGACGATTCTCCACGGCAAGGCCGACGGCTCCGGCCTCACCGGCCGCGGCGCGAAGCTCCTCACCCAGAACACACCCGGCGTCCCCGGCTCCGACGAGAAGCACGACTTCCTCGGCTCGGACGTCCACGCCGACGACCTGAACGGCGACCTCCGCGCCGACGTGATCCTCGGCGCGGTCGGCGAGAACGGCGACAACGGCGCCGTGTACCCCCTGCTCTCCCGCACCGACGGCACCCTCCGCGGCACGTCCGGCATCTACCCGGGCACGGCCCACCTCTCCGGCACGGGCACCCCGCGCCTGGGCGCCAACTTCGCCGACTGACGCCCCGTCCCTCCCGGCCGGGCCCGCCACGGGCCCGGCCCCACCCCAAGGAGCCCTCGGGCGCCCGCGCACCACCGTCCCTCACACAACCGTTCCCCAACTCCGCGTGTCACACAGGTGAAGCCAAGCCACCACCAACGAGTTGGAGCACCTGTGCGCACACGCACCCTCGCCCTGGCCGCCGCCACGGCGCTCGCGGCGACCGGCCTCGCCCTGCCGTTCGCCGCGGGCGCCGCCGCGGACGAGCCGGCGCCGCCCGCCACCGAGAGCGACTTCAACGGCGACGGCTACGCCGACCTGGCCGTGGGCGTCCCCGCCGCGACGGTGGGCGGCAAGGCCAAGGCCGGGTACGTGAACGTGGTCTGGGGCGGGCCCAAGGGCCTGCACGCCAGGGGCAACGTACGCGTCACGCAGGCCACCGCGCACGTCCCCGGCACCCCGGAGGCCGGGGACAGGTTCGGGGCGTCCGTGGCCGTCACCGACGTGAACAACGACGGGTACGCGGACCTCGCGATCGGCGCGCCCGGCGAGGACATCGACGGGCGGACCGACACCGGCAGCGTCACCGTCGTGTACGGCGACGCGGGCGGCTTCGCCGGCTCCCACACGGCCGCGCGCGGCGAGAAGCCCAAGGACCAGTACGGCAACGCCGTCGTCGCCGGGGACTTCACCGGCGACACGGACATGGACCTGGCGATCGGCGGCACCGACAAGGTCGTCGTCAACTACAACCCCCGCGCCGACCGCACCCAGCCCGGCATGGGCGACCGCATGGGCGGCCGCGCCCCCGTCCTGTCCACGGGCGACTACAACGCCGACGGCCGCACCGACCTCGCCGTCGCGTACTACACGAAGCAGCAGCCGTACACCCAGTCGCACGTCATGCTCTACCACTACGACAGCCGCGAGGGCCGCCTCCTCCTCGACTGGGCCAACAGCAACGGCGCCACCTCCGCCTTCGCCACCGGCGACTTCAACGGCGACGGCCACGACGACCTCGCCCTCGGCAACTGCCGCGAGATAGCCGACGAGAACATCGACGACCCGTGCGGCCCCGAGGAGCTGACGAAGGGCGGCGGCATCCACATCCGCTACGGCGGCGGCCGCCCCGACAACTTCGGCACGCGCAAGCAGACCCTCAACCAGGACACCCCGGGTGTCCCCGGCGTCGCGGAGACCGGCGACGGCTTCGGTGAGGCCGTCACCGCCGCGGACGTCAACGGCGACGGCCGCGACGACCTGATCGTGGGCGCGCCCGGCGAGGCCATCGGGTCCAAGAAGAACGCGGGCAGCGCCACCGTCCTGTACGGCGGCAAGAAGGGCATCCTCGACGCGGACGACGAGATCGGGGACGGCACGGCCAACGGCTACGCGTTCCAGCAGGACACGTACCAGATCCCCGGTACCGCGGAGACCGGCGACCGGTTCGGCGCGGCGCTCGCCACGGGCGACCACGACAAGGACGGCACGCCCGACCTGGCCGTCTCCGCCCCGGGTGAGAACGCCTCGTCCGGCGGCGTCTGGGCGGCCCCGGGCGCCCTCCCGCCCGGCACCACCTCCCTCACTCCCAACTCCCTTGCCCTTCCCACCCCTTCGTCCGCACTGGCGTACGGGAACGTTCTCGGGCGCTGACCCGAGCCCCTGACCTGGGGTTGTCCCCTCAGGGTCCCCCTAGGGGTTGTCACAGCTCAGCCGCAAACCCGCTCTCCTCCACAGGACGGACGACCGCACCCCGTCAGACCAGGTACGTTCGATTCCGTGGCTGGATTCAGGATCGGACGCGGCGGCCGGGACAACCGCGCACAGCAAGGACCCCGACAGGGCCCGCCCCAAGGCGGGCACCCCGGTCAGGGCGGTCACCCGGGGCCGCACCAAGGACCGCGGCAGGACCCGTACGGACAGCAGGCCCCCCAGGGCGGCCAGCCGCCGTACGGGTACCCGCCCGCGCCCGGCGGCGGCCGCCCGGCCCCGCAGCCGTACGGGGGACAGCCTCCGTACGGCGGCCCGGGCCCCGGCCAGTACGGCGGCGGGCAGCGCGGCGGCCACGGCGGACCGCAGGGCGGCGGCCAGCACCACGGCGGCGCCCAGCAGTGGCCGCAGCCTCCGGGCGGCCAGGGCGAGCCCGAGTACTTCGGCGGCCAGGGCGGGCACGGCGGTCACGGTGGCCAGGGCGGTCACGGCGGCGGCCACGACCCGTACGCCGCCAACAACCCCGGGCACACCCAGTCCTTCTCCCTCGGCGAGGACCCGTACAACGACGGCGACACCTACCGGGCGGGACAGGCCCCCGCGGGCCCCATCGGCCCGAAGCTCCCCTGGAAGGACCTGCTGCGCGGCATCGTCTTCCGCCCGGTCCCGACGTTCCTCCAGATGCGGGACTACGCGATGTGGGGCCCCGCCGTCATCGTCACGTTCCTCTACGGCCTGCTCGCCGTCTTCGGCTTCGACGAGGCCCGCGAGGACGTGCTGAACGCCACGCTGTCCACGGCGATCCCGTACGTCATCACGACCGGCGTCGCGATCTCGCTGAGCGCCTTCATCCTCGGCATCGTCACGCACTCCCTGGCCCGCCAGTTCGGCGGCGACGGCGCCTGGCAGCCGACGGTCGGCCTCTCCATGCTGATCATGGCGATCACGGACGCCCCGCGCGTCATCGTCGCCCTGTTCCTCGGCGGCGGCAACGGCTTCGTCCAGCTCCTCGGCTGGGCCACCTGGCTCGCCGCGGGCGCGCTGCTCACGCTGATGGTGAGCAGGTCCCACGACCTGCCGTGGCCGCGGGCGCTCGGCGCGTCGGCGATCCAGCTGCTCGCGATCCTGTCGATCATCAAGCTCGGTACGTTCTGACGCGGGGGCGCACCAGCGTCCCGTACGCGAAGAAGGGCCCCGGCGAGCACAGGCTCACCGGGGCCCTTCCTCATGCACGTCCCCGTAGGGGCCAAGCATCAGGCCCAGACGTCAGACATCAGACATCAGGCGTCGAGAACCTGCCCCTGCCGCTTCACGACGGGCGGCTCGACACTCCACGGGAAGTTGATCCACTCATCGGTGCGCTTCCACACGTACTCGCATTTCACGAGCGAGTGGGACTTCTCATAGATGACGGCGGAGCGCACCTCGGCGACGGTGTCGAGGCAGAAGTCGTGGACGAGCTTCAGCGTCTTCCCGGTGTCGGCGACGTCGTCGGTGATGAGCACCTTCTTGTCGGAGAAGTCGATGGCGTTGGGGACGGGGGCCAGCATGACCGGCATTTCCAGGGTCGTCCCGACGCCCGTGTAGAACTCCACGTTCACCAGGTGGATGTTCTTGCAGTCGAGGGCGTACGCGAGCCCGCCCGCGACGAAGACGCCGCCGCGCGCGATGCTCAGCACGATGTCGGGCTCGTACCCGTCGTCGGCGATGGTCTGCGCCAGCTCGCGCACGGCACCGCCGAACTTCTCGTACGAAAGGTTCTCGCGAACGTCACTCATGGAAGGGCTCACACCTGGGTTCGATGGAAGTTGAGGAAGGAACGGGAGGCGGTGGGTCCGCGCTGGTTCTGGTAGCGCGACCCGTAGCGCTCGGACCCGTAGGGGGACTCGGCGGCGGAGCTCAGCCGGAACATGCACAGCTGGCCGATCTTCATCCCCGGCCACAGCTTGATGGGCAGCGTCGCGAGGTTGGACAGCTCCAGGGTCACGTGACCGCTGAATCCCGGGTCGATGAACCCGGCGGTGGAGTGGGTGACGAGCCCGAGCCGCCCGAGGCTGGACTTGCCCTCCAGGCGCGAGGCCAGGTCGTCGGGCAGGGTGATGACCTCGTACGTGGAGGCCAGCACGAACTCCCCGGGGTGGAGGATGAACGGCTCGTCGCCCTCGGGCTCCACAAGCCGGGTCAGATCCGCCTGCTCGACGGACGGGTCGATGTGCGGGTAGCGGTGGTTCTCGAACACCCGGAAGAAGCGGTCGAGGCGCACGTCGATGCTCGACGGCTGCACCATGGATTCGTCGTAGGGATCGATCCGGACCCGCCCGGCGTCGATCTCGGCCCGGATGTCCTTGTCTGAGAGAAGCACGCACCGAGGATACGCAGAGCGCGCGGGACCGCCCCAATCGGACAGACCCGCGCGCCTCGGGTACGGGGCGTGCTCGCCCTCCCCCGCCCGCTACCGCTTCTGCAGCTCCACCGGAACCGCGTGCCGCAGCCGGGCACACCGAGGACATCGGATCAGCCGACCGGGGCCGAGCCGGTCGGCCTGCTGCATCGGGAACGAAGCGGTGCTGAACACGTGCCCTTCGGCACAACGGACGACGGTGCGCTCCATCAAGTCCTCGAGTCCCTTCCCCAGAGCCGTATGGCAAGAGCCGTATGCGAGAGCCGTCCACTCATGTCATGAACGGAGGCCGTTTCCGGCCTTCCGACCGACGGCGAAAGCCACATTACGGGATGAAAGGGACGCCACTCCAGGCGGCACTCCGTCTCGTCCGGACCCCCGCACGCCGCCCTCACAGAACCCCCACGGAGCCCCTCCGGCCGACCCCTCGACCACCACCCCGGGCACCCCCGGGTCCCCCGAGGCGGCCCCTACCGTACGCCCCAACTCCCTTCGCCCGCAGTCACGCAGAGCCCACGCAGCGCAGCGGGGCCTTGGCGCGGCGGCGCCCGGGGCCTGGGATGGGGTAGAGTGTGCGAAGCTACGAAACCGGTTCAACCGGGAGCGTCGCGCGGGTGTAGTTTAGTGGTAGAACATCAGCTTCCCAAGCTGAGAGTGCGAGTTCGATTCTCGTCACCCGCTCCAGAGTTGAGGCCCAGGTCAGCGACCTGGGCCTTCTTGTTGTGCGCTTGCCGACCGCTCAGGTCACTCGTCGCGTGCCAGATCCGTGCCAGAAGGCGGACGGCTCGCCTCCTCGGCCCTGGTCTGCCGAGCCTTGCGTACGGTCCGGTGGAGCATGCCTGCCACCTCTTCCTGGCGCTCGTCCTCCGAGTGCTGATAGCCGAGCGCGGCCTTCTCGGAGGACTGCCCGGCGCGGACCATCGTGTCCTTGAGGGTGGCACCCGAGCGGGTCGTGAGGGTGTGCCCCGTGTGCCGCAGATCGTAGAACCGGAAGCCCTCCGGAAGGCCCTCGACGAGCCCACGGGCCTTGCGCCACTTCCGCCCGAAGGTGCTGCGCCGGAAAGGGGCCCCGCGCTCGCCGACGAAGAGCAGCCCCGTCGGCCCCGGCTCGGCGTACGACTCCATGTGCCAGCACAGCTCCCGGTGAAGGAAGGCGGGCAGGACAACGGTCCGCGTACCGGCCTCGGACTTGGTGTCACCCTGCACACGGCGCCCGTTCATCCGCTCCGGCTCGGCCAGGCGCACACGAATCCGCAGGGTGTCGAGGTCGACGTCACGGCGACGTAGGCCAGCGAGTTCCTCAGGCCGCATCGGACCGTACGCACCGAGATAAACCATCAAGCGCCACCGCATCCCCATGGCCTCGGCCAGCACGTCGACCTGGGCGACGGTCGCGATGCGCCGCTCGGCAGCCTTCTCCTTGCCCGCTCCCTTGATCCGGCACGGGTTGCGATCGATGAGGTCGTCATCAACGGCCGTCTCCATGACGGCCTTGAGCAGCCGGTACGCCTTGGCAGTGATCGTCTTGGCCCCAGTGGTCCGCAAGCGCTCGGTCCGCCACTCTCGTACGCGAGGAGCCGTGATCTCGTCCAGGTCGGTCTCACCGAAGGTGGGCAGCAGGTGCTTGTCGAGGAGGTAGCGGTAGAGGTCCTCCGTCAGCGGAGCGAGGTCGCGTTCCTCGACCCACTTCTCCGCGTAGGTGCGAAAGCTCACGGCCGCCGCATCCGGGTCCCGCCACTGACCGCGACGGATCTCGGTCTGCTTCTCGGCGAGCCAGTCGTCCGCGTCCGCCGTCGTCTCGAACGTGAACGGCGCCGGGCGCATCACGCCATCGGGCCCCGGATAACGGGCCTGGTACCGCCCGGATGGAAGACGTCTGATCGCCCCGAAGCGGCGCCGCCTGCCTTTGTCGTTGGCCATCAGGCAGCCCTCCCGTACCGAACACGCGGGCGCTTGATCGGCTCCACGGTGTGGGACGAGATGAACTCCTCGACCGCGCTCGCCGGGATACGTACGTGGCGGCCGACCTTCACGTACCGGATGCGCCGCTCCTCGATCAGCCGCCGGGGAAAGCGGGCAGTCGTGCCGAGCAGCTCGGCGACCTGGTCGACGGACAGGTAGCGGCTATCCACGGGTGGGCTCTCCTTCTGTTCCGGGGGCGGGGTCGAGGGTCGCGGCGAGCCAGGCCTCGGCCGGGGAGAGGCCGGTCCCGGCATAGACCCAGTGCGAGAGGACGAGGGTTGAGTCGGACTCGCTCTCGATGGCTGTTGCGGCTTGGGCTCGGCGCCATTCGGCGCGGGCGTCGCGAAGGGCTCCGAGGGTGGTGGAGTAGCGGCGGGACTTGGTGGAGAAGTGGCCGCGGAAGCCGAGCATGTGGGCCCAGGCGCGGAGGCGGAGGTCGGCTAAGTCCTTGCGGGCGCCGAGGCTCCAAGCGGTTCGGATGAGACGTCGGGCGTGGTCGTTGATGTCGAGTTGGGCCAGCTCGGCGAGGAACTTGAGCGGGCGGTCGAGCGCTCCCGTCGCGGTCTCGGCGCCCTTGGTGGCGTACTTGGCGATGTAGGCGGCGACGGCTCGCTCGGTCAGCTCCTGGTCGCCATCGAAGTCGGCGCTGCGGATGGTGCGTACGTCGAGTTGGCGGCCGAAGGCGAAGGTGTGTGGGCGGTCGTCGATGACCGGCCCGTCCACGCGTGCGCTGGCAGCGGCGGTCTGGATGGCGTCGGTGAGCAGGTCAGCCGAGGCCCAGGCTGGAGGCGGGGTGTCGCCACCCTCGGGACCATCGATTCGAATCACGGCGTGGAAGTGGACGGCGCCGCGCTTCTGGTACTCGGCGACCTTGGCGAAGGACACCCGGGCGTGCTCGCGGAGTGCCCGCTGCGAGAGTCCGGCCCGCTTGGCGACCTCACGACGTAGGGAGATGGAGAAGCGTCGCCACAGTGCTCCGGCATGGGCGTTCCAGAGCACGGCCGCTTCGTAGTCGTATGTGGACGGGGCGAGCGGGGTGCCGAGTGCGTCGTCCTCCTGGTCGTGCAGGACCCCGCAGCGGCAGCGACGGACCGAACCACCAGTGCTGGAAGGCCGGTTGTGGACCGGACCGAAGCTCGGTGCGGTGAAGGTCGCGAAGACGCGCGGGTGTGCGGCAACGCGTTCCGGGGTTCCCTTGCCGCCCCGGAGGCCCGAGGTGATCAGGTGGAAGGTGTCGCGCCGGTAGACCTCGGCACAGGATGAACAGCGCGTCGTGCGGCGGTTGTTGCAGCGCACGAGGAGCTGCCCGGCCGGGAGGGCGGAGGAGTCGAGGTGGTGGAGGGCGCTGCCGATCTCGCCGGTTCGGGTGTTCACGTCGTACTCGGTACGGTGGCCGTCGAGACGGATCGGGTTGGTGCAGCCGCCGAGGCCGGAGAGCTGACGGAGCAGGCCGGGCATGGTGCCGAGCGAGGCCAGTTCGCCGAGTTCGTGAAGCGGGGGCGGTGGCTGGGTGGCGCGGGCGAAGATAGTGGTTCTCCTTCTGGCTTCGGACAGGAGGGGTAGGGCCCCCGGGGCGGCGGATGCTTGGCGGTATCGGAGCCGTCCCGGGGGTCTGTCTTGTCTGGCGTTCAGTGGTGTTCAGTGCCGACGCTGGTCGCGGAGCATGGAGCGAAGGACCACGGCGGCGACGGCTACGGAGATGGCCGAGACGGCGACGGCAGCCAGGAGCGCGGTCAGGACGACTCCGCCGACGAGCACGGCCACGACGGCACCGGTACTGACGGAGATCTGGGGAGCCGGGCGGCGAGCAGGCGTCGGTTCGACCGGAGCATGGGTGTAGGCCGACGGCGGCGAGGGGTTCTCGGGGTACTTGGGCTGGAACACAGGGAAGCTCTCCTCATCTACTCGTCTAGTCATGTGAGCCGTTGACGATGTCGACGCCGGACCATGTGCCGGAGTCGATCGCGGGTGCCATGAAGGTGTGCGAAAGCAGGAAGCCGAACAGGGCGATCACGACGACGATCCAGGTGCGGACGCCGAGGAACTTGATCGCTCCCCAGGCGAAGAAGCCGAGGACGACGACGAGCGGCAGGCTGACGGTCACGGGGGCGGGTCCTTTCAGCGCACGGGGCAGCGGTGGGTCCGGGCGGCCAGTTCGGCGGCGGCGCGGCTGTCGTAGTCGGCGGAGAAGCCGCAGCGCGGGGCGGTGCAGGCGGCGGTGTGCTTCTCGCGGCCCCGGCCGTTGTACGACGTGCCGACCTAAACGGGACCAATACGGGCGACGGAGCGGAAGCGGCGGTTGGCGGTCACGCGATCTCCTTCAGAGGTGGGCGGCGATGGCCTCGGCCATGGGCACGGGGACCCCGAGCCGGGCGCGGAGGGTTGGGGTGTCGATGGCGGTGCCGGTGCGCTTGTGGTGATCGGCGGCGACCTTGCGGGCGTGCTCGACCAAGGCGGGTGGGACGGGTACGACGGCAGCCGCGGGCTCCTGCGCCGGTACGGGCGTGGGCGCGACAGCCGGTGGGGCAGTGGGCGCAGGGGCGGGTTCGACGGCGACCTCCTGGTCCTCGACGAGGTCCTCCGTCGTTGGCGAACTGGAGTGCGCGAGCAGGGTGCCACCGAGGAAGGCGACGGCTAGCCAGCCCGCGACGAGGATGCGGAGCCAGGCCGGCACGGCGTTCATGTCGAGGAGTCCGGCGGTGGCGACGTTCGCGCCGAGGGACGCGGCGAGTGCGATGACGAACCAGCACCATCCGGCGGCTTTCGCGTCACCGGTCCGCAGCCGACGCCAGGCGGCGACGAGCAAAAGGTCGACGGAGACCGGGTAAGCCCAGGCCTTCCAACCGTCCTGTCCGGCCGCCAAGGCGATGTCGTGAAGGTGGGCGAAGGACAGCGCTGCCGCGATGACCGCTTGGACGAGCACGGCGTCGACACGGGCCAGTTGGGCGCGCATACGGCGACTCCTTCCGTGTTCAGGCATGGGAGGGGTAAGGACGTGGCGCGAGAAGGTCGAGCCGACCATGGAACGTGAAGTGGCGCGTCTCAGACGACGGGCCGGAAGCGCTTGAGCGCAGGAAGGTCGGGGACCAGGTCCGCCGACTCCTGGCAGACCTCGGCGGCATCGCTGAGGGACAGGTACGGCGTACGGATGCGAGACCAGCCCCCAGAGGTGTCACCGGCCACGGCCAGGCCGGGCATCTCGGGAGCGATGGCGCAGGCGGCGGAGACCGCTTCGGGAGCGATGTCCCCGAGCGCCATCTTCGCGGAGGCTTCGTCGTTGACGCGGTGGCAGACGCGACCGGTCAACTGGGCCCGCAACATGGTCGCCCCCTTGCCCAGTTCAGCCCCGAAGCGCTGCCCGCATACCTCCAGATAGATCCCGGCAGCACGGCCGAGCTGAGCGAGCCTGATGAGCTGGGTGACCATCTCGTCCCGCCGCTCTTCGTCCTTCTTCGTGGCGACGAGGAAGAGCTCGGCGACTTCATCGACGAACAGAACGACAGGTACGGGGCGTTCGTGCTCAGGCAGTCCCCAGATGTCGGAGGTGATCTCCTCATCCGGCGTGCCCGGAGCGAGCCCCTGCCGAGCCTTGATCAGGTCGTATCGGTCCTCCATCTCCTTGATGAGTGCGGGCAGCAGCTCGGCGGCCTGCTCCGGATCGGTGGCGAGAGCCGAGAGGCGCGACGCGAAAGGCGCCAACTCCACACCACGCTTGCAGTCGATGCCGACGAGAGCGACGGGTTGTGGGGCGAGTCCGGCGATGAGGTGCCGCAGGTACATGGACTTGCCCGACAGCGTTGCGCCGAGGGTGAGTTGATGCGGAACGGCCCGGTAGTCACGTACGAAAGGAGTGGCGTCCTCTCTCAACGCCACGGGCACCTTGAGGAACTCCACCACGACCTTGCGAGGCATCCGCACCCGCCGCAGCACATCGAAGCCGACGAGCCGCAGCTCGACTACACCGGGCTTGGCCGCTCTGACGTACACGGAGTGAACTCCCCATGCGTGCCGCAGCCGTTCGGCGGAGGCGGCGACATCGGCAGGCTCCTGCCCCGGAGCAAGCCGCAGACGTAACCGCAGCCCGGTCGAAGTGGGCCGGATGAGGCCCCGACGCGGCGGCACGGGGCGGATGTCGCGATTACTGGTGGCCCGAACCGCCAGCACCCGGAGCCGGGACGGGGCGACGGTCAGACCGCAGGCCTCCATGACCGAGCCGTACGAGCCGAGCAGCCGAGCCGTGGTTATGGGTAAGCCGAACGCGGACCAGTGGACGCGGGGGTGACGGGCCCGGGCGTAGGCAGCCCCACCGCCGAGCACGGCGACGGGACCACCTACCTCCAGGAGCGTCGCGAGGTCACTCATCAGGCCGCAGCCTGAGCCGAGTTCGGGAAGGCGGCGGGAGTGACGGCGGCGGCGCGGTACGCGATGCCGTGCCGCTGCTGGCCGTTGAAGACGCTCTCCCAGGGCCGGGCCAGGAGCCCCGGAAGCGAGACCGGCGAGCCGAGCGCGAGCTCCTCGGCGACACCGCTCTCGGGGATGGTGACCTTCACCAGGGAGGACTCTCCGTCCTCGATGTAGACGACGCCGATCGTCATCAGGGCCTCGCCGGTGTTGGCGTCTTTGGCGATCTCGCCGGTCTGGCGGTCGCGGACCTTGGGCTCGGGGGCCTCGGTGAGCAGGATCGTCGCGGCCGAGGTCTCAACACGGATGGTGCGCAAGACAGACTCCCCATCTACTCGTCTATACAAGTAACGTAACGCGGACCCGATCTCCGGGAGCGTGGCCATCACCTTGCCACACAACTTGCCAACTCGTCTATACGAGTAGGCCTGTTGGGGCATACGAGTCCGAAGAAGAGTCGGTCTCGCGCACCAGCGGTCAGGTGGCCGGGAGTTGGTAGGACAGTACGTACGCGTCGGCAGCCATGACGGTGTCGCAGACTTCGACGGCCCGCCCTTCGGTGTCGTACGCGGTACGGATCAGGCTGATCACCGGCACACCGGACGCGAGCCGCAGCGTCCGCACTTCAGCAGGAGAGGGCATCCGCGCACAGATCTCTTCCTCGAAGTGGTCGAGGTGGTGGCCCAGTTCTTCGAGGCGGGCGTAGATGCCGCCGGGACCAGGGTTGGGCTCGGCAATCTGCGTGCCGCGCGCGATGTCGAGGGGAAGGTACGAGGTGGCGAACTCGACCGGCCGCCCATCCAGCAGATACCGCCGCCGACGAGCGAGCACCCGCCGCACGGACCCGAGCCGGGCGGAGATGTCCTGGCTGGCTTTCTCCTCCTTGACCTCCAGGCTGTCCACCTGCGGATGACTGCCGGCGGCATCGGCCTCGACGATGAACGCAGACTTCCCCTGCTCGCGGTGGCGCCGGGCGAACCGGTCGGAGGCGAGCCGCCGCACAGGAGGCCGCGGTCGCACGAAGACGCCCTTGCCATGCTCGGCATGGACCAGGCCTTCACCCTGAAGTACGGAGAAGGAGTTCCGGACGGTCATCCGGGAAACCCCGTAGTGCTCGACGAGTTCAGCCTCGGAGGGCAGCTTCTCGCCCTCCTTGAATCGCCCACGGTCGATGGCCTCACGCAACTGATCGGCGATCTGTCGAAAGACCGCACGATCGCTCGTGGGGTCGACATCGCCGAGCAGGCTCGGGAGTGACGTCACCTGTACTCCTTTAGGTATCTAGACGAGTGGGCAAGTGTTGTTGCTACGGTGGAGAGCCTAGCCATCCGAGAGGGCCGAGGACCGTGAGCACTGACCGTCCGCACTCCGTGAGCGTTGCCGGAGTCATCGTCGACGACCAGGACAGGGCCCTCCTCATCAAGCGCCGCGACAACGGCAAGTGGGAACCCCCGGGCGGCATCCTCGAACGCGAGGAAACCATCCCCGAGGCCTTGCAGCGCGAGGTTCTCGAAGAAACCGGCATCAAGATCGCGCTTCCCGCGACCCTTACCGGCATCTACAAGAACATGACGGGCTTGATCGTCTCCATGGTCTTCCGCTGCGAGGCCGCCGACGGCACGCCCACGACCGGCGCCGAGACTCGCGCTCTGCGCTGGGCCACCCGCGAAGAAGTTACCGAACTCGCTGACGAGGCGTACGCGATCCGCGTCCTGGACGCACTCGACGCGGCATCCCCGCCGGCCATCCGCGCCCACGACGGCGTCAAACTCGTCTAGCTCGAACCCGCTGCACATGGCGGCCTACCAGCACGAAGGAACTTGTATGCACGAGTATACGAGCATCGTCCGAGTCTGGGGCCTCACTTGCCCAGGTTTCCCGGAAGAGGTCAGCAGAGCCCGCCGCTGGACCCGCGACATCCTCGCGGGCTCGCCGTTGGCCGAGGACGCCGAACTGATCGTGAGCGAACTGAGCGCGAACGCGATCCTCCACACGGCGAGCGGCAAGAAGTCGGGCAGCTTCCACCTTGCGGTAGCGGTCTCACCGCAGGTGGTTGCCCTGTCGGTCACGGACGACGGCGGCACGGAGACGGCCCCGAAGACCGAGCACCCGAGTGGGGAGGTGGCACACGGCAGAGGCCTGGGCATCGTCGACTTCATCGCGCACCGGGTGGTGGTCCACGACACCCTCGGCGGCCACACGGTCACCGCGGAACTCTTCGTGGAAGCACCACCAGGAGAGCCGCCATGCTGAGCGACGAACTCACCCGCGGCTTCTGGTGCGAATGCTGGACGGAAGACTTCACCGCCAAGGGCCGGCCAACACTCACGGCATGCTCCGGCGCGCACTCGGCAGCCCAAGCGGACAGCTGGCTCTCGACGGCACTGCAGACCATCACGTCCACGCTCAACCCGATGACGCCCAAGGAGACTTGGGATGGCCTCTACGAGAACCGCATCGCCACGAGACGAGCACTCCTCCGCGCCCAGCCCTGCACGGCATCCATCACCTACACCGGCACGCGCATCACATGGACGGTCCGCCCAGTGCTCTTCCTCCCACTCGCGGACCGCAACGAGGCCGAACCCCCAGCCTGCACAGAGGACTTCAAGCCCCACACAACCGACTGAGTTACAACTTTCTCTACTGGTTCAAGGCGGCTCGCTCCGCTCCCCGCGCGCGGCCCGGCTCCCCGGGCCGCCGCTCCTGTCTCCGCCCCGCTCCGGCCCGGTCCACCAGGCCGCGCGACAAGAGCCAGCGGCCAACTGACCTCAAAGAAGGGGTACATCGTGGCTGGGGCGGTCGGCTCCACGGCTTTAGGCAGCCACTTTGGGGCGAGCCTCTAAGATCATGGCCCCAACGTCGTGCTTTAACGGGCAGGTCCACAGACTGCCCGACTCGCGATGAGCTTACGGGGCCATGATCACTCGCCCCAAAGCAGCTCCAGCCCAAAGCCGCTCCGCCGACGGCTCACAGAGCGTTCGGGCCCAAAGAGCACCCGTGCCCGATTAGAACGATATGCCCACGATCCCGCCAACCTCGGTATCGAGCACAGTTCTCCGAATACCATCCTTGAACCAGGGCTCACCAGAAATAGCGGGCGGCACATCATTACTATTCATCGCGCAAATGTATTGACAGCCAGATTGAGTCACTGTTTTTTGCGCCAATGACAGTCCAGCCGCAACCTGCCTCGGGTCCACACCATCGAAAATTACGGAGTCATGGATAATAAACCCTGGATGGCGTTTAGACTTCACACCTTCAGCCATAAGGGTAAGGTCGAAACAAAGAAGCTGCATTCGAGTGACGCCACTACTGGAAGACGTCGCAACCTTAATGCTGAATTTATAACCCAGATCATCAACCTCAGCAGTCAGAACTCCACTTACGCCGTAGAGTTCTTGCATCATCCGATCGAACCGAGCGGCTACGGTATCTAGCTTCCGCCGTTTTGCACTCAGGTCGCGCCCTGCTTCTTGGCGCATCTGAGCCTTCTTAAGACGAACGTCTTCTTGCGCTTGGGCAAGTTCACGAACGTTATTTAGTGCAGTCTCGATCTCTGCTACACGAGCCGCCACTTGAACCGCCTCTGACTGCAGAGCTGCTAGCTCTTCGAGAGCTCCGCCAGCATCCAGAACAGCCAGGATCGAGTTCCTACTCGAATTCAGTTCCTTGATTCTCTCGTCACGCTCCATTTGCCGAGTTCGTAGCCGTTCCAACTCGGCAGAAAGGAAGCGCCGCCTATTGCCCATCAACTTCTCATGGAATGCAGCAACCGCATCGAAGCTACGGAGAGCGTCAGGCGTGAAGGCCCGTCGCATCTCAGCATAAAGATCAGCTACGTCTGTGCTTGCGACTGGTTCCTCCTCACTCACCTCCATAGAGTCCCTGTAGAGCTCGATCATGCGTCGATCGACGACGCTCTCATTTCTGAGCTCCTTAAGCTCCTCCGTGATGCGATCTGCCCGAGCAATAAGACCCTGAGGATCTTCGACTACTTGGAACCCTGAGACCCTGGATTGGATATCATCGAGTTCGCGCTGAGCTTCAGCAAGCTCAAGCATCAACTCTGGCTCCGGCCTCAACGCCTTAGGCAAGAGGTTATTCTTAGTAGCTTTCGCAATAGCCTTGTATGTTTCGGATTCCTCTTCCAGCCTGGACAGGTCTCGCACCAGTTCCCAGTTTAGGTCGAGAAGGTAGGCAACATGCTCTCTTGAACTCCAGGCCGCCTGCTGCGGAAGGATCTTCAACGGATCCTTAACCGCTTCAGTTCGGATAACGTAAGAAAGTAGCGTGCGTGGCGAGATAGCTCGCTCGCCCGATTCAGCAACGCGATCTAGCGAGAAAAGGCCGAGCCCAAGGAGGAACTTCCAGTCATCTACAGAAATGGTTGATGACTCGTCAATAAAACTACCAAGAGCGTCGGTCAATGAGGCCGGATGGGAGAGCTTCACACGAGTCCCCCCTTTAACGCTGCGAGTCGCAGAGACGCGCTCATCAAACAGGTCTAGGTCCAAAGTAAAAGACCAGCCGAGTTCACCAAGCGGCGAAATTGACTTAGGCAGATTGCCACCTAGGCAGTAGTTAATCGCATGGATTAGCGTCGTCTTCCCTCGCGCATTCCTACTATGCTTTTCAGTAGCACCAGGGGCCTTGTCGGCAAGAATTACGTTAAATCCCGGCTCAAAGTTGACAGGAGTGAAGGAATCCCTATTTGCGCTAATCCGGCGCAACATCACTACTCACCACCTTGCTTAGCAGTGCCCCATCAAACTCCAGGAGCTTTAGTGCCACAAGTACGTCTAACGTCAGAACGAACCGCTCAAACGGGAGATCAGGATACAGATCCTTGTAGGACATCCAGGCCGTACCCACGGTGGAGGTAGATTCGAGCTGCGCATATAGCCGTGCCGCATGGACAGCAAGGCTACTTGACGTCTTTAGGTGTCGGTTAGGCAGCAGAAGACTCATGCTCGAAAATCTCACACATCTCGAATAGATGGGCTACCGTAGCAAGTGCCGCTGCACGCAACGTGTCCGATTCAACAGGCCCTGAATTCTCCAGCGCGACAGCGCAGATGTATTCAAACAAATCATCACCCTCCAGACCTTGCGCGATCCCGCCGTAGTACTCTTGCTTAAATCGCGCAGCCAGCAGGTTACCAAAATTAGGCCGTATCCTGCTGAGGGACTCAATAAACTCGCCAACTTCGTTGGACTTGGCCAAGCCGGTTTGAATCCGATCCTCTGCTATCGGGCCCAGATCATTCAGATCGATTTTCTCTTGAATGTCGAGAGGCATTACAATCGCATCATCTGTTTTCGCCGTAGACGTGCCAATAAATTTACAAACAATCTCTAGGTGTTCGAAGCCCACCTGTCCCATGGCGTGACTCATCGCACGAGCAACTTTACGTTCATGGGACTGCTTGGCCGTCAACAGATACTCTGTTGTGTGAAACGCCAGTTGAGTGTCAATAGCGTCATGGTGGGGTCCACACAGGTAAATAAGGTTCGCGGCACTACCGCGTTGCTGCGATGTCATGCTGGCGTCATAGCGTGGGCCGCCAGCGCTTGCTGCTGCGATATGCGCGATCTTTCCAACGACTTTATCGTCGTCCTCTGCGATCTTGGCATCGATCGTCAGTACCGCCCCGCAGTCAGGGTATGCACAGCGATCGCCACTCCGCTGGATGACGATCTTCGCTTGAGCTGCCGGCACAGGGTCCCTGGCCATGGTCGTCCCCCCAACATGGTCCATGCCAACACGCTTCTGTGGCCCGCTGCTTGGAGCAGGGCCACAGAAATATCCAGCCTAACCGGTCTGGTCCCCTACAGGTAGATGTTGAGCATCACGCAAGCTGACCACCCCTGCGGGAGATATCGTGAGCTCGTTGTCGAGGCCCTGATAGCGCTGACGTCCTGTCAAGCACACACCAGGTCTCGCACCAGGCCCGCTACACACCAGTCCGGGACTGATGCCACCGAAGCGGACTGTGCGCCTGAAGCCCCGCCGCGACCAAGCTGATGAGGCCCACGGTTGTCCGCCCAGGTCAGTACCGCCACCTTCCCAGCTGATGGATCCGAAGTTGTAATTGCGGGCCAACTGTCCGCAGCTTGCTCCGGTCGACGGCACGCACGGGCAAGTGCGGCTGAATCCGCTGCCACATCGACTGCGCCAAAACTGACGAAGTGCCAGCTGCGCCAGCTCAGCTGCGGCAGGATCGAGAGATGGACAGCCCCATTAACCCCTCCTCCGTTAGCCGTGGCCACAGAGGCACCTCCGCGTCCGTCATCAAGATCGCGTTTGGACGGTCCGCGAACAGGTGCGCGTTCCCTGAGTGTCCTCCGGTAACGCTGGACAACGGTGTTCCCCTGCTCGAAATTGCTTACATATCTTCATTCTCGGCAGGTAGTCCGCGATATTCGCCTGCCCTGACAAGAGCCGGAGCAGGCTCGGTCGACAACATCATCATCCTGTGCCCGACGCACCACCGCTTCGTCGACAAGAATCCCGAAATATTCACGGTCGAAGAACTTGCAAGAATTCGCGACGAACACTACGAACGAGTACAGCATGCACTATCTGCCGAGCAGAAACTTACCGCGTCAAACAGACTTGCTGTTCTGCTGGATATTTGGAATCAGAAACGGGAAAACGGCGACGAGGAATTTTGGCATCAGCTTTTCTCTGATCGCCCTGAGGCGTTCTCTCTCGCACTTGAAGGGAGAGCCTACACTCTGAGCAGCAAGTGCTACGTGGGAGGGAAATCTGTCGCGAATGAAGGTGGCAACATACTGGATTTTCTGGCCCAGCACAGCGGAAGCGTCGCGCTCGTAGAGATAAAGACTCCTACGGCGAAGCTGCTAGCGCCTCAGAAATACAGGGGTAATGTCTATCCACCTTCGCGAGAACTAGCAGGGTCAACCGTGCAAGTACTGGAGTACCGCCACAGCCTGATTTCGAATCTTCCTGCCCTTGCATTCGAAACGCCAGGTCTCAGGGCGCCCCAGCCAATGGGGGTAGTGATTATCGGCGATCTAGGAAGGGAAGAGATGAATGAAGACGGACGTAGGTCATTCGAGCTGTACCGCTCATCTTTCAGAGATCTAAAGATCATGACATACGATGAGCTGTTCGGTGGTATCCAAATGCTGGTAGATATTCTGCGCGATTAAAGGCTTGTGAGAACTTCGAGTCAGCTCATCCCTGCAGTGGAAACCAACAGGCGCCGCTGACAACACCCTTGTGCGTGTGGCCGGCACCCAAGACAGCCGTGCCAGAAGCGTGCCAGGTCGTGCGGGGAACCACGGGGAACACCGGATGCCAACTCGGCGGTCGCCTGGGTCACAGACGCCTTTAGGCACAGGTCAGCGAGGGAGACAAGGCCGGAGCACCCGAGCTTCCCAAGCTGAGAGTGCGAGTTCGATTCTCGTCACCCGCTCCATAGCTAAGGCCCAGGTCATCCCGGGCCTTTTTGCTGTCCGCGACGATCACTCGTCGCGTGCCAGATCCGTGTCAGATCGCTTCCCCGCCGCCTTCTCCTTGGCGGCGGCCCGAGCCCGGCGGATCGCGGCGTCTCGGCGGACCGCTGCTGCTCCAGCTCTGGAACGCAATGTCGATGGCGGTGGCGCCCACGACAACGTGGCATTCAGGGCAGGAGGCCACCACAAGGCTCGTCCCTGGCAGGCGCGCCGGACGGCATCTCAAGCAACCCGTGCGTCACATCGCTTTCAACGCGCCGAGGGATTCGAGGAGAGTGCCTGCTTCAGTGCAGAGCAATTCGAGCTGATCGATGGAGCCCTGCCGTACTTGGTTCTCGGGGTTTGCGATGCGCTCACGAACGTGATCCCGGGAGCGTTCGAGTTGTTCCCGGTACTGGGCCAGGTTGTCCACCAGGTGATCGATGACATCCGTTCCCTGAACACTTGTCGCCAGCGTGAACTGTTCCTTGATCGCAGTGACTTCGGAGTCCATCGCACTGATCCACTCGTCCTGGAGCACTTGCAGGGAGCTGATTCTGCGTTTGCGGCGATGAACGCCGAGGAAGACCAGTGCGGCGACCCCTGCGACGAGTCCGGCGGGCGGGAAGAGCGTGCCGGCCGCCGCGAGACCGTAAAGCCAGCCTCCGCCCGCTGCGACGGGTGTGACGATGCCGACCAGTGCGGCTGCACGCTGGACCACGTCATGGCGGGTGGTCGAGCGCCGGGCCTGCTGGGGCACGGAGAGGTTGTTCACGTCCAGGGTGAAGTCTGGGAGCCGTCCTGCGAGATCTTTGTCGCCGAAGACCTGATCGACCGTCTGAACGATGTCCTGCTTGAAGGCTTCGAACTGTTCGGTCCAGAGCGTCGCAGGCCCGGTCGGGGCCTCGATCCAGGTGCGGAGTGCCTGGGCCTTGGCCACCTGAATCTGGTTCGCTTTGGTGGGCCTGTTGAGGTCGGTAGCCCTGATGACATGGTCCAGCTCGGTGTGGAGGTGGCCCGCAAGGCGCGTGAAGGGGCGGACGGTCCGTGCGATGCGGTTTTGAAGCTTGCGTTCCAGGTCCTCGCGGATGCGAGGCAGGGCTGTGTCCAGGAGCTCCAGCCCCCGTTGCTGGCTTTTCAACAGGTCCTTGAGTTCGTCGATCTCAAGGCGTTCGTTGCTCAGTCGCTCGGCGAGTACATGGTTCCGTGGAGCCATGAGGATCTGAGCTTCCGTCGCCACCGCGGCGATGTGCTTGGTGCCGGCCCCGGTACTGATCAGGTCCTCGATCGCCTGACGCAGTGTCGCCATACGGCTTTCCGCATGTGTCCGTTGTGCGGCGGCCTCTGCTCCGTCCGCGCTGAGTTTGTCGGCACGTGCTTCGTTGGCGGGGGGAGACCGGCAGGAAGCCTTCGCCGATGAAGCCCAGGTCCGGTCGGCCGTCCAGCGTGAAGTTCTCTCTCAGGTAGTCGTTGTTCCGGGCGACCGTCGCCTGCCACTCCCGGGCGTTTCTGAAATCGAGATTGTCTGCTGCGTCGATGGCGGTGACCACCCACACGACCCTTTTCCGCGAAAGCAGATAGTGGTCGTACAGGAAGCGGATCAGATCAAGGTCGCGCTCTGAAAGGGTACGGCTGGCGTGCGTGACATACATGAAGCAGTCCGCGTCGGCCATCGCAGTCCGGACGATCATGTCGTGGATCGGGTTCGGGGAGCCATAGCCAGGCAGGTCGTAGAGCTTCGCAGGGAGTTCGGCTTTGGCGAGCATGATTTCGAGTTCGGCGACCTCGCGGCCTCGGTGCGCTCGGAGCCGGTCAGTCATATCTGCTTCCTGCATCGCGTACGCCGCGACCACCGAGGGGGCAGGAGAGTTCCCGACGTCCTCCCACTCGTCCTCGCCGGAGTCGGTGAACCGCACGCGCAGATAGCCGGTGCCGGACGCGTCAACGGTGGCCTGTTCGTCGACCGGAACTACGCTGGCGGGACAGGCGGTCGTGGGAATCGGGGACGAGGGCAGCAGTCCGACGAACTTGTCTGCGGTCTGACCATCGGCAGTTGGCACCTCAACCAGTTCGAGGCCTCTCTGCAGGCCACTGAGAAGGAAGCTCTTGCCAGACGAGAAGGCCCCCAGCAGCGCCACGTTGATCAGGGCTGAGGCCGCCCGCGTCCTCAACCGTTTCATCGTGCCCGCGTCCTCGAGCAGCTCCTGTGACCAGTCCGCAGGAGTCTCGGGAGCGGCTGATGCGGCACGCATCCACAGCTCGCACCGATCGAGAACACTGCGCAACTCGTTGCGTGCTTCGTCCACGTCCCTTGGCACCGTCACAGCACAGGTATAGCCCAGGTTGGCGAGGCGGGCAGGTGCTTCCGGAACACTCGTCCGTTCCGTGGTCCAGTGCTGGACCTACCCACGTGTCGAGAACCCACCTGATCGTCGACCGTCGTGGCCTGCCCTTGCCGATCGGCATCTCCGCTGCGCCATCGCCCGCGAGGGCATCGAGTCTTCCCAACGACCGGGCAGACATCGCCGGGTCGTGGAAGAGACCGTGTCCTGGCTATCAGGCTACCGACAGCCCCACCGCCGCCACGAGCGCGAGCCCGAACACTTCCTCGCCTTCACAGCCATCGCCGCAACCCTCATATGCCACCGCAGACTCACCAACTGAAGCGGCGTCTAAGGCGCCTCAGCGCGGACGAACCAGTGGCCGCCCGTCGGCGTCTCCGCTTCAGGGGACGGAGGCCTCGTGGCACAGGGATTGAACAGTGGCGCGGACCATTCGTCCGACAACTTGAATGACGCGCTCAGGACACTCACCAGCGAACTCGCACGGGCTGACGCCAAGGCAAGCATCGTGCTGGCGATGACCGGCGTGGGCCTTGGCTTCGTGGCAACACAGGGCTCCAGGCACCAAGGCGCAACCATACTGACTGTCGGCGCGGCCGGCGCGATGTGCCTAGTGATTGCCATCGTGGTTCTGCTCATCACCGTCCGACCAGTCCACATCACCACTGTGGCCGCCAAAGGCTGGTCTCGTTGGGCGACTCTGAAACCCGAGGCGCTACGCGACCACATGCGTGCGGATCTGCGAGCCGAGCGGGTTTCATTCCTCTCCCGCGCAGTCATGGTCAAGTTCCGTCGGCTCCGTCTCGGCATCAGCCTGCTATGTGCTGAGCTTGGTCCTGTAGAGCCACGGCCGAGGACGAAGTGCCGTGCCGGACTAGGGCCCGGTCCGGCGGGGAACCACGGGGCTAGCGGGGAGCGCGCTCCCGACCGGTCTGGCCCACCAGCAGTTCCGCCGCTGATCAGCGCGGCAATCATCCTAGAGGGCCCGAGCTTCCCACGCTGAGAGTGCGAGTTCGATTCTCGTCACCCGCTCTTCTTGGAACCCTCGGGTCATGGACCCGGGGGTTCTTTGCTGTGCCCGGAGCTCCGCGCCGTGCGGGTGCTCCGAGCCGCTGGCCCGATCAAGGGAACGCCCTAGCCGACCGACAGGGACGAGAACTGGATCGTGACGCTCTGGGCGGTGCCGGTCTGAGGGTTGTCGACCTTGATGACCCTGGGCTCTTGCAGGGTGTACTGCTTCGTCGGGTTGCCCGCGGCGTCCAACTGGCTGAGGGACGCCGACTCGGGCTGGATGCTGCCGTCGATCAGGTCGGTGAACTGCTGGGACTGTGTGGCGCCGCGGACCACGGTCACCGTGCCCGTCTTCTGCTCGCCGGGAACGAGCCTGCGGTAGGGGGACTGCTGCGTGGGCTGGTCCACCGTCAGTTCGGAGACTCCGCCGAGGGCCTCGGTGCCGCCGCCGACGCTCAACTGGAAATTGTGGGCGCTGAGGGCATCGCCCGGCTGGAGGCCCGCCTCCCCGCCTTCGGACCGGGAGGACAGCTTCGAGCGGTCCTTCGCGCCGCCGTCGGACGGCTTGGCACCCGACTCGGCCTTCTGGGAAGAGCCGGCGCTCGACGCGTCGGTGTCCGAGGAATCGGAGCCGCACGCGGTCAGCAGCCCCAGGGACAGCAAGGCGGCGGTGGCCACCCCGGCCATGCGCATGCGACGGCGCGAGCTGATGGTGGAACGGGTCATGGGGAGACTCCCTGAGCTGTCTGCGCAGGAGCTGTCTGCGCTTGGGCCGTCGACGGCGGGCCGGGGTCACTTCCCTGGTGCCCACCGGTCAACGGCTGCGTGTGTTGGACGACTTGAGTCTGCGAGCTGTCCATCCCAGCCGCCACAAAAGGCGGGCAGGACGGGAAGCCGGAACGCTCTGTCCCCGCTGACCAGGTGAAACGCAGCATGGATGGAACGCTGGGGTGGAACGCCCACGGCGGGAGCGCGGTGTGATCGGCGGGGTGCTCCAGGGCCCGCGCATGGTGCGGGCGGGGCGGGCCAGGTCGGCGAAGGCGTCGTCCAGGTGCGGGCCCTGGATCAGGGCCGGGCCGTGTGGGGGCCGCCGGCAGAGAGGTCAGAGGGGGAGGTCGTCGGGCAGTACCCGGAATGCCTTGTGGCGGCCGAGCGGGCGTACGGCGCGGAAGTCCCGGCGGTCGAGCGTGAGGATCGCGTCCGTGTCGTAGTCGGAGGCCAGGGCCACATTCACCGCATCCGCGAGGTCGAGATCAAGGGAGCTGTAGCGCGCGCGGACGGACTGGGCGGCGCCCAGGTGATCCTCCGTGATCTCCGGCGCGACGACGCGGCCCCGGCGCATCCAGTGCCGGATGTCGTCGATCGCGCTGAGCGCGGCCTCCCGGCCCAGTTCGCGCGTCGCGACGTGGTCGAGCTCGGCGAGCAGAAGCGGGGACATGACGAGAAGGCCGGCGGCCAGAATCGCCTCGTTCGCCGCGGCGTGCTCCGGATGCGTGGCGTCGAGCGCGGCCAGCAGGCCGGAGGTGTCGGCGATGACGATGATCACGCGGCGGTTCCGGCGTCCGTCTCACGGCGTACTGCGTCGGCGACCGCGTCGCGGACCTCGGCCTTGGACGGCGCACGGCCCCGCCCCTCGAAGGTGCGGGAAAACAGCGGCTCGTCCCAGACGCGGTTCGCCATGGCCGCGAGGTGGATGCCTTGGCGAATGATCTCGGCCTCGCTTATGCCCCGGCGCTTGGCGGCCTCCTTGATGATCGCCAGGTCCTCGGGGTCGGCGTAGACGTTGGTCCGCTTCATAGACATGTACCAATGGTAGTCCATGTACCAGATTGGGGCATGTTTGCTCGCGCAGGCACCCCAGTACCCCCAGCCCTCTCCCAAGGCCGCGCCCACGGATCGCAGAGGTTCAGGAAGCGATCAGGCGGCTGGTGAAGCCGTCCCGGATGAGGGATTCGTACGCGGCATGCACCCCCTCCGGAACCTCCTGCTCGATGGCGAACCCGCGCTTCGGATACTCGATGACCCGCTGGAGGTCACCGACGAGCATGTCCACCACGAGCTTCTCGTCGCCGATGCTCTTCAGGTAGTCGTCGAACTCCATCCGCTCCGAGGCGCACACGAACTCGACCTCGGGCCACAGCTTGCGGGCGGTCGCGAAGGACCGGCGCTCCATGTACGGCTTGGAGATCAGGAGCACCGTGGCCGGTGTGATGCCTGCGGCCGCGAGGACGTCACGGGAGAGGGTGATGTTCTGCCCGGTGTTCGCGGCGTTCGGCTCCAGCAGGATCGCGGATGCGGGTACGTCGAGGTCGATGGCGTGCTCGCGGTAGTGCACCGCCTCTCCGCGCGGGAAGCGGGCGCGGGTGGTGGGGCTGTTGCCGCCGCTGAAGACCAGGACCGGGAAGAGGCCGGACCGGTAGAGGTCCGCGGCGGCCGTGGCCACGCCGAGGTCGTGGCTGCCCGGACCGATCGCCGTCGAGCAGGGGCACGCCGCTCCCGAAGGCTGAGCCGGGAGGCTCTGGACCTAGCTTCGAGGTCCATCTCCTGACCCCTGGCCCCTGGCCCCTGGCCCCTGGCCCATCCTCACCCTTCTCAGCGCCCTTCTCAGCTCAGCTGCTCCGCCAGGCCGACGATGATGCCCTCCGGGCCACGGACGTAGCACAGCAGATAGCTGTCCTCGAAGCGGGCGATCTCACCGACGAGTTCGGCTCCGTGCGGGCGCAGGCGGGCAATCGTGTCCTTGAGGTCGTCGACGGCGAACATGACGCGGTGGGTGCCCAGGATGTTGTGCGGGCGGTTGCGCGGGCCATCGCTGATCGCGGCGGGGCTGCGGTACTTCGCCAGTTCGAGGCGGCTGTGACCGTCCGGGGTCCGGACCATCGCGATGTCGCAGCGGACACCGTCGAGGCCGGTGCACTGGTCGGCGACGCGGCCCTCGATCTGCGCCCTGCCCTCCAGCTCCATTCCGAGTTCCACGAAGAACGCGACGGCGGCGTCCAGGTCCTCGACGACGATGCCGACGTTGTCCATCCGCTGAATCGCCATGGTGGTTTCTCCTTCTTCCTGGTGCGGCCGGTGGTGGCCGCTGCTGCCCCAGGGACGGAGCCGGTGGCACGTTCTCGACATCCGCGGACCGCCGAATGTCAAAAGGGGGAGATGGTGATGGGGCGAGATGGTGAAAGGGCGGGAGGGCGGGAGGGTGTGGCGCTCCTGCCACCAGGCTCCCCGGGCGGTGGTTCTTGATCAATTACCTGCGGGGCGGGTCGGTGCGGGTCCCGGATAGCGGTGGCCCGGGCGTCAGGACGGGCGGGGGTTCTTCGTGCGGTGCTCCGTGTGCAGCAGGTCCCGGAGTTTCAGGGCCGCCGGTAGCGGGGTCGCGGGCAGCGCCACGTGGACCGTCCGGTGCAGGGTGCGGTCGGTCAGGGGGCGGAGGGTCAGTTCGGTGGGGACTGCCCAGGCGGCAAGGGAGGGGACCAGGGCCACGCCGAGGCCGGCGGCCACGTAGCCGAATTTTCCGGTCCATTCGGTGATGCGGATGACCTTTCTCGGGGTGAAGCCCGCGCGGGCGCACGCGTCGGCCAGCAGCGTGGGGCGGTCGCCGTACGCGCCCTGGAGCCAGGCCTCTTCGCGGAGTTCGCGTAGGTCGACAGTCGCGGTATCGGCCAGGCGGTGGCCGCGTGGGAGGGCTACGAACAGTTCGTCGTCGCACAGCTTCGTCGTCGTGACGCCGTCGGCCGAGGGCAGGCCCGACGGGTAGTCGCTGACCACGGCCAGGTCCAGGGAACCGTCCGCCAGACGCTGCATCAGCGCCTCCGTCGGGCCCTCCACCGCGACCACCTCCACCTCCGGCCGCGCCTCCTGCAGCGCCCGCAGCGCCCTGGGCACCAGCGCGATGTTGGCCGTGGCGAACGCGCCCACGTGCAGCAGGCCGCCGTGGCCCGCGTGCAGCACCGCCAACTCCCTTTCCGCCCGCTCCAGTCGGTCGAGAACGTCGACGGCGTGCCGGTGCAGCGCGTGACCCGCCGGGCTGAGGCGTACGCCTCTGGGGAGCCGGTCGAACAGCGGGCCGCCCGCCTGCTGTTCCAGCGTGGCGATGCGGCGGGACACCGCGGACTGCGTGTAGTTGAGCCGGGCCGCCGCCCCCGTGAACGATCCCGTCTCGGCCACGGCCAGCAGCAGTCTCAGGGCGTCTGTCTCGAACACGGCTCTACCGCCCGTCTATTGGGGTGCGCGCCCGACAGGGCACCGCGACACATTCCCGAGGCGCATTGATCCCATGCAATCTAGTCGCTGGTGGCATGCGTCGGGTGGTTCTAGCGTCGGATGCGCACGGCGGTACGCGGGGACCCCGGCACTCAAGGGCCCGTACCCAAGGGCCCGGCACCCCAGGGTCCGGAGCGCGGCCCCGGCGCCACGCGCACCCGCTCGCCCGCCCCACCCCCCAGGAGGAAGCGTGCTCTCGCCGACGAAAGACCTCCACCTGCCCGAGATGCTGGCCGATCTGCGGGAGCTCGTACGCTGCGAGTCCTTCTCGGCCGACCATGCCGCAGTCGCTCGTAGCGCCAAGGCCGTCGCCGCTCTCGGCGCGCGGCTGCTCGGGGCCGAGCCGGAGACCATCGTGGTCGACGGAGTGACCCATCTGCGGTGGCGGTTCGGCGCCCCGCGCGTCCTGCTGGTGGGGCACCACGACACGGTGTGGCCCCTGGGCTCCCTCCGGACGCACCCCTGGTCGCCGGCCGACGGGGTCGCCCGGGGGCCCGGGGTCCTGGACATGAAGGCGGGCCTGGTCCAGATGTTCCACGCGGTGGCCTCGCTGCCTTCGCCGGACGGCGTGTGCGTGCTGGTCAACGGGGACGAGGAGGTCGGGTCGCGCAGTTCCCGGGAGCTGGTCGAGGAGAGTGCGCGGGAGGCCTCGGCGGCCTTCGTGCTGGAGGCGGCCGCGGACGAGGCGGGCGCGCTCAAGATCGGCCGTAAGGGGACTTCGCGGTACGAGGTCGTGGTGCGGGGGAGGGCCGCGCACGCGGGTCAGGAACCGCACCGGGGGGTCAACGCCGCGGTCGAGGCCGCGCATCAGGTGCTGGCCGTCGAGGGCATCGGGGCGGTGGTGGGGGGTGCCGACGCCCACCCCCTCCTCGGCCCCACGACCGTCACCCCCACCCTGCTCTCGGCGGGCACCTCCCGCAACACGGTCCCCGCGCTCGCCCGCGTGTCCGTGGACGTACGCGCACCGACCCGGGCGGCACAGGAACGCGTCGACGAACTCCTCCGGGGGCTCACACCCCGTACGCCCGGCGCCGAGTTGGAGGTGGTCGGCGGCATCGCGCGGCCGCCCATGCGGCCGGAGTCCTCCGCCGGACTGTTCGCCCTCGCTTCCCGGCTCGCCGCCGAACTGGGGCAGGAGCCGCTGCGTGGGCTCGCCGTCGGCGGCGCGTCCGACGGCAACTACACGGCAGCCGTGGGGTGTCCGACGCTCGACGGCCTCGGCGCGGTGGGCGCGGGCGCGCACGCCGACAACGAGTACGTGGAGGTCGCGCGGATGATTCCGCGCACCCGGCTGCTGGCTCAACTCATCGCCCGTACACGGCAGTAGACGTACACGGCAGTAGGCGTCCATGGACAGAAGAAGGGGAGGCGGTTCGTCGTGGGGCGAGACGTGAAGGGGGCCCGGCTCGGGCGCGGGCTCGGGCTCGGGGAGGTGCGCGGGAGTTACGCCGTCGCGGGGGTGGGCGGTGCGCTCCTGCAGGTGTTCCGGCGGTTGGTCGTGGTGCTGGTGGCCGCCCTGCTCGTGATGCTGGTCGTGAAGAAGCCGCCGGGGGCGTTCGGCAAGGGCGCCGTCTCTGTGGCCGTGGTGCTCGCCCTCTTCGCCCTCAAGCTGGCCTGGGGGCGGGTGAGCGCCCGGTTCGGGATCAGGAGGTGTTACGTGTGCACGGGCGGCCTGGTCGTCACGAATCTGTTCGGCGGGGTGCGGGACGCGGTGGCGTGGGGCGACGTGACCGTGCTGAACCGGACGGTCGCGCTGTCGGCGTGGATGACGTTCCACAGGTTCGAGATCGCGCGGAACGGGGCGGCGCCGCTTGCGTTCCTGGCGCTGGGGCAGAGCCCTGAGCTGGCGGTGGCGCTGCCGAACCAGGCGGCGAGGAACGGGATTCGGCCGTGAGAGGGCCCCTCGGTCGGCTCCGAGGGGCCCGGGTGGTGTCCGTCCGGCGAGGGGCCTAGCGGCCGGAGTGGTCGATCACGTTGCCGTTCGAACAGTTGTTCTTGTGGAGGCCGGTCCAGTCGGCCAGTGCGGGCACCACGGCCAGTTCCTGCATGCAGACGGCTGCCGCCGTGAAGTTCCAGTTGTTCGCGGCGTTCACGCCCTGGCCGAAGTTGCTGTCGTCGTCGGCGTGGGCGGGGGCGGCGAGGGCCGCGGTGGCGAGCGCGAGCGTGGCGGTGAGGATGATCTTTCGCATGTCCGGGGCAACGACCACGAGGGGGGAAGGGCACGGCGGGGGTGGGCAGGTGGGTGGTCGATGCACGTGCGCGCCACGCGGTCGTCCTCAGGTCATCGAGAAGGCACCGGTACGTCCCGTCCGGTTCATGTGGCGCTGGTGAGGTGGCTGCACCGTACAAGGACGTAACAAAGCACGTTTTGAGGAGTTCGCCATGGCCAGACCGCGTCTGTCCCGTCGTCGCCTGATAGCCGCCGGTTCCGTGGCCGCCGCCACCGCGGTGGCCGTGACCGTCACCGCGTCCGCGGGGGCATCCGACACCAAGGACCAGGCCCAGCGGGCCATCAAGGGCGGCAAGGCGAAGAACGTCATCCTGCTCATCGGCGACGGCATGGGCGACTCGGAGATCACGCTCGCCCGGGACTACACGGTGGGCGCGAACGGCCGCCTCAACATGGACAAGTTCCCGCTGACGGGCGCGTACACGACGTACGCGGTGCACGCGGACGGCACGCCCGACTACGTCACCGACTCCGCCGCGAGCGGCTCCGGCTGGGCCACCGGCGTGAAGACGGTCAACGGGCGCATCTCGAAGACGCCGGGCACCGACAAGGCCGTACCGACGATCCTGGAGCTGGCCCAGAAGAAGGGCTACGCGACCGGCTCGGTCACCACCGCCGAACTCACCGACGCCACCCCGGCCGTGCTCGCCTCGCACGCCACCGACCGCAGCTGCCAGGGCCCGGCCGACATGGCCAAGTGCCCGAAGGACACGATCGCCAAGGGCGGGCCCGGTTCGATCGCCGAGCAGAGCGTGAACCACAAGGTGGACGTGCTCCTCGGCGGCGGACAGCAGCGGTTCGACCAGAAGGTCACGGACGGCAAGTACAAGGGCCTGACCGTCACCGAGCAGGCGAAGAAGCTCGGCTACCAGGTCGTCACCAACGACCGCGAGCTGAAGAAGGTCAAGTCGGTCAAGAACGGCAGGCCCGTCCTCGGCCTCTTCGCGCCCGGCAACGTGCCCGTCGAGTGGACCGGCAAGGCGGCGGCCAAGGGCGGTACGGACCCGCAGCGCTGCACGACCTCCAACCCGGGCCGCCCGGCGGGGACCCCCGCCCTCAAGGACCAGGCGAGCAAGGCCATCAAGCTCCTGGAGGCCAAGCAGAAGAGCGGCAAGAACAAGCAGGGCTTCTTCCTCCAGATCGAGGGCGCCTCGATCGACAAGCAGGACCACGCCGCCGACCCGTGCGGCCAGATCGGCGAGACGGCGGCGTTCGACCGCGCGGTGAAGGTCGCCCGCGCCTACGCCGCGAAGCACCCGGACACCCTGGTCGTCACCACCGCCGACCACGCCCACACCAGCCAGATCGTCCCCCTGGAGGCCCAGCCCCCCGGCCTCTCCTCCACCCTCGTCACCAACGAGGGCCAGCAGCTGAAGGTCAACTACTCCACGAACACCCCGGGCCAGTCCCAGGAACACACCGGCACCCAGGTCCGCATCGCGGCCCAGGGCCCGCAGGCGTACCGGGTCCTCGGGGTGACCAACCAGACGGATCTGTTCACCACAGTGCGGGAGGCTCTGCGGCTGCGCTGAGCCGGGGCACGACCGGGCTGAGGCTCCGCCGAGTCGAGGCTCTGCTGGGCTGAGGGACGCGGCCGGTACTCCTCCGGCGCGCCCTCAGCCCACAGCTGCGCGTTCCGGGGACGGGTTCCGGCGAGGCGCCGGGCGGTCCAGGTGGGTCACCACCGTGGCGTAGAAGCGGTCGACGGCGTCGTCGACGCTGCGGATGAAGCCGGACTCGGCGTTGCCGCGGCTGCTGCCCATGCCCTTGAAGAGGGTGAGGCGGAAGCCGGTGATCGGTGCGTCGTTCCTGGGCAGGAGGTCCGCCGGTTCCGGGCGCAGTCGCTCCAGCGTGCCCCGCGGCCCTCCCGTACCGCCTTCCACCAGGGTTTCGACATGGAGGTCGGCGGGGGCTTCGGCGAGGCGCCGGACTAGGCGTTTGACCCAGGTCAGGGGATAGCCCTGGGCGGGGGCGGAGGTCTCGATGGAGACGCGGAGCTTGCCCGTGCGCAGGTCGGCGGCGATGACGAGGACGCCCGGCGTGTCCTCGATGCGCATCTCCGCCTGCAGCCGCCCCTCGAGGCAGAGTCGGTCCGCCAGGTGGGCGCGTCGGATGCCGGGGTCCGTTCCACGCCGGGAGCGCTGTACGGGCAGCACCTTCTGGCCGAGTTCACCGCCGAGCCTGAGACAGACCTGGCGGATGAGCCGCTCCCAGCTCTCCACCACCTCAAGGCTGCGCGGGTCGCCCTGGCAGAGGGTCTCGTCGTCGATGCCGTTGCGTACCGGCACCCAGGCCGAGCCCATGTTCTGGAAGCCGTGGCAGCCGGAGTTCTCGTGCTGGAGGTAGTGCAGCAGTTCCTGGAGCAGCCACGCGTGCGCGATATTGCCCACGCCCTCGTGCCGGATCAACATCTGTGCCTGGTGGGCCACTTCGGCCCAGGACAGATGCCACAGCGCCACCTTGTGCTTGCGCCGCCCGTCAATCCTGACGTCGACCAGGGGGCTGCCCTCCAGCGCGACGTCGTTCGAGAGCGTGATCACGGCCTCGTAGCCGCGGCGTGCGGCGATGTCCATGTACGCCTGGACCTGCTCGCCCTTGAGAGGGTTCCCGTTGGTCTTCGTCTCGACCAGTACCGTCCACAGCTTGCCGGCCCGCTCGACACGGATCACACCGTCCGGTCGGCGCGGGGAGTCACCGTTGGGCAGGGAAACCTCGGTGAACGTCTCCATGCGGCCCGCCGGGGCCCCGAACGCGGCGGTGAGCCTCCTGCCGAACTCCGGGATCTGCGCCATCACCGACAACAGCACGGAGGTGGCCCGCATTTCCCGGTCTCGGTCGCTCTTGAGCGCGGAGAGCGGGAACAGCCTGGCCTCTTTCCAGGACTCGTTCTCCGCCAAGGACTTCTTGGCCGCCTTCGGCAGGGTGACCTTCTTCTTGGCGGTACGGGGTCGTGCCGGGGCCCTCCTCGGCTGCGCGTCCGCTTCGGGACGTCTCTGCGCCGGGACCGCCTCCAACGTGGGCGGGGGTTCGCAGTCGGCGGCCGGAGCAGGCTCCGGGGTCACGGCCTCGGCCGGAGCCGCGGCCGGGTCCACGTCCGGAGCCCGGGACAGGGCCTGGGTCGGCGTCGCGGCCTCCACCGGCCCGTCCACTGCCTCGCCGTCCAACGCCTCCTCGGCGTCCAACGCCTCCTCGGCAGCCTCGTCGTCGTCGATGTCGACGCCGAAGTCCGTCGCCAGCCCGGCGAGACCGGCGTCGTAGCCCTGCCCGACAGCCCGGAACTTCCACTCCGCGCCCCGCCGGTAGACCTCACCGAAGATGAACGCGCTCACCGAACCCGCGTCCTCGATCGCGAACCGCAGCAGCCCCTCCCCGGAGCCGTCGGCCAACGTGAGCCGCAGGTCGCCGAGTTCGCCGAAGTGCGCCCCGCCGTACCGGCTCGCCGCCACCACGATCCGGTCGACGCGCTCCGGGACCGCCGTCAGATCGAAGCTGATCCGGTCCTTGTCGCCGCTGCCCGTAGGCGTCTTGCCCAGGAGCTGCACGCTCCCGTCAGCGGCGACGGGGTTGTTGTAGAAGTAGAAGTCCCCGTCGCTGCGCACCTTGCCGTCGGCGCCCAGGAGCAGTACGGAGACGTCCGCGTCGCCCTCCCCCGTCGGGCTCGTCCAGTCCAGACTCACGATCACGGAGTCGGCGTTCTCGCTCAGGGTCCCCAGCCCCACATTGGCGCCCTTGCTCAGCTCGTACATGGCCCCACCCCCAATAGCGCACGTCAGGCACACGTCGGCCACCACCCCGTGGCCATGCGTCGACCGAGCCCGTGTGACGTGGCACACACTGACTGCACACGGAACTGTAGTACCGAGCGAGCACAGCCTGTGGCCGTCCGTCAGAAACGCGGACCCCACGCCCCCGACAACCCCCGCGTCACCACCGCACTCAGCGCCCGCACCCCATGCGTCGACCCCGGTGCGATCCCCGTCAGTTCGCGTACGCGGCGCAGGCGGTAGTCCAGGGTGCGGGGGTGGACGTTGAGGGCCGATGCCGTGGCTGTGCGGTTCAGGTCGTGGGTGTAGTACGCGTCGAGGGTGAGGAGGAGGTCGGGGCCGGGGGCGAGGCTGCGGGCCAGGGTGTGGAGCCAGGCGTCGATGAACGGGACGTCCGCCACGGCGAGTTCGACGAAGACGTCCGCCGTGGTGTGCGGGGCCGGGTGCGCCGGGGCTCGGCGCAGGGGGGCCGCTCTGCTGATCCGTCTTGCCCGGTCCAGGGCGTCGGGGAGGTCGGGGAGTGGGGCCGTGGCGGTGCCCGCGGCGTAAGGGGTGGCGCCCAGGGCTTGGGCGAAGTCTCTTACCAGGTCGCACACTTCGGGGGGTTGGGGGGCGTCGGCCTTGGCGGGTGGAGGTGGGAATGGCACGGGTGCCGGGGGCTCTGAGGGTGCTGGGGGCTCTGAGGGTGCTGGGGGCTCTGAGGGTGCTCGGGGCGCTGGGGGCTCTGGGGGTACTGAGGGTGCTGGCGGAACCAACGGCACCAGCGCTATCAGCTCACCCGGCGCCGCGCCCGCCCCCGCGCACCACATCACCGGCACCTGATGCTCCTTGACCAGCGCCTCCACCTCGCCCTCCAGGCCCCCGCGGCCCTCCGCGGCCGGCACCCGGACCACCGTCACCGCGCACCACGCGGGCACCTCCATCCCCACGGACCGGGCAAGTTCGTCCGCCATGGGATCCCCGGCCAGCAGCGCCCTGACCAGGAGCGCGACCTGGTCGACGTACGGGAGGCGATGGCGCAGGGCGGAGACGAAACCCTGGCAGTACGCCTCGATGCCGCGCTCGCCCTGGGCGGCGAACCAGGCGAGGAGTCGGACGAGTTCGTCGGCGTCGCCGTCGCGCTGGGCGTCCGTCGCCTCGTTGACCTCGCGGAGCATGAGGGCGGTGTGCAGGCGCAGGACGCGTTGGCGGGATTCCGGGGACAGGCCGGAGGTGGCTCGGGTCGCGCCCATCGCGGCGATGGCAGCGAGGTCGGACTCGGTCAAGTCGGCGCTGGTGGGGGCCAGTTCGCCGGTGCGGTGGCGCAGCCAGACCGCGTACTCCAAGGTCTCCGCCCTCGCCCGGGCGTTCGTGTCCAGGATCCTGAACTCCGGGATCTCGCGTGCGTACGTCTCGACCTCCCGGCGGGCGCTGCTTGGCGCGCGCCGGGCCAGCTCCGCGAAGAGGTCGCCCATGGGACGGAGCTTGCCATTCCGACCGAATTGATCGACAGGTGAAATCCGGACGGGATTTGTCACTTCGGGTGAATTGGGCGGGCAATTGCATGGCGCCCCGGGGTGCGCATTTGTCATGGTGCGCAAAGTTGCCGGGCGGCGGCGGGCAGATTGCTTTCTTTGGTTGTGACCCCCCGGCGCGACGGGCTTAATAGGGGATCCGGAAATACCACCGCCATATTCACGCCCGTCCGGACTTCTTCACTCGGGAGGAAATCGTGAGACGTGATCCCAGAACCAGGACTCCCAGTACCGGGACGACGGAGAGGACACACGGGTCCAGGAACGTCAAGCGGATCGTGGCCGCCCTCTCCGCGTCGGCCGCCTGCGCCGCCCTCCTGGTCGCCGCGCCGGGCGCCAGCTCGGCCACCGACCCGGCAGCCGGCACCAAAGCCGCCGCCACCACCAAGACCCCCGCCGCCACCCCGAGCCTCCGCGCCTACGGCATCCTCGTCAACGGCACCCGCATGGCCACGTTCACCACCGACAAGCCCGGCCAACTCGACTGGGTCAAGATCATCAAGGGACTCAAGGGGGACACAAGGTTGATCGGCATCGACTACCGGGTGCAGAACGGGCTGATGTACGGCGTCGGCGACCAGGGCGGGATCTACACGATCAAGACCCCGCCGGACGTCCCGGACGTCGAGGTCACCAAGGTGTCCCAGCTGCAGATCGCCCTGTACGGAACGAAGTTCGGCGTCGACTTCAACCCCGCCGCCGACCGGCTCCGCGTCATCAGCGACAACGCGCAGAACCTGCGGCACAACCTCGGCAACGGCACCACGGAGGAGGACGGCATCCTCACCGCCCCGCCGAGCCCCTCGCCCGTCCGGGGCGTCACCGCCGCCGCGTACACCAACAACGATCTCAACGGCGCCACCGCGACAACCCTGTTCGACATCAACACCACGTCCGACCAGGTAGTCATCCAGTCTCCCGCCAACAACGGCACCCTGGCCCCGACCGGATCCCTGACCCTCGACGCGGGCGCGGATTCCGGTCTGGACATCTTCAGTTATCTGACGGGCGGCAAGACCACCTCGAATATCGCCTTCGCGTCCCTCCACCCGTACGGGGCGGAGACTCCGTCCCTCTACAGCGTGAATGTCTTCACCGGTGAGGCGACCGCCATCGATCAATTCCCGCTGGATGTCACCGATGTGGCGATCAAACTCGGCGGCAGCTGAGGGGACATTCGGGTGAGCGCCCGCTATCCGATCTCCACCACCCGCGCCCACTCCGGTGGCGTGTCCGGTACGTAGTCGGGGTCGCTCTCGTCCCGCGTCGAGGTGTCGCGGCGGTGGCGGGGGAACAGGCCGACCACCGTCCGGCACGGCGGCTGCGAACTCGGCCACGGCGTCTGGCCGTCGGTGAGTGCCACGACGACGTCCGGCCGTGGCCGGGTCCGCAGCGCCCGCTCGAAGCCGGTGCGCAGGTCCGTGCCCCCGCCGCCGATCAGCGGGATGCCCTCGCCCGTGCACAGCGGGTGGACGATACGGGCCGACGCGTCGCAGGGCAGTACGGAGACGAGGTCGCGGCGGCCGCCCACGGCGCGGGCGATCGCCGCGACCTCCAGCAGCGCGCTGCCCAGTTCGGCGTCGCTGACCGAACCCGACGTGTCGACGACCACCGCGACCCGCGGCGGTCTGCGCCGCAGGCTGGGCAGCACCACGCCGGGCAGCCCGGCCGACCGCCGCGCCGGACGCCCGTACGTGTAGTCCTCGCCCGCCCCCGGCCCGGACACGGCCGAGCGCACCGCCGCCCCCAGCAACTCCCGCCACGGCTGCGGCGGATGGAACACCTCCTCGGCCCACCGCTGCCACCCCTTCGGGGCCTTGCCCGGACGCCCGCTCAGCCCCTGCGCCACCCGGAACCGCACCGCGTCCCGCTCCTGCGCGCTCAGGCCGTGGGCGCCCTCCGGGCCGAGGTCCCAGTCCCGTTCCCTGCCGTCGGCGCCGCTGCCGCAGTCCAGCCAGGACAGGTCCGCGGTGCGCGGCCCGAGCCGGAACTGCCGCAGGTAGTCCTCCATCAGCTCGCCCGGCGGCAGCGCGAGGGTCCCCGGCCGCACGGCCCCTTCGGGCCGGACCAGCCCGTCCCCGTACACGTCGTCGTTGATCTCGCAGTCCGCCGCGATGTTCATCCGCAGCCTGTCCCCCGCGCCCGTGAGGCCCCGCTCCCGCGCGACCCGGTCCCCGCGCCCGTGGTGGTCCCGCAGCAGGTGGGACACCTCGTGCACCCACACCCCGGCCAGCTCCGCGACCGGCGTCCGGGCCACGAAGTGCGGCGAGACGTAGCACCGCCAGTACCGGTCCACGGCCATCGTCGGCACGTCCCGCGACTCGACGGTGTGCAGGGCGAACAGCGCCGTCGCCAGGTACGGGCGCACGCGGGCCGCGTGCAGACGGGCGGCGAAGAGTTTGTCGCGGTCCAGGGGCAGGGGGGCGTGGGGTGCGCCGGGTGGGTTCGGTGCGGTCGCCGTCATCGTGCCGCCCCCGTCCCCGCTGTCGCCTTCGTCCGCGCACCCTGCCGGTCCGCACGCTGCGACAGCGACACCGCCCCGGCCAGGCGCTCGATCGACTCCGGTACGTCCCAGTCGTCCCGCCGGAGCGACGCCAGCGTGGTCGCGGGCACGACGACCAGGTCCGGGGCGCCGGTCTCCAGGGCACGGACGAGCAGCGCCCAGGCCGCGTCCCAGCGGGACCGGTCCGGGCGGTTGCGGACCGTGGCCACCACGCCGTCGAGTGCGGCCTGGCGCAGGTCGCCGCGCTCGGGCAGCTCGGCGGCGGCCGGGTCGGCGAGCAGCAGCTCGGGGTCGGGGAGGTCCATCCGGTCGATCCCGGCGAGGAGTTCGAGGCCGGGGCCGTCCCCCACCGTGCCTCTGGCCAGCAGGGAGAGGACCTCCCGCGACGAGCCCGCCGCGGTGGCGAACGCGATCAGGCGCAGGGTCATCTCCCAGCTCCGTGGCGAGGGCCAAGGGCCGCCCCAGCGTGTCTCGTTGCCGGGCAGGCGGTGAACGAGGGCGGGGCGCGCGGCCAGCAGTTCGCACACCACGCGCCGGGCGAACTCCACGGCCTCCGGCAGCTTCCCGGGGTCGAGCCGGGGCAGGGTCGCCCGGGGCCAGGTCCCGCCGAGTCCGCGTACGACGACCTCGTGGTCGTGCGTCCACTGCAGATGCACGAACCGGTTGGCCAGGGGCGGGCTCAGCTCCCAGCCGTCGGCCGCCGACGACCGGGGGTTGGCGGCGGCCACGATCCGTACGTCCGGGGGGAGTCGGAGGGCGCCGACGCGGCGCTCCAGGACGAGCCGGAGCAGGGCGGCCTGCACGGCCGGGGGCGCGGTGGACAGCTCGTCGAGGAACAGCAGGCCCCGGCCCGCCTTCACCAGGCGCACGGCCCAGTCCGGCGGGGCCATCGGGACGCCCTGTTCCGCCGGGTCGTCCCCGACGACCGGCAGCCCCGAGAAGTCCGACGGCTCGTGCACGCTGGCGATCACCGTGGTCAGCGGAAGCCCCAGGGACGCGGCGAGCTGGGTCAGGGCGGCGGTCTTGCCGATCCCCGGCTCCCCCCACAGGAGCACGGGCAGGTCGGCGGCCACGGCCAGCGTCAGGGCCTCCAGCTGGATGTCGGGGCGTGGCTCGGTGGAGGTGTCGCGGAGGAGGGCCAGGAGGTCATCGGCTACGAGGAGTTGGGCGGCGGAATCGGAGGAATCGGAGGAATCGGAGGTGGGTGTGCGTGTGGGCATGTGTGGTCACCTTTGGGGTTGTGCGCGGCCGCGTGGGGCCGACGGCAAGCGAAAGGGGAAGGGGAGTGAGGGGTACGAGGAGGAAGGGGCGCGCTAGTACGCGGAGTTGGGGCGCGGCTGCGCGTGGCGGTCGCGGGCTCGGCCGCGTCCGGGGCGGACCCGCGCCCCGCCGCCGCCTCCACCCCTGGCGCCCGCGCCCAGCAGCCCCGCCCGGAAGAGCCCGTACGTGATCCGCCGCGCCGCCGCGGCCTCCAGCTCGTCCCGCAGCGGCCCTTCGCGCAGGACCGCGTCGGGGCCGAGGAGACCTTCGACGACGGCCAGCGCGCCGGCGATGTCGCCGTGGTCGAGGCGTTCGCGGACGCCGGTGAGGCAGTCCGGGCGGCGGTGGGCCTCGTCGATGGCGCGCAGGCACGGGAGCGGGGGGCCGCCCAGGGCGACCAGGAGTTCCTCGCGCCGGACCTCGGCCGGGTCGTGGTCGAGGGCGGCGAGCGCCCCGTCGACGAGTCCGATCCGGTGCCGGGCGCCCCGGCAGTCCACGACGCGCGGCTCGCCCGGCCGGTCGGGGGTGCGGGTCGGCCGTGTCGGCGGGCGGTCCGGTACGAGCGCGGAGGCGACGAGCGGGTGCAGCCGGTCGATGTCGAGGGCGCCGGTGCGCAGCAGTTCGAGGTCGGGCAGGACCCAGGTGGCGGCGTCGGGCAGGACGGGCGGGACGACGCTGCCCCGATCACGGCCGTCGCCACGGCCTCCTTCAGCCCGACCGTCGCCCCGGCCCTCAGCCCCGCCGCCGGAACGCCCCTCAGGCCGCCCACCGGAACGCCCCTCGCCCCGACCACCGGAGCGACCACTGCCGCCCGCGACGCCCACGACCTCCACCCCACCCGCCCCGTCCAACCGGAGCACCACCCGCCGCCCAGACCCCACCCACACGGCGAAGACCCCGTCGGCCCGCCCCTCGGACCCCGCCTCGGCCGACCCGGGAGCCCGCCCGGGGCCCCACCCTTCGGCCCGCAGCAGGATCTCCCCCTCGGCCGCCCAGCGGTCGACCGCGCAGGCGAGCCCGCCCGGCACCGCCGACAGCAGTTCCGGGTCCCTGCGGAAGAGGGCGTCGTCGGCCCCGGCCACGGCGGGTGGCTGGTCGACTCCGGAGCGTACGCGCAGCTCACCGGCCCTGCGGGCGTCCCACAGGTGGCGGTGCAGGTCGAGCCGGAAGCGTCGGCTGGGGTGCGGATGGGGGTGCGGGTACGGCCGTGCACGCGGGTACGGGGACAGGGGCGAGGGCGGGTCCTGGTGGCCGTGGACGCCGGGACTGGCGCGGGACCCGTCCCACAGTGCGAGGCTGATCCGCTGGCCCGCGTCCGCCCACGCGGGCGGCGTACGGACCACCAGGTGCACCGGACGCGGGGCGCCCGCGCCGCCGCGCGCCCCCGTGTCGTGCCGGGGCGCCCCCGAGCCGTACTCGGACTCCCCCGTGTCGTACCGGGCGAGCACGACCGTCAGCCCCGGCCGGAGCAGCCCGTCGGGGGCGATCCTCGGCAGGTGCCAGCGCAGCAGGTCGGGCGCGAGGTGGCGGAGGTCGTCGCGGACACGGGCGGCGAGTTCGCGGCCGTGCGTGCGGGTCAGGGAGCGCGGGCTCAGGTCCACGTCGACGCCCGCGGCGGCGCACGCCCCGGCCCAGTCACCGGCGTGGCGGCGGGCGGTCGCGGTCTCGATCATGGCGGGCGGCACGGCGAACTCGCGTACGCGCGGCCAGAAGGACGGGCGCCCGTCGGAGGGGCGCCGGAAGGAAGGACGGGTGTGCCCGTTCGCGAGGTCGGTGAGCATCAGCACTCACCTTGCGCGGACGGGTCCCCCAATCTGTCAACAGAGTGAGTCGTCATCGCGAGGGATGGTACGACCACACACGGCGCTGTGTCAGGTGTTTTTCCTGAGCTGTACCGAGTCCTGGTCCGCCCTGTACTGAGTCTGGAACTTCGGGGAACGTGGGGGCGTTGGCAGAAGGACGCGCGGAACGCGCGCTCACGAGCGGTTACATGGCAGAAGTTGAGGTGGCACGGATGGCTATGTGGGACAAGCTCAAGGAGCAGGCCAAGGGTCTGCAGCAGGCGCAGGGTTCGCGCTCGGGCAGCTCGGGCGGGCACGGGCACGGTCGGCCCGGCGGGTCCTCCGGCGGCTCGAAGGCGCAGCTGATCAGCGCGCTCAAGTCCCAGCTCACGTCCCTGAAGACGGAGTTGAAGAGCGGTTCGTACCGCGACGCGAGCATGGCCATGTGCGCCCTGGTCGCGGCCGCCGACGGCCAGGTCGACCCGGCCGAGCGGCAGCACGTGGAGTCGCTGATCCTGCAGAACGACGTGCTGCAGAACTTCCCGCCGGAGCAGCTGCGCCAGCGGTTCAACAAGCACGTGGACCAGCTGGCGTTCAACTTCCAGCAGGGCAAGACGGAGGTCCTCCAGGAGATCGCCAAGGCGGCCAAGAAGCAGACGGAGGCGCGGGCGGTCGTGCAGACCGGCCTGGTCGTCGCGGGCGCGGACGGCTATGTCGCCCCGGCCGAGGAGCAGGTCCTGCGCGAGGCGTGCGCCGCACTCGGCCTGTCCCCGCAGGAGTTCGGCCTCTGAGATCTCGGCGGGACAATATCTGTCGTGGCGAGATGAGGAATTGCGGCGAGGCGCACTGAGGGTTCCTCGCGCGACAGCCGGAGCAATTTCCTTTTTCACCCTCACGCGATCCTGCCGTGCTACTGTCGATCTCAGTTGCAGTTGTGGTTCCCGAAAACGGTTCATTTTTTCCGACGGGGCACATCACGGCGACACGGGGTCCGCACAGGGCGGACTCCGAGCACCGCCCCGAAGGAGAAGAAAATGGCTGCTGGTACGGTCAAGTGGTTCAACGCGGAAAAGGGCTTCGGCTTCATCGAGCAGGACGGCGGCGGCCCGGACGTCTTCGCCCACTACTCGAACATCGCCACCCAGGGCTTCCGTGAGCTGCTCGAGGGCCAGAAGGTGACGTTCGACATCGCGCAGGGCCAGAAGGGCCCGACGGCGGAGAACATCGTCCCCGCCTGACGCAGCGGATACACGCACTTCGCAGCTGGGGCCCGCACCTTGGGGTGCGGGCCCCAGCTCGCTGCGTTTCCGGACGCCCACCGCGTCCGCCGTATTCCACGGCAGCGCCACAGGGCGCATTTCTCGCGGGAATTGTCCCGCCACTCTTGGCTCGTTCTTGCGATTCTCTGCGCCGCCCCTTGTGCTGCGGGAATTCCTTGATACCTGCCGATACGTGCCACATCAAGGAAGGTTCCGCATGAACCGCACACGCAATGGCGATCGCTACACCCGTACCCGAACCGGCGGTTCTGGCCGCCCGAATTCCGGCGGCCGCACCGGCTCGGGACGACCGAATTCCGCGGGCCGCGCCGGCGGCCCGTCCCGCCCGAACGGCCACGCCCGGCACCGCACCGCGCTCCAGGGCGAGTTCGCCCCGCCGAAGACGATCACCCCCGCGCTGCCCGCCGTCGAGGCGTTCGCCGACCTGGACATGCCCACGGAGCTCCTCACCGCCCTCGGCCGGGAAGGCGTCACCGTGCCGTTCCCGATCCAGGCGGCGACCCTGCCGAACACCCTCGCGGGCCGCGACGCGCTCGGCCGCGGCCGCACCGGCTCCGGCAAGACCCTCGCGTTCGGCCTGGCCCTGCTCGCCCGCACGGCGGGCCGTCGTGCCGAGCCCCGGCAGCCGCTCGGACTCGTCCTCGTACCCACCCGTGAACTCGCTCAGCAGGTCACCGACGCGCTCACGCCCTACGCCCGCTCGCTGCGGCTGCGCCTGGCCACCGTCGTCGGCGGGATGCCGATCGGACGCCAGGCGAGCGCGCTGCGCGGCGGCTCGGAGATCGTCGTGGCCACTCCCGGGCGCCTGAAGGACCTCATCGACCGGGGCGACTGCCGTCTGGACCAGGTCGACGTGACCGTCCTCGACGAGGCCGACCAGATGGCCGACATGGGCTTCATGCCGCAGGTCACGGCGCTGCTCGACCAGGTGCGGCCCGGCGGGCAGCGGATGCTGTTCTCCGCCACCCTGGACCGCAATGTCGACCTGCTCGTCCGGCGCTATCTGAACGACCCGGTGGTGCACTCCGTCGACCCGTCCGCGGGGGCGGTGACCACGATGGTCCACCACGTCCTGCACGTGCGCGCCGCCGACAAGCACCAGGCGACCACCGAGATCGCGGCCAGGGACGGCCGGGTGATCATGTTCCTGGACACCAAGCACGCGGTGGACCTGCTGACCAAGCACCTGCTGAGCAGCGGTGTCCGCGCCGCAGCGCTGCACGGCGGAAAGTCCCAGCCGCAGCGCACCCGGACCCTCGCCCAGTTCAAGGACGGGCATGTGTCGGTGCTCGTCGCCACCAACGTGGCGGCGCGCGGCATCCACGTCGACCAGCTCGACCTGGTCGTGAACGTGGACCCGCCCACCGACCCCAAGGACTATCTGCACCGCGGCGGCCGCACGGCCCGCGCCGGGGAGTCCGGCAGCGTCGTCACCCTGGTGACCCCCAGCCAGCGGCGCGCGATGAGCCGTCTGATGGCGTCCGCGGGCGTCACCGCGCAGACCACAGAAGTGCGCTCGGGCGAAGCCGAGTTGAGCCGCATCACCGGAGCTCAGGCGCCGTCCGGGATCCCGGTCGTGATCCGCGCGCCCGCCCCGGAGCGACCCCGCCGCAGCGCCTCCTCCTCGCCCCGGGGACGTCGCGGTCGCGGCGGGCGGAGCCGGTCCGCCACCCCGAGGGCCTAGGGTCGGCCCACCGGACAGGCCCTAGAGTCTCCTCAGGGCCCCGTGGCCCGGCGGACCCGCGGCCACGCCCGGGCCGCCCGGCCCCCGCGCCACCCGGCCCCGTCTGGACCGCTCAGCCCGCTCAGCCCGTAGCCCCGCTCAGCCCCTTCTCTCCCCGTCTGTGAGGCATCATGCGCTGCGTCATTGCCAGGTTCCCGTTCGACCTCTCCAAGAGCGAAGTGCTGGCCACGATGAAGGACGTCGAGCCCGAGCCGGTCACCGGTGGCGAGTACGTGATCATCGGCCGCCGCAACTACCCCGCCAAGCAGGTCGGCGCCGTCATCACCCGCCAGGACCGCCGCGACTTCACCAGCGGCGAGGTCACCCGCGCCATGACCCGACTCGGCTTCACCTGCCGCAGCGCCCAGGAGCCCGCGCCCCAGCAGCCCCTCGCCCCCGTACAGAACGCCTCGGCGCTGCTCGGCGGCCCCGTCCCCGGCCCCGCCACGCTGGAGCCGTAGGGCGCCCCGGAGCCGTAAGGCACCGCACACAGGTCCGAAAACCGTGAAGGGCCCCGCCGAGACGAGTCGGCGGGGCCCTTCACGCATGCGTGTTCACTGGTCGGAGTAGCTGAAGTCACCCACGGTCCAGGCGCTGACGTCCTTGATCGCGACCCGGTACATGCCCCCGGTATCGGGGATCCCCACGCTGCCCTGGAGGATCCGGGCGAGGTGGAAGTGGAGATGCGTGGGCGCGCCGCCGCCGTCGTCCGTGTCCGGTGCGGACCGGACCGGCGTGCTGTGACCGGCGAAGACGTCGGAGAACGGGCCGAGGCGGTCCGAGTCCTTCAGGACCTCGGAGACCCGCTGCCTCCACACGCTCTCGGGAGCGAGGCGGCCGGTGAGCACGGCGCCGGCGACGACTACGGTAAGCGACATCTGGTTGCTCTGCTCCGACTCGACCATGGCGGAGATGTTGACGAGCAGCTCGTCAGTGTTCGACATGACAGCGGATTCTATTCAGCGGCCGGTCCCCGCCCCACCCCGCGTACGGCCCCGACCGGGGGCGGAATCGGAAAGTCGCCAGGGCGGCGGAGGCGACGCATGGTGTTGAATTCGTTCGGGGCCCCGGGTGCCGTACGGCATCGGGGCCCCTCGACGCGTTGCACAACGAGGTGACATGACAGCAGATATCCCCCTCAGTGGTCGTCTGGACGACGACGACTACCCCGCCTACACGATGGGCCGAGCAGCGGAGATGCTCGGCACCACCCCGGGCTTCCTCCGGGCCATCGGCGAGGCCCGCCTGATCACCCCGCTCCGCTCCGAGGGCGGCCACCGGCGCTACTCCCGCTACCAGCTGCGCATCGCCGCCCGCGCCCGTGAACTCGTCGACAAGGGCACCCCCATCGAAGCCGCGTGCCGCATCGTCATCCTTGAGGACCAACTTGAGGAGGCCCAGCGGATCAACGCGGAGTACCGCAGGGCGGCGAGCGAAGCAGCCGACGCCCGGACTTCCGGCGCCGAGTCCGAATCCAGGCCGGACACCGACACCGACACCGGCCCCGGCCACCGCTGAGCCGCTCAGCACGCCTGCGCCGCCACCGCCGCCATCAGGCGCTCGGCGTCGGACCCGGCCACCTCCGGCGGGACCACGAGCAGGTCCCTGCGGCCCCGGCCGGAGCTGAGCAGGCAGATCGTGTGCCGGTTGCGGGCGCCCGGCTCCCTGCGCAGCTGTACGAGATGGCCGGCGATGAGCAGCCGCCGGGGGGACGGCGACCACACGTCCTCGTGCACGCTGGCGGCGTCGACCTGCCCCCACGCCGGTGGCAACACACCGAGGAGCAGAGGCAGTTCGACCATCAGGTCGCGGGATCGGGGCCACCACGCCCCGTCGACGCGGCGGGGCGAAAAGTCGTGCGGAGCCAGCCGGAGACGGACCACGGGCTGGGCGGGCAGGCGCTGAAGGACGGTGGACATGAGCGGGCGACTCCTGTCTTGGGGGCCCGCCGAACCATGCGGCGGGCGGGGTCCTCGGCCTCGGTAAGGGGCCGTGCGGCCGGGGTCCAGGGCCGTCCTCGTGCGGGGGGGGGCGCGGAGCATCGGGAGAACGAGGCCGGTCCGGTCACCGGCGTGCGAAGTGCCCTCGGTGTGCCCACCGTACTCGCCCAGGGGGAAAAAGGGCTTTGCGGCAGCGGACTTCACCGGAGCCACGCGCCGCGGACCTCTAAGGAACCCTGCGACCCCCCTGCCGCCCCCTGCGGCCCCCTCCGGAACCCGCGGCATCCGCGGCACCCCCGCTCCCCCGGTCAGCGACCGCCCCCGAACCACCAGAACGCGTCACGCGCGGCACCCGCACCGACGCCCAACGCGCACACCCGAAGCGGCCGGGACCCGCGCCGCCCCCGGCAGTACGCTGGTCGTACGGCCGCCCGTGACCCCGGCCCTCTCCGTGCAGTCCCACCCCGCGCAACAGAGGCCCTGCGCAAGGCGAAAGCACCCGGAAGGCAGAGGCGATGGGACCCATGGGCCCGTATCCCGACCTGTTCGAGGACTGCCAAGTCATCCACGCCAAAGGCGAGTTGGACCTGATCACCGTCCCGGACCTGGCCCGCGACCTGGACCGGGCGCGCGGCCTGAGGCCCGGCCACCCCTGGCTCATCGTCGACCTGAGCCAGGTGTCGTTCATGGACGGCAGCGTCCTCGCGCCCCTCTGCGCGACCTGGGAGGACTGCCGACGGCGGCTCGGCTGGCTCCGCCTCGTCCGCACCGGCCCCGGGACGGCGCTCGTGCTCCGGGCCAGCGGCCTCGTCGACCGGTTTCCCCGGTACGCGAGCGCACGGGACGCCTGGCGGGGCGTACCGGCCGACGAGGGCGAGCGGCGTCCCCCGGCAGCGGACCGGCCCGCGTGAGGCACGGCGGCGGCCGGTCGACGGACCGGCCGGGGGCGGCCTGCCCCGGCACGGTCCAACCCGGCACGGCCCGGCCATCGAGGAGCGGATTCCGGTGATCAGCGACGGCATGGCCGCCGTCCTGCGGTCGCTGCTCCGGTACGACGGCGTCGACCTCGCGCGGGCCTGCGCGCGGGCGCTGCGCGCCGACGGCGTGGCACTGTCGGCGCTCGTGGGCGCGGAGCGGATGGCGGAGCCGGTGTGGCACTACCCCGAAGTGAGCGCGCGGTTCGAGGAGTTGCAGTTCACACTCGGCGAGGGCCCGGGTCCTGACGCCGTCCGCGCCGGCTCCCCCGTCCTCGAACCCGACCTCGGCCGGGTGCGCCCCGACCGGTGGCCCGAACTGCTGCGGGGCGCGCAGGAGCTCGGCGTGCACGGCGTGTGCTGCTTCCCGCTGAGCGTCGGCGCCATCCGGGTGGGCGTACTCACCGTGCTGAGCGCCCCGGACCGGCGGCTCGGCGCCCAGCAGGCGATGGACGCCCGCGCCCTGGCCGCCGCGCTGACCGGCGCGCTCCTGAACGGGGACCGGCGCAGCGAGTGCAACGGCGGCGGTCCCGGACCCGGGCCCACGCGGCTCGCCGGACTGAACCGCCCGGCCGTGCACCAGGCCACCGGCATGATCAGCGTCCAGCTCGCGGTGTCCATGGAGGAGGCGCTGCTGCGGCTGCGGGCGCACGCCTACAGCAGCGGGCGGCCGCTCGGGGAGGTCTCGGCCGACGTGGTCGCCCGCAGGCTCCGTTTCGACGACGGTTACGACGGTTACGACGACGAGTTCGACGACGACGAGGACGGGCCGTGTTCGCCCGGCGGTGGAGAGGAATGATCGGTATGGCCCGCGAACGACGTCTTGCGGAGATCTTCGTGGAAGTCGCGGACTCCCTGGTCGAGGACTTCGACGTACTCGACCTGCTGCAGCGCCTGTCCACCCGCTGCGTCGAACTGCTCGACGTGTCGGCGGCCGGGATCCTGCTCGTGGACGCGCACGACGAGCTCCAGATCATCGCCGCCTCGGACGAACACGCCCGGCTCCTCGAGCTGTTCGCGCTCCAGCACGACCAGGGCCCCTGCGTGGAGTGCTACCACAGCGGGGCCGCCCGCACGAACATCGACCTGACGTCCCCGGAGGAGACGGCCCGCTGGCCCCACTTCGCCGTACGGGCCCGCGAGACGGGCTACTCCGTCACGCACGCGCTGCCGCTGCGCCTGCGCAACCGCGTCGTCGGCGCCCTCAACCTGTTCCAGGCCGCCCCGGGGCCGCTCACCGAGGACGACATCGCGCTCGCGCAGGCGCTCGCCGACGTGGCGACCATCGCGATCCTCCAGCAGCGCACGCTGGAGCAGTCGCACATCGAGAACAGCCAGTTGGAGGCCGCGCTGAGCAGCCGCATCCTGGTGGAGCAGGTCAAGGGGGTGCTCGCCGAGCGCTGGGACACTTCCGTCGACGACGCCTTCGCGGCCTTCCGCTCGTACGCGCGCGCCCATCGTCTGCGCCTGTCGGAGCTGGCGGGACGGATCATCGCGGACGGCTTCGACACGACCGCCATCCCGACGCCCGGACAGCCGACGGCGCCCGGACAGCCGACGGAGCCGGGACAGCCGGGACGCCACGCCGACCCGACGCCGGACAGGCCCTAGTCCGCCCGCAGCGCCTGATCCGCCCGCAGCGACCGCCAGATCCGGTCGGGAAGCACCCGGACCGCCTCGTCCAGATCCACCTCGTAGGTGCCGGACAGCCAGCGGTGGGCCGTCTCCGCGACCGGGCCGAGGAGCAGGACCTCGATCATCTGGTCGGGGAGCACGGCCACTTCGCGCGCGGCGACGCGGGCGTACATCCAGGAGGAGATGGCGGCGAACTTGGCCTCCTTGGCCGCCATCACCTCCTTGGCGTGGGCCGCGAGATAGCGGGAGTACGTGGAGGCGTGCAGGAAGGTGGCCACGTCGCGGTGGTCGCGGGTGAAGTCCAGATACGCCCTGACGAAGGCCTGGATGCCGGTGCGGGCCGTGCGGCAGCGGGTGACGGCGGCCACCACGGGGTCGCAGAGCTGGTCCTGGCAGCGGATGTAGAGCGCGGCGGCCAGACCGTCGAAGCTGCCGAAGTGGTGGTAGAGGCTGCCGAAGCTGACGCCGCTCGCCGCCGTGACCGCGTTGACCGTGAATCCCTGCTGTCCCGATGCCGCGTACACCCGCAGGGCCGTGTCCAGGAGCAGGTCGACCGTGGCCTCGCCACGCTGCTGCTTAGGCGCCATGCGGAACAGCGTAGTTCAGATCCAGCACCGAAAACTTTTTCTAGAAAAAGTCTCTAAAAACTCCGTTGGTTGGGACACACTCTCTGCCATGGTCAGTCATGAGCCCGAGCCGGGGCGTCCGCCGGCGCACCAGCCGGTCCCCGGCAACCCCTACGCCCAGCCGTTGCCGCAGCCGCCCGCTCAGCCTCCGTTCGGGCCCCCGTCCGGACAGCCGCCCACGAGTTCCCGCAAGCGCGCCCTCGTCGTCGGCGTCGGCGCCCTCGCCCTGGCGCTCGTGGGCACGGGCGTCTTCGTGCTCACGCGGGGAGACGGCGACGGGGACAAGGACGGTTCCCGTAAGCCCGTGGCGCAGGATTCGCGGAAGCCCACGCGGGACGACAGCGAGTCGCCGCCCGCGCGCGACGGCAGCGACGACGACGGCGGCAAGGGCACCGGGTCGGCCGGGCAGATCGACGTCAACGCCGGACGCAAGCCCGGTGACGCCAAGGCCTGGCTGGCCGTCAACGACGTGAAACTGCCGGGCAAGGGCGGCCAGTTGCTCGACCTGTGGCGCGTGGACGGCCTCGTCGCCCAGGCCGAGTACGACGAGGTCACCGCGTTCAAGAGCGACGGCGGCAAGAGGGCGTGGCGGGTCCGGCTGCCCGGCGAGATCTGCGACACCCCGGTGAACCCCTCGCCCGACGGCAAGGTCGTCGTCGTCTACACGACGAACGAGTCCGACATCGGGGCCAAGTGCAATCAGCTGCAGCTGATCGACCTGAAGACCGGGAAGAAGGGCTGGCACAAGCAGCTCACCGAGCACAGCACGCTGGACAGCACCATCGCCACGCACGTGGCGATCAGCGGCTCCACCGTCATGGTCGACCAGGACTCGACCGCGCACGCCTACCGGTTGCGGGACGGCAAGCGGATGTTCACGACCAAGCACCAGCGCGAGGGCGCCTGCTTCCTGCGCGGTGTCGCGGGCGGCGCCGGGCTGCTCCAGGTGCGCTCGTGCGCGGCGGGCTCGAACCTCGCCCACGGCAGGCTGCGCAAGATCGACCCCCGTACCGGCAAGGCCGAGTGGAACTACCGCAGCAAGAAGGGGTGGACCATCGACAAGGTGTACTCCGTCGCCCCCGTCGTCGTCGTCCTGCGCAGCCGCGCCGAGCCGGAGAAGTGGGCCGTCGCCGCCGTCGACAAGCGGGGCGAGCAGCGGTCCTGGATCGGCCTCGACCAGGACGAGTTCGAGCAGTGCACCGGGGCCGGGGACTCCGGCGAGGGCGTGCAGAACTGCGTCGGGGGCGTCGTCGCCCACGACACGCTGTACCTCGCGGGCAAGCCCAAGGACACCCTCGGGCCCAACAGGATCACCGCGTTCGACCTCGGCACGGGCAAGGCCAAGTGGTCCGCCGCCGCCGGGGGACGGCAGCTCCTGCCCGTCACCGTCAGCGACCGGGACGGGCCCGGGGTGATCGTGTACGCGCGGCCGTACCGGGACATGACCGGGCGCACCCTGCTGCTCCCGCCCGGCGGCGGCAAGCCGAAGGTGCTCCTGAAGCACACCGGCGCCGCGCAGAAGATCGAGGTCTTCATGTTCGCCGGGCACACGCTGTACTCCGACGGGCGACTGTTCGTCACGCCGACGCGCCTCGACGGCAGGAGCCACGGTTCCGCGGGCGAGGAGAAGAACGGGCGGATGCTCTCGTTCGGACCGTGACGCAGCCGTTCCCCCAGCAGTCCCCACAGCCGTTCCGGCCCCTGCCCGCACCGCCGTCCCCCCGCCGTTCCTGGAGTCACGATGACCAACCCACCCTCACCGCAGTCGCCGCCGCCCCAGCCGGGCGGATTCGGACCCCCGCCGCCCCAGCCGCCCTCGCAGGGGCCCCAGCCGGGCGGCTTCGGACCGCCGGTCGAGCCGCCGCCCGGCGGCTACGGGCAGCCCGGCGGATACTCCCAGCCCGGCGAATTCGGACCGCCCCAGCCGGTGACCGCGACGAACCCGTCACCGGGTGGGGGCGGGCGCTCCCGGGGCCGGGCGGCGATCATCGGTTCCGCCGTGCTCGCCATCGCGCTGATCGTCGGCGGCGGTGTCTGGTACGCCAGTCAGCAGGGCGACGACGACGGCTCCAAGGACAAGTCGGCGGGCAAGCCGCGGGCCGACGGCGCCGGACCCGCGTACGAGAAGCCGAAGGAGCGGGTCCCCGCCGACCCGAAGGCCTCCTTCAAGGGCGCGGCCGAGCAGCCCAAGCTGCCGAAGGGGGCGAGCACGTACCGGGTGAAGGGGTCCTGGCTCACCGACACGGTGTACGCGAAGGCGTCGGTCAAGCGGATCACCGGCCTGGACGCGGCCACCGGCAAGGACCTGTGGAAGCTGGACAAGCCCGGGATGTCCTGCGCGGGCTCCACCAACCTCGGCCACGACTCCATAGCCGTCGTCGTCACCCAGCCCGCGCCGAAGCCCGGGGACGACGAGAACGGCTACGCGCCCTGCACCGAGGTCATGGCGTTCGACGTCAACACGGGGGAGAAGCTCTGGACCAAGTCGGTCAGCATCGGCTACCAGAAGGAGAAGACGCAGTTCAACCAGGCCACGATCAGCGGCGACACCGTGGCGCTCTCCGGCATCTACGGCGGCGCGGCCTTCGACCTGCGCTCCGGCAAGCTCCTGTGGAAGCCGAAGCTGGGCGAGAAGTGCCGGGACGTCGGCTACGGCGGCGGCGACCGGCTCGTGGCGGTGCGCTCCTGCGGTGAGCTGAGCACGCCGAAGTTCACGGTCGAGCTGCTCGACCCGGTCACGGGCAAGCCCAAGTGGAGCTACAAGATGCCCGAGGGCGTCAAGTCCCCGAACGTCATCTCCACCTGGCCGGTGGTGGTCGGCACGGACTCCGGCGAGATCACCACGTCCGGTGCCTCGGACATCTTCTCCCTCGACGACCGCGGCAAGCTGCGGAAGAAGTTCGAGCTGCCGGACGGCCAGTACATGCACACCTGCGGCACGTCGTCGACCAACGAGGACTGCAAGGGCATCGTGGCCGGGAACGGCAAGCTGTACGTGGCGACGGCGCGGCGCGACGGCGAGAAGGAGTACACGACGACGAACGACATCGTGGTGTTCTCCCTGGCCACAGGGAAGACCACCGGGCAGCGCCTGAAGGGCGGCGACGAGGCCCCGGTCTTCCCCATCCGCATGGACGGCGGGAACCTCCTCGTCTACAAGAGCGCCCCGTTCGCCCGGGTCTACTCCGTGCACGGCCGCACGATGAAGCAGACCCTGCTGCTCGACGCCACCACCCGCCCGACCGCCCTGCCGCCGCTCATGTCGGAGCTGCACTACACCCACGGGAAGCTGTACCTCAGCACCGATCTGCTCTCCCGCCCGGTCTCGGACCGAAAGTCGATCATGATGATGGGATTCGTCGCGAAATAGCAAGCATGATCTAACCTGACCCCGACGGACATATGTGTGCGAAGTGCCGGGCGGTGCGACGCGGTGGGGGAAAGAGGACGGTCAGCCGATGCCGCGAGCTGTGCTGGCCGTCCGACGTCTCCGCGCCGCCCTGCGGGCCGAGTGGCAGTGCCTCTGCCTGGCCGCGTGGCGGGAGCTGCGGGGCCGCCGCGCGGCCGGGGTCTCCCTGGCCGTGACGGCGGCCCTCGCCATGATCTGCCTGCACGAACTCCAGCAGATCCCGTCGAGCGACCGCGTCGTGCGCCGGTTCAGCGAGGTCCGCGCCGACCAGCCGCTCTGGCAGTCCCTCCTGCGCACCCCGGTCTCCGTCCTGGTCCCGACCCGGGACCAGCCGGTCTGGGGCGGCCTCCCCCGCCTGCTCCTCTCCCTCGGCCTCGCCCAGCTCCTCATCGGCTGGAAACGCACCCTGCTCATCGCGTACGCGGCCACGCTGGCCGGCACCCTCAGCGCGCGGGTGATGGTGGCCATCGGGCCCGACCACTTCGCGGGAGTACCGGCCGCGTACGCCCACGACGTGGACACCGGCGCGTCGGCGGCCGTGGTGGGCCTCTTCACCTATCTGGCGGTGCGGCTGCGGGCGCCCGTCCTGTGCCTCCTGACCGTCGTGCCGACGGTGGTGGGCTCGATCCTGAAACCGAACCTGGCGGGCCGCGAACACCTGGTGGCGGTGACGCTCGTCCTCGTCCTGGCCCTGATCCAGGAGCACCGGCGCCCGAACGAGTTCCGCCGGGACCGCTCCCACCCGGACAGCGCCGCCCCGGCCGCCTGACGTCAGGCCGACCCGAGGTCCGAGGGGCCCGGCCGGGTCGGGCGCAGCACCGTCAGCGCCACCGCAAGGGCCGCCACCAGGAGGGCAGCTCCGACCGTGAAGGCCAGGTGGTAGCCGGAGGTCAGGGCTTCCGCGGGGGTGCCGCCCCCGGCCAGGGTCCGCTCCGTGCGGGAGGCGGCCAGGGTGGAGAGGACCGCCACGCCCAGGGCGCCGCCGATCTGCTGCGTGGTGTTGAACAGGCCCGAGGCCAGGCCCGCGTCGTCCTCGCGGGCGCCGGACATGCCGAGGGCGGTGAGGGCGGGCAGGGCCAGGCCGAAGCCCGCGGCGAGGAGCATGACGGGGAGGAGGTCGAGGGCGTACGAGGAGTGCACCGGGACCCGGGCCAGGAGGGCGAGCATCGCCACGAGCAGGAGCAGCCCCGCCAGCAGGACGTTGCGCTCGCCGAAGCGGGCGTTCAGGCGGGCCGAGACACCGAGGGAGACCACGCCGATGGCCACGGCCGCGGGGAGCATGGCGAGGCCGGTGGCCGAGGCTCCGTAGCCGCGTACGTTCTGGAGGTAGAGGGCCACCAGGACCTGGAAGGCGAACAGGGCCGCCACCATGAGGAGTTGGACCGCGTTGGCGCCCGTCACGTTGCGGGAGCGGAACATGCGGAGGGGCAGGAGGGGGGTGCGGGCGCGGGTCTGGCGGTGGGTGAACGCGCCGAGCAGGGCGAGGGCCAGGGCGCCGAGGCCGAGGGTGTGGGCGGAGAGCCAGCCGTGCGCCTCCACCTTGACGACGCCGTAGATCCCGGCCATCAGGCCCCCGGTGACCAGGAGCGCCCCGGTCACGTCCGCCCCTGCCCTGATGCCGAGGCCCCGGTCGGCGGGCAGCGCGGGCAGCGCGAGGAGCAGCGCGGCCAGGCCGATCGGCAGGTTGATGAAGAAGATCCAGTGCCAGCTCAGGGCGTCCGTCAGGACTCCGCCCAGGACCTGCCCGAGGGAGGCGCCCGCCGCGCCGGTGAAGCTGAACACCGCGATGGCCTTCGCCCGTTCCTTCGGCTCCGTGAACAGGGTCACGAGGATGCCCAGGCTCACCGCCGAGCTCATCGCGCCGCCGATGCCCTGGAGGAAGCGGGCCGCGATCAGGGTGGCCGGGTCGGCCGCGAGGCCCGCAAGGACCGAGGCCAGGGTGAAGACGCCGGTGCCCGCAAGGAACATCCGCTTGCGGCCGATCAGGTCGCCCAGGCGACCCGCGAGCAGGAGCAGGCTGCCGAACGCGATCAGGTACGCGTTCACCACCCAACTCAGGCCCGCCGACGTGAAGTTCAGGTCTTGCTGGATCGCGGGCATGGCGACCGTCACGATCGATCCGTCGAGGATGATCATCAGCATTCCGGTGGCGATGACGCCCAGGGCCAGGCGTTTCTGGCGGGCGGTGGGCGGGGGCTCCGTGACGGCCACGGGGGCGGGTGCAGGGGCGGACGCAGGGGCGGGTGCGGAAGCGGTGGCGGACATGGGCTCTCCCGTTGACGAAGGCGCGGCCCGGCGTGCGCCGGGGCCGTCCGATGTTCAGGACCGTAGCAGATAGTTTTGTTGCAGACTATCTATCTCGGGCCCATATCCGTCTCCTCGGCTACGCTGACGACATGACCGCCATGGCACCCGCCCGCACGGAACCGGACCTCTCCTTCCTGCTCGACCACACGAGCCACGTCCTGCGTACGCAGATGGCGGCGGCGCTCGGCGAGATCGGGCTCACGGCACGCATGCACTGCGTCCTGGTGCACGCCCTGGAGCAGGAGCGCACCCAGGCGCAGCTCGCCGAGATCGGGGACATGGACAAGACGACGATGGTCGTGACCGTGGACGCCCTGGAGGAGGCCGGGCTCGCCGAGCGGCGGCCGTCGAGCCAGGACCGGCGGGCCCGGATCATCGCGGTCACCGCCGCGGGCGCGAAGGTCGCCGCCCACAGCCAGCGGATCGTCGACCGGGTGCACGAGGAGGCCCTCGGCGCCCTCTCGGCGACGGACCGTACGGCCCTGCTGCGCGCCCTGAACCGGCTGGTCGACGGGCATCTGGCGACCCCGGCGGAGAGCCCGCGCCCGGCCCGCAGGGCGCGTCAGCGCGGGTAGTTCCTTAGGGCCCCGCACGGGTGTTCACGTACGGTGGCTGGACGCATCGTCACACGAGGGGGGCCTGACATGGCGCTGTTCGGAAACGCCCACACCGTCGACCCGGCGTCGGCGCAGCAGGAGTACGCCCGACTGATGGGCCACGGCGAGCAGGTGTACGCCGCCTACCGGCTGATCCGCGACACCATCCTGCTCACCGACCGCCGCATGATCTTCGTCGACAAGCAGGGCATGACCGGCAAGAAGGTCGAGTACCACTCGGTTCCCTACCGCAGCATCACGCACTTCTCGGTCGAGACCGCGGGCCACTTCGACCTCGACGCGGAGCTGAAGATATGGATCTCCAGCAACCCCGTGCCGATCGAGAAGACCTTCACCAAGGGTGTCGACATCTACGAGGTGCAGGCGATCCTCACCCAGTTCGTGGCCAGGTAGTCGAAGGACCGGGGACGGGGTACGTTCATGGGTGCACTGCACAGCAATCCAGGGAACGACCCCCCATGATCTTCATCACCGTAAAGTTCACCGTCCGCCCCGAGCGGAGCGCCGACTGGCTCGACCTGGTCGACGACTTCACGCGGGCCACCCGCGAGGAGCCGGGCAACCTGTTCTTCGAGTGGTCGCGCAGCGTCGACGACCCGCACCAGTTCGTCCTCGTCGAGGCGTTCCGCGACGGCGAGGCGGGCGCGGCGCACGTGGAGTCCGCGCACTTCAAGGCCGCGATGGACACCATGTCGTACGCCATCGCCGAGATCCCCCAGATCGTCAGCACCGACATCCCGGGCATGGACGGCTGGGGCCGGATGGGCGAGGTCGCGCCGCGCGAGGCCTGACCCGAGACAGACACGCGTGGGGCCCCGGACCGTCATGGTCCGGGGCCCCACGCGCGTGCGTACGCCTCTCAGGCGGCCGGCACCCGGTCCAGGAACCCGTGCACCGACCGGATCCGGCCGTCCTCCGCCAGGACGATCACGTCGAACCCGGCCACCGGAGCCGAGCCGTCCGCGTCGGACACCAGCTCCCAGCTGAAGCGGGCGATGCCGTGGTGGCCGTCGACCTCACCGGTGTGGCGGAACGAGAAGCCGGGGAACTGCTCCCTGGCCCCGGCGATCACCGCGGCGACGCCCTCGTGCCCCGCGACGTCGGCCAGCGGGTCGGTGTAGGTGCCGTCCTCGGTCCACGCGGCGGCCACGGCCTTGCCCAGGCTCGCGGGGTCGGCGCTGTTCCAGGCCTCGAAGTAGCGGGCGACGGCGGTCTCGTGAACGTCCTGTGCGGCCATGGGTGTTCGCCTCCGGCGGTGTCGTGGGTCACGGTCCTGTGCCCCGGAGACCGGGCGGAGTGCGCCGCCCGGGCTCCGGTGACCCAAAGACTGCCGGGCGGGCGCGCGGGGGTCGATTACGCCCGAGGTAATGGCCGCGGTGGTGCCGGTACGCGGCCGACAGCACCCCGTCCGCCACGGTCGGCGCACGCATGACTTCCGCCGCCGCCCCGGCTGTGCTTGCCTGGGGGCCGATTCCGTGGGGTGGGACGGGAGTTGCGGATGCGTAAGGCGTGGTGGATCGGAGTGCTGCTCGGCGCGCTCCTGGCCGGCGGGTGCGGGGACCCGGGCTCCGGCGGCGATGCCGACCGGGGGGCGCCGCCCGCCCCCGCCCTGGACGACCCCACGGACGGCGCGTCGCAGACCACCCGGGGCCGCGCGGAGGCGAACCGCGACGCGCGGGACGAACGCGGCGGCGGCAGGCGCGCCAAGCCCGGCGGCGGCGCGAAGGACGGCCCCGCCGCCCCGCGCCCCACCACCCGCCCCAAGGTCCTCTACCTCGGCGACTCCCTCGCCATGGAGAACCAGAGCGTCCTCGGCACCCTCCTGCGCGACCAGCTCGGCGCCCGCTACACCAGCGCCCCCTACTCCGGCACCACCCTCTGCGACTACCTGGAGGGCACCGGCAAGGACTCCCTCGTACCGGACAGGGACAAGGCGGCGACGCTCGTGCGCGAGCTGCGGCCCGACTATGTGGTGCTGCAGTTCTGGGGGAACGCCTGGGGCTACACGCCCTGCATGGAGGGCATCACGTACGACAAGGCGCGGGACCGGTACTTCGCCCGGTACGCGGCCGACGCGCGCCGTCTGACCGGGCAGATCACCGACGCCGCGCGCGAGGCGGGCGGCAAGCGGCCCCGGGTGGTGTGGGTGTCGCAGGGCCCGGACCCGATGACCCCGGACCGGGTGCGCCGCGTGAACGCGCTCTACCGCCAACAGGCCGCCGAGAACGGGGACTTGGTGTCCGACGCGGGCAGGTCAGTCAGCCCGGCCGCCGCCCGGCACACCTGGGTGGAGAAGCTGCCCTGCACGGCGTACGAGCGCGCCCACCGCGCGTACTGCACCGAGCCGGACAGCGGCCGCACCGCCCTGCACCGCTCCGACGACCCGCTGCACTTCTGCCTGGCCCCGACGACCGCCAAGTCCCGCCCGTGCCCGGTGCGTTCACCGGGCATCCGGCGCATCGGGCAGGCGGTCACGGACACGCTGCGGGCGCACGAGACCCGCTGACGGCGCCGGGACCCGCTAGCGCCGCCAGGCGCTGTACGACATGACGTCCCCGGCCTCGACCGCGAACCGCGGCCGGTCCTTGGTGAACAGCACCTCGAGGCCCAGCGGCTCGCCGGAGTCGGGGTCGAGGACCAGCATGTACCGCAGGGGCTCGTCGCGGGAGTCGTGGACGTACGCCTGGCCGGAGCGGCCGAGCCGGTCGGTGACCGTGCCCGCGGGCCGCAGGCCGCCGCTGTCGGCGAGGAGCCGGGCCAGGGCGGCGCTCTCGCGGGCGCCGAGCGTCCAGGTGTCGAGGAGCGAGGGCAGCGCGTCGAGGAGCTCCTGGGTGGTGGCGGGCGTGCTGCGGCGCGGGAAGCCCGGGTCGTGGACCTCGGTGAGGTAGGCGCGCAGGGCGGCGGCGGTGCCCGGCGGGCGGGACCGGGGCGGGGCGTCGGACCGGCCCGGCGGGAAGATCCGCTCGCTGAGCAGCTTGCCGTCGGCCGTGACGCGTTCGGTGCGGCTGCCGTCCGGGAGCCAGCGGACCTGCCGCTCCTCGGGCAGCGTGACCGGGCGCTCGGCTTCGGGGCCCTCGTCCATGGCGAGGCTCCAGGTCTGGACGTGGGCGCCCTCGCGCAGCCGCGGACCGCCGTCGCGGGCGGCGTCCGCCGCGCGGTCGGCGAGGCGGTCGAGCGTCAGGGCGGCGCCGTCGCGCGGGTGCAGGGCGCCGGGCACGGCGGCGGTGGCGGGCGCGGCGGCCAGGTCGGGCACGGTGAGCGCGAGCACGGCGGCGAAGGCCACGGCGGCGGCCTCCGCCCACAGCACGACGCGGCGGCGTGCGCGGCGGGCGCGGGTGCGGTGCAGGAGCTGGTTGAGGCCGCGCTCGGCGACGTGGTCCAGGGGGCGGTCCCGCCAGGGGCCCGCGGTGGCGGAGACGGGGTTGGCGGCGCGCAGGAGGTCGAGGTCGTGGGCGAAGTCGTGGGCGAGGTCCGAGTCGTGCGTGAGGTCGGAGTCGTGGGCGAGGTCCGAGTCGTGGGCGAAGTCGGAGTCGTGCGCGAAGTCGGAGTCGTGCGCGTCGCGCCGGTCGTCCAGGTGGTCAGTCACGGCTCTCAGCTCCCGCTCGTCCCGCTCGTACGTTCATCTGCATCCGGTCGATCTCCGCGCGGAGTCTGCGGCGGGCCCGGTGCAGCCGCATCGCCGCCGCGCCGGGGCTGCACTCCAGGGCCACCGCAAGCTCGTCGACGCCCAGCTCCTCCCAGGTGGTCAGGCGCAGCGCCTCCTGGTCGGCGGCGGAGAGCCGGGCCAGGGCCTCGTGCACCCAGGAGCCGGGGCGTTCGGTGTCCGGGCTGTCCACGACCTGGTTGCCGTGGGCGCTCTCGTTGAGGCCGATGCGGTGCAGCAGGCGCCGTCGGCGGCCGAGGCCGCGCACCGTGTTGGCCAGGCAGTTGCGGGCGACGGCGTACAGCCAGGGCAGCGGCGCATCGGGGAGTTCCGCGCGGCGCCGCCAGGCTATGGAGAAGACGTCCGCCACCACCTCCTCGACCTCGTGGGCCTCCCCCGCGTCGAGCCTGCGCGCGACGAACCGGCTCACCGCCCAGTAGTGCTCGCGGTAGGCGGCCGCGAAGGAATCGTCCGTGCTCATGGACCGTAGGTGTCCGGCATGGGTCCGATCCTCACACCCGGCCGCTGTGATTCTCGCGGCAGGGGTGCGCGGTGATGCCGCGCCGCCTTCCGGACACGTACGGGGCATGAAGTCAACCGTGAAGTGGCTGACGACCACGGACCACAAGACGATCGGCACGCTGTATCTGGTGACGTCGTTCGCGTTCTTCTGCATCGGCGGGGTGATGGCGCTGTTCATGCGCGCCGAGCTGGCCCGCCCGGGTACGCAGATCATGTCGAACGAGCAGTTCAACCAGGCGTTCACGATGCACGGCACGATCATGCTGCTGATGTTCGCGACGCCGCTGTTCGCGGGCTTCGCGAACTGGATCATGCCGCTCCAGATCGGCGCGCCCGACGTCGCGTTCCCGCGCCTGAACATGTTCGCCTACTGGCTGTACCTGTTCGGCTCGCTGATCGCCGTCGGCGGCTTCCTGACCCCACAGGGGGCGGCGGACTTCGGCTGGACCGCGTACGTCCCGCTGTCGGGCGCCGTGAACTCCCCGGGCATCGGCAGCGACATGTGGATCATGGGGCTCGCGTTCTCCGGCTTCGGCACGATCCTCGGCTCGGTCAACTTCATCACCACCATCATCTGCATGCGCGCCCCCGGCATGACGATGTTCCGGATGCCGATCTTCACGTGGAACGTGCTGCTCACGGCCGTGCTCGCGCTGCTCGCCTTCCCGGTGCTCGCCGCCGCGCTGTTCGCCCTTGAGGCGGACCGGAAGTTCGGGGCGCACATCTTCGACGCGGCGAACGGCGGGGCGCTGCTGTGGCAGCACCTGTTCTGGTTCTTCGGCCACCCCGAGGTCTACATCATCGCCCTGCCCTTCTTCGGCATCATCTCCGAGGTCATCCCGGTCTTCTCGCGCAAGCCGATGTTCGGCTACATGGGCCTGGTGGGCGCGACGATCGCCATCGCGGGCCTGTCGGTGACGGTGTGGGCACACCACATGTACGTCACAGGCGGCGTACTCCTGCCGTTCTTCTCCTTCATGACGTTCCTGATCGCCGTCCCGACGGGCGTGAAGTTCTTCAACTGGATCGGAACGATGTGGAAGGGGTCCCTGTCGTTCGAGACGCCGATGCTGTGGGCGGTCGGCTTCCTCATCACGTTCGTCTTCGGCGGTCTGACGGGCGTGATCCTGGCGTCACCGGCGATGGACTTCCACGTGTCGGACTCGTACTTCGTCGTCGCGCACTTCCATTACGTCATCTTCGGAACCGTCGTCTTCGCGATGTTCGCCGGATTCCACTTCTGGTGGCCCAAGTTCACCGGCAGGATGCTGGACGAACGCCTGGGCAAGATCACGTTCTGGACGCTCTTCGTCGGCTTCCACGGCACGTTCCTCGTCCAGCACTGGCTCGGCACGGCGGGCATGCAGCGCCGGATCCCGGACTATCTGGCGGCGGAGGGCTTCACCGGCCTGAACACGCTCTCCACGATCTTCTCGTTCCTGCTCGGCATGTCCCTGCTCCCGTTCTTCTACAACATCTGGAAGACCGCGAAGTACGGCGAGCAGGTCACCTCCGACGACCCCTGGGGCTACGGCCGTTCCCTGGAGTGGGCCACCTCCTGCCCGCCGCCCCGCCACAACTTCACGTCCCTGCCCCGCATCCGCAGCGAGTCGCCCGCGTTCGACCTGCACCACCCCGAGATCACGGCGGCCGAGGGCGGGCTCGCGGCGGCGCCCGCACCGGCGGAGGTGGCCGCGCGGTGACGGCGATGGACGAGCGCGGGGCCGACGCGCGGGCGCTGGTGCGGGACCTGGAGGGGCTGCTGCTCGTCGAGGCCGCCCGGGCGGAGAGCCGGGCGGCGGCCGAGCGGTTCGCCGCCCGCCTCCCCTGGCTCACGGACGGCCAGCGCGAGGAGGTGGAGCGGCACTACACCGAGGAGCACATGCTGCTCGTCCGCCGCGCCTGGGACCGCACGGCGGCCCGCTCGCGCGAGCTGCGCACGGAGTACGAGGAGGCGTACCGGGTGCTCCAGCGGCGGACGTTCGCGTGGTGCGTGGTGGGGGCGGCGGTGTTCATGGGGGCGGTGCTCGAACTGAGCCGGGGGTGGGGTTAGCCGGGGGGCGGGGTTGGCCGGGGGGGCGGGCCCCGGTCAACCCCGCCCCCGGTCACCGGGGCGTCGGCGCCGTCAGAGCGGCAGCCCGTACCCCTCGCACTTCGGCCGGAAGTCCGGCTTGTCCGCGCCGAGGGCGTTGACGACGTTCTGGGTCGTCGGGCCGTCCGTGAAGAGGCCGACGTGGCCGACCGGGTTCTTCGGGCACTGGTCCTGCACGACGATGTTGCGGACGTTGTCGCCCTTCAGGAAGCCGTTGCTGTACGGGCTGGCGATCAGGTCGTACTTCGTGGCGATGACCGTGTAGCGCACGCCGGGGGCGGTGTCGCCGTCCGCGAACAGCGCCTTCTGGAAGTCGGAACCCTCCTGCTGGTCCTTCAGGCCCTGGAGGTCCAGGTGGTCGAAGGCGCCGTTGACGATGCCGAGCACGCCCAGTGCCTTGCCCAGGTTCACCAGGCCGCTGAGGGTGGTGCCGTGGTTGGTGGGGGCGAGCGCGACGAGCCGGTCGACCTTCTGCGCGCCGCCGAGCCGCTTGATGTAGTAGTTCGGCATCATGCCGCCCTGGGAGTGCCCGAGGACGTCGACCTTCTTGGCGCCGGTGGCCGCGAGCACCTTGTCCACGAACGCGCGCATCGTCTCGGCGGACCTGGCGATACCGGTGAGCCCGCCGACGCGCCCGCCGAAGCTGAACGGGCTGCCCATGCCGTAGTTGAAGGCGTAGACGCAGTGGCCCTCGTTGGCGAGCGTCGGCCCCATCTTGACCCAGTTCGCACCGAGGTTCACACCGGTGCCGTGCACGAGGACGACCGGGTTGGGGTGGGCGGCGCTCGGCTTGCACTTCCAGTCGTTCACGCCGGTCACGGCGTTCGGGCTGAATAAGAAGTTGCTCACCCCGTCGGCGACCCCGCCTACGGGGTACTGCTTGCGCGGCTGTTCGTCGGCCTGCGCCGGGACGGCCGCGGCGGTGAGCGCGGAGGCGGCCAGGGCGAGGGTCGCGGCCCAACGGGCCGGTGCGGAGGCTCTGTTCATGGTTCCGGTCCCTTCGGAATGCACGGGTGGGATGGCGCGGGTGGGACGTCCGGACGCCGTCTTGTCATAGGCATGACAGACCCGGGTCCAAAAATCTGAAACGACAGCACTTCAGATTTGGTTACTTGAAAGTAGGGCCACGGAAACAGCGGCGCAAGATGTGCGCGCACGCGAATTTGCGTGAACGCCACGGGAGTTGAGGCCGACGGGGCCGACCTCGGGCGCCGGGGCCCGGTCGGGGCAGGCGGTGCGGCGGGGCTGCACCGCGGCGTCAACGCCCTGCTGGTCCAGCAGGTCCTCGGTGAGCCGACGTGGGCGAAGAAGTCGAGCGACGAGGGCTGACGCGGCCTGACCGCGCTGTTCCGGCCCAACGTCAACCCGTACGACACCTTCCGCCTGGACACGGATGTCCGGATCGATCTGGGGCCGGTTGCCGTCGTGCCCCGGCCCCGCACATCCGCCGGCGCCGCCGACCGATCACAGACGCGGACACGTTGAGGGCCGCCGGGCTTCCTCAATCGTGCGCCCGCCCCCGAGCCAGCCTCGCAACAGCCTTATCGGCCTGTGGTCCACATCACATTCAGCTCGTGTCAGGAATCGGGCCGCTGCTCCGCTCAAGTCACCGGAAGCAAGCGAACCGACAGGAGCGAGACATGAAGCACCGCATCGTCGTCCTCGGTGCCGGCTACGCCGGAGCGTACGTGGCCGGGACCCTGGCCCGTCGGCTGTCCCCGGCGGACACCGAGATCACCGTGGTCAACGCAGAGCCGGACTTCGTCCAGCGGCTGCGGCTGCACCAGCTCGCCGCCGGCCAGGAGATCGAGGCTCCACAGCTCGCCGAGGTCTTCGCGGGCACGGCAGTACGGCTGCGCCGGGCCCGCGTCACCGCAGTCGACCCCGAGCTCCAGGTCGTCGCCGTGGCCGACGCCGACGGCGGCGGCGAGCTCGGATACGACACGCTTCTCTACGCACTCGGCAGCCACGGCGCCGACCACGGCGTCCCCGGCGTGGCCGAGCACGCCTTCGATGTCGCCGCCCGGCCCTCCGCGCTGCGCCTGCGCGAGCGCCTGGACAGCCTGAGCAAGCGGGACGAAAGCCGGAGTGTGCTGGTCGTCGGCGACGGGCTGACCGGCATCGAGACCGCCACCGAGATCGCCGAATCCCGGCCCGGCCTGTCGGTGACGCTCATCGCCCGCGGAGAGCTGGGCGCCCCGCTCTCCGCCGGAGCCCGCAGCCACCTGCGCCAGACCTGCGACCGGCTGGGCATCACCGTCCTGGAGCACACCAGCGTCGAAGCCGTCGAAGCGACGCGAGTGCTGTGCGCCGACGGCACCGTCCTGGCATCCGACGCGACCGTGTGGACGGCCGGGTTCGCGGTCAGCCCCATCGCCGCCGCAAGCGGCCTTGAGGTCACCGAGAACGGCCGGATCGTCGTCGATCGCACCATGCGGTCGGTCTCGCACCCGAACGTCTACGCCGCCGGTGACAGCGCCTATGCCATCGGCGACAACGGACGGCCACTGCCGATGTCCTGCGCTTCGGCCGGCTACACCGGCCGGCAGGCCACGGACGCGATCGTGGGACGCCTGACCGGCAGCGAGATCGCGAACACCAAGCTGGAGTACCCGGGCAACCACATCAGCCTCGGGCGGCGGGACGGAATCCTGCAGATGGTCGACCGCGAAGGGCAGGCGAAGCCGAAGTGCATGGGCGGCCGCAAGGCAGCGCGGATCAAGGCGGGCATCGTGAAGATGTCGCTGTGGGCCACCTCGCACCCGACCTTCGGCCTGCCCAAGCGCAAGCACCGCCTGGCCGCTGCCGCCTCGGACGGGGTCCACGCCGAGGACGCGGTCGCGTAGCCGCGTCCCGAAGCTCACTGGGCAGTACGGCCATCCTCCGCCCACCACCACGGAAATCGGCGTCCTTAGGGTGATCCACATGGACCGCACCACCGATGATCACTTCGACACCAGCCGGTTCCAGGCCAGCCGCAACCGGCTGGCCTCGCTGGCGTACCGGCTCCTGGGCTCCGCCACCGACGCCGAAGACGCCGTGCAGGATGCGTTCCTGCACTGGCAGGCCGCCGACCGGCAGCGGATCAAGGTGCCGGAAGCATGGCTGACCAAGGTCGTCACCAACCTGTGCCTCGACCGGCTCCGCTCGGCACAGACCCGCCGCGAACGCACCGCCGGCGCCTGGCTGCCCGAACCGCTCCTCGACGGCGACCCGATGCTCGGCCCGGCCGACACCTTCGAGCAGCGCGAATCGGTCTCCCTGGCCCTGCTGACGCTCATGGAGCGCCTGTCCCCCGCCGAACGGGCCGTCTACGTCCTGCGCGAAGCGTTCTCCTACAGCCACGCCGAGATCACCGAGATCCTGGACATCACCGAGTCCGCAAGCCAACAGCACCTCCACCGGGCCCGGCGCCGCGTCACCGCCGCCCGCAGCGGCGGCGCCGAAGTCGGCCCCGCGTCCGCCCGCAGAATCATCGAGGAATTCCTCGCCGCCGCCACCTCGGGCCGCACCGAACGCCTTGTCGCACTGCTCACCGACGACGCGACCGCGATCTCCGACGGCGCCGGCGGCCTGGCCACGACGCTGCTGCGGTACGACACTCCGCAGCGCATCGCCGCCGTCGTACGGGCCGGCTTCAAACCCACCGATGCGAAGCGGCGACTGACCGGTGGCATGCCAGCCATCCACTACGCGCTCGTCAACGGCGCCCCCGCCATCCTCTTCGTGGTCGGCGACCAGGTCGTGGGCTCCACGATGTTCGACATCGTCAGCGGCAAGATCGCAGCCATGCACGGCATCGCCGCCCCCAACCGCCTCGTCCGTCTCACCGACGCCTGGCGGCAGCACGAACCGGACGCGCCGCTCATCACCCAGTGGTAACCCCGCACACGCGGGACCGAACAACCCGACCAGGCACGACAGCCGACCCGACTCCACGTTCCGGTCTCCGACGCCCGGTTACGCCGACGGCCGGGCCCGGCGCGGCCACGAGCCCGGGTCCTGTTCCTGGTCCCGCTCCGGCGCGGTCGTCGTGGAGGTGCGGGTCGGCTGGACGAGGACCAGGGTGAGGTCGTCCGCGAGCGGGGCGCCGCCGGTGTGCCGGCCGACCAGGTCCGTCAGGCACGCCAGCGCGTCGGGCAGGGCGGGTTCGGCCAGAGCCGCGTGCACCTGGGGGGCGTCGAGCCGGAAGGGGACGCGGGCGGCGTCGCGGGCGTCGGTGAGGCCGTCGGTGTAGAGCAACAGGCGCTGGCCCGCCGACAGATGGACGCACTGCACCCGCGGGGCGGGGCCAAGGCCCAGCGGGGGCGAGGGCCGCGGCGGGGCGAGCAGGTGCAGCCGTCGGCCGGTGCGCAGCGGGGCCGGATGGCCGCAGTTGACGATGCGGACCTCGCCGGGGTGGAAGTCGGCGAGCAGCAGCGTGACGAAGTCCTCCGGTCCGAGCTCGGGGCGCAGCCGGTCGTCGAGGGTGTGGGCGAGCCGGACCGGGTCGGGCTCGGTGGCGGCGGTGCGCCGGAAGGCGGCGAGGACGGCGGCGGCCACCCGGATCGCCTGCGCCCCGTGCCCCTTGACGTCGGCGAGCAGCAGGCGCGGCCCCGCGGCGGTGAGCACGGCGTCGTGCACGTCGCCGCCGAGCAGGGCGTGCGGGTCGCAGGAGCGGGTGTGCGCGGCGAGGTCGACGTGGCCGACGCGGTCGGGCAGGGGGCGGGCCAGGGCCTCCTGAGCGGTGACGGCGACCCGGGTCACGTCGTCCAGCGCGCGCTCGGCGCGTACGCGGGTGTGCGCCGTGAACACCGCCCACAGCGAGACCGCGGCGACGTTCAGCGCGACGCCCAGCGCGCCCGCCCGGATGGGCGACGCGCCGAGGAGCGTCACGGTGACGGCCACGGCCCCCAGCACGGCGGTGACGCGCGCCGACAGGCGGTGGACGGCAAGGAGCGGCCCGATCAGCGGCAGCCCGTACGAGGGAACGTGCAGGGCGAGCTCGACCGAGGCCGCGACGGCCTCCGCGCCCGCCGCCGCGGCCAGCCATGTGCGCCGTGTCTCCACTGCGTCCCCCTGGTCGTTCGGCGAAGTCCGGTTCTCCGCGCACGGCCCCTGTGTGCGGGGTACTGTGCCAGCTTCGATGACGGTCCGTGGCCGATTCGCCACAGCCTGCGCGGCGGCCGTGCGGTGGCGGCAGCATGGGACGGACTGCCTCGGGCACGACTCACAGGGGGGCGAACGTGGCGGAGTTGCGGGAACCGGAAACGGGCAGCCCCCCACCGGGCCGGGACGCGGGGCTCGTCGGCAGGAAGGACGAACTGGCGGAGCTGCTCCGCCGGTTGGAGCGGCACCGCCTCGTCACGCTGAGCGGCGTCGGCGGGGTCGGCAAGACCCGCCTCGCCCGGCAGGCCGCCGCCGCCCTGCACCCGCGCTTCCGGGACGGCGTCTGGTGGGCGGAGCTGTCCCCGCTGGCGGACGGCGCGCTCCTGACGTACGCGATCGCCGAGGCGCTGCCCCTGGTCGACCAGGGCGGACGGCCGATGCTCGAGGCGGTCGCCGAGTACCTGGCGGGGCGTGAGCTGCTGCTCGTCCTCGACACCTGCGAGCACGTGGTCGGGGAGTGCGCCGACGCGGTCGCGGCCCTGCTGATGACGGCCCCCGGGCTGCGCGTGCTCGCCACCAGCCGCCGCCCGCTCGGCCTGTCCGTCGAGGATGTCGTACCGCTCGCCCCGCTGCCCGAGACGGATGCGAGGGCGCTGCTGGCCCTGCGCGCCGGTGAAGCGGCCCCCGGCGGCACCTGCGACGACAGCGAGGTGTCGGCGCTGTGCCGCAGGCTCGACGGCCTGCCGCTCGCCATCGAACTGGCCGCCGCCCGGCTGCGGGAGATGCCCCCGGCCGAGCTCAACCGGCGGCTCGACGACCGCTTCGAGGTCCTCGGCGAGACCCGGCAGCCCGTGTACGAGGCGGACCCGCCCTGGCACCAGGCGCTGCGCACCGCCGTCGGCTGGAGCCACCAGCTGTGCACCCCGGCCCAGCGCCTGGCCTGGGCCCGCCTGTCCGTGTTCGCCGGGACCTTCGACAGGGAGGCGGCCCGCCGGGTCTGCGCGGACGACCGGCTGCCCGCCCGGGACATGTCGGACCTGCTCGCGTCGCTGGTGCAGAGTTCGATCGTGGAGTGGGTGCCCGCCGGGCCCGTCTCGCGCTACCGAATGCTGGACACCATCCGGGAGTTCGGCCTGTTCTGGCTCCGCGGACTCGGCGAGGAGCAGGCGGTGCGGCGTCGTCACGTCGACCACTACACGGCGCTCGCCCACACCGCCGAAGAGGCCTGGTCGGGCCCCGACCAGGTGGCCTGGTACCACCGTGTGAACGCCGAGCACGCCAACTTCCGGGCCGCCCTCGACTCCTGCCTCGCCGAAGGCGACGGGCACCGCGCCCAGGAGCTGAGCGGGACCCTGTGGTTCGTCTGGTTCGCCTGCGGCTTCGCCACGGAGGGCCGCCACTACCTGGACCGGTCCCTGGCCCTGCGCCCCACGCCCGACCGCGTCCGGGGCAAGGCGCTGTGGGCCAGCGGCCTGATCACCCTGGGCCAGGGGGACGCCGAGGCGACCCTGCGCACGGCCCGCGCCCTGCGGGACGCGACGGCCGACGAGGACGACCCGACCGCGCCACAGGCCGCCGCCTATCTGACCGGGGCCGCCTACAGCACCAGCAGGCGGCACACGGAGGCGATCGAGACATTCGACGCCGTTCCGCACGCCCGGCCCGCGCCCGGCGGCTACGACTCGGCCTGGGGCCTGATCCGCGCCGCCCGCGCCTTCTCGCACGTCTGCCTCGGGCAGTTCGACGAGGCCGCGGCCGTCTCGGCGGAGCTGTGCGCCGAGTGCGTCCGTGGCGGCGAGCTGTGGCTGCGGGCGTACGGCGACTACACGCGCGCCCTCGCCGAGCTCTCCCGGGGCCGGCCCACCGAGGCCGTCACGCACGCCCGCGCCGCGGTGCGGGGCAAGTTCCGCTTCCGTGACGGCTTCGGCTTGGCGCTCGCCCTCGACCTCCTCGCCTCCGCGTCCGTCTCCACCGGGGACGCCGTGCAGGCCGCCCGCCTGCTGGGCAGCGCCGACCGGCTCTGGCAGACCGTGGGCAGCGTCCGCGTCGGCACCGAGGAGTTCGCCGCCGCGCGCCGGGCCTGCGAGACGGCGGCGCGCGGCCTCATCGGCGACGAGGCATACGGAGCCGCGTTCCGCGCGGGGTACGAGGGCGACCTGGACGCGGTCGTCACGGAGGCGCTGGCGGTGTGAGCGCGGGGCCCGCGGGAACCCGGCGCGCGGGACCGGTGTGAGCGACAATCCCCGGGTAGGGGCGGGTAGTTGAGGCCGAGCAGGTGAGGGGAGCGGAATCGGTGTTGTCCGACGAGGCACGGGACGCGCGGCGGGCCGCGCGCGCGTACGGGGGCAAGTCCGCCGAGCAGCGCCGGGCCGAGCGGCGACAGCGGCTCCTGGAGGCGGGCGTCGAGCTCTTCGGCGCCGGACCCGGCGCGTACCGCTCCGCGTCGGTGGCGACGCTGTGCGCACGGGCCGACCTGTCGACGCGGCAGTTCTACGAGGAGTTCCGCAACCTCGAAGAGGTGCTCGCCGTGCTCCACGGCCATGTGCAGAAGGCGGCACAGGCCGCCATCGTGGAGGCCCTCGCCACCGCGACGGAAGGCAGCGTCCGCGAGCGCGCCGACACCGCGTTCCGTGCCTACGCACGGGTGCTCACGGCCAATCCCCATCTCGTGCGGATCGCCTTCGTCGAGGTCACGGGCGTCAGCCCCGAGCTGGAGAAGCAGCGCCTTGAGGCCCGGAAGGGCTGGGTGGACCTCCTGGTCGGCGCGCTCGACGAGGCCGCGGCACGCGGCGAGATAGGGGCGCGGGACTACCGGATCGCGGCGCAGGGGTTCGTCGCCGCGGTCAACGGCCTGCTGTACGACTGGACGGCGGGGTACGTCGACGCGAGCCTGGACACGATCGTCGACGAACTGCTGCTGATCTTCATGGGGTTGCTGCAGCCGCCGGAGGGCAGGGGCGGGGTGGCGTAGCCGTACGACGTCGTCCCGCCCGGCTCGGTGACCCTTCCCCCGGCCTCTCGTAGAACGCCGGGCCTACAGCTCCGGCGGCCCCTGCTCGATCCGGCGCAGCACCGCGTCGAGGCGGTCGAGGCCGGGCCCGGTCTGGAGCTGGCGCTCGTCCCACCAGGTGGCGCCCGCGTCGCGGAGGGGGCCGAGCAGGTCGCGGGCGCGGGCGGGGTCGCCGGGCGTGGCGCCGCCGAGGACGATCTCGTACGGTACCGCCGGGTCCTCCCGGTGCCCCCGCACGTACGCCACCAGCTCCCGGACCTCGTCGAGCGGCGGGATCTCCCCGTGCCGGGCCGACGTGAACAGCGGGACGGCACCGTCCCAGCGGGCCGCGCGGCGCATCGGCGGCCGGTTCGGCCAGAAGCCCGCGATCCACACGGGCGGACGGGGCCGCTGCGCGGCGGCGGGCAGCAGCTGCACGTCGTCGACGCGGAAGTGCTTGCCGTCGTGCGAGAACCGCTCCCCCGACCAGTACCGGTCGAGCAGGCCGAGCCCCTCGTCGAGCAGCTCGGCGAGCACCTTGGGATCGGTGGGCTCGCCGAAGCTGGCGTACTCGTCCTGGACGGGACCACCGAGCCCCGCCGCGAACGTCACCCGGCCACCACTGAGGACGTCCAACGTGGCGACCTGCCGCGCGAGTTGCTGCGGCCGTCGCCGCGCCACCGGCGTGACCAGCGTCCCCAGCCGAATCTGCTCCGTGGCGAGCGCGGCCGCCGTGAGCAGCATCCAGGGGTCCCCGAACGGCTTCCCCCGCTGCACCTCCTTGTCGTGCACCACGTGATCCCACACGAACAGCCCGTCCCAGCCCGCCTGTTCGGCGGCGACCGCGACCCGGGCGACGGTCCTGGCGTCCGCGAAGTCACCGAAGTTCGGAATGTTGATCGAGAAGCGCATGCGGGCATGGTGGCGCGGGCGGGTCAGGTGGGGCAACGGGTTTCGCGCGCCCGTCCGCGCGCGTCCACTCCCCTTTCTTCCTGTCTTCTCCTATCGATCTCGTCCCGCCGATAGCATTTCTCACATCAGCGGGCGTGATGTGCCACGGGGGCGGGGGGCACCAAGTGCGGGCAATTCCCAACGGACGGTCAGGGCAGGCCAGTTCTTATCGGTGGACTCCATTGTCCACACTCGTCGCGCTCGGCGTGACCGGGGCTCTCGTGATATCCGGATGCGGATCAGGGGATTCGCAGAGCCGTTCCCCGAACGGATCACCGAATGGCTCGTCGAACGGGTCGGGGAATTCGTCCGGGGGGCCGGACGGGGAGGGCGGCGGCAGCTCTTCCGGCGGCCCGTCCGGTGGTCCTTCCGACGGCTCCGGGAGTTCGCCGAGCGGTGACTGGTCGGGGCACGGGAAGCCCGGGCCCTCCTCCTCCGGCGGCTCAGGGAAGCCCGGTCGTTCGAGCAGCTCCAGCGGCTCCACCTGGGACGGGGGTGGCAGCGGGGGGTCCACCTGGAAGCCCGGGGAGGGCGGGGGCTCGGGTGACAGGTCGTCGGATCCGCGTCCTCGGCCGGAGCCGGAGAAGGAGTTCTCGTGGACCCTGCCCGGACCCGGCTCCCCTTCCTTCGACGCCATGAACACCGACCACATCTACGACTTGGTCCACGACAGGAACTGTCAGAGGGCCAAGGGGTGGTACGAAACGGCGGGGCCGGGGAGATGGCGGCAGAATCCGGCCGGGTGGAAACTCATCGACGGGCTGATCGGTGCGTGCTTCGCGGTCGGCGGGCAGGAACGTGAATGGCGGACCGTGATCGACGCGTACGACGCCATCAGGAATCAGCCGTCCGGGGACTGCAAGTACGTCGCGGGCCGTCGCACCCTGATGCAACTGGCCGAATTCCGCATCGCCCACCCGAAGGGGAAGGTCCGCATTCGCCCGGCGTCGGGGAGCGCTCAGGCCTGTCCGGCGAAGATCATGGGGATGAGCCCCGAGAAGGCGGCGCCCGAGGAATCGGTATGGGTGCACGGGACCTGGCCCAGCGAGGTGACGATCCACCTGGACGGCCAGAAGGTACCCCTGCTCCCCGACGACAACTTCCCTCCCTGCTGCCACAACACCAACGTGAAGTTCGCCGTGCCGAAGGACACGCCTGACGGGAAGGTACGGGTCACACTGCGGACGCGGACCATCTCCCTGGACGCGGGTCTGCTGACGGTCAGCCGCTCCTGACCATGGCCGCACCGCGACCGCGCACCGGGTCCCGGGTCGGATCACTGGCCGCGCGCCTCCGAAGCCTGCGCCCGGGGCCGACGCCACCCCCCAGCCCCACGCCCGCGCCGACCCCCACGCCTGCGCCCGCACCCGCCCCGGACCCCGCTCCGCCCGCCCCGCCCCCGGCACCACCACCGCCCCCGACCCCGACCCCGCCGGACCCGGCACCCGACGGCCCCGCGCGCCCCGGCTGGATGGAGCTCCTCGGCACCATCGGCTCCCTGGTCTCCCTCTTCGCCGCCGTCCTGTTCTACTTCGGCTGGGCCAGCACCGACGCCGAGACCCGCGCCTTCGAACTCCGCGACTCCGTCTTCCGCCTGTCCACCAGCGACTACCTGCTGCGCAGCGTCCAAGCCCTGTTCCTGCCCGCCTGGCTGGTCGTGGGCGTGCTGCTCGCGGCCGTCGTCCTGCGCGCGTGGCTCACGAGGAACCCCGGCCGCGCCGAGTCCCTCGTACCGCGCCTGCGCTGGAGCTGGCTGCTTCCCGTCGCCCTCTTCGCCTGCTACCGCCTGCACCCGGCCTTCTTCGAGCTGGCGATCCCCCTCACCGCCATCCCCTGTCTCCTCGCCACGGGGTACGCCCACACCCGGCCCGACGCCGCCGAGCAGCATCATCGGCTCCATGTCTGGGCGCTCACCCTCGTCCTCTGCGTGCTCTCGCTGTTCTGGGCCGTCACCTCGTACGCCGGGATCGTCGGCCGGGGCCGCGCCGAGGAGGCCACCCGGGCGGTGAACACCCCCGCCTTCCCCAGCGTCGTCGTCTTCAGCGAGAAGGATCTGATGATCCGGGGCGACGGGGTCTGCGACCAGCGCGTGAGCGGCAGGGGCAGCGCGTACGGGTACCGGTACTCGGGGCTTCGGCTGTTCTATGTGTCCGGGGACCGGATCTTTCTCGTGGGGCGGGACTGGAGCCCGTCCCGGGGCACGTTGTGGACCGTGCGGGAGAGCGAGGCCGTGCGGGTGGAGTACGTGAGCGGGGCGCCGGGGCGGCGGGAGGGGTGCGGGGGCCAGCGCGGGCCATCGCGCCCTTCGCCCGGGTGAAACCTCCGTCCGTGAACTGGCCGAAGACGGACGGGGGCTGCTGCTTGTCGGGACCGTGGCGGGCCGGTGGGGGGTTACCGTGCCGGAGCGTGCAGGCAGAACCACCTGGTGCGAGTGCGGCGACGGAGAGGCAGGCGAGGGAGCGGTATGGCGATATCCCCTGTGAAGCCCGAGGAGTTGATCGCCCGGTACGGGCTGGAGCCGCTGCCCTTCGAAGGCGGACGTTTCCGCCAGACATGGGCCGGGCCGCCGGACACCGCGACCGGCCACCCCTCCGGGACGGCGATCATCATGCTCCTGACGTCCGCCACGGGCGACTTCTCCGCACTGCACCGCCTCCCCACCGACGAGGTCTGGCACTTCTACCAGGGCGACCCCCTCGACCTCCTGCTGCTCCACCCCGACGGGACGGACGAGCTGCGGATACTGGGCGACGGGGACGGGGAGGAGTTCCAGCTCGTCGTGCGCGCGGGCACATGGATGGGGGCGCGGGTGCGGGACGGCGGCGAGTGGTCGCTGTTCGGGACGACCATGGCTCCCGGCTTCCTGGAGTCCGACTACGAGGGCGGGGATCCGGACGCGTTGGCCGCCCGCTACCCCCAACAAGCCGAACTGATCCGGAGGTTGTGTCGTGTCTGATGCCGGGCTGCCCTCACTGGCGGGGCGGGTGGCGCTCGTCACCGGCGCCAGCGGACTCCTCGGCGGCGGCATCGCGCGCACCTTCGCGCGGGCGGGCGCCGCGGTCGTCGTGCACTGCAACAAAGGCGTCGAGCGGGCCCGGGAAGTGGCCGAGGACATCGGGGAGTCCGGCGGTGACGCCCTCGTCGTCGCCGCCGACCTGGGCGAGGAGCGGGAGTGCCGGCGGCTCGTCGAGGAGGCGTACGGCTGGCGGGGGCGGCTCGACTCGCTCGTCAACAACGCCGGGGTGCAGCCCGTGCAGGGGCTCGCGGGGATGTCCGCCGGGGACTGGCGGGGGATGTACGACGCCAACGTCACCAGTGCGTTCTGCTGCACGCAGGCCGCCGTCGGGGTCATGGCCGGGCAGGACGGGGGTGGCAGCGTCACCCACATCGCGTCCATCGAAGGGCATCAGCCTGCCGTCGGGCACGCGCACTACTCCGCCGCCAAGGCCGCGCTGATCATGTTCGCCCGGGCTGCCGCCGTCGAGTACGGGGGGCGGGGGGTGCGGGTCAACTCCGTCTCGCCCGGGCTCGTCGGGCATCCCTCGTTGGCCTCGGAGTGGCCCGACGGGGTCGAGCGGTGGGGGCGGGCCGCGCCGCTCGGTCGGCTTGGGCGGCCCGAGGATGTCGGGGCCGCGTGTGTGTTTCTCGCGTCGGACGCGGCGGGGTGGGTGACGGGGGTGGATCTGGTGGTTGACGGTGGGGTGAGTGCGCGCTCCACGTGGTGACCCTCGCGGGGCGCCCCAGTCCCGCCCTTCTCCGAAACCGGGGCTGCGCCCCTGGACCCCGCTCGTCGGCGCTTCGCGCCTCGTCCTCAAGCGCCGGACGGGCTTTCTCCCACCCACCCGCCCCAACCAGTCACAGACCGAGCAAGAGCCCGGCACCTCTCAGCCCGTCCGGCGTTTGAGGACGAGGCGCGGAGCGCCGATTCGGCGGCGCCCCCCGGCCCACCCGAAGGGGACACCCACCCCCGGGGCCCAGGGGCGAAGCCCCGGTTTCGGGAAGGGGTGGGATTGGGGAGCCCCCGGCAAGGCTCTCAGCCCCCGTCCCGATGCAACGTCAAGTCCACCAGCAAGGCCCGATGATCCGTGTCCCCGATCTCCAGGAACCGCGCGTCGTGCGCGGCGAAGTCGCCCGAGGCCAGCACATGGTCGATCTGCGCCCCGAACGGCCGCGGCAGCACCGTGGGCCAGCTCGGGGTGCGGGATGCCCCGGAAAGGCGGGCAGCGTCACGCAGCCCGGCATCGAGGACCCGGCGGAACGCCGCGTGGTCCTGCGTGGCGTTGAAGTCCCCGGCGACGATCGTGGGCCCGTCCCCCGCGGCGGCGTAGTCCCGAAGCCGCCCCAACTCGGCCCGCCACCGCCCGAGGTCCCCCGGCGTCGGCGGCATCGGATGCGCGAGCTGCACCCGTACCGGAATCCCCTTCACCTCGGCCACCGCCCCCGGCATCCCCAGCGTCCCCCGCACCCCGGCGGCCTCCTTCAGCGGCACATTGCTGAGGATCACCGAACCGTCGGCCCCGTCGTCCCCGGCGGAGGCGACGGCCGCCCGGTAGGGGTACGCGGAGTCCGGCAGCGCGTCCCGCAGCTTCCGGTCGCACGCCCGATCGCACTCGGAGACGAAGACGAGGTCCGGCTTACGCTCCCGTATCGCCTTGATCAGCCCCGGCGTACCGCGTCCGAACTCGACGTTGGACGCGAGCACCCGCACCTCGGCGACGGGCGGCCCGTCCGGGTCGGACAGCTTGCCGTACGGCTCGATGAACCAGGCGAGTCCGGCGAGTACGGCCACGGCCCAGACCAGGCCGACGCGCCAGCGTCCGAGGGCGGCGAGCAGCAGCCCGGCGGCGGCGGGCACGAGGAGCCACGGCAGGAAGGCGAGGACCTGCGGTATAGGCGTGACGGCGTCGGTGTCGGCGATGCGGCACCCGAGGACGGCGCTCACGCCGACGAGCAGGATCCCGGCGCTCCAGGCGGCCACCCGGTGGCTCCGCGGCCGCCGCTCGTCCACATAGCCGTCGAACTCGGCCTCGGGGGAGGTGGGCGCTGCCGCCACGTGCTCCAAGGTTCGCCCTTCCGTCACCGGGGCGGCGGGGCTGTCACCGGCACGCCCGCACTCGCCACGTCCTCAGAACAGATCCTCCCTCAGGGACGCGGAGGGGCGGGAGCGGGGTTGCGCGAGGGCGGGGAGTCCGCGGGGCGGGGGGCGCCGAAGGGGGCGGATTCGCTGGTCGCGGAGGGGGCACGGGCTTCGTTCGAACCCCCACCAGTCGCAGCCGACCCCCCGTCACCGCCAACCCCCCACCCCACCCGCCCGCTCACCCAAGCCCCCACCCCCACCGCGACCCCCACTCCCACGATCACCCATGACGCTGTGCGCAGGGTGGCGGTGAGGGCGTCGTAGACGGCGCCCGCGGCGGCGCGGGAGACGTCTGGGGGGAGGTCGTCGAGGGTGAGGCCGCGGCCGAGGGCGATGGCGGCGGTGAGGGTGGCGGCGCCCAGGGCCGTGCCGAGGGCGGTGGCGGTGACGGCGCGGCGGCGGCGTACCGCGAGGAGGATGCCGCCCGCGGCGAGGAGCACGGCGGTGACGGGCAGCCAGAGACCGGCGACCTGGAGCATGCGGAAGCCCTTCCGGAAGTGGCTGAGGTCCTGCGCCTTCATGACGGTGACCTCGGTGTGCCGCACCGGGATGCGGCTCGCGAACGGCGTGCCCTCCTCGGTGAGTTGCCGTTTGACCTGCTCGGTGATGGGGGCGAGGTCGATGGTGACGGCGCCGTCGGAGTCATGGGTGAGGGCGGACTGGACGGCGTCGTGGGCGGCCCGGTTGGCGGCGTTCCACGCGGCCTGGAAGGCGCCGGTCTCGGTGAAGGAGTGCACGGCGTCGCGGACGAAGGAGGCGACGGTGGACCGCAGCGGACCGGCGTCGATCTCCTTCATCACGGAGTCCGTCACCGCGTCGGCGACGGAGGCGCGGACGTCGGGGTCGGAGGCGAGGGGCGCCATCGTGGCGACGTACGCGTCGGTGTCCTCGATCTCGTACTTCGCCCAGGTCGAGACCGTGCCGAGGGGGACGAGCAGGCAGGCGAGGACGAGCAGCACGGCGGACAGGGCGGCGCGGGGACGTCGGAGCACGTCCTCAAGGCAAGACCCCGGGCGCGTGGGCCGCGACCGGGGTCACTGCATATGGGGGCAGGATTCCCCGCCTTTGTGGGACGGCGACGGCGCGCCGCCGAAGGTCCGCCCCGTACGGCTACTTGCGGTTGTACAGCCGCATCGTGACCGGCCCGAACACCGCCACGAGCAGCCCCGCCCAGCCGAGGCTCCAGGCGATGTCGGCGCCGGGCCAGTCGCCCGCCATCAGGCCGCGGACGGCGGAGGCGACGTGCGTGACGGGGTTGTTGTTGACGAAGGCCTGGAGCCAGCCCGGCATGGTCTCGGGCTTCACGAAGATGTCGCTGAGGAAGGTCAGGGGGAACAGCACCATCATGCTGACGCCCATGACGGACTTCTCGGTGCGCAGCAGCAGCCCGAACATCGTCCACACCCAGGAGAAGGCGAACGAGAAGACGAGCAGCAGGAGTACGCCGCCGAGGACGCCGAGCGCGCTGTCCGGGCGGAAGCCCAGGATGATGCCGACGGTGAGCATCACGGCGGACGCCATCGCGTACCGCAGGGCGTCGCCGAGGAGATAGCCGACCAGCGTCGAGGGCCGCCAGATGGGCAGCGAGCGGAAGCGGTCGAAGACGCCCTTCTCGATGTCGGTGTTGACCGAGACGCCCGTGTACATCGTGATCATGACGACGGACATCACCAGGATGCCGGGGAGCAGGTACTGGATGTACTCGCGCGGGGATCCGGCGAGCGCCCCTCCGAAGAGGTACGTGTACATCAGCACCATCATGATCGGGAACGCCGTGACGTCGAACAGCTGCTCCGGTACGTGCTTGATCTTGAGGATGGCGCGCCAGCCGAAGGTCAGGGACGTGGAGAGGGCGCTGGGGCGCGGCGGCCGCTCCTTGGCGATGAGCAGTTCGGCCAGGGACTCCGTGCGGACGGGCGCGAGGTCCTGGGCCTCGGTGGTGGTCGCGGTGCTCATCGGGAGACCTCGGCTTCCTTCAGGTCCTGCGGGGTGTCCGGGCCGCCGCCGTCGGGGGAACCGGGTGCGCTGGTGTGGCCGGTCAGGGCGAGGAACACCTCGTCGAGGCTGGGCTGGCCCAGGGAGAAGTTGTCGACGGTGATGCCGGTGCGGGCCAGTTCGGCGAGGGCCCGGGAGGCCTGCTCGGCCGCGCCCCGGCCGTTCGCCGGGCCGCCGCCGACGCGGGCGGTGAGCGCGACCGGGTCGGGTTCGAGCTGGACCCGGGCGTCGAGCGCGAGGCGCAGGACCTCCTCGGCCTGGGGGCGCTGCTCGGCGTGGCGCAGGCGGACGTGCACCGAGCCCGCGCCGACGGACGCCTTCAGCTCGCCCTTGGTGCCCTCGGCGATGACCTTGCCCTTGTCGATGACGGCGATGCGGGCGGCGAGCTGGTCGGCCTCGTCCAGATACTGCGTGGTCAGGAGCACGGTGGTGCCGTGGCCGACGACCGCGCGGACGATGTCCCAGACCTGGTTGCGGCTGCGCGGGTCGAGACCGGTGGTCGGCTCGTCGAGGAACAGCAGGTCGGGGGTGTTGAGGATGGACGCGGCGATGTCGATGCGCCGCCGCATGCCGCCCGAGTAGTTCTTGACCTGGCGGGACGCGGCGTCGCCGAGGCCGAAGGCGTCGAGGAGCTGTTCGGCGCGGCTGTACGCGGCCTTCCTTCCGTGGCCGGTCAGACGGGCCAGGAGCACCAGGTTCTCGGTGCCGGTGAGGTCCTCGTCGACGGAGGCGTACTGCCCGGTGAGGCTGACCAGGCCGCGGACGGTGTCGGCGTCGCGGACCACGTCGTGGCCGAATACATGCGCCTCGCCGCCGTCCGGGCGCAGGAGCGTGGCCAGCATCTTCACGGTCGTCGTCTTGCCCGCGCCGTTCGGCCCGAGGACCCCGTAGACCGTTCCTGCCGGTACGGCGAGGTCGACGCCGTCGACCGCGCGGTTGTCGCCGAAGACCTTCACCAGGCCCGTGGTCTCGATGGCCAGGCCACCGGGCCCGGAGCCCCGGTGCGGCTGCTTGCTGCTCATGTCCCTGCGCCCTCCGATTGCGGATCGTCGGCCGCTCGTCGGCTGCTCGGCTGCGGCTCGTCATGAGGGGAGACCGGGCCCGTGGCGGAAACTCATCGCCGAACGGGTGGCCGATTCCCAGAGTGGCACGGGCTCCGGTGGAGCGCGGGGTCGAACGGGTGTTTCCTTGATGGGACGCCGCAAGGCGTGCGCAGTACACCGCAAGGCGTGAGCAGAGAGGAGCCGTCATGGCTCACACCGCACACGGAGCGCCCGGCACCCCCACCCTTCCCGGCATCCGCGCGCTCACCGGCACCTGGGCGGGTCCCGCCCTCCTCGCCGTCGTCTACGGCCTCTGGGCCGCCGCGAACCACCGTGACGGCGGACCGATCACCGGCGGAAACGTCCTCTTCGGCGTGGTCTCGGGCGTCGCCTTCGGCGCGCTCTACGTGGCCGTGCGCCGCCTCGCCCCCGCCCTGCCGCGCGAGCTGCGCGCCGCGGCCTGGGCGACCTTGGCGGGCGTGTCCTTCGGCTTCCTGTACAGCCTCACCGACGCGAGTGTGCTGCGGTCGGTGGGGATGGCGGGGGTGGTGGCCGCGAGCGTGTTCGCGATGACGTTCTACCGCTTCTACACGCGGGAGTGACCGTACGGTCCCGCGGTCCGGGCATTCCGGAGGGCCCGGGCACGACGGAGCGGCCGGGGCGGACCAACCGCCCCGGCCGCGCGCGCCGCCGTGCTCAGCCGGGCTCTCAGAGCGAGCCGAGGTCGACGGCCCGCGCCATCGCCGCGTACCCGGCGTCGTTCGGGTGCAGGTGGTCGCCGCTGTCGTACGACGGCCGGATCCGCTCGGGGTTCTTCGGGTCGGCGAGGGCCTTGTCGAAGTCGACGTAGCCGTCGTACTCACCCGACGTGCGCACCCACTCGTTGAACTTGTCGCTGACCGCCGCGGCGCGCTCGCCGTAGTGGTCGGAGCCGCCGAGCGGGAGCAGCGTCGCGCCGACGGCCTTCAGGCCCTTGTCGTGGGCGGCGCGGATCAACTTGCGGTGCCCGGCGATGAGTTCGTCGGCGCTGACGATCGGCGCGGGCTTGTAGGTGGGCTTGTCGGTCTCGCTGAAGCCGATGTCGTTGAGGCCTTCGAGGATCACGACGGTGCCGACGCCGGGCAGGTCGAGGGCGTCGCGGCCGATGCGCCCGGTGCCCTTGGCGCCGTACCAGGCCGAGTCGTTGAGGACCATGTTGCCGCCGATGCCGGAGTTGACGACGGGCCGGGGCTCGCCGGACTTGGCGAGGCGCTCGGCGAGCGCGTCGGACCAGCGGCGGTTGAGGTCGGTGGAGGAGGCGAAGCCGTCGGTGATGGAGTCGCCGAAGAGGACGACGCCGTCCCGCTTCGAGGCGTGCCCGCCGTCCTTGCGGCTGTCGGCCACGTCCACGCCGGACAGGTAGTACCAGGACTCGGTCGACTCCTTGAAGGCCTCGGCGCCGGTGTCGCGGGTGTGGTCGCCGTCGGCCCGGTAGCTGGTCGCGAAGGCCTGCGAGTGGAAGGTGGCGGGCCCGGTGGTGCGGGCCAGGTGCAGGGTGACGGTGACGGACTCGAAGCGGTCCAGGTCGAGTCCGGCGGCGTCGCTGGAGAGCTGGCCGCCCGCCGGGACGGTCACCGACTTCTTCCCGCCGAAGGTCAGCGTGCGCACCGAGCCGCGCTCGACGCCCGCGCCCTTGCCGCCCTCGGTGCGGGCGACGGTGGCGCTCGCGATGTGCAGCGGGGACGCGCCGTAGGCGTTGGAGAGGCGGATGCGGGCTCTGTCGCCCTTCTCGGTCACGCGGACGACCTGCCGCACGGTCTGGTTGTCGAAGCCCGCCTCGGACCAGTTGGCCTTGAAGCCGGTGCTCGGCCGCTGCGGCGAAGCGGCCCAGGCGGCGGACCAGGCGACCCCCTTCCCGGCCGCGTGGCGGCCTTGGCCCGCGCCGCCGTCGGAGGCCTGGGCGACGGCGACAGCGGTCCCGGCGGTGACGGCGAGGGCGACAGCGACGGCGAGGGTGCGGGTACGCGAAAACATGGGGTGCTCCTGGAGGTTGGCACGGCGGCACCGGGTTCTCCCGGTTCCTGAGCCGGTGCGGCGGGCTTGCCGCTCCGACTCCTCAAAGATCCGCCGATCGCACGGGACCATCAACGGCGATCCGTGAAACGATCTCGACGCCGAGGCTTATCGATGCAGGTCGGACGGGCGGGGAAGGATGCGAGGGCCTGCCGGTGTTGCCGTTCTCAGGCCTTACGCAAGGGGGAGCGAGCCATGGAACGCCAGGAACTGCAGACCTTTTTGACCCTCGCCGAGGAGTTGCACTTCGGCCGCACCGCCGAGCGTCTGCTGCTCTCGCAGGCGCGGGTCAGCCAGACCGTGAAGAAGCTGGAGCGCAAGATCGGCGCCCCGCTCTTCGAACGCACCAGCCGCGTGGTGCGGATGTCCCCGCTGGGACGGCAGTTGTACGACGAGCTGGCGCCGCTGCACCACCAGATGGAGGAGGCCGTGGCCCGCGCCAAGGACCAGGCGCGCGGCATCGACGGGGAGTTGGGCGTCGGCTTCCTCGGCTCCGGGGCCGGGTCGCTCACGCAGCCGATCCTGAAGCTGTTCCGGGAGCGGTGCCCCGGGTGCGAGGTGCGGATGCGCGAGACGCAGTTCCAGGATCCGCTGGGGGCGCTGCGTGCGGGCGACATCGACGTGCTGTTCACGTGCCTGCCGGTGGAGGAGCCCGACCTGACGGTGGGCCCCGTCGTCATCACCGAACACCGTGCCCTCGCCGTGCCCGTCGGCCACCGCTTCGCCGGCCGGACCTCCCTGTCCTTCGAGGAGTTGGCGGGCGAGACGTTCTTCCGGGTGGCGGGCGGCGCGCCCGCGTACTGGTGGGACTTCCATGTGCCGCCGCGCACGCCGAGCGGCCGTGAGATCCGCCGCGGGCAGGCGGTGGCGACGTTCCAGGAGCTGATGACCCTCGTCGCCACGGGGCAGGGGGTATCCCCGGTCATCGCCTCCGTGGAGACGTACTACGCGCGGCCGGACGTCGTGTTCGTGCCCGTGCACGACCTGCCGACGGCGGATGTGGCGCTGGTGTGGCGGACCGGGAGTCAGGGGTCCCGCGGGGACGCGTTCATTCGGACGGTGCGGGACGTCCTTGCCGCGAACGGGGGGCCTGCGGCGTTCTAGACCGCCGGTCCCACGCGGCCACCCGCCCTGGTCAGAACAGGTCGGCCAGGCGCTTGGCGACCGTCCAGGCCTCCGTCGTCGAGCACACCGCCAAGTCCGTGTCCTGGAGGGTCGCGTCCGTCGCCAGGGCCTCGCTGGCGTAGAAGTTGACGCGGTCGCAGAAGACCTCGCGGATGTCGGCGCCGGTGGCCGGGGCCAGGGTCACGGCGGCCGTGGCGGGGTGGACGTCGCGGACGCCGGACGGGGTGACGGTGGCGTGGACGGGCTCGCCGGTGGTGGCGCAGCGGGAGCTGATCCGGGAGACGGACTCGTCGAGGACGACGGGGAACATCAGGGCGTCCAGGGCGCACCAGCCGCGTACGGTGCGGCCGCGCAGCTCCATGGAGTGGGGGCGGTCGGCGTTCAGGGAGACGCCCGCGCCGATGATGTTGCCGTCGGGGTCGGTCTCCAGGCGGAAGTCCATGGCCTCGAAGCGGGGCAGGACCTCGTGCGGCGGCCAGCCGAGCATGCGCCCGGCCCGCTCGCGGGTGAGCGGGCCGAGTTCGAGCAGACCGTCGACGATCTTCACGCCCGCGGCGCGGAGCCGCGCGCCCTGCGGCGAGGTCCACTTGGCGACGAGCTGGTCGCCGAGGGCGGCGGCGGGCGGGTTCACAGGCCGGGGGCCGCGCCGGGACGGTCCGCGCCAGGACGGTCCGCGCCGGGACGGTCCGCGCCAGGACGGTCCGCGCCGGGACGGTCCATGCCGGGATGATCCGCATCGGGACGATCCGTACCAGGACGATCCGCACCCGACCCGTTCGCCGCCGACCCGTCCGTGCACAGCGCCCAGATCACGAACATGCCGAGCGCGATCGAGACGAGCGCCCACAGGGGTGTGTACGGCAGCCACAGGAACTGGGCGACGATGCTCACCGCGGCGAGCCCCACGCCCGCGCCCCGGGCCCACTCCATGCCCTTGAGGACGCCCCACCCGGTGACCGCGACCACGATGCCGAGCACCAGGTGGACCCAGCCCCAGGTGGTGAGGTTGAACTTGTAGACGTAGTCGCCGAGGCGGGCGTACACGTCGTCCTTCGCGATGCCCGTGATGCCCGCGAGGACGCCGAGGACGCCGTTGACGAGCATCAGGACACCGGCGAACAGGGTGGGGCCGGAGACCGCGGATGCGGTGCCGCGCCGTGCGTCGCGCTGTGCGTCGCGCTGTGCAGAATCCATGGTCCGAGCCTCTGGCGCGGCCGGACGAAGGGCCAGGTGGGGCGGGCCATTCGGGGCGCCGACCGCACGCGGACCGCACCCCCGCCCGGGCCTGCCCCCGGCCGGGGTCCTAGCCCCTGCGCTGGGCCTCAAGGCCGTCCAGGATGCAGTCGAGCCCCTGGTCGAAGTTGCTGCGGCGGGTCTCGCCCACGCCGCCCGAGGTCTGCTCGGCGTGCAGGCGCCGCATGCGCGGGTAGGGCGCCATGGCCTGCTCGGCGATCGACGCCATCCCCGCGAGCCACTCGTCCTCGCTCTGGCCGCTGCGGGCGAGCGCCGTCATCCAGGCGGCCTCGGTGGCGGCGATGCCGAGGACGTACGACCAGATGGTCTTGAGCGCCATCTCGCCCTGGTCCAGGTCGAAGCCGCCGGACTCGAAGAGCTCCAGCATGTCCTCGGTGAGCCGCATCATGTTCGGCCCCAGGTACGACATGCCCATCTCGCCGAGCACGGAGGCGATCCAGGGGTGCCCGAGGATCGCCGAGCGCACGTTGTTGCCGCACTCCAGGGCGGCCGCGCGCCACTCGGCGCGGGAGGCGGCCTTCGGCACCTCGATCTCGCCGTAGACCTGGTCCACGACCAGCTCGATCAGCTCGTCCTTGTTGGACACGTGCGTGTAGAGCGAGGTGGCCCCGGCGTTCAGGCGGGTGCCGAGCTTGCGCATGCTCAGCGCCTCGATGCCGTCGGCGTCGAGCAGGGCGACGGCCTCGGCGACGATCTGGTCGCGGCTGAGCGCGGGCTGCTCGCGGCGTGAGCGCGGCGGACGGGTCCACACGGATCCGGTCGACGGGTCGGACGACGGCTTGGTCGGCTGCGCGGCGCGTGGCATGCGGCCACCCCTTTTCTGCTCGGCGAGTGCGTCTCGTCGCCTCCACCCTAGCGCAGCGGGCGCACGCCGTTCGGGGGTTGCGAACACTGTGCGGCGTACGTACAGTGTGCGGAGTCGGCGAACGCCGTGCGGAAGTGCGCGTGAATCACTCGTGAATCACCCATTGGGGAGGTCCGGAATGGACGGGTCGGAAACGAAGGCAGCGGCCGCGAAGGCGGTGGCGCGGGATCCGAAGCGGTGGCTGATCCTGGTCGTGCTCTGCCTGAGCACGCTGGTCCTGGTGGTCGACAACATGGTGCTGACCGTGTCGGTCCCGCCGATCGCGGAGGACCTGGACGCGAGCGCCTCGGACCTCCAGTGGATCCTCGACTCGTACATGCTGGTGTTCGCCGGACTCCTGCTGACCTCCGGATCGCTCTCGGACCGGTTCGGGCGCCGCAAGGTGATGATCATCGGCCTGGTGCTGTTCGGCGCGGCCTCGCTGCTCGCCACGGTCGCCGACTCGCCCGAGCAGCTGATCGCCGGACGCGTCCTGATGGGCGTCGGCGGCGCGCTGATCATGCCGAGCACCCTGTCGATCCTCATCACCGTCTTCGACGAGGACGAGCGGCCCAAGGCCATCGCGGCCTGGAGCGCCGTGGCGATGGTCGGCCTCGTCGGCGGACCGGTCCTCGGCGGCGCGCTGATCGGTCACTTCTGGTGGGGCGCCGTCTTCCTGATCAACGTCCCGATCGCCGTGCTCGCCATCGTCGCCGCGGTCGTCCTGATGCCCGAGTCCAAGGGGCCCTGGCGCAAGGCCGACCCGGTCGGCATGATCCTGTCGGTCGTCGGCATGGTGGCCCTCGTCTGGACCATCACCGAGTGGCCGAAGGTGGGTCTTGAGGACCCGAAGGTGTACGTCGCCGCGATCGTGACCGTGCTCTGCCTCGTCGGCTTCGGCTTCTGGGAGACCCGCGTGGCCGAGCCGATGGTGCCGCTGTCCCTCTTCCGCAACCGCGTCTTCACCGGGGCCAGCTTCTCCATCGTGCTCCTGACCTTCGCCAACGGCGGCCTGATGCTGGTCCTCAGCCAGTACCTCCAGTTCGTCCTTGAGTACTCCCCCACCGACACCGGCTGGGCCTTCGCGCCGCTCGCCATCGCCTCCCTGATCTTCAACACCCTCGGCGCCACGCTCGGCCAGAAGGTCGGCAACCGCGTGATGGTGGCCCTCGGTCTGACCATCACCGCCGCCGGGTTCTTCACCCTCACCACGCTCCAGCCCGGTGACGGCTTCGGCATGGTCACCGTCGCCATGGTGCTCATGGGCATGGGCGGCGGCCTGGCGATGCCGGCCGCGCAGGCCGCCCTCATGGGCGCCGTCCCCGCCGAGCACGCCGGCGTCGGCTCGGCCCTCAACGACACCGTCCAGCAGGCCGGCGCGGCCCTCGGCGTCGCCGTCCTCGGCTCCATCCTGTCCCACACGTACGGCAACGAGATGCCCGCCGACGTCCCCGGCAAGGCCGACGAATCCATCGTCGAGGCCTTCGCCGAGGCCGCGCGCACCGGTAACACCGCCCTCGTCCACACCGCCCGTGACGCCTTCACCGAGGCGATGTCCACGAGCTTCGTGGTCGGCGCCGTCGGAGTCCTCGTCGCCGCGGCCCTCTCGCTGCTGCTGATGAAGGACCGCACCCCCACAGACGCGGTGGTGGCCCCTGAGGCCGGTACGGAATCGGTGGGTGCTGCCGCGCCCGCCGCCGACGAGGCCGCTGCCACGGCCCCGAAGCCCGGCCTCTGAGCCCACGGCCCCGGGCCCCGTGCCCGGGCCCACCGCACCGACGGCCGCCCCGCGCTCTCCCCGCGCCGGGCGGCCGTCGCCGTCCCGAGCCGGGGGGAACCCCACGACGGGCTCTTCCCCACCCACCCGCCCCACCTGTCCACAGCCTGACCAACAGCCCGGCACCCACAGCCTCACCCCACCGGCACCCACGGCCCCACCCCACCGACGCCTACCGGCCCGCCCCGGCGAAGTCTCAGCCCGTCCGGCGCTTGAGGACGAGGCGCGGAGCGCCGATCGGCGGTGCCCCCGTCCCACCCGGAGGGGAGTCCCACCCGCGGGGTCCAGGGGCGCAGCCCCGGTTTCGGAGAAGGGGTGGGACTGGGGCGCCCCCGCGAGGGCACCCCACCCGCATCGCCCCAGCTCACCCACCCCCGGCGATAATGGCCCCATGCGGCACCGCACCCTCACCCCTCCCGACTGGCTGGTCAGGTCGCTCAAACCGCAACCCGCGCCCATTCCGTGGGCGGCCGTCACCCGGGCGGCGATCGGAATGTCGCTGCCCCTGGCGATCGGCACGGCGGCAGGGAAACCGACGTACGGCGCACTGGCGGCGATGGGCGCCCTGTCGGGCGTGATCGGCGACACGGCGGACGCGTACCGCATGCGCATCCTCAACATCGCGGTACCCCAACTGTTCGGCGCCCTCGGCGTCACCCTGGGAGCCCTCGTCTTCGGCCACGGCTGGACGGCGGTGGCAGCGGTGACCCTGGTCGCCCTGGTCTCCGGGATGATGTCGACGATCGGCGCGGTCGCGTCCGTATCGGGACTGTTGCTGCTGCTCAACTGTGTGATCGGGGCGGGCCTCCCGCTCCCCGGCGAGTGGTGGCTGGCACCGGCGTTGATGACGGGCGGCGGCCTCCTGGTCCTCGCCCTGGCCCTCCTGGCATGGCCCCTGCGATCGGGCGTACCGGAACGCGCCGCGGTCGCCGCGACGTACCGGAACGCCGCCGCCCTCCTGGACGCCGCGGGCACCGGCGACGGCGACGACGAGGCGTACGACCGGGCCCGCGCGGCCGTCACCGCGTCCCTCAACCAGGCCTACGACCTGGTCCTCGCCCGCCGCACCCGCGACCACGGACGCAGCCCCGACCTGGTCCGCCTGATCGCCGAACTGAACGCCGTCACCCCCGTCGTGGAGGCCGCCCCGGTCGCCCACCGGTACGGCGAGAAGCTCCCGCCCGAACTCCCCGCCGCCATGCGGGAGCTGGCCAAGGCCGTGGAGCGCGGGGAACGGGGCGAACGCGGCGAAGGCACCGGCTACGCGGACCTCGGCCTGCCCGAGGAACTCCCCGAGCCGCACGGCGCCGCCGCCCGCGCCGTGCACCACGCCCTGCGGCACGCCGCCGACACCCTCGCCGACCCCGACCCGCTCACCGTCGTGCACGCCGAGGACCGCCTCGGCCGCCCGGCCGCACTGCGGGTCCGCGCCCGCCGCGCCACCCGCAACGTCATCCTCTCCGGGGCGTCCTGGCGCTACGGCCTGCGTCTCGCCCTGTGCATCGGCATCGCCCAGGCGCTGGTGTCCCTCATCGACGTACCGCGCTCGTACTGGGTGGCCCTGACCATCACGTTCGTCCTCAAGCCCGACTTCGGCTCGGTGTTCTCGCGGGCGGTCCTGCGGGCGCTCGGCACGGCGGTGGGCCTGGTCGTGGCGGCAGCCGTCCTCTCGGCCGTGGAACGCGGCTGGTGGGACGTCCCCGTGGTCCTGGTCCTCGCGACCCTCATCCCGGCACTCACCCCACGCGGCTACGGCTACCAGACAGCCGCCATCACACCCGTCATCCTGCTGCTGTCCGACGTCCTCAACCACCAGGGCTTCGGGCTCGTCGTGCCGCGCCTCGTCGACAGCCTCATCGGCTGCGCCATCGCCCTGGTCGCCGGTTACCTCCTCTGGCCGGAGAGCTGGCACACCCGCATCGGCGACCGCCTGGCCGACGCCGTCTCCGACACGGCCCGCTACGTCGAATGCGCCTTCGGCCCCGGCTCCGACGCCACCGCCCCGGCCGCCCGGGCCCGCATGCGCCGCCGCCTCTACCGCGACCTCTCCGACATCCGCACCGAGTTCCAGCGCGCCCTCACCGAACCCCCGCCGACCGGCGCGCGTGCCGCCGCGTGGTGGCCCCTCGTCGTGGCCGTCGAACGCATCGTCGACGCGACGACCGCGGCGCGGGTACGGGTACGACACGGCGCCGAGGCGCCCGGGGCCGGGGAAGTCGGGGAGGTCTCGCGCCAACTGAGCGAACTGGCCGAGGCCCTGCGCGAAGTCGAAGTCCTCGTACCGGTACCGGTGGAGTTCACCGGCTCCAAGGACAGCGTCCTGGAGCCGCTGCGCCAGGAGGTCGGCGCGGCCCGCGCGGTGGCGTCACCCCGGGGGTGAGGCAGCACCCTCCCCAGCGCTTTCGCGCAGGCAGGACCGCTGCGCCGCTCGCTGTTCCTGACGCAGGCGGGCACCCTCGCAGCAGTCCATCTCGCCCTGGCAGTCGGCGCAGTTGTCCACGTGCCGGAGGCAGGCCTCGTACGCCTCCTGGACCTGCTGATCAAGGTGAGACGCAGGCAGCGGGAGGTTCATCGACCCGCTCCCGTCTCCGCCGTCCCGGCGACGGCGAGGAGCGCGGCAAGGTGAGCCGTGTCGCACAGGCCGCCTCGGCGAAACGGCCGGACCACCCAGTACGTGACCGGTGAGACCTGCTCACCGACACGCGGCACAGCCAGATACGTGCCCGCGCCGAGACGATCCTCCGCGCCCGCCCATTCCGCGTCCAGGGCCACGAGTACGTAGTACGTGCCCTGTCCCGTCCTCGTGTTACGGATGACGGGTCCGTGCAGCCACTCGCCGAGTGTCCCCGCCACCACTCTCGGTTCGTCGCTGCCTACCGCAGCGTGGATGCGCGACGCCGGGACGCGTACAGCGTCGAATCGCGCGCCGAGCGGCAGCAGCGCCACTCCGTGGTTCGCCCACTCCGCCATGGCCTGCCGCGGCACCGGGTGTGCCTTCGCAAGCCAATCGCAAACCGCACCTCTGTCAGGCGTCGGTGTACCGGTGCCCATGCCGTCCATGTGCGGCTCCCTCCCATGCCGGTGGACAGATCATGGGTTCCGGGAAGGGCGGCCAGGGACACAGGCTGTGTCCCTGGAATTCCCCCGGGAGGCTGACGTCACACGGCTCCGGTCCACGCCGCGAAGCGGGCCAGGCTCTCCTCGTCGACGCGCCTGAGCCGCAGCAGCGTGCCCGCCGTCTCCCTCGCCCACGGGTGCTCGCGGGTGTGCTGGGGTGCGATGGCGCGGGCCGTCTTGAGGGAATCGAAGGCGTCGTCCATACGCCCGCCCCACAGTTGGGCGCGAGCAAGCTCGATCCAGAAACCGGAGCGGCGTTCGGCGGGAAGATCGACGGACGGGTTCCACGACTCGGCCACCGCGAAGGCGCGGTCCACGTGGTCGGGACCGAGGCTCACGGCCACCGACACCTCGTGGATGCGCACGCTTTGGGGTCCAAAGGCCGTGCCGAGATAGGTGCCTTCTGGAACTGTGTCCCCCAGCCTGCGGGCCTCCGCCAGATGGAGTTCGGCCGCTGCCGCGTCTTCGGCACGGCCCGCGATGACGGCGGCGCGCATGTGGAGTGCCCCGCGACAGGCCCTCGCCTCGTCTGTACCGAAGGCAGGGGCGGCGTCGACGGCGGCCTCCAGTGCGCGCAGACCGGCCGTGTGAGCGCGGGCCTTGAAGAAGGTCTCGGTGCGTACATAGGCGACGCACATGGTGAGGAGCGGGTCGCCGAGGTGACCGTCGGCCCACCGCATCAGCTCGATCAGACGGGCCGACAGGTCACGCGCGCCGTACTTGTAGGCGAGTGCGTCCGCAGTGCGCGCCGCAGCGGCCACGAGGCGGGCGGCCTGCTGCCGCTCGGCACCGTGGGACGTGTGGAGGAGCGCGAGCGTATCGGCCAGGAGTTCCGGGACATGACGGGCGATGAGGCCGTACTGCGCGCCGAGCCGCCAGTTCACCGCTTCCGACGTGGCTGCCTGCAGTTCGAGAAGGCCGCGCCTCGGTGACAAGACGTCGATGTCGTACGCGGCGATGCTCTGCGAGATGGCCGGCAGGGCGGCGTGGACACGGCGCTCGGTGCCGGTGTGGCCACGTTCCAGTCGGGTCGCGTCGACACCCAGTGCTGCCGCGATCGACTCAAGGGCGTTGTCGCTGGGCGTGCGGCGTGCCTGCTCGATCTTCTTGATCTCCGACAGTGAAAGATAGCTCGCTCGGGCAAGGTCGGCCTGGGTGAGGCGCTTGGCCCTGCGGGCCGCCGCGATGCGCAGGCCGATGTGGTCGGTGGGTGCAGGCATGGCTGGCTCCGTTCAAGGCATCCCCCTCGAACGGTACTCATGCGGCCTCATACGGGATATGCGATCAGCCGCACCCGACCCGCAGGACACGTAGGGGTATTTCGAGTCAGCCGGGGACGATCCGCAGTAGGTCCAACAGCCCGTTGATCCTGTAGTCGACAGCCGCCACCACCTGAGGATCGTCCGCCCAGAGGTGGCCCCACGGGCCCCGGCGGAGGTGCGCGGTGCGCAGCCCCGCCCGGCGAGCCGGGAAGACGTCGTTCTGCGGGTGATCGCCGACGTACAGCACCTGCTCGGCCGGAACACCCGCCGCCTCGACGACGCGGGAGAAGAACCGTGGGTCCGGCTTGGCGACGCCCCACTCGCCGGAGGTGGCGATCAGGTCGGCGGGCAGGTCGAGGCCGCGCAGCAACTCCCCTGCCTTCACAGTCTGGTTACCGGCGACAATGATCTGGATGCCCTGCTCACGCAGTGCTGCGAACGCGGGGCGGACGTCGTCGTACACATCCGTCTCGTCGAGGTACTCGCCGCGTCCGGCCGCCTCACGGGCGTCATAGGCGGACCTGATGTCGATACCCGGCTGGATCAGTCGCAGCGCTTCGGCATTGTCCTTGCCCTGAGCGACGACAGCACCCACGATCGCCGACACCGTGTGCCGTGGCACGTGGAACCAGTCAGCCCAGGCTCCCCAGTAACGGTCGTCCCGGACAAGGGTCTCGCCGACGTCGAAAGCGATGGTGTGGATCATCCCGGTCAGCGTACGCGTACACGACGCGCCGCCCGCTTCGCGAAACCTGGGGTGAAGCACCGGTCTCACGAAACGGGCGGCGTCGGGGAAGGGTCAGGTCAGGCCGACACGGAGTCAGCCCTGCTTCTGGACCTGCTTCATCGCCTTGGCAAGGCCATTCGCCCACAGCTGGTTGACGCGGGCGCGCTCAGCCGCGTTGGGCTGGGCGTTCTGGCAGGACGTGCCGGGGCCGCCGCCCGACATCAGCTCGGAGCACGGGCCCCGGTAGTTGTCGGGAAGACCGAGGACGTGACCGGTCTCGTGGGCGGTGACGCGGGTGGAGTTGTACTGCTGGTTCTGCCGGTAGTCGAGGAAGATGTAGCCACGACCGTGGCCGTCGGTGCTCGCGTACGAACCACGCGGGTCGTTGCCCTCGCGGTACGAGAAGCTCGCACCACTGGTGCCCTGCTGGAGCTTGACGTTGGTGACGGCGGCGTTCCATATGGAGGTGGACGACGCGATCTGCTGACGGAAGGACGGAGCCTGCGAGGCGTTGTACGTCACGGTGACGGCCCTGGCGCCCGGGTTGGCGGCGCGCTTCTCGGCGACGGCCTTGACGACCGCCTCGAAGAACGCCTTGTTCGCGGCGGCCTCTTCACCGGAGCCCTGGTAGCGGGCGACGGAGGCGGCCGTGGACACCGAGGACTTCTCGGCACCGGCCCGGGGGGAGTCGGCGGCCGAGGCGACGGTCGACGTTCCGAGCGCGGCGGCGGCGAGGCCGAGGGCGGCGGCGACGGACAGATAACGCTTGTGCATGTGGGGGGCTCCCTACTCGTTCGGTGAAAGGTGAACGTTTCGGTATCCGTGAGTGTCGGGGAGCCACGGCGCCTGCGGATGATGGCAGATGGCGATAGGGCGGTGCTATCGCCGCACATCCGGACACCGGTCATACGTGCCAACTCGTGGGGGTCCGTAGGGGTTTGGGAGGCTGGTGTGAGCACGTCAGCCGTTCTAGTCTCACGCCCATGGAGCTCGAGGTCAGGCATCTCCGCGCACTCTGTGCCATCGCCGACACCGGAAGCCTGCACAAGGCCGCCCGCCAACTCGGCATGAGCCAGCCCTCCCTGACCACCCAGCTGCGCCGCATCGAGCACGCCGTCGGCGGCCAGCTGTTCGCCCGCGAGCGCACCGGCTGCCGCCCCACCCCCCTCGGCCGCGTCGTCCTGAGCCGCGCCCGCCCCCTGGTCGTGGAGATGCGCGCCCTGGTCACCGAAGCCCGGGCCACGGCCGCCCGCGCCGAGGACGGCACCCCGCACCTGCGCATCGGCTCCACCGCGAGCCGCGCCATACCGGGCTGGCTGCGCCGCCTCCGGCACCGTATGCCGGGCACCGAGACCTCCCTCCAGATGGACGTCTCCGCGAACGCGCTCCTGCAAATGGTGGCCGCCGGTCAGCTTGACATCGCCTTCGTCCACGAGGTCGAGGGCTGTCCACTGCGCCTCCCCGACGGGCTGCGCGCACGCGTCCTCGTCGACCGCGAACCGCAGTTCGTCTCGCTCGCCGCCGACCATCCCGCGACCCGCAAGGACGTCGTCCACCTCACCGACCTCGCCGCCGACCGCTGGATGGTGGACCCGACGGTCGACGGCGAATGGGACGGACTGCAAAGAGTGCTGCGGGAGGCCGGGCTCAACCCGCGCGTCCTGCACGGCGATTACCTCACCGCCGCCACCCTGGTCGCCACCGGCGAGGTCGTCACCGTCTGCCAGCCCACCTCGGTGGCGAGACCCGACATGGCCGTCAGACCCCTGTACGGCGATCCGCTCGGCGTCCGCCTCCTGGTCGCCGCCCGCACGACGGCGGAGCTCGACGCGGTCTACGGCGAGCTGGAGTCCGCGTACTGGGAGGCCGCCGCGGAGGCCCCCGCCTACCAGGACTGGCTCCTCGGCGGCAGAGGCGGCAGAGGCGGCAGAGGCGGCGGCAGAAGCGAGGACGGACTCGCCGCGAGACACGACGAGAGATACGGCGGCACGAGATACGACGACGCGAGATACGGCGACGGGCGAGGCACCGCCCCTGCCCCGGTGCCGGTCCCCGTGGCGATACCGGTCTCCCTTCCGACCCCGACCCCGACCCCCGTCACCGCCCCGGTCGCGGTCCCTGTCACCGCCCCGCTCCCCACCCCCGCCCCACCCCCGGACCTTGGTCCCGCAGCTTCTCAGGACCTTCGCCCCACCCCCCTCTAGAACCCACCTGACCTGCGGTTTTCACCGTTTTACGGTTCCGCGTCACGGTATCCGGCCGGTTGTTACGTTCCCTACGGATGACGCACACATGGCGCCCGTAGCTTCATATCCGTCGCCACCGCAAAGGGGCACAAAGACGGACAGTACGTAAGCCAGCCACGAGGGAAGTCACGCCATGCGCGCCACCCGACGCACCATCCGCACCGCCGCCATCGCCACCGGCGCGATCGCCGCGCTCGCCGTCCCCACCACCGCGGCGTTCGCGGACGCACCGTCCGCCCCGCGGTCCCATGTCGCCCCGGACGACGAGGGCGCCCCCGCGCCGAAGCCGGACGGCGAGGTCACGCCGCCCCCGAAGCCCGACGACGAGGTCACCCCGACGCCGGGCCCGGACGACAAGACGACGCCCGACGACAAGACGACGCCCGACGACAAGACCGGCCCCGACGACAAGACCGACCCCGACAAGCCGGTCCCCGGCGGCTGGGAGTCCAAGGGCACCGTCTCGCTGGGCGGCGGCTGGACCGCGGACGTCGAGGTGAACGCCTCCGCGCGTGCCGCCAAGGCGCAGCTCTCCCTCGACGGCACCCCCAAGGGTTCCCTGAACGCCGACGGCGCCGCCGCGAGCACGAAGATCGACGGCTACACCTTCACGCTGGCCGCGGACGGCTCCGTCACCAAGTCCGGCAGCGGCGACCAGGACAACCGCGACAAGGACAAGCCGGTGCCCGGCGGGTGGGTGTCCAAGGGCACCGTCTCCCTCGGCCACGGCTGGACCGCCAAGGTCGACGTGAACGCCTCCGCCCGCAGCGCCAAGGCCCAGATCTTCCTGAACGGCAAGGCCAAGGGCTCCGTGCAGGCGTACATCAAGCCCGCTTCCACGAGGATCGGCGGCTGTGTCTTCACACTCACCGCCGACGGCACCGTCACCAAGACCGGCAAGCCGACCCCGCCGAAGCCCAAGCCGCAGCCCGCGAAGAAGCGCACCTTCGTGCGCGAGTACACGAACCTCGGCAGGACCGGCTTCGACGCCAAGGTCTACAAGACCAAGGGCGGGTACGAGGCCGACATGATCGCCAAGTCCCCGAGCGGCGGCAAGAAGATCGTCTGGGACACCCTCAAGCAGCACGGCAACAAGGCCGCGTACGGGCAGCACAACGGCGCCCACTTCGTCCTCAACCCCGACGGCACCATGAAGGGCTGGGTCGAGGGCCGCGCCGGCGGCAGCGGCGCCAAGCCGACCACGCCGACCGGCTCCACCAAGGTGCCGCAGGGCGGCGTCAAGGCGGGCGCCGACGGCGTGGGCAACGCCTCGCACGGCACCCCGCTGGTCGCCGCGGGCGGCGGCATGGCGGCGCTCGGCGCGGCGGGCCTCGGCTTCGCGATGTACCGGCGCAAGCAGCAGGACCAGTAAGCCGCGGTACGTGAATGGGGCGCCCCTCCCCCGAGGGGCGCCCCATTCACGTACTCACCGCGCCGCTGACGGACGCACGGGACGCACTAGACGCCGATGTCGCCGCCGTCCTTGCGCCACACCGACACGACCGCCGGGCGGACGATCCTGCCGGGGCCGTCGGGCCAGACGCTCGCGGGCTTCTCGACGGACGCGCCGTCGATCTCGCCCGGGTGCTGCACGGCCACCAGGACACGGCGCTCCTGGACGAGGGGGCCGCAGGTCTCCGCGCCCTTCGGCATGGTGAGGAACTGCTTCAGCTCACCGCGCCGGTCGCCCTTCGTGGCGACGCCGAACAGGCCGTCGTGGGAGCCGAGCTGGTTGCCGTCGGTGGAGATCCACAGGTTGCCGTGCGGGTCGAAGGCCACGTTGTCGGGGCAGGAGATGGGGCTGACCTTGTCCTTGGGGAAGCCCGCGAAGTACGTGGCCGGGTCGTTCGGGTCGCCCGCGACGAGGAAGAGGTTCCAGCCGAAGCGGGTGGACTCCGGGCGGTTGCGGGACTCGGTCAGCTCAAGGACCTGGCCGTGCTTGTTGAGGTTGCGCGGGTTGGCCTCGTCGGCGCCGTCCTTGCCGGGCTTGCCGCGGTCGGTGTTGTTCGTCAGGGCGACGTACACCTTGCCGCTGCTCGGGGAGGGCTCGATGTCCTCGGGGCGGTCCATCTTCGTGGCGCCGACCTTGTCACCGGCGATGCGCGTGAAGACGTACACCTCGTCGGCGGTCATGCCCTCGACGTGGGAGACGGCCTTGCCGCCCGCGTACGCGGTGGCCAGCGGGATCCACTTGCCGCTGCCGTCGAACTCGCCGTCGGACGGCAGCTTGCCCGTGCCGTCGATCTCCGCGGCCGGGGAGTCGCCGGTGAACTTGGCGACGTACAGGGTGCCCTCGTCGAGGAGCGTGAGGTTGTGCTCGCGGGCCCAGCGGGAGTTGCCCTTGGCCATGCGCTTGCTGCTGACGAACTTGTAGACGTAGTCGAAGCGCTCGTCGTCGCCCATGTACACGACCGGGCGGCCGTCGCTGGTCAGGCGGGGCTGGGCGCCCTCGTGCTTGAAGCGGCCGAGCGCGGTGCGCTTGCGCGGGACCGAGTCCGGGTCGTACGGGTCCAGCTCGACGACCCAGCCGAAGCGGTTCGGCTCGTTCGGCTCCTTGGTGAGGTCGAAGCGGTCGTCGAAACGCTCCCACTTGCGCTCGGACTCGGCCCCCGCGACGCCGTACCGCTTCAGGCGGGCCGCCTGCGTCGGGTCCGTGACCTTGTCCGCGTGCGCGAAGTACTGGTTGAAGTTCTCCTCGCCGTGCAGCGTCGTGCCCCACGGGGTGGTGCCGCCCGAGCAGTTGTTGAGCGTGCCGAAGACGGTGACGCCGCGCGGGTCCGCCTTCGTGCGGACGAACTCGCTGCGGGCGGCCGGGCCGGTGAGGTGGAACTTGCTGGTGACGGTCAGGCGGCGGTTGAGCTGGTGGCGCGGTACGGCGCGCAGGGCGCCGCTCCTGCGCTCGCCCTCGACCACGACCACGGACAGGCCGTGCGCCGCCCAGGCGATCTCGACCTGCTCGCGGGTGGGGTTCTTGGCGTCGTAGCCCTTGAACATCAGGATTTCGTCCGTGTACTCGTGGTTCGCCACGAGGACCTGACGTCCGTGCTCCTCGCCGTGCTTCTCGCCGCGCAGCGGGAGCAGGCTGAGGAAGTCGTTGTTGTAACCGAACTGGCCCGCCTGGGCCTTCGCGGTCTGCTTGTCCGCGTCGAACGCCGGGGCGCCGCGCAGGATGGGCTCGCCCCAGCGGATCACGACGTTCTGGCCGTAGCCGCCGGGGACGGTGACCGTGTCGGCGGTGTTCGGGGCGACCGGGGTGAAGCGGAGGCCGCGGGCCGCCTTTTTGCCTCTGCGTTTCGCCTCGGCGGCGGTGGCGGCCCCGGCGGCCTGTGCCTCGGCCGCGCCCGGGCCGAGGGCGAGGCCGCCCGCGGCGGAGGCCGCGACGGTCACCACGGCCGCGGCGCGCATCATCGAGCGGCGGCTCAGGGCTCCGGCTATGACGTCACCCATGTACTCGTTGTCGCTGGTGTTGGGCACCGGGTGGAAGCAGGCGTCGCCGCAGCGGAACCGGCACGTCATGGCCGAGCGGCCGCCGGAGCCGCCCGGGTGAGAGGTGATCAGGGGCAGCAGCTTGCGCACGGGGTCCTCCATGGGTGGCCGGTTGACGGCGCTTTGGCTTCTTTTTGCCGGTGATTCCGGCTGGAGGCTAGGGGTGGCGGCCAGCTCCACGGGGGACTGCGGGTGAACGGCGGGTGAATCCGTGTCAGGCCCGGCCCGTCTGCCCGCCCCGAGCGGCGGCCGCTAACCTTACGTGTCCCTCATGGCCAGGGGCTGGCTCCGGGAACAAGTCATGCGAAGGGTTGCGCACATGGGCATTCTGGGACGTCTGCGAGCCGTCTTCCGACGGTCTTCTGCCGCTACGGTGCCCGAGGGGGCCTCTACGGTGTCCGAGGGGGCCTCGGGGTCGGCCTCGGCGGTGCCCACAGGGGCCTCTGCGGTGTCCGAGGAAGCGTCGGCCTCCGCGGTGCACGCCGAGGCGGCCGCGGCGTCGACTGTGGACAGCTCTGCGGCCGGTATGTCTGACGCCGGTACGTCGGGGAGTGTGCCCCGGGCGGGGGGTGTCAGGCCGTCGGCTGCCGAGGCGTTGGTGGCTGAGGCTTTCGACAACGTGTCGGTGCGTGTCCCGGCCCGCCGCTCCGCGGCGGATGACTCCCACCCACCCACCCGTGACTCCCAACATCAGAGTGCCCCCACGGCAACCGCCCCAGAGCCCACGGCGGACGCCGAGGCGCCCACGGATTCGGCGGACGCCGAGGCCCCGACGGAACCGGCAGCCCCCGCAGCCGCGGAAGCCAAGGCGCCCGTCCAGCCCGAGACGCAGGCCTCCGACCCCGTCGAGCCCGCGCCCACAGCCCCGGCCGCCCCGGAAGCCGACTCCCCGACGGAGCCCGCCACCCCGGCCGAGCCCACCATCCCGGCCCAGGCAGAAGCTCCGGCCGAGCCGACCAGCACCCCGGCCCAGCAGGCCCCCGCCGTCGAGCCCGACGCCGCCCCGGCGGACGAAGCCCCGGCGCAGCCGGAGCCCGCCCCGGCCCAGGCCGAGCCCGAGCCCGCCTCGGCCCAGGCCGAGCCCGAGCCCACCCCGGCCCAGCCGGAGGCCACCCCGGCCAAAGCGACCCCCGCCCTCCCCCTGGCCAAGGTGAAGGCCGCCGCCCCCACCCTCGCCACCGCGTACCGCGCCGCGGGCGCCGCCCTCCGCAAGCGTCAGCTGGAAGGCACCCGCGCCCACGTCTACCTCGTACTGGACCGCTCCGGCTCCATGCGGCCGTACTACAAGGACGGCTCCGCCCAGAACCTCGCCGACCAGACCCTGGCCCTGGCCGCCCACACGGACCCCGCCGCCACCGTCCACCTCGTCTTCTTCTCGACGGACATCGACGGCACCGCCGACCTCACCCTCGCCGGGCACGAGAACCGCGTCGACGAACTGCACGCCGCCGCGGGCCGCATGGGCCGCACCAGTTACCACCGTGCCGTCGAGGAAGTCGTCGCCCACTACGAGAAGTCGGACCACGTCGGCGAACCCGCCCTCGTGATCTTCCAGACGGACGGCGCCCCCGACACCAAGGGCCCCGCCACCCAGGCCCTGGCGGACGCCGCCCGCCACCCCCTGTTCTTCTCCTTCGTCGCCTTCGGCGACAAGGACGCCAAGGCCTTCGACTACCTCCGCAAGCTCAAGGCGGACAACGCCGCGCACTTCCTCACGGGCCCCGACCCGAGGGAACTCACCGACAAGGAGCTGTACGAGGGCGTGCTCGCGTCCTGGCGTCCGTAGCGCGCGGCACCCGGCTCGCCGACTTCATGGCGTCAACACCCTTGTTTCCGTATCGTGTTGGCGTTTCCACGCGAGGAGAGCGAGCAGCGAGGGGGAGCGCGGCATGGCTGGTGGTGCCCTGGGTGGTGGACATCCCGGCGAGGACGAGTGGCTCGACCTCGCCGACGCCCTCGACCTGCTGCGCGGGCAGATCGGCGAGGCCCAGCGCCGCGCCCGCACCGCCGACGTGCGGTTCGACGTCGAGGCGATCACCGTCGACTTCGAGGTCGAGCTGGGGCGCACCCGGGGCGGCTCCGGGGGCCTGCGCTTCGGGGTCGTCCAGGGCGACGGACGGCAGGAGAACACCCGCCGCGCCACCCAGCGGGTCAGCCTGACCCTCAAGCCCCGCACCGCCGCCCGCGGCGACGTGTCCATCGGCGATGTGGAGCCTTGATCGGGTCCTGGCCGGGTCCTGGAACACGTCCGCGGAGGTGGTGACTTGGAGCAGGACCGCGTCGTGCGTGTCGTCACGCGTACGCAGCCGGACAGCGCCAGGACCGGCCCGCCCCCCGCCGTCTCCGGCACCGGCTACCTCATCGCCCCGCGCCTCGTCCTCACCGCCGCCCACCTCCTCCCGCCCGGCGGCGCCAGGCCGACCGTCCTCCTGCCGGGCACCGACAGGCCCTATGCCGCCGCGGTCCGCTGGCGCCGGGACGCCGACGCGGAGGGCGGCGTGCTCGATGCCGCCCTGGTGGAGATCCGGGACGCGGACTGGCGGCCGCCCGACTCCTTCCAGGACCGGGTGGGGCGCCGCCCGCAGCGCTGGGGGCGCCTCGTCACCCACAACCTGGGGCAGTCCGTCTGCTGTCACGGATTTCCCCGGATGCAGCGCGAGGGGGCGGACGGCCTTCCCGGCGGCAACAGCGGTGTCATGGAGCAGATCTCCGCCCGGATCAATCCGCTCACCGGCTATCCGGCCCGGCGCTACGAACTCGTCGGGCCGGTCGGCGCGTTCGGGACCGGGCGCGACCTGGACTCCCCCTGGGCCGGGATGTCCGGCGCCGCCGTGTTCACCGCCGAGCCCACCGGCGTGGCGCACGAACTGCGGCCGGGCGACCTGCTGTTGGGGGTCGTACGGGCCGACCGGCAGGCCGGGACAGGGGTGCGGCTGAGTGTGACGCGGACCGAGGACCTGCTTGCGGACCATGTGTTCCGGGCGGTCGTGGAGGAGCACAGCGGCCTGCCGCCCGAACTTGAGGCCGCCGAACTCGCGGGGCTGATCGCGCCCGTGCGGGTCCTCCGGGAGCTGCGGTCGCCGCTGATGGTGCTGCGCGCGGACGTGGAGGCGGTGTCGTTCCGGGGGCGCGAGAAGGAGCTGCGGGAGCTGCGGAACTGGTGCGTGGAGTCCGACGCGGCGCACCAGGTCGGCACGCTCGTCGGGACGGGCGGGCAGGGCAAGTCGCGCCTCGCCAGGGAGCTTTCCGCGCGGCTGCGCGCCGACGGGTGGGTGGCGGGGCGGCTGCGGCACGAGGTGCTGTACGGCGACAGCGCACGCCTGGAGCAGCGGCTGCGGCCGCTGATAGACGTACGGCATCCGACGCTGGTCGTCGTCGACTACGCGGAGACCCGCCCGGACCTGGTGCGCGCGCTCGCGGCGCTGGCCGACGACGCCCGGGACCGGTTCCGGATCCTGCTCCTGGCCCGGTCGATGGGGACGTGGCTGACGTCGGCCCTCGGCCGTCCCGGGCCCCGGCCCGGCGCGGGGGCGGGGCCCGGGGCGGCCGGGAGCGGGCCCGGCGTGCTCGGTGTGCTGGGGGTGCCGGACTTCAGCCTGCGGCCGCTGTACACGACGCAGGGCCCGGCCGCGGAGGCGTTCCGGCTCGCGGTCGCCGACCTGGCGCGGGTGCTGCGCCTCGTACCGGGGTACGGCGAGGTCAACTGGCCGTCGATCGCCGCGGAGGTGCAGCCGCCGGTCCTCCAGGACGGGCACGAGAGTCCGCTGTCGCTGCACATGCGGGCCCTTGAGGCGCTGCTGCGCAAGGGCCTCCCGGGGGCGGCAGGCGGGCCCGGGGCGCCCGAGCACGGGCTGCTTGAGCAGGCCCTGCTGGAGCAGGAGGCGGGCTACTGGGCCAGCGCCGCCGTCTCCGCCGGACTCGGCGACGGCACCGGCACCGGCCCGCTGCTGCGCCGTGCCGTCGCCGCCGCCACCCTGTGCGGCGCCGCGGGCCGCGACGAGGCGCGCGCGACGCTGGCCCGGCTCCCGCACGCGGGCCCGGTGCCGGTGGACGACCTCGACGAGTGGCTGCGCCGCCTCTACCCCGCGGCGCAGGACCGGCACTGGGGCGGCCTGCACCCGGACCGGGTCGCCGAGTACCAGGCGTCGCAGGAGGTCGCCGACGACCCGGGGCTGCTCGTCGCGCTGCTCACCGGGGCGTCCGACGAGCAGTGGACGACGGCCTTCACCGTCCTGACCCGGTCGGTGATCACGCACACCAACGAGGGGCGCCCCGAGCGGGCGCGCACGGTGCTCGACCTGCTGGGCCGCGCGCTGGACGAGGTGCCGGTGAGCACGGCGGCGCTGCGGGCGTGCCTGGACACGCTGCCGCGCCAGTCCCATGTGCTCACGCGGTTCGCCGTGCGCGTCGCCGAGCAGTTGGTGGGGAGCTACGCGAGCGCCTCCGGGGCCGGTGCTCCGGGCGGCCCGGCCGGGCCCAGTGACGTCGAACGCGCCCGTGACCAGCACCACTTGGCGCGCTGCCTCGGCGAACTCGCCCGCTGGGAGGAGGCCCTGCAGGCCGCGCAGAGCGCCCTCGGCCTGCGGCGGCGGCTCACGGAGGCGGATCCCCGTACGCACGAGGCGGATCTCGCGGCCACGTACGACCTGTGCGCCTGGTGCCTGGCCGGGATAGAGGAGCTGGAGCGGGCGCACCAGCTCATCGGTCGTGCCCTCGCCATCCAGCGCCGCCTGGACCGGGACCGGCCCGAGCGGTACCGCAGCGGTCTGGTCGAGTTCCTGCGCACGGCCGCCGCCATCGAGTGGCGGCGCGGCGACCGGGAGGGCTCCAACCGGCACAGCGACGAGGCCGCCGACCTCAGCCGCTGGCTGCAGAGCACCCAGCCCGGCGAGCACCTCAACCTGCTCATCGGCTCCCTGAACGGGCAGAGCATCGGCTACTGGAACGACGGCCGCTACACGGAGGCGACCCGCGTCACCGCCGAGTCCCTGCGCATCCTGGACGAGCAGGTCGCCGTCAACCGGGACGCGTACGCCCCGTTCCTCGCCGAGGCCCTGCTGTCCCAGGCCCTCAACTTCGACCAGGCGGGCCGCTACGAGGAAGCCATCGACCTGGCCCACCGCTCCGTCGAGCTGCGCCGCTCCCTGGCCGCGGACCTCCCCGACCGGCACGGCTTCGCGCTCGGGGAGGCGCTGCACAACCTCGCGTGGATCGAGTACGACGCGGGGAAGCGGGAGGCGGCCGTCCGCTGGATGCGGGAGGCCGTCGAGGTGCGCGGGGCCCTCGACGAGCACGCGCCGCGCTTCCGGCACGCCCGCGACCACAGCAGGTCCCTGCACGCCCTCGCCGACATGCTCGCCGACACGGACGCCGGTCTCGACGAGGCGGTGACCGCCCTCGAACGGGCCCTGGACATCCGCCGCCACCCCGGCCCGCACGGCGTCAACCCGAACGTCGCCGTCGCCGACACCCTCATCGACCTCGGCCGCTACCGGCGCCGTCGTGGCCAACTGCCCGCCGCCGACCGCGACGCGGAGCTGGCCGGGGCGGTACGGGACCTCCAGGAGTGCGTGGCCCTGCGCCGCGACCTGGCCGCCGAGGACCCGGCGGAGCACCGGGGCGACCTGTGCGACGCCCTGCTCACCCTCGCCGGCGTCTACGAACTGGCGGGCAAGGACGTCGCCCACCGGGTGCTGCTTCGCGAGGCCCTGCCCGTCGCGCGCACCCTCGCCGCCGCCGACGAGGCCTGGCGGCCCGACCTGGCCGCGTGCCTGTCCGACCTGGCCTGGGAGTACGTGTGGACGCGGCGCGCCCCGGCGGGCCTGGACCTCCTGACGGAGGCCGTCGCGGTCCTGGACGCGCTGCCCGCCGAGCGCCGCGAGGGCCTGGCGGCCGCCCTCGGCAGCCATCTGGTGCGGCTGCGCATGACCCAGGCGAAGCTGGGGCTGCACACGGCGGAGGCCCGCACGGCGGAGCGGATCGTGGCGGAGCTGCGCCGCAGGGAGGCGCGGCGGCTCGCGGAGGAGCGGGAGGCCGCGGAGGAGCGGCGGCCCCCGCCCCCGGGCCTGTCCTTCGACCCGTCCATCGGTACGGCGCTCGTCGCGCTCGGCCTCGCGTACGCCCGCGCCGGTCGGCACACCGAGGCCCTGCGGCAGGCGGCGGACGGCATGGCGCTGGTGCGTGCGCACGCGGCCGGGGAGTCGGTGGCCTGGCTGGCCGAGGCCCTCGGCACGCACGCCCGGACGCTCCTGGTGTGCGCCCGCGCCACCGGCCGCCGGGCCACCGCCGAGGCCGCCCTCGCCCCGGCCCGCGAGGCGGTGGACCTGCTGCGCCGGGCGTGGCTCGCCGACCAGGAGACGCACGCGCTCGGCCTGCGGGACGCGGTGCTCTGCCTCGCCGACGTCTGCGCCCAGCTGGGCCGCGAGGACGAGGCCCGCTACGTACGCGGACACCTGGCGGCTCCACCACGGCCCCGCACCCCCTCGCTCTCGCCCCCGACCTCGCCCTCGCCCCCGACAGGAGAGACCGCCACATGACCACGGACCGGGCCCAGCTGATCGACGAGGAGCAGCGCGCGCCGCTGGCGTTCAGCAGCCTGCAGGAGTTCGTCTCCGACTACCTCGCGCTGATCATCCAGCGCCGCACGGACGACGGCAGTCACCTCTGGTGTCCGTCCTGGTGGGCGCACCCCGAGGCGATCGCCCGGCTCGCCGCGCTGTGGCGGGCCTTCGAGTACCTGCGGTCGGATCCGGCGCTCGGCCTGTCCAACTGGTGGCTGCACCACGCAGACCCCCACCTCGCGATGCTGCTCAGCCCGACCGGGCCGTTCCACGCCTGCGCGCAGGGGCACCGGTCGGACGCCGAGCGGCTGCCGCTGGACCGGATGCCCGCGGGCCTGATGGACGACCCGGTGTTCACGGTCCTGGTGGGCGACCCCTTCGCCATGTGAGTGGATCTTCGTTGGGCCGTTAGGATTTCGACCATGGCGGCCACTGGATCCGAGAAGCAGGGGGCGAACGACGTGCAGTCGTACTACGTCTCGACCCCCATTTACTACGTCAACGACGCTCCTCACCTGGGCCACGCCTACACGACCGTCGCAGGCGACGTGCTCACGCGCTGGCACCGTCAGCGCGGCGAGAAGGTGTGGTACCTCACCGGCACGGACGAGCACGGTCAGAAGATCATGCGCACGGCCGAGACGCACGGGGTCTCCCCGCAGGAGTGGTGCGACAAGCTCGTCGAGGAGGCCTGGCGGCCCCTCTGGGAGCACCTGAACATCGCCAACGACGACTTCATCCGTACGACGGAGAAGCGGCACACGGACCGGGTGCAGGAGTTCGTCCAGGATCTCTACGACAAGGGCGAGATCTACAAGGGCGGCTACGAGGGCCCGTACTGCGTCGGCTGTGAGGAGTACAAGCTCCCGGGCGAGCTTCTCGACGGCGAGGGCGAGTTCGCGGGCGAGAAGCTCTGCCCGATCCACAAGAAGCCGGTGGAGCTGCTCAGCGAGGAGAACTACTTCTTCAAGCTGAGCGAGTACACGGAGCGGCTGCTCGCGCACTACGAGGCGAACCCGGGCTTCATCCAGCCCGAGTCGGCGCGCAACGAGGTCGTGAACTTCGTCCGCCAGGGCCTGCAGGACCTGTCGATCTCGCGCTCGACCTTCGACTGGGGCGTCCCGGTCCCGTGGGACGCCAAGCACGTCATCTACGTGTGGGTCGACGCGCTCCTGAACTACGCGACGGCCGTCGGGTACGGCGCGGACGAGGCGAAGTTCGCCTCGACCTTCCCGGCGAACGTGCACCTCGTCGGCAAGGACATCCTGCGCTTCCACGCGGTGATCTGGCCCGCGATGCTGATGGCGCAGGGCCTGCCGCTGCCCGGGAAGGTCGCCGCCAACGGCTGGCTGATGGTCGGCGGCGAGAAGATGTCCAAGTCGAACCTGACGGGCATCAAGCCGCAGGACCTGACGTCCCACTTCGGCGTGGACGCCTACCGCTGGTACTTCCTGCGGGCCATCGCCTTCGGCCAGGACGGCTCGTTCTCGTGGGAGGACTTCACGGCCCGCTACACCAGCGAGCTGGCCAACGACTACGGCAACCTCGCATCCCGCGTCGCCGCCATGGTCGGCAAGTACTTCGGCGGCGCCCTGCCCGCCGACGAGGCGCCCGGCGAGGCCGAGCAGGCGGTCCGGGACGGCCTGGCCAAGGCGGTCGCGGAGGCCGACCGGCGCGTCGGCGACGACCTGGACTTCCAGGGCGGCATCCTCGCCGTCTTCGACTTCGTGAAGCAGGTCAACGGCTACATCACGGAGCAGGAGCCGTGGAAGGTCGCCAAGGACGAATCCCCCGAGGGCAAGGCGCGCCTCGCGACCATCCTCTACACGGCCGCCGAGTCGCTCCGCGCGGTCGCGGTGCTCCTGAACCCGGTCATGCCCGAGACCTCGCAGCGGCTCTGGGACTCCCTCGGCGCCGAGGCCCCGCTGGGTGCCCTCGCCGACCAGCGGGTCCAGGACGCGGGCACGTGGGGCCTGCTGCCCGCGGGCGCAACGGTGACGAAGGGCGCGGTGCTCTTCCCGCGTCTGGAGGAGCCGAAGAAGGACGCGTGAGTCCTTCCCGTACGTGAGCGAGGGCCCCGGAACCGACCAGGTTCCGGGGCCCTCGTGCTCGTACGTCTCCGTACGAACCCGTGCGCTCAGCCGCCCTTCACCGCGTGCAGGACATGCAGGCCGCGCGCGCCCGTGGCGCTGTGCCGCACGGTCAGACCGGCCTGCCGGCACTCCCTCTCCAGCCAGCCGGAGGCGATCCGGAGCTTCGGGTAGCTGCTGGTCCGCAGGGTCCAGGTGCCGTCGGCGGCGCGGCTGTGCACCAGGTCGTGGACGGTGACCCGGTCCTCGTCCGCGTACTCCAGGAAGCACGTCATGATCCGGTCCTCGCCGGAGCGCACGGGCAGCACGCGGTCGGTGCCGTGCAGCGGCTCGGTGAGGTCGCGGTAGGTGATGACGAGGTGGCCGCCGTCCGCGAGGGCCGTCGCGGTGGCGGCGAGCAGCGCGGTCACGTCGTCCCGGGCGGGCAGGTGCGTGAGGGTGTCGCCCATGCAGACGACGGCGTGGGCGGTGCCGGGCGGGGCGAGGTCGGGCAGGGCGGTGCGCAGGTCGGCGTGGACGGGGCGGACGTCGGCCGCGGCGGCCGCCGCCAGCACGGCCAGTTCGTCGAGCAGCGCCGCGCTGGTGTCGACGGCGAGGACCGGCGCGAAGCCGAGCCCGGCGAGGGCCAGGGCCTGGGTGCCGGGCCCGCAGCCGAGGTCGACGGCGGTCGCGCCGCCGTCCGGCGCCGGGCCGACGCCGAGGCCGCGCAGCAGGTCGGCCTGGTGGGCCGCCGCCGCAGGGATGTCGCCGCCGAGCATCCAGGAGAAGTGCTCGGCGAGGAGGGTGTCGTAGTGGGCGGTGGCTTCGGTGGTGGCGGTGGTCGTGGCGTCGGTGGTGGCTCGGGTCGTCGTACCGGTACCGGTCATGCGGAACTCCCGTTCCCTCGTATCCAGTCGGCCAGCTCGGCGAGGTGCACGTCGCGGTGCGCGGCCCCCAACTCGCCGCCGAGCGCCGCCCGGTAGGTCGGTGTGGCCTCGGCGTAGCGCGCCCGCCCGGCCGCGGTGAGCGCGGCGGTCACCGCGCGGCCGTCGCCCCCGCCGGGCACGCGCTCGGCGAGGTCCTGCGCCTCCAGGCGGGCGAGCAGCCGGGTCACAGTGCTGTCCTTCAGGCCGATGCGGTCGGCCAGCTCCCCCATGCGCATGGAGTCACCGGCCTCGGCGCGGCTGAGCGCGCACAGGGCGCGGTAGTCGGACAGCGGCAGGCCGTGGCGCCGCTGGAGCGTCAGATCGAGACGCCGCTCGATGCGGCCGAGCAGGCGGACGGCCATGCACCACCGGTCGTCCTCCTCGTCACTGGCGATGAGTGCGCTCATACGGGGGACGCTATCTGCTTGCACAAGCAAGTAGTGGGCGGGGTGGGGGAGTTGACCGCCTCGCGGGCGGGCCGCCGCCCGACGGCGGGATTCGGGCGGGCCGCCCGGCCAGGAATCCTCAGGCGTAGGAGCCGACCAGCCGCGCCAACTGCCGTCCGGCGGCCCGCAAGGGCTCCTCGCTGCGGGCCACCTGGGCTGTCACCTCGGCGCCTTCCAGGGCGCTGATGACGGTCGTCGCCACCTCGCGGGCGTCCTCGGGGGTGAAGCCGGAGTCGAGGAGTTTCTGCTCGACGATCCGCTCCCAGCCGAGCAGGGCCTGTGCGCACACGCGCTGGATCTCGGAGTCGGAGCCGAGGGTCTCCAGGGCGGCGGCGGTGACGGGGCAGCCGTCGGTCCAGCCGGACTCCCGCAGGCCGACGGCGAGTTCGACGGCGCAGGCCTGGACGGCGGCGCCGGGGTCGGCCTCGGCGGCCATGGCGGCGCGCAGCACGGCCGCGAACTCCTCGTCGCTGTACTTGATCGCGGCGACGGCGACGGCCGCCTTGCCGCCGGGGAAGAAGTGGTAGACGGACCCGAGCGTGGCCTCCGCCTCGGTGGCGATCTGCTTGATGCCGGTACCGACGTAGCCCTGACGCTGGATGAGCCGGGCGGCGACGGTGACGATGCGCTCACGCGTACTGGGGGGCGCGGTGTACTGACTCATCCCGCCACCTTACCCATCCTCTGAGTAGAGCGTTCGTTCTAGAGCTGTGCTACGTTTCCTCCGGGCGCTGGATAGAGCGCTCGTTCTAGTACTTTCCTCTACACACCGGAGACACCCATGCCTCAATCCGTCACCGTCATCGGACTCGGCCCCATGGGCCAGGCGATGGCTGCCGCCTATCTCGACCGGGGCTACGAGGTCACCCTCTGGAACCGCACCCCGTCCCGAGCCGACGCCCTGGTGGCGCGCGGCGCGAAGCTGGCGAGGACCACTGAAGAGGCCCTCGCCGCGAACGAGTTGGTGATCCTCAGCCTGATCGACTACGACGCGATGTACACGGCGTTCGCGGGGGCGGAGCACGCCGTCGCGGGCCGGGTCCTGGTGAACCTCAGCTCGGACGTGCCGGAGAAGACGCGCGCGGCGGCCCGCTGGGTGGAGGGGCTCGGCGGCACGCATCTGACGGGCGGGGTGCTGTCCCCGCCGCCGGGCATCGGCAGCCCGGACATGTCGACGTTCTACAGCGGCCCGCGCGAGGCGTACGAGAAGTACCGCACGGACCTGGAGGTCATCACCGGCCGGACGGACTACCGGGGCGAGGACCCGGGCCTGGCCGCCCTCATGTACCAGCTGAACATGGTCGTCTTCTGGCCCGCGATGCTCGCGTACTGGCAGGCGGTCGCGCTCGCGGGCGCGCACGGCATCAGCGCATCGGAGATCGCCCCGTACGCGTCCGAGAACTACGCGGGGATGCAGCAGTTCATCGACTTCTACGCGCCCCGCATCGACGCCGGGAACCACGCGGGCGACGTGGACCGCATCTCGATGGGCGTGGCGAGCATGGAGCACGTCGTCCACACGAACGCCGACGCGGGCGTGGACACGGCGTTCCCTGAGGCGGTCCTCGACGCGTTCCGCAAGGGCGCGGAGGCGGGCCACGGCGCGGACAGCTTCAGCAAGCTGGTCGACCTGATCCGAAAGCCGTCCTGACGCCCGGCGGCGATCGGCTCGACCCGCGTTCCCGCCCGCCCGTACCCTGAACACCGGCGCACGGCACGGCAGTCGGGGCGGAGGGGCACGTGGTCGACGGGGACGGCGGCGGTGCCGACGGGGGTGACACGTACGACGGCGCCTCCGACGGTGACACGTACAACAGCGTCTCCGGTGGGGAGCAGCACCACCTCATCCAGGGCGGGCGCTTCACCGGCCCCTTCACGTTCAACGGCCCCACCACCATCGGCCCCCCGCCCGGCCCGGCCATGGGGCCGCCCGCCCGCTCCGCGTACTGGGAACACGTGCGCCGGACCGCGCCGCGCCGGCTGGTCGACCGCGAGGCCGAGCTGGCCGACCTCGCCGACTTCTGCCGGGGCGCGGGAGACCGGTCGTACGCGTGGTGGCGGGCCGGGGCGTGGGCGGGCAAGACGGCCCTGCTCTCGTGGTTCGCGCTGCACCCGCCGCCGGGGGTGCGGGTCGTGCCGTTCTTCGTCACGGCGCGGTGGGCCGCGCAGAACGACCGGACGGCCTTCGTGGAGGTCGTCCTGGAGCAGCTCGCCGAGATGCTGGGCGAACCGCTGCCGCCGAACCTGACCGAGTCCACCCGCGAGGCCCACCTCCTGCAACTCCTCGGCCAGGCCGCCCAGGCGTGCGCGGCCCGTCACGAACACCTCATCCTCCTCGTGGACGGCCTCGACGAGGACCGGGGCGTGACGGCAGGGCCCGACGCGCACAGCATCGCCGGGCTGCTGCCCCAGCCGACCGTCCCCGCGCTGCGCGTCGTCGTCGCCGGCCGGCCCAATCCGCCGATCCCCACCGACGTCCCCGACCACCATCCGCTGCGCACGGCCTGTGCCGTACGGACCCTCACGCCCTCCGAGCGCGCCGGGGCCATCCGCGGCGCCGCGGAACGCGAACTGAGCCGCCTCTTCGCCAAGGGCGGGCTGCATCTGGACGCGCTCGGCCTGATCACGGCCGCACGCGGCGGTCTGACGGCGGAGGACCTGGCACGGCTCACGGAGTCGGCTCCGTACGAGTTGCAGGAGGTGCTCCGGACGAGCGCGGGCCGGACGTTCGAGGTGCGGGAGGGGGCGTCGGCCGGGAGCGGGACCTCCGGGCCGGAGGGGTCGGGCTCCGGCGGTGAGGCGTATCTGCTGGCCCACGAGGAGCTGCACCTCCAGGCCGAGCGGATGCTCGGCGCACCCCGCCTCGACGCCTTCCGGCAGCGGCTGCACGCCTGGGCCGACACCTACCGGGAGCGGGACTGGCCCGCGGACACCCCCGGCTATCTGCTGCGCGGGTACTTCGCGCTGGTACGCGCCCAGCAGGACCTCCCGCGCACGGTCACCCTGGCGGCGGACCCGGCCCGGCACGAACGGCTCTACCGCGCGACGGGCGGCGACGTCGCCGCCCTCGCCGAGATCCGCGACGCCCAGGAGGCGATCGTGGAGGCGGGCGGGCGACCGCACCTGCCGGACATGCTGCGGCTCACCCTGCACCGGGACGCGCTGACCCGCCGCAACGCGGCGCTGCCCGCCCGACTGCCCGAGGCGTGGGCGGCGTTGGGGCATGCGCGGCGGGCGGTGGCCCTCGCACAGAGCATCCCGGACCCGGACGAGCGCGTGGACGCCCTGCTGCGCGTCGCCGAGCGGGTGCGGGCGCGGGGCGAGCGGGGGCACGCGGTCGAGATCGTGGCGGACCTGGGCGCGGCCACGGCCAAGGACGGCGGCTCCGGCCCTCGCCTCGACCGCGTCGTCGGGACCTGGCTGGCCTGGGGCGAGGTGTCCCGCGCTGCGGACGTGGCCGGACGCCTGCCCGGGGGCGTGTGGAAGGAGAAGGCTCTGCCCGCAGTGGTGGCGGCGATGGCGGAGCGCGGGCCGGCCGAGGACGCGGAGCGCCTTGCCCGCGCGTCCGGCGACGACCGCACGCGGACGCTGTCCCTGATCCCCCTCGCCGAGGCCGCGGCGCGCGGGGGCGAGGACGAGCGCGCGGACGCGCTCTTCGCCGAGGCACGGACCGCGATCCTCGACAGCCACGTACTCAACGTGGACGCAGGATGGCGAGTCCTGGTGGCGCCGCCGGTCGAGCCAGGCGTCCATCGGCCCGCCGACGAGGACCAGGACCACCTCTGCTGTCGCGCGCTCGCACGGGCCCTCGCGGTCACCGGACGGCGTGAGGCGGCGAAGGACTTCGTCGAGTTGCTCCTGTCGACCGAGTGGCCCGACGACGCCTACTCGGTGGTCGCCCCCTCCTCGTACGAGATCACGCGCGACGCCGCCGACGCCGCGCGCGCCGAGATCGCCCTGGACATCGCCCGGTCCGGTGACCCCGAGGAGGCCGTCCGCTACCTCACCGCCGCCGAATCCCCCGCCACGACCTCCCCGCAGGTCGCCCGGGTGTGCGCCGTGCTCGTGGCCGCGGGCCGCCACGAGCTGGCCGAGGGCGTGGCCAGGAGCGCCCTCGGTGACATGGACGTCCGCCGCAAAGTACTGCTGCGCCTGGCGGAGGCGGGAGAGACCGGCCGGGCGGTGGACCTGGCCACCCCCCTGCACCGCAGCCCGGGGGTGGCCCTCGACCTGTGCCGCGTCCTCGTCCGCGAGGGCCGTCACCAGGACGCCGAATACGCGGCCCGTACGCTGCTGACGCCCCGGGACGGCCTGGTCGACGTGGCCCTGGCACTCGCGGAGGCGGGACGGACCGCGCAGGCCCTCGTACTCGCCGAGACGGTGCGTGCCTCGGCCCCGACCCCGCAGAACCTGTCGGCGATCTCCCTGATCCTGCTGGCCGCGGGCTGCGACGACGAGGCGGAGCGGACCCTGGCGGAGGCCGAGTCGGGCTACCGCCGGGTGCTTCCGCATCTCTCCGACGCCGAGAGCCGCGCCGAGGTGGCCGGGCACCTGGCCCGGGCGGGCTGCCCGGAGCAGGCGCTGCTCCTGCTCGCCGACGCCGAGGCGCTCCTGCGCGCCGAGACGGAGCGGCAGCACGACCACGAGGACCTCTGGGACCACGGCGACACCGGGTTCACGCCGCCTTTCCCTACCCCCACCGTGCTCGACCCCCTGCGGTCCCTCGTGGTCGACGCGCTGGTGGAGGCCGGTGAGGTCGACCGCGCGCTGGGCCACATCACCGCCAACCGCCTCGGCACCGCCCGCGACCTCACGCTGGTGGTACGCCGGTTGGCGGCCGACGGCCGGGCCAACCTCGCCGAGGCCGTCGTACGCGGCCTGCCGGATCCGGCGGACCGGGCCACCGCCCGCTGGGCGATCGTCGAGGTCCTCGCCGGGCGGGGCGCGGACGCGGACACCGTGGCGGTCTCCCAGCTCCTCGCCAGGCTCTCCGAGGGCGACTTCCCCGTCGAGGCGCTGGCGCAGGGGATCACCCGCCTGGCCGCCGTGGGCCGCCGCGATCTCGCGCTCGAACTGCACGCGCAGCTCGTGGCGACACCGGTCAACCCCGCCCAGTCACGCGGGGAGTCGGTCGCGAGAGCACGCGCGGCGTACGCGGTCGGCGACCATCCGACGGCGGAGGAACTGCTGGCGAAGGCCGATCGCGGGCATCCGCAGGACATGATCTCGCCGGACCTGGTGCGGGGGCTCCTTGCCACCGGGCAGGCGGAGCGGGCCGAGGAGTACATCCGGGAGCAGCTGGCCGCCCCCGACGCGTGGGTCCTCCTTGACGACCTGCCCGAACTGATCCGCATCCTCACCGAAGCGGGCGAGCACGACCGGGCCGAAGCCCTCCTCGAATCCTTCCCCAGGGCACCCGCCGTGCGGGACGCCTATGTGGTCCTGGCCCGCGCCCTGCCGCCCGACCGCGCCGCGCCCGCCGCGGCCCGCGCCGCCCACTTCGGCCCCTGGACGGCGGCCCTGCCCGCGCTGCTGCACGCGGACCCCGCCACGGTCGCCGTCCTCACGGCGCCCGAGGTGTGGTCGCGCCTGCTCACAGCTCCTTCGTCAGCCGATGGATGAAGTCCCGCGACCGCGCCGGATCCAGGGACGCCGACCTCACCTTGTGGAAGAGGGTGCGGAAGAGGGCCAGTTGGGGCCCCGCGTCCAGGAAGGGGCCGCCGTGGGGCTCGTCGCGCTTGGCGGTGTCGAGTGGGGGGACGGGGCCGCCGAGGTAGACCGCCGCCGCGTTGGCGCCCGCGAAGCCGTCGACGTCGAAGGGGACGACGCGGACCGTGACGTTGGGGCGCTCCGACTGGCGCAGGATGCGGGCCAGTTGGGCGCGGGCGACGTGCCGGTCGGCGACGCGGGTGCGCAGGACGGACTCGTGCAGGACGGCTTCGTACGGCACCGCGCCGGGGCGTTCGACGGCCACGCGGCGGCCCATGCGGTGGGCGACTCTCGGCTCCAGCGCGCCGACGGGGAGTTCGGGGGCCAGGTAGGAGAAGACGGCGCGGGCGTAGTCCTCGGTCTGGAGGATGCCGGGGACGTGGGCCGTGGCGGTCACGTGCAGGAAGGTGGCGTGGTGCTCCAGCTCCGCGAGGTCGAGGAAGGCGGGCGGTAAGACGCCCCGGTACTCCTCCCACCAGCCGCGGGTGCGGTCCTTCGCCATGCCGACGAGGCCCTCGACCAGGCCGGGGTCGACGCAGGCGTAGTGGGCGGCGAGCCTGCGCACCCGCGCCTCGCTCACCCCCGCGATCCCGGCCTCCATCTGGCTCATCTGGGCCGACGTCGAGCCGAGCAGCTCCGCCACCTCGCGGGCGGTCATCCCGGCGGCGTCCCGCAGCCTGCGCAGCTCCGTGCCGAGGCGGACCTGCCGGGCGGTGGGCCGATTCCTCGGCGGCATTCTCGACCTGCCCCTCAACGCTGTTCGCCGCAGGGCGTGTTGACGCCCCTCTTTCGGGGGGCAGGTTACGCGAACCTGTTGCCGTGGCAGAAATTACTGCCCTACCTTCGGTGATGAAGCGAACACCCACAGCAACTCCCCGCGACCACCCACAGCAACCCCCCGGGTCCGGAAGTGCACCGCGTCGCCCCGCCACAGCGGGCACCGGCAGGCCACCACCCCGAGAGAGTCGATCTCCTCCAACTCCTCATCGACCCAACGGAGTTACGCATGACCGAGAGCTGCGACCCCGGCGACGACTTCGACAAACCCCCCGCTGCCCCCTCTCCCCGGCCCGCCCTCACCCCCTCCCGGGCCCCCTCCCGAGCCCCCTCCCGGGCCCCCTGGCAGTACACCCTCCACATCCCCAACGACCTCCGAGCCGTCACTGTCTGTCGTCATACGCTCGGCCTGATCCTGACCGCCCACGGCCTCCCGCACCTCACCGACTCGGCGGAACTGGTCGCGACGGAGCTGGTGGCCAACGCGGTGACGCACACGAAGGGCCCGGCCGCCCTGCGCCTGCACTGGGCCGGGGGCATCCTCCGCATCGAGGTCTGGGACGCCGACCCCACCCCGCCCGAGCCCCCCGCGCCCGCGCCCCCGGCCAGGGACCTGGTCCTGGCGGAGGCCGGCCGCGGCCTCGCCCTGGTCAAGGGCTGCGCCGACGGCTGGGGCTGGTATCACCTGGGCGGCGCTCATCTGCCGGGTGGCGAGGGCAAGTTCGTCTGGTGCGAGCTGGCCGAGGCGGCGTGACGCCGCCGCGCCCCGAGCAGCGCCCACGCCACGCACGCCGCGCCCGCCAGGATCCCGGAGCCGACGAGCAGCGCGCCGGTGTAGCCGTGCACCGAGGCCTCCGTCGGGGTCGCGTCGCGGTGCTCGGCCAGATACGTCCCGGCCGCGCTGGACGCGATCGTGTTGAGCAGCGCCGTGCCGAGGGCAGCCCCCAACTGCTGCGAGGCGTTGTACGCGGCCGACGCGGCGCCGATGTCATGGCCCCTCATCCCGGCCGTCGCCAGGCTCGCCGTCGGCGGCAGGACACAGCCGAGGCCGAGGCCGGTGAGGGTCAGCGCCGGGACCAGGTACAGCCAGAAGACGTGCCCGCTGTCCGGGGTGAGGCGGGTCAGCAGGAACATCCCGGCGGCCGCCGCGAGCAGGCCCGGTACGACCAGGGCCACCGGCCGCGCCCTGCCGTGCAGCTTCCCCGCGATGAACGTCGCCCCGACCAGCGCCGCGAGGGCGTTGACGATCAGCGTCAGACCGGCCTCCACCGGCGAGTAGCCGAGCACCGTCTGCGTGTAATAGCTCATGAAGAGGTAGAAGCCGAACATCGCGACGAACAGCAGCGTGATCGCGAGGAACGCGCCCGCCCTGGCCCGGTGCACCAGGATGCGCAGCGGCAACAGCGGCCGCGGCGCCCGCAGTTCCACGGCGACGAACGCCCCGAGCAGCACCGCACCGGCGACGAGCAGCGCGAGCACCCGCCCCGAGCCCCACCCGCGCGGCTCCGCCTCGTTGAACGCGTACACCACCGCCGCGAAGCCCCCGGCGCTGAGCAGCGCGCCCGGCACGTCCAGGCGGCCGCCGCCCGCAGGGCGGCCCCTCGGCACGAACGTCGCCCCGACCACGGCGAGCAGCGCCAACGGCACATTCACATACAGGCACCACCGCCAACTCGCGTACTCCGTGAGCAGTCCGCCCGCCACCAGGCCCACCGCCGAGCCCGCCGCACCCACGGCCGCGAAGACCCCGAACGCCCGGCCCCGGGCCCGCGGCTCCGTGAACGTGATCGTCAGCAGGGAGAGCCCGGCGGGCGCGAGCAGCGCCGCGAACACCCCTTGCAGCGCGCGGGCCCCGAACAGCATCCCCGGGTTCGCCGCCGCCCCGCCCAGCGCCGACGCGGCGGCGAACCCGGCCAGGCCGACGACGAACGTACGACGGTGTCCGAGCGCCCCACTGATCCGGCCACCGATCAGGAGCAGCCCGCCGAACGCGAGGGCGTATGCCGTGACGGCCCACTGGCGGCTCGCGTCCGACATGTCGAGGGCGCGCTGCGCGGACGGCAGCGCGATGTTCACGATCGTCCCGTCCAGGACGACCAGGAGCTGCGCGGCGCTCACCGCGAGCAGCGTCCACCAGTGTGTGCTTCGTTCAGAGGGGGGACCGGTCACCCGTTCCGTGTCTGCGGCAGTCATGGATTCAAGTGTTTCGTTGAAGGACTTCCGGAGACTTTCGGACGGCGAGGGGCGGCGAAGGGCGCGGTGGGGGCGGCCGAGGCGCCGGGAAAGTCTCAAGCGGGGGTGCGGGCGAGGGGCGCGCGAGAGGCACGGGAGGGATGCGGGAGGGATGCGGGAGGGATGCGGGAGGGATGCGGGAGGGATGCGGGAGGAGGGGCCTACCGGCGGGCCCCCGGGCCCTGGCTGGATATATACGCTCCCAGTGAGCTGTTGATCACTTCGTGATCGGTCTCACTTCGCCTTCACTCCGGCGCACGTACGCTTCACAGTATGGCCACGAATCCCGCTTCCGAGAGCCGGCGGTCCTCGCGCACCGCCGACGAGGTGAACGAGGAGATCCGTGCGCTGTGGCTGCGCTGCGGCGGGCGGCTGAGCACCGAGCAGCGCCGGGAGTATCAACGCTTGGTGACGGAATGGGCGACGGCGGAAGCCGAGAGTCACAGGTCGTCGACGCGGCACAACTCACCGACCCGAGCGGCCTGACCGACCGGAATCAGTCCGTCCCGCTCGGGACGACGCAGTCCTTGGGCTGTACGCGCCCCTCCGGCCAGCCAAGACCCACGAACGCCAGCCTTCGCGTTCGCGGATCCAGCCGCACCACCGCCACCGGCTTGTCGTAGGGATTGCCCGCGTTGGTGAGGCACACCCACCCGCTGGTTCCGGCCACCCGGTGCGCGGACTCCAGACGGGACCACTGGGCGGACACGCGCTCGCGGGGCGGCACCTCGCCGGGCGACTGCGCGTTCGCGAGGAACACCGCCTCCGCGATGGTGCGCAGCCCGTCGTGCACGAGCATGGTGCGGGAGTCGTCGAGATCGACCGGGCCGATGTCCCCGGCGCGCTGCCCCGCGGCGAGCCCCCGCAGCTCCGCCAACTGCCGCTGCGGCTCCACCAGATACCCGGGTCGCTTCCGCTCGCCGCTCAGCTCCCGGTCCCACGCCCCGGGATGCGCGGGCGCGGTGTACTGCACGGTGACGGCGGCGTGCCGCGTGCTCGCGTCGCCCTGGAGCTTCTTCCAGTCGGCCTCGCTCATGTACCGGTCGAGGGTCGCCGCCCCCGACCCGCTCACGATCGTGTACCGCTTCCCGTCGCACGGCACCTCCGCCAGCTTGATCGCGAAGAGCCGCAGATGGACGGGGCGCCCGGCGAAGTAGACGACGCGTGCGCGGGACTGGCAGATGTTGTGGCCGATGAGGGAGAAGTCGTTGCCGGTCGCCCCGGCCTCGTTGATCGACGGGGACGTGAACTCCTGGTCCTTGGCGCCGGGCGGCCCCGGCTCGTCCGCGCTGAACGCCCGCGCGAGGGACTCCACGTAGATGTCGTCGGGGCGGGTGTCCTTGACCAGGACGGTGTCCTGGTCCCGCAGCCCGCGGTGGAACTCGGCGAGCGCCTGGGCCTGTTGGCGGTTGGTGGGGATCACCCGGGCCAGGCCCTTGAAGCGCGGCTTGGCCTCGCGGCCCTCGGGGTTGGCGAGTTCGTCGGCGCTCGCGCGGCTGATCAGGACGGGGATGCGCAGCTCGTTGGTGAGCCGGTCCACAGCGTCGACGGTGGTGCGCAGGCTCAGGTTGAAGCCGGTGACCGCGCGCAGGTTGTGCTTCGGGGAGTCCGCGAGCCGGGCCAGGTCGTCGACGACCCGCGCCTGCTGGGCGTAGTTCCGGCCGGGGTTGGCGAGGACGAGGCGGAGCAGGGGCTTCTGCTCACTGCGGTTCGCGCGGTACTGCGCGAGATAGGCGCCCTGGACGTCGCTGCGCAGTTGCTTGCGTTCGACCGCGGAGTCCGGCTGGAGGGGCAGCATCATCGCGACGGTGACGTGCGGCTTGTCCTCCACGCGCCGGTTCTCCTCGGCGATGGCGGCGCTGACCTTGCTGATCTCGGGGGTGCCGAAGTCGTAGCCGGAGCCGTTGACGCCGACGCACTCGCCGCCGTGCCGCTCCACGCCGTCGGCGCAGGTGTCGGGGCCGCCCACGTTGCGCGGTACGAGGATGCCCGCCGCCGTCCCCACCGCCACGACGACCAGGACGGTCACGGTCTTCTTCAGGGGGGTGGCCCACAGATGGTTGTACAGCCAGTTCAGCACCGCGTACGCCCTCTCCCGCCGTTCACCGTCGCCGCCTCCTCCTGAGCCCTTCGCCGACCGAGTCCTCGCCGACCGAGCCCCTCGCCGACCGGGCGTCGGCCCGGCCGGAGCCCGTAGCGCTAGCCGATGTGCCGCGTGCACGCGCACGGGCTCAACGGCTGTCTCTCCTGGGCGAGTTGCGCCCACTCACCGGCCTTGCGCGTGAGCACCTCCGTCCCCGGCACCGGCTCCTCGCCGAGCCGGTCGAGCAACGGCCGCCACGTCCCGGTCAGCGCCTGGTCGACCGGGCGCGTCCGGTCCTCGTACAGCCACACCGCGTGCAGCAGCCGGTCGACGCGGCGCCGCAGCCAGTCGCCACCGGCGGACGGGGCCTCGCCGAGCGCGCGGGCGTGCCGGTCGTCCGGGGTGCCGGACAGCGGGACCGCGCACGGGGCGCCCGCGACGGCAAGGAGTTCCTCGCACCACTGCGCCATGGAACGCGAGGCGTCCCGCAGCGGGAACGCCCCGGTCAGCTGGTCCACGGCCGCCTCGACGCCCCCGGCCGCGAGCTGGTGGTGCGCCGCGTGCGCGCCCGCCGTGCCGCACTGTGCGTCGGCGTCGGGGGCCGGGCGGGCCGCGAAGTGGTCGCGCAGCAGCTCGTGGTCCCGCTGCCAGGCGGCGCCGTCCGGGCGCAGCCGGTACAGCCGCCGCATCAGCAGATGCCGCAGCCCCCGGTCGCCGATGAAGTGGCGCGGGCACTGCGGCCAGCCGCTGTCGGCGAGGAGTTCGGTGATGCGGTACGCGGACAGGCGCTCGTCGCGGCCTTCTTGGCGGGCCTGCATCAGGCGCTGCGCGCATGCCCCGGTGTGGGCGACCGACAGATGGCTGAGCAGGTCGAGCCAGTGGTCGTGCTGCTCGGGCGGCAGTTCCTCGGGGAGCTGGCGGGTCACCAGGTCGTCCAGGAGCAGCTCGGCGACCGGCACCGGGCGCCCCTCCGGCTCCGCCCGCGAGCGCACCGGCGCGTCGAGCAGGTCCCAGTCGGTGAACGCGGCCGGGTCCGGCGCCCGCAGCGACGCCGCGCCCTCGCCGAGCCGCGTGACGAACCGGGGCCGCCCGCCGCCGAGCCGGTGGATCCCGCTCTCCACGCGCAACCGCGACGCGTGCTCGCCCGGCTGGTGCCCGGGGGGACCGGGGTGGCCGGGGCCCGCGTGGCCCACGTGACCTGCGTGACCGGAGCGGCTCCCGTGCCCCCCGTACCCCGCCTGACCCGCCTGCCCGGACCGCCCCCCATGCCCCTGCAACCGCGCCACCTCATTGTTCTGCTGTTCCGTCGTCAGCCTCGGCATGCCGACGAGCAGGGCGCCCCGCGCGGGCGCGACGAGCCCCGGCACACCCCCCTGCCTGCGCTCCCACCCGGGCAGCCCGCCGTCACCAGGACCCCAGGCCGTCACCACCTCCGCGTCGGCGTCCGTCGACCGGTACAGGAAGCGGCCGCCGTCCGCGCGGCGGGCCGTCGCGCACACCACCACGCGGTCGTGGTGCCCGCTCTCCCGGTCGAGCAGGACGGGCCGCAGCAGCCGTCGGCCGAGGGCGTTGTCGGCGTGGTCGAGCAGCACGGCGGGCCGCCCGGCCCGCGCCATCCGGCCCCGTACCGAGGTGTACGCGGCCTCGACGTCCTCGCGCAGCGCCCGGAACAGGAAGCTCTCGGCGTTGGCGCGGCCCTCGCCGCCCTGCTGGAAGTCGACGCTCAGGGCGTGCAGTCCGAGCCGGGGGTGTCCGGCCGCGCCCGAGTAGGCGCCGTAGCAGTCCTCCAGGGTGGCCCTGCCCTCCGAGGAGATCCGCTCGAAGAGTTCGTCGAGGATGGCGGTGATGAGCGGGGTGGCCAGCGGCTGGGCGGCGAGCAGGGCCGCGAGCGCGGCGAGGTAGGAGCGGAACGCGCGGTGCAGCACACCGCCCCAGAACGAGCCCTTCGGCAGCAGGTCGTCGTGCCTGCGCACCTCGTCGAGACCGGCGGCCTGGCCCGCGAGCGGATCCCCGGCCGCGACGGCCACCAGGCCCGCGTACAGCCGCGGCACGCCGATGGCCCCGCCGTCCCCGCCCCAGGCGCCGAACTGGACGGCCAACTCCCGCAAGGCCTCGGTGACTTCGGAGCGCGTGCTGGGGTGCTGGGCGGCCCGTGCGGCGTGCACGGGCGCGGCGCAGTCGAGGTGGGCGGCCGGCACGTGGCGCCCGAACTCGTCCCGTACACAGCGCAGCAGCCGCCCCTTGCCCATGCCGGGGCCGCCGGTGAGGAACACCACCGGCAGGTCGGGCCCGTACAGGAGCGGGCGGTTGCGCCCCTTGCAGGTCTTGCCGAGCAGCCGGGCGAACAGGCCGTCGTCGTCCAGCAGCTTGCCGAATCCCAGATCGTCGGACACCGGCCCCCCGATGTGTCGCCGTTCTGCCCGTCCGGCGCACACGCGCCGTGTGCGCCCCGCGTGCACGCACCGTATGCGTGATGAACCGTCAGAGTAGTGGAGTGGCCCGGGAATGGAAGCGAAATGTCCGAGCCGACATCACCGGGCGGGGCCCTCGTGTTCGCCGGGCGGGGCCCTCGTGGACCATGGCCCGCACCCGGCGCATCAGCGCTTCCCGCCCGCCAACTCCCGCTCCAGCGGCGTCCGGTAGGCCGGAGTGACCCGCGTCGGCCCGAGCCACTCGGCCAGCTCCCTGGCCCGCCCGGCCACCGCCTCGCGCGCCGCCGCGCCCACGTCCGTGAGCAGCCGGTACGCCACCTCCCCCGTCGCGCGCTGCGCCCACGCCCCGACGATCCGGCCGTCGGCCCACACGGTCGGGCCGATGTTGCCGTTGCGGTCGAAGAGGGCGGGCACGTGCGCCGGGTCGAGGTAGAAGTCGCGGTGGCGGCGGCCCATCGGCGTGGGGTCGAGGCCGGGCAGCAGGGCGACCCAGGGCTCGGCGGCGGGCACGGGGTCCTCGTCGTCGGGCGCGAGATGGCCGGTGCCGCCGTCGTCCAGGTCCACGTCCCGCGCGCCCACCGCGGCAAGGGCCTTGCGCGCGTCGGTGAGCGTCCAGCCGGTCCACCACTTCAGGTCGTCCACGGTGACCGGGCCGAAGGCGTACAGATAGCGGCGGGCCAGGGCGGCCTTGGCGGCGGGCGGGTCCAGGTCGGGGTCGGGGGTGGAGGCATGGGCCGGGTCGAGGGCCGGGGGCTCGGGTGCGAGCGTCCACCGGAACTGGCTGGAGGTCCACGCGCCGCGCGGCCTGGCCCGCCGGATCCGCCCCTCGGCCGCGAGGACCCGCAGGATCCGGGAGCCCGCGGTCTGCCAGGACGCGTACGACTTGCCGGGGCTGACCAGCGCCTTCTCGCTCAACTCCGGCACGTCACGGGCGAGTTCGGCGGCGCCCGCGGCGCCCCGGGCGGCCAGCGCGGCGAGCGCGGCCCGCTCCACGGCGGCGTACCGGCGCTCGTCCCAGCCGATCCCCGCGAGGAACGCGAGCGAGCCCGCGCGCTCCTTGGCGGCGACGGCCCGCGCGGTCGAGGCGTGCACGAGCGGCGCGAGCGGGGTCGGCACGACGAACATGGTGCGCCGCATGCACAGCATCCGCGTCACCGTGAGGTCGTCGTAGAGCCCCCGCTCCACCTCGGCGACGGACGGCTCCGCGAGCCGGGCCGCGGCGGACAGGAACACCGTCGCCGGGTCGGTGGCGTGCAGGCCGACCAGGGCGTCGGCGACGTCCTCGATCCGGTCGGCGCGGGTGCCGGGCGCGAGCAGGTGCCGGGCGCCGAGCCGGGCACGCCGCTCGGCGTCCGTGACGGCGCGCCGCCGGGCGATCACCGCCCGCCCTCCGGCCCCGACCCCGGCTCCGACCCGGCCTCCGACCCCGACGTACCGGCGTCATCCCCGAGCGCCGGATTGGGCACGAGAATGCGCCGCAGCACCCGCTCGACCTCCGCCCGGGTGGGCGGCTCCGGCGCGGCCAGGGCCCGCAGGCTCACGCCCAGGAGCGCGACACCGGCCGCCTCGGCGGTGTCCGCGTCGGTGTAGTGGGCGAGGGCCCGCACGGAGAGCCGGTGGTGCTGCTCGGCGATATCCCGCAGGGCGGGGCGGCGCATGGCGGCGGCGTACAGCTCGAACTCCACCATCTGCCGGTCGCGTTCGGGCCCGTCCTCGGGCGGCAGTACGGCGTCGGCGAGCAGCACGGCGCACTGCTCGGCGGTGAGGCCGGGGCGGCGCGCGACCCACTCGTCGAGATACGCCCCGAACCGGTCGACGGAGCGGCGCAGGGCGGCCGCGATCAGGTCGTCCTTCGTGGCGAAGTGGTACGTCGTCGCGCCCAGCGGCACGCCCGCCTCGGCGGCGACCGCGCGGTGCGTGAGCCCCTCGATGCCGCGCTCGGCGATGACCCGCTCGGTGGCGGCGACGATCTCCTCGACCCGCCGCGCCGGATCCCGGCGACGACGCCCTTCGACGGCCATACGGGGCTCCTCCACCTACGGGGACGACTTGATCAGTACATACGTACCGTAATGCCAAGCACCACGCCAGCGGAAATTGAATGCGAAAGATGTCCGTATTGCGCCACTACCGAATCTCCCTTACAGTACAGATGTACTAGTCGCTGCCGCACTAGGCACTGCCCCCCTCCCCCCCACCCCCGAGAGGTGATCCCCATGAGTGCCCCCACCATCGCCCCCTGCCTCGGCGTCACGGACACCGACGTGACCGTCGCGTTCTACGAGAAGCTCGGCTTCACCGCGCTGCCCGGCAACGACGACCCCGAGGACGACCTGCGCATCCTGCTGTTCGAGGGCCGGTTCGCGCTGATGGTCCACCGCGCCGAGCACCTGCGGAAGTGGCTGCCGGTGCACAAGGACTTCCCGGTGGGCGCCTTCGGCATGTTCTATCTGGGCGTGGCCGACTTCGACGGGTACGTGGAGCGGATCAGGCCGCTGGTCGACGTGATCAAGGAGACCGACGTCGAGGGCCGCAGGATCCTGTACTTCACCGACCCCGACGGCTACGTCATCGGCGTCAACCAGCGCCAGGAGGGCGAGTGACCATGACAGCGAACCCCGTCACCGCCAAGGTCGCCTCGTACGCCTTCTGGGGCCACGACGGCCGCGCGCTCGCCGACTTCTGGGCGGCGGCGCTCGGCTGGCGGCGCACCCAGGACTACCCGGACGAGAACGGCGTCCCCGTCGCCTTCACGGTCACCGACGGCACGACGACGTACATCTTCTACACGGCCAAGGACCACAGGCCGCCGAACTGGCCCGCCGAGGAACTGCCCTTCCACCTCGACCTGAGCTTCCCGGACGTCGCGGCGGCCGAGAGCCGCCTGCTCGGCCTCGGCGCGACCAAGCCGGAGCACCAGCCCGGCGGGGAGCACTGGACGGTCCTCCTGGACCCGTCGGGACAGCCGTTCTGCGTCAGCGGCGGCGCCTGACGCGGCCCCCGGAGCCGCGACGCGCTGGCTGAACCTGCGCGCGCGTACGCGAACAGCGAAGGGCCCCGACCGCGTCAGCGGTCGGGGCCCTTCCAGCCGTGTGCCGGAGGCTACTTGGCGTCCTGCTCACCCTGGCCGGAGGCCGCCTTGGCGGGGGCGGCCGGCTTGCGGAGCGCGATGTTCAGCTCCTTGAGGCGGGACTCCTCAAGCACCGTCGGGGCGCCCATCATCAGGTCCTGGGCGTTGCCGTTGAGCGGGAAGGCGATCGTCTCGCGGATGTTCGGCTCGTCGGCGAGCAGCATCACCATGCGGTCGACGCCGGGGGCGATGCCGCCGTGCGGCGGGGCGCCGAGGCGGAACGCGCGCAGCATGCCCGCGAACTCCTGCTCGACCGTCTCCGCCTCGTAGCCCGCGATCTCGAAGGCCTTCAGCATGACCTCGGGCTCGTGGTTGCGGATGGCGCCGGAGGACAGCTCGATGCCGTTGCAGACGATGTCGTACTGCCAGGCGAGGATGTCGAGCGGGTCCTTCTCCTCCAGGTCCTTCATGCCGCCCTGGGGCATGGAGAAGGGGTTGTGGGAGAAGTCGATGCGACCCGTCTCCTCGTCCTTCTCGTACATCGGGAAGTCGACGATCCAGCAGAACCGGAAGACGTTCTCCTCGAAGTGCCCGGCGCGCTTGGCGGCCTCGACGCGCACCGCGCTCATGATCTTCGAGACCTCGTCGAACTCGCCCGCGCCGAAGAAGACGGCGTGGCCGGGGGCGAGGGAGAGGCGCTTGGTCAGCTCCTCGACATCGCCCTCGGTCAGGAACTTGGCGATCGGTCCCGTCAGCGAGCCGTCCTCGGCGACGCGCACCCAGGCCAGGCCCTTCGCGCCGTGCTCGACCGCGTACTCACCGAGGCCGTCGAAGAACTTGCGGGACTGCGACGCGGTGTCCGGCACCGGCAGGGCACGCACGTGCTTGCCCGCGAACGCCTTGAACTCCGAGTCGGCGAACACGTCCGTGATGTCGACGAGTTCCAGCTTGGCGCGCAGGTCGGGCTTGTCGTTGCCGTACTTCAGCATCGACTCGCGGAACGGGATGCGCGGGAAGGGGGAGGTCACCTCGCGGCCGTTGCCGAACTCGGTGAAGATCTCCGTCATCAGCCTCTCGATCGGCTGGAAGACGTCCTCCTGCTCGACGAAGCTCATCTCCACGTCGAGCTGGTAGAACTCGCCCGGCGAGCGGTCCGCGCGGGCGTCCTCGTCGCGGAAGCAGGGCGCGATCTGGAAGTACCGGTCGAAGCCGGAGATCATCAGGAGCTGCTTGAACTGCTGCGGGGCCTGCGGCAGGGCGTAGAACTTGCCCGGGTTCAGGCGGGACGGGACCACGAAGTCACGGGCGCCCTCGGGGGAGGTCGCGGTGAGGATCGGCGTCGCCATCTCGTTGAAGCCGAGGGCCACCATCTTGGAGCGGATCGAGGCGATCACGGCGCTGCGCAGCATGATGTTGCGGTGCATGCGCTCGCGGCGCAGGTCCAGGAAGCGGTACTCCAGGCGCCGCTCCTCGTTGACCCCGTCCTCGGCGTTGATCGTGAAGGGCAGCGGGGCGGCCGCTCCGAGCACCTCGACCTCGACGGCCTCGATCTCGATCTCGCCGGTCGGCAGCTCCGGGTTCACGTTCTCCGCGCCGCGCGAGACGACCTTGCCGTCGACGCGGACGACCGTCTCCTTGGAGAGCTTGTCCAGGGTCTCGGCGGCGGCGGTGCCGGGGCGGGCGACCAGCTGCGTGATGCCGTAGTGATCGCGGAGGTCGATGAAGAGGATGCCGCCCAGGTCGCGCCGATTGTGCAGCCATCCGCTCAGCCGGACGTCGGTGCCGACGTCAGAGGCCCGGAGCTCACCGCACGTGTGCGACCTGTACCGATGCATCGTCGTTCATCCAGTCTTTCGGGATCGGGGAGTGCCCGGCCGGGGGCCTGCCCCGGCGGGCGTAAAGAAGGTGCTGGCTGTCAAGGCTACCGTCCGGTGGAAGATCACTTCCCCCCGTATTCGGGCGCCCCTCCCGGTGTCCGGGGCGGGCGCCCGCCCCGGACGGACGGGGACAAGGTGGCGAGCGGTGCACAACTGTTCCTACAGTGATTCAATGCGCACCGATGAGCCCCGCGAGCAGGTGGGGGACGCCTCCCTGCCTCCCGACCGGGACTCCCTCCCGCCCGTGAGCGCCGTGCTCTCGGTCATCGCCACCGGCCTGTGGCGCTGGGACAACGCCACCGGGACCGTCACCCTCGACGCCGAGGCGGCCCGGCTGCTCGGCCTCCCGCCGCACGCCCAGACCACCACCGAGGCGGGCGTGCGCTCCCGCTTCCACCCCGTCGACTGGAACGAGATCCACGGCATCGTGCAGCTCGCCGTCGCCGAGGGCACCCTCGCCGAGGCCCGGCTGCGGATCATGGACGAGCAGGGCCGCCGCGTCCTGCGCACGGTGCGCAGCCGTACGAAGCCGATCGTCCACGAGGGCGGCAGCACCTACGAACTGCTCGGCACCATCCAGGAGGTCTCCGAGCCGTCCCCCGGCTCGGCCGCCCGCTCGCCCGTCACCGGGGACTGGCGCCGCTCCCGCGAGGCGTTCCTGCTCGACGCGGGCCGCGCGCTCGCCGAGGCACGGTCCACCAAGGAGGTCCTGCGGGTCGCCGCGGGCCTGTCCATGCCGGGCTTCTCGCCGGACGGCCTCGCCGTCTTCGGCGCCAAGGCCGACCGCCTCACCCTGGTCGGCCACCACGGCCACCACGGCTACGGCCACGACGACCCGCTCGCGTCGATGCCGCTGGACACGGACTACCCCGCCGCCGAGGTGCTGCGCACCGGCCGCGCCGTCTATCTGTCGTCCCCGGCGGACTACCGCCGCCGCTACCCGACCGCCTGGCCGCTGGCCTCGCGCTTCGAGCGGCAGTCGTGGGCGTTCCTGCCGCTGATCGTCGCGGGCCGCACGATGGGCGCGTGGATGGCGGCGTTCACCTATCCCGTCTCGTTCACGCCCGACGAGCGCTCGGTCCTGACGACGGTCGCGCGCATGCTGGCGCAGGCCCTGTCGCGGGCCGGGGTCGCGGAGTCCGAGCGGGAGCTGACCGAGGGCCTGCAGCGCTCCATGCTGCCGGTGCTCGGCCCGGAGATCCCCGGCATGAGCGTCGCCGCACGCTACGTACCGACGGGCGGGGGGCTTCAGGTCGGCGGCGACTGGTACGACGTGATCCCGCTGCCCAGCGGCCGCATCGCCTTCGTCATCGGCGACGTCCAGGGCCACGACGTGCGGGCGGCCGGCCTGATGGGGCAGCTGCGCATCGCCCTGCGCGCGTACGCCTCCGAGGGGCACCGCCCGGACGCGGTGCTCTCCCGCGCCACCCGCTTCCTGTCCGGCATCACGGACGGCATCGCCTACGGCTCGACGGACACCCGCGACGACCACGGGGGCGCGGCGGCCGACCCGCGCTTCGCGACCTGCCTGTACGTGGAGGCGGATCCGGCGACCGGGGTCCTGGAGATCGCCCGCGCGGGCCATCCCGAGCCCGTCATACGCATGAGTGACGGAACGGTTCTCCAGCGGCCCATCGCGGGCGGCCTCCCCCTCGGCATCGACCCGGACGCCGACTACCCGACGACCCGGCTCGTCCTCGACACCGGCGAGACCATGCTGATCTGCACGGACGGCCTCATCGAGACGGGCGGCCACGACCTGGAGACGGGCTGGAAGCGGATCCGCGAGATTCTTGAGCGGTACGAAGATGACGCGGCCGGAGCCGCGGGTGCGGGTGCGGGCGCGGGCGCGGCCTCCGCCGAAGGGGGCGCCGCCGAGCCCGAGGGGCACGAGGGCTTCGGCGCCTACGAGGCCCCGCCGACCGGGGACGACAGCCTCGAACTGCTCGCCGACACCCTCGTCCAGGCCGTGCACGGGCCCTCCTCGCACCACACCACGGGCCCCCTCGCCGACCGCCGCGAGGACGACATCGCCGTGCTCCTGCTCCGCCGCACCGGCCGCCCCGACCAGCGCGCCCACACCCGCCGCACGATGCTGACCATCGCCCAGGCCGAGCCGGAGCGCGTCGCGGGCGCGCGCCAGCACCTGCGGGACCTGCTGCACGACTGGTCGGACGCCGAGCAGGTCGACTCGGCGGTCCTGCTGGTCTCCGAGATGATCACCAACGTGCTCGTGCACACCGACGGCGACGCGCTCCTGGTCGCCGAGGTCACCGGCGAGGTCCGCGCGCGCAGGCTCCGGGTGGAGGTCGCCGACGGCAGCGACGACCTGCCGCACAAGCGCCACCCCGGCGAACTCGCCTCGTCCGGGCGGGGACTCGTGCTCATGGAACTGCTCGCCGACCAGTGGGGCGTGGATCCGCGGGGCGAGGGCAAGAGCATCTGGTTCGAGCTCTACGAAGGCTCGGGGGACCCGTCCGGAGAGGGCGGTGCTCCGGAGGCCGGGGCGGGCGGGGGCTTCGGCGGCGCGGACCCGGACGCCGCGCTGTAGCGGGCGCGCAGCTCGGACAGCACACCGAACGCGGCGGCCGTCAGCGGCACGGCGAGCAGCATCCCGATGATCCCGGCGACGGACGCCCCCGCGGTGATCGCCAGCATCACCACCGCCGGATGCATCTGCACGGTCCGGCTCTGGATCATCGGCTGGAGCACATGCCCTTCGAGGACCTGCACGGCGAGGACGACGCCGAGCGCCCACAGGGCGATGACCGGGCCGCGGTCGGCGAGGGCTACGAGGACGGCGATGGCGCCCGACAGGAACGCCCCCAGGTACGGGATGTAGGCGCCGACGAACACGAGCGCGCCGAGCCCGGCGGCGCCCGGCACACGCAGGACCAGCAGGCCGACGGTGATGCACACGGCGTCGATGAGCGCGATGAACGTCGTCCCGCGCATGAAGCCCTCGACGGCCGTGAACGCGCGGCGCGCCATGGCCTCCACGGTGTCGGCGGAGGACGCGGGCACCAGGGAGCGCAGCGCGCCCGCGGTCTTGTGCGAGTCGCGCAGGAAGAAGAACACGAGCAGCAGCGCGAGCACGGCGGTCGCGATCATCTCGCCGACCACGCTGATGCCGCTCACCACCCCGGAGGCGGCGGTGCCGCCGAACTTCCCGAGCAGGTCCTTGGCGTTGGACGCGAGGTCGTCGAGGGAGGTGCCCGCCGCGCCGAAGTGCTTCGACAGGTCGACGGCGGCTTCCTTCAGGGACGAGATGATCTGGTCGCCGGTGTCGATGAGCGCCTTGACCACGATGTACGTCGCGCCGCCGACGACCGCGAGCACGGCGGCGCAGGTCAGGCCCGCGGCGAGCGAGCGCTGCACCCGCATCCGGACGAGCCGCCGGTACAGCGGCCCGAGCAGCGCCGTGCCCAGGAGCGCGAGCAGCACGGGGGTGACGGCCGTCTTGAACACGGTGCACAGCCACACGCCGACCCCGGCCACACCGGCGACGAGCAGCGTGACCACGCACCAGGCGGCCACGCGCCGCACGGCCTCGGGCAGAAGGGTGTGCACGGGTCCACCCGAACACGGCGGTACGGCCTACGCAGCGGGGCGTAGGCCGTACGGACGGCGCCGGGTCAGCTGCCGCTGCGCCGGGTCACGTGTCCCTGCGCCGGGTCACATGCCGTGCACGGCGGGGACCGAACCCAGCAGGCCCTTCTGGAAGTCCTCGAAGGCCTGCTGCAGCTCCGCGCGGGTGTTCATCACGAATGGCCCGTAGTGCGCCATGGGCTCCCGGATGGGCTGCCCGCCGAGCAGCACGACCTCCAGGTCGGGCGTGTGGGAGTCCTGCTTCTCGTCCGCCCGGACGGTCAGCGAGCCACCGGCCCCGAAGACGGCGGTCTGCCCGAGCTCGACGGGGCGCCGCTCCGCGCCGACGGTGCCGCGCCCGGCGAGGACGTACGCGAGCCCGTTGAAGTCCTCCCGCCAGGGCAGCGTGACCTCGGCCCCGGGCCGCACGGTCGCGTGCACCATGGTGATCGGCGTGTGCGTGATGCCCGGGCCCTCGTGCCCGTCCAGCTCACCCGCGATGACCCGCAGCAGCGCGCCGCCGTCGCCGGTGGTCAGGAGCTGCACCTGGCCGCCTCGGATGTCCTGGTAGCGGGGGTCCATCATCTTGTCCTTGGCGGGCAGGTTCACCCACAGCTGGAGGCCGTGGAAGAGCCCGCCGGACATGACGAGCGATTCGGGCGGCGCCTCGATGTGAAGGAGACCGGACCCGGCGGTCATCCACTGGGTGTCGCCGTTGCGGATGGTGCCGCCGCCACCGTTGGAGTCCTGGTGCACGAAGGTGCCGTCGATCAGGTACGTCACGGTCTCGAAGCCGCGGTGCGGGTGCCAGGGGGTGCCCTTGGGCTCCCCGGCCGCGTACTCCACCTCGCCCATCTGATCCATCATGATGAACGGGTCGAGGTACTTGTAGTTGATCCCGGCGAAGGCGCGCCGCACCGGGAACCCCTCGCCCTCGAAGCCGCTGGGCGCGGTCGTCACGGCGAGCACGGGGCGGGCCACGGCGTCGCCCGGCACGGTCACCCTGGGCAGGGTCAGCGGATTCTCGACGGTCACTGCAGGCATGGATGGGACCTCCTTGTACGCTCAGATTAGTTGAACGTAGAACTTTCTGCCACCTGGAACACGAAACGCCCGGAGGGCATTCCCTCCGGGCGTTCCGGTGATCACTGGGGGCGGGGTACGTGGCCGAAACCGTCGGCCGCACCCGCGGTCCGTCATCCGTACGTGCGGGTCGTCATCCGTACATGCGGCGCATGGCGAAGTCGACCATCTGCTCGACCGCCTTCGCGTCGAACACCATGCGGTGCTCGCCCTCCATGTCGAGGACGAAGCCGTAGCCGGTCGGCAGCAGGTCGATGACCTCCGCGCCGGTGATCACGAAGTACTTGGAGTCCTTGCCGGCGTACCGGCGCAGCTCCTTGAGCGACGTGAACATCGGGATGACCGGCTGCTGGGTGTTGTGCAGCGCGAGGAAGCCGGGGTTGTCGCCGCGGGGGCAGTACACCTTCGAGGTCGCGAAGACCTGCTGGAAGTCCTCGGCGGCCATGGAGCCCGTGGTGAACGCGCGCACCGCGTCCGCGAGGGACGGAGGCGACGGCTCCGGATACAGCGGGGGCTGCTGGCCGTAACCACCGGGCGTCTGCGCTTGCGGCGGCGGCTGTTGCGGCGGGACGTACCCCTGCCCGACACCCGCGTGCTGGTCGTAGCCGTACATGCGGCCCAGCGTACCGATCCTGGCGGGGGCGCCCTACGCGGACGCCGGATCCGCGGCACTCCGGACACCCCGCCCCACCTCCCACCGGGACCAAATCCCCCCCCCATCCCGTTTCCGCCCCACAACACGGTGAACGCCGCCTGCCGGGGCCCTTCACCGTCGGCGCCTGCGGGCTGCGGGCCACCGGGGGCGCCGGCGCCCTGTGGGCAGCTGGGCCGCCAGGGGCGGCACGGGTGGGCACAGCCCCGGTCGGCGGTGGCGTTGGCGATGGGGGGCAGGTGGCCTGCGGCGGGGGTTTATGTAGCGGTCGCTAGACAAATGGCCGGGAGGGGACTACCTTTTTGTAGCGAGGGCTACAGATACTCGACCCGAGGGGGACCTACACATGGCCGCAGGCACGAGCACGTACACGACCGGGGCGACGTACGCCCGGACCACCCTCGGAGAGGGCCCCGCCCTGCTCCTGGCGCACGGCGCCGGCGGCTCCGTGGACGCCAACTTCGGGCCGGTCCTGCCGGCCCTGGCGGCGGCGCACAGGGCCGTGGCCATCGACTACCCGGGGGCGGGGAGGACGCCGCGCGCCAAGGCACCCTTGACCCTGGACGGCCTCGCGGACGAGCTGATCGCCGCGGCCGACGCGGAGGGCGCGGACACCTTCGCCCTGGCGGGGTATTCGCTGGGCGCGGCGGTGGCCGTCCGCACCGCGGCCCGCCACCCGGACCGGGTGAAGGCCCTGGTCCTGACGGCCCCCTTCGCCCGCCCGGACACCCGGATGACCCTCGCAGCCCAGACCTGGCACCACCTGGCCTCGTCCGGCGACCGGGACAAGCTGGCCCGCTTCCTGCTCCCGCTCGCCCTGAGCCCGGAGGCCCTGGACGCCCTGTCCCCGGAGCAGCTCGACGCGACCCTGCGGGGCACGGCGGAGTCGGCCCCGGAGGGCAGCGCGGACCACGTGGACCTGGTGATCCGTGCGGACGTCCGCGCCGACCTGGCCGCGATCACCGCCCCGACCCTGGTCATCACGACCACCCGGGACCAGCTCGTCCCGCCCGCGCTCCAGCGCGAGGTCGCGGCCGGGATCAGCGGCGCCCGCGTGGCCGGGACGGCCACCGGCCACCTCCCCTTCGCCGAGGCCCCCGCCCAGTGGCAGCGACTGATCACCGACTTCCTGGGCGAATAGACCCTGCTCACACTTGGGCCATCAGGGGTTGCCTCTTATTACCGACGGGTAGCATCATGGTCAACGACTAGCTACTTACTGGTACGCCCACGAGGATTCCAGCCTCCCAAGCCACTTACGGAGCCGTCGCCATGGGGCACTACAAGTCGAATCTCCGCGACATCGAGTTCAACCTCTTCGAGGTGCTCGGCCGCGACAAGCTGTACGGCAGCGGCCCGTTCGCGGAGATGGACGTCGAGACCGCCAAGAGCATCCTCAGCGAGCTGTGCCGCCTCGCGGAGAACGAGCTGGCCGATTCCTACGAGGACGCCGACCGCAACCCGCCGGTCTTCGACCCGGCGACCAGCACCGCCCCGGTCCCTGCCTCCTTCAAGAAGAGCTACCAGGCCTTCATGGACTCCGAGTACTGGCGCCTGGGCCTGCCCGAGGAGATCGGCGGCACCACCGCCCCCCGCTCCCTGATCTGGGCGTACGCGGAGCTGCTGCTCGGCGCCAACCCGGCGGTCTGGATGTACTCCTCCGGCCCGGCGTTCGCCGGCATCCTCTTCGAGGAGGGCAACGAGGCGCAGAAGAAGGTCGCCGAGATCGCCGTGGAGAAGCAGTGGGGCTCCACGATGGTCCTGACCGAGCCGGACGCGGGCTCCGACGTGGGCGCGGGGCGCACCAAGGCCGTGCAGCAGGAGGACGGCTCCTGGCACATCGAGGGCGTGAAGCGCTTCATCACGTCCGGTGAGCACGACATGTCGGAGAACATCCTCCACTACGTCCTCGCCCGCCCCGAGGGCCACGGCCCCGGCACCAAGGGCCTGTCCCTCTTCCTCGTGCCGAAGTACGACTTCGACTGGGAGACCGGCGAGCTGGGCGAGCGCAACGGCGTCTACGCGACCAACGTCGAGCACAAGATGGGCCTGAAGGCGTCCAACACGTGCGAGATGACGTTCGGCGACCAGCACCCCGCCAAGGGCTGGCTGATCGGCGACAAGCACGACGGCATCCGCCAGATGTTCCGCATCATCGAGTTCGCCCGCATGATGGTCGGCACGAAGGCGATCTCGACGCTCTCCACGGGCTACCTGAACGCCCTGGAGTACGCCAAGGAGCGCGTCCAGGGCCCCGACCTCGCCCAGTTCATGGACAAGTCCGCGCCGAAGGTGACCATCACTCACCACCCGGACGTGCGCCGCTCCCTGATGACGCAGAAGGCGTACGCGGAGGGCATGCGCGCCCTCGTCCTGCACACCGCCGCCGTCCAGGACGAGATCGCTGTCAAGGAGGCGAACGGCGAGGACGCGGCGCAGCTCCACGCCCTGAACGACCTCCTCCTGCCCATCGTGAAGGGCTACGGCTCGGAGAAGGCCTACGAGCAGCTGGCGCAGTCGCTCCAGACGTTCGGCGGCTCGGGGTACCTCCAGGAGTACCCGATCGAGCAGTACATCCGCGACGCCAAGATCGACACCCTCTACGAGGGCACCACCGCGATCCAGGGCCAGGACTTCTTCTTCCGGAAGATCGTCCGCAACCAGGGTGCCGCGCTGAACGGCCTCGCCGAGGACATCAAGAAGTTCCTCGCCGTCGGCACCGGCGGCGAGCAGCTCGCCGGGGCCCGCGAGGAGCTGGCCAAGGCGGCCGTCGAGCTGGAGGCCATGGTCGGCGTCATGCTCACCGACCTCGCGGCCACGGAGCAGGACGTCAAGGCCATCTACAAGGTCGGCCTCAACACCACCCGCCTCCTGCTCGCCTCCGGCGACGTCGTCGTCGGCTATCTGCTGCTGCGGGGCGCCGCCGTGGCCGCCGAGAAGCTGGAGACCGCCGCCCCGAAGGACCAGGCGTTCTACCAGGGCAAGATCGCCGCCGCGAAGTTCTTCGCAGCGAACGTCCTGCCGGGCGTGGCCACCCAGCGCACCCTCTCCGAGACGGTGACCCTCGACCTGATGGAGCTGGACGAGGCGGCGTTCTAAGCCTCCCGAGCCAGGTGGCCCGCTCCTCCGCCCCGGGGAGCGGGCCACCGTCTGCCCTCTCCCAGGGGCGCACAGCACAGCACTCCAGCCGCCGGCCGCCGGCGGCGGGTCACCCCCACGAGCGGCGTCCGCTCCTCGGACAACTGGAAACGGGTGGGCGGGTGGGAGAGATCCGCCGCGGAGCGGCGGGACAGGAAACCCGCACCAGCCCCCCGCAGGGGCGTGGTTAAGGTGACGCCATGAGCACACGCGCCCGCTTCGACCGCGGCCACACCGACGACCTCATGACCTTCCTGGCGGCAAGCCCCTCGCCGTACCACGCCGTGGCGAGCGCCGCCGAACGCCTGGAGAAGGCCGGCTTCCGCCAGGTCGGCGAGACCGACGCCTGGGACGGCTCGACCGGCGGCAAGTACGTGCTGCGGGGCGGCGCGATCGTCGCGTGGTTCGTACCGGAGGGCGCCGCCCCCCACACCCCGTTCCGCGTCGTGGGCGCCCACACCGACTCCCCGAACCTGCGCGTCAAGCCCCTGCCGGACACCGGCGCGCACGGCTGGCGCCAGGTGGCCGTGGAGATCTACGGCGGCCCGCTGCTCAACTCCTGGCTGGACCGCGACCTGGGCCTGGCGGGCCGCCTGTCCCTGCGGGACGGCACGTCCCGCCTGGTCAACATCGACCGCGCGCTGCTCCGCGTACCCCAACTGGCCATCCACATGGACCGTTCGGTGCACACCGACGGCCTGAAGCTCGACAAGCAGAAGCACATGCAGCCCATCTGGGGCCTCGGCGAGGACGTCCGCGAGGGCGACCTGATCCGCTTCGTCGAGGAGGAGTGCGGCCTCGCCCCCGGCGAGGTGACGGGCTGGGACCTGATGACGCACTCCATCGAGCCGCCCGCGTATCTGGGCCGCGACCGCGACCTGCTCGCGGGCCCCCGCATGGACAACCTGCTTTCGGTGCACGCCGGTACGGCGGCCCTGGCCGCCGCGGCCACCGCCCCCGACGCCGACGCGCTGCCGTACATCCCCGTCCTCGCCGCCTTCGACCACGAGGAGAACGGCTCGCAGTCCGACACCGGCGCGGACGGCCCGCTGCTCGGCACGGTCCTGGAGCGTTCGGTGTTCGCGCGCGGCGGCTCGTACGAGGACAAGGCGCGGGCCTTCGCGGGCACGGTCTGTCTGTCCTCCGACACCGGCCACGCCGTCCACCCCAACTACGCCGAGCGGCACGACCCGACGCACCACCCGCGCGCCAACCGGGGCCCGATCCTGAAGGTGAACGTCAACAACCGGTACGCCACGGACGGCGGCGGCCGTGCCGTGTTCGCCGCCGCCTGCGAGAAGGCGGGCGTGCCGTTCCAGGCGTTCGTCTCCAACAACTCGATGCCCTGCGGCACGACGATCGGCCCGATCACGGCCGCGCGGCACGGCATCAAGACGGTCGACATCGGCGTGGCGATCCTGTCCATGCACAGCGCGCGCGAGCTGTGCGGCGCCGACGACCCGCATCTGCTCGCGGACGCGCTGCTCGCGTTCCTCGAAGGCTGAACCGGCCGGTCGCCGCGGGGGGGATATCACCTGTTTCGGGGTACTCATGGGCGCATGAGACTTCTCGTACGCGACCGGCTCTTCGGCATCGGCGACGACTACTGGATCGAGGACGACCGGGGCCAGAAGGTCTTCTTCGTCGACGGCAAGGCGATGCGCCTGCGGGACACCTTCGAGCTGAAGGACATGCAGGGGCGGGTCCTCATCGACATCCGGGCGAAGATGCTCGCCCTGCGCGACACGATGCTGATCGAGCGCGAGAGCGAGCCGCTCGCCAGAGTGAAGCGCAAGCGGCTGTCCCTGCTCCGCAATCACTACCGGGTGGAGCTGGCCGACGGATCGACCACCCTCGACGTCAGCGGCAAGATCCTGGACCGCGAGTTCGCCATCGAGTACGAGGGCGAACTCCTCGCCGACATCTCCCGGCGCTGGTTCAGCGTCCGCGACACCTACGGCGTCCACATCACCCGCGAGGACGCCGACCCGGCCCTGCTCCTGGCCATCACGGTCTGCGTGATCCGCCTGGCGGAGAAGGAACGCGGCGAGGACTGAGCCCCCCGGGGGTGGGACGACGGCCCCGCTACGAAAGCCTGCGGTCCTTCAGCGCCGGGAACTGCTCCCGGGTCTCGGCCACCTTGGCCAGGTCCAGGTCCACCGTGAGGACCTCCTCCTCGGCCCCGGCCGACTCGGCAAGCACCTCGCCCCACGGGTCGACCACCACACTAGCCCCCGCCTGCGGCACCCCCGCATGGGTCCCCGCGGTCCCGCAGGCGAGCACGTACACCTGGTCCTCGACGGCCCGGGCACGGGCGAAGAGCGACCAGTGCGCCCGCCGCCGGGCGGGCCACCCGGCGGGCACGACGAACACCTCGGCCCCGGCGTCGACGAGCCCCCGGAACAGCTCGGGGAAGCGCAGGTCGTAGCAGGTGGCGAGGCCGAGCACGGCCTCGGACGTACGGGCGGTGACCAGCTCCGTGCCCGCGCCCATCAGCACGGCCTCCCCCTTGTCGAAGCCGAACCGGTGGATCTTCCGGTAGGAGGCGGCCAGCTCGCCCTCGGGCGAGAAGACGAGGGAGGTGTTGTAGAGGGCACCGTCGGGGGCGCGTTCGGGGATCGACCCGGCGTGCAGCCACACCCCGGCCTCCCGCGCGGCCTTGGCCATCACCTCGTACGTGGGCCCTTCGAGGGGCTCGGCCTCGGCGGCGAAGGACTCGTAGGCGAACGCGCCCGTCGTCCACAGCTCGGGCAGCACGACCAGGGCCGGACGCTCCCGTTCGGCGACCTCGCGTACCAGCGAAGACACCCGCTGCCGACGGGAATTGACTGTTTCGTCATCGTCTACGTCGATCTGGAGGAGAGAGGCGCGCACAGTACCACCGTCCTGGCATTCGAGCCGTCAAGTAGGCCTACGATCGTCACACGAAAGCACTGCAGGGGTGCCAGCGGGCAGCGTACTGTGATTTTCCGGGGGAGCCCCCGGACCCCCACGACGCGTCCCAGACACCCACCGCCCGCGTACGACCGCCGAGGGGTCCCGTGAGTCTCCATCCCAGCCTTCAAACCTACGCCGATGCCTGGACCCACTCCGTGGAAGCGATATCCGAGCTGGTGTCCCCCCTCACCGAGGGGGAGTGGAACCAGCCGACCCCCTGCCCGGCCTGGTCCGTGCGGGACATCGTGTCCCATGTCATCGGCCTCGACTGCGAGATGCTGGGTGACCCGCGCCCGATCCACACCCTGCCGCGCGACCTGTACCACGTACAGACCGAGGGCCAGCGCTACATGGAGATGCAGGTCGACGTCCGCCGGCACCACACGGCGCCCGAGATGACCTCCGAGCTGGAGTACACGATCATCCGCCGCTCCCGGCAGCTGCGGAACGAGTCCCGCGACCCGTCGACGAAGGTGCGCGGTCCGCTCGGCTCGGAGCAGACCCTGGAACTGGCCATGCGGATGCGGGCGTTCGACGTGTGGGTGCACGAGCAGGACCTGCGCACGGCCCTCAGGAAGCCGGGGAACACCGATTCCCCGGGGGCGTATGTCGTCCGTGATCTGCTGCTGCAGGGACTGCCGAAGGTGGTCGCGAAGAAGGCGGGTGCCCCGGCGAACTCCGCGGTGGTCTTCGACGTGAGCGGCCCCGTCGAGTTCCTGCGCACGGTCCGCGTCGACGCGGACGGCAGGGCGACGGTGGACAGCGCCCCCTCGCTGGGCCCGCTCGCCACCATCGGGATGGACTGGGACACGTACTTCCGGCTCGCCTGCGGCCGGGTCTCGTACGCGGCCGTCAAGGACCGGGTGAAGGTCGAGGGCGACCAGGACCTCGGCGACGCGATCCTCGGGGAGTTCGCGGTCACGCCGTAGCGCGCCGGCCGGGGTTCCGGGGCGGTCCCGGAACCCGGCGGCGCGGCGGGCCCCGTGTCGGCCGGGGGCGTACGCCTCAGACGGGGACGTGCACCGTCTCCACCCGGCTGGCCACGAGCCGCTCCCGCTCCCGCCGGGCGGCCCGGTTCCGCAGCCGCAGGATCTGGCTGAGGCCGACGGCCTCAAGGACGAAGACCGCGGAGAAGGCGATCCGGTAGTTGTCGCCGGTCGCGTCGAGCAGCACACCGATGGCGAACAGCGTCGTCATCGAGGCGATGAAACCACCCATGTTGGTGATGCCGGAGGCCGTCCCCTGCCGCTCCGGAGGATTCGCGGGCCGTGCGAAGTCGAAGCCGATCATCGAGGCCGGACCGCAGGCGCCGAGCACCACGCACAGGACCACGAGCAGCCACATCGGCGCGTGCTCCCCGGGGTAGGCGAGCGTCGCCGCCCAGACGGCCGCCGTCGCGCCGACCGTGCCGAGCGCCAGCGGCAGCCGCGCCGCGTGGTGCCGGGCCACGACCTGCCCGAAGACCAGGCCGATCGCCATGTTGGCCAGCACGATCAGCGTAAGCAGGTCCCCCGCCGCACCCCGGGACAGGCCCTGCGCCTCGACCAGGAACGGCAGGCCCCACAGGAGCAGGAACACCATCGCGGGGAACTGCGTCGTGAAGTGCACCCACAGGCCGAGCCGGGTGCCGGGCTCCCGCCAGGACAGCGCGATCTGTTCGCGTACGAAGCCGGGTCCGCCGCCGGACCGGGCCGCGGGCGGCTCCGGCTCGTGGCCCTCGGGGTGGTCCTTCAGGAACACCGCCATCACCACGAGCACGACGACTCCGGCGACCGCGCTGCCCGCGAACGCGGTGGTCCAGCCGACCTCGTGCAGGACCCGGGCGAGCACCAGGGTCGAGACCAGGTTGCCCGCCATGCCGACGAGCCCGGCGAGCTGCGCGACGAGCGGGCCGCGCCGGACGGGGAACCAGCGGGTGCCGAGCCGCAGCACGCTGATGAACGTCATCGCGTCGCCGCAGCCGAGCAGCGCGCGCGAGGCGAGTGCCATGCCGTACGACGGCGAGAGCGCGAAGCCGAGCTGGCCGAGGGTGAACAGGACCACGCCGAGGGTCAGGACCTTCTTCGTGCCGAGCCGGTCCACCATCAGGCCGACGGGTATCTGCATGCCCGCGTACACGAGCAGTTGGAGTATCGAGAACGTGGAGAGAGCGGAGGCGTTGACGTGGAAGCGGTCGGCGGCGTCCAGGCCCGCGACGCCCAGCGAGGTGCGGAAGATGACGGCGACGAAGTAGACGGAGACGCCGACGGACCACACGAGGACGGCCCGCCGCCCGCCCGGCGGGTCCCCGGGCAGCCGGGCGGACCCGGCCGTCGCGCCGGTGGTCATCGTGCCGCTCCCCGCGCGAGGTTCTGGAACCAGCCGACGTGCCGCGTGACCACGTCGACCGCGGCCTCGGCGTCCTCGGCCGTCAGCGCCGCGAGGATCTCCTCGTGCTCGGCGAGGGTCTTGGCGATGCGGTCGGGGTGGGAGTGCATCACGGCGACGCCCATCCGCAGCTGGCGGTCGCGCAGTTGGTCGTAGAGGCGGGACAGGATGTCGTTGCCGCCGCTGCGGACGATCTCCGCGTGGAAGCAGCGGTCGGTCCGCGCCGCCGCCGCGAGGTCACCGGCCGCGGCCTGCTCCCGCTGCTGTTCGAGCAGCGCCGTCAGCCGGTCGAGGAGTCCGGCCGGCGCGGGCACCGCCTTGCGCACCGAGTGCGTCTCGACGAGCAGCCGGGTCTCGACGACGTCCGCGATCTCCTGCGCGGAGACCGGCAGGACGAGGGCGCCCTTCTTCGGGTACAGCCGCAGCAGCCCCTCGACCTCCAGCTTGAGCAGCGCCTCGCGCACCGGTGTGCGGGACACCCCGACGGCCTCGGCCAGCTCGCCCTCGGTGAGGAGCGTGCCGCCCTCGTAGTGGCGCTCCAGGACGCCCTGCTTGACGTGCGCGTAGACGCGCTCGGCGGCGGGGGGCTGCTTGAGGGAGGCCTTGGGGGAGGCCTTGGAGGACTGGGAGGCGTCCGGGGCGGACGGGGGCGGGGCCATGGAGGCGGGTGGGGCGGCTGGCATGCGCACAGCATAGATACAACACGTATACGCAGGGAGTCCGGGTCCACGATCCGGACAGCGATCGGGGACGGCGATCCGAGCACCGCCCTCGGCATCGATCCGGACACCGCCCCGCACGTGATCCACCCGACACGACTTGGCCGCATCTTTACCCGTTTGGCACGCATCCGTTCCGCCCTCTCGTCAGTCATCCCTGTGACGGCTGTCCCATCTCACCTGCACCACAAGGAGATTCGGGACATAAGCCGCCAACTACCTCTCATCAAGCAGGGACAACGGAGCGTTCACCTTGAGAATCCGCACCCCGGGCGTGCGCGTGCGCCGTATAAGCGCAGCCGCTGCCGTCACCGCCGGAGCCGTCCTCACCACGGGCATCGCCGTGGCTCCCGCGCAGGCCGCCGCGCCGCCCAAGCCGTCGATCGCCGCCAAGGGCGGCTTCCTGATGAACAACGGCTCGGGCAAGGAACTGTTCAACAAGGCCGCGGACACGCGCCGCGCCACCGGCTCGACGACGAAGATAATGACCGCCCGGGTGGTCCTCGGCCAGCGGAACCTCAACCTGGACTCGAAGGTCACGATCCAGAAGGCGTACAGCGACTACATCGTCCGCAACAACGCCTCGCACGCCCGCCTGATCGTGGGCGACAAGGTGACGGTCCGCCAGCTCCTGTACGGGCTGATGCTGCCGTCCGGCTGCGACGCCGCGTACGCCCTCGCGGACAAGTACGGCAAGGGCTCGTCCCGCGCCGCCCGCGTGAAGTCCTTCATCGGCCAGATGAACAAGACGGCCAAGGACCTGAAGCTGAAGAACACGCACTTCGACTCGTTCGACGGCATCAGCAACGGCGCCAACTACTCGACGCCGCGCGACCTGACGAAGCTCGCGAGCAACTCGATGAAGTACTCGCAGTTCCGCACGATCGTGAAGACGAAGACATACACGGCGAAGACGAAGACGAAGACCGGCGGCACCCGCACCATGGCGCCCTGGAAGAACACCAACGCCCTGCTCGGCTCCTACCGCGGCGCGATCGGCGTGAAGACGGGCTCCGGCCCCCAGGCCAAGTACTGCCTGGTCTTCGCGGCGACCCGCAACGGCAAGACGGTCATCGGCACGGTGCTCACGTCCACCTCCTCCGCGGCCCGGATCTCGGACGCGAAGAAGATGATGGACTACGGCTTCAAGGTCGCGTAGCGACTGCGGGTCTTTGAAGCACGCAGGGTCTTTGAAGTACGCAGGCCCTTGAGTACGAGGACGGGGCCCACCGCACATCGCGGTGGGCCCCGTCCTTCGTACTGGGCGATCCCTCGTACCAGTGGGCGCTACGCCCAGGTCATCAGCCGCTTGGGCTGCTCCAGGATCGCCGCCACGTCGCCGAGCACCTTCGAGCCCAGTTCCCCGTCCACCAGGCGGTGGTCGAAGGAGAGCGCGAGGGTGGTCACCTGACGGGGCTTCACCTTGCCCTTGTGGACCCACGGCTGGAGCTTGATCGCGCCGACCGCGAGGATCGCGGACTCACCGGGGTTCAGGATCGGTGTGCCCGTGTCGATGCCGAAGACGCCGATGTTCGTGATCGTGACCGTGCCGCCCTGCATGGCGCCGGGTGACGTCTTGCCCTCGCGGGCCGTGGTCACCAGCTCGCCCAGGGACGCGGCCAGCTCGGGCAGGGTCTTGGCGTGCGCGTCCTTGATGTTCGGCACGATCAGACCGCGCGGGGTGGCCGCGGCGATGCCCAGGTTCACATAGTGCTTCTGGACGATCTCCTGGTTCGCCTCGTCCCAGGCCGCGTTCACGTCCGGGTTGCGGCGGATCGCGAGCAGCAGGGCCTTGGAGATCAGAAGCAGCGGGTTGACCCGCAGCCCCTCGAAGGCACGATCCTGCTTGAGCTCCTCGACGAGCTTCATCGTGCGCGTCACGTCCACCGTCACGAACTCCGTGACGTGCGGCGCCGTGAAGGCCGAGCCGACCATCGCCTGCGCGGTGGCCTTGCGGACGCCCTTGACCGGGATGCGGGTCTCGCGGGCGTCGCCCGCCGCCACGGGGGCGGCGGCCGGGGTGGGCGCGGCCGGGGCCGTGACCACCGCGGGCGCGGGCGCCGGGGCGGCCACCGCGGCGTGCACGTCCTCGCGGGTGATGATCCCGTCGGGGCCGGTCGGCGTGATGGTGGCCAGGTCGACGCCCAGGTCCTTGGCGAGCTTGCGGACCGGGGGCTTGGCCAGGGGGCGGGCGCCGGTGGGTGCCGCGGCCTGGGGGGCCGGAGCGGCCGGAGCCGGGGCGGCGGCCTGGGGCGCGGGGGCGTGGCCGTTCATCTCGCCCTGCACCGCCGCCGCGTAGTACGCCCCGGCGGGCGGCTCCTCGCCCTGGCCCGGCACTGGCTTGCGGGCGCGGCGCTTGGTGGAGGACTCGGAGACGCCGTACCCGACGAGGACCGGCTGGCGGCCCTTGGGCGCCTCGGGCTCCTCCGGGGCGGCGGGCGCGGGCGTGGCCTCGGGAGCGGGGGTGGCCTCGGGGGCGGGCGCGGCGCCGCCGGCCGGGCCCACCGTGATGATCACCTGGCCGACGTCCACCGTCGTGCCCTCGGCGAAGCGCAGCTCCCGCACCGTCCCGTCGAAGGGGATGGGCAGTTCGACGGCGGCCTTGGCCGTCTCCACCTCGCACACGACCTGGCCGTCGGTGACGGTGTCGCCCGGCGCGACGTACCACTTGAGGATCTCGGCCTCGGTGAGTCCCTCGCCCACGTCGGGCATCTTGAACTCGCGCACGGCCGAAGCGGTGTCAGTCATTGTCGTCACGACCCTCTTCCTCAGTACGCCAGCGAGCGGTCGACGGCGTCGAGCACCCGGTCGAGGCCCGGCAGGTAGTCCTCTTCGACCCGGGCGGGCGGATACGGGGCGTGGAAGCCGCCGACGCGCAGCACCGGCGCCTCCAGGTGGTAGAAGCACCGCTCGGTGATGCGGGCGGCGATCTCGGCGCCCGAGCCGAAGAACGTCGGCGCCTCGTGCACCACGATCAGGCGGCGGGTCTTCTCGACCGAGGCCTGCACCGTGTCGAAGTCGAGCGGCGAGATCGTGCGCAGGTCGACGACCTCCAGGGACTTGCCCTCCTCGGCGGCGGCCGCGGCGGCGTCCAGACAGGTCTTGACCATCGGGCCGTACGCCACGAGGGTCGCGTCCGTGCCCTCGCGGACCGTGCTCGCCTTGTGCAGCGGGCCGGGGATGGCCTCGGTGTTGACCTCGCCCTTTTCCCAGTACCGCCGCTTGGGCTCGAAGTAGATCACCGGGTCGTCGCTCTGGATGGCCTGCTGGAGCATCCAGTAGGCATCCGACGAGTTGGACGGCGTGACCACCTTCAGGCCCGCGACGTGCGCGAACAGCGACTCCGGGGACTCGCTGTGGTGCTCGACGGCGCCGATGCCGCCGCCGTACGGAATGCGGATGACGACCGGCACCTTGATCTTGCCGAGCGCACGGGCGTGCATCTTGGCGAGCTGCGTGACGATCTGGTCGTACGCGGGGAAGACGAAGCCGTCGAACTGGATCTCCACCACCGGGCGGTACCCGCGCAGGGCGAGGCCGATGGCCGTGCCGACGATGCCGGACTCGGCGAGCGGGGTGTCGATGACCCGTTCCTCGCCGAAGTCCTTCTGCAGGCCGTCGGTCACCCGGAAGACGCCACCGAGCTTGCCGACGTCCTCGCCCATGACGAGGACCTTCGGGTCGGTGTCGAGAGCCCGGCGAAGGGACTCGTTGATCGCCTTGGCGATCGGGAATTTCTTTACGGCCATGGCTACTTGACCTCCCCGCCAGTGGCGGCGTTCACAGGTGCGTCCGCGAACGACGCCTGGTAGGCGGCGAACTGGGCGCGCTCCTCGTCCACGAGCGCGTGCCCGTCGGCGTAGATGTTCTCGAAGATCGACATCGGCTCGGGGTCGGGCATCGTCCGCACCACGTCCCGCACTCGCTTGCCCAACGTCTCACTCTCGGCCTCGAGTTCCGCGAAGAATCCCTCATCCGCGTGACCTTCGGCCTCCAGGTACACCCGCAGCCGCTGGATCGGGTCCTTGGCCTCCCACGCCTCGCGCTCCTCGTCGCGCCGGTAGCGCGTCGGGTCGTCCGAGGTCGTGTGGGCGCCCATGCGGTACGTGAACGCCTCGATGAGCGCCGGTCCTTCACCACCGCGCGCCCGCTCCAGGGCCCACTTGGTGACCGCGAGACAGGCGAGCACGTCGTTGCCGTCGACGCGGACGCCGGGGAAGCCGTAGCCCTGCGCGCGCTGGTACAGCGGCACCCGGCTCTGCTTCTCGGTCGGCTCGGAGATCGCCCACTGGTTGTTCTGGCAGAAGAACACCACGGGGGCGTTGTAGACGGCGGAGAACGTGAACGCCTCGGCCACGTCGCCCTGGCTGGTGGCGCCGTCGCCGAAGTACGCCACCACCGCGCTGTCGGCGCCGTCCTTGGCCACGCCCATCGCGTAGCCCGTGGCGTGCAGCGTCTGCGAGCCGATGACGATCGTGTACAGCTGGAAGCCGTTGGTGTTGGGGTCCCAGCCGCCGTTGTTCACGCCGCGGAACATGCCGAGGAGCAGCGTCGGGTCGACGCCCTTGCACCAGGCCACGCCGTGCTCACGGTAGGTGGGGAAGACATAGTCGTCCGCCCGGGTCGCGCGGCCCGATCCGACCTGCGCGGCCTCCTGGCCGAGCAGCGACGGCCACAGGCCCAGCTCGCCCTGTCGCTGCAGCGTGACGGCCTCCGCGTCGAAGCGGCGGGTGAGGACCATGTCCCGGTACAGGACACGGAGGTCCTCCGGCGTGAGGTCCGCGACGTAGCGGTCGTACTCGGAGTTCTCGACCCGCCGGCCCTCGGGCGTCAGCAGCTGTACGAGCTCCGGCTCGCCGCCCTGGGCGGCGTCCTTGCCCTGCGCGGCGCCCTTGCCCGGGCTCGCGGTCTTCTTGGCGCTCGCACTGGCGCGCTTGCCGCCGCTGCTTGCGCGGCGCGGTGTGCGCGCGGCGGTGCTTTCCACGGTCACGTGTGCTCCTCCGTCGGTCCGGCCCCCGGGGTCCACCGGGAGGCCAGTACGGCTCGCCCGATTCCAGCCCGTCGCACGGGGTGGGTGCGGCTCAGCCGGGACAAGGCGTGACAGTTGCTCCGGCGAGCGCCCTTCTCCAAGCACGTTACCCAGTGCGTACCAAAACTGTGAAACCCCGCCTGACCTGCAATTTTGCTTGGATTTCCAAGTAAATCCCGCTAGGAAATCCAACTAAATCGAGAAGAGCGGAAACACAGCCTGGTCACAGCACTGATCACAGCCTGGCAGGGGGCCGGAACACCGGCACGTTATCCCGGGCACCCCGGGCACGGGAAGAGTTGATGTGTGACACTGGCAGGGTGCGCGAAGAAGGAAAAATCACCGTATTCCTGCTCGACGATCACGAAGTCGTGCGCCGCGGAGTCCACGAACTGCTCTCCGTGGAGTCCGACATCGAGGTGGTCGGCGAGGCCGGCACGGCGGCGGACGCACTCGTGCGGATTCCGGCCACGCGGCCTGATGTAGCGGTCCTTGACGTGCGGCTTCCCGACGGCAGCGGGGTCGAGGTGTGCCGTGAGATCCGTTCCCAGAGCGATGACATCAAATGCCTGATGCTCACGTCGTTCGCCGACGACGAAGCCCTCTTCGACGCCATCATGGCCGGTGCTTCCGGCTATGTCCTCAAAGCCATTCGCGGCAATGAACTCCTCTCCGCGGTGCGCGATGTCGCCGCCGGAAAGTCCCTGCTCGACCCGGTCGCCACGGCCCGCGTCCTGGAGCGGCTGCGCGACGGCAAGAACCCCAAGGGCGACGACCGGCTCGCGAACCTGACGGAACAGGAACGCAAGATCCTGGACCTGATCGGCGAGGGCCTGACCAACCGCGCCATCGGCGAGCGACTGCATCTCGCCGAAAAGACGATCAAGAATTACGTCTCCAGCCTGCTGTCCAAGCTCGGCATGGAGCGCAGGTCGCAGGCGGCGGCGTACGTGGCCCGGATGCAGGCCGAGCGGCGCTGACCGCCCCGCCCCCTGTCCGACCCCACCGGGCCCCTGTCTGCCCCGCCGGACCCCCCGACTGCCCGCACGGGCGCCCCGACTGCCCGCACGGGCGCCCCGGAGGGCAGCCTTACACGGGACTTATGGCCCCCTCTTGAGGGGCGGGGGGCTCTTCTTCCGGCGCGGGCCGCTGACGCAGGGTGGGGGAATGCCGACCGAAGAACAGCTCGCCTACGACCTGCTGCGGCGCACGGACTACGGCAGGGTGGCGACCAGCATGCGCGCGCTGCCCTTCCTTGCGGTGGCCCGGCACGTGGTGGTCGACGGCCGCATCCTGCTGCGCATGCACCGGGGCTTCGGCTACCACCAGGCGTGTGTGGGCAGCGTGGTCGCGTACGGCGCCGACAACCTCTCCACCGAGACGGCCCGCGAAGGCCAGTGGACGGTCCAGTTCGTCGGCATGTGCGAGACCTTCACCCCCACCACCGGCGAGCTGGAACTCTTCGGCCCGACCCCCCACTACGTGGACGGCGACCTCTTCGACCCGGTGTACCTCCGGATAGAGCCACAGCTCGCGAAGGTCCACACGCTCACGCGTGCCGCCGCCCCCGTGGGCAGTTGGTCCGCCTACTCCGTGTCGCCCTCGCCGCCCTGAGCGGCGCCCTCGTTGTTGCCCCCGTCATCCGTCGGATCGGTCGGATCCGTCGGCTCGGTGGCCGGGTCCGTCGGGTCGGTCGGCGGGTCCGTCGGGTCCGTGGGCGGGTCCGTCGGGTCGGTCGGCGGGTCCGTCGGGTCCGTGGGCGGATCGGTCGGCTTCGTGGGCTGCTGCGTGTCCTGCGTGGGCGGGCGCGTCCAGTCGCCGGTCTGCCCACCGCTCCCGTCCCCGCCGGGCTGAGTGGCCCCGTCGGGGGTCTCCTCTTCCTTGCTCTTGCTGGGCGACTTCTCCTGCGACTGCTTGGTCGAGGGAGTCGTAGGAGACTTGTCCTTCTTGTTGCTCTTGTCGTCCGCCGCGGACAGCGCGAAGGCGACGCCCGCGACGATCGCGATGACGGCGAGCACGGCGAGGATCCACACCTTGCCGCGCCCACGCCCCCGGCCACCGTCCCGGTGACCGCCGTCGAAGCCGCCGTCGTCGCCGCCCGGCGGCCGCAGCATCGGCCCGGGGATCGCCTGCGTACCGGAGTCGCCGGGGTGCGGCATGGCGGCCGTACCGGCGACGCCCATCGCCGGGGTGTGGCCGCCCTCGTGCATACCGGCCAGCTCGACCGGCCCGGTGTTCCAGGTCCCGGTGTGGCTGCCCTGCTCGGCGAGCATCTGCAGGCCGTACTGGACGAGACCGCGCATCTCCTCGGCGGTCTGGAAGCGGTCGTCCGGGTCCTTGGCGAGAGAACGCATGACGAGCCCGTCGAGTTCCGGCGGCGCCGCGTCGGAGACCTCCGAGGGCGGCACGGGAACGTCCTGGACGTGCTGGTAGACCACGGACAGCGGGGTCTCACCGGTGAACGGCGGCCGCAGCGCGAGCAGTTCGTAGAGCAGACAGCCGGTCGCGTACAGGTCGCTGCGGTGGTCGACGGCCTTGCCGAGCGCCTGCTCCGGCGAGAGGTACTGCGGCGTGCCCATGACCATGCCGGTCTGCGTCATCGTCGACTGCGCCCCGTGCAGGGCGCGCGCGATGCCGAAGTCCATCACCTTCACGGAACCGGTATGGGTGATGCTGACGTTCGCGGGCTTGATGTCGCGGTGCACGATGCCGTGCTGGTGGGAGTACGCGAGCGCCTCGAGGACACCGGAGACGATGATCAGGGCCTGCTCGGGGCCCGGCGCCTCCGCGTTGATCAGCAGATCGCGGATGGTGCGGCCCTCGACCAGCTCCATCACGATGTACGGCACGGAGTTGCCGTTGATGTTGTCCTCGCCGGAGTCGTAGACCCCGACGACCGCGTGGTGGTTCAGTCCGGCCACCGACTGGGCCTCGCGCGTGAAGCGGGCCTTGGAGACCGGGTCCTCGGCGAGGTCGGAGCGCAGCAGCTTGACCGCGACCGTACGACCGAGGCGGACGTCCTCGGCGGCGAACACCTCGGCCATGCCACCGCGGCCGAGCCTGCGGGTGAGCCGGTACCGGCCGTCCCCGACGAGCCCGCCATTGCCCCACATCTCGGGCACATCCGACATACCGCCGCCAGACGCCTCGGGGTCGGACGGGCCCTGAGCGCGCTGCGTCTGTGCCATCAGTCCTCGCCGTCGTTTCTGATCGTGGTCCGTCGTGTGAGGAGCGTGTACCGGATACGTGATAGAGCGGTACGGGGTACTCCGCCGTGCCACGCTACAGCCTTCGCGGGGCCCGCCGGTCCGAGCCGGACCGGCCATCAAACCCGCCGGGCGCCCCGAGGGGCAAACTTGTAACGCTTCCGAGACTCTTCTTGCGCGTACGGTCACGGAACGGGCACCGAGCTTGACGTGTCGGGGCCCTCGGGCAGACTTGGCCAGGAATAGCGGATCGATCACAGTCGAAAAGACATCGTCGATCGCACCCATAGTCACAGTCACAGCAGCGGCGCCGTCTCGCGCCCGCGCCGATGGGGGACGCACGACATGAGCCAGGACGGCGCTCAGGGCCGGTACGCGGGCAGTTCACTGGCCGGTGGCCGCTATCAGCTGCGCGATCTGCTCGGCGAGGGCGGCATGGCCTCGGTCCACCTCGCGTACGACACGGTGCTCGACCGACAGGTCGCGATCAAGACACTCCACACGGAGCTGGGTCGTGAGCAGTCCTTCCGCGAGCGCTTCCGCCGCGAGGCGCAGTCCGTGGCCAAGCTCACGCACACCAACATCGTGTCGGTCTTCGACACCGGCGAGGACGATCTCGGTGGCGCGACGATGCCGTACATCGTCATGGAGTACGTCGAGGGCAAGCCGCTCGGCTCGGTCCTGGACGCGGCGATCCACCAGTACGGCGCGATGCCCAGCGACCAGGCCCTGAAGATCACCGCCGATGTGCTCGCGGCCCTGGAGATCAGCCACGAGATGGGCCTGGTCCACCGCGACATCAAGCCCGGCAACGTGATGATGACCAAGCGCAACGTCGTCAAGGTCATGGACTTCGGCATCGCCCGCGCCATGCAGTCCGGCGTCACGTCGATGACCCAGACCGGCATGGTCGTCGGCACCCCGCAGTACCTCTCCCCGGAGCAGGCCCTCGGCCGCGGCGTCGACGCGCGCTCCGACCTCTACTCCGTCGGCATCATGCTCTTCCAGCTGGTGACCGGACGCCTCCCCTTCGAGGCGGACTCCCCGCTGGCCATCGCGTACGCACACGTCCAGGAGGAGCCGGTCGCTCCCTCCTCGATCAACCGTTCGCTTCCGCCCGCGATCGACGCGATCGTCGCCCGCGCGCTGAAGAAGAACCCGAACGAGCGCTTCCCGACCGCCGAGGCGATGCGCGACGAGTGCCTGCGCGTCGCCCAGTCGTTCCAGGCCCCTCTTTCCCAGGCCCCCAACATCGTGCCGGGCGCCCAGACCGCGAGCGGCGCGGGCGTCGGCTCCGCGGTGTTCCCGCCGGTCGACACGGCCGCGCCCGCCGCGGGCGGCGTCCAGACCCCGTACCAGCCGGGCCCCTACGGCCCCGCGACCCCCGCCCCGACCCCCACCCCGGGCTACGGCTACCCCCAGCCGGGCTACCAGACCCCGGCCCCCACCAACGCCTACGCCCCCCAGGCCGCTCAGACCCCGCCCCCCTACAACCTCTCCCCCCAGCCCGCGACCACCGCCCCGTCCCCCAGCGGCGGCTCCGGCGGCCGCAAGCGCAACATGCCGGTGATCGTCGGCTCGATCGTCGTGGCCCTCCTCGCCATCGGCGGCGTCATCGCGGCGGTCGCCCTGAACGGCGGGGGCGACGACGGCAACGAGGGCAAGGAATCCAAGAAGCCGGTGGCGGGCCACCGGGGTCCGGACCGCACCAGGACGGTCGAAAAGACCGTGTGCACCGAGCCGGACACCGCGTACAACGACCCGGACAAGATCAAGATGCCGGAGTTCGCCTTCAAGGACTGGCGTTCGGTGCTGAGCTGCCTGCAGGCGGCCGGCTGGCACTACGACAAGAACGAGGTCGACGAGAACACGTACGGCAAGGACACGGTCATGCGGACCGTGCCCAAGGCGGGCGAGGACATCGACCCGAAGAACGTGGACATCCAGTTCGACATCTCGTCGGGCGACCCGGCCTGACCACGCCTTCGGCCTGAGGCACTCACGGGGCCCGGCACGCGATACGCGTACCGGGCCCCGTCGTCGCATCCGGGCCGCCGCCCGGGTTCAGGAGGCGCGGCGTGCGGTGAGTTGGTTCTCGTAGCCGTCGAGGAGGGTGTGGAGGCCGTGGGTGAAGGTGTCCTCGGGGGTCGCGCCGAATTCGGCTGCGGGGGTTTCCAGGCGGGTGCGTAGGCGGGGGTAGGCCTCGGCCACCTCGCGGGCCTTCGTCATGAAGTCCGCGAGGCGTTGGGCCGGGTCGCCGTCGTCGCGGCTCAGGCGGCGGGTGAGGGAGGCGGTGGCGGCGGTGCCCAGGACGTTGCCGAGGACGAAGGTGAAGACGCCCGCCGCGGCCCGGTCCGCCTCCGCGCCGGTGAAGCCCGCGCCCTCGTGGACGGCCAGGCAGTGGTCGTCGTACCGGGCCTTCGCGGGGCCGTAGAACAGGTACGAGCCGAAGGCCTGCACCAGCCACGGGTGGCGCGTGCACATGTCGCGCAGCCCGACGGCCATCGAGGTGACCGCCGCCCGCCAGCCGACGGCGGCCGGGTCGGCCAGCTCGATCTCGTTCCACACCTCGTCGCCGACGAGCTGGACCAGGTCGTCCTTGTTCTTGACGTGCCAGTACACCGCGGTCGCCGCCGAGTCGAGGCGCTTGCCGAGGCTGCGCATGTTCAGGCCTTCCAGGCCCTCGTCGTCGAGCAGCTCGACGGCCGTCCTGATGATCTGGTCCTTGGTCAGCGTGTGGCGCGGCATGGACCGACCTTAGGCCCGCGCTCCTTCTCGCACAAAGTTCAGGAGCAGGTTTATTGAACTAAGTGCAGGACTCTATTGCACTTAGTTCAAGTCGTGCCCTACGGTCTTCCTGTACTTAGTTCAATTCATCGCCGCGGGGCCCGTCCCCCCACCCACACGTCCCGCAAGGAGACCCAACCTCGCGGACCACGGCTGGTCCCACCCGCTGACCTGGGTCCTCCAGTCCCTCGTCATCGCCATGAACGCCCTGATCCTGCACAGCAACCTGACCGCGACCCGCTCCGTCGAGACCGCCTTCCGGCGCAAGGGAGACCCCGTGCTCGCCCGCATCGACGTGGCCGCGTTCCTCAAGGCCGCCGAGGGCGCGTTCCCCGGCTGGGTGACGGTCCTGCAGAACATCCGGCACGCGGTGGTGTTCGCCGGGTCGGCGCTCGCGCTGGTCGGGATCGCGGTGGCGGGGTGATGCGGGGCGGGGTGACACGGGGCGGGGTGAGGGGGCGCGGGCCCCCGCCCCGAGGCCACAAAAACTTTTTCCCCGCACCGGTCACATTCGCCTCGCGCCCTCCGTCAGTGAAGTGAAGCAGGGCGGCGAGGCACCGACCGGGCCACAGCCACCACGTACACGTACACCAGCGTCCACACCCCTCCACATCCGCTCCTCACACATAAGGAAACGACCATGCAGGCACGTATGAAGAACCCGGCTTTCGTCCTCCCCGACGGCATCAAGGGCATCGGCACCCTCTTCAAGGCCATCGGCGACAGCGGCCTCCCCCACGAGCTCCAGGAGATCGTGGGCCTGCGGGCCAGCCAGATCAACGGCTGCGGCGCCTGCGTCCACAGCCACACCGAGAACCTCGTCAAGGCCGGGACCGGCACGGAGCGGATCGCCGCCGTGGCCGCCTGGCGCGACGCCCCCTTCTTCACGGACGCCGAGCGCGCCGCCCTCGCCCTGACCGAGAACGTCACCCGGCTCGCCGACCGCTCCACCGAGTCCGTCCCTGACGAGCTGTGGGACGAGGTCGCCGACCACTTCGACGAGCGGGAGCTGTCCGCCCTGATCCTCGTCATCGGCGTGACGAACCTGTTCAACCGCATCAACACGACGATCAAGGAGCCTGCCGGTACGACGTGGGGCTGAGCCCATGGGGCACGCGTACAGCCCTCCATCGGCACGCGTACGAAAGGGGCCCGGCACACGTCCTGTGTGCCGGGCCCCTTCGCGCTACGAACTGTGCCTCACAAGGCCCAGAAGCCCTGGAGGTCTTCGACGTCCTGGAGGTCCTCGACGTCCTGGAGGTCCTCGACGTCCTAGAGGTACGGGCCGCCGCTGCGGCCCGCGATGCCGCCGTCCTCGCCGTCCTCGCCGCCGCCCACACCCGGCGGCAGCGCCCGGCGCATCTGCTCCAACTGGGCCCGCGCGGCCATCTGCTGGGCGAACAGCGTCGTCTGGATGCCGTGGAAGAGGCCCTCGAGCCAGCCCACCAACTGGGCCTGCGCGATCCGCAGTTCCGCGTCGCTCGGCGTCGCCTCCTCGGTGAACGGCAGCGAAAGCCGCTCCAACTCATCGACGAGCTCGGGCGCGAGGCCGTCCTCCAGCTCCTTCACCGAGCTGGCGTGGATCTCCTTGAGCCGCACTCGGCTCGCCTCGTCCAGAGGAGCGGCGCGCACCTCTTCCAGAAGCTGCTTGATCATGCTGCCGATGCGCATGACCTTCGCGGGCTGCTCGACCATGTCCGTCACCGGGACCTCGCGGGACTCGTCGTCTCCGCCACCGAGAGCCATTCCGTCCTGGCCCACGACCAGGACCTGGGGGTTCTCCGGCGACCGTTCGTTCCTCGGCATCTCCATGCCGCCATTCTCTCGCACCTGTTGTCCACACATCCGTGGTGCCCCCATCGGAAGATGATCCACCGTGTACGGGGACGCGGGTGTTGTCCACCGGGGCGGGCGCGGGGCTCGCGCGGGCGGGACTGCGCCGGTCGGGTGAGGGGTGGCCGGCGGGCCGCGCCCGGGTGGTTCCGCCCCTGCCGCGCCTGGCTCAGCCACGGCGCAGACGCAGTCCGAGGAAGCCGAGACCCAGGCCGATCAGGACCATCCCGCCGCCGAGCGGCAGGACGCGCAGGCCGGGGAACGCCGGCCCTTCGGCAGCCCGCTCCCGGGGCGCGTCGGCCGTGCCGGGCTCGACGGGAGCCGTCCGCGGGCGCTCGGGCCTGCGGACCTCGCGGGGCGGGGGCGGCAGCGGCCGCCAGACGGCGGGGTCGGGCACGGCCACGGGTTCCTCACGCCCGGGCCGCAGCCGCCCTTCCCCCGCCCGATTTCCGGCGAGGGAGCCGGTGCCGTAGTAGGGGGCGGAGGCGGTGGGGGACGGGGTGGTGGGGGTGGGGGGTGCCGTGGTTGCCGTGGGTGCGGCAGGAACTGTGGGGGCCTCGGGAGCGGCAGGAGCCGTGAGGGCCTCGGGAGCGTTGAGGGCGGCGGGCGCCTTCAGGGTGGCAGGGACGGCGGGAGCGGCAGGCGCCGCGTACGCCGTCGACGTACCGAGTCCGGCGGGGAGCAGCAGCGCGAGCAGCACCGGTGGTCCCGCCGCGCGCAGCGCACCCCGCAGCCGTGAAGTCACCGCGCTGGCCCCCTCCCGGTGCCGGGTCTTCGCCGAGATCGCAGAGCGCCCGGATCCGCGCCGCGGGCGGGATCAATGGGCGTACGGCCAGCGTCACATGAGGTGCGGCATCCGGCATCTCGGGTGGGACCGGTCCCCCGGGGGACCGGGGCCGGGGCAGGAGCCCCGGTCCCAAGGCGGGAGGCCCGGCAGTGGGCGCCCCCGGCGAGGGGCCAGCCCCGCGCCGGTGCGGGGCCGGACCGGCGGTGGGCCATTCGCCCCCGGCGCCCTCAGGCCGTCCCCAGCATCCTCAGGCCGTCCCCGGCTGCTCCCGCACGAGGAGCACCTTGCCGATGTGCCCGCTCTCCTCGAGCACCCGGTGCGCCGCCGCGGCGTCCCGCATCGGGAGGGTGCGGTCGACGATCGGGCGGACCTGGCCCGCGCCGATGAGGGGCCAGACGTGCTCGCGTACGGCCGCGACGATCGCCGTCTTCTCGGCCACGGGGCGGCCGCGCAGGGAGGTCGCGGTGATGGCGCCGCGCTTGCCGAGGAGCGTGGCGATGTTCAGCTCGGCCTTCACGCCGCCCTGCATGCCGATGATGGCGAGGCGGCCGTTGACGGCGAGGGCGCGCACGTTCCGGTCCAGGTACTTGGCGCCCATGATGTCCAGGATCACATCCGCCCCGGCGCCGTCCGTGGCGGCCCTGACCTCCTCGACGAAGTCCTGCTCGCGGTAGTCGATGAGCACGTCGGCGCCCAGCTCCCCGCAGTACGCCAGCTTCTCCTTGCCGCCCGCCGTCACCGCCACCTTGGCGCCGACGGCCTTCGCGAGCTGAATCGCCATGGTGCCGATGCCGCTCGCGCCGCCGTGCGCGAGGAGCGTCTCGCCGGGGCGCAGGTGGGCGACCATGAACACGTTCGACCAGACCGTCGAGGTGACCTCCGGCAGCGCGGCCGCGGTGACGAGGTCGACGCCGTCCGGCACGGGCAGGACCTGCCCGGCGGGCACGGCGACCCGCTCCGCGTACCCGCCGCCCGCCAGCAGCGCGCACACCTCGTCGCCGACCGACCAGCCCGCGACACCGGGCCCGAGCGCGGCGATCCGGCCCGAGCACTCCAGGCCGGGGTACGGGGACGAGCCGGGCGGCGGATCGTAGAACCCCTGCCGTTGCAGCAGGTCGGCGCGGTTCACGGCACTGGCGGCCACATCGATGAGGACTTCGCCCTCGCCGGGTACGGGATCGGGGACCTCGGCCCACTGAAGCGCCTCGGGTCCGCCGGGTTCGGGGATCGTGATCGCATACATGCGGGCGAGGCTACTCCGGGGCGGGCGAGAGCCACGGCTTGTCCCGGCCGAGCCGACGCCAAGCCCGATACCGAGGCCGACGTCGAGCCCGACTCCGGGGCCGACGCCGAGCCCAACGCCGAGCCCAACGCGGGGGCCGATGCACAGCCCCGCACCCAGCCCCACGCCCGGCCCCGTTCCGAAGCCGCCCGCGACTCCGCCCAGCCCCGGTCGCCGACGCTCAGCCCTGCCGGGGTGACCGCCACGCCTCCGTCGCGGCCGGGGGCGGCGCCACCGTCGGGGTCGGCGACGCCCGCACGATGGTGATCAGACGGTCCGTCAACTGCAGCTCGCCGATCGCCGGATCGTCGTAGCCAAGGACCCGATGGCCGCGTACGACACTCACGACCAAGTCGTCCGTCTCCCGCACACCCCGTCCCACCTCGGCCTTTATCACCGGCCGTTCGACGAGGTCGAGCCCGCTGCCCTGCTGGATCAGGTCCTCCATGACCAGTCCCGCGCTGGGGCTGAGCACCGAGAGGCCGAGCAGTCGGCCCGCCGCGCTGGCGCTGGTGATGACCGCGTCGGCGCCGGACTGGCGCAGCAGCGGCGCGTTCTCCTCCTCGCGCACCGCCGTCACGATCTTTGCCCCGCGGTTGAGCTGCCGCGCGGTGAGCGTGACGAGGACCGCCGTGTCGTCGCGCTGGGTGGCGATGATGATCTGGCGGGCGCGCTGCAGTTCGGCGCGGAGCAGGACATCGCTGCGGGTCGCGTCGCCGACGACCCCGGCGAAGCCCTCCGCCGTGGCCGCGTCGACGACCTTCGAGCTCGGGTCGACGATCACGATCTGCTCGGGCTTCAACCCGGTCGCCTGCAGCGTCTGCACCGCCGACCGGCCCTTGGTGCCGAAGCCGACGACGACGGTGTGGTCACGCAAGTTGGACCTCCAGCGGGACAGCCGCCATTCTTCGCGGGTGCGTTCGGTCAGCACTTCCAGGGTGGTGCCGACCAGGATGATCAGGAAGAGCACGCGCAGCGGCGTGATCAGCACGATGTTGGTGAGCCGCGCGCTGTCGCTGTGCGGCACGATGTCGCCGTATCCGGTGGTGGAGAGCGTCACGGTGGCGTAGTACGAGGCGTCGAGGAGGTCGACCTCGTTGTTCGCGTTGTCGTGGTAGCCCTCGCGGTCGATCCACACGATCAGGATCGTCAGCGCCAGCACGCACAACGCCATCAGCAGCCGCCTGCCGACCTGGACCAGCGGACGCTCGACCACTCGTCTGGGCAGTTTGACCCTATGCGTCACCAAATGCTCATCGGCTTGGCGCGCGATGGCGTCATGGCCGGGAAGTTTCACGTGAAACACACCTCGTCGTCGGGGCCACCGATACCCAACTCGCCGGGCAGGCCGCCCGGTTCGGTCCAGGGCAGATCAAGGATCTCCAACTCCTGCCCCCGCCGCGCGCCACCCGGCGGAACCACCGCGAGCCCGTCGGCGACAGCGATGCCCCGCAGCATCGCGGGGCCGTTGTAGTGCAGCGGCACGGCGTACTCCCCGCGCAGCGTGACCGGGACGAGCCGGGTGTCGTGCGGATGGCCGTGTACGTCCTCGCGCAGGGGCGCGGCGTACGGCTCCGGGGCGGGGCGGCTCGCGAGCCCGCGCAGCAGGGGTTCGGCCAGGGTGAGGAGGCCGGAGACGGCGGCGAGGGGGTTGCCGGGGAGCCCGACGAGGTGGCGCCCGCCCGCGCTGTCGACTCCGTCCGCCCCGCCCTTCCCCTCCGCTCCGCAGGGGAGGCGGGCGAGCAGCATGGGGTGGCCCGGGCGGACGGCGACCCCATCGACGAGCAGTTCGGCGCCGAGGCGGCGCAGCGTGGGGTGGACGTGGTCGACGGGCCCGGACGCGGTACCTCCGGTCGTCACGAGGACCTCGGCCGTGGAGGTGGCGAGGGCTTCGTACAGCGCCTCGGCGTCGTCCCCGAGCCGCCGCACCGCGGTCACCTCCGCACCGAGGGCCCGCAGCCACGGCGGCAGCATCGGCCCGAGCGCGTCCCGGATGAGGCCGTCCTGGGGCAGCCCCTTGGTCAGCAACTCGTCTCCGAGGACGAGGACTTCGACCCGGGGGCGGGCGGCGACGTACAGCGCGTCGTATCCGGCGGCGGCGGCGAGGCCGAGCACGGCCGGGGTCACGAGCGTGCCGGGCGGCAGAAGCCGTTCGCCCGCCCTGCACTCCTGGCCGCGCGGCCGGATGTCCTGCCCAGGTACGACCTCCCGCTGCGCGTGCAGCCGTCCCTTGCCGTCGACATGCCCATGCTCGCTGCGGATCACGGCGGTCGTGTCGCGCGGGATCCGGGCCCCGGTCGCGATCCGCACGGCCTCCCCGTCACCCAGCGGCTCAGAACTGCCCTGCCCCGCGAGAATCCCCTCGTCCAGCACCCCCCAGGGCCCCGGCCCCGCCACGGCCCACCCGTCCATCGCGGAGGTGTCGAAGGAGGGGAGGTCGGTGAGGGCGGTGAGGGGGGTGGAGAGGGTGCGGCCGAGGGTTCGAGGGAGGGGGAGGGGGGTTCCCGCGGGGGCGGTGGGCGGGGTGGGGTCGGCCGACGGTCCGGTGAGCGGGGGCGTCGATGTGGCCTGGGCGGCCGTTGAGGCTCCGGCGCGGCGCGCGAGGGCACGGGCATCTGGCCAGGGGGTGGCGCGGGTGTGGGGCCTCGGGGGTGCGGAGGGGTTCGGGGCTGAGGGTTGTGGGGTGTTGGCGGGGGTGGGTGCCTGCGCGGTGGGGGTGTTGGGGCGGGGCCGGGGGGTGTGGGTCTCGTTGCTCGGGGGGCTGGGTCGGCTGCCGCCTGGGGCTGCGGGTTGGTCGCCCGGGGTGGGGCGGGGGGTGCCGGGGGGTGAGGGGTGGCCGCCTGGGGTGGTGGAGCGGCCGCCGGGGGCTGTCGGCTGGCCGCCTGGGGCGGTGCGGCGGTCGCCGGGGGCTGTCGGCTGGCCGCCTGGGGCGGTGCGGCGGTCGCCGGGGGCTGTCGGCTGACCGCCGGGGGCGGCGCTGCGGTCGCCGGAGGCGTCGGCGCGGGCGCCGGGCGGGGCGGGAGGAGGGGCGGAGGCGTCGGGCCAGGGCCCGGTGGCGGTGGGGTGGCCGCCGGGAGCGGGGGGCCAGCCGCCGGGTGGGGTGAGGGGGTCGGACGGGGTGTTGGCGCTGGTGTCGGGCGGGTCGGATTGTGCGGCGGGGGCGCTGCGCCGGGTTCCCGGGGTACGGGGGGCTGCGGGGGGTACGTGTGCGGATTCCGGGTCGTCCTGGTGGTGCGGGTCGTCCGGGTGGCCCCGACGGTGGGGGTGGCCCGGGACGCCTGAGTGGTCCGCGTGGTCCGGCCGGGCGGCGCCCGCCCCGGTCCTGGCCCGGTCCTCGTTCACCAGGGCGAGGGCCTCGTCGAACTCGGCGTCGGCCGCGTGCTGCCCGCTCATCGGGGGTCCGGCTCCGTGCCGGAGGGGTCGCCGGGGGACGCGTTGGGCGCGTGCGTATCGGAGGGATCCTGCGTACCGGGGGGATCCTGCTTGCCGGAAGGGCCCTGCTTGCCGGAGGGGCCCTGCTTGCCGGAGGGGCCCTGCTTGTCGGAGGGGCCCTGCTTGTCGGAGGGGCCCTGCTCGCCGGACGAACTCGGCGTACCAGAAGCGGGCTGTGTGCCGGACGGCGTCGACGTACCCGCGCCGGAGGCCGACGCGGCACCGGGCCCGTCCGGCTGGTCCTCGTCCGCCCACCGGACGGCGAGCGCGGCCGCCTTGCGCGCGGCCTCCGCCACGGCCTCCGGGCCGCCCCCGCCCGCTGTGGCAAGGGCAGCCGCGTACCCGACGAGGAACGTGGTCAGGGGCGCCGCGGGCCGGGCCACCCCGTGCGCCGCGTCGCGGGCGAGGTCGAGCAGGATGCCGGTGTCGACGTCGAGTTCGATGCCCAGTTCGTCCTTGACTGCGGAAATCCATTCATCCAACACGTGCCCATGCTCCCTGATCCGCGCGCGGGCCGTGGCGATGTCGTCCCAGGTGTCGCAGTCGAACGCGGCGAGCGGGTCGGTGATGCGGACGAGCGCGAGGTGTGCGATGAGCCGCCGCAGGGGCAGTCCGGTGAGCCCGCGCGAGCCTTGGGCCCCACCGGACGAGGGCGCGCCACGGCCCACCTGGCTGGCGGTGGCCTCCGTGGCCTCCGTGGCCTCCGTGGCCTCCGTGGCCTCCGTGGCCTCCGTGGCCTCCGTGGCCTCCGTGGCCTCCGTGGCCTCCGTGGCCTCCGTGGCC
>NZ_JBVIXA010000003.1:2053-217547 GCF_055594065.1 Streptomyces sp. NPDC040610 | reverse complement strand
CTCCGTGGAGCCAACGACGTTGGCGGGCCTCAGGGCACCACTTGCACCAGTTGCACCAGGGGGTTCTTCCGCCCCGGCAGCCCCTGCCATACCGGCGAGTCCAACAGAAGCAGCAGGCCCCGTCGACCCCCTCAGCCCCGCCACACCCGCCACACCCGCCGCACGCCCCGCCCCCGCCGACCCCGAAGGCCCGCTGGCCGCAGGCGCCCCACCTCCCCCGAGCCCCGCCAACTCCCTCCGCAACGCCCCGCTCCGGTAAGCGGCGACGAGCGGCTGGTCCCGGCCCTCGGGGTCGGTGAGCAGCACGCCGTCCGCGCCGTCGGCCGCGGCGAGGGTGGCGACGAGTCGGCGTACGGTCTCCTGCCGCAGGAACGGCAGGTCGGCGGAGAGCACCACGACCACCTCGGCGTGTGTGCGGCGCAGCCCGGCGTCGAGGGCGGCGAGCGGACCGCCGCCTTCGGGCTCCTCACGGGCCCACTCCACGGGCCGTCCGGTGGGCCGGGGCGCCGCGACGACGACGGTGGTCCCGGCGTCGGCGCACGCCGCGAGCACCCGGTCGAGCAGGGCCCGGCCGCCCACCCGTACACCGGGCTTGTCCGCGCCGCCGAGCCGCGCGGCGCGCCCGCCGGCGAGCACGACGGCGTCGAACGCGGCGGTGTCCGGAGCTGTGCGCGAGGTCATCCCCCGAGTATGGGCGCACCCCCGGTCAATGCCACCTCCGCGGCCGCGCTCCGGCCCGCACCTCGCTCCCGGTGCGTGCCGGAGCGTGCGTCACACCGACCGCAGCAGCACCGCCGGCTGCTCCACGCAGTCCGCGACGAACCGCAGGAATCCGCCCGCCGTGCCGCCGTCGCACACCCGGTGGTCGAAGGTGAGCGAGAGCTGGACTACCTGACGGACCGCCAGCTCGCCCTGGTGCACCCATGGTTTGGGCACGATCCGGCCGACGCCGAGCATCGCCGCTTCGGGGTGGTTGATGATCGGCGTGGAGCCGTCGACCCCGAACACCCCGTAGTTGTTCAACGTGAACGTGGACCCCGTGAGTTCCCCCGGCGTCAGCGTCCCGGTCCTTGCCGCGTCCGAGAGGCGGGCGAGCTCCGCGCTCAGGGACTCCGTGTCGCGTGCGTGCGCGCCCTTCACGACGGGCACGACGAGTCCGCGGTCGGTCTGCGCGGCGAAGCCGAGGTGCACCTGGTCGAGCCGCACGATCTCACGGGCTTCCATGTCGACCGTGGAGTTGAGCTCCGGGTAGCGGGCGAGGGCGGCGGTGCAGACGCGGGCGAGGAGCGCGAGCAGGGAGACCTTCGGTCCGCCCGCCGCGTTCATCGCCCGGCGCGCGGCCATCAGTTCCGTCGCGTCGGCGTCGACCCAGCACGTGGCGTCCGGTATCTCACGACGGCTGCGCGCCAGCTTGTCGGCGACGGCACCGCGAACACCCCGCAGGGGAATCCGCGTACCGCCTCCGGGGACCGCGGCCGACCGCGCGCCGCCGACGGCCCCCCGCTCGCCGCCCGCCGACTGCGCACGCGTCCCCGCGCCCTCGGCGACGCCCGCCCCGGGGCTCCCGAAGGTGGCCCCGATGCCCGACGCCACGGCCCGTGCCGCCACGGACGCCGACGCCGGACCCGCGACCGGCGCCGCCGAGGCCCGCATGGCGTACTCCACGTCGGCCCGCAGGATCAGCCCGTCCGGCCCGGATCCCACCAACTCCCGCAGGTCCACGCCGTTCTCCCGGGCGAGCTTGCGGACGAGCGGGGAGATCACGGGGACCGGGCCGTCCCCGCGCGCGGCCGCCGCACCCGGGCCGGAGTCGGGCCCGGCCTCGGCCGCAGCCGCCGTCCCCGCCGTCACAGTCACCGGTGAGCCCTCCGCGCGGGAGACGGCGCCGAGGCCGTCGCCCGCGTCCCCGGAACCCGCACCCGCACCCGCACCCGCACCGGAACTCGCGCCGGACGCCGTGTCCGCACCGCTCCCCCCGGACTGCCCGGCAGCCCCCGACGTGCCCCCGTTCGCGGGCCGCACCCGGCGCCGTCGCGCGGGCGCCGCCGCCGTGCCGTACCCGACGAGGACGTTCCCGGACGCCTCGTCCCCGCCCGCCTCGGGAGTGCCGTCGGCGGACGCGCCCGACCGCGTACCGGAGGCGGCCGCGCCGGTCTCCAGGTCAGCGACCGACGCCCCCACGGCGACCGTCAACAGCGGCGCGCCCACGGGGAGTTCCGTGCCCTCCTCGCCGAATCGGGCGGTCACCACGCCCCCGTACGGACAGGGGACCTCGACCATCGCCTTGGCGGTCTCCACCTCCACGACCGGCTGGTCCACCTCGACGACGTCGCCGACCCGCACCAGCCAGCGGGTGATCTCCGCCTCCGTGAGGCCTTCGCCGAGGTCGGGCAGCTTGAACTCGAGGACCTGCGCCATCAGCTCTCCGCCTCCCACTGCAGCCGTGCCACCGCGTCCAGGATCCGGTCGACGCCCGGCAGATGGTGCCGCTCCAGCATCGGCGGCGGATAGGGGATGTCGAACCCGGCGACCCGCAGCACCGGCGCCTCCAGGTGGTGGAAGCACCGCTCCGTGACGCGCGCGGCGATCTCCCCGCCGGGGCCTCCGAAGCCGCCCGACTCGTGCACGACGACCGCGCGCCCCGTGCGCCGCACGGACGCCGTCACCGTCTCGTCGTCGAACGGCACCAGCGAGCGCAGGTCGACGACTTCGAGGTCCCAGCCCTCGGCCCGCGCCGCCTCGGCGGCCTCCAGGCAGACGGGCACGGACGGGCCGTACGTGAGCAGCGTCGCGCTGCGGCCCGCGCGCCGCACCACGGCCTTCCCGATGGGTTCAACGCTTGCGGGCTCGTCCGGGTTCCAGTCGGCCTTGGACCAGTAGAGCCGCTTCGGCTCCAGGAAGACGACCGGGTCGTCGGAGGCGATGGACGCGCGCAACAGGCCGTAGGCGTCGGCGACGGTGGCGGGCGTGACGACGTGCAGCCCGGGCGTCGCCATGTAGTACGCCTCGGAGGAGTCGCTGTGGTGCTCGACGCCGCCGATCCCGCCGCCGTACGGCACCCGGATGGTGATCGGGAGCGGCATGCCGCCCCGGGTGCGGTTGCGCATCCGCGCCACGTGCGAGATCAACTGCTCGAAGGCGGGGTACGCGAACGCGTCGAACTGCATCTCGACGACGGGCCGCAGCCCGTACATCGCCATGCCGACCGCCGCCCCGAGGATGCCCGCCTCCGCGAGCGGGGTGTCCGTGCAGCGGTCGTCGCCGAACTCCTTCGCGAGCCCGTCGGTGACCCGGAAGACCCCGCCGAGCGTGCCCACGTCCTCGCCGAGGACGTGCACGGACGGGTCGTCGGCCATCGCGTCGCGCAGCGCGCGCCCGAGGGCCTGGCCCATGGTGGCCGGTTTCACGGCGACAGTGGTCATCGTCCCGCTCCGTCCGGCTCGTTCTCGGCCTCGAGCTCGGCCCGCAACTGGGCCGCCTGCTCCCGCAGCTGGCTGGTCTGCTCGGCGTACACGTGCGTGAACAGGTCCATGGGGTCGAGGACCGGGTCCTGGTTCATCCGGGCCCTGAGGTCCGCGGCCATCGCCTCCGCGTCCTCGCGGACCGCGCGCCTGCGGTCCTCGTCGAGCAGGCCGCGCTCGGTGAGTTCGCGCTCCAGGAGGAGGATCGGGTCGTGGTCCTGCCAGGCCTCGACGTCCGCGTCCTGGCGGTAGCGCGTGGCGTCGTCGGCGTTCGTGTGCGCCTCCATCCGGTACGTGACGGCCTCGATGAGCGTGGGGCCGCCGCCCTCACGGGCGCGCCGCACCGCTTCGGAGAGGACCTCGTGCACCGCGACCGCGTCGTTGCCGTCGACCAGACGGCCGGGCATGCCGTACCCGACGGCCTTGTGGGCCAGGGACGGCGCGGCCGTCTGCTTGGCGAGCGGCACGGAGATCGCGAAGCCGTTGTTCTGCACGAGGAAGACCACGGGCGCCTGCCAGACCGCGGCGAAGTTCAGCGCCTCGTGGAAGTCGCCCTCACTGGTGCCGCCGTCGCCGACCATGGCGAGCGCGACCACGTCGTCACCCTTCAGGCGCGCGGCGTGGGCGAGGCCGACGGCGTGCGGGAGCTGGGTGGCCAAGGGGGTGCACAGGGGCGCTATGCGGTGCTCCCGCGGGTCGTAGCCGGTGTGCCAGTCGCCGCGCAGCAGCGTGAGGGCCGCCACCGGGTCGAGGCCGCGGGCGACCGCCGCGAGGGTGTCGCGATAGCTGGGAAACAGCCAATCCTGCTCGCGCAGGGCGAGCGCGGCGGCGATCTCGCACGCCTCCTGGCCGGTGCTCGACGGATAGACGGCGAGCCTGCCCTGCTTGGTCAGGGCGGTCGCCTGCGTGTTGTACCGCCGGCCGCGCACGAGCTCGCCATGGAGGCGGAGAAGCAGCTCCCGGTCCGCCTCGCGCGCGGCGTCGGTGCCGAGCACGCGATACGGCTCGGCGTCCGGCAGCAGCGGCGCGGGGTCGGTCCTGAGCTGCCATGCGGGGGGCGGGGCGGGCCGGTAGGCGCCCCGCTGCTCCATGACCGTCATGACGGCACCTCCTGGTGGGAAGCGATCTCCTCGTGGGAGCGGCAACAGAGGCGCGACGATGTGATGCGCCTCACCTACCGATTGTTCGGTCGTCGGCACATTTTGGCTACAGGCACCTCCAGGCTGTGGACAAACGGTTCTCCACAGCCTGGGATGGACGCAGTACGTCCATGGTAGGGAGGCGGGGGGACATGGCACCTGAACGAATGGCTGACGGGAACGCGGCGGGGCGTCCGGAACCCCAGCCCCGCCCGCTGGACGCCATCGACCGCGACATCCTGCAGATCCTGCACACGGACGGTCGCGCCTCGATACGCTCCGTGTCCGAGCGGGTGCATGTCTCGCGGGCGAACGCCTACGCGCGCATCAACCGCCTCATCGAGGACGGCGTCATCCGTGGTTTCGGCGCCCGCATCAACCACGAGCGGGCCGGCCAGGGCGCCTCCGCCTACATCACCCTGAAGATCGTCCAGAACACCTGGCGCACGGTGCGCGAGCAGCTGCGGACCCTGCCGGGCGCGTCCCACATCGCGCTGGTCAGCGGGGACTTCGACGTCCTGCTCCTGGTGCACACGCCGGACAACCGGGCGCTGCGCGAGCTGGTCCTCACGCGTCTCCAGGCCATGCCTGAGGTCCTCAGCACGCGCACACTGCTGGTCTTCGAAGAGGACGACCTGGAGGCGGAGGGCTGACGCCCGGCGCCCGCGCGATGCGGCACCCGGGCGCCCTCGACCCCCGACAGCCGCTGGTCAGCCGTCGGTGCGCAGCCCCGCGAAGGCCATCTGCACGACCGCGTCGGCGACTTCCTGGCCGCTCGCGGCGTTGTGGGCGTCCGGCCGGTACCACTCCACGATGGAGTTGATCATTCCGAAGAGCAGCCGGGTGGCGAGCCGCAGCTCGACGTCCGAGCGCAGGTCGCCGTCCGCGACGGCCTCCTTGAGCAGCCCGGCGACCTCGTGGTCGAACTCCCTGCGCCGCTCCAGGGCCCACCGCTCGGTGTCCGTGTTGCCGCGCACGCGCAGCAGCAGCGTCACATAGGGCAGCTCGGCGACCAGGACCTCGACGGTGCGGCGCGTGACGTACTCCAGGCGTCGCACCGCGCTGCCCTCGCGCGCGTGCTCCTCGGCGAGGATCCCGAAGAGGCCGTCGAGCGCCCGGCTCACCGCACGGCGCAGCAACTCCTCCTTGCCCGCCACATGGTGGTAGATCGACGACTTGGAGATACCGGCCGCCTTGGAGAGGTGCTCCATGGACGTGCCGTCGTAGCCGCGCTCGTTGAAGACCCGCACGGCGACCTCGAGGAGGGTCTCCGGGGTGTACGTGTCACGCCGGGCCGTGGTCATGAGTGCTCCTCCCGCGCGGCCGCCTGGCGCAACGCCTGTGAGGGGGCGTAGCGCCCCGTGGGGTACTCGCCGTGCATGCTGTCGAGGAAGTCCGCCACCCAGTACGTACGAAGTGCCGCTCCCCAGGAGAGCGGTCCGCGCGGGTAGTTCACGCCCAGGCGCATGGCGGTGTCGATGTCGTCGGCGGCGGCCACACCGCGCGCCACGGCGTCGTGCGCGAAGTCCACGAGCAGGGCGACCGTACGGGCCACGATCAGCCCCGGGGCGGCGCCCACGACGCTGACCTTCTTGCCGAGCGCCTGGAAGAGCCCCACCGCCTCGCCGAGGGCCTGCTCGCTCACGCGGGCCCCGGGGGCCAGGGCGATCCTGGTGGCCGAGGCGTAGTCGAGCGCCAGGTCGAACTGGATGGTGGGCTCCGCGGCGGCGTCGGCGGACGAGCCGTCGGCGAGGCGGAGGCGGACGCCGCTGGGCAGTTCGATCCAGCCGGGAAAGTCCGGGTACGCGGCGTCCCCGGCCTCGACACGGACCCCGGCGGCCTCGATGAGCGGGACCAGCGCGGCGGCCTGGAACAACTCGCCGTGCAGGGCGACGGACTCCGGCGCCGGCGCGGGCGCCGCCGTGTGCGGCTCGGCCTTCTCGGCGCCGTCCCCGTACGCGTACCAGCCCTGTCCCGACTTGCGTCCCAGGCGCCGTGACTCGACGAGGCGGCGCTGGGCGAGGGACGGGGTGAACTTGGGGTCCTGGAAGAACGACTCCCAGACCGAGCGTGTGACGGCTTCGTTGACGTCCTGGCCGATGAGGTCGGTGAGTTCGAAGGGGCCCATCTTGAAGCCGCCGCACTCGCGCAGCACCGCGTCGATCGTCGCGGGGTCGGTGGCCCGCTCCTCGTGCAGGCGCAGCGCCTCGGCGTAGAAGGGCCTGGCGACGCGGTTGACGATGAACCCGGGGGTGTCGGCGCAGCGCACCGGCGTCTTGCCCCAGGCCTTCGCGGTGTCGTACGCGCGCGTGGCCGCCGCTTCGTCCGTGGCGTGGCCGCTGACGACCTCGACCAGGGGCAGCAGCGGGGCGGGGTTGAAGAAGTGCAGTCCGACGAAGCGGCCGGGGTGCTTCAGCGCGCCCGCGACAGCGGTCACGGACAGGGACGAGGTGTTCGTCGCCAGCAGACAGCTCTCGGCGACGACCTCCTCCAGGTCCTGGAACAGCCTTTGTTTGACGTCCAGTTGCTCCAGGACGGCTTCGACGACGAGGTCGCATCCGGCGAGTCCCGCGAGGTCCTCGACGGCGCTCAGGCGGCCGGTCGCGGCGTCGCGGGCGGCGGCATCGAGGCGGCCCTTCTCCACGAGGCGGTCGAGGCGGGCGGTGATCGCGGCGGCCGCCGTCTTCGCGAAGCCGGGCGCGGCGTCGTAAAGACGCACGGGATGGCCCGCCACCAGCGCGACCTGGGCGATGCCCTGGCCCATGGTGCCGGTGCCGACCACGGCGACGGGGCCGCTGAGATCGAGTGCTGTCATGCTCGCGATCCTCCCGCACGGGGGTGTCGGCCGGGAAACAGGGGGTCTTGGCCAGGGGTTCGGGGCGGCCGGGGGGAGGTTTTCCACAGGTTCGGCAGACCCCCTTGTACCGACCGATCGTTCGGTTACTCTAGCTCTGTCCAGCTGTTCCTGCCCACTGCCCCTGCCCAGCTCGCCAGCTCGAAGGAGAGCTGACTCGACGAGGAGTTGGTCCCTCATGGCCGCCGAACTCACCGCGCACCAGCTGATCGCCAAGCACCGGCCCACCCTCGACCAGGCGCTGGAGACGATCCGCACGCGCGCGTACTGGTCGCCGCACCCCGAACACCCCAAGGCCTACGGGGAGAACGGAAGCCTGAGCCTGCCCGAGGGCAAGGCGGCCTTCGAGGCCCTCCTGAACAGCCGATTCGACCTCGACCAGCCGGGCACCGACGACTGGACGGGCGCGGAGACCTCGCCGTTCGGCCCCGAGTTGGGCATCACGTATCCGCATCCGGACGTGGACACCCTGCTGCCCGCCATGCGCGCCGGGATGCGCGCCTGGCGCGACGCGGGCGCGGAGACCCGCGCCATGGTCTGTCTGGAGATCCTGTCGCGCATCAGCGCCCGCACGCACGAGTTCGCGCACGCGGTCATGCACACCAGTGGCCAGGCCTTCATGATGGCGTTCCAGGCCGGCGGCCCGCACGCCCAGGACCGCGGCCTCGAAGCGGCGGCGTACGCATTCGCGGAGCAGTCCCGCACCCCCGACAACGCGGAGTGGACCAAGCCCCAGGGCAAGCGCGACCCGCTCGCCCTGACCAAGCGCTTCACGCCGGTCGGGCGCGGCATCGCCCTCCTGATCGGCTGCAACACCTTCCCGACGTGGAACGGCTACCCCGGCCTGTTCGCCTCCCTGGCCACCGGCAACCCCGTCCTGGTCAAGCCGCACCCGCGCGCGGTGCTGCCGCTCGCCCTGACGGTGCGCGTCGCCCGCGAGGTCCTGGCCGAGGCGGGCTTCGACCCGAACCTGGTCGCGCTGGCCGCCGAGCGGCCCGGCGAGGGCATCGCCAAGACCCTCGCGACCCGCCCCGAGATCAAGATCATCGACTACACGGGCTCGACGTCCTTCGGCGACTGGCTGGAGGCCAACGCCCGCCAGGCGCAGGTCTACACGGAGAAGGCGGGCGTCAACACGGTCGTCGTCGAGTCGACCGACAACTACAAGGGAATGCTGTCGAACCTGGCCTTCTCCCTGTCGCTGTACAGCGGCCAGATGTGCACGACCCCGCAGAACCTCCTGATCCCCCGCGAGGGCATCGCGACGGACGCGGGCGCGAAGTCGTACGACGAGGTGGTCGCGGACCTCGCGGGCGCGGTGGACGGCCTCCTCGGTGACGAGGCCCGGGCCAACGGCATCCTCGGCGCCCTGGTCAACCCGGACGTGAAGGCCCGCCTGGACGCGGCCCCCGGAATCGGCGAAGTCGCCCTCGCCTCACGGCAGGTCAGCAACCCGGAGTTCCCCGACGCCGTGGTGCGCACCCCGGTGATCGTCAAGCTCGACGGCGCCAAGCCGGACGCCGAGGCGGCCTACCTCAGCGAGTGCTTCGGCCCGGTCTCCTTCGCCGTCGCGGTCGACTCGGCGGCGGACGCGGTGGAGCTGCTGCGGCGCACGGTGCGCGAGAAGGGCGCGATGACCGTCGGGGCGTACACGACGTCCGCGGAGGTGTCCTCGGCCGTCGAGGAGACCTGCCTGGAGGAGAGCGCCCAGCTGTCGCTGAACCTCACGGGCGGCGTCTATGTGAACCAGACGGCGGCGTTCTCGGACTTCCACGGCTCCGGCGGCAACCCGGCGGCGAACGCCGCGCTGTGCGACAGCGCGTTCGTGGCCAACCGCTTCCGCGTGGTGGAGATCCGCAAGGAGGCGTGAGCCGGGCGGCGCCACGGCCCCCGAGGGAGCGGGCTCAGGCCTGGGCCTTCGGGGGCATGCCCGACGACCAGTGGAAGAGCGCCATCGCGACGCTCGTGGCGAGGTTGTAGCTCGACACCTGCGGCCGCATCGGCAGCGACACCAAGTGGTCGGTCCGGGCGCGCAGTTCGGCCGAGAGGCCGCTGCGCTCGGACCCGAAGGCCAGCACGGCGTCATCCGGGATCTCGACGCCCCGGATGTCCTCGCCCTCCGCGTCGAGGGCGAACAGGGGCCCCTTGGGCAGTTCCCCGACGTCCACGCGCTCCACGGCCGTCGCGAAGTGCAGGCCCGCGCCGCCGCGCACGACCGTGGGGTGCCAGGGGTCGAGCGTGCCGGTCGTCACGACTCCCGTCGCGCCGAAGCCCGCCGCGAGCCGGATCACCGCCCCGGCGTTGCCGAGGTTGCGCGGGTCGTCCAGGACGACGACAGGGGCGGCCCTGGGCGTGCGCTCCAGCGCCGCCAGGTTGGCGGCACGTGACGGGCGTACCGCCAAAGCGGCCACGGCCGTGGGGTGCAGCCGGGGCACGAGGGCGCGCAACGTCGCGTCGTCGGTCTCGGCGAGCAACGCGTCGAGCGCGTCCGACACATCCGGCGCCAAGTCCTGCGCAAGGCCGAGTACACCGGCCTTGTCGCTGGTCAGGGCGACGGGGATACGGGCGCCGAAGCGAAGCGCGTGCTTCAGGGCGTGAAAGCCGTCGAGGAGTACGGAGACGTCGGCGAGGCCGTGCCAGACACCGACCGGATCGGTCGGCTCCCCGCGCTCCGGACCGCAGTCGCCCGCGCCCTCCGTACGACTACCGCTCATCGCCACTACCGCCCACTACCGCCACTCTTGCCTCGACCCGTACCGCCACCACCGCTCACGCACCGAAGCCTACGCGCGCGTGCTCGGTGGCATCCCGGGTGTGTTCCTCCCCGGGCGGCCCCGGCGACGCCTCCGTGCGGGAGAGCCGCGGCACCCGTGAGAGCAGCCTCTTGCGCGTGCGGGCCACCCAGCCGCCGAGGCGCCGCAGGAACGACGTGGGCAGGAAGACCGCGTCGGCCGCGATCATCGCGAGCGAGAAGAACGGCAGCCCCAGGACGACGGCGATGACGGCGTGCTCGAAGATCATCACCGCGAGCAGCACGTTCTTGACGCGCCGGTTGAACAGCGTGAACGGGAAGGCGACCTGCACGGCGACCGTCCCGTACGTCACCAGCATCACCAGGACGCCGTGCGAGGTCAGCAGGTCGGCGAGCGCGGGCCAGGGCGAGAAGTAGTCGAGCTGGAGCGGGTAGTAGACGGCCGTCCCGTCCTGCCAGCGACTGCCCTGGATCTTGTACCAGCCCGCCGTGGCATAGATCAGACATGCCTCGACCATGATCACCAACAGGGCGGCGTTGTGGGCGAGATTGGCGACGACGTCGAGCAGCACACGCGCCTCACCGTCCGGCGCGCGCCGCCCGGCGACCCACCACAGCCCGTGCGCGACCCACAGCCCCCAGAACAGCAGCAGCCAGAACCAGCTGAGCTCCCCCATGAACGTCACCACGGACAGGGCGAGGCCGAGCACCCACCACAGGGCGGGACCGACCCGGTCACCCCCGCCCACGCGAGCGCCGTCGTCCTCGCGGATGCTCTCGTCCCCACGGCTGTCACCATCACCAGGGCCGCCGTCATCCCCGTGGTCGAGCCGTGCGGCACGCGCGCGTGCCGCACGGCGCGCGTCCAGGGACCAGACCTGGCCGCACCGCGTGAAGACCAGGTAGATCGCCATGAGATGGATGACGTTGTCGCCGCCGTCCCCCATGAAGATGCTGCGGTTCTGCAGGGACAGCACGCCGATCATGAACAGCACGGACATGGTGCGGGTGCGCCAGCCGACCAGCAGCAGGGCGCTGGAGCCGATCGCGAGGAAGTAGACGATCTCGAACCACACCCGGCCGTCCGACCACATCAGCGCCGTGAAGGCGTCGTTGGCGGAGATGAGCTGCTGGGCCATGTCCCAGCTCCAGGGGCCGTCGGGCCCGTACAGCTCACGCCGGTGCGGCAGTTCACGCAGCAGGAACAGCAGCCAGGTGGCGGCGAAGCCGATACGGACCACCGCGGTCTGGTACGGGCCGAGGGCCTGGGCCGTGACACGCTGCACGCCCCGAGCGAGCGGGTCGAGACGGATCACCGGACGCTCCTCTTCTGTTCCACGGCCACGTCTCTGCGCGCGCGGTCCTCGCCGACCAGCGGCAGGTCGCCCGGCGTGACCGACCACCACGGAAGCACGCGCAGCACGGGCTTGGTGGTGATCTTCTCGTCGCTCCACTCCGGCGGCTGTACGCCCGTGGTCCGTGAGCGCACCTGCACCTGGTCGAACGTCTCCCCGCGGGCGAGCGGCTCGTGCCGGTGCAGGCGCAGCAGCACGATGCGGCGGATGTAGCGCTCCGACAGTTCGCCGCGCAGACCGGTGGGACGATTCTGCGCGTCGTGCGTGGAGACGAAGAAGTCCCAGCCGCGGCGCAGCTCGTTCTGCTGCGTGTGGCTCGGCAGGAGGTTGTGGTCGATGGCGGCGCCGTCCTGCGCGGAAAGGTCGTACCAGCGCGTGGTCCTGCCGACCCCGTCCGCGGTCCGGATCTGCGCGCGGACCTGCACCGACACATTCTGCTGAAGCGGGTTCGGCGCGAACAGCTTCCAGTTCTGCTCGAACTCCGGATAGATCCAGTCGTCGACGGTCCGGCCGTGTTCCTTGGTGACGGTGTTCGACGGCGCCACGTGCAGGAACACCATCCCGACGTGGACGCAGACGGTGGCGACGACCACGGCGAGGACGAGGGCGGCGACGACCTGCGAGGGGCGGGAGAGGGCGGCGATGCCGGTACGGGCGGGTGCGATGCCGGTACGGGCGGGTGCGGCGCCGGGGCCCGTGGGCGCGGCGTCCGAGGCGGTGGGGGCGGCGCCGGAGGCCGTGGGCGCGGCGTCGGACCCGGCGGGCTCGCCGCCCACATCCTTGTCGTACCCGTCCATCTCGCCCCGTTCCTCGACCCCACGACCGAACCCTGCCGCCGGAACCGTACTCAGGCCCGCCCGCCAGGCCCAGCGTCCCGGAGGTTATCCACAGGGTTGACACCTTATGGCGAGGCGCCGCACCATTGAATTCCAATGAACCGAACGATCGGTCGGTCGGCGGGTTCGACGGAATGCCGGAATGCCGGTGCAGAGGCACACCGGCAGGACGAGAGTTGCGAAGACACTGCCCGAGGTCGAGGGGGACCGAGATGGCGACAGCACACCAGCCGCTCACCACGGCACCGCACAAGCCCGCGGCCGCCGCCGTGGACAGCGCCGTGGACACCGCGGTGCTGGAGTCGGCCTTCGACGCGGCCGTCGCGGCCGACGAGCGCATCGAGCCGCGTGACTGGATGCCGGACGCCTATCGCGCCACGCTCGTGCGCCAGATAGCGCAGCACGCCCACTCCGAGATCATCGGCATGCAGCCCGAGGCCAACTGGATCACGCGCGCGCCGTCCCTGCGCCGCAAGGCGATCCTGATGGCCAAGGTCCAGGACGAGGCGGGCCACGGCCTGTATCTGTACAGCGCCGCGGAAACGCTCGGCGCGAGCCGGGACGACCTGCTCGACAAGCTCCACTCGGGCCGCCAGAAGTACTCATCGATCTTCAACTACCCGACCCTGACCTGGGCGGACGTAGGAGCCATCGGCTGGCTCGTGGACGGCGCGGCGATCACCAACCAGGTCCCGCTGTGCCGGTGTTCGTACGGCCCCTATGCCCGCGCGATGGTCCGCGTCTGCAAGGAGGAGTCGTTCCACCAGCGCCAGGGGTACGAACTGCTGCTCGCCCTGAGCCGCGGCACCGAGGCGCAGCACGCGATGGCCCAGGACGCCGTGGACCGCTGGTGGTGGCCGTCGCTGATGATGTTCGGCCCGCCGGACGCGGAGTCGTCGCACTCCGAGCAGTCCATGATCTGGAAGATCAAGCGCCACTCGAACGACGAGCTGCGCCAGCGCTTCGTGGACATCTGCGTCCCCCAGGCAGAGTCGCTCGGCCTGACGCTCCCCGACCCGGACCTGAAGTGGAACGAGGAGCGGGGGCAGCACGACTTCGGCCCCATCGACTGGAGCGAGTTCTGGTCGGTCCTCAAGGGCAACGGCCCGTGCAACGACCAGCGGATCACGCAGCGCAAGCGAGCCCACGAAGAGGGCGCCTGGGTGCGTGGGGCGGCGGCCACGTACGCCGCCAAGCAGAGCGAGCGCAAGGAGGCGACCGCATGACCGGCTCGACCGAATGGCCGCTGTGGGAAGTGTTCGTGCGCTCGCGCCGCGGCCTGTCCCACACGCACGCGGGCAGCCTGCACGCCCCGGACGCCGAGATGGCCCTGCGCAACGCCCGGGATCTGTACACCCGCAGGAACGAGGGCATCTCCCTCTGGGTCGTGCCGTCCGCGCAGATCACCGCCTCCTCGCCGGACGAGAAGGACTCCTTCTTCGAGCCCGCCGCCGACAAGCCCTACCGTCACCCGACGTTCTACGACATCCCGGAAGGAGTGAAGCACCTGTGACCTCCGCGCCCATGACCCCAGCGCCGTCGGCCGCCGCGACCCCGCCCGCCGCCGCCCCGGCCTCCGATGCCCCCGCCGTCCACACCGCGGCCCTCGCCCTGGGCGACGACGCCCTGGTGCTCTCGCACCGCCTGGGTGAGTGGGCGGGCCACGCCCCCGTCCTCGAAGAAGAGGTGGCCCTGGCGAACATCGCCCTGGACCTGCTCGGCCAGGCCCGGGTGCTGCTCTCCCTGGCGGGCGACGAGGACGAGCTGGCGTATCTGCGCGAGGAGCGCTCCTTCCGGAACCTCCAGCTGGTCGAGCAGCCGAACGGCGACTTCGCGCACACCATCGCCCGCCAGCTGTACTTCTCCGTGTACCAGAACCTCATGTACGGCCAACTGGCGGCGGCCGAAAGCCCCTTGGCGCCGCTCGCCGCGAAGGCCGTCAAGGAGGTCGCCTACCACCAGGACCACGCCGAGCAGTGGACGCTCCGGCTCGGCGACGGCACGGCCGAGAGCCATGAGCGGATGCAGCGCGGCGTGGACGCGCTCTGGCGCTTCACCGAGGAGATGTTCGCACCCGTGGCCGGTCTCGACCTCGACCGGGAGGCCCTGCGGGAGCAGTGGACGGCCACGGTCACCGACGTGCTCGAGAAGGCGACGCTCACCGTGCCCGAGGGCCCGCAGAGCGGGGCTTGGACGGCCGGCGCCGGACGCGAGGGCCTGCACACGGAGTCGTTCGGCCGGATGCTCGCCGAGATGCAGCACCTGCACCGCAGCCACCCGGGGGCGTCATGGTGACCACGGCCCCCGCCGAGCCGACAACGGCCCCCGCGCCCACCGCCCTTGAGGCCAGGCTGCACGCCCTCGCGGGCTCCGTGCCCGACCCCGAGCTGCCCGTCCTCACCCTCGCCGAGCTGGGCGTGCTCCGCTCCGTCCGGGTCAGCGGCACCGGCCATGTGGACGTCGAGCTGACCCCGACGTACACGGGCTGCCCCGCCATCGAGGCCATGAGCGCGGACATAGAGCAGGTGCTGCGCGAGGACGGCCGGGACGATGTCACGGTGCGCACGGTGCTCTCCCCCGCCTGGTCGACGGACGACATCAGCGCCGAAGGCCGCCGCAAGCTCGCGGAGTTCGGCATCGCGCCGCCCCGCCCGCACGCCGCCGACGGACCGATCCCGCTCACCCTCACGGTCCGCTGCCCGCACTGCGGCTCGACGGACACCGAACTGCTCAGCCGCTTCTCCTCCACCGCCTGCAAGGCGCTGCGCCGCTGCGTCACCTGCCGGGAGCCCTTCGACCACTTCAAGGAGCTGTGATGGCGCGCTTCCACCCGCTCCGTGTGGCGGCCGTCGAGGAGCTCACCGACGACGCCGTGACGCTGACGTTCGAGGTGCCACCGCACCTGCGCGAGGAGTATCGGTACGCCCCCGGCCAGCACCTCGCCCTGCGCCGCGTCGTCGACGGCACGGAGATCCGGCGTACGTACTCGATCTGCTCCCCGGCCCCGCACCCCCGAGCTCCCGGCGAGCCGAGGCGGTTGCGGGTGGGGGTGCGTGTGGTGGAGGGCGGCGCCTTCTCGACGTACGCGCGCAAGGATGTCGTCGTCGGGGACGAGCTGGAGGTGATGACACCGGCGGGCCGCTTCACCCTGGATCCGGCTCCGGGGAGGTATGCCGCGGTGGTCGGCGGCAGTGGGATCACGCCGGTGCTCTCCATCGTCACGACGCTCCTGGAGCGCGAGCCGGACGCCGAGTTCTGTCTGATACGCAGCGACCGCACGGCCGCGTCCACGATGTTCCTCGACGAGGTCGCCGACCTGAAGGACCGCTGGCCGGACCGCTTCCAGCTGGTGACGGTGCTCTCCCGCGAGGAGCAGCAGGCGGGGCTCAACTCGGGCCGTCTGGACGAGGAGCGCCTCGCACGGCTGCTGCCCGCGCTGCTGCCGGTCGAGGAGGTCGACGGCTGGTTCCTGTGCGGGCCCTACGGCCTGGTGCAGGGCGCGGAGCGGACGCTGCGGGCGCTGGGAGTGGCGCGGCGGCGCATCCACGAGGAGATATTCCACGTGGACGACGGCCTCACGTCGGCTCCGGCGGTGCCCGCTCCGGCGGACAGCACGGTCACGGTCACCCTCGACGGCCGCTCCGGCACCTGGCCGGTGCAGGCGGGGGAGTCCCTGCTCGACACGGTGCTGCGCAACCGCGCGGACGCGCCGTTCGCCTGCAAGGGCGGAGTGTGCGGTACGTGCAGGGCGTTCAAGGTGTCCGGCGAGGTCCGCATGGACCGGAACTTCGCGCTGGAGCCGGAGGAGACCGAGGCCGGCTATGTGCTGGCGTGCCAGTCGCATCCGACCACGGACAAGGTGGAGTTGGACTTCGACCGCTGAGCGGCCCACCACGCGGGGCCCGACGCCGGACCACCGCCGCGGCTGTTCCCTTCCCATAGAACGTGTTCTATCTTGACGACCCGTCAGAAACTGAGGCGGAGCCGACGAGACCGAACCGGCCGGTGCGGAGGGACAAGCAGTGGACTTCACCTTCTCCGAGGAGCAGCAGGCGGCTCTCGAGGCGGCCAAGGCGGTCTTCGCCGGGGTCGCGCCGGACGGCGTGCCCAGCCCCGCCCTCACCCCCCGGGCCGTCGCCGAGGACTTCGACCGCGCGCTGTGGGCCAAGCTCGCCGACGCCGACCTGCTCAGCCTGCTGATGGCACCCGAGTACGGCGGGTCGGGCCTGGACCCCATCGCGCTCTGCCTGGTGCTGCGCGAGTCGGCGAAGGTGCTGGCGCGTGTCCCGCTGCTCGAGAGCTGTGCGGCCGCGTACGCCGTTCAGATCTACGGCGGCGACGAGTTGAAGCAGGTCGTCCTGGAGTCGGCCGCGTGCGGCGGGACCGTCCTGACCGTCGCCGCGAACGGCCGCACCGGCCACGACGGCGCCGAACTCGCCGTCACCGCGCGCCCCGACGGCGACGACTGGATCCTGGACGGCCTCCAGACCGGCGTCCCCTGGGCCTACGACGCCGACATCACCGTCGTGCCCGCCACGACCCCCGACGGCCGCGCCGTCCTCGCTCTCGTCGCGTGCGGGCTGTCCGGGCTCGCCCTCGCCGAGCAGTTCTCCACGAGCGGGGAGCGGCTCGGCGAACTGCGCTTGGACGCGGTGCGGGTCGGCGCCCGGGACGTGATCACGGCGGAGGGCGCCTGGGACTTCCTCCGGGACCTGCTCGCGACCGGCACCTGCGCGCTCGCGCTCGGACTCGGTACGGGCGTGCTCGGCATGACGAGTGAATACACCGGCAAACGCGAGCAGTTCGGGTTCCCGGTCGCCACCTTCCAGGCGGTCGCCATGCAGGCCGCCGACCGCTACATCGACCTGCGCGCCATGGAGGTCACCCTCTGGCAGGCAGCCTGGCGGCTCAGCTCACCGGACCGCGCGGGCGCGGGCAACGGCGGGCCGCTCCCGGTCTCCGGGGATGTGGCGGTGGCCAAGATCTGGGCGTCGGACGGCGTTCGTCGGGTGGTGCAGACCGCACAGCACCTGCACGGCGGCTTCGGCGCCGACACCGACTACCCCCTGCACCGCTACCACGCCTGGGCCAAGCACCTGGAGCTCGCGCTCGGCCCGGCAGCGGCACACGAGGACGCCCTCGGCGACCTGCTGGCGGCACACTCCCTCAGCTGAGGCGACGGCTCACGCAGCCGAGGCGCCAGCTCACGGAACTGAGGCGACGGCTCACCCAGCCGAGGCGCCAGCTCACACAGCTGAAGCGATGGCTCGCGACCGGGCGACGACGGCCGCACCACACCCACGCCGGGCGGGGCCACGCCGGGCCACGGACCCCGACCGGGCTAGATCACCGTGCCGGGCTGGCCCTTTTCATCGACGACGGCCTTGCCCGAGGCCTCCCAGACCTGCATGCCGCCGTCGACGTTCACCGCGTCGATGCCCTGCTGCGCGAGGTACATGGTCACCTGGGCGGAACGGCCGCCGGACCGGCAGATGACGTTCACCTTGCCGTCCTGCGGCGCCGCCTCGGTCAGCTCTCCGAAGCGGGCGACGAAGTCGCTCATCGGGATGTGCAGCGCCTCCGGCGCGTGACCCGCCTGCCATTCATCGTCCTCGCGGACGTCCAGCAGGAAGTCTCCGTCCGAGAGGTCGCCGACCGTGACCGTGGGCACACCAGATCCGAATTCCATGCACCCGACGCTACCCGACCGCCACCGCCCCACCGCCGCCCACCCACAGGGCACAACCCGCCGTCCCGCTCAGGCGCTCAGGCGCTCAGGCAGTCAGCCGCTCCAGCTCCGCCTCGCGCTCCGCGACCTGGGCCAGCAGCTGCTCGGCGATCTCCTCCAGAAGCCGGTCCGGATCGTCGGGCGCCAGCTTGAGCATCGACCCGATCGCGCTCTCCTCCAGCTCCCGGGCCACGACCGAGAGCAGCTCCTTGCGCCGGGCGAGCCATTCGAGCCGGGCGTACAGCTCCTCGCTCGGCGTGGGCCGCAGCTCCTCGGGCACCGGACCCGCCGCCCACTCGGCGAGCAACTCCCGCAGCAGCGCCTCGTCACCACGGCCGTACGCGGCGTTCACGCGGGTGATGAACTCGTCGCGGCGCCCGCGCTCCTTCTCGTCCTGCGCGAGGTCGGGGTGGGCCTTGCGGACCAGCTCCCGGTAGAGCTTGCGGACCTCGTCGCTCGGCCGCACCCGCTGCGGCGGCCGGACGGCCTGCTCGGTGAGCATCGCGGCGGCCTCGGGGAAAAGGCCGTCGCCGTCCATCCAGCCGTGGAACAGCTCCTCGACCGCCGGCATCGGCAGCACCCGCGCCCGCGCCTCGTCCGCCTTGCGCAGGTCCTCCGGGTCACCGGACCGCGCCGCCACGGCCTCGGCGATCAGGGCGTCCAGCTCGTCCAGGCGCGAGTACATCGGGCCGAGCTTCTGGTGATGCAGCCGGGAGAAGTTCTCCACCTCGACCCGGAACGTCTCCACGGCGATCTCGTACTCGATCAGCGCCTGCTCGGCGACGCGCACGGCCTTCTCAAGCCGCTCCTCGGGCCGCGCACCGGCATCGGCCCGGCCATCCGCCACCGCCTCGTGCGGCTGCTCGGGCGTCTCAGGGCTCGTCGGCTCGGCTTCCGGGGTCGTCACCTGTCCAGCCTAGGCCACAGCTCCCGGGGTCACGGCTCCCTGGTCCGAGGCCCGCAGCCGCCCCTCGCGCACCGCGGCGACCAGGTGGGCGTGGTCGGCCTCCGTGCGGTCCGCGTACGTCACTGCGAAGGCGGCCACGGCCTCGTCCAGCTCGTCGTTCTTGCCGCAGTACCCGGAGATGAGCCGGGGGTCGGCGCTGTGCGCGTGGGCGCGGGCGAGCAGGGCGCCGGTCATGCGGCCGTAGTCGTCGAGCTGGTCGGCGGCGAGTGCGGCCGGGTCCACGCTGCCCTTGCGGTTCCTGAACTGCCGTACCTGGAAAGGCCGTCCGGAGATCGTCGTCCAGCCGAGCAGGAAGTCGCTGACGACCTGCATGCGCTTCTGGCCGAACACCACCCGCCGACCCTCGTGCTCGCTCTCCTGCTCCTTGAAGCCGGCCACCGGCAGGTGCGGCAGCAGCGCGGAGGGCCCGGCCTCCTTGACCTGGAGGACCAGCGGCTCCCCCCGGTGGTCGAGGAGCAGCACCACATAGGAGCGCAGTCCGACGCTGCCGGTGCCCACGACGCGGAAGGCGACGTCCTGGATGGAGTACCTCGCGAGGAGGGGGAGGCGGTCCTCCGGCAGGGTGGTGCGGTACTCACCGAGGGCTGCGGCGACCGCCGCCGCCTCCTCGTCCGGTATCCGCCGCAGCACCGGGGGCGCGTCGACGAAGCGCCGGGGCGTGACGCCGCCCGCCGGGGCCCCGGCGTCCGGGACCGGCTCGGTGGACTTGGCGGCGAAGCGGGCGCTCGTGTTCTGCCGGGCCTTCTCGGAGACGCGGTCGAGGGTGCCGAGCAGGTCGCGGGCGTCGGTGTGGGAGACCAGTTCCTCGTCGGCGATCGCGTTCCAGGCGTCCAGTACGGGGAGCTTGGCGAGGAGGCGCATCGTGCGGCGGTAGGCACCCACCGCGTCGTAGGCCGCCTCGGCACAGGTGTCCTCCTTGGCGCCCGCTTCCCGTCCGGCCAGGACGAGGGAGGTGGCGAGACGCTTGACGTCCCACTCCCACGGCCCGTGCACCGTCTCGTCGAAGTCGTTCAGGTCGATGATGAGGCCGCCGCGCGCGTCCCCGTAGAGACCGAAGTTGGCCGCGTGGGCGTCGCCGCATATCTGGGCGCCGATGCCGGTGAGCGGGGTGCGGGCGAGGTCGTACGCCATGAGTCCGGCGGAGCCGCGCAGGAAGGCGAAGGGGGACGCGGCCATCCTGGCCACCCGCAGCGGCGTCAGCTCGGCGAGCCGCCCCCGGTTGGTCTCCTCGATGACGGAGACGGGGTCGGGACGGTGGTCGTCCTCCACGAACTCCGCGTGCGCGGTGCGCGGGGTGCGTCCCCGCAGGTTCTTGCCCTCCTGCTTGGGCTGCGCAGGTACGACGGACCCGGCCGACCCGGCGCCCCCGGACGAACCGGACACCCCCGCCGCCCCGCCTCCGGGCCAGTGCGCGAACCCCTCCACACGCGGCAGCCGCCGCACGCCCGGCTGCTCGACCCCCGCGAACGCCATACCGTCGCCGCCCACACCCATCGCCCCCCTGTTTGCCGACAACCCGACCACCACCGGGCCCCCCGAACTCGATCGCCGGGCCCGCGAAATCAACTGACACCGACGGTACCGCCGCGGGCGAATTCCCGTCACAGCCTGTGGATAACTCTCCCCGCACCTCCCACCGAGCCAGGCAAAACCCCAGCTCAGGCCCTACCTCCCGCGACCTCTCCGCGCCGCACCGCCACGCGCCGACGAGTCCTGTCGATCATGCGGGCCCCCCTCCCGCGTCCGATCGGCCGCAGCGGGGAGAGGCCACCGCGGAGCCAGCCGGGCCGGGCCCCGCCCAGAACAGCGAAGCGCGTCCCCGCGCCCTCCGCCACAGCGGCCATCCCGCCGATCACCATCCGGCTCTGCATCAGGCACCAGCCCGACTGCAGCAGTACGTCGAAGTCGGCGGCATGCCCCAGCGGGCCGTGCGCCACGGCCCGCCACCGATCACGACCGCCCTCCGCGGCACCCCCCGCTCCCCCTTCCTCCAGCCGAAACGCCCGTATCGACGGAATGAGGTGCGGCAGCTCACCCTCCAGATCCCCGGCCACCGCCCACACCTCCGCGAAGGGCACGTCGAGGTAAGCCTCCGCGTACATCACCGAGTTCAGGCCCGCCGCCAGCACCCGGAGCCTGCGGACCGGGTCGAGCCCGCCCGTCGACCGATCGGCTTCCATCGCATCCCCGTTCACCGCACCCACGCCTTCCGGAAGTTGTCGCGGGCCCGGTGCAACCGGGACTTCACCGTTCCGATCGATACGTTCAGCAACTCACCCGCCGCCTTCTCGTCCAGGCCCTCCAACTCCCGCAGGACCAGGATGGCCCGGTGTTCGGAGGAGAGCCGACGCAGCACGTCGTGCACTTCGGAGGCGATCTCCGTAGTGGTTCGCGTGCCCAGTAGGCCGACGATTCCGTCGCAGTCGTCGACCGGTACAGGGACCTCCCGGGAGGCACGCCGGGCGACACGTACCGCCTCACGTACGGCGATCGTGCGCACCCAGGCGTACAGCGAGCGCGGATCCTTGAGTTTCGGCAGTCCCCTGAAGACAGCGATCAGCGCTTCCTGCACCGCGTCCGCCGTGTCCGTCAGGGCGATGGGACGGCAGAGTCGGCTCACGTACGGAGTGAGCAGTTCGAGCAGGTCGTTGAGCGCCAGCACGTCACCGGACCGCGCCGCCACGACCAGCGGCTCAGCGGCGGCCCACGGAGTGACGTGAACCTCCTCGGCGGCATCCCGCCCACCCTGGCCCACGCCCTCACCAACCCCAACCCCAACCCCAACATCGGCATCCGCACCCGCACCCGCACCCGCACCCGCACCCGCACCCGCACCCGAGTCAGCCGAATTCATCCCCCACCCCCTCCAAATCCAACGGAACCTTCTCCCCACCCGCCGCCTCCTGACACCCCGACAACCAACCGCACTTCAAGGAGGTTCGCCATGACTTCGATCGCGGACGAGGTGGACGCGGGCGAGATGCCACACCTGGCAGGCGTGCGCCACCACTACAGGGACGTGCGGGGCGTACGCCTGCACATGGCGGAGGCCGGGGACGCGGACGCGGAGCCGGTCCTGCTGCTGCACGGATTCCCGCAGCACTGGTACGCCTGGCGCCGGATCATTCCGCGGCTCGCGGGCGAGTACCGGCTGATCTGCCCGGACCTGCGCGGCTTCGGCTGGTCGGAGGCACCGGCCAAGGGGTACGACACCGACAGCCGGGTCGACGACGTCCTCGCGCTGCTGGACGCGCTGGGCCTGGACCGGGTGCGGCTGATCGGGCACGACTGGGGCGCCTGGGCCGGGTTCCACGCCTGCCTGCGCGCGCCCGAGCGCTTCAGCCACCACCTGGCGCTCAACATGATGCATCCGTGGCCGCTGCACCGCCGCCTCATGCCGCAGGCCTGGCGGTTCTGGTACACGGCGCTCCTGGAGCAGCCGCTGCTCGGCCGGTGGGTACTGCGCAGGCGGCCGGGCCTGACCCGGTACCTGCTGCGCAAGGGCGTGGTGGACCAGGCCGTGTGGGAGCCGGACGTGCTGGCCGGGTTCGTCGCGTCGAGCCGGGAGCCGGGCCGGGCGCGGGCCGGTGAGGCGCTGCACCGGGGTTTCGCCCTGCGGGACATCTCCCGGCTGGTGCTGGGCCGGTACAAGGGGCTCCGGCTGCACACCCCGACGGTGGTCCTGGGCGGCGACGCGGACTTCATGCTGCCGCCGGGCGTACTGACCGAGGATCCGGTGCGCGCGCCGCGGCTGCGGGTCGAGGTGGTGGACGGCTGCGGCCACTACGTCCACGAGGAACACCCCGAAGCGGTGGTCTCGGCAGCGCGCGCGCTCTTCACGAGCCCGTGATCACCCGACCGATCGATTGCCGCGCGGCCGGACCGCGACAAGCGCGTAGATGACCTGAGGAGGGCAAGAAATACGCGCGGGCCCTGATCGTGAGATAGCTCACCGTCGGGGCCCTGAAAGTGTCACCACCACGAGAAACGGGCCTCCACCAGGACTTTCGTCCTTGGTGAAGACCCGTTCATCGGTTCTTCTCTGTGCGCGAGGGGGGAGTTGAACCCCCACGCCCTTTCGGGCACTGGAACCTGAATCCAGCGCGTCTGCCTATTCCGCCACCCGCGCATGGGTGTTGTCTTTGGGTCTCTCACTGGTTGGTGCGAGCGCCTGCCGACATCCAGAAGATTAGCACGCTGGAGAGGGTGGATTCACATCCGTATTCGGGGGCACCCGCACGGCACCCGGGGACGTACCGACAGCCTGCGCGGACGTGTCGTACCCCGTCCTCACCAGCCGCCCCGGCCCGATCGCGGCCCGTCCCCGCCCCGATGCCACCCCGCCCCCATCTAGCCCCCGCACAGGCCTCCGCGCAGGGCTCCGCTCGAACAGAACCGGCCGAACCACCCGCCCGACGCAACCAAGGCGGACGTCAAGTCCTCCTCCTAGGTCCACAGCCGCGTGCGGGACACTGTCTTGGGACCCCCTCTACGATCCCTGGTAAGAGGAAGTAGGAGGAGGCCCGAGCCAGGCCAGGCCCGGGACCCGGAAGGAGCCCACAAGGAGCCCAGGAGGAGCGCGGAAGTAGCCCCGAGCGGAGCGCGGCACCAGGCGCGGAGCGAGCCCGGACCGAGCCGTCGGCCACGCCTCCGACGCGGGACTCAGGACGGTTCCCGCGGGAGCCCTGACCGATCCCGGAGGATCGGCGGAGCGAACCCGGGCGGAGCCCCGGGTCACCCCTGAGGGAACCCTGAGGATCGCGGAAGACCAGTGCGGGCATGCCTTGTGAGGGGCGACACTCGTGGTCCGGGCGGACAGGGGGAACCACCTGATTTCCCGGCGCGTGGATACGATCAGTAAGCAGTACGAGGATGACAACGACGGAGGAGGTGCCCCATGGGAGTCCTGAAGAAGTTCGAGCAGCGACTCGAAGGTCTGGTCAACGGCACCTTCGCCAAGGTGTTCAAGTCCGAGGTCCAGCCCGTCGAGATCGCCGGCGCCCTGCAGCGCGAGTGCGACAACAACGCGACGATCTGGAACCGCGAGCGGACCGTCGTTCCCAATGACTTCATCGTGGAGCTCAGCGCGCCCGACTTCGAGCGCCTGAGCCCGTACTCCGGACAGCTCGGCGACGAGCTCTCCGGCATGGTGCGTGAGTACGCGAAGCAGCAGCGGTACAGCTTCATGGGACCCATCAAGGTCCACCTGGAGAAGGCGGAGGACCTGGACACGGGCCTCTACCGGGTGCGCAGCCGCACGCTCGCGTCCAGCACCTCGCAGACTCCCGACCCCGCTCCCGGTGGCCCCGCGGGCCCCGGCGGGCCCGCCGCCCCAGGCGGCGGCCCCACGAGCGCGGGCCAGGGCCCCCGCGGCGGCCACGGCTATCCGCAGGGCCCCTCGGGCGCCCCTCCCATGCCCGCCGCGCCGCCTCCCGGCGCGGGTGCGGGCCGCGGAGCCGCTCCGGCGGCCGCGCGGCCGCAGGGGCCGGGCTCCGGCTCCCCGGGCGCGCAAGTGCGGCGCTGGATTGAGATCAACGGCAACCGCCATCAGATCTCCCGCCCGACGCTGGTGCTGGGTCGCAGCACCGACGCCGATGTGCGGATCGACGACCCCGGCGTCTCGCGCCGGCACTGTGAGATCCGGACCGGAACGCCCTCGACGATCCAGGATCTCGGGTCTACCAACGGCATCGTGGTAGACGGGCAGCACACCACCCGCGCTACGCTCCGCGACGGCTCGCGGATCGTCGTGGGCAGCACCACCATCATTTACCGGCAAGCCGAAGGGTGAAGCGGGGGCAATGTCAGAGCTGACCCTGACGGTCATGCGGCTGGGTTTCCTGGCCGTTCTGTGGCTGTTCGTGATCGTGGCCGTCCAGGTCATTCGCAGCGACCTGTTCGGTACGCGCGTCACCCAGCGCGGTTCGCGCCGTGAGGGCGGCCGCCAAGCGGCCCGCCAGCAGGCCGCGCCGCCGCCACAGCGCCAGCAGAGCGGCGGCCGCCAGCGTCGTGGCGCCCCCACCAAGCTGGTCGTCTCGGAGGGCACCCTCACGGGCACCACCGTCGCGCTGCAGGGGCAGACGATCTCGCTGGGCCGGGCACACGATTCGACCATCGTCCTTGACGACGACTACGCCTCCAGCAGGCATGCCAGGATCTACCCGGACCGTGACGGCCAGTGGATCGTCGAGGATCTCGGGTCCACGAACGGCACGTATCTCGACCGGACCCGCCTGACCACCCCGACGCCCGTTCCGCTGGGCGCGCCGATCCGCATCGGCAAGACCGTCATCGAGCTGCGGAAGTAGTGCTACATCATGAATGAGCGCGAGCGGAGCGAGCGAGCCGACGCGGTCCAGGACCTGGACGCCAGCGCGCTCCCGACCGGAGGGTGGGCACCGTGCGGATGTACCCGGAGCCGACGGGCGAGGTGCGCATGAGTCTGTCACTGCGCTTCGCCGCCGGATCGCACAAAGGCATGATCCGGGAGGGGAACGAGGACTCCGGCTACGCGGGTCCGCGTCTCCTCGCCATCGCCGACGGCATGGGGGGCCAGGCCGCGGGCGAGGTCGCCAGCTCCGAGGTGATCTCGACGCTCGTCACGCTCGACGACGACGTCCCCGGCTCCGACATCCTCACGTCGCTCGGCACGGCCGTGCAGCGGGCCAACGACCAGCTGCGGCTGATGGTCGAGGAGGACCCGCAGCTCGAGGGCATGGGCACCACCCTGACCGCCCTGCTGTGGACCGGTCAGCGGCTCGGCCTCGTGCACGTCGGCGACTCGCGCGCGTACCTGCTGCGCGACGGCGTGCTCACGCAGATCACGCAGGACCACACCTGGGTGCAGCGGCTCGTCGACGAGGGCCGCATCACCGAGGAGGAGGCGACGACGCATCCGCAGCGCTCGCTCCTGATGCGCGCGCTCGGCAGCGGCGACCACGTGGAGCCGGATCTGTCGATCCGTGAAGTCCGCGCGGGCGACCGGTACTTGATCTGCTCCGACGGCCTCTCCGGCGTCGTGTCCCACCAGACGATGGAGGACACCCTCGCCAGCTACCAGGGCCCCCAGGAGACCGTGCAGGAGCTGATCCAGCTCGCGCTGCGCGGCGGCGGCCCCGACAACATCACGGTGATCGTCGCCGACGTCCTGGACATCGACACCGGCGACACCCTCGCGGGCCAGCTGTCCGACACCCCCGTGGTGGTCGGCGCGGTCGCCGAGAACCAGCTCCAGGCGAACGACGACGGCGCCATGCAGACGCCCGCGGGCCGCGCCTCCGGCCTCGGCCGCCAGACCCCGCCCAGCCCCTCCGGAGGCGGCTTCGGCCCGCCCGGAAGCGGCGACGGCACCCCCGGGTACGCCCCCGAGGGCGGCTCCTTCGGGGCGTACGGCGACGAGGACCTGGTGAAGCCCGGCGGCGGCCGCAAGTGGCTGAAGAGATCGCTGTACATCGCGCTGGCCCTCGCCGTCGTCGGCGGCGGCCTGTACGGCGGCTATCGCTGGACCCAGACGCAGTACTACGTCGGCACCAAGGACGAGCACGTCGCGCTCTACCGGGGCATCGACCAGGACCTCGCCTGGGTGAGCCTGTCGAAGGTCGAGAAGGACCACCCCGAGATCGAACTCAAGTACCTGCCGCCGTACCAGCGCAAGCAGGTCGAGTCCACGATCCAGGAGGGCAACCTCGACGACGCCGAGAAGAAGATCGGCGAGCTCGGCCTGCAGGCGTCGGCGTGCAAGAAGGACGCCGAGCGGCGCGCCATCGAGCGGGAGAACCGCGAGAAGCGCGAGCGCGAGCGCGAGAAGAACGACAACACCAAGCCCGGTGAAGGCGAGGCGGGCGGCCAGGACGGCTCGCCCGACCCGGCCGACACCTCCAAGCCCGACTTCCGCAACGCGAGCTTCCGCGCGGCGGACGACCCGGGCACCAAGGACGACAAGTCCAAGTCCACCACCGCACCGACTCCCACACCCGGCCCCAGCCTCTCCCAGCAGGAGAAGGATCTGGTCCCGCAGTGCGGTAAGCAGTAAGCAGCCGTTGGGGGCCCTTGCACGCCATGAGCAGTAGCACTACACAAACGTCGACGATCGGCGCCATCGGTGCGCCGAGCCGGCGCAACACCGAGCTCGCGCTCCTGGTGTTCGCCGTCGTCATCCCGCTGTTCGCCTACATGAACGTGGGCCTCGCCATCTCCGGCGAGCTGCCGCCCGGCATGCTCGGCTACGGCCTGGGCCTCGGCCTGCTCGCGGGCGTCGCGCACCTCGTCGTGCGCAAGTTCGCGCCGTACGCGGACCCGCTGCTGCTGCCCCTGGCGACGCTGCTCAACGGCCTCGGCCTGGTGGTCATCTGGCGGCTCGACCAGTCGGAGAAGCTCCAGCAGCGGCCCAACTTCTCCGAGGCCGCGCCCAACCAGCTGCTCTACTCCGCGGTCGGCATCGCGCTGTTCGTCGGCGTACTGCTGCTGCTCAAGGACCACCGCGTCCTGCAGCGGTACACGTACATCTCCATGGTCGCCGCGATCCTGCTGCTCCTGCTTCCGCTGGTGCCCGGCCTCGGCATGAACGTCTTCGGCGCGAAGATCTGGATCCGCGTCGGCGGGTTCTCGATCCAGCCCGGTGAGTTCGCGAAGATCGTCATCGCGGTGTTCTTCGCGGGCTATCTGATGGTCAAGCGGGACGCCCTCGCCCTCGCCAGCCGCCGCTTCATGGGCCTGTACCTGCCCCGTGGCCGCGACCTCGGTCCGATCCTGGTCGTCTGGGCGATGTCGATCCTGATCCTGGTCTTCGAGACCGACCTCGGTACGTCGCTGCTGTTCTTCGGCATGTTCGTCGTGATGCTGTACGTGGCCACGGAGCGCACCAGCTGGATCGTGTTCGGTCTGCTGATGTCCGCCGTCGGCGCCGTCGGTGTGGCGTCCTTCGAGCCGCACGTGCAGGTGCGTGTGGACGCCTGGCTGGACCCGTTCAGCAAGACCGTGATCGCGGAGACCGGCACGGACCAGATCGCCCAGTCGCTGATGGCGTTCGGCTCCGGCGGCGTGCTCGGCAGCGGCCTCGGCCAGGGCCACTCCGACCTCATCGGCTTCGCCGCCAACTCCGACTTCATCCTCGCCACGTACGGCGAGGAGCTGGGCCTGGCCGGGATCATGGCCGTCCTGCTGATCTACGGCCTGATCGTGGAGCGCGGTGTGCGCACGGCGCTCGCGGCCCGCGACCCGTTCGGCAAGCTGCTCGCGGTCGGCCTGTCCGGCGCCTTCGCCATCCAGGTCTTCGTCGTCGCGGGCGGCGTCATGGGCCTGATCCCGCTGACGGGTATGACGATGCCGTTCATCGCGTACGGCGGTTCCTCGGTGATCGCGAACTGGGCCCTTGTGGGCATCCTGCTGCGCATCAGCGACACCGCGCGCCGCCCGGCCCCGTCGCCCGCCCCGAACCCCGACGCCGAGATGACCCAGGTGGTACGGCCGTGAACAAGCCTCTGCGCCGCATCGCGATCTTCTGCGGCCTGCTCGTCCTCGCGCTGCTCGTCCGCGACAACTGGCTCCAGTACGTCAAGGCCGACCACCTCGCCGAGCACGAGATGAACCGCCGCGTGCCCATCGAGCGGTACGCCCAGCCGCGCGGCGACATCATCGTCGACGGCAAGGCCATCACCGGCTCGCAGAAGGTCGACGGCGACGACTTCAAGTACAAGCGGACCTACAAGAACGGGCCCATGTGGTCGCCCGTGACCGGCTTCGCCTCGCAGCGCATCGGCGCCACCCAGATCGAGTCCATCGAGGACCGCATCCTCACCGGCAACGACGACCGGCTCTTCTTCCGCCGCAGCCTCGACATGCTGACCGGCAAGAAGAAGGAGGGCGGCAACGTCGTCACGACGCTCAACCGGGACGCGCAGAAGGCCGCGTACGAAGGTCTGAAGGGCCGTGGCAAGGGCGCGGTCGCCGCCATAGACCCCTCGACCGGCGCGATCCTCGCGCTGGCCTCGACGCCCTCGTACGACCCCTCGAAGTTCGCCGGCAACACCAACGCCGAGGCGGAGACCTTCGGGAAGCTCGACAAGGACTCCGACAAGCCGATGCTGAACCGCGCGCTGCGCGAGACCTACCCGCCCGGCTCCACCTTCAAGGTGGTCACGGCCGCGGCGGCGATGGAGCACGGCCTGTACACGGAGATAGACGAGAAGACGAAGTCGCCGCTGCCCTGGACGATGCCGAACACCACCACCGAGCTGAAGAACGAGGGCAACATCCCCTGCAAGAACGCCACGCTGCGCGAGGCGCTGCGGGTGTCCTGCAACACGGTCTTCGGCAAGATCGGCTCGGACCTCGGCAAGGACAAGATGCTGGAGACGGCCGAGAAGTTCGGCTTCAACGAGGAGCAGTTCGTCCCGGTCCGCTCGAACGCCTCCGTCTTCCCCAAGGAGATGGACAAGCCGCAGACCGCGCTGTCCTCCATCGGCCAGTTCGAGACCGCGACGACGCCGCTGCAGATGGCCATGGTCACCTCGGCGATCGCCAACGACGGCACCCTGATGGAGCCGTACATGGTCAAGGAGCTCCAGGCGCCGAACCTCGACGTGATCGAGAAGCACTCGCCCAAGGAGATGAGCGAGCCGCTGTCCAAGGAGAACGCGCAGAAGCTCCAGGACATGATGCAGACCGTGGTGAACGAGGGCACGGGAACCAAGGCCAAGATCCCGGGCGTCACAGTGGGCGGCAAGACCGGCACCGCTCAGCACGGTCTGAACAACAGCAAGAACCCGTACGCCTGGTTCATCAGCTACGCCAAGACCGACTCGGGCTCCCCGGTCGCCGTGGCCGTGGTCGTCGAGGACAGTGACGCCAGCCGTGGCGACATCTCCGGCGGTGGGCTCGCGGCGCCGATCGCGAGGGACGTGATGAAGGCGGTCATCGACAGCAAGAAGTGACCCCTGTCACGACCCCTCCACATCGGTGCACGTTGCGATACCGGTCCTGTATCGGGTGACGGTTGCGGCCGGGTCACGTCAGGCGAGCCGGGTACGGTATGCCCGGACAGCACACCGCCGGACCGCGCAACACGGTGCGGTCGGGACCGACGGAGAGGGCTGGGAATAGCTATGGAAGAGCCGCGTCGCCTCGGCGGCCGGTATGAGCTGGGCCAGGTGCTCGGCCGCGGCGGGATGGCGGAGGTCTACCTCGCGCACGACACCCGCCTCGGCCGCACCGTGGCGGTGAAGACGCTGCGAGTCGACCTCGCCCGCGACCCGTCGTTCCAGGCCCGGTTCCGCCGTGAGGCCCAGTCGGCCGCCTCGCTCAACCACCCGGCGATCGTCGCGGTCTACGACACCGGCGAGGACTACGTCGACGGGGTCTCCATCCCGTACATCGTGATGGAGTACGTCGACGGCTCCACGCTGCGCGAGCTGCTGCACTCCGGGCGCAAGCTGCTGCCCGAGCGCGCCATGGAGATGACGATCGGCATCCTCCAGGCCCTGGAGTACTCGCACCGCAACCAGATCGTCCACCGCGACATCAAGCCCGCGAACGTCATGCTGACGCGCAACGGCCAGGTCAAGGTCATGGACTTCGGCATCGCCCGGGCGATGGGCGAGTCCGGCATGACGATGACGCAGACGGCCGCCGTCATCGGCACCGCACAGTACCTCTCCCCGGAGCAGGCCAAGGGCGAGCAGGTCGACGCGCGCTCCGACCTGTACTCGACGGGCTGTCTGCTGTACGAGCTGCTGACCGTCCGCCCGCCGTTCGTCGGCGACTCGCCGGTCGCGGTCGCCTACCAGCACGTACGGGAAGAGCCGCAGGCCCCCAGCGTCTTCGACGGCGAGATCACGCCCGAGATGGACGCAATCGTCCTGAAGGCGCTCACCAAGGACCCGGACTACCGCTACCAGTCGGCCGACGAGATGCGCGCCGACATCGAGGCCTGCCTCGACGGCCAGCCCGTCGCGGCCACCGCTGCCATGGGCGCCGTCGGCTACGGCGGTCACCCGGACGACCAGGCCACGGCCATGCTCCGCCCGCAGAACGGCGCGGGCCACGGCCAGACGTCCATGATGCCGCCGGTCAACCCGGACGACGGCTACGACGACGGGTCGCGGCGCGGCCGGGGCCAGAAGAAGAGCAACACGTCGACGATCCTGCTGATCGCCGCGGGCGTGCTCGTCCTGGTGGGGGCGATCCTCATCGGGAAGTGGGCGTTCAGCGGGGGCAGCAGCAACAACGACAGCGTCACGGTGCCCAACTTCATCGGCGAGAAGGTGAGCAAGGCCCAGACCTCCGCGAAGAACGTCGACCTGACGATCAAGATCTCCGAGCGCAAGCCGTGCGAGAAGTACCCCAAGGGGGAGATCTGCTCGCAGGACCCCGGTGCGGACGCCAAGGCCGAGAAGGGCGACACGATCAATGTGATCGTGTCGACCGGGGCGCCGAAGGTGGCGGTGCCGAGCGTCATCGGCATGGACATCGACGAGGCGACCGAGAAGCTCGAAGGCAGCAAGTACGGGTTCCGCGTGGAGCGCAAGCAGCGGATCTCCAGCGAGACCGAGGGCGAGGTCCTGGAGCAGGACCCGACCTCCGGCACGGAGCGGCAGAAGGGCAGCACGATCACGCTGACCGTCGCCAAGGAGCAGCAGAAGACCCCTGTGCCGGACGTCTCCGGTCAGACCTGGGAAGCCGCGAAGAAGCAGCTCGAGGACAACGGTCTGAAGCCGGTCCGCTCGGACGTCGAGAGCGACAGCGTCGAGGAGGGCAAGGTCATCCAGACCTCGCCCGCGTCCGGCACCCAGGTCGTCGCCGGCTCCACGGTGACCGTCCAGGTCGCCAAGAAGAAGGCCGAGGAAGAGCCGGAGGAGGCCACCGTCCCGGCGGTCGGCGGCCAGACCCTCTCGGACGCCCGTGACGCCATCGAGGACGCCGACCTCACCGTGGGCACCATCACGGGCCCGCAGGACGACGACGCCCGTGTGGTCCTCTCCACGCCGACCGGCGGCCAGAAGGTCCCGTCCGGCACGGCGATCAACCTGGTGACCACCGGCGGCTCCGGCGGCCCGGGCGGCGGCGACCAGGGCGGCGGCGACAACGGTGGCGGCAGCTTCATCGAGGGCGCCACCGGCTTCGGCCGCCACGGGCGGGACTGACGCCTCCGGCGGTACAGCGGACACGGACGAGGGCCCGGCACCAGAAGGTGCCGGGCCCTCGTCCGTGCTCCGGGCTCGCGTCCTGGGACAGCTCAACGGGCTCGCGTCCTGGTACAGCTCAACGGCTCAGCGGCTAGCTCAGCTCCCGCGGCGGCGTCCGCTTGTTGTCGACCTTCTCGATCCGCTCCAGCTTCCCCCACACCACGTACCGGTAGTTCGACGTGAAGACGGGGGTGCAGGTGGTGAGCGTGATGTAGCGGTCGGGCTTCTTCGCGCCCGACTCCTTCGGGATCGGGTCGAGGACGCGGACGTTGTACTTCGAGGTCTCGGGGAGGGTTTTGTAGACCTTGTAGACGTACCACTTGTCGCGGGACTCGAAGACGATCGGGTCGCCCTCGTCGATCTTGTCGATCTTGTGGAACTTCGCGCCGTGGCCGTCGCGGTGGGCGGCCAGGGTGAAGTTGCCCTTCTCGTCCTCGGGCAGGGCGGACTTGATGGGGGCCGTGTAGTAGCCGGCGACGCCGTGGTTGAGGGTCTTGGGGTTGGTGCCCTTGGTGACGAGGATTTCGCCGCCGCTCATCGAGGGCACGTGCAGGAAGCCGATGCCGTCCTTGGTGTCGATGGCGCCGGGGCCCTTGGCCTCCCAGTGGTCGCGGACGCGGTTCCCCTGCTTCTTGGCCTCGCGGTCCGCTATGACGTTGGTCCACCACAGCGAGTAGGCGACGAACAGGCCGAGGATCACGCCCGCGGTGATGAGGAGTTCGCCGAAGACGCTGACCGCCGTCGCGATCCGGCCACGGCCGCGCTGCCGCGGCGCGGGCGTCGGCGCGGACTCCTCGGTCCGGCCCTGCTCGTCCTCTTCGGTGGTGGCTGCCACTGCGTCTGCCCCGTCCGTCTCAGCTGCTAGTCGACCAACGCGGGTGGCTTGCCCTTGTCGCGTGGCCGGTCTTCGACCATCTTGCCCCACACGATCATTCGGTACTTACTCGTGAACTCGGGGGTGCAGGTGGTCAGTGTGATGTAGCGGCCCGGTTTCGTGAAGCCGGAGCCGGGCGGCACCGGATCGAGGACGGCCGTGTTGCCGGGGCTCGTCTGCGGCAGGATGCTCGCCATCTTGTAGACGTAGTACTTGTCCTGCGTCTCGACGACGATCGGATCGCCCGGTTTGAGCCGGTTGATGTACCGGAACGGCTCGCCGTGCGTATTGCGGTGACCGGCGAGCGCGAAGTTGCCGGGGTTCGCGTCCGGCATCGGGGTCTTGGTGCCGCCCTTGTTGTAGTGGCCGACCATCCCCCGGTCGAGGACCTTGTGCTTGTCGATGCCCTCGGCGACCGGTGTGACGACGTCCAGCTTCGGGATGTGCAGGAGCGCGAAGCCCTGGCCGGGTTCGAAGGCCCCCGGCTTGCCCTTGCCCTTCGCCCAGTCCTCCTGAAGCTTGCGGGCGGCCGCGTCGGCCTGCTGCTGGGCCCTTATGTTCGTCCACCACAGCTGGTACGTGACGAAGAGGAGCATCAGGACGCCGATGGTGATGAAGAGTTCGCCGATGGCGCGGCTGGCGACGGTGGCGGGACCCGGCTTCGCGGCACGGGCGGCGCGGCGGGCCTCGACCCGGGTGAGGGGGCGCTCCGCTTCGGCGGGGGGCGTGGCGGGCGGGGTGGCCGGGGGCTTCGCGCCCCGACGCCCCTTGTGCTTGGCGGCCTTGCGGCGGGCCGCACGCCCACCCGTGGGCGGCGCCACCCCGGCCTCGCCGACTATTCGGCGCGTGTCCGCCGTCCGCAGCCCGATGGTCTCGTCGTCACGGGGAGGGTCGTACGCCGCCGGGTACGGCTCGGGCGGCACCTCCGCGTCCCCCAGAGCCTCCCCCAGCGCCTCCCCCGAGGGCACCTCGGGCACCGCGGGCACCTCGGGCCCCACCTGCCCCTCAGCCGCCCCCGCCCCGCTCCGGAACCACGGCGACGGATGCTCCCCCGGCGCGGCGGCGTCGGGGCCACCGGGCACGGTCACGCCGTGGCCCTGCCCACCACCGGCGCAAGCCCGCTCGACCGCCCCACCGCCCCCGCGTCGCCGCACTCCACCAGCCAGTTGGCGAGCATGAGGTGGCCGTGTTCGGTGAGGACGGACTCGGGGTGGAACTGGACGCCCTCGACGGGCAGTTCGCGGTGGCGCAGGCCCATGATGATGCCGTCGGCCGTGCGGGCGGTCACTTCGAGCTCGGCCGGGACGGCGGCGGGCTCGGCGGCCAGCGAGTGGTAGCGGGTGGCGATGAAGGGGGACGGCAGGCCCGCGAAGACGCCCTTGCCCTCGTGCGTGACCGGCGAGGTCTTGCCGTGCAGAAGCTCAGGGGCCCGGTCCACCACACCCCCGTACGCCACCGCCATGGACTGCATGCCGAGGCAGACGCCGAAGACGGGCACGCCGGTCGCGGCGCAGTGGCGCACCATCTCCACGCAGACGCCCGCCTGCTCGGGCGTGCCGGGTCCCGGCGAGAGCAGGACGCCGTCGAAGCCGTCCTGGGCGTGCCGCAGCTCGACCTCGTCGTTGCGAAGGACCTCGCACTCGGCGCCGAGCTGGTACAGGTACTGGACCAGGTTGAAGACGAAGCTGTCGTAGTTGTCGACGACAAGAATGCGGGCGCTCATTGGCCGTCCACCGTCACATCGTTGAAGGGCAGCAGCGGCTCCGCCCAGGGGAAGACGTACTGGAACAGCACATAGACGACGGCGAGGACGAGCAGCAGCGAGAGCAGCGCCTTCACCCAAGCGTTCCCGGGCAGATGCCGCCAGATCCAGCCGTACATGCCGTCCCTTCCGTCGTCGGGCGCCACCAGGCGTCGCCGTTCGGCACCAGACTAACGGCGCAGTGCCTCGGGTTTCCCGGCCTCCACGGGCTGGGTGGCATCGAGGTGGGCCCAGGCGATCAGGCGGTGGCTGTGGCCCCACTCGGGTTCACAGGTGGTGAGGGTGAGATAGCGGCCGGGCTCGCGGTAGCCGGATTTGCGCGGGACGGCGTCGATGACACCGATGTCGGCGGGCAGTGTGCGGTACGGCTTCCTGTCGATGCGGTACGTGAACCAGGTCGTCCCGTCGGTCAGGACGACGGCGTCGCCGGGGCGCAGCTCGGGGAAGTCCTTGAAGGGGTCGCCGTAGGTGCGGCGGTGTCCGGCGACGGCGAAGTTGCCCTTCTGGCCGAGCTGGGCGGTGCGCGCGTAGTGGCCGAGGCCCTTCTTGAGGGTGCCGGTGGCGGTGCCCTGGAGCACGGGCTTGTTCCACGTGAAACCGAAGCGCGGGATGTACATCACGGCGAAGGGCTTGCCGTCCCGGTACGCGGCGGGCTCCGGCGGCGCGGCGTCCGCGTCCTTGCCCGAGCCCTGGGCGGCCACCGGTCGCCGCGCCCACTGGTCCTGCAACTGGTCGATCTGGCTGTCCATCGCACGGTCGGCCTTCACACCGGTCCAGAACAGGACGTACACGACGAACAGCACGATCACGGTCCCGATGGTGATGCACAGTTCGCTGAACGTCCTGACGATCACTCGCACCGGCACGGGGTCCCCCAGGGGCTACTGCTCCACAGGCTTCGCGTAGTGGAGATCCACTGTGCCCGAGTAGCCGGGAAGAGTCACCGCCCCGTCGTCGTCGACTTTCCAGCCGAGGCCGTAGGCGTTGACGTACAGCATGTAGTTCTGGATCTCCGGGGAGGCGGCCAGGGCCTTGCGGAGCCGGTCGGGGTCGCCGACGGCCGTGACCTTGTACGGCGGTGAGTAGACGCGGCCCTGGAGGATCAGGGTGTTGCCGACGCAGCGCACGGCGCTGGTGGAGATCAGGCGCTGGTCCATGACCTTGATGCCCTCGGCGCCGCCCTGCCACAGCGCGTTCACCACGGCTTGCAGGTCCTGCTGGTGGATGACCAGGTCGTTGGGCTGCGGCTCGGGGTAGCCGGGGAGCTTGGCGGTGGCGTCCGGCGGGGCGTCGGTGAGGGTGACCGTGACGGCGTCGCCGGTGAGCTTGCGGGTGCCCGCGTTCTTCTCCAGGGCCTTCAGGCGGGCGTCGTCGGCCTTGGTGCCGGGGCTGTCGCGCTGGGCCAGGGAGTCGACGTCGCCGCGCAGGGAGCCGTTGGACTCCTCCAGGTCCTTGTTCTCGCGGCTGCGCTCCTGGATGAGGTCGGAGAGCTTCAACAGGGAGGCGTCCGTACGGATGTTGGTGCCCTTGGCGGTGTTGAAGCTGGTGACGAAGATCAGGCCGGCGAGGGCGAAGACGGCGATCGTGAGGAGCCGTACGGGGCGCCAGCGGCGGCCTCGACCGGTGCCTCCCGGGAAGTCGGCAGAATTGCTCAACGTACCCTTATCTCCTTCACCGCCGCGGAAGCACTACGCTAACGGACGCCCGGGGGAGGACTTCGCGCACCGTAGCGCCGAAGAACCCGCCCCCGCGTCACACCCCGTTCCCTGCGCGGCCACGCAGCGCATCGACAGGAGAGACCCTCGTGCCGAAGTCACGTATCCGCAAGAAGGACGACGACTACACGCCGCCGGCGTCGAAGAAGGCGACGAACATCAAGCTGACCAGCCGGAGCTGGGTGGCTCCGGTGATGCTGGCCATGTTCCTCATCGGCCTGGCCTGGATCGTCGTCTTCTACGTCACGGACGGAAAGCTGCCGATCGACCCGCTGGGCAACTGGAACATCGTTGTCGGCTTCGGCTTCATCGCGGCCGGGTTCGGCGTCTCCACGCAGTGGAAGTAACGGTTCCACGCGGCTGAGGGCACGGCGGGCGGGCACACGTGTGCCGCGAGAGCGGAAACGGAGCCCGTCCGCAAGCCCTGGCCTGAGTTATCCACAGCGCGAGCGTCGCCATCCACAGACCTGGGGAAAGGTCTGAAGATCTGTGGATAACTCTCAGAAGGTTGACGCCGGTGTGACTGGCCCACCGCCGCGCACCGGCCCGCACACCCCTTGTCCTGCCTGGGAAAACCCGGACCGGTGACGCGCGGAACACCCGTTCCCCACTTCGTGCACAAGATCGGGCACAGACTGTGGACAACACGGGTGCGCGCGCCGGTCCGCGCACCTCGCGCACGGACCGGCCGCCGCACCTCAGCTGAGCTGGGCCGTCCGCAGCACCACGGTCACCACGATCACCGCGAACACCACCGCGCACGTCCCCCACTGCACCAGGGCGCGCCGCTCGCGCGGGGCGTGCACCATGCCGTACGCGATGGCCACACCCGCGATCAGACCGCCGACGTGGGCCTGCCAGGCGATGCCGCTCCAGGTGAAGGTGAAGAGCAGGTTCAGCGCGAGGAGCGCGATGACCGGGCGCATGTCGTAGTTCAGGCGCCGCATCAGGACCGCCGTCGCGCCGAGCAGGCCGAAGATCGCGCCGGAGGCGCCGAGGGAGGCCTTGCTCGCGTCCTCCAGGAGATAGGTGAGGGCGCTGCCGCCGAGGCCGGACAGCAGGTAGAGCGTCAGATAGCGGGCCCGGCCGAGCGCCGCCTCCAGGGGGCCGCCGAGCCACCACAGGCCCAGCATGTTGAACGCGATGTGCCAGATCTCCTGGTGCGTGAACATCGACGTGACCAGGCGGTACGCCTGGCCGTCCGCGACGCCCTCCGTCGGCACGAACGGGTGCGGCGGCCACTGGCCGATCAGCACCAGATCGCTGAGCAGGCTGTCCCCGCGCACCCGGACCGCGACGAACACCAGCAGGTTGATCGCCAGGATGATCTTCGTGAGCAGTCGGGGGTCCTGGGCGATGGTGCCCCCCGCGAGCGTGCGCGGCTGGGTCGCCGCGGGCGAGTGCCCGGTGCCCGAGCCGCCCCGGACGCACTCCGGGCACTGGAAGCCGACCGAGGCGCTGATCATGCACTCCGGGCAGATCGGCCGCTCGCAGCGCGTGCAGGTGATGCCGGTCTCCCGGTCCGGATGCCGGTAGCACATCGGCGGGCCCTGCGCGTCCCGCGGCTCCTGCGGGCTTCCTGGCGCCTGGTCCATTGCGGTCCCCTCATTCTCCGTACGAAGGTGGCGTGGCGAACGCGCCGCCCCGCCCTTCCTCTACGGATGGGCGGGGCGGTTTGGTTCCCTCACGGGTGCGCCGCTCCGGGCACGCCCGGAGCTCGCGTCGGCGCTCAGCCCTCGCGCGTCTCGATGACGACGGACTCGATCACGACGTCGTTGACCGGGCGGTCGGTGCGCGGGTTGGTCTGGGTGCCCGCGATGGCGTCCACGACCTTCTTGCCGGCGTCGTTGGAGACCTCGCCGAAGATGGTGTGCTTGCGCGTCAGCCACGCGGTCGGCGAGACCGTGACGAAGAACTGCGAGCCGTTGGTGCCCGGGCCCGCGTTGGCCATCGCGAGCAGGTAGGGCTTGTCGAAGGCCAGGTCCGGGTGGAACTCGTCCTCGAACTCGTAGCCCGGGCCGCCGGTGCCGTTGCCCAGCGGGTCACCGCCCTGGATCATGAAGCCGCTGATCACCCGGTGGAAGACGGTGCCGTCGTACAGCTTGTCCGTCGACTTCTTGCCGGTCGCGGGGTGCACCCACTCGCGCTCGCCCTGGGCGAGCTCAACAAAGTTCTTGACCGTCTTGGGCGCGTGATTCGGCAGGAGCCGGATCTCGATGTCGCCCTGGTTGGTCTTCAGGGTGGCGTAAAGCTGCTCGGCCACGATCTGCCTTCCGTTGTCCTCTGTGACCCTCCGATCCTCGCACGGACCGGATTGGGACGAGTAGCCACCGACTGGGCGCGCGCCGCCGGGATCCGTGGCATTGTCGACGACAAGCTCCGCTCGTACCGAAGGGTCGAGTTCACGGGGGAGCGGCCGATGACCCGGATGCCCGCCCTCACATGCCCCGGTTCCATCCGGCAGGCATGATCCCGGAAAGGGTGGAAAGGTGACATACCTAAACGCCACCAAGGAGGAGGATCCCGTGACCCGCAAAGACAGCGTGCGCGCCGCGGCCGACTCGGCGAAGGAGAGCGTGCGGCACGCCGCGGACGCGGTGGCCCCGTACGCGGACAAGGCGGCCGAGGCCAAGGACAAGGCCGCGCACCTGGCGCAGGAGGCCCGGGCACGCCTTGCGCCGAAGGTGTCGCACGCCGCCCACACGGCAGCCGATCAGGCCCGCGTCCAGTTCGACACGCATGTGGCACCGCGCGTGGAGCAGGCCCGCAGCCATGTGCCGCCGAAGGTCGACCACGCGGCGCACGAGGCAGCGGCCCGCACCCGCAGGGCCGCGCGCCAGGCCGCCGACTTCTCAAGGCCCCACGTCGAGCACGCCGTGGCGGCGGCGGGGCCGGTCCGCGATGAGGCCGCTTCCCGCGGTGCCGCGGCGCTCGCCGCGCTGCGCGGGCAGGTCTCGCCCGAGCAGATCGAGCACCTGGCCCGCAAGAACGAACGCCGTGCCCGCGCCGGACGGCTCGCCAAGCGGCTGGCCGTCCTCGGCGTGCTCGCGGCCGGTGCCGTCGCGGTGTGGAAGTGGTGGGACAAGCAGGCCAACCCGGAGTGGCTGGTCGAACCCCCCGCGGCCACGGAGGTCCCCGACCGGACCCCGCTGACCTCGGTCGACGGCAGCGCCCAGGCCTCCCTGGACCCGGAGGTCCAGGCGAAGCAGGCGGAGGCCGAGGCCGACGGCCGCGAGGACCGCACCTGACCGACGCCGAGCACCGGGCCCGACCCTCCACACGGGGGGCCGGGCCCGAGCCGCGCCGGGGCGAGCCACGCCCTTGAGCCCTCGCCCGCCAGAGTCCTCGCCCGCCGGAACGGCCGACCGGAACGGCTAAAGCGCCAACCGCCCCTCCACCACCTCCCGCGCCACCTCCGCCAGCTTGCGCTGGTGGGAGCGGGCGTGGCCGCGGAGGATCGCGAAGGACTCGTCCATGGACAGGGACTTGCGGGCGGCGAGGATGCCCTTGGCCTGTTCGATGGCGAGGCGGCTGGTCAGGGCGTGTTCCAGTTGGTCGGTGCGGGTGCGGCTGAGGCTCAGCTCGCGTTCCCGCAGGACGGCGATGGCCACGATGTCGGCGAGCGACTGGCCGAGCCGCAGCCCCTCGTCGGTGACCGGCGCCCGGTCGTTGCCGAACAGGACGAGCGCGCCGACGGTCCGCTCCCGGCCGCGCAGTGGACGGGCCGCGACATGGGTGTGGCCGAGGGCGAGCGCGCGGGGCACGTAGTACGGCCAGCGCTGCCGGGCGATCAGGCCCGTCAGATCGGTGCGCGGCACGGGGCGGCCGGTGTACCAGCACTGCGGTCCCGGCCCCTGCTGCCGGCCGTGGGCGTCCAGGACCAGCTCGCGGGACGGTTCCTCGGACGCGTAGACCTCGGCGGCGTCGGTGCTGTCACCCGCGCCGGCCAGCACACTGCAGGCACGGACGCCGAGGAGTTCTCTGCTACGGACGGCGAGCGCGGTCAGCAGCCCGGGCGAGTCGAGGGGCAACTCGGGGCTGCCGCCGGACAGTTCGACGAAGATGTCCGCCAGGTGTTGCCGTGGCGTCGTCATGACGGCCCTTCCGGGGTGAGTTTGAGTTCACCGGACACGATGCTTCGGGCAAGGCTCTCCAGAGGCACGGCGAGAGTGAACGCGCGGGCCTTGATGAGCGCCAGCGCGTCGTCGACATGGCAGTCGACGTGTACGGACACCATCCCCGCGGCCTGCTGCACCACATCCCGGTGATCGGTACCGCCGTACAGGTCGGGGTCGGCGTCGGGGTCGAGGAGCACGAGGCGGGTCAGCGCCTCCACCATCTCGGCGAAGGCCCGGGTGCCGATGAGCCCGGGGCGCGGGTCGAACACCGCCAGGGCGCCGAGACGGCGCAGCGAGGTGTCCAGCGGCACGGCGGCGACCTCGCGGATGCCGAGGGCGATGAGCGCGGGGCCGTAGCAGGGCCAGCGCTCCTCGATCAAGCTCCCGGAGGCGAGCACCGGGCCGCGGTGGACGACGGCGTCCCGGGTCGGCCCTTCGCCGAGGATGAACTCCAGTTCCTGTGCGGCGCGCGCCGGTTCGTTGGACGCGGCGACGGCGAGCTGGCTGTTGCCCGAGTCGACCAGGGTGAGCGCGGCGCTCCTGGTGCCACAGGCCTCGGCGACGCCGGTCATGAACCGTGGCCGGACAGCACCGTGCCCCTGCGCCCACCGGGTCATCCGGCGGGCGAACGCCTCCTGGAGCTCCGCCGAGGAGCGGTGACAGCCGGCGCTCTTGCGGAGCGCGGCAGCCGTCTCCTTGTGCAGGTCCTGCCCCGGTTCCAGCGCCCAGGCGTCATGCCGAAGAGCGGCCTCCTCGGCGTTCGTGGCCCGCTGGCGCGCGGCCGCGGCCCGGCCGTACGCCGAAGCGGCCTGCTCGGCATAACCGTCACCCCGGGTCATGTCCGAAGCGTACGCCCGGAGTTCACCGAGCACAGGGCCCTTGGGGACTTCTCCCTCCACACTGGCGCAAACGCTCCGTGTCGCCGCCCGCCTCCCCGCACCGGGCGCCACACCCGCGGGCAGGAGAGCCGTGCGGCTCCTCAGCCGCCGCTCTGCAACAGCTCCTCCATGAGCAGCACGACCCCGCCGTTGTGGCCGTTGAACGGCGAGCAGACGATGTTGCACACGATGGTGCGGCCGATGCGGCTCACGGCGGTGACGCCGACCTGCTCGGTGCGCTTGCCGGTGTCCAGGCACTTCTGGACGAGCGGCCGCAGCTCCTCCGTGGGCAGCCCGAAGTCGAGTCCGTAGAACGGCTCGTCGATGACCTCGTCCAGGCGCAGCCCCCACAGCTCGCTCGCGCCCCGGTTCCAGCTCTTGACCCGCATCTCGGCGTCCAGGACCACCACGCCCGCCGCGATGCTGCTCATCACGCCCTCCAGGAAGGCGCGGGCCTCGTCCAGCTCCTCCGAGCGGATGCGCATCTCGTCGTTCATGGTCTCCAGTTCCTCGTTCCCGGACTGGAGTTCCTCGTTCGTCGTCTCCAGTTCCTCGTTCGTGGACTGGAGTTCCTCGTTGGTGGTCTCCAGCTCCTCGATGCTGGACTGGAGTTCCTCGTTGGTGGTCTCCAGCTCCTCATTGGTGGACTGGAGCTCCTCGTAGGCCGTCTCCAGATCTTCGCGTACGCGCTTGATCTCGGCCTTGAGCTGCGTGGACACCGTGACGTCGGAGAACGTGATGATGGTGGCCGCGGGCAGCCCGTCGGTGCCGGAGAGCGGCTGGATCACGATGTCGTTGTACTGGACGTCGTCTCCCGTCCGCCGCTCGACCCGGTTGATGCGCAGCGTCCTGCGTTCGTGCGTGGCCTGCTCGATCAGGGAGCGCAGCTCGACCGGCCGGTAGGAGATCTCCAGGTCCTGGAAGAGCCGCCCGCAGTCGTTCGAGGTGAGCCCGAACTGCACCCGGGCGTGCGCGTTGACCAGCACGACCGTCCCGTCCACGTCGACGGCGACGGCCGGTACCGGAATGGCGTCGAGCAGCAGGTCGCGCAGCTGCCGGTTGCGGGCCACCGAGCGCTGTTCCAGGCCGACGCCGGTCCTGATCTTCAGGGGCGTGGGCTGGTAGGGCGGTCCCGAGTCGCCGGGCCTGCGCCTGAAGACGCGCTGGCGCATGCTGACGACCTCGAAGCGCTCGGCGTCGTTCAGGAGCATCTCGGCCTTGCCGAGGAACAGGAACCCGCGCTCGCGCAGCGCGAAGTGGAAGCGGTCGACGATCTGCGCCTGCGCCTCGACGTTGAAGTACATCAGGGTGTTGCGGCAGACGAGCAGGTCGAGCCGGGAGATGGGGGCGTCGCGGGTCACGTCGTGCCGCCCGAAGATCACCCGGCGCCGCAGGTCGGGCCGGAAGCCGAACTGTGCGCCGTTCTGCTCGAAGTACTTGTCGCGCAGCTCGGCGGGCAGGGCCTCCAGGTCCTTGGCGGTGTAGAGCGCGGAGCGGGCCTCGCGCAGCGCCTCCTCGTCGACGTCCGTGCCGTAGATCTTGACGCGGTTGACGCACTCCTCGATGCCGAGCGCCTCGGCGAACATGATCGCCAGGGAGTACGCCTCCTCGCCGCTCGAACAGCCCGCGCTCCACACCCGCACCTCCTCGTCGGGGTCGAGCCCGGCGAGCAGCTCCGGCACCACCTCGCGCTGCAGAAACGTCCATGCGTCGGGGTCGCGGAAGATCGAGGTGACATTGATCAGGATGGTGTTGAAGAGCGCACCGAATTCGTCGGCGCTGGTCTCCAGGCGGTCGCGGTAGTCCGCGTACGTCTGCACGTCGACGTCGGACATCCGCTTGCGGATGCGACGCCCGAGGGAAGAGCGCTTGTACCCGGTGAAGTCGAATCCCCGCGCGTCCCGCAGAAAGCCGAGAAGGTCCTCAAGTTCCTCATCCGTCTCGGTGTCCTGCGTACCGGCCATCACTGCCTCTTGTCCTCGACGAGTCCGCGCACGACCGCGGCGATCTCCTCCAGAGGTAGCACGAAGTCGACGGATCCCGTGCCCACGGCGGCCTGCGGCATACCGCTGAATTCGGCCGTCTCCGGGTCCTGGGCGATCACCGTGCCGCCGCGCGACTTCACCGCGTCGACGCCCATCGCGCCGTCGCTGCCCGTCCCGGTCAGGACACAGGCGATGGCCCGGGGCCCGTACGCCCCCGCCACCGACTCGAAGAGCAGGTCGGCCGAGGGCCGCACGAAGTGGACCAGGGCGCTGTCCGACAGCCAGAGCCTGCCGTCCGCGCCCACGAGGAGGTGCCGGTCGGGTGGCGCGATGTGAACGGTGCCGGGCCGGGCCCGCTCACCGTGCTCCGCGAGCTTCACCGGCAGGTCGGTCCGGCGGGAGAGCACCTCGGCGATCACCGTGCGGTGGCGCGGGTCGAGGTGCTGGACGAGGAGCACGGGCACGCGCAGATCGGGGCCGAGGCCGCTGAGCAGCACTCCGGCACCGTGCACGCCTCCGGCCGACGACGCGATGGCCACCACCCCGTAGGAGGTGTCCGCGTCGACGTCCGTGCCGGGGTTCGCCGACTCCTGAGGCATCACACTGTCGAGCCTAGCGCGGGCGGCGGCCACGGTCTCGGGCCCGGACACGAACAGCCTGTTCGGAAGGGTCGAAGAGGGCCCGCCCGCGGCGCGGGCGGCGCCCCCGCGCTCCCCCGCCCTTACGCCAGGCGGCGCAACCGATCGTGCGCGCCGGTGCCGTCCCGCGTGTCCTTGCAGGTATGGGCTACGGCATAGACGGCCCGCGCGAAGCGGGCACCACACGACGGAACGCGCTCGGCCTGGCCGCGGGACTGCTGGCCGGCGGCGCGCTGACTGCGACCACGGCGACCCCCGCGTCGGCGGACGACGACGAATGGACCGTGCCGGGGGAGGAGTGGGCCCCCGAGGCCGAGGACTGGTGCGTCGCGGACTTCGACGAGGAGTTCGAGGCCGACCTCGCCGCCGCGGAGGCCATGCTCCCCGAGGAGGACAGCCGGGGCCTCGGCGCCCAGGCGAAGCCCACGGGCAGGTACACCCGGCCGCTGCGCCGCCGCTACCGCGTCACCTCGCGCTACGGCGTGCGCGGCAACTGGGCCGCCGGGCACCACACCGGCATCGACCTGGGGGTGCCGCACGGGACTCCGGTGTACGCGGTGACCGGCGGTGTCGTCGTGCTCGCCCGCTGGTCGGGGGCGTACGGCAAGGCGGTGACGGTGCGGATGCCGGACAAGCGCTATGTGCTGTTCGCGCACCTCTCGCGGATCTCGGTGCGCCAGGGCCAGCGCATCCGCACCGGCGCCCGCATCGGCTACAGCGGCGCCACCGGACGTGCCACGGGCCCGCACCTCCACTTGGAGATACGGGCCCGGCGCGGCTACGGCTCGGACATCAACCCCGTCTCCTACCTGGCCAGGCGAGGGGTACGGCTGCTGTAGGCGGCTTGTCCTTGAGCGTCGGCCGCGGGCTACTGGACGGCGGGCACCGCGTTGGTCACGGGTGCCGCCAGGTCGGTGAGCTGGTGCAGTTGGTGAAGCTGGCTGAGGCCGCCGAGCTGGCTGGCGACCGTGGGCACCTCGGCCCGGCGCTCGGCGGGGATGCCGGAGGTCTGCAGGTCGTCGATCGTGTCCAGGACGGAGATCTTGGACGCGGTCGGCGCGTCGGTGGACGCGTGCGCGGCGGGCGCGGCCAGCGCAGCGGCACCGGCGGCGAGGGAGACGGCGGCCATGAGTCGGCGTGCTGATGTCATGCCCTCACAAACGCCCGGGCGCGGTGAAGGATACGGCTCACCGACCGCTGTCACTCAGGAAGCGCACCCCGCCCCTGACTGTTTTCCGGAATTGCTCGGCCCCCCGTACGACACGAATACGCAAAGCCTCACCCGGCGTGACTTCGTGTCAACAACGTGCGTTAGAGGAACCGCGGCCGTCCCTATGCGGCCGTATTTTCCCAGTCAAAGGAGAACGTGATGTCTCGCATCGCGAAGGCAGCCGCCGTCACGCTCGGCGCGGGTGCCGTCGTACTCAGCGGTGCCGCGCTTGCCTCGGCGGACGCGGGCGCGCAGGGCAAGGCCGTCGGCTCCCCCGGTGTGCTCTCGGGCAACCTGATCCAGGTCCCCGTCAACGTTCCGGTGAACGTCTGCGGCAACACCGTCGACGTCGTCGGCCTGCTGAACCCCGCGTTCGGCAACAAGTGCGCCAACACCGGCGACCTGCACGGCGGCTACGGCAAGTGACGCCGAGGCGAGGCCCCCGGCATCGGCCGGGGGCCTCGCCGTGTGGGCCGCCCGCGCGGGGCGGCGCCGCCCCGTCCTCGCGGCGCCACTCGACGTACCGGTGGATCGGCTACTCGGCGTACCGGTAGATCGTCTTGTGGCTGAGCATGTCCTGCGGCGTCGTCCGCCACGGCGGCATCGCCTCGCGGCGCGCGACGATGCGCTGGTACTGCGCGTCGCCGAGGGTGGGCGGCTTCGCCGGGAGGAACGGCGCCGAGTCGGGGCGCAGCCGCTGCCACCGGCTCCACAGCAGGTCCACGAAGGCGTGGTTCAGCCAGAAGACGGGGTCGTTGACGGAGCCGCCGCCGAGCATGTGCCCACCGACCCAGCGGTGCACCCGGTTGTGGTTGCGCCAGCGCGCGCTGCCGCTGTCCTCCGTCCAGCCCTCCAGGCGGTTGCGGAAGCCCCGCCGTGACGTGGAGTCCCAGGGCTCGACGTCGTACACCGTCTCCGCCATCGCCCACGTCACGTCCCGGTGGGTCGGCAGTTCCATCGGGTCGGCGCGGCGCCCGAGGTCGCGGGTGAGGAAGTCCCCGTCGGTGACGGACTCCTTGACGACCCAGCCGTTGCGGCGGGCGAAGGGACCGGTCATGACCCGCCGGTCGCTGCGCCGCCCGTTGCCGCCCATCAGGTCCTCGCCCCACAGGGACGCGGCCGGGCTGCGGTCCTCCGTCCAGTCCCAGTACGGCACGGTGACGCCGTCGTCCATGCGGCGCAGGGCCCGCTCGAAGTCGAGCAGGAACCGGCGGTGCCAGGGCAGGAAGGTGGGCGTCATATGGGCGACGCGCAGCCGGTCGTCGCCGTCGGAGACGTAGAAGTCGATGTGCGTGCGGACGAACTCGTCGTACTCGCCGCGGCGTTTGAGGCGTAACACGGCGTCGACGAACCGGCGTCGCTCGGCCCGGCTGAGGCTGTTCTGGTTCCTGCGCGTATAGACCATGGCAGTCGGTATCCGTCCGTTCTCCGGTCCCGGTGCGAGCGGGACTCAGTGGAGTCGGCCGCTCAGGGTCTGGTGCACGCCGAGTTCGTCGACCGCGCCGCGGGCGGCCGCCAGCGGGGTCGCGTACGACTGGTAGTGGTCCAGCATGCTCAGATAGCTGCCGTCGGCGCGGCGCATCAGGCCGAGCGGCTGCCCGTCGACGGTGACCCGCCAGCCGCCGGGGCCGTGCTCGCGCTCGCCCGTCGTGGGCTCGCCCTGGATACGACGGCCGCGGTACGTCTCGTCGAACCCGGGCCCTCCCGGCGCCCCCGGCAGCCCCTCCTGCCCGTCCTCCTTCGCGCGCAACCCGCGAAAGGCGCCGACGGCTCCGAGGGCCGCCGCGGCCGCGACGGCGATGAGATGACGGCGCGTCAACCGGTGGACTCTGCGTACGGACGACACCGCGGCATTCTCCTCCCGCGCCGGGGACGGATTCGACGAAACGCGGTCAGCTCATCCAGAAATCCCACCAACGGGTGAGAATCAGCATTCCGATGACGCCCGCGTGCAACACCGGGAACACCCAGGTGAAGTCATTCATGAACGTACGCAGGAACGCGGGCGCGGGCAGAAGTCCCCGGCGCACATTGTGCGAGGTCACGTACCAGAACATGAGGATCGTGGCGGCCCACGCCAGACAGCACCACAGGCACAGCGCGTTGACGCGGTAGAGCGACTGGAATTGCAGCCAGGTGCAGAATCCGACGCCGAAGAGCGTGCCCGCGTCGAGCGTCAGCCAGTACCAGCGGGGAAAGCGGGCCCCGGCGAGGAGGCTCGCGCCGACGCAGAGGACGACGGCGTACGCGGCGAGGCCGAGCAGCGGGTTGGGGAACCCGAACACCGCGGCCTGCTCGCTCTTCATGACGCCGCCGCAGGACACCACCGGGTTCATGCTGCACCCGGGGACGTAGTCCGGGTCCTTCAGGAGCTCGATCTTGTCGAGGGTGATGACCCAGGAGGCGAGCAGCCCCGCCGCCGCCGTGAGCACGAGGAGCAGGGCGAGGCCGCGCCCGCCCCCGGCCGTCCGGGAGTTCTCCGGCCGGGGGGCGGCGGCGGGCCGGGCTCCGGGGGCCTGCGCCGGCACCCGTCCCGTGGTCGCGACGGCACGCATCAGCCGCGCAGCCTGCGCACGGGCAGCAGGCAGTGGGCCGCGTTCAGCATGGTGTCCTCGGACCCGGCGAAGTCGCGCAGCGCCTCCTCGGAGACGGGGCTGCCGGGCTTGCCCTCGGGCCAGGCCACGGTGGTGATCATGAAGTAGGCGTGGCCGCGCTGTTCGACGGCGGCGAGCCACTCGGGCGGGACGACGCACTGCGCCTTGACGTGGGGCATGTTCACGACGGCCTGCTCGGCCTCGACGAGGAGGCTCACCGGCAGGGAGGGGGTGCGGGCGCCGTCGAGGACGGGGCCGCCGATGGGCAGTTGCTCGTTGCGCAGGAGGGTGCGCATGGCCTCGGCCGTGGCTTCGGGGCCGCCTTCGGCGTCGCCCAGGGAGTAGGCCAGGAGGAAGGCCATGTCCTGCTCGTCCTCCGGGTGTTCGCCGCTCCAGGCGAGGACGGCGAGGGTGCCGAGGTCGGTCACCCGGAAGGTGCGCTGTTCGTTGGAGGTTGAGGTCATGGGCTGCACGCTATAGACGCGTGGGGGCCGCCCGAATGCCTTTGTCACCTGTCTGGCGGAGCACGGGAACGGCATCACACGATGGGGTCAGCGGGCCCTCGGGCTTGACGCGGTCGGGTCCACCGGCGCGGAAGGGCGGTCCATCGACGTCGAAGGGCCGGTCCCGGCGGTGTTTCGCCGGACCGGCCCTTTCGCCTCCGGACGCGGAGGCGTCCCCGAGGGGTGCTCAGTCGTTGACGCCCGAGTTGCCGAACGTCGGGTTGAGCGCGCCGATCAGGTTGGCGGTGTTGCCGACCACGTTGACCGGGACGCTGACCGGGACCTGGCCGAGGTTGCCGGAGACGACGCCCGGGGAGCCGACCGCCGCACCCTCGGCGCTGGCGCCGTCGTCGCTGGCGAAGGCGCTGCCGGACGCGGCGCCCGCGGCGAGGCCGGCAGCGGCGATGACGAGGGCGGCCTTCTTGACATTCTTCATGATCAAAACCTTTCCGTGGATTTGCTTCAGCCTATGGACACGAATGCGGAAAGCTCCGCAATAACACGCCCATACGTTCCCGCCCCTCATTCCCCCATTGGCTTGGTCACTTCCCGAGCGGAAGGCCACCGAGAATCTGCGTCGGGCCGCCGGGCGTGTTCAAGCCCTCCGCGGCGCCCGACACGGTGTTGACGACGGAGTCCTTGTTCTCGGTGTCCAGCATGTTCGTGCTGAGCGGCTTGGCGTCCAGCATCGACTGGCCGAGAACCGTCTCCAGGCCACCGTTCAGGCTGGTGGGCGTCAGGTCGCTGGCGAACGCGGGCGCGGCGACACCGGCGACGGCCATCGACCCGGCCAGGACAGCGGCAGCCTTGAGGGACTTCATCGTGTTCCTTTCTGCGGCGACTTCGATCGCCTATGGGGGCACCGTTCAGGCAGCGAATGCCTGCCTCTTGATTTCACTACGCCTAACGAGCGCAGGACGGTACGGAAACCCCTGAGAGGAAACTTCCCCCCGGCCCGCACGGATGAAAAGGGCCGCTATTTCTCATATCAACAGGCGTATTTTCGGACGGGGTTGACGACGCCACCCGCCGCCCCGGACAGGGGAGCGGCGGGTGGCGAGGGTGCGGGGAGCGGCCTCAGACCGGCAGCTTGGGCAGCGGCAGGGCGTCGGTCGGCAGCTTCGGGAGCGCGGGCAGGCCCGGCAGGTTCGGCACCGGCAGGCCGCCGCCGAGGACGGTGGCGACGACGACGTTGACCAGACCCGTGACGACCGCCGTCGCCGCCGGGACGACGCCCGCGGGGTCACCCGAGGTGACGGCCTTGAGGAGGGTGTCGACCGCCTTCTGCAGCGCGGTCAGGGCGTCGCCCTTGATGTCCATCGGCGCCTGGGCGGCCGGCGCGCCGCCCAGCGGGAGCTGCGGCGTCGCCGGGAGCTGCGGGGTCGCGGGGAGCTCGGCGCCCTTGGGGACAGGGGCAGCCGCCGTGACCTTCGCGATCGCTTCCTTGACGGCGTCCCCGAGCTTCGTGGCGTCCGCCGCCGGAAGCTGGCCGTTGTCCGCCTTCAGGGCGGCGTCGAGCAGGTCGGTGACCGGCTTGAGGACGCCGCCGATGTCGCCCAGCGTCTTCACCTGCGCCTGGAGCGCATCGACGCCGGGAAGAGGCGCCTGCGGCGCGGTGGCCGCCGCCTCGCGCGCCGTGTCGTCGTGGGTCGCGGCGTAGACAGGGCCCGCGGTGCCGAGCAGGAGGGCGGTGCACAGGAAGGAGGTCGCGATGCGCCGTACAGGCAGAGCTCGCATAGGTCTTTTCCCTTTCGGTGATACGTCGGATCCTGTGATCACCGTCTAAACGGCCGCCACGGTCCGCAACCGAGCGACCACGCACTGTGGCGGTCTGCATCCGGTGGAAACGGCATCGGCGCAGGTGAGAAGGAAGTGCGGCGAGCCCCCGACGAGCCGGCGGGCGACGTCCATCCGGGGTACCGGCGTACTCCACCCGGAAGCGCGCGACACGCGAAGCGGCGGCCGCCCCCGAACCGGGGACGACCGCCGCTGTGCCGACTCTGCGTCAGGCGCTGTACGCCGAACGGCTGTACGTCAGTCGTTGGCGCAGGTGTTGCCGAACGCCGGGTTCAGCAGGCCGATGACGTTGATGCTGTTGCCGCACACGTTGACGGGAACGTGCACCGGCACCTGGATGGCGTTGCCCGAGACGACGCCGGGGGACTGGGTGGCCGCACCCTGCGCGCTGCTGTCGGCGGCGGCGACACCGGCGCCACCGGCCACGGCGGCGGCGGCGACGGCGGACAGGGCAAGAGCCTTGGTGGTACGCGACATGGAGTACTGCTCCTCGTTCTGATGATGCGGAAGCCGTGCGTGATGCCCGGTGTGGGGATCAACTGAGTTCCCCTGCGCTGGGTTGTGCGCCCAGATGAGTGATGTGTTCCACGCACTTCGGCCACACGCTTCACCAATCCGACACACGGCAACAAGTCGTCAGAAACTCTCGGAATAAACGCTACAGTTGCGCTTCCTTCTGAGTCTATTTCCGTCATACACACTCAGATCCACACATTTATGCGATTAACCGCACTGTGGAAGGCCAGCGCCGTCATGCGTCATCTTCTGGGCCCGCGTCGTGTGTTCGCCGTCCTGCTCGCCCTCACCGGATGCCTCTCACTGACCGGTACCGGCACCGGCGCCGCCGCCCCGGGCAAGGACGCCGCCGCCCCCGACGCCGAGAAGCCCCGCATCGCCTTCGCGCAGCGCTACCACGCGGTCCAGCACGGCGGAATCGTCCGGGCCGCCAACTCGGCGATCACCTGCCGCCGTCCGGTGTCCCGCGCGGCGGCCCCGTGCGCGGACGTGCGGCGCGGCGGGCCGGGCGCGAACCACGACTTCGAGATGTTCTACACGGACATCGACCGCGACCCGAACACGTACAACTCCAGCGCGGGCGAGCTCCGGCTGCCCGCCGGGTCCCGGGTCTCGTACGCCCGGCTCTACTGGGGCGGCAACCTCCGCGTCGGGGAGCAGAAGCCGCCCAAGGACAACGGCCGGGTGTTGATCGCCGAGCCCGGCGGCAGCTACCGGGCCGTCCTCGCCGACACCCTGACGGGCCACCGGGTCGCGGGCGGCGCGGACGCGTTCCAGGCGTCCGCCGACGTCACGTCGCTGGTCCGCGGCTCCGGCTCGGGGCTCTACACGGTCGCGCAGGTCAACGTCGCGATGGGGCACTCCAAGGCCGGGGCGTGGGGCGGCTGGACGCTGGTGGTGGCGTACGAGAACGCGGCGCTGCCGAAGCGGTCAATCGCGCTGTGGGACGGGTTTGACTCATTCGGAGTAACGGGGCGGCGGCACACGGTGCGGATGAAGGGTGTCCCCGTGGCGCCCGGTGTGCCAGGTGTGCCAGGTGGCGGCGGAGTCGTCGGGCTCGTCGCGTACGACGGCGACCGTGGGGTGCGCGGTGACGCGGTGCACGTGTCCGCCGGGCGCGGCGGGGCCGTGCCACTCTCGGACCGCGCCAACCCCGCCGACGACGTACTGAACTCGACCGTCAGCGAGCCCGGCCGACCGGCCCTCAGGAACCCCGCGTACGCCAACACCCTGGGATACGACTCCGATGTGCTGCGCCTGCCCGACCGGCTGCGCGGACAGCGCGGCGACCTGACGGTGCGGATGTCCGCGCGGCGCGACGCGGCCTGGACGGGTGTGCTGTTCGCCGCGGTCGACGTGAAGCGGTAGCGCGTATTCCGTCGTCCTGACCCAAGGAACCCAAGGAGTCGTGCATGCAACTGCCGTCGAACTCCTCTCCCGCGCCGCGCGTCCTGCACGTCAGCCAGCCCGTCGACGGCGGCGTCGCCCGCGTCGTCACCGACCTGGTCAGGGCGCAGCGCGCGGCGGGCATGGACGTGCACCTGGCCTGCCCGGACGGCGGCACCCTCGCCCGCTCCGCGGGGCCCGTCCCCGTGCACCCCTGGGCGGCGGCCCGCTCCCCCGGCCCCGGCCTGCGCGCCGAGGTGCGCGACCTCGCCCGGATCGTGGACGCCGTCCGGCCCACCCTGGTGCACGCGCACAGCGCCAAGGCGGGGCTCGCCGCCCGGGTCGCCGTGCGCGGGCGCGTGCCCACCGTCTTCCAGCCGCACGCCTGGTCGTTCGAGGCCGTCGACGGCGGCGTCGCGCTGCTCGCCCGCACCTGGGAGCGGCACGCGGCACGCTGGACGGCCCGCACCCTGTGCGTCAGCGCGGCGGAACGGGACACCGGCCGTCGCGCGGGCATCACGGGCCCCTGCTCCCTCGTGCCGAACGGCATCGACCCACAGCGGTTCGCCCCGGCCGACCGCCGCGCGGCACGCGACGAGCTGCTCGCGGCGGGCGAGGGCGGGTGGGGCGTGGACGCTTCCCGGGTGGTGGGTGCCCCCCGGTTGGACTCCCCCTGGTTGGACGCCCCCTGGGTGGTGTGCGTCGGACGGCTGTGCCGCCAGAAGGGGCAGGACGTGCTGCTGCGCGCCTGGCCGACGGTGGCGGCGCGCGTGCCGGGGGCCCGGCTCGTGCTGGTCGGCGACGGGCCGGACGCGGAGGAGCTGCGGGCGGGGCTGGGTGAGGCTGCGGGGCTGAGTGAGGGGGCGGGGGCGGGGGCGGCTGCGGGGCTGCGGGGTGCGGAGGCGCTGCGGACGGGGTTGCCCGACGCGGGCGTGCTGCGGACGGACTCGCCGGACCCGGGCGTGCTGCGGCCGGGCTCGCCGGACCCGGCGGGGCTGCGGGCAGGGTCGGTCGGCGCGGCTGTGCTGTCCGGTGCCGTCGACTCCTCCGTGACGGCCGTCGGCTCCTCCGTGACGGCCATCGGCTCCTCCGTGACAGCCGTCGGCTCCTCCGTGACCTTCGTGGGCGCTGCCGAGGACACCGCCCCCTGGTACCGGGCCGCCGACGTGGTCGTCCAGCCGTCGCGCTGGGAAGGCATGGCACTCGCTCCCCTGGAGGCCATGTCCTGCGCCCGGCCCGTCGTCCTCACCGATGTGGACGGGGCCCGCGAGAGCCTGCCGCCCGCGCACCACGCCCACGCACTGGTCCCGCCCGAGGACCCGGACGCGCTGGCCGACGCCCTGACGGCCCTGCTGCGCGACCCGGCCCTGCGCGAGTCCCTGGGCGCACAGGGGCGCGCGCACGTCCTCAGCCACCACGACGTGCGCCGTACGGCGGCCGCGGTCGAAGCGGTGTACCGCGAACTTCTGGGCCCGGCGCCCACCGAGCACAGGGAGTGCAGCACCACGTGAGCGCGGAACGCACCGTCACCTCGTCGTCCGGACACCCACGGCAGGACGAGCGGCACCGGACCGGGCCCCTCGTCGTCGCTCCCCGGGGAGCACCGGCCGGGCGCGCCGGTGGCCGCGGCGGGCAGCCCGTCCACCGCGGCCACCGGGCCTTCGCCCTGCTCTCCGCCGACGCGCTCGCCGCCGTGACCGCGGCCCTGCTGCTCCCGGACCCGTACCGCTCCCCGGCCCTGCTCGCCCTGCTCCTCACCGGCGTCCTCGCCCTCAACACCCAGGGCAGGCTGTACGAGGACACGCTCGCGCCGGCCCTCCTCGACGAACTGCCCGCGCTGGCCTGGCGGATCGCCCTCGCCTGGTGCGCCGCCGCGGTCCTCGCCCCGGCCCTGACCTCGGCGCTCGCGCCCGTCGTGTCCCCGTCCGCCCCGCTGCCCCCGGCCACCCTGCTCACCGCGGCCGCGCTGCACGGCGTGCTCGGCGCGGGCGGCCGTGCCCTCGCCCACTGGCACCGCAGGGCGGCGGCCGCGCGCAGGCCCCGCCCGGTCCTGGTGCTCGGCCACGGCGGCCAGGCCCGGAGCGTGGCGGCGGCACTGCTGCGGCGCCCGCGGTGCGGAGTGCGGCCGGTGGGGGTCGTGGGGGAGGCGGGGGCGTCTGGGGTGTCTGGGGTGTCTGGGGAAGCAGCAGGGGTGTCAGGGGCTTCGGGGGACGCCGAGTACGCGTACGGGGCCGACGGTGGGCCGGGGGCCGGGCTCGGCGGCGGATCAAGTGCGGGGCAGGACAGCGGAGTCGGCGGCGGTCCCGAGCAGCACCTGGGCGCCGCGCCCGAACTCCCCCTGCTGTCCTCCGAGGACGAACTGCACCGCGCCGTCATCCAGAACGACGTCCGCGCCGTCCTGCTCCTGTCCGGCCGCGCCCCCGCCGACGACGCCCGCGCCGCCGCCCTGCGCGGACTCGGCTGCGAGCTGTGGGAGGTCGACCCGCGCGGTCCGGCCGTCCCCGCGCCGCGCGACCGCGCCCGCCCCCTGTTCGTGGCCGGATTCCGCTGCCGCCCGCTGGTGGCCGCGTACCGGCCGCGGCCGAGCGCGGGCAAACGGGCGCTCGACATCGTCGTGTCCGGCACCCTGCTCCTGCTCACCGGGCCGCTGCTGCTCGCCTGCGCGCTGGTCCTCCGTGCCACGGAGGGCCCGGGTGTGGTGTTCCGCCAGGAGCGCGTCGGCAAGGACGGACGGCTGTTCACGCTCCTGAAGTTCCGCACCCACCGCCCCGCCGACCCTCAGGAGTCGGCCACCCGGTGGAGCGTCGCGGACGAGCACCGCATGAGCCCCTTCTGCCGGTTCCTGCGCGCCACCTCCCTGGACGAGCTGCCGCAGCTGTGGAACGTGCTGCGCGGCGACATGAGCCTGGTCGGCCCGCGCCCCGAACGGCCCTTCTTCGTCGACCGGTTCAGCCTGCGCCACCCGCAGTACGCCTACCGCCACCGGATGCAGACCGGCATCACCGGCCTCGCCCAGATCCACGGCCTGCGCGGGGACACCTCCATCGAGGACCGGTGCCGCTACGACAACGCGTACATCGACAGCTGGTCGCTCTGGCAGGACCTGTGCATCCTGCTGCGCACGGTCGGGTGCCTGCTGCGCCGCACGGGGAGCTGATCGCGTGGACCACGCCCTGCCGCACCCGCCCCCGCACGCCCCGCCGCCCCCCTCGGACTCCCCGGCGGCGTCGGCCCTCCGCCACGCGGCCACCGTCCTGCCCGTCCTGCCCGTCGTCGTACTCCTGGCCCTGCTCGCGCTGCCCGTCCCGGCGGGCGACGGCTCCGGGGGCACCCCCGCCGACGCGTTCTCCGCGGTGGTCGTCGGCTGCGCCCTCGTCCACGTCGTCCGCTCCGCGCGCCGCCCCCTGAGCCGGAGCGCCGCCGTGGTCCTCGGCCTGCCCGTGGTCGGCATCGCCGCGGCCGCGTGCGCGTCCTCGTCGGCGGCGACCGGCGTCACCGGGGCCGCGCGCTACCTCCAGGTCTTCGTCCTCGTACCCGCTGCCGTCCTCGTCCTGATCCGGGACGCCCGCCAATTCCGGGTGCTGGCCTGGGCGTTCGTCGGGCTCGCGCTCTTCCAGGGCGCGCTCGGGGTGCACCAGAACCTCACCGGGACCGGGGCGTCGTACATGGGCGCGGACATCCGGGCGGTGGGCACGTTCGGACCGACGGACGTCATGGGGATGGCGACGGTGGTGTCGTACGGGCTCATCGCCGCGCTCGCGCTCGCCTTCCGCCCGCGCGCGCCCCGGCAGCGGGCCGCCGCGCTGACCTGCGCGGGGCTCCTGACCGTGCCGCTCGCGCTGTCGTTCAGCCGGGGCGCGTGGATCGCGACGGTGGCGGCCTGCGGGGTGGTCCTGCTGCTCGCCGGGGTGCGGCACGCGGTGCGCGCCGCGCTCGTGGGGGCGGCGGCGGGCGTCGTCCTGGTGGCAGGGCTCGGCCTCGGGTCGCAGCTGCTCCAGGACCGGCTCAGCAGCATCACCGACGTCACGGACGCCCCCGACCAGTCCGTCACCGACCGGTACGCGATGTGGGCGGCTTCCGTCGACATGTGGCGGGACCACCCGGTGACCGGCGTCGGCCTCAAGGGCTTCCCCGAACACCGCGACAGCCACGCCTCCCTCGCCCTGTCCTCGGGCAGCGACACGGCGGGCGCGGGCGCCGAGTTCCGCCGCCAGCCGCTGCTGTCCCCGCACAACATGTACCTCCTCGTCCTCGGCGAACAGGGCCTCCTCGGCCTGCTCACCCTGGCGGGCAGCTGGCTCGCGCTGCTGGTGTGCGCGGTCCTGGGGTGGGCGCGGGTACGGCCCAGGCGCGGCCGGGCGGGGGCCGGGGGAGAGCGTCTCGACTGCGCCCTCGCGGCCTGCGGCCTGCTGGTCTGGCAGCTCGTCGACTTCATGTACGCCGACATCGGCGGCCCGTCCACGGTGCTCACGGCGGTGGCGCTCGGGGGGTGCGCCTGGTGGGCGCTGCGGGGGCGCGGGGAGCGCGAGGGGGGCGCGGAGGGCTCTGCGTACCTCTCCGGCGTGGGGCATGAGGTGGGGGCAGGGAGCGGGGCTTCGGCGTGCGGGGCCGAATCGGCGTACGGGAGCGGGAGTTCGTACGAGACGGGCGTGCCGCAGGCCGTGGCGGGGGTGCGATGACGACGCTGCCCGGCACGGAGGCGGGGGCGGGGGAGGCCGCAGCGGCGAAGGGGGCTCCGGGGCAGCCCGGGGCCACCGAAGCTGCCGGGGCCGCCGAAGCCGTCGAGCCGGACCCCGTCCCCCGTACGGACACACCCCCCGCCTCCGACCCGCCCCCCGGCGCCGACCCCGGCAACTCCTTCCTCGCCAAGGCCGCCGCCGTCACCGCCGTCCTGACCGTCGCCGGGTCCCTTCTCGGGCTCGTGCGCGATCAGGTGCTCGCGCACTTCTTCGGGGCCGGGAGCGACACCGACGCGTTCCTGGTGGCCTGGACCGTGCCGGAGATGGCGGCGACGCTGCTCATCGAGGACGGGCTCGCCTTCTTCCTGGTGCCCGCGTTCAGCCTGGCGCTCACGCGGCGCGCGGCGGCCGACGGGGGCGGGCCCGATCCGGTACGCGCCCTGGTCGCCGCCTCCCTGCCGAGGATGACCCTGTGGTTCGTGGGCGCCTGCCTCGCCCTCATCGCCGCGGCCCCGCTCCTGGTGGCCGCGCTCGCGCCGGGCCTGCCGGACCCCGGGCTCGCCGTGGACTGCACCCGGCTGACCGCGACCTGTGCCCTGAGCTTCGGGCTCGCCGGTTACTGCAGCGCGGCCCTCCGCGCCCACCAGCGCTTCGCCGCGCCCGCCGCCGTGTACGTCGTCTACAACACCGCCATCATCGCCGCCCTGTTCCTGCTCGCCGTGCCGCTCGGCGTGCGCGCGGCCGCGGTGGGAGTGGCGCTGGGCGGGGTGCTGATGGTCGTCGTACAGGCGCCTTTCCTGTGGCGGCAGTTGCGGGTGAGGAGCGCGGCCGGGGCGGCGGCGCGGGGGGAGCAGGCCGTACGCCTGGAGACGGCCGTCATCTGGACCGTGCTGCTCTTCGCGCTGTGCCGCCAGTCGCAGGTGCTCATCGAGCGGTTCCTCGCGTCCTCGCTGCCCGCCGGGGCGATCTCGCATCTGAACTACGCGCAGAAGGTCGCGCAGATGCCGATGGTCCTGTCGCTGATGCTGTGCACGGTCACCTTCCCCGTGGTCGCGCGGGCCCTGGCCGCGGGCGAGACCGAGCGGGCGCGGGACCGGGTCGAGCGGGACCTGGTGCTCGCCGGGTGCGTGGTGCTCTACGGCGCCGCGGCGATCGTCGCCGTCGCGCCCGACCTGGTCCATCTGCTCTTCCAGCGCGGCGCGTTCACGTCGGCGGACACCTCCGCGACGGCCGCCGTCATGCGGGTGTACGCCCTCGGGCTGCTCGGCCACACGCTGGTGGGCGCCCTCGCCCGCGCCCACTTCTCCGTCGGCCGGGCCACCTGGGCGCCGCTGGCCGCGATGGGCGTCGGCATCCTCACGACGGCGGGGACCGGCTTCCTGACCGTGGGCACCTGGGGCGTGTACGGCATCGCGGGCGCCAACGCGGCCGGGATCTGCGTCACGGCGGTGCTCCTGCTGCACGCCCTCGGGCCGCGCGCCGTCCCCCTGCGCACGCGTGCCGTCGCCGGGCAGCTGGGCCGCCTCGTCCTCGCGGCCGCGTGCGCGGCGGGCCTGGGCGCCTGGTGCGCCCACCACGTCGGCCCGCCGGTCGCCGCGGTGGTGACGGGCGGCCTGGTGGTGGGGGTGTCGTTCCTGGCGGCCGGGTGGGGGCTCGGCGTACCGGCCCTGCGCGCCGCGACCGCACGCCTGAGCGCCGCGGCACGCCTCCGCGCCCCTGACACCGCCAGACGAAAGGGACGCCATGACAGCTGACTTCACGCGGTCCGAGGGGCAGACGGGACCGGGCGACCGGATGCTGCCCGAGGGGACGCCGGACGACTCCACCGCCCCGCAAGCCCCCGGCCCGCACCCCACGGCCGACAGCGACGGGTGGACGGGTGGGAGCGACCGCCGCGCGCAGCGCGGCGCACCCCCCACAAACCCGCACCCGGACAACGACCCCACCCCACGCCCGGAGCCCCCCGCACGCCGCCCAACGCGCCCCGCGAGCGAAAGGCGCACCGCGAGCTGGATCGCCATGTACCACTCCATCGCCGACCCCACAGACGACCCGTACAACATCACCGTCTCCCCCGACCGCCTCGACGCCCAGCTGGCCTGGCTGGGCCGCCGCGGCCTGCGCGGGGTGTCCATGGAGCGGCTCCTGGAGGCGTGCCGCCGGGGACGGGGGCGCGGCCTCGTGGGGCTCACCTTCGACGACGGGTACGCCGACTTCCTCGACCACGCCGTGCCCCTGCTGCGCCGCCACGACTGCACTGCCACCGTCTTCGTACTGCCGGGGCGCCTCGGCGGTGACAACGCCTGGGACCCGCTGGGCCCGCGCAAGCCCCTCCTCGACGCCGACGGCGTCCGGGGCGCGGCCGAGCAGGGCATGGAGGTCGCCTCGCACGGCCTGACGCACGTCGACCTCACACAGGCCGACGACGACACCCTGCGCCGCGAGGTCGCGGACAGCCGGTCCGCCGTGGCCGACCTGACGGGCCGTGACGTACACGGATTCTGCTATCCGTACGGCCACGCGGACCCCCGCGTCCTGGCCGCCGTGCGCGCCGCCGGGTACGCGTACGCCTGCGCCATCGCCCCCGGCGACCTCACAGGACCGCTCGCCCTGCCCCGTATCCACATCGGGCAGCGCGACACCTCCCTGCGGCTGCGCCTGAAGCGGGCCACCGGCGGGCCGCGCGGCCGCACCCTGCGCCCGGACCACACCCCGCTCCCGGCGGCGGTGACCGCGTGAGGGTCCTGCACATCATCACCGGGCTCGGCATGGGCGGCGCCGAGCAGCAACTGCGCCTGCTGCTCCGCCATCTGCCGGCCACCTGCGACGTCCTCACCCTCACCAACGCGGGCAGCGTCGCCCGCGGCATCACCGCCGACGGCACCCGCGTCACCGACCTCGGCATGGCGGGCAACCGGGACGTCGCCGCCCTGCCCCGCCTGGTCCGGCTGATCCGCGCGGGCCGCTACGACGTCGTCCACACCCACCTCTACCGCGCCTGCCTGTACGGGCGGATCGCGGCCCGCGTCGCCGGGGTGCGGGCGGTCGTGGCCACCGAACACTCCCTGGGCGACTCGCAGATGGAGGGGCGCCCGCTGACGTCCGGCGTGCGCGCGCTGTACCTCGCCGGGGAGCGGCTCGGCCGGATGACGGTCGCCGTGTCCCCGGCCGTCGGCACCCGCCTGCACCGGTGGGGCGTGCCCTGGGGGCGCATCCGGGTGGTGCCCAACGGCATCGACGCCGAGCGCTTCCGCTTCGACCCGGCCGCCCGCGCGGCCGTGCGGGAGCGCCTCGGCCTGCCCGCGGACGCGTTCGTCGTCGGCGGCGTCGGCCGTCTCACCGAGGGCAAGCGCTTCGACGTCCTGCTGCGCGCCGCCGCCCAACTCCCCGCCGACGTACGGGTCCTCCTGGTCGGCTCGGGCCCGCAGGAGCCGGAGCTGCGCCGTCTGGCCGGGCGGCTCGGGCTCGCCGACCGGGTGCGGTTCGCGGGCGAGACCGCGCACGAGGACGGCGGCGCGGAGCGCGCCGTCACGCATCTGCCGTCGCTGCTCTCGGCCATGGACACGCTGGCCTCCCCGTCCCCGGAGGAGGCGTTCGGGCTCGCCCTCGTGGAGGGCCTGGCCGGCGGCCTTCCCGTGCTCTACGCGTCCTGCCCCGCCGTCGAGGGGCTGCCCGCGCACGAGCGCACCAACTCCGCGTACTGCGCGAGCGACCCGGACTCCTTCGCGCAGGTCCTGTACGGCCTGCGCAGGTCAGGACCACCGCCGCAGCGCACGGCACCCGCCGCGGTGCGGCACTACGACATCACCCGCAGCGCCGGTCGGCTGATGGACGTCTACGCGTCCGTGCTCACCGGCCCGAACCAGGAGGTGAACGCTCCATGAGCGCCCCTTCGAGCGCCCCCTCGGGGACGACCACGTCCAGCGCCACGTCCAGCGCCAAGTCCAGCACCACGTCCGGCGGTACGACAGGCGGCACCGGCGGCACGCAGGCCACCCAGGCCACCCAGACCCCATCCACCCCGCCTCGCACCCGCCTCGCCCCTCTCACCCGCCTCACGCGCCTCCCCCGCTGGACCGTCCTGCCGGTCTGCGCGGCCCTCGGCGCCCTCGCTGGCGGCACGTACGGGCTGCTCCAGACCCCGGAGTACACCGCCACCAGCTATGTCGTCGCCGTGCCCGGCGCCAAGGCCGACCCGGCCACCGCCCTGGGCTTCGCGCAGGCCTACGGCAGGGTCGCCACCCAGCTCGCCGTCCTCGGGGACGCCCAGATCGCCGCGGGCATCTCGCCCACCGAGCTGCAGGACCGGGTCAAGGTGGCGACCTCCCCCGACGCCCCCATGATCTCGGTGTCCGCGTCGGCCGACCGGCCCGACGCCGCCGCCACCCTCGCGAACGCGGTGTCCCGCGCGCTCACCACCAGCGCCGGCCACACCAAGGACAGCACCCGCGTCAAGCTCCTGCCGTTCTCCCGCGCCGTCGCGCCCACCGCCCCCTCCTCGCTCTCCGCCCCGGTGACCGCCCTGGTCGGCCTGTGCGCGGGCGGCCTGCTCGGCGGCCTCGGGCTCCTGGTGCGCCCCCGCGCCACCGCCAGGACGCTGCCCGGCGGTGCCGTGCCGGGGCCCGCGTCCGCCGAGGTCCGGGGCGGCGCGTGACGACGGCGACCCGGTCCGGGCTCAGCACCGGACTCTGCGTGGACGAGGCCGAGTTCGCGTCCCTCGCCGGTCCCTGGCGTCGGCTGTACGAGGACTGCGAGGAGGCGACGCCGTTCCAGAGCCACGCGTGGCTGACGTCGTGGTGGCGGTCGTACGGCCGTCGCGGGCGGCTGCGGGTGCTGCTGGTCCGCGACGGCGGCGACCTGGTGGCGGCGGCGCCGCTGATGCGGACGTACCGGCCGGTCCCGGCGCTGCGGCCGCTCGGCGGCGCCATCTCGGACTTCGCGGACGTGCTGCTCGCCGCCGACCGCCGCGAGCGCGCGGCGGACGCCCTCACCGAGGGCTTGCGCGATCTCGCCCGGGGCGCGCTGATCGACTTCCGCGAGGCCCGCCCGGGTGCCTGCGTCGAGAGCGTGTACGAGCGGTGGCGCGGCCCGCGCCGCGCGCTCACCGACTCCCCGTGCCTCGAACTGCCCCCGCTGCCCGTCGACGAGCTCCTGAAGCGGCTGCCCACGACGACGGCCCAGCGCGCCCGCGCCAAACTGCGCAAGCTGACGGCGGTCGGCGTGCGGCCCCGCGTCGTACCCGCCGACGAGGTGGAGACGTCCCTGGCCACCCTCCTGCGGCTGCACCAACTCCAGTGGCAGGGGCGCAGGGTGACGACCGAACACCTCCGCCCGCGCTTCCGCGAGCACCTGCTGCGCTCCGTGCGCCCCATGGTGGCGGCGGGCGACGCGGTGGTCACGGAGTTCCACGTGGACGGGGAGGTCCTGGCCGCCGACGTCACCCTGCTGTCCGCGCGGCTCGCGGGCGGCTACCTCTACGGCGCCCATCCGCGCCTGCGCGAACGCAAGGTCGACGTGGCCACGATGCTGCTCGACGCCTGCACCCAGTACACCGCGGGCGCCCACCCGCGCACCCTGTCCCTGCTGCGCGGCGACGAACCGTACAAACACCACTGGCGCCCCGACCCCGCCCCCAACCGCCGCTATCTGCTGGCCCGCACCGGCACGGCCCCGCTGCTCGCGGCGGCCGCGGGGGAGGCGGCGGCGCGGGAGTGGGCGCGGGGAGTGCGCCGGGAACGGCAACTGCGGCAGCAGGGGCGGGAACGTGCTGCGGGGCGCGGGGGTGAAAGCCGTGCGGGTGAGGCCCGTACAGGTGAGGTCCGTGCAGGTCAGGGGCGTGCAGGTGAGGGGCGGCCCGGTGGCGGAACTTCCCCGTGAAGGTTCCGCCACCGCGCCGGGCCCAACCGCCCCCGCGCCCCGCGCGCCCCCTCAGGCGCGCGGCCGCTCCTTGCGCTCCCACCAGTCGAACCGCAGGCACAGCTTCCCGCCCAGCCAGTACTCGACCCAGTCGCCCAGGTCCAGCGGCGCGCAGTGCGGCGGCCGTACCGGAGCGGTCGGTTCGGTCGGCTTCGGCGTCGGGTTCACCGGCAGGCCGGAGAGCGCCTCGCGGTACACCTTCGTGGCCTTGGGGTTGTCCTTGCACTGCCACACGCCGTGCGGGCAGTAGTCCGTGACCGTGTTGTACAGCGGCTTGTGCTCGGCCATCCACTTCAGCATCCGGCGCATGTACTCGTCGTTGTCGCCGTTGCGGAAGAGCCCCCATTCGGGATACGAGATGGGCTTCTTGTGGGCCTTCGCGAAATCCACGTGGTGCTGGAGCCCGTACTCCTCCGTCACCTGCTGGTCGAACGTCACGCCGCTGGGCTGGTCGTACGAATCGAGACCGATGATGTCGACCAGATCGTCACCGGGATAGCAATCGGTCCACGGAATGGCGTCCCGACCGCGATTCGGGGTGAAATCGAACTTGAATTTCTGCCCCGGCACCGAACGCATCGTGGTGACGATTCGTTTCCAGTACGTCTTCCAGGATTCCGGATCCGGACCGCAACGATGGGTGTACGTGGTGCCGTTCATCTCCCAGCCGAGCACGATCACCGTGTCCGGCACCCCGAGGTCGACAAGCCGCTTCGCGAGGACGCGGAAGTGCTCGTCGAAGAGCCCGGACGCGCCCTGCCGCAGCATCGCGCGCACCTGCCAGTCGCCGACGCGGTCCTCGTTGCGCTCCAGCATCGGCACGTTCAGGACGAACATCCGGTCGTCCTTGGCCTTGCGCCAGGCCGCCCAGCTCTCCAGGAAGCGCGGCGCGCCCTCGATATTGCTCCACCGGTCACCCGGGAGGTATGTGTGCCCGACCCGCAGCTCGGTCCCGTCCAGCCACTTGCTCAGCTCGGTCATGCGGTCGACGCCGAGGGGGCCGTAGTCGAGGTAGGCGCCGATGGCGGGGAGATCGGGGTCGGCGGGCGCGGGGCTCTGCGCGGGCGACGGGCTTCCGGCGGGCGCGGGGCTCTCGGCCGGAGCGGGGACCGGGCTCTGCGCGGGCGTCGGCTCCGCCCCGGGCGCCTTCCCCGCGGTGTGTCCGGGCACGGCGACCACAGCCGTCGACGCGATGATCCCGGCAGCGATGACGGCCAGCCGTTTTCCGCGCCGGCCCGTTCTTTTACTGCGTCGGCTACGCCGTGGGTTCATGACTGCTCCTCGTGGACCGGTCACACACATATCTGACGCCATGGATTTCTGTCGCTACTGACGTTCCGTCATATGTATTTCTTTTACGCCAATCGAGTCCTTAATCCTCCGTGACCGCACATCGCCCCATTGGGCGAGCGATCAGTAAGGCCGACCTTGCACTCTCTGGACACTCGCGTTCCCGCGGTCCTGCTGCGGATCGACCGGAACCCCTTCCACCACGGCACGCTCGGCGCGGTGCGTTCCCTGGGCCGGGAGGGGGTGGAGGTGCACCTGGTGGCCGACGACGAGCACAGCCCGGTCGCCCGCTCCCGCCACCTCCACCGCATGCACCCACCGCCCGCCCCCGCGGCCACACCCCAGGACGTCCGCGCGGTCCTGCTGCGCGTCGCCGCCCGCGTCGGCCGCCCCGCCGTCCTGATCCCCCTGGACGACGCGGGCGCCCTCGCCGTCGACGCCGTCCGCGAGGCCCTCGCCGACCGCTATCTGCTGCCCCGGCCCGCGCCCGGCCTGCCCGGCCGCCTCGCCGACAAGGGCGCCCTGGCGGCGCTGTGCGCACGCGTCGGCGTGGCGCACCCGCCGACGCTCGCGCCCACGACCCCCGCCGACGCGGCCGACGCGGTGACGGCCCTGGGCTCCCCGGTGGTGGCGAAGTGGAGCCGCCCCTGGCTGCTGCCCCGCGGCAGCGGCCTGCGCAGCGCCGTCCTGGTCCGCTCCCCGCGCGAGGCGGCGGCGCTGCACGAGCGCACGGCGGCCGCGGGCAGCCGCCTGCTGCTCCAGGCGTACGTCCCCGGCGGCCCCGACGCCGACTGGTTCGTGCACGGGTACGTCGGCCGCGACGGCGAGGTGTTCGGCGGCGGCACGGGCCGCAAGCGCCGGGCCCGGCCCCGCGCGGCCGGGCTCACCGCGGTCGGCGAGTGGGCGGACGACGCGGGCCTGTGGGCGCTGACCCGGCGGCTGCTCGCGGGCCTCGGCTACCGGGGCGTGTTCGACCTGGACTTCCGCAGGGACGCCCGCACCGGCACGTACCACCTGCTCGACTTCAACCCGCGCCCCGGCGCCCAGTTCCGCCTCTTCGCGGACGGCACCGGGACCGACGTGGTGCGCGCCGCCCACCTCGACCTCACGCACCGCCCGGTCCCGGCACCGGCCCCGCTGCCGGGCCGCGCCTTCGTCGTGGAGAACTACGCGCCGCTGACGGCGCTGCGCACCAGGCTCGCTCCGCGCCGCACCCGCCGGTCCCCTCAGCGAAGGCCGCCCGCCGCGGAGTTCGCCTGGTCCGGCGCCGACGCCGCCGACGACCCGGCCCCGGCGGCCGACCTGTGGCGCCGCTGGCGCCGCCATGTCCTGCGCCACGCGCGCGGACGGCTCGCGGGCGGCACCCAGAACATCCTGCTGACGCTGTCCACCAGGGCGCGGGAGTCCTCCCCCGCCGTCCTGTCCGGCACGACGAACCGAGAGCGAGCCGTCACCGATGCATGACCTGCTGATCGTGGGAGCGGGCCCCTACGGCCTGTCGATCGCCGCGCACGCCGCGGCGGCGGGCCTGGACGTACGCGTCTTCGGCAGGCCCATGGCCTCCTGGCGCGACCACATGCCGCGCGGCATGTTCCTGAAGTCGGAGCCCTGGGCGTCCGACCTCTCCGCCCCCGGCGCCCGCTACGGCCTGGCCGCGTACTGCGCCCGCGAGGGCCTGCGCGCGGAGCACGGAGTGCCGCTGCCGGTCGAGCACTTCGCCGCGTACGGCCTCTGGTTCGCCGAGCAGGCCGCGCCACCGGTCGACGAGCGCCTGATCCGGTCCGTCCGCCCGCTGACCGACGGCTTCGCCGTCACGACCGCCGACGGCGAGACCTGCCACGGCCGCACGGTGGCACTCGCCGTCGGCGTGCTGCCGTTCGTCGAAATCCCCTCCCTGGTACGGGACCTGGGCCCCGCCCACGTCTCGCACAGCAGCCACCACGCGGACCTGAGCCCCCTGCGCGACAAGGACGTCACGGTGCTCGGCGCGGGCCAGGCCGCCCTGGAGACGGCCGCGCTCCTCGCCGAACAGGGCACCCGCGTACGCGTCCTGGCCCGCGCCCCCCACGTGCGCTGGAACACCCTGCCGCCCGCCCTGCACCGCCCCTGGTGGCAGTCGGCACGCGCCCCGCACAGCGGCCTCGGCTGCGGCTGGCGCAACTGGTTCTACGCCGAACGCCCCGGCCTCTTCCGGCTGCTCCCCGAACCCACCCGCGCCCGCGTCTGCGCCACCGCCCTCGGCCCGGCGGGCGCCTGGTGGGTGCGGGACCGCGTGGAGGCGGGCCCCGGCGCCGCGACGACGGCCGGGGCGGCGCGCTCCGGCGCCGCGATCGAGATCGTCACCGGACACCGGCTCACCGGGGCCCGCCACCACGACGGGCAGGTGCTCCTGTCCACCCACGGCCCGGACGGCCCCGCGGTCTTCGAGACCGACCACGTCCTCGCGGCCACCGGCTTCCGCGCCCTGACCCACCGCATCGACGTGCTCGACCTCGGCGTCCGGGACACCCTGCGCCAACTCGCCGACGGCTCCCCGTACGTGGACAGCGGGTTCGAGACCTCCCTGCCCGGCCTGTTCGTCGCCGGTCTGCCGACCGCGTCGAGCTTCGGCCCCGCGATGCGCTTCGTCCAGGGCGCGGGCTTCACGGCGGCGCGCCTGGTGGCGGGGGTACGACGGCGGGTGCGGCGGCCGGGCGCCGTGCCGGTGGCCCGGAGTGCCGAGGGCACGGCGGTGACGCCGTACGAGAGCGGGGCGCACCGGCGCTGAGGGGGCGCCCGGTCAGTGTCGGGGCGCCCGGGCGCTGACGGGCGCCCCACGCAGGAAGCGGACGGGCCGCCGTCGACCCGTCCGCTCCACCGTCACCGCTCTTCTTGCTACTGCTTCTTCCTGCTTGCTTCCTACTGCTGTTGCTCCCGCTTCGCTCCCGGCGCGCTTCAGGACGTGCTGCGTCCGCGCCGGTAGAGGAGGGCCCCGCCGACCAGCAGTCCGGCGCTGGCCGCGGCGGCCGCGAGGGCGTTCTGGTCCATGCCGGTCGCGGCGAGCTGGGCGACGTGCTCCGGTGCCTCGGCGGGTCGCGGCTGCCGGGCGGTCGCGGAGGCCTTGATGAACTCCGGTGCCCGGGGCACGGTCCGCGGCGCCCGGGGCGGCTCGGGCGGCGTGACCCGCTCGACGGGACGCTCGGGCTTGACCGGCGGCACGTGCGGCTTCGGCTCCGGGGGCGTCTGCTCGGGGGCCTCGCCGCACTTGTTGCCGGTGGTCCCGGAGAGTGCCGCGACGACCTCGACGGCGTTGCCGCACGCGTTGATCGGCACGTCGAGCGGGGCCTGGAGAAGGTTGCCCGACAGCAGACCGGGCGAGTGGGACGCCTCGCCGTGGGCGCTCGCGCCGCCGTCGTCGTGCGCGGGTTCGTCGTGCGCGGGTTCCGGGGTCCGAGGCTCGGTCGCGGGCTTCGGGGCGGGAGCGTGGGCGGGAGCCGGGGCGGGTGCGGGGGCCGCGCGCTCCGGGACGGGCGCGGGGTTGGGTGCGGGCCTGGGCGCGGGCGCGGGCTTCGGCGCGGCCTCGCGCTGCGGCGGCGCCGCACGTTCCGGTGCCCGCTCGGCGCTCGGGGACGAGGTGTGCGCGCAGGAGTTGCCCATGGCCGGGTTTCCCGCGCCCACGCCGTTCACCGAGTTGCCGCAGACGTTCAGCGGCACCTCCAGCGGGGCCTGCACATTGTTGCCCGACAAGAAGCCGGGCGATCCCGTGGCCTGTCCGTGCGCATCGGCTGCGGCGAACGCGGCCTGGCCGGGCAGGGACAGGATGCTCGTGGCGGCCGCCGCCGAGAGCACCCCTTTGGTGAGGGCCTGTCGCAATCTAGTGGTCTTCCTCTGAGCGAAAAGGAGCCGGCCTTGGGGCCGTTGAGCGAAGGGGAGCCGGCCTTGGGGCCCTGAGGCCTGCCAAGGCCGGCGGTGACACGGCCTGGACGGCCGGGTCGTTACGTCAATACGTCAGTCGTTGACGCAGGTGTTGCCGAACGCCGGGTTCAGCAGCGCGAGGAGGTCGACGCTGTTGCCGCACACGTTGACGGGAACGTGGACGGGAACCTGCACGACGTTGCCGGAGAGGAAACCCGGGGAGTGGGCGGCCACGCCGTCGGCGCCCGCGTCGGCGAATGCCGGGGCACCGAAGCTCAGTGCCAGGACAGCACCAGCGATGACGGTTGCGCTCTTCTTCAGCTTCACAGATCTTCCCTTCTGACCGGTCGCGCCTTAACGGCGGTGAGAGCCGGGCGGGCAGTATCTTCACCCGCACCGCGACCTGAGTCCTGACCAACGAGCACCAAGAGCAGAGGAAACCGGCAACACCCCGGAATTCCCAGGTTCACTCGACTGCTCTCGGCCAGCTATTGCACATCGGATACGGAAAGCCGTACGCGAAGAAGTCGACGACGGAATTTCCGCCGCAGCCGCCCGAATTACCGGCATTACAGGGCCGGGCATGCAAAAGCCGCCCGGGCCGCCCCGCTCGAAGGAGTCGGGGCGGCCCGGGCGGTCGCTGCGGCGTGAGGGTCAGCCGTTGTGCTCGCCGTTGCCCGAGAGCACCGGGATGTCGCTGAGGATGTGCGACAGCGGCTCGTCGCCCTTGGCCTGCGTGGAGTTCTCCGTGCACTGCTGGTTCTGCGGCGCCGACAGGATCGGGATGTCCTGGACCGCGACCGGCACGAGACCGACGAGGGCGCCGACGTTGCCCTTGACCGGCAGGCCGACACAGGGCTTGTTCAGAGATCCCTGGACGAGGGACAGCTGCGGGCTCATGTCGCCCTTGGTGGCGGAGTTGCCGAACGCCTGCTTGGCGCCGTTGCCGCTCGCCGACTGGGTGCCGCCGTCGTCACCGATGGCCATCGCGGCAGGGGCTGCGGTGGCTGAGATACCGACGACGGAGACTGCGACCGCAGCCGCTGCCATTGCCTTCTTGAGCATTTGCTGTTCCTTTTCTGGGCAGAAGCACAGGTTACTGCGGGCTGCTCAACTCACCGTCGGACGTTTGGTTCCGCTCATTCACTCCATCGGATCTTTTCCGCGCATCGGCGGCGCCCGGCGCATTCACATAAACGCGCACCACCATGCGCGGCGCCGTACCGAACCATCGGATTATCCGCACAACGCCACCCGCACCCATGCCCGAAAAGGGCGCGCATTTGGGCCATTGGTGGGCCATAAGAGTGAACAGCAGCAACCCCGCACCGCCGCGGCAGTTGCTCAGGGTGCTCCACGGACGGGGTTCATATCCAGAAGGGAAATGCTGTGCTCAAGAAGGTTATGACTGCGGCCGCGGTCACGGCTTCCGTCGTCGGTGCGTCGGCTGCCACTGCTTCCACGGCGTCCGCCATCGGTGACGACAGCGGCACCCAGACGATGAGCGGCAACCACGCCTCCCAGACGTTCGGCAACTCCGCCACGTACGGGAACATGAGCCCGCAGATGGCGCTCATTCAGGGCTCCTTCAACAAGCCCTGTATCGCGCTGCCCGCCAAGGCCAATGTCGGCTCCCTCGTCGGCCTGGTGCCGGTCGCGGTCCAGGACATCCCGATCCTGTCGGCGCCGCAGAACCAGCAGTGCACGGAGAACTCCACGCAGGCCAAGGGCGACGAGCCGCTGTCGCACCTGCTCAACGACATCCCGGTGCTCTCGGGCAACGGCGTCAACAACCACTGACACCGGCACCAAGTCCAGCGGGCCGCCACCTCTCCTCGGCGGCCCGCTGTTTGGGCTTCCCGACCGGTCGACGGCTGTCGCCGCATCCGCCCTCTTCTCCGCTCAGCACACTATTCGGCCGACCGGGCTAATCGCCGAAACCACGGTTCCATCGGCCAGTTGACCACCATGCGGCTCCGCAACGGAGCCTGTCTCCGAAGGGAATTCCTCACCATGAAGAAGATCTTGGCAACCGCCGCGATCGCCGCATCCGCCGCCGGCATGACGGCCGTCACCGCCCCCTCCGCCATGGCCATCGGCAACGACACGGGCACCACGTCGATCAGCGGCAACGGCGCCGAGCAGACCTTCGGCAACTCCGCCACGCACGGCAACATGAGCCCGCAGATGTCCCTGGTCCAGGGCTCCCTCAACAAGCCCTGCATCGGCCTGCCCGCCAAGCTCAACGTCGGATCCATCGTCGGCGTCGTGCCGGTCGCGGTCCAGGACATCAACGTCCTGTCGGCCCCGCAGAACCAGCAGTGCACGGAGAACTCCACGCAGGCCAAGGGCGACGAGCCGCTGTCGCACATCCTCAGCGACATCCCGATCCTCTCGGGCAACGGCGCCGGCAACCACTGACGCACCGGGGCCGAGCGTGGCCCCGACGTCCGCAGCGCCGCACCGGGTGGCCGCCACGATCTCCGTGGCGGCCATCGCGCGTTGAGGCGACCGCCCAGGGGTGACCGAAGGCCTCAGTAGCTGCCGCCCTGTGGCTACGGCTTCAGTAGCCGATGGTGAAGCGGCGCTGGACGAAGCGCGGCAGTTCCACCTCGTCGACCAGGGCGACGGCGGCGTCCTCGGCGGAGATGCGGCTGCGGCCCTCGGCGTCCAGGACGGGCTGGTCGCCGCCGACCCGGAAGCGGCCGGTGCGCTCGCCGGGGGCGATGTCCTCGGCCGGGCTGAAGTAGGTCCACAGCCGGTTCGAGGTCCGCAGGACGTTCAGGGCGTCCCGGTGGCCGCGCACCGCCGCCGCGTAGTCGCGGGGCAGTCCGACCTCGTCGAGGGTGGCGTGCAGCAGCTCGTCGGAGTCGGCGCGGACCACACCCGGCGCGATCTCCAGGCTGCCCGCGCCGCCGATCACGATGAGCCGGGTGCGGGGGTGGCTCTCCAGGGCCTTCAGGAGGGCCCGCGCCACGGTGGCGTACACCGTGGGATCGGCGATCGAGCGCCGCAGCGTGTCCGCCATGTCCTTGGCGGCGTTGCCGGGCTGGAAGGCGCTGATCAGGACGTCGAGTCCAGGCAGCACGGCCGCTATGGACGCCGGGTCCAGGGCGTCGACCCCGGCCCAGGTGACGTTCTCCCGCCGCTCCTCGCGCGCCGCCCGCTCCGGGTTCCGGCTGTACGCCTCGACGTGGTGGCCCCGGCCGAGGGCCTCGGTGACGACTCGGCTGCCGATGGTCCCCGAGGCTCCGATGACTCCGATGCGCATGGCTCTCCCCTGTTGGTGTGTTCCTGCTCCGCACGTGGACATCCCCGCGCGGAGATCCGGACGTGGACATCCGCACGTGGGCATGGGGCACCACCCGGAAGGTGACGCCGCGCAGAAACTATACGCCGTGAAGTTATCGCACCCCGTCAACTAAACAAACGCTGTAGAGTTGCCGCGTGACAGCGACAGGTGAGGGGAACGGCCGGGAGCCGAAGGGCAGGCACGGCGGTCGGGGCGGGCAGAGCGGCCAGGGCAGGCGTGCACGGCTGCGGGCCGAGACGACGGCCGAGATCAAGAGCGTGGCGCTGGCCCTGATGGCCTCGGGCGGGCCCGACGCCATCACCCTGCGTGCCATCGCCCGCGAGATGGGCATGACCGCCAACGCCATCTACGGCTACTTCGCCACCCGCGACGACCTGGTCACCACGCTGATCAACGACGTGTACACCGCCCTGGCCGACGCCGTGGACACCGCTTGGGAAACCGGCGCGCCGCTGGATCCGGCCGCCCGGATCCAGTCCTGGGCGACCGCCTTCCGCGACTGGTCCCTCGCCCACCCCGAGGGCTTCCGGCTGATCTACGGCGACCCCGTCCCCGGCTACCAGGCCCCCGAAGGCGGCGCCGCCCCCGACGCCGCCCGCCGCGTCTGCACCGGCCTCGCCGGACTCGCCGCCGCCGCCTGGCCGCACGCCCGACACCTCTACGCGACCAGCGAGTTCGAGTGGTCCGACTTCGACCCCGGACTGCTCGACAAGGTCCGCCCGGCCTTCCCGGAACTGCCGCCCGCGGCCGTCGCGCTCGCCCTGCGCATCTGGGGCCGCCTGCACGGCCTGGTGTCCCTGGAGGTCTACGGCCACCTGCGCACCCAGACGGTCAGCCCGCGGAAACTCTTCCAGGAGGAGCTGACCCAGCTCGTCCGCACCCTGGACATCCCGCAGGACCGCTGACCACCCCGGCACGCATTGCCGTCGGCGGCGACGTCACCAGGTCATGGCCGTGGGGTCGTTGGCGAGGGCGGCGGCGAGGAGGGCGCGGAGGTGGTCGGCCTCCGGCAGGAGCGTGGCCTCGATCTCGTCGTCGGTACGGCCGGCCAGGGTGAGTTCCTGGATGCGCCGGAACAGCAGCCGGTCCGCCGCGGCGATCAGGGCGGCGCCGGACACGGGCGCGATGGCCGGGGCGGAGTCGGGGGCGGCGGCGGTCAGCGCCGCGGCGAGCGCCGCCTCCCGCTGGTCGTGCAGTTCGCGCAGCCGGGCGGTGAGGGTGGGGCTGTCGGCGATCATGCGGGCGAACGCGATGCCGGTGAAGCCGACGACGGGGCTGTGGTCGAGGAGCGCGGCGCGGAAGGTCCGGCCCACGGCGGCGAGCGGCTCCACGCCGGGCTCGCGCTCTGTGACGGCCTTGGCCAGGCCCCCTGTGAACGCCTCGTGGTGGTCGAGGGCCAGGTCCTCCTTGCGCGGGAAGTAGTTGGTGACCGTCTTCTTGGCCACGCGGGCCGCGGCGGCGATCTCGGTGATGGTGGTCTGCTCGAAGCCCTGCTTGATGAAGAGCCTGGTGGCGCAGTCGGAGATCAGCTGCCTGGTCTCCTGCTTCTTGGACTCACGGAGCCCCATCTCGGTAGTCATGAGGGAATCTTACATCCAACCTAAAAATATGCTTGACGAACCGAGGGGCCCGACCTAAAGTTACGTCCGTTGCAAAAATCCCCTCAGTGAACGGACCTGCATTTGCGCAAGTTCTCGTACTTCGTCGGCGCCACCATCACCACCGAGTTCGCGGACGCCCTTCCCGCGCCGGACCGCACGGCCCTCGGCCTCGCGGACACGCTCACCACAACGCTTCGGCACGGTCAGGACGGGGCGGGGCACGGACGCCCCGGGCCGCAGCAGCCCGTACGTCCCGCTGCGGCGAATCGCTCCGTCCCGCTCGCTCACCACATGCGCGGACCCGGCCGTCGAGGCAACCGGTGAGGACCCACTCACCCGCCTGAGACGTCCGGCAGGGGCTGCACCGCCAGCACCTGCCGCACCAGCACCTGCCACACCCCGCACTTGCCGCACCCCGCACTTGCCTCGCCCGCACCTGTCACACCCACAGCTGCCACACCCCCTTCTGCCAGGAGTTGCCCTGAACGTCACCGCCTCCACCGTGTCCCTGACCGTCGCCGACGTCGCCGCCTCACGTGAGTTCTTCCACGCCCACCTCGGCTACCAGGTCGCCATGGCCGCCGACGGCTTCGCGTCCCTGACGCGCGGGGATGCCGCCGCCGACATCGTGCTGCTCCAGCGCGGCAGCGAGGTGCTCCCGCCCGAGCAGCGCGACCAGCAGGCCACGGGCCTGATCTTCGCGCTCACCGTCACCGGCATCGAGGCCGAGGAGCGGCGCCTGCGCGAGGCCGGCGCCCCGATCACGATGCCGCTGCGCGAGGAGCCCTGGGGCGAGCGGCTGTTCCAGCTGACCGACCCGAACGGCGTGGTGGTCCAGTTCGTCGAGTGGGCCGCGCAGGAAGAGCCCGCGCAGGCCGACTAGCCCGCCCGTCACCGAGCCCCCGAACGCCCGCATGGCAGGCCTGCCAGCCCACAGCCCTACGCTGCCCCTCCCTCTCCTTCTCCCCTTCTTCTCCCCCTTCTTCTCTGACGGAGACGACTTGCCCCTGCGCATCACCGCCCTGACCGACCCCGAAGCAACCTCCGCGGCCCGCCGCCTGGCGTGGCTGGCCACGGGCCCCGACGGCAGCCCCGCCGGTCACGCCTTCCTGCGCCTGTTCACGAAGGAGGGCCAGCGCCACCTCGCCGAACTGGACGTCCATGTCCACGCCGCCGAACGGCGCGCGGGGGCGGGCACCCTGCTGCTCGAAGCGGCCGTCGAAGCCGCCCGCGAGGACGACCGGAGGACGGTCGTGGCCCAGGCCCCGGCCGAATCCCCGGGTGCCGCCTTCCTCACCGCCCGAGGCTTCCGCGTGGCGCTGACCCTCACGTACGCCCGGCTCCCGCTGGCCGACGCGGACCTGCCCGCACTCACCGCCGTCGCCGAGAAGCCGCACCCCGGCTACCGGCTGACGGCGTGGGAGGGCATGGTGCCCGACGAACTCGCCGATACGTACGCGGCGTCACGCCGGGCCATGGACGACATGCCCATGGGGGCGGTCGACTACGGCACGGTGGCCTGGGACGTCGACCGGATACGGGCCGCGGCGGACGCCGTCTCCGCGCGCGGGGACATCCTCCACACCGTGGCGGCCGTCGACGCCTCGGACGGCACCATCACCGGCTTCACCGAACTGGTCGTCCCCGGCGACGGCACGGGCGACGCCCAGCACTACGGCACGGCCGTCCTGCCCGAACACCGCGGCCACGGCCTCGCCCGCTGGATGAAGGCCGCCTCGATCATCGGGGCCCGCGAACGCCACCCCCACCTCGGCGGCCTCCTGACCGACACTGCCGACAACAACCCGCACATGCGCCGCGTCAACGACGAACTCGGCTACCTGCCGACCCACACGGCCCACGAGTACCAGCTCGGCTTGTAGACGGTCCTTCCTGACAGGGGCGCGCCACTTGCGGTGAGGGATCCCGGTGTAAAGGAGGGCCATGAAGGGCACTCGCACATCATGAAGATCCTTTTTCTCCTGGCGCTCGTAGGCATCGCGGTGACGCTCTGGTCCATGCGATCCCGCAGGCGCAAGTAGCACGGCAGTCGGACCCCGGTGCGTACACGGTGCGTGCCCCAGGGTCCAAAAAAGCCCCTCTGACCTGTGTTTCCACAGGCCAGAGGGGCTTTTGGGATGTGGAGCCTAGGGGAGTCGAACCCCTGACATCTGCCATGCAAAGACAGCGCTCTACCAACTGAGCTAAGGCCCCGCGTGCGCCGATGCCGTGGCGAAAAAATCGCGCCTCGGCGGGCGTCGGGGACCAGAGTACCGGGTCACCCCCCAGATCTCGCAAAAGGATTGGGGCTCCCCGTGCGCGACCACTCTCCGTAAGATGCTCGACGTGGTTCGCGGCAGCGAACCACGTCTTAGGGGAAGCGATGGGGAGACGCAAGATGGACGCTGCACAACAAGAATCAACCGCGAGAGCACGGGAGCTCCAGCGGAATTGGTACGGGGAGCCGCTGGGGGCACTGTTCCGTCGCCTCATCGACGATCTGGGCCTGAACCAGGCACGGCTCGCCGGGGTGCTCGGCCTCTCCGCACCCATGCTGTCGCAGCTGATGAGCGGCCAGCGCGCCAAGATCGGCAATCCGGCCGTGGTCCAGCGGGTGCAGCTCCTCCAGGAGCTGTCGGGGCAGGTCGCGGACGGCAGTGTGAGTGCCGCCGAGGCGACGGACCGCATGGACGAGATCAAGAAGTCCCAGGGGGGTTCCGTACTGACCAACACCACCCAGTCGACCACGAGTTCAGGCGCACCCACGGTGAAGCGCGTGGTGCGTGAGATCCAGTCGCTGCTGCGCTCCGTCGCGGCGGCGGGCGACATCATCGATGCCGCGGACACGCTCGCCCCGACCCACCCGGAACTGGCAGAGTTCCTTCGGGTATACGGAGCGGGCCGCACCGCGGACGCCGTCGCCCACTACGAGGCGCACCAGAGCTGAGCCGCCGGCCGGGCCGCTGCCGGGCGGCCCGGAAGGGGAGCGGGCACGACCATGGGTGAGGTCTTCGCCGGGCGGTACGAACTCGTCGACCCGGTCGGACGCGGGGGAGTGGGCGCCGTATGGCGTGCCTGGGACCATCGCCGCCGCAGATATGTGGCGGCCAAGGTGCTTCAGCAGCGCAACGCTCACACTCTGTTGCGTTTCGTGCGGGAGCAGGCACTGCGGATCGACCATCCGCATGTGCTCGCTCCCGCCAGCTGGGCCGCCGACGACGACCAGGTCCTGTTCACCATGGAGCTGGTCACCGGCGGCTCGCTCGCCCACGTCATCGGTGACTACGGACCGCTCCCCGCCCACTTCACCTGCACCCTCCTCGACCAGCTCCTCTCCGGCCTCGCCGCCGTGCACGCGGAGGGCGTCGTGCACCGCGACATCAAGCCCGCCAACATCCTCCTGGAGGCCACCGGCACGGGGCGGCCGCATCTGCGCCTGTCGGACTTCGGCATCTCCATGCGCAAGGGCGAGCCACGGCTGACCGAAACCGACTATGTGGTGGGCACCCCCGGATACTTCGCACCCGAGCAAATGATGGGCGCCGAACCGGACTTCACCGCCGACCTCTTCGCCGTCGGCCTCGTCGCCCTGTACCTCCTGCAGGGCGCCAAGCCCGACGCCAAGGCCCTGATCGAGCACTTCGCGGCCCACGGCACCCCCGGAGCGCCGCAGGGCGTGCCCGAACCGCTGTGGCAGGTCATCGCCACCCTCCTGCAACCCGACCCGCAGGCGCGGTTCCGCACCGCCACCGGTGCCCGCAAGGCGCTCACCTCCGCCGCCGAGATGCTGCCCGAGCCCGGGCCCGACGACGAGCTCGTCGAGATCTTCGACCAACTCGCCCCGCTGCCCACGGGTTTCGGCCCCGACGGCCCCCTCACCCGCGCCCCTCAACCACCCCCGTCCCAGCCACCACCCCCCACGCTGTCTCCCACCTCGTCCTCAGCCTCCGCCACGCCACTCCCACCCGCGACCCAGCCCTCCGTGGGCCAGCCGTCGACGGGCCAACCCTCCTCCACTGGCCAACCACCCCTGGCCCAGCCCTCCTTGGGGCAGTCCTCCTTGGGCCAGCCCTCGTCGGGGCAACCCTCGTCCGTCGGCTCGGCGCCCCACCATCCCGTACAACCGCCATCACCCCCCGCGCACCCCCCGATGTCGGAGACCGGCAGCTTCCACCTCCCCCCACCGATTCCGCCCCACCAGGCGCCACCCCCACAACCCGCGCAACCACCCACTCCCCCCACACCGACCCCGCTTCCGCTCCCGACCGAGCTCCCAACCACACCCCCCACACCCACTCCGACCCCGATCCCCACTCCGCCCCCGACCCCGGCTCCACCCCCAATCCCGGCACCGCCCCAGACCCAGACCCCAGCCCCGACCCCCTTACCCGCAGCCACCCCAGAGCCCGTTCACGCCTCGGCCGCATCCCCCGCCCCACAGCGCGCTTACGCTCCTACTTCTCCATACACCGCTCAGCCCCATCAGGTTCCATCCCTCGGCACACCAATTCCGGCCCCGCTCCCGGAACTTCAGCCAAGGGGCCGAGCGCAGCGCCGCCACGCTGCGGCCGCCGTGCGCGCGGCGCGCCCCGGGCCGCCCGTGAAGGTGGCCCTGCCGATGCTGCTGGCCGCGCTGGCCTGCTTCGCGGTGGGTTTCTGGGCCCTCACCCGCATCTGACGGACCGTACGAAACCCCCTGCGGCCGGACCGAGCGAACCGGCCAAGCCGACGGGACCGACCGAGCCGGACACTGCAGGCCGGATACAGATCAGGTCGGACACAGATCAGGTGGGACGCCGATCAAGCCCGCCCTGCACGGATCAAGCCGAGACCCGGCCGAGCCGCCGCCGAGCCACAGCGCGCCACACCCCAAGAACGGCGAGCAGTACCGTCCCCGTGCCGAACCCCGCTGCCGCGAGCACCTTCATGGCCGTATCGCCCTCGGAAGCGGCCGCCGAGCCGCCAGGGCCGGGCTCGCGCCGGGCGGAGCCACCCCCTCCGGCACCGTTCCGCGCCGCGTCCTCGTCGCGCTCCGTGACGCCGAAGCCGTCCGCGGGACGCGGCACCCCGGCGTACGCGGGCGCCGGCCGCCGCTCACCGGCGACACCCACCCGCAGGGTCAGCCCCGTCTCGGCCGCGCCGAACCGCCGGGCGACGTCCGGGTCGAGGTGCACCACGAGGTAGTACCACCCCGCGATCCGCACCCCGGAGGTCCGGTCGAAGGGCGCGTAGCGGTTCTCGTACGCGACGGGCGGCAACGGGGACAGGGCCATCGACTTCTGTCGGCCGTCGTACGGGACGTCGGAGTCCGCGACGGGCCCGCGCACCGGGTTGAACAGCTCCATGATCAGCGCGGGCGCCACGAAGTCGCCGCTCCGGGTGCCGCTGCCGAGTTCCAGGGTGACCGAGAGGCGCTGTCCCCAGTCGACGGGCACCCGGTAGAACCGCGTCTGCCCGGCCCGGACACGGTCACCCCACACGCCCCTGCCCAGCGCCCTGGCCGTACCGAAGCTGCTGCCGCCCGCGCGGGGCAGCGGGGCCCCGGCGGGGGGCTGCTGCTGCGGGGCGGAGTCCGTGTCCTGCGGCGGGGTGGTCGACCCCGCCTTGGCCAGAGCGGGCTCGGAGGCGACGTACAGCTCCAGATCCCAGTCCTCCGGAGAGGACGGTTTCTCCGGGGTGGACGACACCGGCGACCTGGAGTTGGTGGTCCGCTCGACCACTACGTAGTACGTCCCTGCCGTCTGGCACTTCTTCTGGTCCGCGCCGAGCTGCCGCTTCGCCGATGCGGTGAGCGGCCGCGGGCTCTGCGAGGAGCCGATCCGCGCGGACCCCAGGTCACAGGTGAAGCCGTCGGCGTCCTGCACGGACAGCTTGATGCCGTCGGCGAACACGACCCGGCCGCGCGGGCCCGGCAGCGCGGTCACGGAGACGTAGGCGCTGTCCTTGGCGTTGAGCTCGAGCCGGTAGTAGAGCTCGCTGCCGGTGGAGCCGGTACCGGCGGAAGACCCCGATGAGCCGCTCCTGGGGGACGCGGACGCCCCGGACGACTCCGACGCCCCAGACCCCCCTGAGGCTCCGCCCTCCGAAGCCCCGGGATGCCCGATGGCGCTCCTGTAGGTCGCCCCCGGCACCAGCATCCGGCTCCCTGCCGTACTCGTAGCACCGTCGACGTCCTTCACGTCACTGTCGAAGGCGTACGGATCGGGGCTCTCGTCGACGGCCGTGTGCGCGGGCCGAGCGAAGGCCACGCCGCTCCCGGCCCAGCCGCCCGGCAGCGTCACCGCACACAGCACGGCGCCCAGGACCGCACCGACCGCAGACCGACCGCCCCGGCCTCGCCACATCACGCCGCTCTGCACCTCACCCTCCACCGATTTGCTCAAGCAAGGAATGAAATTGCGCAAGTGAACCAAAGAGGTGACGCCGTCGAGGTCACGCCGGGGGCAACCGGCCCGCCCGGGACCGCACGGTCCTCGTACACGCGTGGGAGAACCCTCGCCACCCGGCAGAACAAGCGGGACAAAAGACTCCCGGGACAGCACAGGGCCCCGACCGCTCAAGCGACCGGGGCCCTGTGGCGAGACTGCTGTCGATACTCACGAACCCGTGGGCACGGAGTCAGTCGCCTCCGTCCACAGATCCTGCTCGGCGCGATCCGCCTGGATCTGGCGGTACACGAGGAGCCCGCCGATGGCGGCCAGTGCGACCAGGAGAAGCTTCTTCACCGCGCGACCTCGTCTTTCCTTGACGTAGGGGACTTCTGGCGCCCGACTATACACACCGCCCGATACCGATCGGTGACCTGGATCCCGCCCCGTTCACGGCCCCAACTCCCGGCCCGATCACCGCAGTAGAAGCGGATCGCCGAGCTCCGCCCGCGCTCCGGCCACTGTGATTTTCGCCGCCCTTGCCCCATTTCCCGGCCTCTCCCTGGCCTCCTCGGGCCGCTTGCACCCATCCGAGTGGTGTTCATCAGAACATCGACGCGGCGCGGGCGTCGGTCCCGCACTTCCGGCCCGGCATACACATCATGAGGAAAGTACGCAAATCGCCCAACCTGAATGTGAGGGGCCATGACCGCCACCAAGGCCATGAAGCTGTGGACCGCACTCGTCACCGCGGTGCTCGCACTGTTCGCCACGCTGGGACTCACTTCGACCGCCACGGCGGCCGCCCCGGCACACCGGGCCACGACCACGTGCGAAAGCACCACGAGCCCGACGGCTCCCTTCGCGGCCCTCTGGCAGGCGGCATACGAACGCTCCTTGCCCCCCACCATGAAGCAACGCATCCGCGCCGAGGCCCACGGCTCCACACCGAGCTGCCGCCACCTGCCGACGACGGACGCGGAAGACCAGAACGACCCCCAGACCCCACCGGCAGACCACCTCGCCGCGGAGCCGTAACCACCACGGCGCCCTAGCCGCAGGCACCCCGTACAGACGAGCAGACCCCCAGCCCACGCCGGCTGGGGGTCTTCTCGTGCGGGCTGCGAAGCACCCGTGCTGTGGACATGCGAAGAGGGCGCCTCCCGCTCGGGGGAGACGCCCTCTCAGTGGTCGTGGCTCTCGTCAGGAGGACGCCGAGGGGATCCCTACGTCCTCTACGGCAGGTACGACAGCCTTGCCGTCTGCAAGGAAGAAGGACTCCGGGGAGAACTCCACGGCCGGTGGCGGGCCTGGCAGTGCTACGACAACAGGCCCTTCGACGTACAGCTCTGGGTGAAGTACCGGTGACCATCCGAGCGATGCCTGGGGCTCGCCGGCGCTGAAGGGTTACGGGACAGTAGCGGGACAACAGGATCATCAAATGCAGAAAGCCGGTAGATCGTGGAGATCTACCGGCCTTCTCACTTGGCCTTAGGCCGCTGTGGGGCTAACAGGATTTGAACCTGTGGCCTCATCCTTATCAGGGATGCGCTCTAACCAACTGAGCTATAGCCCCGCCGCGCTCTTCGGGTTCGCCCCGCGCGCTGACCACTGAAGATTAGCGCACGTCCGGGCCAGTCCCAAAATCGATAGATGCCGAGGGGCCGAGCGCACCGCCGGCGCGCCCCGGGCACGGACCAGGAAGGCCCGGGAACGGCCCCCCTGCCGCCCCCCGAACGTCCCCCAAGGCCCAGGGGCCCGCCTACTCGTCCTCGGCCAGCGTCAGCTCGATCCCGCCCACGAAGCCCGCCGACAGGTTGTAGATGAACGCGCCGAGGGTCGCGAGGGCCGTCGCGAGGACGACGTCGATGACCGCGATGATCGACGTGAAGATCAGTACGCGCGGGAGCGAGAGGAAGGCCTGGAGGTCGAAGCCGTTGGACTCGTTCGAGCCGGTGGCCTCGGAGATCGTGCCGCCGACCGTGGAGAAGACGCCCATCGCGTCCATGACCATCCACAGGACGGCCGCCGCGACGATCGTGCAGATGCCGAGGGCGATGGAGAGCAGGAAGCTGACCTTCATCACCGACCACGGGTCGGCCTTGGCCACCCGCAGCCTTGCCTTGCGCGTGCGCGGGGTGGTGCGCGCCCCGGTGCGGGGACGCCGCACGGCGCCCGCGGGTGCGGCCTGGTAGGCCTGCGGCGGGTGGTACGGCTGGTTGTTCTGCTGCGGCTGCCGCTCGCCGGGAAGCGCCCCGGAGGCGCCGTCCCCGGCGCGCTTGCCGGCGGCCCGGCTTCCGGACGCACCGTCCCCGGCCTGCCCCCCAGCAGCCCGCGTACCGGCGCCCCCACCCTCGGTGTCCGTGCCCGTCCGGCCTCGGGTGTCCGTCACAGTCCCCCCCTGGGATCCATGAGACTCATGCGAGTCGGGTGCGTCAGTGGCGGAGCCACGGGCACCTTCCGTGCCGGTTCCACTCGTCCCGGCGGATCCGGCGCCCGTGGCTCCACTCACGATGACTTCACTCCTCGCGCTACTCGGCCGGGGACTCGGTGCCCTCGTCCGTGCCGACCACCGGCTCGCCGTCGGACGACTCGTCGACGTCGCCGTCGACTTCCTCGGCCTCGCGCCCGGCCTCGGCATTACGTGCGATGCCGACCACGGCATCGCGCTTGCCCAGGTTGATCAGTTGGACGCCCATGGTGTCACGGCCCGTCTCCCTGACCTCGTTGACTCGCGTACGAATCACACCGCCGGACAGGGTGATGGCGAGGATCTCATCGGTCTCCTCCGTCACCAGCGCGCCGACGAGCTCACCGCGGTCCTCCACGATCTTGGCGGCCTTGATGCCGAGGCCACCGCGGCCCTGGACGCGGTATTCGTCGACGGCGGTCCGCTTCGCGTACCCACCATCGGTGGCGGTGAAGACGAACGTACCGGGCCGGACCACATTCATCGAGAGCAGTTGATCGCCGTCGCGGAAGCTCATGCCCTTGACGCCGGAGGTCGCGCGGCCCATCGGGCGCAGCGCGTCGTCGGTCGCCGTGAAGCGGATCGACTGTGCCTTCTTGCTGATCAGAAGCAGATCGTCCTCGGCCGAAACCAGTTCGGCACCGATCAGTTCGTCGTCCGAACCGTCGTCCGTCTCGCGCAGATTGATGGCGATGACGCCGCCGGAGCGGGGCGAATCGTAATCCTTCAGAGGCGTCTTCTTGACCAGACCTGCCTTCGTGGCGAGGACCAGGTAGGGCACCGCCTCGTAGTCGCGGATCGCGAGGATCTCGGCGATCTGCTCGTCCGGCTGGAAGGCGAGCAGGTTCGCCACGTGCTGGCCGCGGGCGTCGCGTCCGGCGTCGGGCAGCTCGTAGGCCTTCGCGCGGTAGACGCGGCCCTTGTTGGTGAAGAACAGCAGCCAGTGGTGCGTCGTCGACACGAAGAAGTGGTCGACGATGTCGTCTTCCTTGAGCTTCGTGCCGCGCACGCCCTTGCCGCCGCGCTTCTGCGAGCGGTAGTCGTGCGTCTTGGTGCGCTTGACGTAGCCACCACGGGTGATCGTGACGACGATGTCCTCTTCGGCGATCAGGTCCTCGATGGACATGTCACCGTCGAACGGCACGAGCGCGGAGCGGCGGTCCTCGCCGTACTTGTCGACGATCGCGGCGAGTTCCTCGCTGACGATCGAGCGCTGCTTCTCGGGCGAGGCCAGGATCGCGTTGTACTGGTTGATCTTCTGCTGGAGCTCGTCGTGCTCCTGGACGATCTTCTGGCGCTCCAGGGCGGCGAGCCGGCGCAGCTGCATCTCGAGGATGGCGTTCGCCTGGATCTCGTCGATCTGCAGCAGGCCCATCAGGCCCTCGCGCGCGACGTCGACGGTGTCGCTGCGCCGGATCAGCGCGATGACCTCGTCGATGGCGTCGAGCGCCTTCAGCAGACCGCGCAGGATGTGCGCGCGCTCCTCGGCCTTGCGCAGCCGGAACTTCGTGCGCCGGACGATGACTTCGATCTGGTGCGAGACCCAGTGGCGGATGAACGCGTCGAGCGAGAGCGTGCGCGGCACCCCGTCGACGAGCGCCAGCATGTTGGCGCCGAAGTTCGTCTGCAGGTCCGTGTGCTTGTAGAGGTTGTTCAGTACGACCTTGGCGACGGCGTCGCGCTTGAGCACGATGACGAGTCGCTGGCCGGTACGGGACGACGTCTCGTCGCGGACGTCGGCGATGCCGCCGACGCGGCCGTCCTTGACCAGGTCGGCGATCTTCTGCGCGAGGTTGTCCGGGTTCGTCTGGTACGGGAGTTCGGTGACCACCAGGCACTGGCGGTTCTGGATCTCCTCGACCTCGACGACCGCGCGCATCGTGATGGAGCCACGGCCCGTGCGGTACGCCTCCTCGATGCCCTTGCGGCCGACGACGAGGGCGCCGGTCGGGAAGTCGGGGCCCTTGATGCGCTCGACGAGGGCGTCGAGCAGCTCCTCGTGCGAGGCCTCGGGGTGCTCGAGCGCCCACTGCGCGCCCGCGGCGACCTCGCGCAGGTTGTGCGGCGGGATGTTGGTCGCCATGCCGACCGCGATGCCCGCCGAGCCGTTGATCAGCAGGTTCGGGAAGCGGGACGGCAGGACGGTGGGCTCCTGGGAGCGGCCGTCGTAGTTGTCCGTGAAGTCGACGGTCTCCTCGTCGATGTCCCGGACCATCTCCATGGACAGCGGCGCCATCTTGCACTCGGTGTAGCGCATGGCGGCGGCGGGGTCGTTGCCCGGGGAGCCGAAGTTGCCGTTGGAGTCCACCAGCGGCATCCGCATCGACCACGGCTGCGCGAGGCGGACCAGCGCGTCGTAGATCGAGGAGTCGCCGTGCGGGTGGTAGTTGCCCATGACGTCGCCGACGACGCGGGCGCACTTGTAGAAGCCCTTCTCGGGCCGGTAGCCGCCGTCGTACATCGCGTACAGGACGCGGCGGTGGACGGGCTTGAGGCCGTCGCGGACGTCGGGCAGCGCGCGGGACACGATGACGGACATCGCGTAGTCGAGGTACGAGCGCTGCATCTCGGTCTCGAGCCCGACGGGCTCGATCCGCAGCGTCTGGCCTTCGTCGTCCTCGGGCGTGGTGGGGTTGTTCTCGTCGGCCATGGCCGGTCAAGATCCTTTCGGTGCGGTCAGCAGTCAGTAGTCGGCAGTCGGCGACTTCGAGTGCCTGACCGGCTCAGATGTCGAGGAAGCGGACGTCCTTGGCGTTGCGCTGGATGAACGAGCGGCGCGCCTCGACGTCCTCGCCCATGAGGACCGAGAACAGGTCGTCGGCCTGCGCGGCGTCGTCGAGCGTGACCAGGCCGAGCACCCGGTGCTCCTGGTCCATGGTCGTGATGCGCAGCTCCTCGGCGTTCATCTCACCGAGACCCTTGAAGCGCTGGACCGAGTCCTCGCGGATGCGCTTGCCGTTCTGGCGGCCGAGCTCGATGAGCGCGTCGCGCTCGCGGTCCGAGTACGCGTACTGGAAGTCGTCCCGGGACCACTTGATCTTGTACAGGGGCGGGCGGGACAGGTAGACGTGCCCGGCCTCGACGAGCGGCCGCATGAAGCGGAACAGGAACGTCAGGAGCAGGGTGTTGATGTGCTGGCCGTCGACGTCGGCGTCCGCCATCAGGATGATCTTGTGATAGCGGAGCTTCTCGATGTCGAAGTCCTCGTGGACTCCGGTGCCGAAGGCCGAGATCAGCGCCTGGATCTCCTGGTTCTGCAGGATCTTGTCGACGCGGGCCTTCTCGACGTTCAGGATCTTGCCGCGGATGGGCAGGATGGCCTGGTACTGCGGGTTACGGCCGGACTTGGCGGAGCCACCGGCGGAGTCACCCTCGACGATGAAGATCTCGCACTTCGTCGGGTCGTTCGACTGGCAGTCGGAGAGCTTGCCCGGCAGGGACGCGGTCTCCAGGAGGCCCTTGCGGCGCGTGAGGTCGCGCGCCTTGCGGGCGGCCACGCGCGCGGTGGCGGCCTGGATGCCCTTGCGGATGATGTCCGCGGCCTCGTTCGGGTTGCGGTCGAACCAGTCCGTCAGGTGCTCGTGCACGACCTTCTGGACGAAGGTCTTCGCCTCGGTGTTGCCGAGCTTCGTCTTGGTCTGGCCCTCGAACTGCGGCTCGCCGAGCTTCACCGAGATGATCGCGGTCAGACCCTCGCGGATGTCCTCACCCGTGAGGTTGTCGTCCTTCTCGCGGAGCAGCTTCTTGTCGCGCGCGTACCGGTTGACGAGGCCGGTCAGCGCGGCGCGGAAGCCCTCTTCGTGGGTGCCGCCCTCGTGCGTGTGGATGGTGTTGGCAAAGGAGTAAACGCCTTCGCTGTACTGAGAGTTCCACTGCATCGCGATCTCGACCGAGAGCATGCGCTCCTTGTCCTCGGCCTCGACGTCGATGACGGTCGGGTGGACGACCTCGCCCTTGCGGGAGTTGAGGTACGTCACGAAGTCGACGATGCCGCCCTCGTAGTGGTACGTGACCGTGCGGACCTCTTCGACGGTGTCGTCGCTGGCCTCGGCGGAGTCGGCGCCCGCCGTGGCCTTCGCGGACTCCCGCTCGTCGGTCAGCTTGATCGTCAGGCCCTTGTTGAGGAAGGCCATCTCCTGGAAGCGCCGCGCGAGCGTCTCGAAGGAGTACTCGGTGGTCTCGAAGATGTCGCCGTCGGCCCAGAAGGTGACGGTCGTGCCCGTCTCCTCGGTGGCCTCGTGCCGCTCCAGGGGGGCCGTGGGGGCACCGCCCTTGTAGTCCTGCGTCCAGCGATAGCCGTCGGTCCTGATCTCGACGGACAGCTTCGTGGAGAGGGCGTTCACCACGGAGACACCCACGCCGTGCAGACCACCGGAGACGGCGTACCCGCCGCCGCCGAACTTGCCGCCCGCGTGCAGCACGGTGAGCACGACCTCGACGGCCGGCTTCTTCTCCACGGGGTGGATGCCCACCGGGATGCCGCGGCCGTTGTCGATCACGCGTACGCCGCCGTCGGCGAGGATCGTGACGTCGATGGTGTCGGCGTGGCCGGCCAGGGCCTCGTCCACGGAGTTGTCGACGACTTCCTGGACCAAGTGATGCAGACCACGCTCACCGGTCGAGCCGATGTACATGCCGGGCCGCTTGCGGACCGCGTCCAGACCCTCGAGGACGGTGATGGCGCTGGCGTCGTACGACGAGGCGCCCTCTCCGGAGGTCGCGGCGGCTGCCTGCGTCTCCGGGGGGACCTCGCCGGCGGCGCCGGCGGCAGTGGACGGGATGTTCTCGTTGGGGTTGCCGGAATCGGCCACGAAGCGCCCTTTCTGGCACAGCACAAGCCAAGCTCCCGGCGCTCGCCGGAGCGGCTGCGGCGTGTTGCGTTGGTAAGCCTGGTTCAGCTCTTGCTCAGCTTCTCCCGTCGCTCCCCACGCTTGGGGCGGGATTAGCTTCCAGTCTACCGGTAGCGCTGACAGTGATGGGGGTTTGCCGGTGCCTGAGTCCGCATGTGCCGCCCTGAACCGGCATCAGCCGACTCCCCATATGCGGCCCCGGGGTCCCAGAGGCTCACAGCGGCACTCAGCGCTTCGGGAGGTCAACCACCAGCTACGGTCCGGATCACGTCATCCGTAGGTGTCGCCGGGACCCGTGCTGCCGGGGGCGCGCAGGGGTCCGAAGCGGTGCGCGGGGCCCCCGGGACCGAGCACCTTGATGATGCGTACGGTGCCGTGGCCCAGGTCCTCGTTGAGGCGCGCGACCAGCTGCGGAGCCAGCAGGCGCAGGTTCGTCGCCCAGGCCGTGGAGTCGCACTGCACGGTCAGGACCCGCTCGTTCTCGTCGTACCGCTGCGGTACGCAGTGCTTGGCCAGGTCGTCGCCGACGATCTGCGGCCAGCGGCCCATCACACCGCCCACGGCGGCCGGGGTCTCCCAGCCGCGCTCGGTGATGAGGCGGTTGATGGCGGAGCCGAGGGGCAGCGGGTCGCGCCCGTCCGCCCGCGCGCCGGAGCGCAGTCCGCCGCGGCGGGCCTGCTTCTTCTGCTGCGTCGCGTCCCCTCGCGCGCGTGCCTGCTCCTTGGCGGCGCGCAGGGCGACGCGGGCGAGGTCCACGCCGGAGGGCTCGGGGGTCTTGGGGGCGTCCGGGGCGGCGGGCGCGTGCGCGGTCTCGCCCGTCTTCGGGGCGTCGCGTTCCGGCTCCTTGCCGGTCATACGCGCTCCACCGCGCCCTCGGCCACGGAGTACCGCACGCCCGTCAGGACGCCCGGCACGTCGTCGTCCACGGCCGCCGTCACAAGGACCTGCTCGCCGGGCGCCACCAGCTCCGCGAGCCGTTCCCTGCGGCGCGCGTCCAGCTCGGCGAAGACGTCGTCGAGGACGAGCACCGGCTCGTTGCCCTCGGCCCGGAGCAGGTCGTACGAGGCGAGGCGCAGCGCGAGGGCGTACGACCAGGACTCGCCGTGGCTCGCGTAACCCTTCGCGGGAAGCTGGCCAAGTTTGAGCAGTAGTTCGTCGCGGTGCGGCCCGACCAGCGTCACGCCCCGCTCGATCTCCTGCTTGCGGGCCTCCACGAGGGCGGCGGTCAGCTGCTCGTACAGCTCCTCGCGCGCGTGGCCGACGATTTCAGGCGAGGAGGGTTTGTAGTCGAGCGCCACGGGGCCGCCGCCGGGCGCCAGCTGCTCGTACGCCTTGTCGGCCAGCGGCTGGAGCGCGGAGATCAGGTCGAGGCGCTGGGCGAGCAGCTCGGCGCCCGCGCGGGCGAGGTGCTGGTCCCACACGTCGAGTGTGGACAGGTCCATGGAGCGGCCGCCGTGGCGGCGGGCGAGGGCGGCCGACTTCAGGAGGGTGTTGCGCTGCTTGAGCACGCGGTCGTAGTCGGAGCGGACGCCCGCCATGCGCGGGGAGCGCGCGGTGATCAGCTCGTCGAGGAACCGCCGCCGCTCCCCGGGATCGCCCTTGATCAGCGCCAGGTCCTCGGGCGCGAACAGGACGGTGCGCACGATGCCGAGCACGTCACGGGGCCTGACCTGCGAGGACCTGTTGATGCGGGCGCGGTTGGCCTTGCCGGGGTTCAGTTCGAGCTCGATGAGCTGCTGGCGCTCGCCCTGCCGGACGGCGGCCCGGATGACGGCGCGGTCGGCGCCCATGCGGACCAGGGGGGCGTCCGAGGAGACCCGGTGGCTGCCGAGGGTGGCGAGGTAGCCGACGGCCTCGACGAGGTTGGTCTTGCCCTGGCCGTTCGGGCCCACGAACGCGGTGACGCCCGGGTCGAGCGGGACCTCGACCCGGGCGTACGAGCGGAAGTCGGCCAGCGACAGATGCGTGACGTGCATGGTGTGCGCCGACCTCCCCCGGCCTACTTCACTTGCTGTCGGTCCCTCGCCGCTCCACACAGGCTGTGGACAAGGAACCGTACGGGCTGTGGATCAGTGCTCGCTCTTGGACTCGACCGCGTGGCCGCCGAACTGGTTGCGCAGCGCGGCGATCATCTTCATCTGCGGGGAGTCCTCCTGGCGCGAGGCGAACCGGGCGAACAGGGACGCGGTGATCGCGGGCAGCGGCACGGCGTTGTCGATCGCCGCCTCCACCGTCCAGCGGCCCTCTCCGGAGTCCTGCGCGAAGCCGCGCAGCTTGTCCAGGTGCTCGTCGTCGTCGAGGGCGTTGACCGCGAGGTCGAGCAGCCAGGACCGGATGACCGTGCCCTCCTGCCAGGAGCGGAAGACCTCACGGACGTCGGTGACCGAGTCCACGGCCTCCAGGAGCTCCCAGCCCTCGGCGTAGGCCTGCATCATCGCGTACTCGATGCCGTTGTGGACCATCTTCGCGAAGTGGCCCGCGCCGACCTTGCCCGCGTGCACGGAGCCGAAGTCGCCCTCCGGCTTGAGCGCGTCGAAGACCGGCTGCACCTTGGCGACGTTCTCCTTGTCGCCGCCGTACATCAGCGCGTAGCCGTTCTGCAGGCCCCAGACGCCGCCGGAGACGCCGCAGTCGACGAAGCCGATGCCCTTGGCCGCCAGCTCCTCGGCGTGCTTCTCGTCGTCCGTCCAGCGCGAGTTGCCGCCGTCCACGACGACGTCGCCGGGCTGCAGGAGCTCGCCGAGCTCGTCGATGGTGGACTGCGTCGCGGCTCCGGCCGGGACCATCACCCACACGACGCGCGGGCCCTTGAGCCTGCCCACAAGCTCTTCGAGGCTGTGGACATCCGCGAGGTCCGGGTTGCGGTCGAATCCGATGACGGTGTGGCCTGCGCGGCGGATGCGCTCGCGCATGTTGCCGCCCATCTTGCCGAGACCGACGAGACCGAGCTCCATCAGTGCGTTCCTAACTAGCGATGTGGCGTGAAGGCACGTCGCCGCCGCTCGTCGTCGAGCGGCATACGTACCCGCGGCACTTTCGTACCCGCGTCCGAGCCTACGCCCGGACGCGGCCACACACCTGTGGGCTCAGCCGCTCAGACGTACGGGCATGATCAGGTACTTGTACGCGTCGTCGGACTCGGCGTCGAGGGCGGGCTTGCCGCTCAGGAGCGCGGGCTTCGTGGACGTCGTGAACGAGAGCTGGGCGACCGGGGAGTCGATCGCGCTCAGGCCGTCGAGCAGGAACGTCGGGTTGAAGGCGATCGAGACGTCGTCACCCTCCAACTGGGCGTCGACCCTCTCCACAGCCTGTGCGTCGTCGCTGGAACCGGCCTCCAGGATGAGCACGCCCTGCTCGAAGCTGAGCCGCACCGGCGTGTTCCGCTCGGCGACGAGGGCCACACGCTTGACGGCCTCCACGAAGGGGGCCGTTTCGATGACGGCGACCGAGTTGAACTCGGTCGGGAACAGCGAGCGGTACTTCGGCAGGTCGCCTTCCAGCAGACGCGTGGTCGTGCGACGGCCCGCGCCCTCGAAGCCGATCAGGCCCTCGCCCGCGCCGGAGCCGGAGAGCGCCAGGGTGACCGTGTCGCCGCTCGTGAGGGCCTTGGCGGTGTCCTGGAGCGTCTTGGCGGGCACAAGGGCGACCGCGGAGGCCTCCGGGTCCTCCGGCTTCCACAGGAACTCGCGGACCGCGAAGCGGTAGCGGTCAGTGGACGCCAGGGTGACCTTGTCGCCCTCGATCTCGATGCGCACACCCGTGAGCACCGGGAGGGTGTCGTCGCGGCCCGCGGCGATCGCCACCTGGTTCGCGGCGGCGGCGAAGACCTCACCGGGGACCGTGCCGGTCGCCGTGGGCATCTGCGGCAGCGCCGGGTACTCCTCCACAGGGAGGGTGTGGAGTGTGAATCGCGAGGAGCCGCAGACCACCGTCGCCCGTACACCGTCTGTGGAGATCTCCACCGGGCGGTTGGGCAGGGCGCGGCAGATGTCGGCGAGCAGACGGCCGGAGACGAGGACCGTGCCCTCCTCGTCGACCTCGGCGTCCACGGAGACACGGGCCGAGACCTCGTAGTCGAAGCTGGACAGGGAGAGGGCGCCCTCCTCGGCCTTCAGCAGCAGGCCCGCGAGGACGGGCGCTGGCGGCCGAGCCGGGAGGCTGCGTGCCGCCCACGCCACCGCCTCCGCGAGTACGTCGCGTTCCACCCGGATCTTCACTTAGCCGCCCTCCTGCTGTTGCTGGCACTGGGGACCAGTCTGACGCACCGCACTGACAGCTGGTGCCCGTCGGGGTCAAGTCGTGCCGAGAGGTCGCCGAGGGCCGGGCCGCGAGTTGTGCACAGCCCCAACTTCGAAACGGATTCCCAGGTGACTCTAGGGGGCAGTAGTAGTAGGGCCTGTGGAAACCGTGGATAACCGCGAATCCGCAGGTCAAAGCCCGTTTTTTGTCCACCGGTCCTGTGGGCGGCGGCGGTGGACAACCCGGTGAATCTGTGGACGGGCGAAAGTTCTGCACACCCGATGCACAGGAGGCGGGTACTTCTCCCCAGCCCTGTCCCCAGCTTTACCCAGCTTCCCCACAGGCCAACCCGGCACCTTTGTGTGACGCCTTTCACTCGTCCCGGTGAGAGGGCGCGTCGCGTTGCCGAACAGTGGACAGCCCTGTGGGGAAGCTGGGAAAAGCTGGGGACAACAGGGCCGATCCTGTGGGCCGCCGGTGGACAACTTCCGACCGGCCCTGTGGACACGATCTTCATCCACAGTCTGTGGAGAATGTTCGTCCACGAATCCACAACCATCTGACCTGGCCTGATGGTCATTCAGCAGGGTCCCCTGTGGACACGATCTGGACAACTCTCCAGTCCCCAGGGTGTGGAAGGCGCAAAGGCCACAGATCTGTGGAGAACGTGCTCGCGCCGAGCCGTATTCGAACGGCAGGTGTCGGGGAGGTCGCGGTCGCAACGAGCTTTTCGTCGTGCACAGCTGTGGGTACGCGCGCGTGGGCGCTGTTTCTGCGCGTCTGAGCAGCCCCGGACCTGCGCGTCTGGGCAGCCCTGGACGCGCGCGTGTGGATCGCACATGGACCGCGCGTGGACAACGAAAAGGGCGCTCCGGGACATGCTCCGGAGCGCCCTGAGGCCGCGTAAGAGGTCGCCTAAGGCCTTGGCTGTCAGCCGTTCTTGATGCGGTTGGTCAGCTCGGTGACCTGGTTGTAGATCGAGCGGCGCTCGGCCATCAGCGCGCGGATCTTGCGGTCGGCGTGCATCACGGTCGTGTGGTCGCGGCCGCCGAACTGGGCGCCGATCTTGGGCAGCGACAGATCGGTCAGCTCCCGGCAGAGATACATGGCGATCTGGCGTGCCGTCACCAGGACCCGGCTGCGCGAGGATCCGCACAGGTCGTCCACCGTGAGGCCGAAGTAGTCCGCGGTCGCCGCCATGATGGCCGTCGCCGTGATCTCCGGGGCCGCGTCCTCGCCGCCAGGGATCAGGTCCTTGAGGACGATCTCCGTCAGGCCGAGGTCCACCGGCTGCCGGTTGAGCGACGCGAACGCCGTGACCCGGATCAGCGCGCCCTCCAGCTCGCGGATGTTGCGCGAGATGCGGGACGCGATGAACTCCAGGACCTCCGGCGGGGCGTTGAGCTGCTCCTGCACCGCCTTCTTACGAAGGATGGCGATACGGGTCTCCAGCTCCGGCGGCTGGACGTCGGTGATCAGACCCCACTCGAAGCGGTTGCGCAGCCGGTCCTCCAGAGTCACCAGCTGCTTGGGCGGCCGGTCGCTGGACAGCACGATCTGCTTGTTCGCGTTGTGGAGCGTGTTGAACGTGTGGAAGAACTCCTCCTGCGTCGACTCCTTGTCCGCGAGGAACTGGATGTCGTCGACCAGCAGGATGTCCATCTCGCGGTACCGCTTGCGAAAGCTGTCGCCCTTGCCGTCGCGGATGGAGTTGATGAACTCGTTGGTGAACTCCTCGGAGCTCACATAGCGCACGCGCGTGCCGGGGTACAGGCTGCGGGCATAGTGCCCGATGGCGTGCAGCAGATGCGTTTTGCCGAGTCCCGACTCCCCGTAGATGAACAGCGGGTTGTACGCCTTGGCGGGCGCCTCGGCCACCGCGACCGCGGCCGCGTGCGCGAACCGGTTCGAGGCACCGATGACGAAGGTGTCGAAGAGGTACTTCGGGTTCAGGCGCGCCGTGGGCTCACCGGGACCCGTCGCCGGCGCGGGCTGCGCGGCCAGCGGACCGGGGGCGCCGCTCGACGCGGGCAGCGGGGTGCCGCCCCGGCCCACGGGGCCGCCGTGCCCGCCCTGTCCCCCGTGCCGCCCGGTGCCGCCGTGCTCGCCGGAGCCCGCGCCGCCGGACGGGTCGGGCATGCCGTGCCGGTCCCGGCGGTCGTGCCGGTCCTGCTGCTGGCGCTCGGGGAGCTGCTGGTCGTAGGGCCCGCGGTCCTGCGGGGGCTGCGGGCGGTAGTCGTGCTGGGGCTGCTGCGGCGGGTTCGCGTACGGGTCGCGCTCGGGGTAGCCGAGGCGGGGCTGCTGCCAGCCGTAGTCGTCCTGGGGCTGCTGCGGCCAGGCGCCGGGGCGCTGGTAGTCCGGGTAGGCGGGGCGGGCCGTCGGGAGCTGGTCGGGGCGGCCGCCGTGCTCGTCGGCGGGGCGGCGGCCGTAGCCGTCGTAGGTGTCATGCCCCTGACCGGAGGGGGTCTGCTCCTGGTCCTCGTACCGCGGCGGGCGCTCCTCGTACCGGGAGGACTGGTCCTCGTACCGGGACGGCTGCTCCTCGTACCGCGGCTGCTGCCGGGGCTGCTGCTGGACGGGGGGTGCCGGTGGGGTCGGCTCGCCCACGGAGTCGTCGACCGTGATGGCGATGCGGATCGGGCGGCCGCACTCGCGGCTCAGCGTCTCGCTGACGACGGGGGCGAGACGGCCCTCCAGGACGCCCTTGGCGAACTCGTTCGGCACCGCGAGGAGGGCGGTGTCGGCGACGAGGGCCAGCGGCTGGCACCGTTTGATCCAGTGCTCGTCCTTCGCCTCGACCCCCTGCCCCCGCCCTTCTCCGAGAAGTTGTTCCAGAACCCGTGGCCACACTGCGGCAAGATCGGCAGGTACGTCAGCCACAGGGCACGCTCTCTCACAGGTCCCACGAAGGTGTGGTTCTTGGGACGGGTAGGGACGGAAGTCGACAGGGGCGGGGGGAAGGGAACGAAACGGAGTTCAGCCACGGTAGTCAGGGCGACGGGTGCGGTTCAAGTTGTTGTCCACAGGCTGTGCACAGTGTCTCTCCATGACGGCTGGTTTGACCGGATGGCGTAGCCCCGCGTACCGTAACCAGGTCGAGTTGTCGATGGCTGCTGCCGCCTGCCTCCGATGGGCAAAGATCACGATCTGTGATTGTGAAGCGGTGCACTCGGTGCGTATGCGAGCTTCTCGTGGGCGCACGGTGACAGCCAGGCGATGTCCCGCCACCACACACATCATTTCTGGAGCCCCCGAGTGAGCAAGCGCACCTTCCAGCCGAACAACCGTCGTCGCGCGAAGACCCACGGCTTCCGGCTGCGGATGCGCACCCGTGCCGGCCGCGCCGTCCTGGCGTCCCGCCGCAGCAAGGGTCGCGCCCGCCTGTCCGCCTAAGCGCATTAGGTCATGACGTCGTGCTGCCTACCGAGCATCGGCTGAGGCGGCGCGAAGACTTCGCGACCGCGGTACGACGGGGTCGTCGGGCCGGACGCCCGCTTCTCGTCGTCCATCTACGTAGCGGTGCAACGGACCCGCACGTGTCGGGGGAGAGCCTTCCCCCGACACGTGCGGGTTTCGTCGTCAGCAAGGCCGTGGGTGGAGCCGTGGTCCGCACCGCGGTCAAGCGCAGACTCCGCCACCTCATGCGCGACCGACTGGCCTCGTTGCCCCCCGGTAGCCTGGTAGTCGTACGAGCGTTGCCCGGCGCGGGCGACGCCGACCATGCACAGCTGGCCCGAGACCTGGATGCCGCCCTTGAGCGGCTGCTGGGAGGGGGCGCGCGATGAAGTACCCGCTGCTGGCGCTGATCAAGCTGTACCAGTGGACGATCAGTCCACTCCTCGGCCCAGTCTGCAAGTACTACCCGTCGTGCTCCCACTACGGCTATCTGTCCATCGATCGGCACGGCGCGGTCAAGGGCACAGCGCTCACTGCCTGGCGCATTCTGCGGTGCAATCCGTGGTCGCTCGGCGGTGTCGATCATGTACCGCCGCGCAAGCGCCCGCGGTGGCACGAGATGCTGCGCGCCGCCTGGCGCGAACGCAAGGGCGGGCCCTCCGCCGCTGGCGTGCCGTCCGGAGACCTTCCCCCGGCTCCCACGAGCCCGGCCGCCGAGACCCCGTCCCATGCTCAAGGAGCTTGATTAGTGGACACGATTGCCGGTTTCTTCAGCTTCATCACGACACCCGTCTCCTGGGTCATCGTGCAGTTCCACAAGCTGTACGGTGCGATCTTCGGCCCGGACACGGGCTGGGCCTGGGGCCTGTCGATCGTGTCTCTGGTGATCCTGATCCGCATCTGCCTGATCCCGCTCTTCGTGAAGCAGATCAAGGCGACCCGGGCCATGCAGACGCTGCAGCCCGAGATGAAGAAGATCCAGGAACGCTACAAGAGCGACAAGCAGCGTCAGTCCGAAGAGATGATGAAGCTGTACAAGGAGTCGGGTACCAACCCGCTCTCCTCGTGCCTTCCCATCCTGGCGCAGTCCCCGTTCTTCTTCGCGCTGTACCACGTGCTCAACGGCATCGCGTCGAACAAGAAGGTCGGCGTCATCGACCAGCAGCTGCTCGACAGCGCTCGTGACGCCCACATCTTCGGTGCCCCGCTCGCGGTGAAGTTCACGGACAGCGCCGACAAGGTCGCCTCCCTCGGTGCCTCGCTGACCGATGTGCGCGTCGTGACCGCGCTCATGATCATCCTGATGTCGGCGTCGCAGTTCTTCACCCAGCGCCAGCTGATGACGAAGAACGTGGACACGACGGTGAAGACGCCGTTCATGCAGCAGCAGAAGATGCTGATGTACGTCTTCCCCATCATGTTCGCCGTCTTCGGCATCAACTTCCCCGTCGGTGTCCTCGTCTACTGGCTGACCACCAACGTGTGGACCATGGGCCAGCAGATGTACGTGATCCGGCAGAACCCGACCCCGGGCTCCAAGGCCCAGGCGGCATACCTGGAGCGCCTGCAGAAGCACGTCGCGGAGGCCAAGAAGACCCGCAGCCGCGGCCAGGCCCGCGCCATCAAGGCCATCGTCGCCAAGGGCCGCGACCGCAACGAGTACGAGCGCAAGTTCATCAACGGCCTGAACAAGGCGGGTCTCGCAGCCCAGGCGGACGGCACCGTGGTGGTCAGCGACACCGTCACCACCACCGAGGACGGCGCCCCCGCCACCGGTGGCGCGCCCAAGCGGCAGCAGCCCAAGCGCCAGAGCAAGGCCAAGCGCCAGGCCGCCCCGACCGCCGGAGCCGCGAAGACGGACGCGGAGCCCGGGGACAAGACCTCGTTGACCAAGTCCGATGACGGTTCCGCCACCTCGGCCACCAAGGACTCGTCCGGGGAGCCCAAGGACGCCGCGGCCAAGGACGCGGGGAACAAGGGCAAGCCCGGCGCCTCCGGTGGTCAGCAGCCCGGCCAGGGCACCCGCAGCAAAGCCAAGTCCGGGCAGCGCAAGGGCCAGCAGCGGCCCAAGCACCCGTCCAAGAAGTAGAAGGAGTCCATCCCGTGACGGAAGGCACCACCACCTCCGCCGCTGCTGAGGCAGGCGACACCATGACCCGCCTTGAGCAGGAGGGGGAGATCGCGGCGGACTACCTCGAGGGTCTGCTGGACATCGCCGACCTCGACGGCGACATCGACATGGACGTCGAGGCCGACCGAGCCGCCGTGTCGATCATCAGCGACGCCGGCAGCCGCGATCTGCAGAAGCTGGTCGGCCGCGACGGCGAGGTCCTGGAGGCGCTCCAGGAGCTGACCCGCCTCGCGGTGCACCGCGAGACCGGCGACCGCAGCCGCCTCATGCTGGACATCGCGGGCTACCGCGCGAAGAAGCGTGAGGAGCTGTCCGAGCTCGGGGCCAACGCCGCGGCCGACGCGAAGAGCTCCGGCGAGCCGGTGAAGCTCAAGCCGATGACGCCCTTCGAGCGCAAGGTCGTGCATGATGCGGTCAAGGCCGCCGGCCTGCGCAGCGAGTCCGAGGGCGAGGAGCCCCAGCGCTTCGTCGTGGTCCTCCCCGCCTGATCACACGCGTTTCCCCCGGCCCCGTCTGTCCGCAGACGGGGCCGGTCTTTGTCAGCCTGATAGTCAGCGAACCCAGTGCGGTACGGAAGGACGGTCCCCGTGACGGAGGCAGCGGAGCTCCCCCCGGCGCCGGAGCAGGCGCGGACAGTTTTCGGCGAGCGGTTCCCGGACGCGGTCCGTTATGCGGAGCTGCTGGCCGAGACGGGAGTGCAGCGTGGCCTGATCGGCCCCCGCGAGGTTCCCCGGCTGTGGGAGCGGCACCTGCTGAACTGCGCGGTGCTGTCCGAGGTGGTCCCCGAGGGCGTGACGGTGTGCGATGTGGGTTCCGGCGCCGGGCTGCCCGGTATCCCGCTCGCCCTGGTCCGGGAGGACCTGAAGATCACGCTGCTTGAGCCGCTGCTGCGTCGCACGAACTTCCTGACCGAGGTCGTCGAGCTTCTCGGGCTCGACCATGTGACGGTCGTCCGGGGCCGCGCCGAGGAAGTCCTCGGCAAGCTGCCGCCCGTCCATGTGGTGACGGCACGGGCCGTGGCCCCGCTGGACCGGCTCGCGGGCTGGGGTGTGCCGCTGCTGCGTCCGTACGGCGAGATGCTGGCCCTCAAGGGCGACACCGCCGAGGAAGAGGTCAAAGCGGCGGGCGCTGCCCTGAGCAAGCTCGGTGCGGAGTCCGTCTCCGTCGTACAGGTGGGCGAGGGCGTGGTGGATCCGCTGTCCACCGTGGTGCGGGTCGAGGTCGGGGAGAGCCCGGGTGGTGTGCGCTTCGCGGCCAAGCGGGCCAAGGCCGCACGCGTGGGGCGGACGCGGCGCCGTCGCTGATCCGTCCTGACGACGAGCCGTACTCCACAAAAGCTGTCAAACGTACGCATACCGGGGTGTCGCACCAGCGGCACCCCGGTCGCCGTGCATCGTGTTTCACGTGAAACGTCGCTCACTGCTGCATGGCATCATCAGCCGCGGCCGCGCTGCGGAACCCCGGGAACGCCGACCGCTTGGTTCCCTCGATAAGGGCACGGAGTTGTCCACAGAGGGGGACTCGTCCACAGAAGACCGGGCCTCGCTGGTTCACGACCCCGAAAGCATGGGAGGCTCTGTTCATTGCGAGCCTGAAGTCGAGGAGAGTGAATCCTTGCGGTCCGACGCCAACATCGCGGGACCGATGACCGATCCGGTCCCCGGTCCCCGTACCGAGTCGGCGGGGGAGGATGTTTCACGTGAAACACCGAGCCCGATGGACGACACCCCCATTGGTCGTGCCGCCCAGCTGGCGGTGGAAGCCCTGGGCCGTGCAGGCGAGGGCCTGCCGCGACCGGATCAGACCCGAGTCATGGTGGTCGCCAACCAGAAGGGTGGGGTGGGCAAGACGACGACAACCGTCAACCTTGCCGCTTCGCTCGCTCTGCACGGCGCGCGCGTTCTGGTGATCGACCTCGATCCGCAGGGCAACGCGTCCACGGCCCTCGGTGTCGACCATCACGCCGAAGTCCCCTCCATCTACGACGTGTTGGTCGAGAGCAAGCCTCTCTCCGAAATCGTCCAGCCCGTCCCCGACGTCGAGGGCCTCTTCTGCGCCCCTGCGACCATCGATCTCGCGGGTGCGGAGATCGAGCTGGTGTCCCTGGTGGCACGGGAGAGCCGGTTGCAGCGGGCGATCCAGGCCTACGACCAGCCGTTGGACTACATCCTCATCGACTGCCCGCCGTCGCTGGGGCTGTTGACGGTCAACGCTCTGGTCGCCGGCGCGGAGGTACTGATCCCGATCCAGTGCGAGTACTACGCACTGGAGGGCCTGGGGCAGCTCCTGCGCAACGTCGACCTGGTGCGCGGGCACCTCAACCCGCTGCTGCATGTGTCGACCATCCTGCTCACCATGTACGACGGCCGGACCCGGCTGGCGTCCCAGGTGGCGGACGAGGTGCGCAACCACTTCGGCGACGAGGTGCTGCGCACGAGCATCCCGCGCTCCGTGCGTATCTCCGAGGCGCCCAGCTACGGCCAGACCGTGCTGACCTATGATCCGGGCTCCAGCGGTGCCCTGTCGTACTTCGAGGCGGCACGCGAGATCGCCCTGCGCGGAGTCGGCGTGCGCTACGACGTGCAGCATGCCCACGCGGGCAACCAGAACGAACAGCAGAACATGACGGAGGGGATGCAGTGAGCGAGCGACGGAGAGGGCTGGGCCGTGGCCTCGGCGCTCTGATCCCTGCGGCTCCTACGGAGAAGTCGGCGGCCCCCGCCGCGGGTGGAGGTTCCACCTCGCCCTCGGCCGTGCCGGTGCTCACGGCTGAGCGAGGTGTGGCGGCCGCGAAGGTGGCCTCCCTTCCCCAGCACCCCGTTTCCCAGGAAACGGACGAGCCCGCCAACGGCACCGTGGCCGAGGAGCCGCTGCGCCCGGCCGGAGCGCACTTCGCGGAGCTTCCCCTCGACTCCATCAAGCCCAACCCGCGACAGCCGCGCGAGGTGTTCGACGAGGACGCCCTCGCCGAGCTGGTGACCTCCATCAAGGAGGTCGGTCTCCTCCAGCCCGTCGTCGTACGGCAGTTGGGACCCGCGCGCTACGAGCTCATCATGGGCGAGCGGCGCTGGCGGGCCTGTCGTGAGGCGGGTCTGGAGCGCATCCCGGCGATCGTGCGGGCGACGGAGGACGACAAGCTCCTCCTGGACGCGCTTCTGGAGAACCTGCACCGCGCCCAGCTGAACCCGCTGGAAGAGGCCGCGGCCTACGACCAGCTGCTCAAGGACTTCAACTGCACGCACGACCAGTTGGCTGACCGCATCGGGCGTTCGCGTCCGCAGGTCTCCAACACGCTGCGGCTCCTCAAGCTCTCGGCGACAGTGCAGCGCCGGGTCGCCGCCGGTGTTCTCTCCGCGGGCCATGCCCGGGCACTGCTGGCCGTGGAGGACCCGGAGGAGCAGGACAGGCTCGCCCACCGCATCGTGGCCGAGGGGCTCTCGGTGCGTGCCGTGGAGGAGATCGTGACCCTGATGGGGTCGCGGCCGCAGAGCAAGCCCAAGGCGAAGGGCCCCCGAGCCGGCACGATCCTCTCCCCCGCTCTGACCGGTCTGGCCACGCGCCTCTCCGACCGGTTCGACACCCGGGTGCGTGTCGATCTGGGCCAGAAGAAGGGCAAGATCGTCGTCGACTTCGCCTCCCTGGAGGACCTGGAGCGCATCCTCGCCACGCTCGCCCCGGAGGAGGGTCCGGTGCTCAGGAACGGGCTCGCCGAGGCCGAGGCTGAGGCCGAGAACGCCTCGGAGGACGAGCAGGACTGAGGCTCATGAGGCCGTAGGACGAAGTGTCCTGAAGTCTGTGAGAGCAGGTCGTGTCCGGTGTGTGCCGGAACACGGCCTGCTCTTTCCTTTCTTACGGTTTCGGCGCAATCGCATCGTGGATACGATGCGATCGGGTACGGCGCATCCACCTGACGGCACCTCTTAGGGGAGGCAGGGGCCATGCGATCGGTGAGCCGCACAGGACTGGTGACCGCCGGGCTCGGGCTCGGAGCGGTTGGTGGTTTCGTCGGCAGCCTGCTCCGGGAACGGAGCGCACTGACAGCCGCTCGTGGCGCCGCGAGCGAAGGAAGTGAGGAACCGCCTTCATGGGGCGACGGCTCGTACCGCTCACGCTGGACAACCTTCCGGACCTTCCCAAGCGTTGTCGCACGTGTGTCTTCTGGGAGCTGGACCCGGTCAGCGGCCAGGCCGCGGTAAAGGCCGGTACGCCGGAGCTGGAGAAGGAGGCGTGGATCTCCGCCGTCCTGCTGGAGTGGGGGTCCTGCGGCCGAGTGGTCTACGTCGACGACGTGCCCGTGGGGTTCGTGCTCTACGCACCGCCCGCGTATGTGCCGCGCTCGACCGCCTTCCCCACGAGCCCCGTCTCACCGGACGCCGTGCAGCTGATGACCGCGTGGATCATGCCGGGTTATCAGGGGCAGGGCCTCGGTCGCGTCATCGTGCAGACCGTCGCGAAGGATCTACTGCGCCGGGGGTTCAAGGCCATCGAGGCGTTCGGCGACGCGCGCTGGGAGAAGCCGGCCTGTGTGCTGCCCGCGGACCATCTGCTGGCCGTGGGCTTCAAGACGGTACGCCCGCACCCCTCCTATCCGCGGCTGCGGCTGGAGCTGCGGACGACGTTGTCGTGGAAGGAAGACGTCGAGCTGGCCATCGACCGGCTCCTCGGTGCGGTCCAGAAGGAACCGGCGCTGCGGCCGCTGTAGCCAAACGAATGGGCCAACCCCGTGGGGTTGGCCCATTCGTGTTTCACGTGAAACATCGCCTGCCGCCATCGCGGCACACTCCGACTACTCGGCGATGAAGTCTTCCAGGTCGCGCACGAGGGCGGCCTTCGGCTTGGCGCCGACGATGGTCTTGGCGACCTCGCCACCCTGGTAGACGTTCAGGGTCGGGATCGACATGACGCCGTACTTGGCGGCCGTCGCGGGGTTCTGGTCGATGTTGAGCTTGACGATCTCGATCTTGTCGCCGTGCTCGGCGGCGATGGCCTCGAGGGACGGCGCGATCTGGCGGCAGGGGCCGCACCACTCGGCCCAGAAGTCGACCAGTACGGGCTTGCTGCTCTTGAGCACGTCCTCCTCGAAGGAGGCGTCAGTGACGTGCTTCAGGGTTCCGGCCACAGGGGGCTCCTAACTTGGTACTGCGGTGGGGCTGGCGGGGTCAGTTGGTCAGACAGTCGCGGTGGCAGCGTTCTCGCTGTCCACGGCGGCGGCGAGGAAGCGCTCGGCGTCGAGAGCGGCGGAGCAGCCGGTGCCCGCCGCCGTGATCGCCTGGCGGTACGTGTGGTCGACGACGTCACCGGCACCGAAGACACCGGAGAGGTTCGTCCGGGTCGACGGCGCGTCGACCTTCAGGTAGCCCTCGTCGTCCAGGTCCAGCTGGCCCTTGAAGAGCTCGGTGCGCGGGTCGTGGCCGATCGCGATGAACAGACCGGTCACCGGCAGCTCGGAGGTCTCGCCCGTCTTGAGGTTGCGCAGGGTGAGGCCGGAGAGCTTCTGGTCGCCGTGGATCTCGGCGATCTCGCTGTCCCAGATGAACTTGATCTTCGGGTCGGCGAAGGCGCGCTCCTGCATGGCCTTGGAGGCACGGAGGCTGTCGCGGCGGTGCACCACGGTCACGGACTTGGCGAACCGGGAGAGGAAGGTGGCCTCCTCCATCGCCGTGTCACCGCCACCGATCACCGCGATGTCCTGGTCCTTGAAGAAGAACCCGTCGCAGGTCGCGCACCAGGAGACACCGCGTCCGGAGAGGGCGTCCTCCCGGGGCAGGCCCAGCTTGCGGTGCTGCGAGCCCGTCGTGACGATGACGCTCTTCGCGCGGTGGACCGTGCCCGCCGTGTCCGTGACCGTCTTGATCTCACCCGACAGGTCGACGGAGACCACGTCGTCGGGGACGAGCTCGGCACCGAAGCGCTCCGCCTGGGCCCGCATGTTGTCCATGAGGTCGGGGCCCATGATGCCGTCCCGGAAGCCCGGGAAGTTCTCCACATCGGTGGTGTTCATCAGCGCACCGCCCGCGGTGACGGCACCTTCGAACACCAGGGGCTTCAGCGAGGCGCGCGCGGTGTAGAGCGCCGCCGTGTAGCCGGCGGGCCCGGAGCCGATGATGATCACGTTACGGACGTCGGTCACGGCTTGATTCCTCGTCTCTGGGGACTACTGCGTACTGCCGGGGGCCTGTCTCAGGACTCTCACCCCACCCAACGGATCCTACGGGGCGAGCATTCCCCACGTGTCCGAGCACACGGAAGGAGCGTGTGCTCGGGGAGCGAGAAGGGGGCCCGGCACCGAGACCGGGGAGTGGGTCAGGAAGGGAGCCTCAGGGCCTCAGGGGCGGGCGTAGGACTCCGTGAGCAGGACCTTGCCCTTGGCGTCGGCCGACGCGGACGCGCTCACGCAGGCGGCGTCCACGACATACGCGGAGACCTTCGCTCCATCGGTGTCGTGCGGCACGACGACGAGGTAGACGTTCGTTCCCTCGTACGTGCCCTTGTCGACCGCCAGGGGCGTCCGGCCGCCGAGGCCCTTCTCGATGCAGGCGGGCACCTCGACGTAGTCCTCGCGCATCGTGGAGCCCTTCTGCGGGGTCCCCTCGGGGCTGGACCGGGTGTCGAAGGAGGGCTTCTTTCCCCCCGTCTCCGTGCCCGAGATCTTCTGTTCCTCGGAGAGGAGGTCGGAGACCTGAGCTTCGAGCTTGCCCTTCGCGAAGGTGTCCTTGCCCGTCGAGGAGGCAGTGGGCGACTCCGTCGAGTCATCGCTCCACGGCTGGATCAGCAGGGCCCCCAGGCCGAGTGCGGCGGCAGTGAAGACGGCGCCGAGCATCGTCGTACGGCGTCGGCGGCCTCGCGGGCGTCCGCCGCGACCCGGGCCGGTGGCCGCACGCGGGTGTCCGGCGGGGCCGTGTGCCGAGGGGCTACTCACGGTGGACGTCGGCGTGGCGCCGGATCCGGCGGTCGGCTTGGGCGCGTCCGCGGGCGATGTTTCACGTGAAACATGCGCGACGGGTTCGGCGGCGGTTTCACGGCCGGAGTCGGAGGTGGTATCGCTTGCGTGGTCGGAGCCGTCGAGGCTCGCCCCTTCGACTTCGGCGACGGCTGCCGTGGCCGTCGCGTCGAGCAGCGCCTCCGCCGCCAGGGCCGCGTCGATGCGCTCCGTGACATCGGTGGGCATGCGGGGCGGCCCGGGCAGCGAACCGAGCATGCCGCGGATCTCTTCCAGGGATGCGTAGACATCGGCGCAGAGCGGGCAGTCATCCAGATGCCGACGCACGTCCAAGGTGCGCGACGGGGAGAGCAGGCCTTCGGTGAGGTCGGAGATCTCGGCGACGTCCGGGTGCCCGGCTGAGTCTGTCGTCGTGGTCACGCTCGTCCACCTCCGCCCTTCACTGCCGCTGAGTCGCTGGGTCCCGCATCCGAAGGAGGCCCCGCGTCCTGAGGTTCCGCTGCCGGTGGGACGGTTGTCCCCTCGGTCCGGTTCCGTCCCGGGGCGTTCTTTCTGGGGGCGTCCTTGCCGCCGCTGCCCGTGTCGTCCTCGCGTCGGGACGGTGCTTCCGTCCGCAGATGCGTGAGGAGCGGCAGGAGCCGGGCTCTGCCGCGCGCGCAGCGGCTCTTCACCGTGCCGGTCGGGACGTCGAGCACCCGGGCCGCCTCGGCCACGGGATAGCCCTGCATGTCCACCAGCACGAGGCAGGCGCGCTGATCGGGTGGCAGGGTGCCGAGGGCCTCCAGGAGCTCCCGGTGCAGATCGCCGCGTTCGACGGGCGCCGCGGCCGACTCGTGCGGTTCCAGGAGCTGGTCCAGGCGTTCGGCGTCGTCGACGGGAGAGGTCTTCCGGGATGCCGCCTTGCGCGCCCGGTCGAGGCAGGCGTTCACGGTGATGCGGTGCAGCCAGGTCGTCACGGCGGACTGGCCGCGGAAGGTGTGCGCGGCGCGGTAGGCGGAGACGAGGGCGTCCTGGACGGCGTCCGCCGCCTCCTCGCGGTCTCCCAGGGTGCGCAGGGCCACGGCCCACAGCCGGTCGCGGTGGCGGCGGACGATCTCACCGAAGGCGTCCTTGTCGCCGTCGACATGGCGCGCAAGGAGCTCCTGGTCGGTGAGCTCACCGAGCTCGGTGCTGTCCAACGTGGAACCCCTCCCCTCGCCCCTCAGCGTCCGCCGGACCCGTCAGCCCTTGAACTTCACTTCCGTGATGCCCTGCTTGTAGCCCGCGCTGTAGTAGCCGTCCGCGCCGGACTTCGGTACGTCCGTCATCCAGATAAGCACGTACTGCGTCTTGACCGGCTTGTCAGCCTTGATCTTGAGGCTCATGCCTGTGGTCGTGCCGTCACCGATCTTCTTCATCGAGTCGACAGGACCGGACGGCGACATGGAGTCGGCCGCGTAGAGCGTCGCCTTCGTTTCGGAGCCCGGGTACTTGAGGCCGAGCGACGCAGCCGTGACGTTCTTGGCGGAACCGAGGTCGTAGACGATGCCGACGCCGGGGCGGTACGGGGCCAGCCGAGGACCGTCGACGTACGACTTGGTGCGCCAGAGCGTGGACGTGTCGCCGTCGTGCGTCTTCGAGGCGTTCTCGGGGTCCTGCAGCTTGCCGCCGAGCGGTGACTCCTGTGCGTTCTGGATCGCGATCGGCTTGGGAGGCTTCGGCTGCTTCTTGTCGTCGCCGTCCGTCGTCTTCGTCGTACTGGAGTCGCCGTTCTTGTTCTGGTCCATCAGCGCGTCCGCGAGCTGCCAACTGCCCAGGCCAAGGGCGGCGATGAGCAGCGCGGAGACGGCCCACTTGAGGGCCTTGCCGGTGCGGCTCTGCAGCGGGGGCGGCGGGGCGGGGACGGGCTGGGTGGTGCCGGGCGGCTGGGCGCCGCGGCCGTAGTTGCCCTGCTGGTACGTCGTGCGCTGGTACTCCGGAGGAGCCGTGAAGACGGGCTCCGGGGGCCGGATGCGGGGCAGCTCGGCGATGGCCTTCACCAGGTCGTCCGGCGTGGGGCACGCGGGCTCCTGGCGGGACGCGGTCGCGCCGTCGTTGGCGAGCGCGCGCATGGCGAGCTCCGACAGGCCGCGGTGCACCCCGGCACGGACCTGGTCCGGCGGGAGCAGGCCGACGCCCTTGGGCAGGCCGGACAGGCCGTAGGCGTCGCTGTCGTAGGGCCAGCGCTGCGTCAGCGCGGCGTACAGCAGGGCACCGATCGCCTCGGTGTCCGTGCGCTGCGGGGTCTCGGAGTTGATGCCGCGCAGCGCGGCGTTCACGGCGAGGCCGCGGATGCGGTACTGGCCCGAGGAGGTACGCAGCACGGCGCTCGGGGTCAGCCGCAGATGCGCGAGGCCTTCGCGGTGGGCGGCGGCCATCGCCTGGGTGACCTGGCTGACGAGTTGGTAGGCGTCGTGGGCCTCGAGGGGGCCTGCCGCGAGCAGCGCGGTCAGTTCCGTGGCGTCGGGCAGCCACTCGTGCACGACGTAGACGAGGTCGTTCTCCTCGACCGCGTCCAGGACCTGCACGAAGCGGGGGTCACCGAGCAGCGCCGCGGAGCGGGCCGCGGCGAGCACCGAGCGGGCCCGGGGATGGTCGGCGGGCAGCAGGTGCACACCCACGGCCCGGCGCAGTTTCTCGTCGACCGCACGCCAACTGCTGAAACCGTCCAGACGGGTGACGCACTCTTCGAGGCGATAGCGTCTGGCGAGTTTGTGACCGCTGTGCAGTTCCGGGGGAGTTGTCACCCCGGGCGGGCTGGTGGGCTCGTTCTTGTTGGCTGTTCCGTCGTCCGCCGTGTCCCGCTCCCGGGTCTGGGCCACCCCGTCGGCCGTGGACTGCTCCGCCTGCGCGGTCAGCGGCTTGTCGCCGCTGTTGTCTGCCACGTCGACGGCAGCCGTGCTCCGTTCCGCCACCGTCGTTCCTGCCTCCCCATCCGTTGCGCTTCGTCAGACGCCAAAGCCAATTGTGCCCACAGTCCGGCGCTATGCACGACACGCGGTGGCCGACGATGGTTGTGCGGACTCCTTCACATCAGCGTCCCAGTCGCCCGCGCACCATACCGACCAGCGAGTTGAGCTCCTGGATCCGCATGCGCCGCGCGGCCAGGAAGAAGACCCCGAAGAGCACCGCCAGACCGACGATCAGCGCGGCCAGCGAGCCGATGACCCCCTGCCCGAGCGCCTTGGTGATCGCGTACCCGGCCCCGGCGCCGAGAATCGCTCCCGGCACGGAGGCCAGCGCGAGCCGGGCGTACGTACGGATCACGTTCGCCCCGTCCAGATCGCCGCCCAGGCGCTTGCGCAGCCGCTGCCAGGCGACGCCCACACCGATCGCGTACGCGGCGCCGTAGGAGAGCGCCATGCCCGCCACGGCCCAGCGGGCGGGCAGCACCAGGTAGCAGATCCCGGAGGCGGCGGCGTTGAAGGCGGCCACGATGACCGTGTTGTAGAAGGGGGTGCGGGTGTCCTCGTACGCATAGAAGGCGCGCAGGACGACGTACTGCACGGAGTACGGGATCAGGCCGAGGCCGAAGGCCATCAGCATGTAGCCCATGCGAGTGGCGCCGTTGACGCCGGACGAGCCGAAGATGAGCGTGCACATCGGGATGCCGAGTGCGAGGAAGCTGAAGGCGATCGGCACGATCGCGACGGCCGAGGTGCGCAGGCCCTGCGAGATGTCGTCGCGCACGGCCCCGGTGTCGCCCTCGTGCGCCGAGCGCGACAGCCTCGGCAGCAGGGCGGCCATCAGGGAGACCGTGATGATGGCCTGCGGGAGTCCCCAGATGAGCTGGGCGTTGGCGTAGGCGGAGAAGCCGGTGCCGTCCATGCCGGAGTGCTTGACCGCCGCGGTGCCCAGCTGGGTGACGACGATCGCGCCCGCCTGGTTGGCGAGGACGAACAGCATCGTCCACTTGGCGAGCATGGCGGCCTTGCCGAGCCCCTGGCCCTTCCAGTCGAAGCGCAGCCGCAGCTTGAAGCCGGTCTCGCGCAGGTAGGGGAACATCGCGAGCGACTGCACGACGAGCCCGAGCAGGACGCCGACCCCGAGCAGCTGCACGCCGTCGTCGGGGATCGACGTGACGCGCATGCCCGACTTCTCGGACGTGCCGTACACCCAGAGGAACATGCCGAGCGTCGCGATGATGACGATGTTGTTGAGGACCGGGGTCCACATCATCGCGCCGAACTTCCCGCGGGCGTTGAGGATCTGCCCCATCACGACGTGGATGCCCATGAAGAAGATCGACGGCAGGAAGTAGCGGACGAAGGTGATGGCGACCTCGTTGGCCGCCGGGTCGCTGGCGACCGGCGTGGAGAGCAGGTGGACCAGCAGCGGCGCGGCGATCCAGCCGAGCACCGTGAGGATGCCGAGCGCCACCATGACGAGCGTCAGGAGCCGGTTGGCGTACGCCTGGCCGCCGTCCGCGTCGTTCTTCTGGGCGCGCACGAGCTGCGGTACGAAGACCGAGTTGAGGCCGCCGCCGACGGTGAGGATGTAGATCATCGTCGGCAACTGGTAGGCGACCTGGAAGGTGTCGCCGAGCAGGCCGATGCCGAGCGCCGAGACGATCATTGCCGAGCGGACGAAGCCGGTGAGGCGGGACACCATCGTGCCCGCGGCCATCACGGCGCTGGACTTCAGCAGGCTGGACGCGCGGCCACCGGACTTCCCCGCGGGCGCCGAGGGAGCCGCCGAGGGGGCCTTGGCGGGCGCGGGGACGGCCGGGGACGCCGGTGCCTCCTGCCCCGCGGCCGGGCGCGTGCCGCCGTGCTGCGGCTCCTGGTAGTAGCCGCCCTGGTTCTGGTCCGGGTACTGGCCGGGATCCGGGTACTGGTTTGGGTCCTGGTAGTAGCCACCGGCCTGCTGGTTGGCGTACGGAGCGCCCTGTTGCGCGTACTGGGCACCCTGCTGCTGCTCGCCGTACGCGGGGTCGCTCTGCGGGTACGCGTACGGCGAGCCGTGCTGCTGGTCCGCGTAGGCGGCGCCCTGCTGGTGGGCGTACCCGGCACCGGGCTGCTGCTGATCCGGGTAGCCGGCCTGGCCGGGCTGCTGGTAGGGGTAGGCGGTGCCCTGCTGGTCCTGGTATCCGGCGGGCTGCCCTTGGTACCCGGGCTGTCCCTGGTAACCGCCCGCCTGCTGGTCCTGGTACCCGGCCCCCTGGGCGGGGTGCTGGCCCTGGTATCCCCCGCCCTGCTGTCCTTGGTACGGGGCGTTCTGCTGGCCCTCGTAGCCCTGCTGGGCGCGCGGGTCGGCGGCCTGGGGGTCGCCGTAGCCCGCCCGCGGGTCGCGGTGGCCGCTGCCCTGCTGGTCCCGGAAGAGGTGAGCGAAGGCGTCCGGCTGGTGCCGCTCCTCGCCGGCCTGGGTGACGAGGTCGTCCACGCCCACGTACTGCGTGGTGCGCGGGTCGTCGCCGTAGGGGAGGTGACGGGTGGTGCCGTCCGGCTCCGGCGGCGGGGTCTGGGCCCAGACGCGGGGGTCCGGCTGGTACTGCGCCGACGGCGGCTGGGCGTAGAGCTGCTGCGGGTCGGGGTAGCTGCCGGGCGGGGGCGGGGGGTGGGCCGCGCGGTCGTAGAGCGCCTCGGCCACCGGGTCCTGGGCCGAGAGGTCCTGGGCCCGGTAGGGGTCCTGGGCGTACGCGTCCTGGAGGTAGGCGTCCGGCTCGTGCTGCGGCGGCACCTGACCGTCCTCCTGGGGGCCGGGAGGCGGGTTCCCGGCAGCACCGGAGCTGCCCGCGCCCTGGCCGCGCTCACCGTCGTACGGCGCGTTCATGGTTTACCCCACCTCATGGTCCGCGGGCCCACCGGCCACGACATCGCTCAACGGTCCACTCTCTCACCCGTGTGCGACGGCTCGGTGCTTTCCACAGCGGTGTCCGGTGTCGGGTCACTCGGCTGCTCGGGATCGGCCGAACCGGGGTCGGTGTCGGGAGAGGTGTCGGGGGTGGCGTCGGAATCACCGTCGGAGCCGCCGTCCGGGCCCGCCTCCGCCTGACGCCGCGCCGCGCGCTTGCGCTGCGTGTACATGCGGAATCCGGCGAGGACGAGCAGCAGCACGCCGCCGCCGATGACCAGCATCACCGTCGCGGTGAACTCGGTGACGTTGACGTCGAAGCGGACGGGCTCGCCGTAGGGCTCGTTGTCCTCGGTGTAGAGCTGGGCGTAGACCGTGACCGGGCCGTTGGCGTTGGCCGTGGTGGTGAACTTCACGGACTGGGTGTGGCCGCCGCCCGTGATCCTGACGGGCTGCTCCTCGTAGAGTCCGTCGCCGACCTTCAGACGGGTGGGGTTGGTCGACGTCAGGCGCAGGACGAGGTGGTCGACGCCCTGCACCAGGTTGTTCTGCACCGTGACCGGGATGGTCGCGCTGCGGCCCGACAGCTTCACGTCGGACTTGTTGATCAGCTTCACCTGCTGGATGAGGCTCGTCAGATACCCCTGCACGCCCTTGCGGAAGTTCTGGGCGTCCGTCGGACGGCCGCGCCACGACGTGGACATCTCACGGTCCATCGCCCGCCCGAAGGGCGTGATCACGCGGTCCGGCTCGGAGAGGATCTGCTTGAAGCGGTCGAGCTTGCCCTGGGTGTTCTGGACCTCCTCGAACGCCGAGCGGGGCAGTTCCTGCTTACGCAGCGACGACGGGTAGGACCCGGTCGAGGGGACCTGGGTGGTGGCGTCCGGGTCCGGCTCGGCCTTCGCCGCCGCCGTCAGGGACTGCGGCTGCGACCAGCGCTTGTCGTCGAGGGCGGCCAGCGCCCGCGCCATGGTCTGGGCCTGGCTGGCCGAGGGCATGCGCTGGGGGGCGACCACGACGCTGCGCTGCTTGTCCGGATCCTGCAGCGTGATCATGAGACTTTGGGCCAGGAACTCCTGGGTGGCCAGGGTGGAGTCCTCGGCCCCCGTCATATCGCCGCGGAAAGCGGTCGAGAGGCGCGCGTCGGCGACCACGGCGGTCGTCCCGCCGCCGATGGGCCGCGCGGCGCTGGGCGTGTACGGCAGCCCGTTCGTCTCGCGCAGGCTGTCGCTGCGGGCGATCACCGAGTGGGCGCCCGCCGACGTGGCGACGTCCACGACCGACGGGTCGATCGCGCCCTCGGCGGGCCAGGCGAAGTCCGAGCTTGGCTTGACGTTGAGGATGTCCTCCACGGCCTGGGCGCCGACCTCGGTGGCTTCCTTGAGGTGGCCGAGCGAGCCCTTGACGGCCCTGCCGTTGTGGGCGAGCGAGGCGAGGTCGGGGTCGGCGAAGGGCAGTGCGACGACCTTCTTGCCCTTGACGGCCTTGTGGAGCTGGTTGAGCCACTGCTTCGCGACGGCCTGGTTCTTGCCCGCGACGGTCGTGCCGTCCGGCCCCTCGACGTCATAGCTCGTCGTCATCGCGTCGACGGAGACCAGCAGGTCCGGGTCGATCACCCAGGCGACGTCGAGCTGACTGCCGAGCGTCAGGAGCTGCTGCAGCCGCCCGCCCGTCTGGAGCTCCTTGGCCAGGCTCTCGTCCTTGAAGAGCGGCGTCTGCTCCTCGTCGGAGCGGGTCCTCGACGTGAGGTGCGTGGTGGAGATGAGCGGCCACAGGTACGTCGTCTTGGTCTTCGTGTCGGCCGCCCCGTCCTGCCACGGCAGGAAGGTCCGCTCGATGCCGAGCACCTGGGGGTAGGGCTGTGCGGCGGTCTGACCGGTCAGTGTGACGCCGAGCTGGTAGACGCCGTCCATGCCGAGGCGCAGGGCGCTCACGGGCACGGAGATGCTGAAGTCGTACGGGACGCCCGGGGCGAGCCGGGAGAACTTCTCGACGTACTTCCCGCCGACCTCGGAGCCGTCGAGCCCCGGCTGGTACGCGGTCCGCTTCGCGGCGCTGTCGATGTCCGTGCGGCCGCCCAGGGCGCTGCCCACGCGGAGGCCCACATGGGCGTCGGTGATCGCCTGACGGCCCTCGTTGGTGATCTTGCCCGAGACGACGACGGTGTCGCCGTCTCGCGGCGCGCTGGGCGTGAGCGAGTCCAGGGACACATCGACGGTGCGGGATCCGGTGGGGGCGGCCTTCGCGCCCGTGGAGGCCTTGTGGGCGTTCGCGGCAGTGCCGCTGTGCGCGCCCGTGGCGCTCGACGTGCTCGCCGACCCGGTCGCGGTCGCCGTGCCCGTCGTCGCTCCGGCACTGGCGGCGTGCGCGGAGGGACTCACGGGCACCTGGAGCAGTCCGGCCAGCAGTGGTGCCCCGGCCAGCAGTGTCGCTGTCCGCCGGAACCACCGGCGGGCAGGTGAGGGGCTGGTCCCCGGGAAATCTGCCGCCTCGGCCACGCGTTGCCCGTCCCTCGTCGTCGTCAGCTGTGTCGGTGCTAGTCGTTCGCTGCGTCCACGCATGGTAACGAGGTGCGCCGGGGCTAAGTGCCGCGGACTGCTCCACAAGATCGGAAGACCTGGCGGCGATGTCCAGAAGGCTGGTGGTGAGCGCCGTGCGCGGCGCTGACGAGGCCCGGGGAAATCCGGGCGGCCCCGGGCGCCCGGGGCACGTACCCTTTTCTGTTGTGCCGAACGCCAACGAAGACAATCCCCGTGCCCTGAGCCAGGCGCAGGACCGCGCCGTGAGCGAGCTGCTGCGCGTCTCCCCCGTCGCGGACGACCTCGCCCGCCGTTTCCAGGAGGCCGGGTTCTCGCTCGCCCTGGTGGGCGGCTCGGTCCGGGACGCACTCCTGGGCCGGCTCGGCAACGACCTGGACTTCACGACGGACGCCCGCCCCGAGGACGTACTGAAGATCGTCCGTCCGTGGGCCGACGCGGTCTGGGAGGTCGGGATCGCCTTCGGGACGGTGGGCTGCCAGAAGGACGCCCGCGTGGACGGCGCCGAGCAGCGCTTCCAGGTCGAAGTGACGACATATCGATCGGAGGCGTACGACCGGACCTCGCGCAAGCCCGAGGTGTCGTACGGCGACTCCATCGAGGAGGACCTCGTCCGCCGTGACTTCACCGTGAACGCGATGGCCGTGGCGCTCCCGGAGAAGACGTTCATCGACCCGCACGGTGGCCTCGGCGACCTGGCCGAGCGCGTCCTGCGTACCCCCGGCACCCCTGAGGAGTCCTTCTCGGACGACCCGCTGCGGATGATGCGGGCCGCGCGCTTCGCCGCGCAGCTGGACTTCGAGGTGGCCCCTGAGGTCGTCGCCGCGATGAAGGCGATGGCCGGGCGCATCGAGATCGTCTCCGCCGAGCGGGTCCGGGACGAGCTGAACAAGCTCGTCCTGTCCGCGCACCCGGCCAAGGGCCTCGCGCTCCTCGTGGACACCGGCCTCGCCGACCACGTCCTGCCGGAGCTGCCCGCCCTGCGCCTCGAGCGCGACGAGCACCACCGGCACAAGGACGTCTACGACCACACGCTGATCGTCCTCGAACAGGCGATGGCGCTGGAGACCGAAGGCCCGGACCTGACGCTGCGGCTCGCCGCGCTGCTGCACGACATCGGCAAGCCGAGGACGCGCCGCTTCGAGTCGGACGGGCGGGTCTCCTTCCACCACCACGAGGTGGTCGGCGCAAAGATGACCAAGAAGCGCATGACGGCCCTGAAGTACTCGAATGAGCTCATCAAGGACGTCTCACGGCTCGTGGAGCTGCACCTGCGCTTCCACGGCTACGGCGAGGGCGAGTGGACGGACTCCGCGGTCCGCCGGTACGTCCGCGACGCGGGCCCGCTCCTCACCCGCTTGCACAAGCTGACCCGCTCCGACTGCACCACCCGCAACAAGCGCAAGGCCAACAACCTGTCCCGCGCGTACGACGGCCTGGAGGAGCGCATCGCCCGCCTCCAGGAGCAGGAGGAGCTGGACTCCATCCGCCCCGACCTCGACGGCAACGAGATCATGGAGATCCTGGCCGTCCGCCCCGGCCCGGCCGTCGGCCAGGCCTACAAGTTCCTGCTTGAGCTGCGCCTGGAGAACGGGCCGATGGAGCGGGACGCGGCGGTGGCGGCGCTCAAGGAGTGGTGGGCCACGCAGGAGCAGTAGGGCTGGGCATGCGTGAGGGGTGCTGTGTTTCACGTGAAACACAGCACCCCTCACGCATGAAGAGGGGCGATGTTTCACGTGAAACATCGCCCCTCAGTGGTGACGAGCTGCCTACTTCTTGAGCTTCTCCAGGCAGAGCGTGAAGTCGTCACCGCGACCCGTCTCCCGGTACTGGGCGTACTTCCTGATGTCGCAGGTGCCGCTTTCCTTCTTCTCGGCGACCTTGTACTCCGCCTTGGAGTCGCCGCAGTCCACGATCTTCAGGTCCGGGTCGGTGGAGCTCGTCGGGTTGCCGACGCTCATGCAGTCACCGACCTCGGCGGCCGCTGCCTCGTCCTGGCCCGCCAGGTACGCGCCACCGGCGATCAGGGCGACGACGGCGACACCCACGATGGTGAATATGCGCTTCTTCTTGCTCTTGCGCGGCGCCTGCGGGTCCGGACCGCCCTGGTAGAACGGCACGCCCGGCTGCTGCGGAGCGCCCGGCTGCGGGGGGTACGGCTGGCCGGGGGCCTGGCCGTAAGGGGCGCCCTCGCCCTGGGGCTGGCCGTACGGCGCACCGCCCTGCGGCTGCTGGCCGTAGGGCTGCTGGCCCTGGGCGAACGGATTCTGGCCCTGGGGCGGCGGAGTGGACACGGGGATCCCCCTAGAAGAGAACACAAGGCGTGTGGCTGGATACGCGATGGCGCGAAACGACCCTCGTAAGTTACCGAGATCCCGAGCGCGGATTGAAGCTCAGCGGACCTCTGTGGCATTGATGTGACACTTACTGGTCGTCAAACCTGGCCATAGCCACAGCAATCGCCGCGTAAATCACGGCCACGGTGACAACCAACGGGGCCGATTTTCCGTCCGGGGGCAGCATCAGGGCGGCCACGCCCGCCGCGCCGACGAAGGAGATGTTGAAGAGGACGTCGTAAAGGGAGAAGACCCGGCCTCGGAAGCCGTCGTCCACGGCGGCCTGGACGACCGTGTCCGTGGCGATCTTCGCGCCCTGGGTGGTCAGCCCCAGGACGAAGGCGGCGATGAACATCGGCACCGGGGCGAAGGCCAGGCCGAGCGCGGGCTCCAGGACGGCCGCCGCAGCCGCGCAGAGCACGAGCCAGCCGCGCGGCCCGAACCTCCCCGCGGCCCACGGCGTCACCACGGCCGCCGCGAAGAACCCCGCACCGGAGATCCCCACGGCGACCCCGAGCAGCGCGAGGCCGTCGTCCTCCGTCGACCCCCACGCGTACCGGCACAGCATCAGCACCATGACCGTCAGCGCGCCGAAGCAGAACCGCATCAGCGTCATCGACACCAGAGCGTGCGCGGCCGGGCGGCGCTCGGCGAGATGGCGTACGCCTGCAAGGAGACCGCGTGCGGTCCCGGCGAGCGCCGTGCGCAGGTGTGGCTGCACCAACTCGGGATCGGGGCCGAGGAGTTCGCGGGAGATGCGCAGGGAGGCGAGCGCGGCGCACAGATAGAGCGCGGCACCCAGGAGGACCACGGCCGCGTCCGAGCCCGAGGCCACGATGCGTACCGCGAAGGCGAGACCGCCGCCCGCGGTGGCGGCGAGCGTGCCGGCGGTCGGGGAGAGCGAGTTGGCCAGGACCAGGCGGTCGGCGTCGACGACGCGCGGCAGCGCCGCCGAGAGTCCGGCCAGGACGAAGCGGTTGACGGCCGTGACACAGAGCGCGGAGGCGTAGAAGAGCCAGTCCGGGGTGTCGCTGAGGATCAGCACGGCGGTCACGCAGGCGAGGGCGGCCCGCAGCACATTGCCGTACAGCAGGACCTGGCGGCGCCGCCAGCGGTCGAGCAGGACGCCCGCGAACGGGCCGACGAGGGAGTACGGAAGCAGGAGCACCGCCATCGCGGAGGCGATCGCCGCGGCGGACGTCTCCTTCTCCGGCGAGAAGACCACGTACGCGGCGAGCGCGACCTGGAAGACACCGTCCGCGCCCTGGGAGACGAGCCGCACGGTCAGCAGCCGCCGGAAATCCCGCAGCCGCAGAAGAACGCGCAGGTCACCGACGACAGCCATGGGGCACAGCCTCACATACGAGCGGGGTCCCCGGGCACATACGACCCGGGGACCCCAACTGGCTACCGAAGCAGCCGACTCAGCGGTCGGCTCAGCGGTTGACCTGGCGCTCGACTCAGCGCTCGACCTCGCCCTTGATGAACTTCTCGACGTTCTCGAAGGCCTCGTCGTCGAAGTACTGCACCGGCGGGGACTTCATGAAGTACGAGGACGCCGACAGGATCGGGCCGCCGATGCCGCGGTCCTTGGCGATCTTCGCGGCACGCAGGGCGTCGATGATGACACCCGCGGAGTTCGGGGAGTCCCAGACCTCGAGCTTGTACTCCAGGTTCAGCGGGACGTCGCCGAAGGCGCGGCCCTCGAGGCGGACGTACGCCCACTTGCGGTCGTCGAGCCACGCCACGTAGTCCGACGGGCCGATGTGGACGTTCTTCTCGCCCAGCTCGCGGTCCGGGATCTGCGAGGTGACGGCCTGCGTCTTCGAGATCTTCTTGGACTCGAGGCGGTCGCGCTCCAGCATGTTCTTGAAGTCCATGTTGCCGCCGACGTTGAGCTGCATGGTGCGCTCAAGACGGACACCGCGGTCCTCGAACAGCTTCGCCATCACGCGGTGCGTGATGGTCGCGCCGACCTGCGACTTGATGTCGTCGCCGACGATCGGGACGCCCGCCTCGGTGAACTTGTCCGCCCACTCCTTGGTGCCGGCGATGAAGACCGGGAGGGCGTTGACGAAGGCGACCTTGGCGTCGATGGCGCACTGGGCGTAGAACTTCGCCGCGTCCTCGGAGCCGACCGGCAGGTAGCAGACCAGGACGTCGACCTTGCGGTCCTTGAGGATCTGGACGATGTCGACCGGGGCCTCGGCGGACTCCTCGATGGTCTGGCGGTAGTACTTGCCCAGGCCGTCGTAGGTGTGGCCGCGCTGGACCTGCACGCCGGAGTTCGGCACGTCGCAGATCTTGATGGTGTTGTTCTCGCTGGCGCCGATCGCGTCCGCGAGGTCGAGGCCGACCTTCTTCGCGTCGACGTCGAAGGCGGCGACGAACTCGACGTCACCGACGTGGTAGTCGCCGAACTGGACGTGCATCAGGCCCGGGACCTTGGTGTCCGGGTCTGCGTCCTTGTAGTACTCGACGCCCTGGACCAGCGAGGCGGCGCAGTTGCCCACGCCGACGATGGCTACGCGAACCGAACCCATTCCGGTTGCTCCCTGTGTGATCTCGGTATTCCGGATGAGCCTCTGCCGAATGCGGAGGCTCACTTGGTGGTGTCGTCGGACGCATCCGGCGGCGGGGTGCTGCCCCGCCGCCGGGGCAGGACGCCCGACTCCCCAGATGTGCTGTTCTGCTGAGCGGAGCCGTCGGGTGCGGACCGTTGCTGGTCGCGTCCCGCGCGCTCGCTCTCGATGAGCTCGTTCAGCCAGCGCACTTCGCGCTCCACGGACTCCATCCCGTGCCGCTGCAGCTCAAGCGTGTAGTCGTCGAGGCGCTCCCGGGTGCGGGCCAAGGAGGCGCGCATCTTCTCCAGGCGCTCCTCCAGGCGGCTGCGGCGGCCCTCGAGCACCCGCATCCGCACGTCCCGCGAGGTCTGGCCGAAGAAGGCGAAGCGGGCAGCGAAGTGCTCGTCCTCGTACGCATCGGGGCCGGTCTGCGAGAGCAGTTCCTCGAAGTGTTCCTTACCTTCAGCCGTCAACCGGTAGACGATTTTGGCGCGGCGCCCCGCGAGGGGAGCCAGGGCCTCTCCGGCAGCACCCGATTCCTCGATCAACCAGCCGTTCGCGACCAGAGTCTTGAGGCATGGGTAGAGCGACCCGTAGCTGAAGGCGCGGAACACACCCAGTGAGGTGTTGAGCCGCTTGCGCAGCTCGTAGCCGTGCATCGGGGACTCGCGGAGCAGGCCGAGCACGGCGAACTCGAGGATGCCGGAGCGTCTGCTCATCGTCGCCTCCCGTCTGTCCCGGTCTGCCGTGCACGGCCCTTTATGCCGACCTGATGTATCGGCTCGATACATCACGACGATAGAACGACGTGCCGCCTGCGACAAGAGGGGGCACGGTGAACGGCATCACATCACCGATTCGTAGGAAGTAACTTGCCTGTTTTGGGGTGAACTTCGGTCCTAAGAGGGTTTTGACGGTGCGTAGTCTGTGCGCCATGCATACCGCCGGGAACCAAGTGACGCGAGGTGGCGTCGCTGTCCCCGGTGCAGTGCGGATGAGTGCCGGAACGGACGCATCCGTACATCGGGGGGACCGGAAACCAGCCGCCGTTTCCAGGCGCGGAGACCCGCGCCTGCCCGAGGAGTAGTCGTTCGATGAGCGAGCACCGTCGCAAACCGCCGCAGCCGCAGGGCGGCGGACGCGCCGCGGCCAGGCGTGGCGCATCTGGCGCGTCCGGAGCGCCGTCGGGCCGTCGTGCAGCACCGCGTGGCGCCACTGGATCGCCGTCATCGCCGTCAGCCCCGCCGTCGTACGGGCCGGGGGCCCCCGGAGGCGAGGAGCGGCCCTACGGCGGTCGCGCCGAGGCCCGGCGCGCGGCCCGCAACGGTTCTGTCGGGGGTGGTGGCGGCCGTCGCAGGGCCGCCGAGAACGCCGGCCGGGGGCGGGGCAGAGGGCGTGGCCACGAGCCTGCCAAGAAGCGCTTCATCGACTACCCGCGCGCGGGCAAGTCCGGGGCGGGGCGCTGGCTGCCGTCGTGGCGGCTCGTCACCGGCCTGTTCATCGGGTTCCTCGGCAGCATGCTCGCGGTCATCGGCATTGCGTACGCCCTCGTCGAGGTCCCGGAGGTCGCCAAGGCGGCCAAGGCCCAGAACAACGTCTACTACTGGGCCGACGGCTCGCAGATGGTCGCGACCGGCGGTGAGACCAACCGGCAGATCATCAAGTACGCGGACATCCCGAGGGCCATGCGCAACGCCGTCATCTCGGCGGAGAACAAGACCTTCAACAAGGACAAGGGCGTCGACCCCATGGGCATCGCCCGGGCCGTCGTCAACATGGCCAAGGGCGGTCAGACCCAGGGCGGCTCGACCATCACGCAGCAGTACGTGAAGAACGCCCGCCTCGACGACCAGTCACAGACGTTCACGCGTAAGTTCAAGGAACTGTTCATCTCCATAAAGGTCGGCCGGGAGGTGAGCAAGGAAGACATCATGGCGGGCTATCTGAACACCGCCTACTACGGCCGCAACGCCTACGGCATCCAGGCCGCCGCCCGCGCCTACTTCGGCGAGGACGCGGAGGACCTGAACCCGAGCCAGTGCGCCCTCCTCGCGACCGTGCTCAAGGGCGCCACGTACTACGACCCGGCCGGTTACCCCGAGATCGACCCCGCGGCCAGCCGTGACGCGAACACGGAGCGTGCCAAGAAGCGCTGGAAGTGGATCCTCGACGAGGAGGTCAAGGACGGCCGCCTCAGCGCCGAGGTCCGCAACAAGTACACGAAGTTCCCGAAGTTGGAGAGCCCGCGCTCGAACGTCAAGCTGAGCGGCCAGATCGGCTACCTGGTCTCGCTCGCCAAGGCGTACGTCATCAACAACAGCGACGGCAAGATCACCGCCGGGCAGCTCGAACAGGGCGGCTACGAGATCCACACGACCTTCGACAAGAAGAAGGTCGATCAGCTCGAGGACGCGGTCGAGAAGGTCCGCAAGGCCAAGATCAAGCCGAAGCTGCGCCCGGACAAGGACACGCACGTCCAGTTCGGTGGCGCGTCGGTCAACCCCAACAACGGGGCGATCGAGGCCATCTACGGCGGTGAGGACGCGACGAAGCACTTCACCAACAACGCGGACACGACCGGTGCTCAGGTCGGCTCGACGTACAAGCCCTTCGTGCTGGCGGCGGCCTTCAAGAACGGCGTCCGCTCCAAGAGCGGTGGGGAGATCCAGAGCGACGGCACGCGCACCATCGTCAACCCGAAGAGCAAGTTCAGCGGCAAGAACAAGCTCAAGATCAAGAACTATGACGGCACGGTCTGGCAGGACAAGGACGGCAAGGAGTGGCTGCAGACCAATGACGGTCAGCAGTCGTACAACCCGCCGAGCTACAGGATCGACCTCCGCGAGGCCATGCGGGAGTCGGTCAACTCCGCCTATGTCCAGCTCGGCATGGACGTCGGACTCGACAAGGTGAAGGCGGCGGCCATGGACGCCGGCCTCAAGGACGACAAGTCCATGGCGGGCGCCACCTACCCGTCCTTCTCCCTCGGCACCTCCTCACCGAGCGCGATCCGCATGGCCGGGGCGTACGCCACGTTCGCCGACCAGGGCAAGCAGCGGGATCCGTTCTCGGTGAAGGAGGTCAAGAAGGAGGGCGATACGGTCTACCAGCACGAAACCGAGGTCAAGAGCCCCTTCAGCCCTGAGGTGGCGAACAACGTCACCGACGTGCTGCGGACCGTTGTCGAGAAGGGCACCGGCACCTCGGCCAAGCTGCCCGGCCGTCAGGTGGCGGGCAAGACCGGTACGACCGACGGCAACAAGTCCGCCTGGTTCGTCGGCTACACCCCGCAGTTGTCGACGGCGATCAGCATGTACCGCCTCGACGACGACGAGAACAACAGCAAGCGCGAGTTCCTGGAGATGTTCGGCACGGGCGGCGAGAAGAAGATCCACGGTGCCTCCTTCCCCGCGCAGATCTGGCAGGACTACATGGAGGAGGCCCTCAAGGGGAAGCGCGCTGAACTCTTCCCGGCGCCGGGCCCGATCGGCGAGATCGTCGGAGACGTCCCGCCGCCCTCCCCGACGCCGACCGAGGAGCCCGAGCCGAGCGACTCCCCGTCGCCGACCCCGTCCGAGACCAAGTCGTCCAAGCCCCCCAAGCCGTCCGAGTCCCCCGACCCGACCGAGTCCTGCAAGCCCTGGGACCCCAGGTGTGAGGACGACGGTGGTGTGACGGACGGCGGTTCTGAGGACGGCGGCGTCAACGGTGGTCCCGGCGGTGAGTCACCACCACCGACCGGCGAGCCGAACGGTGGCAATGAAAACGGCGGCAACAACGGCAACGACAACGAAGGAGGGCTCTGGGCCGGCCCGACCGGCTGAGCCGAGTCTCGCGTACGTTTCACGTGAAACGGCGTGATCCACGGAAACGGTATGTTTCACGTGAAACAAGGCCGCCGCATCCCGTCAGGGTGCGGCGGCCTTGTCGTGTCGTCGCAGGGCCCACCAGTAGGGCTTCGAGCCGGGCATTCAGCCGTCCGCCGGCGGTACGGGGGGTTCTCGGGCACGTACAGCCGGAGTTCTCAGAGCTGTACGGCAGGATGTGCGCCATGCCCAGCGCAGAGAAGACGCCCCCCACACGCGCGCATCAGTCCGTACCAGAGCAGGCGCCGCAGCCTGTGCTCCCCACGAAACAGGATGAGGTCGCCACCGCCGGCAGCGAGCTGATCGGCGGACCGATCGGCCGCAGAGCCGTCCTGGCGGTGGCCTGGCTGACCCCCGTACGCGTCATCGCGCTGGTCGCGATCGGCATGTTCGCACTCGGCATGGTGCAGAAGATGCCCTGCTACAACGGCGCCTGGTTCGTCGGCGCGAGCTCGCAGTACACGCATGCCTGCTACTCCGACATCCCCCACCTCTACCAGGGGCGCGGCTTCGCCGACGGACTGGTGCCGTACTTCGACAAGCTGCCTGCCGACGTCGGCATGGAGTACCTCGAGTACCCGGTGCTGACCGGTCTGTTCATGCAGGTGGCCGCCTGGCTGACGCCGGGCAGCGGATCCATCCAGCACCAGGAGAAGGTCTACTGGATGGTCAATGCCGGGATGCTGATGATCTGCACGGTCATCATCGCGGTCTGTGTGACCCGCATCCACCGGCGTCGGCCCTGGGACGCCCTGCTCGTCGCCCTGGCCCCCGCTTTCGCCCTGACGGCCACCATCAACTGGGATCTATTCGCGGTCGCTCTGACGGCCCTGGCGATGCTGATGTGGTCGCGTGGGAGGGCCGTGCCCGCGGGCATCCTCATCGGCCTCGCGGCGGCCGCCAAGCTCTATCCGGCGCTGCTCCTCGGGCCGCTGCTCGTGCTGTGCTGGCGGGCCGGGCGCTGGCGGGCCTTCTGGCTCACCGCCGGGAGTGCGGTGGGCGCCTGGCTCGCGGTGAACCTGCCGGTGATGATCAGCCATGATTCGGCGGGCTTCCACATCCGCGAAGGCTGGGCGAAGTTCTACACCTTCAGCCAGGAGCGCGGGGTCGACTTCGGGTCGTTCTGGCTGATCCTCTCCCAGCGCATGGACGACCCGCTGACCACGGACACGGTGAACAAGCTCGCGGCCGCCCTGATGATCCTCTGCTGCCTGGGAGTGGCCGCCCTCGCCCTGACCGCGCCGCGCCGCCCACGCCTTGCACAGCTGGTCTTCCTGGTGGTCGCCGCCTTCATCCTCACCAACAAGGTCTACTCACCGCAGTACGTCCTGTGGCTGATTCCGCTCGCCGCGCTGGCCCGCCCCCGCTGGCGTGACTTCCTCATCTGGCAGGCGTGCGAGGTCGCGTACTTCCTGGGGATCTGGGGATATCTCGCGTTCACGACGAGTGGGGACGCCCACAAGGGGCTGCCCACCGAGGGCTACCAACTGGCCATCGCGGTCCATCTGTTGGGGACGCTGTACCTGTGCGCCGTGGTCGTGCGCGACATCCTCATGCCGGAGCGGGACGTGGTGCGGCGGACCGGGGAGGACGACCCCTCCGGAGGGGTCCTGGACGGTGCTCCGGACGTCTTCGTGCTCGGTCCGGCCGCGCGTCCGCCGCGGCAGGCCGCGCCGGACGGAGCGGGATCGTGCGTGCAGTGGGGGACCGGAAGCGACCGTTCGCCCTGAGCGAACAAGGCGGGGAGGGTGGGTGCGGGGAGGTCGCGGGCCCAGCCTGCTGAGAACGGGCCCACTCTGTTGAGCAAGCCGAAGGGCCGGTACGCAGGATGCGTACCGGCCCTTCGGCATCTCTGTGGAGCGACGGCTCAGCGGTCGACGATCCGGTCGAACTGCGTGGTCGTATGCCGCAGATGGGCCACCAGTTCCTCGCCCACCTTCGGCTCCGGCGCGTCCGAGGGCACGAAGAGCAGCGACACCTGCATGTGCGGCGGCTCGGCGAACCAGCGCTGCTTGTCGCCCCAGACGAACGGCGACAGGTTGCGGTTGACGGTCGCTAGGCCCGCGCGGGCCACGCCCTTCGCCCGCGGCATCATGCCGTGCAGTGCCTTGGGGGCCTCCAGGCCGACGCCGTGCGACGTACCGCCCGCGACGACGACCAGCCAGCCGTCGGAGGCGACCTTCTGCTGGCGGTAGCCGAAACGGTCACCCTTCATGACGCGCGTGACGTCCAGGATGGCGCCCCGGTACTCGGTCGCGTGGTGGTCGCCCAGCCACAGCTGCGTACCGATGCGCGCGCGGAAGCGGGTCTGCGGGAACTGCTGCTGGAGGCGGGCCAGTTCACCGGCCTTCAGGTGGCTGACGAACATCGTGTGCAGGGGCAGGCGGGCGGCGCGCAGCCGGTCCATCCAGGCGATGACCTCCTCGACGGCGTCCGAGCCGTCGGTGCGGTCGAGCGGCAGATGGATCGCGAAGCCCTCGAGGCGCACGTCCTCGATGGCCGCGTGCAGCAGCGGCAGGTCCTGCTCGCTGACGCCGTGCCGCTTCATCGAGGACATGACCTCGATGACGACGCGGGCGCCCACGAGGCCGTGCACGCCGTCGATCGACGACACGGAGCGGATGACGCGGTCGGGCAGCGGCACAGGCTCTTCGCCCCGGCGGAACGGCGTCAGGACCAGCAGGTCGCCGCCGAACCAGTCCTTGATCCGGGCGGCCTCGTAGGTCGTGCCGACGGCGAGCACGTCCGAGCCGAATCGCGTGGCCTCTTCCGCGAGCCGCTCGTGACCGAAGCCGTAGCCGTTGCCCTTGCAGACCGGGACGATGCCCGGGAACTGCTCCAGCATGTGCTTCTGGTGTGCCCGCCAGCGCGCGGTGTCGACATAGAGCGTGAGCGCCATGGCTGGTCCCGGAACCTTTCTGGTGTCTGCGGTGTAACAGAGGTATGGAAGGAAATGCGGAAGGAAGCGGTGCGGGATCAGCGACGCGACATGTAGATGTCGAGAGCCTTGTGCAGCAGCTTGTTCAGCGGGAAGTCCCACTCACCGACGTACTCCACGGCCTCGCCGCCGGTGCCGACCTTGAACTGGATCAGACCGAAGAGGTGGTCCGTCTCGTCCAGCGAGTCGGAGATGCCCCGCAGGTCGTAGACGGAGGCGCCGAGCGCGTAGGCGTCGCGCAGCATCCGCCACTGCATCGCGTTCGAGGGCCTGACCTCACGCCCGATGTTGTCGGACGCGCCGTAGGAGTACCAGACGTGACCGCCCACGACGAGCATCGTCGCCGCCGACAGGTTCACGCCGTTGTGCCGCGCGAAGTACAGCCGCATGCGGTTGGGATCCTCGGTGTTGAGGGTCTGCCACATCTGCTGGAAGTAGCCCAGCGGCCGCGGGCGGAACTTGTCGCGGATCGCGGTGATCTCGTACAGGCGCTGCCATTCGGCGAGGTCCTGATAGCCGCCCTGGACGACCTCGACACCGGCCTTCTCGGCCTTCTTGATGTTGCGGCGCCAGAGCTGGTTGAAGTTCTTGAGGACGTCCTCGAGGGCGCGGTTGGCCAGCGGCACCTGGAACACATAGCGGGGCTGCACGTCACCGAAGCCGGCGCCGCCGTCCTCGCCCTGCTGCCAGCCCATGCGGCGGAGCTTGTCCGAGACCTCGAAGGCGCGCGGCTCGATGGTCGTCGGCTCGACGTCGCGCAGCCGCTTCACGTCCGGGTTCTGGATGCCGGACTTGATCGCGGGGGCGTCCCAGCGGCGGATGACGACCGGCGGGCCCATCTTCACGGAGAAGGCGCCCTGCTTCTTCAGGTGCGCCAGCATCGGCTGGAGCCACTCGTCCAGGTTCGGGGCGTACCAGTTGATGACCGGGCCCTCGGGCAGATACGCGAGATAGCGCTTGACCTTGGGCAACTGGCGGTAGAGGACAAGGCCCACGCCGACCAGCTGGCCGGTCCTGTCGTCGAACCAGCCCAGGTTCTCCGAGCGCCATTCGCTCTTCACGTCTGCCCATGCGGGGACCTGGCAATGACTTGCCGACGGCAGGCTCTGGATGTACGCCAGATGCTGCTCTCGGCTGATGGTCCTCAGGGTCAGGCTCATTCGCGGCGCTCCTCGGGCTGGTGTGTCCCCATGGGTACAGGGGCTCCGGCTCTCGCGCCGAAGCCTACTGCGCCCTGCGAGCGCCCCGTCTGGGCGTATGGAACCTTCGTCCCCGGTCGTGCTCCGACCAGGGGCGGCGGGGGTCCCTCAGCGGCAGGTCCGCTGTCTGTTCACCGGAGTTCGCCGGCTACCAGAGTCCCCCGAAGAGGCCGCCGTGCGCCATGCCCAGGAAGAAGCCGACCGCCGAGGCGCCGAGCCCGACGATCAGGAAGAACCGCTCGCGGGTCGTCACCGAGATGAACTGGCCGTAGGCCCCCGTGAAGATCCCGACCAGACCGGTCCAGGAACTGAGCAGGTGCAGGTTGTGGAACATCGCGGTCACGAAGGCGATGGCCCCGAGCACCAGCGTCACGCCGAGCAGCGTGTCCTGGAGCGGATGGGGCTTGCCGTCGGTGGCGAAGAGAGAGCCTGCGGTGTCACGTCGCATTGCCTGTGCCATGGAGGCACCTCCTGCGGAAGGCGGCGCATCGTAGCGCCATACACACCCGATGTGTACAGATTCTGCCCGCCCACCGTCGGATTTCAACCGGAAGGCAAGGTGCAGGTAGTCTGTACCGTCTGCACCGGTGTCTGCCCAGGCCACAGCACGAGCCCCCGTCCGCGGGGGCCGATTGTCAGTGGCGGCCGATACCGTTGCGTACGCATCACGACCCTCCTGCCACGGAACGACCGTGGCCGCTGAGTCCAAAGGAGGTGGGTTCCACATGCGTCACTACGAGGTGATGGTCATCCTCGACCCCGATCTCGAGGAGCGCGCTGTCTCCCCGCTGATCGAGAACTTCCTCTCCGTCGTCCGTGAGGGCAACGGAAAGGTCGAGAAGGTCGACACCTGGGGCCGTCGTCGTCTCTCGTACGAGATCAAGAAGAAGCCCGAGGGCATCTACTCGGTCATCGACCTGCAGGCCGAGCCTGCGGTCGTCAAGGAGCTCGACCGCCAGATGAACCTGAACGAGTCGGTCCTCCGGACCAAGGTCCTCCGCCCCGAGATGCACTGAGCCCTCTGGCTCAGGACCGTTGAGCCCCTGGGCTCGACGGCACTCGGGATCCGAGTAGCAGCAGTAAAAGCAGCCAGCAGCAAACCCGCCGAGAGGTTCCCCCAATGGCAGGCGAGACCGTCATCACGGTTGTCGGCAATCTTGTCGACGACCCCGAGCTGCGCTTCACCCCGTCCGGTGCGGCGGTCGCGAAGTTCCGTGTCGCGTCCACCCCCCGCACCTTCGACCGGCAGACCAATGAGTGGAAGGACGGCGAGAGCCTGTTCCTGACCTGCTCGGTCTGGCGTCAGGCGGCGGAGAACGTCGCCGAGTCGCTCCAGCGAGGCATGCGCGTCATCGTGCAGGGCCGGCTGAAGCAGCGGTCCTACGAGGACCGTGAGGGCATCAAGCGCACGGTCTACGAGCTGGACGTCGAGGAAGTCGGCGCCAGCCTGAAGAACGCCACGGCCAAGGTCACCAAGACCACCGGTCGCGGCGGCCAGGGTGGATACGGCGGCGGTGGCGGCGGCGGCCAGCAGGGCGGCGGCTGGGGCGGTGGCTCCGGCGGCGGCCAGCAGCAGGGTGGCGGCGGTGCTCCCGCCGACGACCCCTGGGCGACCGGTGCGCCGGCCGCTGGCGGCCAGCAGCAGGGCGGCGGCGGTGGCGGCTGGGGCGGAAGCTCCGGCGGCTCCGGTGGCGGCTACTCGGACGAGCCCCCCTTCTAAGCCTCGGGCCGTAGGCCTCAGGGCGAGAAGGCGGGTCGTACCCACACTTCTTGATCACACAGGAGAAACACCATGGCGAAGCCGCCTGTGCGCAAGCCTAAGAAGAAGGTCTGCGCTTTCTGCAAGGACAAGGTCCAGTACGTGGACTACAAGGACACGAACATGCTGCGGAAGTTCATTTCCGACCGCGGCAAGATCCGTGCCCGCCGCGTGACCGGCAACTGCACGCAGCACCAGCGTGACGTCGCCACGGCCGTGAAGAACAGCCGTGAGATGGCGCTGCTGCCCTACACGTCCACCGCGCGATAAGGGAAGGGTGACCGAAACATGAAGATCATCCTCACCCACGAGGTCTCCGGCCTCGGCGCCGCCGGCGAGGTCGTAGACGTCAAGGACGGCTACGCCCGCAACTACCTGATCCCGCGGAAGTTCGCTATCCGCTGGACCAAGGGTGGCGAGAAGGACGTCGAGCAGATCCGTCGTGCTCGCAAGATCCACGAGATCGCGACCATCGAGCAGGCCAACGAGATCAAGGCCCAGCTCGAGGCCGTCAAGGTCCGCCTGGCCGTCCGCTCCGGCGACGCCGGTCGTCTCTTCGGCTCCGTCACCCCGGCCGACGTCGCTTCGGCGATCGAGGCTGCCGGTGGCCCGAAGATCGACAAGCGTCGTGTCGAGCTCGGCGCGCCGATCAAGACCCTGGGCGCCCACGCGACGTCCGTGCGTCTGCACCCCGAGGTGGCCGCGAAGGTCAGCGTCGAGGTCGTCTCTGCCTGAGTCGCAGCAATGCGCTCGCAGGACTGAGTGAAGGGGCCGCACCTACGGGTGCGGCCCCTTTGCCGTGCTTGACCACGCGCCACCTGTGTCGTGTTTCACGTGAAACACGACACGCGAGGAGACTCAGTACGCCGCTCGCTGCGGCTCAGCGGGTGGCGCCCGGAACCTCAGTGCGTGGCGCCCGTGACGACCCAGCGGCCGGAGCGCGACCGCAGCCACAGGGTCAGCGCTCGCACACCCATCATGAGCGTCATCGCGGCCCACAGGGCGGTCAGGCCGCCGCCGAGGGTGGGGACGAGGAGCGCCACGGGGGCGAAGACCGCGAGGGTGGCCAGCATGGCCCAGGCCAGGTACGGCCCGTCCCCCGCGCCCATCAGGACGCCGTCGAGGACGTAGACGATGCCGCAGATGGGCTGGGCGAGGGCTATCACCATCAGCGCGGGCAGCGCTGCGTCCTGGACGGCGGCGTCACCGGAGAACAGCGGGACGAACACGGGGCGGGCCGCGACGACCAGCAGGCCGAGAGCGGCGCCCGAGACGACGCCCCACTGGACCATGCGGCGGCAGACATCGCGTGCGCCTTGGGGATCGTCGGCGCCCAGGTAGCGGGCGATGATGGCCTGCCCGGCTATCGCGATGGCGTCGAGGGCGAAGGACAGCAGGCTCCACAGGGACAGGACGATCTGGTGGGCCGCCACGTCGGCGTCGCCGAGGCGTGCCGCCACGGCTGTCGCGATCAGCGCGATGGCGCGCAAGGCGAGCGTGCGGGCAAGCAGGGGGACCCCGGCCTGGGCGCAGGCCCTTATGCCGGTCGCGTCGGGGCGCAGGGAAGCACCGTGCCGCTTGGCGCCGCGGACGACGACGTAGAGGTAGATGGCCGCCATGCCGCACTGGGCCAGGACGGTGCCCCAGGCGGAACCGGCGATGCCGAAGCCGAAGCCGTAGACCAGGAGCACGTTCAGGGCGCCGTTGGCGACGAAGCCGCCGACGGCGACGTACAGCGGCGTCCTGGTGTCTTGAAGGCCGCGCAGCACGCCAGTGGCGGCGAGCACGACGAGCATCGCAGGTATGCCGAGGATGGAGATGCGCAGGTAGGTGACCGCGTACGGGGCGGCCGATTCGGAGGCGCCGAAGAGGTCGACGAGCGTGGGGGCGGTCGGCAGGGCGACGGCGATGACGGCGGCGCCGAGGAGCAGGGCGAGCCAGATGCCGTCCATGCCCTGGCGGATCGCGGCCTGCAGATCCCCGGCACCGACGCGGCGGGCGACGGCGGCCGTGGTGGCGTACGCGAGGAAGACGAAGACGCTGACGGCCGTTGTCAGGAGCGCGGAGGCGATGCCGAGGCCGGCGAGTTGTGCGGTGCCGAGATGGCCGACGATGGCGCTGTCGGCCATCAGGAAGAGGGGCTCGGCCACGAGTGCGCCGAAGGCGGGGACGGCGAGGGCGACGATCTCTCGGTCGTGCCGTCGCCGGGCGGCCTTGGGCGCCGCGGGAGCCTGTGTCATGAGCACCAATCTAATCTTCCACAGGTAAGAGATGCAACTGCCTTAGGACCCTTACTTGGCTCGGGTGTGCGCATCGAGCGGCGCCTGGTTCGTCAAGATCTTGGGCCGACTGGGGAAGTTTTTCTTCTGCACAGCCGGTGGACGGTAAAGGTGCAGGTCAGAGCGAGTGTGGAAAAGGTCCTGAGGGCTTGTTCACAGGGCTGTCCACCGGACCGTGCACAGGTTTTGCGGGGTTCTCCACAGCATCACGCCCGTCATCCACACCGCCTGTGGATAACCAGATTGGCTGACGGTGCCCGCGGGCCTACCGTGGTCCGGCGCCCGCCTCGTCCTGCCATCGCGGAAACCCGGCAAATCCGACGCGTCAGAACCGGAGTTGGGCCCCCTTATTTGTCAGTGTCGTGCCGTAGGAAAGAGAGGCACGGCGAGGTCCGCGTGGCGGACGGGAGGAGGTGGCCCGGTGAGTATTTCCGAGCCCTTGGACGACCCGTGGGCCGACAGCGGTCCGGGGGACCGTCTGCCCGTCTCCCGCCCGCGCCGCGACGGCGGACGCGGCCAGGAGCAGCACGAGCGGGGCAGGGAGGGCGGCTGGGACAGCGGTGGCACGTCCTTCGAGCGCGTCCCGCCGCAGGACCTCGACGCGGAGCAGTCCGTGCTCGGCGGCATGCTCCTCTCGAAGGACGCCATCGCGGACGTCGTCGAGGTGCTCAAGGGCCACGACTTCTACCGCCCGGCGCACGAGACGATCTTCATCGCGATCCTCGACCTGTATGCCAAGGGCGAGCCCGCCGACCCCATCACCGTCGCCGCCGAGCTCACCAAGCGCGGTGAGATCACCAAGGTCGGCGGCGCCTCGTACCTCCACTCGCTCGTCCAGACGGTCCCGACCGCGGCGAACGCCGAGTACTACGCGGAGATCGTCCACGAGCGCGCGGTGCTGCGCCGCCTGGTCGAGGCCGGTACGCGCATCACACAGATGGGATACGCGGCCGACGGCGACGTGGACGAGATCGTCAACAGCGCCCAGGCCGAGATCTACGCCGTCACCGAGCAGCGCACCAGCGAGGACTATCTGCCGCTCGGCGACATCATGGAGGGCGCGCTCGACGAGATCGAGGCGATCGGCTCGCGCAGCGGCGAGATGACGGGTGTGCCGACGGGCTTCACCGACTTCGACTCGCTCACCAACGGCCTGCACCCCGGCCAGATGGTCGTCATCGCGGCCCGTCCCGCCATGGGTAAGTCGACGCTGGCGCTCGACTTCGCGCGGGCCGCGTCCATCAAGCACAACCTGCCCAGCGTCATCTTCTCCCTCGAAATGGGGCGCAACGAGATCGCGATGCGTCTGCTGTCCGCGGAGGCACGGGTGGCGCTGCACCACATGCGCTCCGGCACGATGACGGACGAGGACTGGACCCGGCTCGCCCGCCGGATGCCCGAGGTGTCGGCCGCTCCGCTCTACATCGACGACTCCCCGAACCTGTCGATGATGGAGATCCGTGCCAAGTGCCGCCGCCTCAAGCAGCGCGCCGATATCAAGCTCGTGATCATCGACTATCTGCAGCTGATGCAGTCCGGCGGCTCGAAGCGCGCCGAGAGCCGGCAGCAGGAAGTCTCGGACATGTCGCGAAACCTGAAGCTCCTCGCCAAGGAGCTCGAAGTGCCGGTCATCGCCCTCTCGCAGCTGAACCGTGGCCCCGAGCAGCGCACCGACAAGAAGCCCCAGGTCTCCGACCTGCGTGAATCCGGCTCCATCGAGCAGGACGCGGACATGGTGATCCTGCTGCACCGCGAGGACGCGTACGAGAAGGAGTCACCGCGCGCGGGCGAGGCCGACATCATCGTGGGCAAGCACCGTAACGGTCCGACCGCGACGATCACGGTCGCCTTCCAGGGCCACTACTCGCGCTTCGTGGACATGGCACAGACGTAGGGCTCGGCTCCCGCTCGGGGAGCTTTCACCCCATCGCCTGATGCCACGTGGCTCAAACCAGTTCCGGTTGGGATTCCGGTTCGCGTTGCCGGACCAGTGTGGCCTTCGGTTCCCACAGTTTCGTGGTGCGTACGTAGCCGTAGATCACCGAGGCCATTGCCAGCAGCAGAAGAGGGCCGAACAGCCACGGGGTTCTGGCCATTTCCACCGGCAGAAAGCGATACGACAGCAGGAGCGCGGTGAATACCGTCGCGCCATAAGCGGTGAACCGAATTCCTGAGCGGTCCCAGCCGCGGTCGAGTGTGCGCAGCCCTGCCTCGATGGTGAGTGTGAACACCACGCCGGCCACGATATCCACGCCGTAGTGGTATCCGAATCCCAGCGTCGCGCCGAGTGTGGCGACAAGCCAGAAAGTGCCCGCGTACCGCAGAATTCGCGGGGCCTTTCGGGAATGAATGAAGATCGCCGTGGCCCAGGCCGTGTGCAGGCTGGGCATGCAGTTGCGCGGGGTGACCTCGTCGAACGGGATCGGGTGCGGGGTGCTGATCGACGGTGGTGTGTCCGGCCACAGATGGGCCACCGCCCACTGCGCGGTGGGGGGCGTGCTGGGCCACAGGTCGGGATTGGTCCAGTGCTCGCTGCCGGTGCCGTAGGCGAAGATCGGCCCGACCACCGGGAAGATCATGTAGATGCCCGGCCCGAGCAGGCCGATGACCAGAAACGTACGCACCAGATGGTGACGCGGGAAGCGGCGCTCCACGGACACGCGGCGCAGCTGGTACAGCGCGACCACGACCGCGGCCACCGCGAGCTGAACGTAGACGAAGTCGAGCAGACGGATGCCCGTCGGGCCGGTGGCCGCGACCAATCGGCCCACCACCCACGACGGGTTGCCCAGCGCGTGGTCGGCCGTCGCCACGTACTGGTCGAGCACCGTGGGGCGGGTCTTCGCCGTGATCAGCAGCCAGGCGTCACCGGTCTTGCGGCCGGCCACGAGCAGCAGGCCGAGGCCGACGCCCTTCAGCAGGAGGGTGCGTTCCCGGCCGGTGCGGCGCGTGAGGGCGATGACCGCGCAGCCGAGCATCACCCACAACGCGCCGTTGCCGAAGGTCAGCTTGGAGTCGACCGCCAAGCGGCCCAGGAAGAAGGGGATGTCGATGCAGACCGCGACGCCGAGCGCGATGAAGCGCTCCCGCCAGGTGAGGACCACCATCATCAACGCCATGCCGGCGTACAGCAGCGGCCCCGAACTGGGCGCGAAAATGACCTCTTGCGCCTGGTTGGTGATCGGCCCCGGAAGGCCGTAATGGCGCGCGGCGATCTCCAGCGCGATGAGGAACCCGAGGGCCACCACAGTTGCGGCGGCCCATAGCATCGGCCGTGGTTGACGCCACGCGGTGAAATTAATTCTGCTTTTTATTCGCGAGAGCGCCCGCGACAAGTGAGGTATCAATTGTTTGGCCGATTTGGTAGATGCTAGCTATTGGGTAACTCTTCGTGCTGGCTGACGTGCATTTCGGTGAACGCGGGCGATCTGGGCGATCGTCGTGAGTCGGATCATGTTAGCGGAGCGGCGCGGGTGGGTTTCGCTCGTCGCGTGCAGTACGAAGGTCATGCGAAGGCCGGTCGATCCTGTGCTCGATGATCTGATGTCCCAGGGCGATCATGAAACTCTCGCCGCCCGGTGGGTATGGAGAGCGTCGAGTTACACGGCGGCTGCAAAGCGTGCGCACAACGGCGTGAAGTGATGCCTCGACTTCGGAGGAGAGGGGCAGCCGCTCCTCGCGCTGCACGGCCACTTCGGGGAAGGGCGGACGTTCACCGCGCTGGCGCGTGAGCTCGGGCCGCGCTGGCGGGTCATCGCGCCGGATCAGTGGGCTGTCTGCCGTGGCCGCACCGCCCCCCCGCGAGCGGCACTGGGCGCAGCGCTCGGCGATTCGGCCCGGTACGTCGCGGACGCCTTCCGGGAGTACCCGGACAGTTGGGGGACGGCCTTCGAGGCGGTCCGGGGCTTTCTCGGTGGGTTGTGAGCCCTTGAGAGGTTGTGGAGCCGCGGGGGCGTCAGGGGGGCAGGCGGCGGGGTTTTCCGCGGGAGGGGCGGGTTACGCGGACTCGCTGCCTCGGGGGGTGAGCTTCACCAAGGACGGGTGGCGCTGGGCCGCCAGTGCGCCGCGGACGATGAACTCCTTGTACAGGGCGGCGAAGCGGCCCGTGAGGACCAGCTCGCGGGGGCTGTCGTCGTCGCGTACGTACTGGACGAGGGCGTCCCGTCGGCCCAGGCTGATGCACTGGTTGACGTAGCGGAAGCGCAGGGTGCGCGGGGTGCGGCCGGCGAGGCGGTCGGTCACCGTGCGGGCCACGTGGGCCGCCGCGGGGAGGCCGGTCGCGCAGGCCATGCGCAGCTCCTGGCCGTCCTGCCGCTGCGCCGCGGCGGCGTCGCCGATCGCGTACACGTCCGGGTGCGAGACCGAGCGCAGGGTCCGGTCGACCACCATGCGCCCGTGCTCGTCCACAGCGAACCCCGCCGCGCGTGCCACATCCGGGACCCGGAAACCCGTCGTCCACACCACCGTGTCCGCGGGAAGGTGCCGACCGTCGCTGAGCAGAACCCCGTCCGCGCGCACCTCGGCGACGCGCGCGTGCTCCTGCACCTCCACGCCGAGCCGGGCGAACACCCGGCGCAGATGCCGCCGCCCGCGTTCCGACAGGGCCGCGCCCAACGCTCCACCGGTCACCAGGCGGACCTTCAACTCCGGCCGTGACTCGGCCAGTTCCGATGCCGCCTCGATCCCGGTCAGCCCGCCGCCGACGACGGTGACGCACCCGCCCTCGGCCAGCTTCGCCCGCAGCCGCGCGGCGTCGTTCCTGACCGCGAGGGGGTACGCGTGCTCCGCGGCTCCCGGCACGGCGCTCTCGTCCGCGCTGCTGCCCAGGGCGTAGACCAAGGTGTCGTAGGGGATGGGTGCGCCGTCGGCGAGCCCGACCTCGCGGCGGTCGGGGTCGATCGACACGACCCGGTCGACGACGAACTCCACGGGCGCTCCCGCGAGCAACTCGGCGATGGCCCGCTCCCGCACCTGCTGGCCGACGGCGATCTGATGCATCCGCACGCGCTCGGCGAACCGGTCGGCGGCGTTCACCAGGGTCACCCGCGTCGACGGATCCTTGGCGATCATCTTGGCCGCGACCACTCCCGCATAGCCCGCACCCAGTACCACGATGTGCGCTGCCATCACGTTCTCCTTTCAACGGTGGGTGGCGTCAAAGGATTGACCGGATGAGCAGGGCGGTTTGTGACATCGCGGGCTGAGATGGCGCTCACAGGGCCGGGCGGCAGGGAATGGGGCAGGGAACGGGGCGAGGGACGGGGGTCCAACGGGGGGGCGAGGGCAGAGATGCGCGTGTACAGGGGTGTTTCACGTGAAACATGTCCCGCCAGGTCAGGCGGCGGCACCGGAATTGACTCGACGCACGCCGCCCACCCGTATGGACTGGCCCCATGACTCATGAAGAGCTGCTTCCGAGCACCCGCCGGTCCCTGCTGCATCGCATCGCCACCGCCCAGACGGAGGGGCGGGCCCCTTCGCTGGTCGCCGCGATCGCCCGTGACGGTGAGCTGGTGTGGACCGGGGCCCGCACCTCGGTGGCCGGCCACGCGCCGGACGAGAACGTCCAGTACCGCATTGGATCGATCACCAAGACGTTCACCGCGGTCCTCGTGATGCGCCTGCGCGACGAGGGCGTGCTCGACCTCTCGGACCCGTTGGAGAAGCATCTGCCGGGCACCGGCGCGGGCGAGGTGACGATCGCGGAACTCCTCGGGCACACGGGCGGGTTGGGGGCGGAGACGCCGGGTGTCTGGTGGGAGCGCAGCTCGGCCTCGCTGCGCCCCGAGTTGAGCGACGTGCTCGGCGAGCAGCCCTTCAAGCACCCCGTCGGACGTCGGCACCACTACTCCAACCCCGGCTACACGCTGCTCGGTTCGCTGGTGGAGGCGCTGCGGGGCGAGCCGTGGGAGGACGTGCTGCGCCGGGAGGTCCTGGAGCCGCTCGGCCTGACCCGCACCAGTGGCCAGCCGCAGGCCCCGGCCGCGGGTGGCTGGGCGGTGCACCCCTGGGCGGACGTCATGCTGCCCGAACCCACCGAGGACCTGGGGCTGATGGCACCGGCCGGACAGCTGTGGTCCACCACCGCCGACCTGGCGAGCTTCGGCGTCTTCCTGATGCAGGGCGACGACCGGGTGCTCGGCGTGGATTCGGTCCGCGAGATGAGGACACCGGCGGCGCCCGCGGAGGCCGGGAACTGGGAGCGGACGTACGGCCTCGGGATGGATCTGGTCGGCGGGAAGGGATACACGCTGGCCGGTCACTCGGGCTCGCTTCCCGGGTTCGTCGCGTCGCTGTGGACGAGCGAGAAGGACGGGCTGGCGGCGGTGGTCCTCGCCAACTGCACGTCCGGGCCGCCGGTGGCCCTCGTGGCCGCGGAACTCCTGCAGATCGTGGCGGAGGCCGAGCCGCGCGTTCCCGAGCCGTGGCGGCCGCTGCCGGAGGTCGACCCGGCGGTCCTTGAGCTGGCCGGGCCCTGGTACTGGGGGACCAACGTGTCCGTGTTGCGGCTCGCACGTGACGGCGCGGTCGAGGTGGGGCCGCTGTCGGGTGCGGGGCGCGGTTCCCGGTTCCGGCCCAACGGGGACGGGACGTGGACGGGGCTCGACGGGTACTTCGCGGGCGAGCGGCTGGAGGCCGTACGGCGGGCGGACGGCTCGGTGAGCCATCTGGACCTCGCGTCGTTCGTCTTCACGCGTGAGCCGTACGAGGCGGGGGCGCCGGTGCCGGGTGGGGTGGACCCGGAGGGGTGGCGCGGGCTCGCGTAAGCCGGCCGGGGTGTCCTGTTTCACGTGAAACAGGACACCCCGGCGCACGTCGTCACGGGCGGAGCCCCGCATGCGCTCAGAGCCCGCGTGGTCCGTGCCCCCACGGTCGAAGCTGATGCCCGCGCCCCCGCACCATCAGAGCTGAAGGCCGCGCCCGCACGTTCAGAGCTGAAGCTTGAAGCCCACGTGCGAGGCAGTGAAGCCCAGGCGCTCGTAGAAGCGGTGTGCGTCGGTGCGCTTGACGTCCGAGGTCAGCTGCACCAACTGGCAGCCCTGCCGCCGGGACTCGTCGACGGCCCACTCGATGAAGCGGGTGCCGAGCCCGCTGCCCCGCTCATCGGCGTGCACGCGGACGGCCTCGATGATCGACCGGACCGCGCCCTTGCGGGAGAGGCCCGGCACGATGGTGAGCTGCAACGTGCCCACCACGCGGCCCTCGCGCACGGCGACGACCACGTTCTGGTTCGGGTCCTCGGCGAGTCGCTCGAACGCCGCCAGATAGGGCGTGAGGTCGTCCGGGGACTCGCGCTGGGCGCCCAGGGGGTCGTCGGCGAGCATCGCCACGATCGCGGGGATGTCATCGGGAACGGCGGGTCGTATCTCAAGATCTCCCATGGCCGCAGCCTATGCGGACGCCGATCGGGCGGACGGGCCCAGGCGGGCGGGCCTCGGCGGACGGGCCCGGGGCCGGCGGGCAGACCTAGACGGGCGTGCGGACCGCCTCGACCGCCTGGACCAGCGGCGCCAGCTCGGGGTTCTTGGCGGCCTCGTCCAGGGCTTCCCGCAGCGCCGCGTCATTGGTGGGCCGGGCCTCGCCGAGGAGCGCGGCCCCGCTCTCGCTGACCTCCGTGTAGATGCCGCGCCGGTCGGTGGGGCACAGGTAGCGCGAGAGGAGTCCGCGCTCCTCGAGGCGGGTGACCAGGCGGGTGGTGGCGCTCTGACTGAGGACGACGGCGTCGGCGACCTGCTTCATCTGCAGATGGCCGCCCTCGCCGTCGTGCTGGCGGTTCAGGACGTCGAGCAGGCTGTACTCCCGCACGCTCAGGCCGTGCTTGGCCTGCAGGGCCCGCTCGACATGGGCCTCGATCTTCCCGTGGAGCAGGGAGAGAGCGCACCAGCCCTGGGCGAGGGCGGTGAGTGCGGGGTCTGTCGCTGTCATGACTTTTCCTCCGTCTTCCTGCGTCCCGGACGCCTTCTCGCGGCTCGGACGGGTCCCGTGGCCCGGGTGACTTCCCGCGTCCGTGACCGGCCGCTGCCCGCGTCCTTGAGCGGCTGCGTCCAGGATAGTCCACTGCTGCAATATCCGGCGCTTGCAATTAACCCGCGCATGCAACTATTGTGGACGCACGTTAAGCGCCCTTGCAACCGTTTGGAAGGTAGTTCCATGCCTCTCGCGCTTCTGGCCCTCGCGATCGGGGCCTTCGGAATCGGCACCACAGAATTCGTGATCATGGGATTGCTGCCCGAGGTCGCGGGTGACTTCGACGTCTCCATCCCGACCGCCGGTCTGCTCGTCACCGGCTACGCCCTCGGTGTCGTCGCCGGAGCCCCGCTCATGACCGTCCTCGGCCAGCGGATCTCCCGCAAGCGGATGCTGATGCTCTTGATGGGTCTCTTCATCGCGGGCAATCTGCTCTCCGCTGTCGCCCCCAGCTTCGGAGTGATGCTCGCGGGCCGTGTCGTCGCCTCGCTCGCCCACGGCGCCTTCTTCGGGATCGGTTCGGTCGTCGCGGCCGAGCTCGTCGCCCCGGAGAAGAAGGCGGGTGCGATCGCCATGATGTTCACGGGTCTGACGGTGGCCAACGTGGTCGGTGTCCCGCTCGGCACGTTCGTCGGCCAGGCCATCGGCTGGCGCGTCACCTTCGTCATCGTCGCCGCCCTCGGCGTGCTCGGCCTCGCCGGTATCGCCAAGCTCGTGCCGGACCTGCCCAAGCCCGAAGGCGTACGGCTCCGCGACGAGGTGGGTGCCTTCCGGAACGTACAGGTGCTGCTCGCCATGGCGATGACCGTCCTCGGCTTCGGCGGCGTCTTCGCGGCCATCACCTACATCACGCCGATGATGACGGACGTCGCCGGCTACGCGGACTCCTCCGTGACCTGGCTCCTCGTCCTCTTCGGCCTCGGCATGGTCGGCGGCAACCTGATCGGCGGCAAGTTCGCCGACCGCGCGCTGATGCCGATGCTGTACGTCTCGCTCGGCGCCCTCGCCGTCGTGCTCGCCCTGTTCACGGTCACCGCGCACAACAAGGTCGCGGCAGCCGTCTCCGTCGCGCTGATCGGCGCCCTCGGCTTCGCCACCGTGCCGCCGCTGCAGAAGCGGGTCCTCGACCAGGCCGCCGCGGCTCCGACGCTCGCCTCCGCCGCCAACATCGGCGCCTTCAACCTCGGCAACGCACTCGCGGCCTGGCTCGGCGGCTTCGTGATCTCGGCAGGCTTCGGCTACACGGCCCCGAACTGGGTGGGCGCCGCACTCGCCGCCTCCGCCCTCGGCCTGGCTGTCCTCTCGGCCGCCCTGGAGCGCCGGTCCACCTCCCCCGGCAAGGTCGTCGCCGGCGCCGTGCCCCTGGCCGAGGCCCCGACGCCCGTCCACCACTGACCACATCCCACACGACCCCGGATCCGGGCCCACCCCGGCGACCGCGCACGACCCCACCCCAGCCCCACCCCGGGATCCCGCACCCCACGCCGGATCCCTCACCATCCCGGCAGAACCCCCAAGGAGAAACCCCTCATGAGCACCACCCCCACCGCCGCCGTCGCCCCGCTGACCACCGGTGACGCCGAGGTCCTCGTGACCGCCGCCCGCCGTGCCGCCGAGGCCGCGGACGTCACGGTCAGCATCACCGTCCTCGACGCCGGTGGCCACCTCCTGGCCTTCCGGCGCGACGACCGGGCCGTGCTGATCTCCGGTGAGACCAGCACCCGCAAGGCGTTCACCGCGCTTCAGCTGAACGCCCCGACCGCCGACCTCGTCGACGCGGTGCAGCCCGGCGCGCCGTTCCACACCCTGCCGACCGCCCTCGACCGGCCGTTGCTGTTCATCGCGGGCGGCGTGCCCGTGCACCGCGACGGCCGCCTGATCGGCGCGATCGGCGTCGGTGGCGGCGCCCCCGAGCAGGACCACGAGTTCGCGACGACGGCCGTGCGGAACCTCGCGTAGCTCCGAGCGGTCACGTACAGGTCGCGACGAAGCCCGCCCTCAAGTGCCGGAAACACCATGGCACTTGAGGGCGGGCTTCGACGTGCTCGCTCGCGGCGGGCCCGTGGGCGTCAGCCCGCGGCGACCGTCAACGGGGCGAATCGGCGGGTCCAGTCACCGGGCAGCTCCGGGATGCCGTACGTCATCACGGCGTTGAACGCGACGGGCTCCAGGCCGCGCGCCTTGACCCAGGTGAGCAGTTCCTCGTGGCGTACGTCGATGTCGGTGCGCAACGGCCGGTCGGTGTGGGCTGCGAGGGACGTGATGAGTGCCTTCGCCGTCTCCGTGTCCCGGGCGATCAGCGGGCCTACGACGTGGGTTTCCATGTTCGGCCACGCGCCCGCGTAGCCGATGATCTCGCCGTCGGCCTCCGCGACCCTCAGCTGGTCGGTGAACGCAGGGAGGCGGGTCAGTACAGGGGTGCGGTCGAGGCCGAAGACCTCTGTGTCGAGCCTGACGAGGGTGGGCAGGTCCTCGGCGGTCGCCGCCCGGGTGGAGATGCCCGGAGCCTGATGGTCCGAGGTGGCGGGCGTGAAGCGGCCGGAGACCATCTCGGCGCGGCCGGTCGTCTTGAAGCCGAGCTGTTCGTAGAGGGGACGGCCGTTCGGGGTCGCGTGCAGGGTGAGCGGGGTGGTGCTGGCGGCCTCGATGACGTTGCGCATCAGATGGCGGCCGATGCCCTTGCGGGCATGACGCTCGGCGACCAGCACCATGCCGATCGCCGAGAGCCCGGGGTTCTCATGGGGTCCGTACTGGGTGACGACGCACACGGCGATCAGGCCGGGGCCGTCGGGGTCGTCGATGCCGTAGCCCGTTCCGGCCGAGAGCAGCAGGCCCCATTTGTGTTCCTCGCGGGGCCAGCCGCGGTCCTCGGACAGATCGGCGCAGGCCGTGAGATCACGGGGAGTCAGCCTGCGGATGGGCAGAGCGGAGAGGGTAGGTGTCGACACGCGGGTCAGGCTGTCTGACGCATGACCTCGGCGTCCACCTTTTTGTGGGTAGAAGCACGCTGCTTTTGGCCAAGTTGTTTCTGGTCAGTGCGGTGCGTGGCGCGCAGGCGCCGACCGCGTCGGGTCAGGCCCCAGGGCTTGAGGACCGAGATGACCGTCATGAACAGATATGCGCTCATCGAGACGATGGGCCCGGTGATGAGGTCGGTCGAGCCGGCCAGCTGTTCTCCGGCGGACACTGTCGCGGCCGCGTCGTTGACGCCCGGCCGCAGCGCGAAGGTCGACGCGGTCACGGTGGCCAGGGTCAGCCAGAACTTCGTATAGACCCAACGGTGCTGTGCCAGGCCCCAGGGTGTGCCCAGCGAGAGCAGGACCCCGCTCAGCAGCGTGAGGAAGGCCAGCGGGAGCACGAGCCAGTCGGTGAAGACCTTCATCGAGCGGACGGAGGCCTCGATGGTCGGGGCGGAATCGGTGGTGATCGCGGCCGCGGCGAGCGCGACGAGGCCGAGCGTGAGCCCGAGCCAGCCGGCGGAGGCGGCGACGTGGACGACGAGGGTGGCCCGGCGTGCGGGGCGGCGTAGTTTCACGTGAAACACGGTGCCGGGAGGAGCGCGCCGGGGCGTCTGACAGCGGGAGTAACCGCGGGTACTAGCCTCGGCGTACATGGCACGCCTACACCTCTTCGACCTGGACGGCACGCTGCTGTACGGCACCGCCGCGCCCGTGGAGATCTCCCGTCAGCTCGGCCTGGAGCGGGAGATCGCGGAGCTTGAGCGGGACTTCATCGCCGGGCGTATCGACTCCCCGCAGTACGCGGTGCGGGTGCACGCGCTGTGGGCAGACCTCACCGACGCCCATGTGACGGCGGCCTTCGAGGGGGCGCCGTGGCTGGGCGGCATCCGGGACACCTGGGCGCAGATCCGTGCGAACGGCGACTACTGCGCCGTGGTCTCGCTCTCCCCGTCGTTCTTCGTGGAGCGCCTTCTGGGGTGGGGCGCCCATGCCGCGTACGGCTCGCGCTTCCCGGCCGTGCCGTTCACCGAGCCCGTGAGCCCCGCGGGCATCCTCGACCCGGCGGCCAAGGTGAAGGTCGCGAACCGTCTCTGTGAAGAGTTCGGGGTGAGCCCGGCCGATTGCGTCGCGTACGGAGACTCACTGTCCGACCTGGACCTGTTCACCGCGATGCCCGTTTCGGTGGCGGTCAACGCGGATCCGCGGCTGATCGACCTGGCCACACATGCGTATGTCGGGCGCGATTTGCGGAAGGCGTACGAATTGGTGCGCACGCCGGTAATCGAGGCAATTGATGGGGGTGGAGCTTTGAATTCCGAGTGAAGGAAGGGTACTTGTGCGCCGAGCGGCGGCCGGTATGGTCGACTCCGGTTCAAGCCAGGGGTGGAGAACGGTTCGAGCCAGGGGCGTGGGAGGCGCAACTGAGGGGCGCGGACGCAGATCAACAAAGCTTAACGGGGTAGGGAGATCGAGAACCCGTACTTCCGGCTTTGCGCTCCGCACAATGGACGCGGCTGCGATGCTGCGGATGAGGTGACTGCGGCCAATGTCACATTCTCTCCCTACTTGTCCGTAGGTCTTGGGGCGCCGGGGTTCAATGTGATCGAGATGGGCCGGCGAGACAGAGCGAGGGAAGCACGCACCTTTCGCTGAGGAAGTGCACGACCGACCGAGAGATGTTCGAGGCGAGGCACAGCATGGACGCTCCGACCACCACGTCGGCGGGCAACGGCTCTTCCGGGGACAGCGGCGGTTCTGGCGGCTGGTTCACGCCACGCAGGTCGCCGACGCCTCAGGAGGGTGCGCAGGCGCCTCCGGCGGCGGAGCAGGACGGGTCGGCGCCCGAACCCGAGGACGAGCCCAGGGAGGCGCCCTCCGGGCGGCGGGTGTCGGCGATACGGCCCCTCGGCAGACCGGCGGCCACGGACGCGGCGGAGCCGGGCGCGGGGCGAATATCCGCGACGGTGCCCCAGTCGCAGGTGATGTACGCGGATGCGGATGAGGACGTCGCGCACGCGGTGGCCGAGGAGGACGCGGTCGTGGACGCCGCGGATGCCGAGACCGCGCCGACGCCGGACGCACCAGTCGCCGACACACACGCCGAAGCGGCCGCCGACACGCACGGGCACACGCACGCGGACACCCGCATCGACACCCCCGTCCCGGCCCCCGACGACCCCACCCCCAGCCAGTCGACCGCCTCCCCCGACGCCCTCCTCGTCCAGCGCACGATGGCCGAGATCGCACCTGTCTCCGACAAGGTCACCTCGTACTTCTACGCGCTCCTGTTCACCCGCCACCCCGACCTGCGCGTCCTGTTCCCGGCCGCGATGGACACCCAGCGCGATCGGCTCCTCAAGGCGCTGCTCACCGCCGCGGAGAACATCGACCACACCGACGTACTCGTCTCGTATCTGCGCAATCTCGGCCGCGGACACCGCAAGTACGGCACCCAGCCCGAGCACTACCCGGCCGTCGGGGAGTGCCTGATCGGCGCGTTGAGCCGGTACGCGAGCGGCAGTTGGGACGAGGAGACCGAGGCCGCCTGGGTCCGGGCGTACACGACGATCTCCCAGGTCATGATCGACGCGGCCGCCGAGGACGAACTGCGGGCGCCCGCCTGGTGGTACGCGGAGGTCGTCTCGCACGACCTCCGCACACCTGACATCGCTGTCATCACCGTCCGCCCCGACCAGCCCTACCCGTTCCTCGCGGGGCAGTACACGAGCCTGGAAACGCCCTGGTGGCCGCGGATATGGCGGCACTACTCCTTCGCTTCGGCGCCCCGCTCCGACGGACTGCTCTCCTTCCATGTGAAGGCCGTCCCGGCGGGCTGGGTCTCCAACGCCCTGGTGCACCGCGCCCGCCCCGGTGATGTGGTCCGGCTCGGTCCGCCGGCCGGTTCGATGACCGTGGACCACTCGACCGACAGCGGACTGCTGTGTCTGGGCGGGGGGACCGGCATAGCGCCCATCAAGGCGCTGGTGGAGGACGTCGCCGAGCACGGCAGGCGGCGCCCGGTCGAGGTCTTCTACGGAGCGCGCACCGACCACGACCTGTACGACATCGACACGATGCTGCGCCTCCAGCAGACCCACCCGTGGCTGGCCGTCCGCCCGGTCGTCGACAACCGGGCCCAACTCCCCGACGCCGTGCGCGAGTACGGACCGTGGAACGAGTACGACGCGTATCTCTCGGGCCCGCCCGGGATGATCCGCAGTGGCGTGGACGCGCTGCGGGACGTGGGTATCCCGGTCGGCCGCATCCGGCACGACTCGGTGGAGGAACTGGTCGCGGCGAGCGACTGATCCGCGCGCACACGGGCACGCGGTCCGGGCACGCGGTCCAGGTCAGGGCGGTCAGACCACGTCAGGGCGGTCAGCCCAGGTCTGGCCTTCAGCTCAGGTCGGGGGCGTGCATCGCCCGTACGCCCTCGATGTTCCCGTCCAGATAGTGCCGCAGCGACAGCGGCACCAGATGCACCGAGGCGATCCCGACCCGGGTGAACGGCACCCGCACGATCTCGTACTCACCGGCGGGTTCGTCGATCTCGGGGCCGTGCCGCAGGGCGAGGTCCATGGACTCCAGGCGACAGACGAAGAAGTGCTGCACCTTCACGCCGGTCGCGCCGCCGTCCTCGCCGATGTGCTCGACGGTGTCCACGAAGCACGGCACCACGTCGACGATCTTGGCGCCCAGCTCCTCGTGCACTTCCCGGTGGAGCGCGTCGACGACGGTCGCGTCCTCTTCCTCGACACCGCCGCCCGGGGTGAGCCAGTACGGATCCACGCCGGGCTTGGTCCGCTTGATGAGGATCAGGTCGTCCCCGTCGAGGAGGACGGCACGTGCGGTGCGCTTGACCACGGGTCGGACGGTCATGGGAGAAATGTGGCCCGGACTGTTCCACGTGAAACATCGCGACCCTGCCGGACCGTCCTCACGTCCACTCGGCGGCAGCACGCAGCAGCCATTCGTGCGCCCGCGCGATGTGCGGCATGGCGAGCGTGCCGGTACGTACGACGAGGAAGTAGGTCCGCAGGGGCGGCACCGCCGGTTCGAGCAGCGCCACGACCTCGCCGTTCTTGAGGGCGGTGGCGCACAGATAGCGCGGCAGGACGGCGAGCCCCGCGCCCGTGGTCGCACAGGCGAGCACGGCCCGCAGGTCCGGCACGATCACGGTGCCCGACGCGGCGGGCCGGGAGTCGAAGACGGCGGCCCAGTAGCGCGAGACGAGCGGCAGCGACTCGTGCACCTCGACCACCGGCAGGTTCTCCACCGTGCCCGCGCCCTTGCGGCGCAGCTTGCCGGGGCCGATCCGGGCAGCCCAGTGCGGCGCGGCGACCAGGACGTGCTCCTCGTCGCACAGGGGGGTCGCGGTGAGCAGGGCGCCGCGCGGGCGGGCCGTGGTGATCGCCAGGTCGTGATGCCCGGCAGCGAGCCCTTCCAGGACCTCCTCCGCGTTGCCGAACGAGGCGCGCAGTGCGAGGCCATGGCCGTCGTCGCCGGTCAGCGCGGTGAGGGCGGGCAGGGCGCGTTCGGCGGTGAACTCCGGTGGCCCGGCCAGGTGGAGCGTACGGACCGACGAGTCCTTGTCGATCCCGGTCTCGGCGATCTCGACGAGCGCGTCGAGGTGCGGTGCTGCCTTGTGGGCGAGTTCGTCGCCCGTGGTCGTGGGGGTCACGCCGCGGGCCTGGCGCAGGAAGAGCGGGCGGCCCACCTGCCGCTCCAGCGTGCGGATCTGCGAGGTCACCGCGGGCTGGGACAGGCCGAGGAGCGCCGCGGCCCGGGTGAAGGACCCCGCCCGGTGCACGGTCACAAAGGTCCGCAGCAGGGCCAGATCCATGTCGCCACCTACTCCTTCAGCTCCCCCTGTCGGCCCCCGGCGCCCGCCCAACTATAAATTTGTCGATAGGTTGCTGTCGCTACCGTGATTGGACACTGACACAGAGTCAACTAGCCTTGTTCGCGCGGTTCTTCGCGCGCGGAACCGGGACAGTCCGAGCCACGAGGGGGGAGGCTCGGACTGTCCGTTGTACGTAGCCGAAACGGTTCGTCTGGGCGCGACGGAGAGGCTGCGGGGGAGAGACCGCGGCGGAGGTTCCGTCGACCGCGGAAGAGGCCCGTGTTCAGGCCCGCGTCAGGCGCTCGCCTCGTCCAGCGCCCGCAGTACGTCCGCCACCAGGTCGTCCGCGTCCTCCGCACCCGCAGAGAAGCGGATGAAGCCTTCCGGAACGGCGTCCCCGCCCCAGCGGCCTCGCCGCTCGGCGGTGGACCGCACGCCCCCGAAGCTCGTCGCGTCGTCCACGAGCCGCAGCGCGTCGAGAAAACGCTCGGCACGCGCGCGTGAGGGCAGTTCGAAGGACACCACGCACCCGAAGCGCCGCATCTGCCGCGCCGCGAGCTTGTACGAGGGGTCGTCGGGCAGGCCGGGATAGCGCAGGCCGGTCACGTCGGCGCGGTCGCGCAGGGCCTCGGCCAGGGCCAGGGCGTTCGCGTTCTGCCGGTCGACCCGCAGCTGGAGCGTCGCGAGCGAGCGGTGGGCGAGCCAGGCCTCCATGGGGCCCGGGATGGCGCCGACGATCTTGCGCCAGCGCCGGACGGCGGCCGTCAGCTCGGCGTCGCGGCAGGCCACGTACCCGAGCAGGAGATCCCCGTGCCCGGAGAGCTGCTTGGTGCCGCTGGCCACGGAGAAGTCCGCACCGAGGTCCAGGGGGCGCTGGCCGAGCGGGGTGGCGAGGGTGTTGTCGACGGCGACCAGGGCGCCGCGCGCGTGGGCGGCATCGGCGAGGCGGCGTACGTCGCACACGTCGAGGCCGGGGTTGGAGGGCGTCTCGAGCCACAGGAGCCGGGCGCCGTCGAGGACGTCGAGCTGCGCGTCGCCGCCGGTGGGCGCGGTGCGGACCTCGATGCCGTACGCCGTGAGCTGCTCACGCACCAGCGGCAGCGCCTGATAGCCGTCGTCCGGCAGCACCACGGCGTCGCCCGCGCGGAGCTGGGAGAAGAGCACCGCCGAGATCGCGGCCATGCCGGACGCGAAGACCAGGGTCTCCACGGAGTCGTCCGCGGGGGATTCGAGTTCCCCGATGGCGCGCTCCAGGTGGGTCCAGGTCGGGTTCTCGTCGCGGCCGTAGGTGTACGGGCCGGTCGGCTCGCCGGGGAGGTGGAAGTGCGCGGCGAACACGGGGCCCGGGAGGGTCGGCTCGTACTTCGCCGGGTCGGGGAGACCGGCCCGCACCGCCCGGGTGCCGTCGCCGGGCGGAGGCGTGGGGTGGTCCTCGCCGGTCAGGGGCGCACCGGCGCTTTCGTCGGCGTGCGCGGGGGCGCGCCCCGGTATCCGCTGCTCGTCCGTCATGCCGCTCGTCCCTCCATCGCGTCCCGTACCGCGTCGAGCAGGCCCTCGCTCGCCGCCTCCACCATGGTCAGGCACTCCGCGAAGCCCTCGGCGTCGCCGTAGTACGGGTCGGGCACGTCCAGGTCGCCGTCGGCCTCCGGGTCGTACGAGCGCAGCAGGCGCACCTTGTCCGCGTCCGCCGGGGTGGGGGCGAGGCGGCGCAGGGTGCGCTGGTGGCCGCGGTCCAGGGCGATCACCAGGTCGCGCCCGGCGAACCAGTCCGCCTGGAACTGGCGGGCCGCGTGGCCGGTCTCGTAGCCCGCGGACTTCAGCACGGCGTCGGTGCGGGGGTCGGCGGGGTCGCCCTCGTGCCAGCCGTCGGTGCCCGCGCTGTCCACCACGACGAGTCCGTCCAGGCCCGCGTCACGGACGAGCGCGCGGAAGACCGACGCGGCCATGGGCGAGCGGCAGATGTTGCCGGTGCAGACGAAGCACACGGCGTACGGCGCGGGGACGGAGCCGGTGGACGGCGCGGGCGCGGAGGCGTGGGGCATGGGGTGGGGTCAGTCCTTGTGGTCGGGGAGGGCGACGTTCATCGCCCAGGACACGATCGAAATGATCAGGCCACCCAATACGGCGGTCCAGAACCCCTCGACGTGGAAGCTGACGTCGAGCTTGTCGGCCAGCCACGAGGTGAGGAGCAGCATCAGGGCGTTGACCACCAGTGTGATCAGGCCGAGGGTCAGGACGAACAGGGGGAAGGTCAGGACCTGCACCACGGGCTTGACCACGAAGTTCACCAGGCCGAACAGCAGGGCGACGACGAGCAGCGTGAGGGTCTTCTCACCGGTGCTGTCGCCGGTGAGCGTGATCTTGTCGAGCAGCCACACGGCCACGGCCAGGGCCGCGGCGTTGGCGATCGTCTTGACTACGAAATTCTTCATGTGTCTGATCGTGGCAGACGTGAGGAAACAGTGGTCGGTCCACGACCTGGGGCAAGGGGCGCAGAAGAGCGATGAAGGCATTCCGACTGGACGAGCTGGAGGCGGAGCGAGCCGCGAACGACGGCGCGTATCTGCAGTTTCTGCGGGAGCGGAACATGTCGGTCGGGCTCTACGCGCTGGACGCGGGCGACAGCGACCCGCAGCAGCCGCACCGGCAGGACGAGGTGTACATGGTCGTCAGCGGCCGCGCTTCGATCACGGTCGGGATGGAGACGACGGAGGTCGCCCGCGGCAGCGTGGTGTACGTGCCGGCCGGTGTGCCCCACAAGTTCCACCACATCAGCGAGGACCTGCGGGTTCTTGTGGTGTTCTCGCCGCCGGAGCGGTGACCTTCGCCTGCTCGCGGGGTTCCGCTCCCGCGGCTCTCCGGGGCCCCTCTCCCGGCTCTCAGGGCCTTGGCCTCAGGGTTCCCTAGGGGGCGAGTCAGGGGAGGACAAGGGATCGCACGGCCCCGAACTGGCTTTTTCCGACCTAGCATCGAATGCGTGAAGTGGGAAATCTGCACAGGAGCGGAGTTTCCCTGCGGTCGCGGAGATCCCGTGGCACCGCGACAGCTGTCGTAGCGCGGTCGAAGCGCGGGCGGTCACAGAATCTGCGGAGAAAGGTAAGGACGAGGGCAATGCGAGAGATCTTCGCGGGTATGCCGTGGTGGGTGAAGTGGATCGCGGTGCCGGTCATCGCGCTGGTGGTCTTCGGCGGGCTGATAGCGAGCGTCGTCGGCTTCGTCTTCACCCTGCTCTTCAAGCTACTGCTGTTCGTGGCCCTGGTGGGCGGACTCGTCTACGTCGTACGGAAGTTCATATCCAGCTCGTCCTCGTCCCGAAGCGACTGGTGAAGTTCTGTAGCGACTGGTGAAAGGGAAAGCAAGGGTTCCCTCCCCAGGGGGAAGTTTTCTGTCACAGCGCCCCTCACCGGTGGCCAAGGGTTAGAGTCCGAAAACCGACGCGGGGGCGATCCCCGTAGGCGGGCCCACTACCCCCCACTCGTTGCCCCCGGGCACGGGTGGTCCCCCCTGTGCTTCGGGAGTGACCCATGGCCTCGGTTGACGACGCACCCCCGGACGTCCAGTCCACCGACACCGAAGGCGAAGCCATTTCGGGCGATGGCCGGTCAACTCCCCTGAACAGAGGTCTCCTTACGGGCAGCCGCCCCGGAGCATCCACTGCGGCCCCGGCGGGCGTCGGCCCCACCCTCATCGGCTCCGTGCAGCGGGCCATGCGCCTCCTGGAGGCGGCCGCCACGCACCCCGGCGGAGCCCCCGCGAAGCAGCTCGCCCGCGAGGCGGGCCTGGCCCTGCCGACCGCGTACCACCTGTTGCGGACCCTGAGCCACGAGGGCTATCTGCGCCGGGAGAAGGGCGTGTTCGTGCTCGGCGACGCGGCGGAGCGGCTGAGCGCGGGAGCGGTGGAGCAGAACCGCCGAGCCATGATCGGTGAAACCCTGGAGCACTGGCGCGACGCCATCGGCGTGCCCGTGTACTTCGCCATCTACCGCGACGGCGAGATCGAGATCGTGTCCGTCGCCGACACCGCGGGCAACCCGGCCGTCGAGGAGTGGGCCGACTTCCGCGAGACCGGCCACGCCCACGCGATCGGACAGTGCCTCCTCGCCCAACTCGACGACGCGGCACGGCGGGACCACCTCGCCCGCCATCCGGTCCGCTCCCTCACCCCGAACACGGTGCGTGACGACCGGACGTTCCTGAGGCGGCTGGAAGCGGTGGGGCGGATGACACCGGTGGCGGAGTATCAGGAGTACGCGCTCGGGACGGTCTGTGCCGCGATCCCGGTCACGGTGGGCACCACCGCGGCCACGGTGGCGATCTCCGTTCCGTCGTCGCAGGCGAGCCGTCTGGTGCCGGCGACACGGCTGTTGCAGGAGGAGCTCGGAAAGCTACTAAGGACACTCGCCTTCTCTATCAGCATCTGAAAACTCACTCCTTGTGATCTGGTGTGTACGTTAAGCAAGATGCCATGAGTGTCAGGGAGTTGGTTCCTGCCACCACCAGGCTAATGACGGGGTAGGCGGCGATGCGCGAGTCGGTCCAGGCAGAGGTCATGATGAGCTTCCTTGTGTCGGAGGAGCTGTCGTTCCGCATCCCGGTGGAGCTGGGTTACGAGACGCGCGATCCCTATGCCGTGCGGCTGACCTTCCACCTCCCCGGCGATGTCCCGGTGACCTGGGCCTTCGGGCGGGAGCTCCTGGCCGACGGGGTGGGCGGGGCGTGCGGGGACGGGGATGTGCGGATCGCGCCGATCGACCCCGAGCACTCGGACGAGGTGCTGATCCGGCTTCAAGTGGGTCAGGATCACGCGCTGTTCAGGGTGGGCATCCCGCCGCTGCTCGCCTTCCTCGACCGGACGGACAAGCTGGTTCCGCTGGGGCAGGAGCGGACGCTCGTCGACTTCGAGACGCATCTCGACGAGGCCCTGGACCGGATCCTCGCGGAGGAGCAGAGCGCGGGCTGAGGGGGCCGGACGGTTCCTCAAAGGGCTCTGGTCGCTGGCAGATCAGGGCATTTCATGGCATCGCTGCTGCGCAGCGTCACAGCGCCACAGTTGTATGGCGTCACGGCTGCATGGCGTCACGGCTTCGTGGCGTCACCGGCTCGTGGTTCGGCGGCGTCACGGCGTCCCGACGCCCCGGCGTCACGTCTTGCGGCGGCGGCCCTTTCCGGCGAGGGAGGGGCGGCGGGGCGTCGGCCGGGCGGAGGGGGCTGGGGGCGTAGAGGGCATGGAGGGCACGGTGCCGGACGGCGGGGCCGTGGGGGTCTCTGCCGGGGCGGGGCCGGGGCCTGAGCGGTCGGCGGAGACGACCAGGGCGGCGAGGGCGGTGGTGACGGGGACGGAGGCGACGAGACCGATGGAGCCGATGAGGGTGCGGACGATCTCCTCGGCGACCAGTTCGCTGTTGGCGACGGTGCCCACGCTGCTCTGGGCGATGGAGAAGAGCAGCAGGAGGGGGAGGGCGGCGCCCGCGTAGGCGAGGACGAGGGTGTTGACGACCGAGGCGATGTGGTCGCGGCCGATGCGGATGCCCGCGCGGTACAGGCCGCGCCAGCCCATCGACGGGTTGGCCTGGTGCAGCTCCCAGACCGCGGAGGTCTGGGTGACGGTGACGTCGTCGAGGACGCCGAGCGAGCCGATGATGACGCCCGCGAGCAGCAGGCCGCTCATGTCGATGTCGGGGTAGAGGCCGTGGATCAGACCGGTGTTGTCGTCCGTGTTGCCGGTCAGGGAGGCCCAGCCGATGAACAGGGAGCCGAGCAGCCCGATGAGCAGGAGGGAGATCAGGGTGCCGAGCACCGCGACCGAGGTGCGCGCCGTCAGGCCGTGGCACATGTAGAGCGCGCACAGCATGATGGCGCTCGCGCCGATCACGGCGACGACCAGGGGGTTCGAGCCCTGCAGGATCGCGGGGAGGATGAAGAAGGTCAGGACCAGGAAGCTCACCGCGAGGGCGACCAGGGCCATGACGCCGCGCAGCCGTCCCACCACGACGACGGCCAGGGCGAAGATGCCGGCGAGCAGGGCCATCGGGAGCTTGCGGTTCACGTCGGTGACCGAGTACTGCAGGTCCTTGGGGGCCTTGGGCTCATAGGCGACCACCACGTCCTGGCCCGCGCGCAGTTGCCGGGGCGAGTCCGGCTGGACGACCTCGGTGAAGGTGCGGCCCTTGTCCGGGCCGCTGGTGACCTTGACCGTGGCCCGGCCGCAGGTGCCCTCCGCGCGGGACTGCGCGGACTGGCCCTCGGCGGTGGAGGTGTCGCCGTTGGGCGGGGTCTGCGAGGCGTTGAGGTCCTTGCAGGGGAGCTTGTCCACCTTGGTCACGGTGGCCGACTGGGTCTGCCGGTCGAAGCCGACTCCGGTGCGCTCGTGGGTCGGGGCCCCGCCGGGCCACAGCACCACGAGGCCGACGAGGACCGCGGTGGCGAAGGGGATCAGGACGGCGGCGATGACCTTGCGCAGATGCTGGGACACGGGGGCTGCGGGGCCGTGGCTGTGGGAGTGGCCGTGCGGCTCCGGGGCGGGGGGTCCGGTGGGCGGCTGTGTGGTGGTCACGGCCCGATCATCGCAAGAACGGTGGGGGCCCTCTGTTCACCGCGCCCGACAGGACGCTAGCGTGGAGGCACCTTTGCAATCGCGGGAGCTCGGAGCACCGGGCTGAGAGGGCGCTGACCTCCGTACGAACGGCCACAAACCGGTTCGTACCGTACGGAAGCCGCTGCGTCGACCGCCGAACCTGTTACCGGGTAATGCCGGCGTAGGGAGTAGGTCTCATGACCATCAAGGACGCACGCACGCCTGCCTCCAGCAGCGACGGAAGCGCCGACGGGAGCGCCGAGGGCGCGAACGCGGGCGCGAGCACCGACGGTGCGGAGGCCGGGAAGTCCATCGGCTGGCACAAGGGTTATGTGACGGGCCCCGAGGGCTCGCGCTCCGACCTGCGGGTGCCGGTCCGCCAGGTGCACCTCACCAACGGCAAGGCCGTGACGCTGTACGACACCTCGGGGCCGTACACCGACCCGAACATCGACACCGACGTCCGCAGGGGCCTCGCGCCGCTCCGGGAGAACTGGATCATCGCCCGAGGCGACACCGAGGAGTACGCGGGCCGCCCGGTCCGCCCCGAGGACGACGGCATCAAGCACACCTCGCCCCGTGGCGGCCTGCGCAACCTCGACGCGGTCTTCCCCGGCCGCCCGCGGCAGCCGCGCCGGGGCCGCGGGGGCCAGGCGGTGACGCAGCTCGCGTACGCGCGGCGCGGGGAGATCACGCCGGAGATGGAGTACGTGGCCATCCGGGAGAGCATGGCGCCCGAGGTCGTACGGGACGAGATCGCCGCGGGCCGGGCCGTGTTGCCCGCGAACGTGAACCACCCGGAGATCGAGCCGATGATCATCGGCAAGAAGTTCCTGGTGAAGGTCAACGCCAACATCGGCAACTCCGCGGTCACCTCCTCCATCGAGGAGGAGGTGGACAAGATGACCTGGGCCACCCAGTGGGGCGCCGACACGGTCATGGACCTGTCCACCGGCCGCAACATCCACACGACCCGCGAGTGGGTCCTGCGCAACTCCCCCGTGCCCATCGGCACCGTGCCGCTCTACCAGGCCCTGGAGAAGGTCGACGGCCGGGCCGAGGAGCTGAGCTGGGAGATCTACAAGGACACGGTCATCGAGCAGGCCGAGCAGGGCGTGGACTACATGACGGTGCACGCGGGCGTGCGCCTTCCGTATGTCCCGCTGACCGCCAACCGCAAGACGGGCATCGTCTCGCGCGGCGGCTCGATCATGGCGGCGTGGTGTCTCGCGCACCACAAGGAGAGCTTCCTGTACGAGCACTTCGAGGAGCTGTGCGAGATCCTCGCGGCGTACGACGTGACGTACTCGCTCGGCGACGGCCTCAGGCCCGGGTCGATCGCGGACGCCAACGACGAGGCGCAGTTCGCGGAGTTGCGCACGCTCGGGGAACTCAATCAGATCGCCAAGCGTCACAACGTACAGACGATGATCGAGGGCCCCGGTCACGTCCCGATGCACAAGATCAAGGAGAACATCGACCTTCAGCAGGAGATCTGCGAGGAGGCCCCGTTCTACACGCTCGGCCCGCTCACCACGGACATCGCGCCCGCCTACGACCACATCACCTCCGGCATCGGCGCCGCGATGATCGGCTGGTGGGGCACGGCGATGCTCTGCTACGTCACGCCCAAGGAGCACCTCGGCCTGCCCAACCGCGACGACGTGAAGACCGGCGTCATCACGTACAAGATCGCGGCGCACGCGGCGGACCTCGCCAAGGGGCACCCGGGCGCGCAGGACTGGGACGACGCCCTGTCCGACGCGCGCTTCGAGTTCCGCTGGGAGGACCAGTTCAACCTGGCCCTCGACCCGGTCACGGCACGGGAGTTCCACGACGAGACGCTGCCCGCCGAGCCCGCGAAGACGGCGCACTTCTGCTCGATGTGCGGGCCGAAGTTCTGCTCGATGAAGATCTCGCAGGACATCCGGCGCGAGCACGGCACGACGAAGACGGAGATCGAGGAGGGCATGGAGCAGAAGTCGAAGGAGTTCGCGGCGGCCGGGAACCGGGTGTATCTGCCGCTGGCCGACTGAGGGCGGGGGATTGGCGGGAGGTGGTACCCACGCCTCGGGGAGATCGGCAGACTGGTCGTATGACTGTCAGTTCCTTGAGCAAGGGTGCCAATCTTCCCGTCGGTTCGCCGGCGGTGCGCGCGGAGCTCGCCTGGGGGGAGGGGCCCGGCGGGCCCACCGCCGATGCCTCGGCGCTGCTGCTCACCGCGGCCGGACGCGTGCGTGACGACGCTGACTTCGTGTTCTACAACCAGCCTCGGCACGCGTCCGGTGCCGTGCGGCACCTGGGGAAGCAGAGCGCCGGCGGCGTCACCACGGACACGGTCGAGGTGGATCTGCGGTCCCTGGAGGCCGCCGTCGAGCGGGTGTTGCTGTGCGCCTCGGCCGACGGGGGGACGTTCGGGCAGTTGGCCGGGCTGACCTTGCGGTTGCTCGATGCCTCGACGGGGGGTGAGTTGGCCCGCTTCGAGATGACCGCCACGTCGGAGACGGCGTTCATAGGTGGGGAGTTGTATCTGCGGAACGGGCAGTGGAAGTTCCGGGCGGTGGGGCAGGGGTACGACTCCGGGCTTGCCGGGCTGGCCACCGATTTCGGCATCACGGTGGATGATGAGGAGCCGGTCGCGCCAGTTGCTCCGGCGGTACCGGTTGTGCCCGTCGCGCCTGCTGCTCAGGCGGCACCGGTTGTGCCCGTCGCCCCCTCGGCTCCTGCGGCCCCCGTCGTCCCCATTCCGCCGAGCGCGCCCCCGGCGCAACCCCCCACCCCATCCCCCACCCCCCGCCTCACCAAGGGCGAGGAGAAGCTCCCCGTCGACATGCGCAAGCGGCTCTCGCTGCGCAAGGAGCAGGTCGCCGTCAGCCTTCGCAAGCACGGTGCCGAAGGGGTCACGGCGCGCGTCATTCTCGTACTCGATGCCTCCGGGTCCATGTCGTTCCTGTACTCCAAGGGCATCGTGGCCGACGTGGTGGAGCGGATGGCCGCCGTGGCCGCGCAGTTGGACGACGACGGGGAGATGCAGGCCTGGACGTTCGCCTCGCATCCGGCGCGGCTGCCCGACCTGCGCCTCGGGGAGCTGCCTGACTGGCTGAAGTTCCACGTCCGCGTCGGGGAGGTCGGCATCTTCCGCCGGGGCAAGCGCAAGAAGGGCCTGCGGGACGATCAGGTCGACATGCGGGACGTGGGCATCCAGAACGAGGAGCAGCGGGTGATCGCCCAAGTCCGGGCGTACGTACGGGAGAACCCGGCCGCCGCGCCCACGCTGGTGCTCTTCTTCTCCGACGGGGGCGTCTACCGCGACAACGAGATCGAGCGGGAGCTCAGGGACGCCGTGGAGGAGCCGATCTTCTGGCAGTTCGTGGGGCTGGGGAAGTCCAACTACGGGGTGCTCGAACGGTTCGACACGCTGCCGGGCCGCCGTGTGGACAACGTCGGGTTCTTCGCGGTGGACGACATCAGCACGGTGCCGGATCCGGAGCTGTACGACCGGCTGCTGTCCGAGTTCCCGGACTGGATGAGGGCGGCGAAGCAGGCGGGGATTCTCTGAGAGGCAGCAAGGGCAGCAAGGGCAGCAAGGGCACAGGGGTCCCCCGAGGAGGCCCGGCACAGGTCGCCCCGCTACGGGGCCGCGTCCGCGGCGAAGGCGGGCCTTCGCGCCGCCGTCCGCCGACAGCGGCGCACTGAAAGCCCCACGCCGGGGGCTTCCGGCCCGTGTTCGACCGGCCGGCCGCCGTTGCCGGCCGTCCTCTCCGGTGCCGGTCCCTGACTGACCGACGTCCGGTTCATGTCCCCCGGCGACCGGCCTGATCCAGTCGCCGGGCGGCCTCGCGGAAGGTCCGCGGGGGCCGGGCTACTCCGGTGGATGCTCCGGGCCGCCGTAGTCCGGACTGGAGAAGTCCGGGCTGCTGTAGCTCGGGCGGGTCCCGGTCGTCGAGCCGCCGTCCGGGCTGCTGAATCCCGGCCTGTGATAGCCGAGTTGGGGCATGCGCCCGGCCGGTCCTGCCGAGGACGCGCGGGCCGCGGACGCCGTCTTGGCGTCCGGGGCCGTGAGCGCCTCGCGCAGGAAGGGCAGGATGCCACGCTCCAGGAGCGCCTGGCACCAGGCTTCCCTGGCCCGGTCCACCTCCTCGTTCCGCTCGTCGTGCGAGCCTGCCTGGAGGGAGGTGGAGCCGTTGCGCAGGGCGGTCAGCAGGAGGCCGACCGCGGCGACCAGGATCGCGCCCGCCGTGAGCGCGCCGAACAGCCACCCGGCGGTGAGCAGGGTGTCCGCGAAGGCGGGCTCCGGGTCGAGCATCTTCAGGATGTAGCCGACGAGCAGGAAGATCGCGGCGGCCGTCCCGGCGAGGACGGGCGCGAGCACCGCGAGCACGGCGACCAGTCCGGCGCCCGCGGTTTCGGTGACCTCGCCCATGGTGGTGGCGAGGCCGATTCCGCCGGAGCCGGACTCGGTCGTGCTTGAACTGGATCCGTTCCCTTCCCGGATCGATGGGGAGGATGAGGGTCCGGGGTCGCGCAGTTCCTCTCGGACCTTCACATAGTGGTGATACTCGGCCGCGGCGGCGGCCGTGATCAGTGCGGTGGCGTTGAGAGCCATCGTGCGCAGTTGCTCAGGATTGAGTCGCTGGCCCACCGCGGCCAGCTCCGGGCGGTTCGGTGCGGTGCGCAGCGCCTCATCGAGGACCCGCTCGTACTGGGGGCGGTCCTCATTGAGCAGGTGTGGAGCGCTGTTCATGTGCATCCCCCGATGCTCCGTAGGGCTTGGGGCTCGCATGGCTACGAGCCGTCGGGCAGAAACGGAGGGGAGCCTGCTACGGATAAGGCGATGGTAGAGCGGTGACGGCACGCGGTGACAGGGGTTATCCAGAATTGGCCCGCTGGCCAGCGAGATCCTGCTAACGCGGCACGTGCCGCGTGAACGTTCAGATGTGCGGGCCCGGACGTGCCCGCCGAGGCGTGAACGTTCAGTTCTCCAGCGGGAGTCGGCAGACCAGCAGCTTTCCGGCCATGGTCACGCCGCCGTCCATGGCGATGGCCAGGCCGTCGGCGTAGATGTGCGGGCCCTCGATGACGGGGCGGCCGTCGTCGTCGCCGTCGTACTCGGAGCCGACCTCGCCGAGGAGGTACGGGATGGGGCTGTGGCCGTGGACGATGCGGGTGCCGCCGTACATGTCGAGGAGTTCGCGTACGGCCGCGGGGCCGGAGTCGTCGCGGAAGGCGAAGCGCTTGGTGAACTTGCGGAACAGGTCCCAGTATTCGTCCGCGTCGTTGCGTGTGAGCGCCTCGTGGATGGTGTCGTTGACCTCTTCGATGGAGTCGCCGTAGTCGAGGTAGGCGGTGGTGTCGGAGTGCACGAGCAGATGCCCGTCCTCCTCCTCGATGGCGTCGAGGCGGGCCATCCACTGCAGGTGGTGGTCCTCCAGGCGCTCCATGTCGGTCTTCTGGCCGCCGTTGAGGAGCCAGGCGGCCTGGAACGTGGCGGTGCCCGCGCCGGAGTTGACGGGGGTGTCGCCGAACTTCTTGGCGCCGATGAGCAGCAGTTCGTGGTTGCCCATGAGCGCCTTGCAGTAGCCGCCCGCCGCGGCGGCCTCGGCGGACAGGCGCATGACCAGGTCGATGACGCCGATGCCGTCGGGCCCGCGGTCGGTGAAGTCGCCGAGGAACCACAGCCGGGTGTTGCCCGCGGCCCAGCGCCCGTCCGCGTCGATGAGGCCTTCGTCGGCGAGGGCGGCGACGAGCTCGTCCAAGTAGCCGTGCACATCGCCGACGACGTACAGCGGGCCCATGCCCTCCGCGTCGGGCGCGGGCGGCGGCTCGGGCATCTCGCGCACCTCGACCTGCACGGTGTCGCCGCGGTTGATGATGGGCAGGTCGCGCTCGGTGGGCGTGTAGCCGTCCGGGGTCTCACCGGCGGAGCCGGGGTGCGCGGGCGCGCTCTGTGCCGTGGGGCGCGTGGGGGCGGCGTGCGCCACGGTGTGCGCCGGGCCCCGCTGTTCCACGGGACGGGGGGCCGACGGCTGCGTCTGTACGGGGGCGGGGGCGGCGGCGCCGAGACGTTCCACCGGACCGGCCTGGGCGGGCACGTGCGCGGTGAGGCGGGTGGGCTCCTGGGGGGCGGTGTGACCGGGGGTGGCATGACCAGGGGCGGTGTGCCCGGGGGCGGGTGCCTGCCCGGCGACGGGAGTCTGCCCGGCGACGGAAGCCTGACCTACGGCGGGGCCGTGCCCGACATGGGGCGCCTGCCCCTGTCCGGCGACGGGGGTCTGGTGACCGACGGGAGCCTGCCCGGCGCCCGAAGGCCCCTGCCCGGCGACCGAAGCCGAAGCCTGCCCCTGCGCGGCAACCGAAGCCTGCCCCCGCGCAGCGAACTGCCCCTGCCCGGCGACCTGCTCACCCGCGGACTCCTGCGCCGCCCCGGCCCCCGGCACCACCCCGGACTCCTGAGCCGCCCCGGACTCCTGGCCCTCGACGTCCCCCCCAACACCCTGGCCGGTCTCACGGACGCCTTCATAGACGTATGCGGGCACGCGGAAGTCGCGCAGCGTCGCCGTCCGCACCTCGGGTCCCTGACCGGCCCCCTGAGTCATCGACCCCTCCACCACCATCGCGCCGCATCTGCACCGGGATCGGACTGCCTGGTCGCAGTGGCCCGCGGTGTCGTCCGCCCATCATAGGAATGCGGCTGTCCCTGTGTGGTGCACCAGGGGTGGTGAATCGGTGCCGAGCCCCAGTTCACCGCGGTTTTCTCCCGAATTGGCCCGAGGTTTCCCCCTCTTTTCCCGCAGGTCGCGGGCCTCGGGCCGGTCGTCGGGGAGGTCAGCCCTGGCCGGGCGACCGCGGCGGGCTGACCGTCGTACGTGGCGGACGTCGCTCGGACGAGGTGCGCACGATCAGTTCGGTCGGTATCACCTGCTCGATGGGCCGGCCCGCGTCGAGGCCCTCGATGGCGTCGATGAGGAGCTGGACGACGGCGGTGCCGATCCGCCGGGGCTTCAGGGAGAGCGTGGTGATGGGCGGCTCGGTGGTGGCGTACACGGTCGACTCGCTGCAGCACACGAGCAGCAGGTCGTCCGGTACCCGAAGCCCGTAGCGGCGGGCCGCGGCGAGCAGGTCGGTGCCGTTCGGGTCGAACAGGCCGTACACGGCGTCGGGCCGGTCGGGCCTTGCGAGCAGTCGGTCGGCGGCGACGGCGCCCGCGCACGGGTCGTGCGCCGGGTAGGACTCGTAGACCGGGTCCTGGCCCACGCGCTCGCACCAGCGCAGATAGGCGGTGGTGGAGAGGTGGGTGTAGGTGTCCGTGGTGGTGCCGGTGAGGAGGCCGATGCGGCGCGCCCCGGCGGCCGCCAGGTGTTCGAGGATCTCGAGGACCGCGGCCTCGTGGTCGTTGTCGACCCAGGCCGTGACCGGCAGCGACCCGGCGGGCCGCCCGTCGGAGACCACCGGAAGTCCCTGCCGCACCAGCTCGCTGACCACCGGGTCGTGGTCGGAGGGGTCGACGACGACGGTGCCGTCGAGGGCGACGTTCGACCACACGTCGACCGGACTGCGGCGCGAGGTGGCGGGGAGGATGACCAGGGCGTAGCCCCGGGCGAGGGCGGCCGAGGTCGCGGCTCTCGCCATCTCCGCGAAGTACGCGAATTCCGTGAAGGTGAAAGGTTCATCCCCGTACGTCGTCACGGTGAGGCCGATGAGGCCCGACTTCCCGGTACGGAGTGTTCGGGCCGCGGCCGACGGGCGGTAGCCCAGGCGGTCGGCGACCTCGCGGACATGGCGTCGCGTGGCGTCGGGCAGCCGCCCCTTGCCGTTGAGTGCGTCGGAGACAGTCGTGATCGAGACACCGGCTGCGGCGGCGACGTCTCTGATGCCTGCTCGGCTCTGCCGGTTGCCCCGGCGGGCGGTCTCCGCTCGGCTCACCTGGTGCTTCCCTGCTGCTGTCATGGCGAGCCGATAGTAGGGCTCATGAGGGTGGGTAGTGCGGACGCATATGCACCCGTTGACAGGCACGTTTCTGCATGGCGGAAAACACCCAATGACCTTCGAAACAAAGGGAGTTGGGCGTTCAGGGAGGTATCGCTCCCTTGTCGTCGCGTGGGGGCCTGCCAAATGGCCGAGGTCTCGAAGAGGTCTCAACTCACCTTCACGGGTGATGCGCGCCACGGAGTGAGCCACCGGCGCGCGCAGCTGAGGGGAGCGCTCCCCCCGTTTCGCGCGCTGTCGCCCCCCGGGGACGGCTTCCGGTGTACGTCCCCGGCGGCTGGTGCGTACGGTGGCAGTGGGCCCGTGCGGCCGCGGCTCAAACCTGTCGCCGCCCGGCCCGGAGGCGTCCTGCCCAGCCGGGAGCCGTCACCCCATTCGCAGGGGCGCCGAATCCTCATAGGGTGAGAATCATTGAAGACCGGATGATCACGAGGAGGACCGCGGTGAGCGAGACGAGCCCCAGGCTGCGCGCCGAGCTGGAGGGGATCCCCGCCTACAAGCCGGGCAGGAACGCCGAGACCGGCGAGGGCGGCGGCCCCGTTGTGTACAAGCTGTCCTCCAACGAGAACCCCTACCCGCCGCTCCCCGGCGTCATGGAGCGCGCCGTCGCGGCGGCCGGCTCCTTCAACCGCTACCCGGACTACGGCTGCGACCGCCTCCTGAACGAGATCGCGGACCGCTTCGGGGTGCCCGTCTCGCACGTCGCCACCGGCGTCGGCTCGGTCGGCCTCTCGCAGCAGCTGGTCACGGCGACGGTCACGCCGGGCGACGAAGTGCTGTACGCCTGGCGGTCCTTCGAGGGGTACCCGGTCGTCACCACGGTCGGCGGCGGCAAGTCCGTGATGGTGCCGCTGGCGCCGGGGGAGGTCCACGACCTCGACGCGATGGCCGACGCGATCACCGACCGCACTCGCCTGATCTTCGTCTGCAACCCGAACAACCCCACCGGCACGGTCGTCAAGAAGGCCGACCTGGTGCGGTTCCTGGACCGGGTGCCGAAGGACATCCTGGTCGTGATCGACGAGGCGTACGTGGAGTTCGTCCGCGACCCCGAGACGCCCAACGGCCTCGAGCTGTACCGGGACCGGCCGAACGTCTGTGTCCTGCGCACCTTCTCCAAGGCGTACGGCCTCGCGGGCCTGCGGGTCGGCTTCGCCATCGCCCACGAGCCGGTGGCCGCGGCGCTGCGCAAGACCGCGGTGCCGTTCGGCGTGAACCAGCTCGCGCAGGACGCGGCCGTGGAGTCGCTGCGGTCCGAGGACGAGTTGCTCGGCCGGGTCGGCGCGCTGCTCGGGGAGCGGACGCGGGTGCAGGACGCGCTGCGGGGGCAGGGCTGGACGGTGCCCGAGACCCAGGCGAACTTCGTGTGGCTGCGTCTTGGCGACCGGACGGCGGAGTTCGCGGCCACCTGTGAGACGGCCGGAGTGATCGTGCGGCCGTACCCGGGCGAGGGCGTCCGGGTCACGATCGGCGAGACCGAGGGCAACGACATCTTCCTGAAGACGGCGGAGGCGTTCCGCAAGGAGCTCTAGCCCTCCTGGCCGGGGAGAGGGCGTCCCGGCCGGGGAGAGAACGTCCCGGCCGCGGAGAGGACGCGGGAACTCGCGAGGTGGCAGCTGCCGCCTCGCGAGTTTTGTTGTGTGCGGGCCCCCCGGCCCGTTCCCGCCGGTAAGGGGGACCCCCCTGACGAACGTCGACCGTACGTGCGACATAATGCTTGTGAATGTGAACGCGTTCACAAGCGTGTCCCAGTTGCTCCAGGGATGTCTATGACATAAGGGGCAAACTGCCGCGTAGACCACGGCACGTAAGGAGAAGTCGACGTGGACCTGGCTCTGGCGCCGGAAACACTGGCGCGATGGCAGTTCGGCATCACCACCGTCTACCACTTCCTCTTCGTCCCCCTGACGATCTCCCTGGCCGCCCTCACGGCGATCCTTGAGACGGCGTGGGTGCGGACGGGCAAGGAGCACTACCTCAGAGCGACCAAGTTCTGGGGCAAGCTGTTCCTGATCAACATCGCGATGGGCGTCGTCACCGGCATCGTCCAGGAGTTCCAGTTCGGCATGAACTGGTCCGACTACTCGCGCTTCGTCGGCGACGTCTTCGGCGCCCCGCTGGCCTTCGAGGCCCTGATCGCCTTCTTCTTCGAGTCGACCTTCATCGGCCTGTGGATCTTCGGCTGGGACAAGCTCCCGAAGAAGCTGCACTGCGCGACGATCTGGATGGTGTCGATCGGCACGATCCTCTCGGCGTACTTCATCATCGCCGCGAACGCCTTTATGCAGCACCCGGTCGGCTACAAGATCACGGAGCGGGACGGCACCAAGCGCGCCGAGCTCACCGACTTCGCGAAGGTGCTGTTCCAGGAGACGACGCTCGTCAACTTCTTCCACGTCATCGCGGCGTCGATCCTCGTCGGCGGCGCCTTCATGACCGGCATCGCGATCGTCCACCTGCGCAAGAAGCAGCACATCCGGACCATGCGGATGTCGCTGCGGCTCGGCCTGGTGACCGCGTTCGTCGGCACCCTGCTCACCGTGATCAGCGCGGACACGCTCGGCAAGGTCATGTACGAGCAGCAGCCGATGAAGATGTCGGCCGCCGAGGCCCTGTGGGAGTCCGAGAAGCCGGCGCCGTTCTCGCTCTTCGCGTACGGCGATGTCGCCAAGGGCCACAACGAGGTCGCCATAGAGATCCCCGGGGTCCTGTCCTTCCTCGCGAAGAACAACTTCAGCGCGGAGATCCCCGGCATCAACGACCTCAACAAGGAAGCCCAGGAGAAGTTCGGGCCCGGCGACTACCGGCCGAACATCCCCACGGCGTACTGGTCCTACCGCTGGATGATCGGCTTCGGCGGCGTCTCGATGGCCCTGTGCACCGCCGGACTCTGGCTCACCAGGCGGAAGTTCTGGCTCGCCCCCGAGCACCACACCGGCGCGGACGACGTACCGAAGCTGATGCTCACCAAGAACAAGGAGCTGGCGCCGAAGCTCGGGAACTGGTGGTGGCGGCTCTCGCAGTGGACGCTGATCTTCCCCCTCATCGGCACCGCCTGGGGCTGGATCTTCACCGAGACGGGCCGCCAGCCCTGGGTCGTCTACGGCGTCCTGAAGACCGAGGACGCGGTCTCCCCCGGTGTCTCGCAGGGTGAGGTCCTCACCTCGCTGATCGTCTTCACGCTGATCTACGCGATCCTCGCCGTCATCGAGGTCAGGCTGCTCCTCAAGTACGTCAGGAAGGGTCCGCCCGAGCTGACCGAGGCCGACCTCAACCCGCCCACCAAGATCGGCGGCCCGCCCGGCGGGGCGAGCGCGGACAGCGACGCCGACGCCGATGCCGACCGGCCCATGGCCTTCTCGTACTAAGGAGCTGGGCGCACATGGAACTGCACGACGTCTGGTTCGTCCTGATCGCCGTCCTGTGGATCGGCTACTTCTTCCTCGAAGGCTTCGACTTCGGGGTGGGCGTCCTCACCAAGCTGCTCGCCCGGAACCGGACCGAGAAGCGTGTTCTGATCAACACCATCGGTCCGGTCTGGGACGGCAACGAGGTGTGGCTGCTCTCTGCGGGCGGCGCGACCTTTGCGGCCTTCCCCGAGTGGTACGCGACGCTGTTCTCCGGCTTCTACCTGCCGCTGCTGCTCATCCTGATCTGCCTGATCGTGCGCGGCGTCGCCTTCGAGTACCGGGCGAAGCGGCCCGAGGAGCGCTGGCAGACCAACTGGGAACACGCGATCTTCTGGACCTCGCTGCTCCCGGCGCTGCTGTGGGGCGTGGCCTTCGGCAACATCGTGCGCGGCGTGAAGATCGATGCGCAGAAGGAGTACGTGGGTAACTTCTGGGACCTGCTCAACCCGTACTCGATCCTGGGAGGCCTGGTCACCCTCACCCTGTTCACCTTCCACGGCACGGTGTTCACGGCCCTGAAGACCGTGGGCGACATCCGGATGCGGGCGCGGAAGCTGGCGCTCGTCCTGGGGCTGCTCACGGCGGTGCTCGCGCTCGGGTTTCTCGGCTGGACCCAGGCCGACAACGGTGACGGCAAGAGCCTGGCCGCGATGATCGTGGCGGTGGTGGCCCTGGTCGCGGCCATCGCGGCGATCAAACTCGGGCGCGAGGGCTGGTCATTCGCCTTCTCGGGGCTGACGATCATCGCCGCCGTGGCGATGCTCTTCCTGACGCTCTTCCCGAACGTCATGCCGTCGTCGCTGAACGAGGACTGGAGCCTCACGGTCACCAACGCCTCGTCGACGCCCTACACCTTGAAGATCATGACGTGGTGCGCGGGCATCGCGACCCCGGTCGTGCTGCTCTACCAGTCGTGGACCTACTGGGTGTTCCGCAAGCGGATCGGTACGCAGCACATCGCGCCGGACCTTCCGGCCGACACCGCGCACTGAGCCAACTCTCTGTACGCCCAAGGCTCTTGGGAGGGTGTGTTTCACGTGAAACCGATCGACCCGCGTCTGCTCCGGTACGCCCGCTCCACCCGTGTCTTCCTGGCCGCGGTGGTGGTCCTCGGCCTGGCCGGGGCGGGGCTGGTCGTCGCCCAGGCCATGCTGATCGCCGAGATCGTGGTGGGCGGCTTCCAGCACGGGTACGGCGTCGGTGACTTGAGGACACCGCTGGCCCTGCTCGTGGCTGTGGCCGTGGGCCGGGCGGCGGTGTCCTGGCTGACCGAGCTCGCCGCGCACCGGGCGAGCGCGGCGGTCAAGTCGGAGCTGCGGGGGCGGCTCCTGGAGCGGGCGGGGGAGCTGGGCCCGGGGTGGCTGAGCGGTCAGCGGACGGGGTCCCTGATCAACCTGGCCACGCGGGGTGTGGACGCGCTCGACGACTACTTCTCGCGCTATCTGCCGCAGTTGGGGCTCGCCGTGGTGGTCCCGGTGGCCGTGCTCCTTCGGGTGGTCACCGAGGACTGGGTGTCGGCGGCGATCATCGTGGGCACGCTGCCGCTCATCCCGGTCTTCATGATGCTGATCGGCTGGGCCACGCAGGCCCGGATGGACCGGCAGTGGCAGCTGCTCTCCCGGCTGTCCGGGCACTTCCTCGACGTGGTCGCGGGACTGCCCACGCTGAAGGTGTTCGGCCGGGCCAAGGCGCAGGCCGAGTCGATCCGGAAGATCACCGGGGAGTACCGGCGGGCGACGATGCGGACGCTGCGCATCGCGTTCCTGTCGTCCTTCGCCCTGGAACTGCTCGCCACGATCTCGGTGGCGCTGGTCGCCGTCACCATCGGCATGCGGCTCGTCCACGGGAACATGGAGCTGTACGACGGCCTGGTGATCCTGATCCTCGCGCCCGAGGCGTATCTGCCGCTGCGGCAGGTGGGGGCGCGGTATCACGCGGCGGTCGAGGGAGTGGCCGCGGCGGAGGAGATCTTCGCCGTCCTCGAGGCGCCGGTTCCGGCCGGGGGCACGGGAGTCGTGCCCGCGGACGGTGCGGTCGGCGTGGCGGTGGACGGGGTGAGCGTCCGGTACCCGGGGCGGGAGGTCGACGCCGTGCGCGGGGTGTCGTTCGCCGTCGAGCCCGGGGAGACGGTGGCCCTGGTGGGGCCCAGCGGGTCGGGCAAGTCGACCCTCCTGAACGTGCTGTTGGGCTTTGTGCCGCCCACTGCGGGGCGCGTCCTGGTCGGCGGTGCCGATCTGGCCGACGTGTCCCTCGACGGGTGGCGGGAGCGGGTCGCCTGGGTGCCGCAGCGGCCGCATCTGTTCGCCGGGACCATCGCCGAGAACGTGCGGCTCGCCCGTCCCGGGGCGTCGGACGCGGACGTCGTGGAGGCGCTGCGGGCCGCGGGGGCCCGGGAGTTCGTGGCCGGGCTGCCCCGGGGCGTCGAGACCGTCCTGGGGGAGGACGGGGCCGGGCTCTCCGCCGGGCAGCGGCAGCGGATCGCCCTGGCCCGGGCGTTCCTGGCCGATCGGCCCGTGGTGCTCCTGGACGAGCCGACCGCCGCGCTGGACGGGGAGACCGAGGCGGGCATCGTCGAGGCGGTGCGGAGGCTGGCCGTGGGCCGGACCGTGGTGATGGTGGTCCATCGGCCCGCCTTGCTGGGGGTCGCCGACCGGGTGGTCCGGGTGGACGCCGTGGTGAACGGTGCTGTGGGAGAGGAGCTGTGCGCGTCTGCCCCCGGGCTCTCGGCTTCGCCTGAGCAGGGGGAGCCCCTGATGCTCAGCGGCACGAGCCGCGAGGGCGGCGGTGGCGGTGCGGGCAGGGCGGGCAGCGGTGCGGGCTCCGCCGCCGGGGGGAGCGGCTTGCTCGGTCAGGCTGTGTCTCTTGGTGAACGGGCGGGTGGCGGGGAGGGTTCCCGCCGACAGGGCGGGGATCTGGCCCGGGTGCGGGCGGCCGCGCGGCAGCGCAAGGGCAGGCTGGCGCTGGCCCTGCTGCTCGGGAGCCTCGCCGTCGGGAGTGCCGTCGGGCTCATGGCCACGTCCGGGTGGCTGATCTCGCGGGCCTCCGAGGAGCCCCCGGTGATGTACCTGATGATCGCCGTCACGGCGACCCGCGCCTTCGGCATCGGACGGGCCTGCTTCCGGTACGCCGAGCGCCTGGTGTCGCACGACGCGGTGCTGCGGATGCTGGCCGACACCAGGGTCGCGGTGTTTCGGCGCCTGGAGCGCCTCGCCCCCGCGGGCCTGCGCACGACCCGGCGCGGCGATCTGCTGTCCCGCCTCGTCGCCGACGTGGACGCCCTCCAGGACTACTGGCTGCGCTGGCTGCTGCCCGCGGGCGCCGCGGCCGCCGTCGGCCTCGGAGCCGTCGGCTTCACCGCGTGGCTGCTCCCGGAGGCCGGTGCCGTCCTCGCCGTGGGCCTGCTGGCCGCCGGAGTGGGCGTGCCCCTGCTGAGCGGCGCCGTCGCCCGCCGTGCGGAGCGCAGGCTGGCCCCCGCGCGCGGGGTGCTCGCCACGAGGGTCGCCGACCTGTTCACGGGGACGGCGGAGCTGACGGTCGCGGGCGCCCTGCGCCGACGTACCGACCGGGCGAGGGAAGCCGACGCCGAGCTGACCCGGATCGCGTCCCGGACGGCGACCGCCACCGCCCTCGGCGACGGGCTCACCGCGCTGGCCACCGGCCTCACCGTCGCGGCGGCGGCCCTCGTCGGCGTCCAGGGCCTGCACGACGGACGGCTCAGCGGCGTCGCGCTCGCCGTGGTCGTCCTCACCCCGCTCGCCGCGTTCGAGGCCGTGCTGGGGCTGCCGCTCGCCGTGCAGTACCGCCAGCGCGTCCGCAAGAGCGCCGAGCGGGTCCACGAGATCCTCGACGCACCCGAACCCGTCCAGGACCCCGCCGAGCCCGCGGAGGCCCCGCCGACGCCCTTCCCGCTGCGCCTCGACGCGCTGCGGGCCCGCCACGACGGCCAGGAGCGGGACGCCCTCGCGGACGTCTCCCTCACCCTGGAGCGCGGCCGCCGCGTCGCCGTGGTCGGCCCGTCCGGGTCCGGCAAGACCACGCTCGCCCAGGTCCTGCTGCGCTTCCTGGACACGTCCGAGGGGACGTACACGCTGGGTGGCACGGACGCGGCGGCGCTCGACGGCGACACCGTGCGCCGCTTCGTCGGCCTGTGCGCCCAGGACGCCCACGTCTTCGACAGCTCCGTACGCGAGAACCTGCTGCTCGCCCGCAAGGACGCGAGCGACGACGAGCTGTACGCGGCGCTCGGGCGGGCCCGGCTCGACGGCTGGGTGGCCTCCCTGCCCGACGGGCTCGACACGCTCGTCGGGGAACACGGGGCACGCCTCTCCGGAGGTCAGCGGCAGCGCCTCGCGCTCGCCCGCGCGCTGCTCGCCGACTTCCCCGTCCTCGTACTCGACGAGCCCGCCGAACACCTCGACCTGCCGACCGCCGACGCCCTCACCGCCGACCTGCTCGCGGCCACGGAGGGCCGGACGACGCTGCTCATCACGCACCGGCTCGCCGGGCTCGACGCGGTGGACGAGGTGCTCGTCCTGGAGGAGGGACGGGTGGCGCAGCGCGGGGCGTACGCGGAGCTCGTGGCCGTGGACGGGCCGCTGCGGCGGATGCGGGAGCGGGAGTCGGCGGGGGACGCGCTGGCCGGGGCCGGGGCCGGTGCCGGGGCCGGTGCCGGTGCCGAGGTCGCGCTCGGGGCTGGTGTCGGGGCCGGGGGCTGACGGTGATCGTGACGGCCTCCGCGGTCGGGTGACGCCGATGGGCGCTGTCCGCCCTGGCCAGGGGCCGATGAAGGTTCGACTTTCCACAGCAAATCGGACTAACTACGCTCAAGGCATGTCCGTCCCCCCGGCCCCCGCCCCCACCCCGCCTCCCGAAGGCAGCCCGGACCCGGCGGAGGTCGCGGGCCAGGCGACCCGCAGCCTCCAGGGGCTGTCCACTGAGCTGACCGCGCGCGTACCGCAGCTCCTGGAGGCGATGCGTTCCGTCGGCACCGGCCTGGAGCTGCACACCACCCTGGACCGCATCTGCGAGACCGCGGCCGAGCTCACGGACGCCCGCTACGCGGCGATCGGCGTCGTCTCCGAAGACGGCGACGGGCTCGCCGACTTCGTCTACCACGGCATCGACGAGGCCACCGCCGCCCGCATCGGCCGCCTCCCCGACGGACACCGCGGGCTGCTCGGCGCGCTCATCCACCAGCCGGAGACGCTGCGCCTCGCCGACCTGGCCGCCGATCCGCGCTCCTGCGGCTTCCCGGCCCACCACCCGCCGATGCGCGGCTTCCTGGGGGTGCCGATCCGCGTCCAGGGCGAGATCTTCGGCAACCTCTACCTCACGGAGAAGCGCGACGGCGGCGAGTTCAACGACTACGACGTGCACATGGTCCGCGTCCTCGCCACGGAGGCGGGCATCGCGATCGGCAACGCGCGCCTGTACGAGGCCGCCAAGCAGCGCGAGCGGTGGATCGACGGCTCCGTGGCGGTCACCACGGCGCTGCTCTCCGGCTCCGACGCGGAGGACGCCCTCGCGGTCGTCGCGGAGCAGGCGCGCCATCTGGCCGACTCGGCGGCCGGCATCGTGCTGCTGCCCGACGAGGAGGGCGGCATGGAGATCGTCGCCGTGTCCTCGGACCGGCCCAGCGGGGCGCTCGGCGTGGTGGTGCCTCCGGAGAGCCGCATCATCGCCGACCTGCTCGACGGGCGGGCCGTGTTCATCGACGACGCGGCCACCGACCCGCGCATCATGACCGACCTCGCCCGCACCTACGGGCCCGCCATGATGCTGCCCCTGCAGAGCGACGGCCGGGTCCTGGGGACGCTCGTCACGCCCCGCGCGCGTGGGGCACGCCCCTTCACGGAGGCCGAGCGGACCCTCGCCACCCAGTTCGCCTCGCAGGCCGCGCTCGCCCTGATGATGGCCGAGGCGCAGCGCGACCGGGAGCGCCTCGCCGTCTACGAGGACCGCGACCGGATCGCCCGCGATCTGCACGACCTCGTCATCCAGCGGCTGTTCGCCACCGGGATGATGCTGGAGAGCGCCCAGCGGCGGTCCGTCGTGCCGGAGGTGCAGCAGGGCGTCGGCAAGGCCGTGGACGAGCTGGACGTGACGATCCAGGAGATCCGTACGGCCATCTTCGCGCTCCAGCAGGGGCCCGCCGAGGCGCCCGCCGGGCTGCGCACCCGCGTCCTGCGCGAGATCAACATGGCGGCCGTGCCGCTCGGCTTCAAGCCCTCCCACCACTTCGTGGGCCCCGTCGACACGATCGTCGGGGAACTCACCGGCAAAAACCTCATCGCGGCGCTCCGTGAGGCCCTGTCGAACGCCTTCCGGCACGCGGGGGCCGCCCGCATCGACGTCGTCGTCGACGCCACGCTGGTCCTGCCGGACGGCGAGCGGGGCGTACGCCTGACCGTGGCGGACGACGGCGTCGGCATCACGGAGGGCGGCCGCCGCAGTGGCCTGAAGAACCTCAAGCGGCGCGCGGAGTCCCTGGGGGGCGACAGTTGGTACGGGCCGGGCATCGGCGAGGACGGCGGCGGGACGACGGTGGTGTGGCAGGCGCCGTACTGATGTGGGGCGGGGGCGTCTTCCGGGGGCGGCTCCCGGGGCGTGCGATGCGCCCCTGTTCGGCGGTACCGCGTGCCCCGTACGGGTCACCGGGTCCCCCGCGCGTACGAGTTCCCCGGGCGCCGCGCGCCCGTGCGGGCAACGATCCGGGACATGCGTCCCCTGCCCTGCCGCCCCCTTGTCGCACCCGTTCTGCCGGTCCTGCTGTGCGCGCTCGTCGCTCTCGGCGTGCCCGGGACTGCGGCCGCTGACGACGGGCCGAACGGAAGCCACGGAAGTGACGGGCACGGCGGGCCGAGCACCAGCGTGGAGGTGGCACGCCTCTACGTAGAGGCCCAGTCCGCGACCCTGCGCTACGAGGCGGGGCGGCGCGCGGCCGGAGTGCAGCGTGCCCGCGTCGAGCACCTGGAGCGGCTGCTCGCCAAGGAGCGGTACGAGGTCGACGTGCTGCACGAGGACCTGGGCCGGATGGCCACCGCCCAGTACCGCACCGGCGGCGGCCTGCCGCTCACCGCGCGCCTGCTGCTCGCGGACAACCCCGACGAACTGCTGCGCGGCAGGCGCGTCGTGGGGCAGGCGGACCTCGCCGTCACCAACACCGTCGCCCGGACCCAGCGGGCCGCCGCCAGGCTCGCCACGGCCCAGCGGTCCGCCACCCGGGCCCGGGACGTGCTCGACCGGCGGGAGGCGCGCCTCGCCCGGCTCAAGCGGCACATCGAGGCGAAGCTGGAGTCGGCGCGGTGGACGCTGCAGGAGGAGGCCGACGCGTCGGCCGCCGCGGGCAGGTGCCGGGGCGCCGTCCGCATCGCGCAGCCGGAATCGTCAGCTACGCGCGCGTGGGTGACGCCCGTGGAGACGTACGACCTGTCCGCGGGCTTCGACAGCGCGGGTGCGCGCTGGGCGGCCCGGCACACCGGGCAGGACTTCGCCGTCGGCATCGGCGCCCCGGTGCGGTCGGTGGGCGCAGGGCGGGTGGTGCGGGTGGCGTGCGGCGGCGGCTTCGGGATGGAGGTCGTGGTGGGGCACGAGGACGGCTCCTACACGCAGTACGCGCACTTGGCGTCCGTCGCCGTCGACCAGGGGGAGCGGGTGCGCACCGGGCAGTGGGTCGGCCAGGCGGGCACCACCGGCAACTCGACCGGCCCGCACCTGCACTTCGAGGCACGGCTGACGCCGGACCTGGGCTCCGGGGTGGACCCGGTGGGGTGGCTCGCGGAGCGGGGGGTGGGGCTCTGAGGCCCGTCCGGTGCGTCGGGGCGGACAGCGTCCGGGCCCGGGGTGTCCGAGCCAGGGATGTCCGAGCCAGGGTGTTCGGGCCCAGGGCGTCCAGGCCGGGGCACAGGCACCCCGGTCGACGCGTCCCGTGCGGGGCGGCCCCGCCGGATCTACCGCTCGGCCAGTATTCGTTCGATGACCACCGCGACGCCGTCCTCGTTGTTGGCGACCGTGCGGCCGGACGCCGCCGCGATCACGTCCGCGTGGGCGTTGCCCATGGCGTACGAGACACCGGCCCAGGTGAGCATCTCGATGTCGTTCGGCATGTCTCCGAAGGCGACGACTTCCTCGTGGCTGATGCCGCGCTCGGCGCAGCACAGGGCGAGGGTGCTGGCCTTGGAGACGCCGGGGCCGCTGATCTCCAGGAGGGCGGTGGGGCTGGACCGGGTGATCTCCACGCGGTCGCCCACGGCCACTCGGGCCAGGGTCAGGAACGCGTCCGGCGACAGCTCGGGGTGGTGGGCGAGGACCTTGAGGACGGGCTGGTCGGCGCTGTCGGACTCGGCCGTGAGGAGCTTCTCGGCGGGCGCCACGCTGACGGCGGGGTCCAGGTGCAGCGGCGGATAGGCCGGTTCGTGGTGCACCCCGCCGGTCCGCTCGATCGCGAAGGACGTGCCGGGCGCCGCCGCGCGCAGGATGCCGATCACGTCGAGGGCGATGGCGGGGTCGAGCTCCCGCACCATCACGAAGCGGTGGCTTCCGGGGCCCCCGTGCAGGTCGACCACCGCGGCGCCGTTCCCGCAGATGGCCAGGCCGTGGCCGTGCACATGGTCGCTGACGACGTCCATCCAGCGGGCCGGGCGCCCGGTCACGAAGAAGACCTCGATCCCGGCGGCCTCGGCGGCGGCGAGCGCGGCGACGGTCCGTTCCGAGACGGACTTGTCGTCGCGCAGCAGCGTGCCGTCCAGGTCCGTGGCGATCAGCCGGGGCGGAACGGAGGGGGCCGGGACGTGGGGCCGCGGGGTGGTTGAGGTCACGTACGCGATTGTCCCGCATATGCGCGCACGGGTGTGTGGCGGGGCGCACATCTGAGTACGTCTCACACCCGTGCGCCCCTGCCGCACCTCCGGTCCGCCGGGCGGGCGCCCGCGTCAGAGCTGTGCGAGCGCCTCCGTCGCGATGCGCTCGAAGACCTTCTCGTCCGCGCCGAAGTCCGTGCCGGGCAGCGGCCAGTGCAGGACGAACTCGTCGATGCCGAGCGCGGCGTGCTTCCCGGCGAAGTCGACGAAGGCGTCGAGGGAGTCCAGCGGGCGGTCCGGGGTGAAGCCGGTGAGCAGCACCTTGTCCAGCTCCTCGACGTCACGGCCGACGTCCGCGCAGGCCTTGCCGAGCTTGTCGAGCTGGCCGCGGACGGCCTCCAGGGACTGCTCGGGGGTGCCCGTCGCGGAGATCTTCGGGTCGCCCGTCGTCACCCACGCCTGCCCGTGCCGCGCGGCGAGCCGCAGGCCGCGGGGCCCGGTGGCGGCCACGGCGAACGGCAGCCGGGGGCGTTGCACACAGCCGGGGATGTTCCGGGCCTCGTACGCCGCGTACCGCTCGCCCTCGTACGTCACCGAGTCCTCGGTGAGCAGGCGGTCGAGCAGCGGCAGGAACTCTCCGAAGTGGTCCGCGCGTTCCCTGGGTGTCCAGGGCTCCTCGTCGGCGCGGCGGAGCGTGCCGGCGTCGAAGCCGTTGCCGCCGGCGCCGATGCCGAGCGTGACCCGGCCGTTCGACACGTCGTCGAGGGTGATCAGCTCCTTGGCGAGCGTCACCGGGTGCCGGAAGTTCGGCGAGGTCACGAGCGTGCCCAGGCGGATCCGCTCGGTCGCGGCCGCGGCGGCCGTCAGCGTCGGCAGCGCGCCGAACCAGGGCCCGTCGCGGAAGGTCCGCCAGGAGAGGTGGTCATAGGTGTACGCGGTGTGGAAACCGAGCTCCTCCGCGCGCTGCCAGCGCTCCTTGCCCCCCTCGTGCCAGCGGCGGACGGGCAGGATGACGGTGCTCAGACGCAGACTCATGCCTTCGAGCGTACGACGGTCCGGAGGCTTGCCTTCCCCTTGTGGCCGGGCCCGTGCTCAGCGGACCCGGGCGTTCAGCCAGGGCGTGAGCGAGATCATGGGGATCAGTTCTTTGTACGTCTCGTCGCCGGGCAGCGGTACGACCAGCCAGTAGCCGGGCGGGAAGCGGCGCCCCTTGACGTGGGCGAGGCCGCCGAGGACCGACCGCACGAACGCGGGGACCGAGTCGCGCGGGATGTCGTGGCACTGCACGCCGTCGACCTCGATCAGCGCGTCGTCGTCGGGGTAGAGGCGCACGGAGAGCCGCGGGGAGCCGCCGAACTCCACGAACGCCTCGTGCGGCAGCGAGCCGTCCGGGTCCGTCGCCACATCGACACCCGCGGCGGTGCGGCGGGAGGTCCGGTCGGCGCCGATGTCGTGCGTGACCTCGATCTCCCGCTCGTGCTCACGCGCTATCGCGCGCAGCGCGGCGACGGCGGCCTCGGTGCTGTGCAGGTGCTCCATGTCTCCCGATCATGCCTGGTCGGCGACGCCCTCGCTCGCTCTCGGCGCGAGGGCTCGTTCTCGGCACGCCTGCGCGCCCTCCGCGGCCCCGCTCGTTCTCCGCGGCCCCGCTCTTCCTCCGCGATCCCGCTCGCTCGCCGCGCGTCCGTCCGTTCTCCGCGCACTCGATTTCTCGCCACCGACTTTTCATCGACGAATTCGAGCCCAAAGGTTTGATCCACAACCAAGTCCGGTTATCCACAGGCTCGTTGACGATTCTGTGGACAACTCTCAGGCGGATGGCGGCTTTTGGGTAACTGGTGCCTGATTGTGGTTAATTGAGGTAAGTCGGTCCAATGTCCGGTTGTGGACTTCCCGTTCAGCAGCCGCCGCGATGAACTCTGCCGCGTGCTCCCGCCCAACCAGCTCCTGGACAGCGCGCATTGTGTCGGCGGGCAGACCCACGTACGCGGGCTCGTCGCCCGCTCGGAGGGGTTCCTCGGCGACGAGGTGGCGGCGCAGGTTCCGGGTGGCCAACAGGCGCATCGCACGCGCCAGTTCCGCGTCGACCGACTTCTGCGCCAGCGGGCGCAGGCGGCGGATGAGCGAGGCGGCCTCGGCCGCGTCGGCCTCGGTCGGCTGGTGATCGCCGAGATAGCGCGCGAAGACGTACTCGTTGGTGAACTCCAGGAAGCGGGCCGCGATGTGCTCGACCTGCCCCCTCAACTCCCGCAGATGGCTGGAGATCGCCGAGAGCGGCACCCCGGCCGCGTGCAACTCGGCCGCCACCGCAAGCTCTTGCGGGCTCGGCACCAGGAACTCGTCGTCGTTCCCCGGCAGCGGCTCAAGCACGCCGAGCGCGACCGCGTCCGCCACCGCCGCCGGATCCGGGACCCCGCCGAACGCCTCGATCAGCTCCGCCCGCGTGATCCGGTCGGCCTTCTCGTCCGTCCAGGGCCCGTCGACCTCCGCGACCAGGCCGAGCACACCGCCGAGGCCGCGGCCCGCGTCCCAGGCCTCCAGGAGCTCCTTGATGGAGGCGAGGGTGTACCCCCGGTCGAGCAGGTCGGCGATCTGGCGGAGCCGGGCCAGATGCGCGTCCCCGTACACATTGGACCGGCCGCGCCGCTCGGGCCGGGGCAGCAGGCCGCGGTCCTGATAGGCACGGATGGTGCGCACCGTGGCCCCGCTGTGGTGGGCGAGGTCCTCTATGCGGTACTCCACGCGGGGCTCGCCCGGGGCGGGGGCCGACACGTGGGGCGTGCCCGTCCCGCCCGCGGCCTGCGCGTCCCCCGTGTCCCCCGTGTCTTCCGCGTCCTGCGTGCCCTGCGTGTCCTGCGCGCCCTCGGCGTCCCGCGCGTCCCACCGCTCCGTACGCGACCCCGTGGCCGACCCGTCCTCCACCACGCTTCCGCCCTTCCCGACGCTCCGTACTAGGCGATCGCCGCGCGCCCCGCCACCGCCGCCGCGGTCCGTGCCGCGGGCGACTGCGCCAGATAGTCGACGGCCTTGCGCAGCGAGCCCTCCTGCGACGGATGGTACGACCGCCGCAGGTAGCGGGGTACGGCCGCGCCGAGCTTCCGCATGGAGGGCAACAGGCCCTTGTCCACGGCCCTGTTGTACGCCCGGGGGGTCAGCCGGGGCCGGGGCCTCCCCGCTGCCCCTGTGCTCGCCGCCGCTCCCGCGGTCCCCGTCGCCCTCGCGGAGCGCGGACGCAAGCGCGGATCGAAGCGCGGGTCGTGGCGGAGCAGATACGCGCTGCCCCAGATCCACAGGTAGAGCATCACGGGCGCCGTGACCGCCATGGCCGCGACCCGACGCGCGTACCGGGACGTGCCCGTGCCGCCGCAGTGCTGGTACATGTCGAATGCGACCGCGCGGTGCTCCACCTCCTCCGCGCCGTGCCAGCGCAGCAGGTCGAGCATGACGTCGTCCGCCCCGGCCCGGTCGAGCCCGTCGGCGGCGAGCACCCAGTCGCCGAGCACCGCCGTGAACTGCTCGATGGCGGCCACCACCGCGAGCCGGAACCGCAGCCACTCCTGCGTCGACACCAGCGGCCCGAGCGGCGTCCGGTCCCCGAGGAGCCGCTCGAAGAGGAAGTCGACGTACTTCGTGAAGCCGGCCGTGTCCAGGCGCTGCGCCGCCAGGTGGTCGAGCACGTGCGCGTGCTGCACGCTGTGCGTCGCCTCCTGCCCCATGAAGCCCTTGACGTCCTTGAGGAGCACGGGGTCGGTGATCAGCGGCAGGCCCTCCTTGAAGACCTTCACGAACCACCGCTCCCCCGCCGGGAGCAACAGGTGCAGCACGTTGATGACATGCGTGGCGACGGGCTCGTCCGGGATCCAGTCCAGCGAGGTCTCGTCCCAGTCGAACGAGACCCGGCGCGGCACGATCGCGTAGTGCTCTTCCGGCTCTTCCGGCTTCCCAGGCCCTTCCGGCTGCTCCGGCTTCTCCAGTTTCTCCGGCTTCGCCAGTTTCTCCGGTTTCTCCGGCTTCTCCGTGCTCACAGCGGTGGCTCCAATCGGGCTATCGCGCGCAGGGCCTTGGGCGTGAAGCGGGACATGAGGTGGGCGCCGCGCGCCTCCGGGGTGACGGGGACGACGGCCTGATTGCGCACGACGGCGCGAAGGACGGCGTCGGCGACCTTCTCCGGGGGGTAGTTCCGCAGGCCGTAGAGGCGGGCGGACTTCTTCTGGCGGCGCTTCTCCTCGTCGGCGGAGACCCCGGCGAAGCGGGCGGTCGCCGTGATGTTCGTGTTCACGAAGCCCGGGCAGATCGCCGAGACCCCGATGCCCTGCCCGGCCAGCTCCGCGCGCAGGCACTCGCTGAGCATCAGGACGGCGGCCTTCGACGTGCTGTACGCGGGGAGGGCCTTGGAGGGCTGATAGGCCGCCGCCGACGCGGTGTTGACGATGTGCCCGCCCTGGCCGCGCTCCGCCATCTGCCTGCCGAACAGACGGCACCCGTGGATCACACCCCACAGGTTGACGTCGAGGACCTTCTTCCAGTCCTCGGAGCTGGTGTCGAGGAAGGAGCCGGACAGGCCGATGCCCGCGTTGTTCACCAGGACGTCCACCACGCCGTACTCCGTGGCGACCTTCTCGGCCAGCTTCTCCATGGCCTGCTCGTCGCTGACGTCGACCGTCTCCGCCCAGGCCGCAGGGGCGCCCACGAGCCGGGAGAGCTCCGCCGTGCGCGCCGCGCCCTCCGCGTCCCGGTCGACGGCGATCACCCGCGCGCCCGCCTCCGCGAACGCGAACGCCGTGGCCCGCCCGATGCCGCTGCCCGCGCCCGTGACCAGGACGAGCTGGCCCGCGAACCGCTCGGCGTGCTTGCCGGGCGCCGGGGCCGCCGCGCTCGCCAGGGCCGTCGGACCGCCGTCCTCATGGGCCGTGACGAACTCCGTGATCCACGCGGTGAGCTGGTCCGGGCGGGTGCGCGGCACCCAGTGCTTGGCGGGGAGGGTGCGCCGCGTCAACTGCGGGGCCCACGACTCCAGGTCGTCGTACAGCTTCTCCGAGAGGAAGATGTCGCCGGAGGGGACGATGAGCTGCACCGGGACGTGTGCGTAGGCGTCCGCGCGGGGCCTGCGCAGGCGGGCGCGGACGTTGTCGCGGTAGAGCCAGGCTCCGTGCGCGGCGTCCGACGGCAGCGACAGCGTGGGATAGCCGTCGGCGGGGACCTTCTCCAGGCGCTGGAGGATCTTCGGCCAGCGCTTGCCGAGCGGGCCGCGCCAGGCCAGCTCGGGCAGGACGGGGGTGTGCAGCATGTACACGTACCAGGACTTGGCGCCCTGGCCGACGAGTTGGGCGGCGCGGCGCGGGGTCGGCCGCGTCATGCGCTTCTTGATCCAGTGCCCGAAGTGGTCGAGGGACGGACCCGACATCGAGGTGAAGGACGCTATCCGCCCCTGTGTGCGCTCGACCGTCACGAACTCCCAGGCCTGCACCGAGCCCCAGTCGTGGCCCACCAGGTGCACCGGCCGGTCCGGGCTGACCGCGTCCGCGACGGCGAGGAAGTCGTCGGTGAGCTTCTCCAGCGTGAAACCGCCGCGCAGCGGCTTCGGCGCCGTCGACCTGCCGTGCCCGCGCACGTCGTACAGCACCACGTGGAAGCGGTCCGCCAGGCGCGTGGCCACCTCGGACCACACCTCCTTGGAGTCCGGATAGCCGTGCACGAGCAGCACCGTGGGCCGCGCCGCGTCCCCCAGCTCGGCGACGCACAGCTCCACGCCGCCCGTGCGCACCCAGCGCTCACGCGCACCCAAGAGATCCACGGTGGTCATGCGGCAGCCCTTTCCTCGGCCCAGCGCCGCACATGCGGCAGATCGTCGTCCAGCCAGAAGGCGCTCTGCTCGGGGTCCTTGGAGTCGGTGACGACCAGGATCTCCTCGAACTTCGCGCCCGTGCCGCGGAAGCCCAGATGCGGCTCGACCGCCCACAGGCCCGGCTGCGGCGGGTGGTCGGAGAACTTGTACGGCGACCACAGGGGCGACCAGCCGTCCCGGTGGCCGTGCAGCGCGTCGCTCGCGAGGCCCTTCAGGGACTGCGTGCCGAACCCGAACACGTGCGGGGAGATCCGGCGCTCCTTGACCCGGTCGACCTTGTGCGCGATGACGCCGAAGGGATACGCGCGATGGCGGTTGGCGTACCCCTGGCGGACCATGAGCCGGTCCACGTCCTCGTAGATCTCGCGCAGCGGGCGGCGCTCGCGGACCTCGCGCAGGATCAGCTCGCGGTGCGCTTCGAGGTCCGCGAGCAGCTTGTCGTGCACGGGGTTGAGGCCGAGGCAGCCGGAGTAGCCGATGTCGGCCGTGCAGCCCTGGAACACCGGGGCCATGTCGAGGATGAAGGGCATCCCCGGCTCCAGCCTGCGGTTGGTCGGGAAGAACTGCAGCGGTATCCGGAAGTTCGTGAACGCCGTGCGGTCGCCGAACCAGGCGAACGGCAGATGGAACCAGTCCCGCACCCCCCGCTCGCGCAGCCAGTCCCGCTGCATCCGCGCCGCCTCGCGCTCCGTCACCCCCGGCTTCAGCTGGGCGGCGACGGCCTCCGCGCACGCGTACGCGAGGGCCTGCACCTGCCGGAACCCCCGCAGCTCCGCGGAGAGTTCACCCTTCGTTGCCGAGGTCACTGCCGAGCTCACTGCCGAGGTCCCCGTCGAGGTCATGGCTGAGGTCATGCCACCGTCCGTCCGTCGTGTCCGCGCGCGCCGTGCCGCTCGCGCCCGCGCTCCGTCGTCTCCGTACGCGCTCGTAACTTGACACTGATGAATGTGACAATGGCTGACGGCTGCGTCAATAGTTCTGCCCAACCCCGCGGGACAGGTCCGGAAGTTCCCCGAGGCGGTCCCCGGGGGAACCTGTAGGGGGCGACTTACGGACGACCCCTACGGGCCCGTAATACTCGAGAGTGACGGCCGATCGAGCCTCAGGGCTGACGCCTTCGTGTGGTGCACGCCACTACGTTCGAAGCGTGACTGTGATCGCGACCGAAAGCCTGAGCATGCGGTTCCCCCGGGTGACCGCACTTGACCGGCTCTCCTTGGACATCGGACCCGGTGTGACCGGACTCGTCGGAGCCAACGGAGCCGGCAAGTCCACTTTGATCAAGATCCTGCTGGGTCTGTCCCCCGCCACGGAGGGCCGTGCCGCCGTGCTCGGCCTCGACGTCGCCACCGAAGGCGGCCGGATTCGCGAGCGCGTCGGCTACATGCCCGAGCACGACTGTCTGCCGCCCGACGTCTCGGCCACCGAGTTCGTCGTCCACATGGCGCGCATGTCGGGCCTGCCGCCGGCCGCCGCCCGCGAGCGCACCGCGGACACCCTGCGCCATGTCGGGCTCTACGAAGAGCGCTACCGCCCCATCGGCGGCTACTCGACCGGCATGAAGCAGCGCGTGAAGCTCGCCCAGGCGCTGGTGCACGACCCGCAGCTGGTCTTCCTCGACGAGCCGACCAACGGCCTCGACCCGGTCGGCCGCGACGAGATGCTCGCCCTGATCCGCCGGGTGCACACCGACTTCGGCATCTCGGTCCTGGTCACCTCGCACCTCCTGGGCGAACTGGAGCGCACCTGCGACCACGTCGTCGTCATCGACGGCGGCAAGCTCCTGCGCTCCAGCTCCACCACGGACTTCACCCAGACCACGGCGACCCTCGCCATCGAGGTCACCGACAGCGACGAGCACCCGGACGGCACCGCCGCCCTGCGCAAGGCCCTCCAGGGCCACGGCGTCGCCACCCAGGACGACGGCGGGGGCCTCCCCGGCGCCGGGCACACCGTGCTCCTGGAGGCGGCGAGCGAGGACACCTACGACCTCGTCCGGGACGTGGTGGCCGACCTCGGCCTCGGCCTGGTCCGCATGGAACAGCGCAGGCACCACATCGCGGAGGTCTTCCGCACCAAGGACCAGAGCGACGAGAGCGACGGGAACGACGGGAACGACGGGAACGACGCCGAGGGGCGTGCGTCCGAGCCCGTCTCCGCGCAGACGGGAGGCGGCCGCGATGCCCGCTGACTCCACACAGATCCACAACATCGGCTACCGCCACTACGACGGCCAGCGCCTCGGCCGCGCGTACGCCACCCGCTCGCTGTTCTCGCAGAGCCTGCGCGGCGCCTACGGCCTCGGCCGCTCCGCCAAGTCCAAGGTCCTGCCGATGATCCTCTTCGGGGTCATGTGCGCCCCCGCGCTGATCATGGTCGCGGTCGCCGTGGCCACCAAGGCCAACGACCTCCCCGTCGACTACACGCGCTACGCGGTCCTGCTCCAGGCCGTCATCGGCCTCTACCTGGCCGCGCAGGCGCCGCAGACCGTCTCCAGGGACCTGCGGTTCAAGACCGTGCCCCTGTACTTCTCGCGCCCCATCGAACGCGTCGACTACGTACGCGCCAAGTTCGCGGCACTCGCGAGCGCGCTGTTCATCCTGACGGCCGTCCCGCTGGTCGTGCTCTACGTAGGAGCACTGCTCGCCAAACTCGACTTCGCCGACCAGACGAAGGGCTTCGCCCAAGGGCTGGTCTCCGTAGCGCTGCTCTCGGTGCTGTTCTCCGGGATCGCGCTGGTCATCTCGGCGGTCACCCCGCGCCGCGGCTTCGGCATCGCCGCCGTCATCGCCGTCCTGACCATCTCCTACGGAGCGGTCTCCACCGTCCAGGCCATCGCCCACGAACAGGGCAGCTCCGAAGCCATCAGCTGGCTCGGCCTGTTCTCGCCGATCACCCTCATCGACGGCGTGCAGACCGCCTTCCTGGGCGCCACGTCCGCCTTCCCCGGGCAGGAGGGCCCCTCGACCGGCACGGGCGTCGTGTACGTCCTCGTCGTCCTCGCCCTCATCGCCGGAAGCTACGCCGGCCTGATGCGCCGCTACCGAAAGGCCGGGCTCTAGCCATGTCCCTCCCGTCTCCCGCCACCACCCTTCCAAGGAACGGGCTGCGCCCATGAGCACTCTGAGCATCGACCACGTCTCCCGCTGGTTCGGCAACGTGGTGGCGGTCAACGACATCACCATGACGATCAGCCCCGGAGTCACCGGCCTGCTCGGCCCGAACGGCGCCGGGAAGTCCACGCTCATCAGCATGATGGGCGGTTTCCTCGCCCCCTCCACGGGCAGCGTCACCCTCGACGGCCACCCCACCTGGCGCAACGAACAGATCTACAAGCACCTGGGCATCGTCCCCGAGCGCGAGGGGATGTACGACTTCCTCACCGGCCGCGAATTCGTCGTCGCCAACGCCGAGTTGCACGGCCTCGGCAAGAAGGCCGCCCAGCGCGCCCTCGCCACGGTCGAGATGGAGTACGCGCAGGACCGCAAGATCTCCACGTACTCCAAGGGCATGCGGCAGCGCGTGAAGATGGCCTCCGCGCTCGTCCACGAGCCGTCCGTGCTGCTGCTCGACGAGCCCTTCAACGGCATGGACCCCCGCCAGCGTATGCAACTCATGGAGCTGCTGCGCACGATGGGCGACGACGGCCGCACCGTCCTGTTCTCCTCGCACATCCTCGAAGAGGTCGAACAGCTCGCCTCGCACATCGAGGTGATCGTCGCCGGACGCCACGCGGCCAGCGGCGACTTCCGCAAGATCCGCCGCCTGATGACGGACCGGCCGCACCGCTACCTGGTGCGCTCCAGCGACGACCGCACGCTCGCCGCCGCACTGATCGCCGACCCGTCCACCGCGGGCATCGAAGTCGACCTGGACGAGGGCGCGCTGCGCATCCAGGCCGTCGACTTCGGGCGCTTCACCACCCTGTTGCCACGCATCGCCCGCGAACACGACATCCGGCTGCTCACCGTCTCGCCCTCGGACGAGTCGCTCGAGTCGGTCTTCTCCTACCTCGTCGCGGCCTGAAGGGAGTCACCGTGTACGACCCGACTGTCGCCCGGCTCACCTACCGGGCCCTCCTCGGCCGCCGCCGGGCCCTCATCCTCTTCGCCCTGCCGCTGCTGCTCATCGTCATCTCCGTGGCGGTACGCGCCCTCAGCGGCGCCGACGACCAGGTCGCGTCCGACCTGCTCGGCGGGTTCGCGCTCGCCACGATGGTGCCGATCATCGGCGTCATCGCGGGCACCGGCGCGATCGGCCCCGAGATCGACGACGGCTCCGTGCTCTACCTGCTGTCCAAGCCGGTCAAACGGCCCACGATCATCGTCACCAAGCTCACCGTCGCCATCGCCGTCACCATGGCGTTCTCGGCGCTCCCGACGTTCATCGCGGGCATGATCCTCAACGGCAACGGCCAGCAGATCGCCGTCGCCTACACGATCGCCGCCCTCGTCTCCTCCATCGCGTACGCGGCGATCTTCCTGCTGCTCGGCACGATCACCCGGCACGCGGTGGTCTTCGGGCTCGTGTACGCCCTCGTGTGGGAGGCGCTGTTCGGCTCCCTGGTCTCCGGGGCGCGCACGCTCAGCGTCCAGCAGTGGTCCCTCGCCGTCGCCCACAAGGCCGCGGACGGCGGTGACCTGGTCACCTCCGACGTGGGGCTGCCCGCCGCGGTGATCCTGCTGATCGTGGTCACGGCCGGGACCACGTGGTACGCCGGGCAGAAGCTGCGCACGCTGACGCTGGCCGGTGACGAGTAGGTCCTCGCAGGGACCAGTAGGTCCTTGAAGTCTTGACGGCGTCTTCACCCTCCCACCCGGACACTGGTGGGAGGGGGATGCTTCAGCTGTGGCCGGGAGGTGCCGCGATGGCATCGGACAAGGGACGGGACGAAGGGGCCGGGGAGACAGGCGGGGCCGGTGAGCCCGGGAGCGCCGGGGACGGGCCGTGGGACGACGTGGTCCTCGACGACGACTTCGTACGGTCCGCGGAGGCCGCCGAGCCGTCGGCCCGCGCCCGGATGCTCTCCGCGCGGTGGCGGGACCGGGCGCCCGAGCCGCAGCCCTGGCGGTCCGACGAGCCGCCCGCGGGGTGGTTCTTCAGTCGGCGGCGGAAGAAGTGGCGTCGGAAGTAGGGCAGTGGCGTCGGAAGTAGTGCGCGGGCCCCTCGGGAGCTTCGGGGCGGCTTCCGCGGCGAGAAAAATCGGTGGCGGGGCGCGGCGCCGGTCGGCAGAGTAGGGGGTGTCACCGCGTCGGGGCCCCGCCCCGGTGCTCACCATCTGGGAGAGGAGCCGACGATGTTCAACCACCCGTCGTCGTGCTCCCGGCAGGGCGGTCCGCGGCAGGCTCCGGAGTAGTCACTGCACTCCGTCCGAGCCCGCGCCACGGGGGATCGCCCGGGGCGGCCGCTTCGAGCGCGCACATTTCGCTGCGCGGGCCGCCCACCCAACGTTGCACTGGCCGGGCCTGGGGTCACGGGAAGCTTCCCGTGCCCTGGGTCCGGCCTTCTGCACGTCCGCGTGACAGTGGCCGTCGAACGGGTCTGTGCCCACAGCAGGACGTGGCCCTAGCCGGGAAACCGCTACGGCAGCAACCGCTCCAGGACCGCCGCGATGCCGTCCTCCTGGTTGGACGCCGTGACCTCGTCCGCCACCGCCTTGAGGTCCTCGTGGGCGTTGGCCATGGCTACGCCGTGGGCGGACCAGGCGAACATCGGGATGTCGTTGGGCATGTCGCCGAAGGCGATCGTGTCCGCGGCCTTCACGCCGAGGCGCCGGGCCGCCAGGGACAGGCCCGTCGCCTTCGTCAGGCCGAGCGGCAGGAGTTCCACTATGCCCTCGCCCGCCATCGTGACGCCGACCAGATCGCCCGCGGCCTGCTGCGCCACGGCCGCCAGCTCGTCGTCGCTCAGCCCGGGATGCTGGACGTACACCTTGTTGAGCGGCGCCGACCACAGCTCCGCCACGTCGGTGAACGGGACGGCGGGGAGCGGGCCCTCCTGGACCACGTACCCGGGGCCGACCAGGACCTCGCCGTCCAGGCCGTCGCGGCTCGCGGCGAGTGCCAGCGGGCCGACCTCCGCCTCGATCTTGGCGAGGGCCAGGCCCGCGAGCTGGCGGTCCAGGGTCACGGAGGTCAGCAGGCGGTGCTCACCCGCGTGGTAGACCTGCGCGCCCTGGCCGCACACGGCGATGCCCTCGTAGCCGAGGTCGTCCAGGACGTGCCGGGTCCAGGCGACGGAGCGGCCGGTGACGATGATGTGGGCCGCGCCCGCCGCGGTGGCCGCGGTGAGGGCGTCCCGGGTGCGCGCCGAGACCGTGTCGTCGGGGGACAGGAGCGTCCCGTCGAGGTCGGTCGCGACGAGCGGGTACGGGAAGGACGGGCCGGGGCCGCCCGTGCGCGCGGTGCTCACTTGGCGAGGGGCTCCAGGATCTCCCGGCCCCCCAGATACGGGCGCAGGACCTCGGGGACGCGCACGGAACCGTCGGACAGCTGGTGGTTCTCCAGGATCGCCACGATCGTGCGGGGCACCGCGCACAGCGTGCCGTTCAGCGTCGAGAGCGGCTGGACCGCCTTCTTGCCGTCGCGCTCCTCGCGCATGCGCACGGACAGGCGGCGGGCCTGGAAGCTGTCGCAGTTCGACGCGGACGTCAGCTCGCGGTACTTGCCCTGGGTGGGGATCCACGCCTCGCAGTCGAACTTGCGCGAGGCCGATGCGCCCAGGTCGGCGGAGGCGACATCGATCACCTGGAAGGGCAGCTCAAGACCGGTCAGCCACTGCTTCTCCCAGTCCAGGAGCCGCTGGTGCTCGGCCGCGGCGTCCTCAGGCGCGACGTACGAGAACATCTCGACCTTGTCGAACTGGTGCACCCGGAAGATGCCGCGGGTGTCCTTGCCGTACGTCCCGGCCTCGCGGCGGAAGCAGGGCGAGAACCCGGCGTACCGCAGGGGGAGCTTGTCGGCGTCGATGATCTCGTCCATGTGGTACGCCGCGAGCGGGACCTCGGAGGTGCCGACCAGGTAGTAGTCGTCCTTCTCCAGGTGGTACACGTTCTCGGCGGCCTGGCCGAGGAAGCCGGTGCCCTCCATGGCGCGAGGGCGGACCAGGGCGGGGGTCAGCATCGGCGTGAACCCGGCCTCCGTGGCCTGCGCGATGGCCGCGTTGACCAGCGCGAGCTCAAGGAGCGCGCCGACGCCCGTCAGGTAGTAGAAGCGCGATCCGGAGACCTTCGCGCCCCGCTCGACGTCGATGGCGCCGAGCGCCTCGCCGAGCTCCAGGTGGTCCTTGGGCTCGAAGCCCTCGGCGGCGAAGTCGCGGATCGTGCCGTGCGTCTCCAGGACGACGAAGTCCTCCTCGCCGCCCACCGGCACGTCCTCGTGCACGAGGTTGCCGAGCTGGAGGAGGAGGCGCTTGGTCTCCTCGTCGGCCTCGTCCTGCGCGGCGTTCGCGGCCTTCACCGCGGCGGCCAGCTCGCCGGCCTTCTTCAGGAGCTCGGCCTTCTCGTCGCCGGAGGCCTTGGGGATGAGCTTGCCGAGGGCCTTCTGCTCGGAGCGGAGCTCGTCGAAGCTCAGCCCGGACGACCGGCGCCGCTCGTCGGCGGAGAGCAGGGCGTCGACGAGGCCGACGTCCTCTCCACGGGCGCGCTGAGAAGCGCGAACACGGTCGGGGTCCTCACGGAGCAGGCGAAGGTCAATCACCCCTCAAGGCTACCGTCGCACGGTTCCGGCCCACGACTTGATATTCACTTCATGGGCGATATGACCGTTTTGCCGGAATGGGAATTCCCGTGAGTGACGTGCGGGTGTCGTGCCGGTGGCCGGAGATCGCCGCGGGTTCCCGGGGTCAATAAACCGGACACGAATCCCCGAAACGGGGCAGATGTCTGCCGCCGCCTTGACTCGATCCCCTTGTGGGAAACGGGACTTGGGGAGCCGGTTGTCCACAGGAATGGAGGCATCCGGAAAGTTATCCACAGGCTGTGCGAAAGATCTGTGGACACCGGAACGTGGCGCTCCGAATGCCGCCTCCGCGTCGATGTATTCCTGCCCCAAACCCCCTCTGGACCAACTTTCGAGTGGAAATGGTTAACTCCAAAGAGTTGATCAATGGAAAAGGATGGACGAGGGGTGATGTGCGGGGCTGTGGACGCAACTGGGGGCTGAGGATCGCTATGTCGACGATGTCGTACTTCGTTGTCGACTTGTCCCCAGATCGAGAAGGGCACCTGTGGATAACTTCTGTGGACAACGTAAATCAGCAGGTAGTACTGCGTTTTCAGCCATGACGACGGCCGCGGGGAGCCCATGGCGAAGCACGGGGAAACGTCAGGCGAAGGCGCGGCGAACGCCCGGGCGAAGGCTCGCTCGAAGGTTCAGTGATCGCTCAGAAACGGCGAACGCTCAGAAACGGCCGTCCTGGCATTGCGTCAGCCAGTCCGAAGCCGCCAGGAATTCCTCGTCGGACGTGCCGGCCCGCAGCGGCCGCACATCCTCCACCGCCACCCCCGCGCGCGGATACGACCCGAGGAAGCGCACCTTCGGGCAGATCCGCTTCAGGCCCATCAGCGCCTCGCCCACCCGGCGGTCGGTGATGTGACCCTCGGCGTCCACGCTGAAGCAGTAGTTGCCGATGCCCTGTCCTGTCGGCCGGGACTCGATCCGCATCAGGTTGACCCCGCGCACCGCGAACTCCTGGAGCAGTTCGAGCAGGGCACCGGGGTGGTCGTCGCCGAGCCAGATGACGAGCGACGTCTTGTCCGCGCCGGTGGGCGCCGCGGGCCGGCCGGGCCGGCCGACCAGGACGAAGCGGGTCGCGGCGTTGGCCGCGTCGTGGATCTCGGTGACCAGCGGCTCCAGGCCGTACGTCGCCGCGGCGAACTCACCCGCGAAGGCCGCGTCGTACCGCCCCTCCTGGACCTGCCGGGCGCCGTCGGCGTTGGACGCCGCCGACTCCCACAGCGCGTCGGGCAGATGGGTCGCGAGCCAGTTGCGCACCTGCGGCTGGGCCACGGGGTGGCCGGTGACCGTCTTGATGTCCTTGAGCTCGGTGCCGGGCCGGACCAGGAGCGCGAAGGCGATGGGCAGCACGACCTCGCGGTAGATCATCAGCGGCTCGCCGGTGGCGAGTTCGTCGACGGTCGTCGTGACGCCGCCCTCCACCGAGTTCTCGATCGGCACGAGTGCCGCCGCGGCCTCGCCGGAGCGCACCGCGTCCAGCGTGGCCGGCACGGACAGCATCGGAACCAGTTCCCGCGTGGCCGCTTCCGGCAGCGTGCGCAGGGCCGCTTCGGTGAAGGTGCCTTCGGGGCCGAGGTAGGTGTAGCGCGTCGCCGACATACCGTCACCCTAATGGCGCGCCGTGAGACGCGTCTCATCCAGCCCGAGCGAACGACGACGGCACGGCATGTGACCTGAGTCACCCCTCCAGCAGTCGCTGTCCCACGTACTCCCCGGCCTCCGCGCCCCCCGGCACCGCGAACAGACCGCTCGCCTCGTGCCGGATGAACTCCGAAAGCGCGTCCCCCCGGTCGAGCTTGCGCTGCACCGGCACGAAGCCCTTCAGCGGGTCCGCCTGCCAGCAGATGAAGAGCAGCCCGGCGTCCGGTTCGCCCTTGGCGTCGAAGCCGTCGTGGTACGAGAAGGGGCGCCGCAGCATCGCGGCGCCGCCGTTCTGGTCGGGCCGGGTGATGCGGGCGTGGGCGTTGAGCGGGACCACGAGCTTGCCGTCGGCGCCGGTCTTCTCCAGCTTCATCTCGGTGGTCTCCGTGCCGCCGGTCAGCGGCGCCCCGTCGGCCTTGCGGCGCCCGATGACCTCCTCCTGGGCCCTGGTGGCCAGCTTCTCCCAGTCGTCGAGGAGCATGCGGATGCGGCGTACGACGGCGTAGGAGCCCCCGGCCATCCAGGCGGGGTCCGTGCCGTCCGGCTTCTCGGGCACGAAGATCCGCTTGTTGAAGTCGTCGTCGGACGGCTTCGGGTTGTTCGTGCCGTCGACCTGGCCCATCAGGTTGCGGGCCGTCATCGGGCGGGCGGTGGCGCCGGGCGAGCGGTTGAAGCCGTTCATCTGCCAGCGCACCTTCGCCGCCTCACCGGCCTGCTGTTGCAGGGCACGCAGCGCGTGGAAGGCGACGAGCGGGTCGTTCGCGCCGATCTGCACCCACAGGTCGCCGCCGCTGCGGGACTTGTCGAGGCGGTCGGAGGAGAAGTCGGGCAGCGGGTCCAGGGCGGCCGGGCGCTGCTTCTCCAGGCCGGTGCGGCGGAAGAAGCCGTGTCCGAAGCCGAAGGTGACGGTGAGCGCGGACGGGCCCGCGTCCCGGGCGATGTCGGTGTCCGGGCCCCGGCCGTCCACCGGCTCGCCCGCCATCAGCCGCGCGGCGGTGGCCGACCAGCGGCGCAGCAGGGCCGCGGCCTCCTTGCGCCCGGCGCCCGGCGCGAGATCGAAGGCGATCAGATGGCCGCGGGACTGCACGGGCGTGGTGATCCCCGGCTGGTGTTTCCCGTGAAACATCACCTCGTCCGTGCCGAGCGACGTCAGGGCCGCCCGTGACTCGGCTGCGGAGTCGGACGAGCCCGAGGACGCCGCGGCGTACCCGGCGGCGCCGCCCGCCGCGCCGAGCGCGAGGCCGGTGGCGCCCGCTGTGCCGAGCAGGCGCCGTCGCGAAATGGTGTGGTCCGCCATGGTGGGTCAGCCGATCTGCACGTTCTTGTCGAGGGTCACTTGGTCGATGTCGGAGGTGCGCACGGTCAGTTTGACCTGCCACTTGCCGGCCATCGGGACTTGCACGCCGCTCGCGCTCCAGTGTCCGGTCGCGATGCGGTCGGGGGCGACGGGCAGCGGGCCGACGTCCTTCGCCTTGAGGGTGAAGGACACCTTGACCTCGGGCAGGTCGAAGGCGCTGCCGTTGGGTCGGGTCGCGTAGACGTGCAGGTCGTTGCTGCCGGTGCGGCCCGGGGTCAGCTCCATGCGGACGGCGCCCTTGCCGTCCTTGCCGCCGGTGTCGAACGGGAAGTCGACCTTGACCGGGCCCGCGGGCTGCTGCGCCGAGGCGGCGGAGGCGTTCTTGGCCTCCTCCTCGGTGCGGCCCGGTTCGGTGCTGGTCAGGAGCGTGGTGACGGCGAGCACGACGACGGCGACGCCCGCCTCGGCGAACACCGAGCGGCGCAGGCCCGAGCGGTGCGGGTCGGCGTCGCGGATGCGCTTCTGGCGGGCGGTGTCCATGGCGGCCTGCTGCCGGGCGAGCTGGGCGGCACGCTTGTCCTGGCCGGGGGTCTTGGCGCCGGACGCCTTGCCGCCGTTGTTGCTCTTGCCCGCGTCGGCCTTGTCGCCGCCGCTCTTGCCGTCGGTGGCGGTGAGGTCCGCCGAGACGCCCGTCTTGGAGCTGTGCGCCACGGCGACGGGCTTCTTCTTCTTGGTCGAGGTGCGCTGTTCGACGACCGCCGCGGCCGCGGCCTCGGGCGCCATCCCCCCGGCCTCCCCCGCGATCCGCCCGGTCCACCGCCGCGACACCGCGGCGACGCCCACGAGGACGGCGACGAGGCCGATCTTGACGAGCAGCAACTGCCCGTACCCGGTCTCGACGAGCGCGGTCCACGAGCCGACCTGCCGCCACGACTGGTAGAGGCCGGTCGCCGCGAGCGTCACGACGCTGACGAAGGCGACGCCGGAGAACCGCCGCACCGCGGCCGCCTCGATGTCGGGCGCGCGGTACAGGCACAGCAGCAGCGCCGCGAGCCCGCCGAGCCAGGCGGCCACGGCCAGCAGGTGCAGCACGTCGACGGGCATCGCGATCCCGGCCTGGATGCCGGTCGAGGCGTGCTCGGCGAGCGCCCAGGTGGCCGCGATGCCGATGGCGACGACGCCCCCGCCGATGGCCAGGCCGAAGGCGAGGTCCCGCTTCTCCTTGGCGTCCTCGCGCCGCTCGTACGCCCCGAAGAGGACGGCGATGAACAGCGCGGCGGCCGCGAGGAGCAGCAGCCGGGAGACGAGGGCGGCGCCGGTCTTGGTCTGGAGCACGTCGCCGAGCTTCGCCAGGTCGAAGGCGTCGCCGAGCTTGCCGGAGCCGGTGTAGGGCGCGCGCAGCAGCAGGGTCACCAGGGTGGCGCCGGTGAGGGCGAGCCAGCCGCCGACGACGAGGCGCTGGAGCGGCCGGACGCCCGCGCCGCGCTGCCAGCAGCCGAGGACGAAGGCGGCGCCGCCGACGACGACGGTGAACCCGGCGTAGGCGACGTAGCGCGCGATGTCGTAGAGGGTGCCGACGAGTCCGCCGCCGACGTCCTGGTCGGGCAGCGAGACCTTGGTGGCGGAGGGCGCGCCGATGGAGAAGGTGAAGGCCCCGGCGATGGGGTGGCTGTCGGCGGAGACGACCTGGTAGGCGACGGTGAAGGTGCCGTCGGGCAGGCCCGGCTTCAGCTTCACGCCGTACGCGTTCGAGCCGAGGTCGCTGGTCTTGCCGGTGTCGACGCGCTTGCCCGCGGGGTCGAGGACCCGGACCGAGCCGTCGGACATGGCGACCTTCTCGGAGAAGGTCAGAGACACCTGCTCGGGTGCCTTGTCGACCACCGCTCCCTGCTTGGGGTCGCTCCCGGTGAGCGCGGCGTGCGCTCCGGCGGGCGCCGCGGCGGCGAGTACGGAGCCGAGGACGGCGCCGATCAGGGCGACGGCGACGAGCAGCAGTCGTCCGTAGCCGGTCAGGGCGGCCGGCCCCGGGCGGGGAGCGGTGGTCCGCATCAACTCTTCAGTCCCCTCAGTGCGACGAGTGCTTGTCGGTCGACGAGTGCTTGTCGGTGGTGGAGTGGGTCTTCGCGTTGCTCGGGTCGTGCTGCTTGGTGCTTTCGGAGGAGCTGTCCGGGCTGTACGTGGCGGACTTCACCGGCACCTGGACGGTGATCGGCTTCGACTTCTCGAAGCGAAGGGTGACCGCCACCTTCTCGCCCTGCTTCGGCTTGTGCTTGAGCTCCTCGAGCATGATGTGGTTGCCGCCGCGCGAGAAGTCGAGGGTGCCGTCGGCGGGCACGGTGAACGACTTCCGCTCCTTCATCGTGGAGCCGACGGTGGCGTGCAGGGTGACGCTGCCCGCGATCGGGCTGGAGGCGCCGACGAGCTTGTCCGCCGCGCCCTTGTTGGTGACGGTGAAGAAGCCGCCGGCCATGTCGTCCATCGCCGGTACGGGGATGTAGGCGCCGCCGACCGAGAGGTCGGGCTTCTTCGCGGACGCGCTGCCGACTGCTTCCTTGCCGGACTTGTCGGCCTTCTCGGACTTGTCGGAGTCACCGCAGCCCGCGAGGACGAGGCCCGCGGTCAGGGCGAGGGCTCCGCCGGTGAGGAGACGGCGGTGACGGGTGGTGCGGTGGTTCACGGGTTCTGTCCCTTGAGGATCTTGGGGAGGTCCTGCTCGTAGTCCTTGGGCGTGGCGTCCTTGCCGTTGTAGACGACATAGCCGGCGTCGGACTTCGGCGAGAAGGCGATGACCTGAGTGCCGTGCATCGACTCGAACTTGCCGTTCTTGAGCTTCTTGGTCGGCTCGACGTTGATGCCGACGGTGCGGCCGCTGGCCTGGATGGTCGGGAAGTCACCGGTCAGGCCGATGAACTCGGGGTCCTGGGCCTTGAGCCACTTGCCGAGTTCCTTCTCGGTGTCCCGCCCGGGGTCGGTGGTGACGAAGACGACCTGGAGCTTGTCGAGCTCGGCCTTGGTGACGGTCTTCTTCTGCAGCAGCGTCTTCTTGGCGACGGCGATGTTGCTCATCGTCAGCGGGCAGACGTCGGGGCAGTTGGTGTAGCCGTAGTAGAGGAGCACCGGCTTGCCCTTGGTCTGCTCGCGCAGGTCGTACTTCTTGCCGTGGGTGTCCTTCAGGACCAGGTCCGGCTTCTTGAACGGCGTGTCGAGGACCGTCGCGGCCTTGTCCGCCCCGGGCTCCATCGACACGTCGGCGACGGACTGCTTCTTGTTGTCGCCGTCGCCCGAACCGCACGCGCTCAGGGTGAGGGCGGCCGCGGTCAGGACGGCGGCGGCGGAGAGCGTCTTCGTGGTCTGCTTGGTCAACTTGCGCATACGAAAATGTCCCAGATGTGAGGGGGCCGGGACGCGCCGGGGCCGGGCCCGCGGCGCGTCCCGCGGGTGGCTCAGCTGCTGCGGCGGCGTCCGGCGAGCACACCGAAGGCCACGCCCGCGGCGCCGACGACGATGCCGACGATGCCGAGGGTGCGGGCGGTGGTGTCGCTGCTGTCGCTGTCGGAGGCGCTCTCTTCCTTGCCGTCGGACTTCGCGTCGGCCTTGGCGGACTTGTCGTCGTCGGCGGCGCCGCCGTGGTGGTCCTCGGAGGCGGCGCTCAGCGCGAGGGCGGGCGCCGGGAACTCCGGCTCCTCCTGGCCCTTCTGCTGCGGCTCGATCCAGCGGACGACTTCCTTGTTGCTGTACGTCTGCAGCGCCTTGAACACCATCTGGTCGGCGTCCTCGGGGAGCTGGCCGAGGGACAGCGGGAACTTCTGGAAGGTGCCGGGCTCGACGCCCTTGCCGTCGGCGGTCCAGGTGACCTTGGAGACGGCCTCGTCGATCTTCTCGCCGTGGATCTCGATCGGCTTCTTCAGCTTGGTCTTGGTGACCTTCGCCTTCCAGCCCGGGATGGGCTGCGTCATCACGGACGCGAGCGGCTGGTCGGCGGGGAAGGTGATCTCGAGCTTGGTGGTGGAGGCGTCGTCGCGCTCGTTGGGGACCTTGAAGTTGACGGTCGCGTAGCCGCCCTTGGCGGCGACGCCCTCGGGGCTGACGCTGACGTGCGCGAAGGCGGGGACGGCGGAGAGCAGCAGGACGGCGGAGGCGGCGGTGCCGGCGACGACGGAGACGCGGGTCAGGGACTTCATGGCGGAATGCTCCAGTTTCGGCAGGTGGTCACGGCGGTCGTGCCCGTGGTGAACGGTGAATACGGCCGTACGCACTGTGGTGTTCGGAAGGGGACGCGGTGCGCCGGGCCGTGCGGCCGTGCGCGGGTGCGTGCGGGTGCGCGACGCGGCACCCCTCCGATCCGATGGATGCCGGGAGGAGCGGTCCGCGTCAGGCGGCGAGCGTGAGGGCGGCGGTCGCGGGCGGGCCGCGCCGGATCACCGTGTCCCTGAGGGCGGCGGCCACGAGGCGTGGCGGCGGCGGGGTGCCCGGGGCGTGCGCGGGGCCCGTCCGGGGCGCGCCGACGAGCCCGGCGCGCATGACTCGTACCAGCGCGAGGGCGGCACGGAGGGAGCGTACGAGCGCCGCCTCGGCGACTCCGTACGCCCCCTGGGCGGAGAGCCGCACGAGGCGGGCGAGCGCGAGGTCGCCGCGGCGCAGCAGCCAGCCCGCGGCGAGGGCCGCGAGGACGTGGGCGAGCAGCATCGGCAGGGACGGCAGCAGCGCGGCCATCGACGACGAGCCCATCGAGCCCATCGACGGCATGGACGTCGTCGAGTGCACCGTGCCCGTGGCGTGTGCGGCTGCCTCGGCGTGGGCGTGCGCGCCGTGGGCGCCGCCGGACGGTTCGAGGCCCGCGGTCCGCAGGATCTGCCGGGCCTGGACGGGTGTGAGGGTCGCCCCGCTCGCGCCGCACGCGATGCGGGCCGCGCGCTCCACGAGCGACGCGGCGTCGGAGCCGCCGCCCGTCCCGGCCGTGGTCATCGCCATGCTGTGCTGCTGGCCGAGGCCGAACAGCGCGTGCAGCGCGAGCTGGCCGACGGCGAGTGCCCCCGCGATGCCCGGCAGCGACCGCGCGCGCCCGGCGAGGGGCACGGCGACGGCGAGGACCACGACGAAGGCGACGATCAGCGTCCACAGGGGGACGGCGGCACAGGACGCGAGCACATGGCCCCCGGCGGACAGCACGACGCAGACCGCGGCGAAGGTCGCGGCCCGCAGGAGCCGGACATCGGCTCCGGCGCGTGTCTGACGCGGGTGGGGGGCAGTCATGGCCGGGCCATCATCGCACCAGGCTTGGCCGTCTCCTACGGCAGGTCGGCGGGCGGCGGCGCGTTCCCGGGGGTGCCCGGCTACACCGGACGGGGTGCCCGGCGCGTCCGCCGTATGGGCGGCATCACGTCAAGTGGGCGCTTATTCGCGGTTACTCGCGGCAATACGTATCGGTATGTCGAGCCGCAGCCAGGAGGCTGGAGCATGAGCATCTGGTGGTCACTCCATTTGCGGCGCGAAGCTGCGAGCGTTCCGCTCGCCCGGCGCCTGCTGATGGGCACGATGGAGAGCGCGGGGGTGCACCCCGACGTCTCGTACGAACTGTCGCTGGCACTCACGGAGGCCTGCGCCAACGCGGTGGAGCACGGCGGGGCCGCGACACCGGGGGCGCCGGGCGGCGCGTACCGGGTCACGGCGTATCTGGACGGCGAGACCTGCCGCATCGAGGTCGCCGACTCCGGCCCCGGTTTCCCGCCGAGCCGCATCCGGATGTCCGCACGCCGCCGGGGCCGTCGCCGCACCCGCCGCCCGTCCCGCGCCCGCAAGGCCGTCACGCCCCCCGAGACCGCCGAGAGCGGCCGGGGCCTGTGTCTGATCCGCGAGCTGGCCGACCATGTGGACTTCGGCAACAAGCCGGGGCGCGGCGGCGCGGTGATCAGCTTCGACAAGGTCCTGAAGTGGCGGGAGGACGCGCCGCTCGTCAGCGCGTAGGGCCTCCGGCCTTGTCCGGGGTGATGATGACGAAACGGGACTCCGGGCACTCCATGGGCCGGAAGACATGACTCATCACGCCGATTTCCGTATCGCCGTGAAAGGGCAGTCGAAGCGCGAAGCGGTGTCCTGACCGGTGTTCCACGACGCTGTGGTCCTCGGTCCATATGCGGCGGCAGTCGGCGTCCGCGCCGAGAATGTCACGCGTCAGTGACCGTACCGGCGAATTTCCCGGGTCGCGATTGTTGGCGAGCCGCAGCATCGCCAGATAGATCCGGGCGAATTTCATTTCCCAGTCGACCAGTTGGGTGCGGGCCTCGGGGGCGAGCAGGGCCCAGCGCATGATATTCGCGCGGGGGGCCACGGACCAGGGAAACCACTGGGCCATCGCGGAGTTCGCCGCCACGATGTTCCACGCGCCGTCGGAGATATAGGCGGGGTTCGGGGCCTGGTGCTCCAGGAGGTCGAGGACCTCGGGGTCGAGGTCGGCGAGGCGTCTCGCGGGGTCGTCCGGGGGGCGGCGGCCCACCGCGCCGAGGAACAGGGTCAGCTCTTCCGCCTCGCTGAGCTGCAGCGTTTCGATGACGCGCAGGAGGAAGGAGTCGGAGAAGTCCCGCCGGGTGCCGCGCTCAAGGGAGCGGTACCAGCCCTCGCTCACCCCGACGAGGCGCGCCACCTCGGCCTGCGAGAGTCCCGTCGTGGCATTGCGGACCGCGAGGAGTCCGGCGTCGCGGCGCCTGACCCGGGCCCGCCAGGCGCGCAGCAGGCGCCCGATGGATTCGCCTGCGTCGACCTTTTCCGCGACCTCTTCCGCGACCTCTTCCGCGACCTCTTCCGCGACCTCTTCCGCGACCTCTTCCGAGGCCGTACAGAGGTAATTCTTGCTTTCACTGAGAATGACGTGCTCCCCGTTCATTGGTCGAGGAGCCGACAGGCCCCCCCGAGCCATCCGTAGATCATAACAGGTGCCTGTCGTGGGGGAGTTCCATTACTTGCGGTACCGGCACTGAAAGTGGTGGTCGGGTTCGTGCATGCTGTGGACGCGGCGTCGCCGACGGGTCGAGAGGCCTTCGGCGCGGCGGTAACGCGTGCTGAATCGCGCGTTGTTGAATCCGTAACTTATTCAAACCGTGGCTTATGGAATACGGGGGCAGAGGTTATGAGAGCGGTGGCCCTTGTGGCACACGACGCGAAGAAGACGGAGCTGCTCGACTGGGCGGCCCGGCACCAGGAGGCGCTGCGCGGCTGCCGCCTCGTCGCCACCCGGACCACCGGCGAGCTGCTCGGGCGCCGACTCGGCCTGCGGGCCGACCTGGTGGCGAGCGGGCCGCTGGGCGGTGACCAGCAGATCGGCGCGATGATCGTCGAGGAGCGCATCGCCCTGCTGGTGTTCTTCACCGATCCGCTGGGGACGCAGCCCCACGAGAGCGACGTCCGGGCCCTGCACCGGCTCGCGGTCGTCCATGACGTACCCCTCGCCTCGAACCCCGCCTCCGCCGACGTCCTGCTGACCGACGCCTGCCTGCGGATGACCGCGCCCGCGCCCGTCGAGGCCGACGCCGCGTGACACAACACTCTGGAGGGGACGACACCATGTCGTACTGGCTGATAGCCGGTGGCGCCGGATTCATCGGCGGCCACGTGGTCAAGGCGATGCGGGACGCGGGTGAGCGGATCGTCGTCGTGGACGATCTGTCGACGGGGTCGCGCGCCGCCGTGCCCGAGGACGTGCCCCTGCTCGTCGGCAGCGTCCTCGACGCCGAGTTCCTCGCCCGGGTCTTCCGCGACCACCCCGTGGAGGGCGTGGTCAATCTCGTGGCGCGCACCCAGGTCGGGGAGTCGGTCGAGCTGCCGCTGCTGCACTACCGGCAGAACGTCGAGGGCTTCCGCGCCCTGCTGTCCGCCATGGAGCAGGCCGGGGTGCGGAAGCTGGTGTACTCCTCCAGCGCCTCCGTGTACGGCATGCCGGACGTCGACCTGGTCACGGAGGACACCCCGTGCGCGCCGCTCAGCCCGTACGGCGAGACCAAGCTGATCGGCGAGTGGCTGGCGCGGGCCGCGCACCGGGCCGGGCAGGTGGACTTCATCAACCTGCGGTACTTCAACGTCGCCGGTGCCGCGTCGCCGGAGCTGGCCGACGAGCGGATCCTCAACCTGGTGCCCATGGTCTTCGACCGGCTGACCTCGGGCGCCGCGCCCCAGGTCTTCGGCGACGACTACGCGACCCCGGACGGCACCTGCGTACGCGACTACATCCACGTCGCCGACATCGCCTCCGCGCACCTGGCCGCCACCCGCTTCCTGCGCGCGCACGACGACGTCGCCCGCACGTTCAACGTCGGCCGCGGCGAGGGGCTTTCGGTACGCGAGCTGATCTCCGTCATCCAGGACGTGACCGGCCACGACATCGCCCCGGTCGTGGTGGGGCGCAGGCCGGGCGACCCGGCGAAGGTCGTCGCCGACGCGACGCCGATCGGGCGCGAGCTGGGCTGGGCGGCCCGGCACGGCGTGGTCGACATGATCACGTCCGCGTGGGAGGGCTGGTGCCTGCGCCACCCCGAGGCGCGACGGTCCGTGTGAGCGCCCGGCCGCCGCTCCGTACGCCGTAGGAACGCCCGTTGCTCCGTACGCCGGGCAGCGGCCGCCCCCGTACACCGCAAGAAACCCCGCCAACTTTCGCCGAACGCACGACAGGAACCCTCATGAGCACGCTGTTCTCCCCGCTGAAGCTGCGCGGGCTGACCATCCCCAACCGCGCCTGGATGGCGCCGATGTGCCAGTACCAGGCCGAACCGACGGGCCCGCAGGCCGGTGTGGTCAACGACTGGCACCTGGGCCACCTGTTCGCCCGCGCCGCCGGCGGCCTCGGCCTGATCATGCTCGAAGCCACCGCCGTCGCGCCGGAGGGCCGCATCACGCCGGGCTGCCTCGGCCTGTGGAACGAGACGCAGGCGCGCGCCCTCACCCGGGTGACCCGCTTCCTCGACGAGCACGGCGTGGTGCCCGCCATCCAGCTCGCCCACTCCGGCCGCAAGGGCTCGGCCTCCGCGCCGTGGCTCGGCGGCGGGCCCGTCGCCCCGGAGCAGGGCGGCTGGGACACGGTGGCGCCCAGCGCCGTCGCGTACGGGAACTTCCCGACCCCGCACGAGCTGTCCGTCGACGAGATACAGCGCCTGATCGGGAACTTCGCGGACGCGGCCCGGCGGGCCCTGGACGCGGGCTTCAAGGTCGTCGAGGTGCACGGCGCGCACGGCTTCCTGATCAACTCCTTCCTGTCGCCGCACAGCAACCACCGCACGGACGCCTACGGCGGCAGCTTCGAGCGCCGGGCGCGCTTCGCCCTGGAGGTCGTCGACGCGGTCCGCGCCGTGTGGCCGGACGAGCTGCCCGTCTTCTTCCGCACCTCGGCCACCGACTGGCTGGCGGCGGAGAACCCCGCGGACAACCGCCAGGGCTGGACCGGCGACGACACCGTGCGCCTCGCCAAGGAACTCCTCGCCCACGGCGTCGACCTCCTCGACGTCTCGTCCGGCGGCATCGCCCACGACGCCCGGATCACCACCGGGCCCGGCTACCAGGTCCCCTACGCGGCGGCCGTCCGGGCCCAGACGGACATGCCCGTCGGCGCCGTCGGCCTGATCACCGAGGCCGACCAGGCCGAGGAGATCCTCGCCTCCGGCAAGGCCGACGCGGTCCTGCTCGGACGGGAGCTGCTGCGCGATCCGCACTGGGCGCACCGGGCCGCGGGGCAGCTCGGCGCGGCGGCCCGGTGGCCGGAGTCGTACGGCTATGCCGTGTGACGCGTACCGCTATGTCGTGTGAGGCGTACCGCCGAGACGGCCGAGAGGCCTGAGACGGCCGAGACGCCTGAGCCCGACTCCACACACCCGACACCCCACACACCCGACACCCCACACACCCCACAAGGACCCAGCAGTGAGTCGTTCTGTCCTGATCACCGGCGGCAACCGGGGCATCGGCCTGGCCATCGCCCGTGCCTTCGCCGCGGAGGGCGACCGCGTGGCCGTCACCTACCGCAGCGCCCCGCCGTCCGACGCCGGGCTGCTCGCCGTGCCGTGCGACGTGACCAGTACCGAGCAGGTCGACGCCGCCTTCACCGCGGTGGAGGCGGCCCACGGGCCGGTGGAGATCCTGGTCGCCAACGCGGGGATCACCGAGGACACGCTGCTGCCGCTGATGAGCGACGAGGCGTTCACCTCCGTCGTCGACACCAACCTCGGCGGGGCCTTCCGGGTCGCCCGGCGCGCCTCCCGGCGGATGCTGCGGGCCCGCCGGGGCCGCATCGTCTTCATCTCCTCGGTCGTGGGCGCCACCGGCGGCGCGGGCCAGGCGAACTACGCCGCGTCCAAGGCGGGCCTGGTGGGACTCGCCCGGTCCGTCGCCCGGGAGCTGGGCCCGCGCGGCATCACCGCGAACGTCGTCGCGCCCGGCCTCGTCACGTCCGACATGACGGCGGTCCTGTCCGAGGAGCGGCAGCAGGCGATCCTCGCCCGCACCGCGAGCGGCCGGGCCACGGAGCCGGACGAGATCGCGCGGTCGGTCGTGTATCTCGCGAGCGAGGCGGCCGCGACCGTCAACGGCTCGGTCCTGACGATCGACGGGGGACTGAGCGCGGGGGTGTGACGGGGTCCGCCCCGGCCCCGAGCCGCCGTCGGCCCGGGGCGCCCCCGACCCCACCCCTCAGGCCCCTCTCCCCTGCAGCGCCGCGCCCCCGAGCCCGCCCCCGACCCGTCCGAAGGTGACCCCATGCCCGAACCCCTGACGCTCGCTCCCCGTACGGCCTGTGTGATCACCGTGGGCGACGAACTGCTCCGCGGCGAGATCGCCGACACCAACGGCACCGAGGCCAGCCGCAGGCTCACCGCGCACGGCGTCGCCACCCGCTCCCGGCACACCGTCGCCGACGACCGGCAGGCCATCAGCGACGCCGTCGTCCACGGTCTGGGCCAGGCGTGGCTCGTCCTCGTGGTCGGCGGCCTCGGCCCGACCTCGGACGACGTCACGCGGTTCGCCGTCGGCCACGCCCTCGGCCTGGACATGGAGGACCGCCGGGAGGCCTGGGACGCGGTGTGCCGCCGCCTGGCGGAACTGCGCATCGAGATTCACCCCGACAACCGCCGTCAGGCCCGGTTCCCCGCGGGCAGCGTGCTGTTGCCCAACGCCCACGGCACCGCCTGGGGCGCCAGGGTGACCGTCGGCGGCCGCCATGTCGTGCTGCTCCCGGGGCCGCCGAAGGAGTGCCTGCCCATGCTCGACGCGGCGCTGGCCGGGGTGGGCGCGCGTCCCACCGCGACGGCCGACCCGCGCTGGCGCACCATGGGCCTGCCCGAGCCGGAGGTGGCCGCCCGGATCGACGCCGTCCTGAAGGCCGTGCCGGGGCCGCGCGCGACGGCGGGCTACTGCTGGCGCTATCCGTACGTCGACGTCACCCTGCACGGCGGCGCGGAGCAGCCCGACGCCCTTGCGCGCACCGCCGAGTTGATCGGCGACGCGCTGGCCGGGCATGTGGTCAGCCGGGACGGCAGGGGCGCCCGGGAGCGGCTCGCCGACGCGGTCACCTCGGCGGAGGGCGACGCCGTGGGCGCTCCTGTGGGGCTGACCATCGACGACGGCCTGTCGCACGGGCGCTTCGAGAAGTGGTACGAGGGCCTCGCCAGGGAAGCCGAGGAGCGGTACGAGGACCTCGCCCGGGAAGCCGAGGAGCGCTACGAGAGCCTCGCCCGGGAAGCCGACGGCGGTCCGGCCGGGATCTCGGTCGAGGCCACCGGCACCTGGCACACCGGCTCGCCGACCGACCACCGCGGCTCCGTCGCCATGCGCTGCCGGGTCACCGTCGGCCGGGCCACGCACACCTACCGGCTCGACGAGCCCAACCTCGGCCCCGAAGTCCTCGACGGCGCCGCCGAGTTCATCGCCTGGTCCGTCCTGCGCGCACTCGACGCGGAGCCCGGAGACGGGGCCTGACCCGCACCGGTCAGGTCACCGCACCGCCGCCGCGTACACATCGAGGGCCGACCGCGGCGCCCGCCCGAGCAGCGCGCGCAGCTGGTTGTCCGTGACCGACGTGCCGTCGAGGAAGCCGCCCGCGATCGCCGAGTAGGTGCTCAGGAGCATCGGTACCTGGAACGGCAGGGCGGCGCCGGACGCGGCGACGGCCTCGCGGGTCGCGGCGAGGGTGCCGGGTTCGTAGCGGCCGTCGACCGCGGCGGCCAGGTCGGCGCCGCCCAGGGCCTGTTCGCCGACGAGTTCGTAGGTGCGGCCCGCGTGCGGGGCCGGGTCGGTGGCCACGCGGACGGCGACGTCGGCGAGGTCCTCGCGGGCCACGGCGGCGAGGCGGCCGTCGCCGAGGGGCGCGGCGACGGTGCCGTCGGGGCCCGGGGCGGCGATCGCGGCGAGGAACTCCGCGTACAGGCCGTTGCGAAGGACCGTCCAGTCCAGCGTGGAGCGGCGCAGCCTGCGCTCGGTCCAGCGGTGGGCGAGGGCGTACGTGAGGTGGTCGCCGTCGCCGCTGAGGCTGGTGTAGACGAGGTGGCCGACGCCCGCCTTCTCGGCGGCGGAGATCACGGCCTCGTGGCGGGCGGCGACGACGTCGTCCTCGGCGGCCCCGGCCGAGATGACGAGCAGGGTGCCGACGCCGGTGAAGTCCAGGGACGAGGGGTCGTCGAAGTCGACGCGGCGCTGACCGGGGGCGGGGGCGCGGGTGCCGATGACGAGGTCGTCGCGGTCGGCGAGGCGGGCGGTGACGAGCTTGCCGAGTGCGCCCGTGGCGCCGGTGATCATGATCATGGGAACGTTCCCCCGTCGTTCTGGGTTCCATAAATGCGTGGGAGCGGGCGGCGGTGGTAGCCGGGCCCGTGATCATCGTGATCGGCGGCGGGCGCACGCGTAAGGAGGCACTTTGATGTCAGCAGGGCACACGGCGATAACCACCCCTCAGGTCGCGGTGGCGGCGGGCGAGCCGGTGATCCAGTGCGAGACACCGCAGGACGAGTGCGGTGTCCGGGACGTCCTGGACCGCCTCGGCGACAAGTGGTCCGTCTACGTAGTGGTCGAACTCGCCTCCGGAGTCCTGCGGTTCAAGGAGCTCCAGCGCCGTATCCACGGCGGCGTCTCGCAGCGCATGCTCACCCTGACGGTGCGCCGCCTGGAGCGCGACGGCCTGGTGAAGCGCACCGTGTACCCGACGATCCCGCCGCAGGTCGAGTACGAGCTGACGGAGATGGGCCACAGCCTCACCCACCTCGTGAAGTCCCTCGCGGACTGGTCGATCGCCCACCGCCCGGCGATCGCGGAGGCGCGGGAGACGTACGACGCGCGGACCGCCGAGGACGTCCGGCCCTGACGGACCGGCCTCAGCCCTCGTCCGGCGCGGGCGGCAGCACCCCGCACAGCGCCTCGATCGCCGCCGCGTACCCGTGCTCGGGCGGCGTCGCGTACCCGACGACCAGGCCGTCCGGCGCGTGCGCGGCCGCCGGGTGCCGGTAGCCGGACAGGCCCTCCAGGCCGACGCCCTGCCACGCGGCGGCCTTCACGGCGGACGCCTCCGTGCCGGGCGGCAGCCGCAGCACGGCGTGCAGCCCGGCCGCGATGCCGGTGACGGTGATGTGCGGGGCGCGCTCGGCGAGGGTGGCGACGAGGTGGTCGCGGCGGCGCCGGTAGCGCTGGCGCATGCGGCGGACGTGCCGGTCGTAGTGGCCGGAGTCGACGAGGTCGGCGAGGGTGAGCTGGTCGGGGACGCTCACCCAGGCCTCCCGCTCGCCCTTGGCGGCGACGACCGCGCCGACCAGGTGCTCCGGAAGGACCATCCAGCCGACGCGCACGGCGGGCGACAGGCTCTTGCTCACCGACCCCATGTACACGACGCGTTCGGGGTCCAGGCCCTGGACGGCACCGACGGGCTCCCGGTCGTAGCGGAACTCGCCGTCGTAGTCGTCCTCCAGGATCAGCCCGCCGTGCGTGCGGGCCCAGTCGACGACGGCGCTGCGGCGCGCGGGGTGCAGCGGGCCGCCGGTGGGGAACTGGTGCGCGGGCGTGAGCAGCACCGCCCGCACGGGCCCCGGAAGGTCCGCCAACTCCTCGACGCGGGCGCCGTGTTCGTCCAGGGACAGGGGCAGCGTCCGCACCCGCGCCGCGTCCAGGAGCGAGCGGTGGAACCCGAGCCCGTACGCCTCCACGGCAATGGCGTCTCCCCTGTTCGAGCGGAGCCGAGAACTTGGGGAAGGCCCGCGCAGCACCCCGCCGCCCGCACCGCCCCCGGGCCCGCCGAACAGCAGCCGCAGCGCGTGCGCGAAGCCCGAGCACACCACGATCCGCTCCGGGTCGGTCCGCACCCCGCGCACCCGCGCCAGATACCCGGCGAGCGCCCGGCGCAGCTCGATCCTGCCCTGCGGATCGCCGGGCCCGAAGGCCTCGTTGGGCGCGGCGGCGAGGGCGCGGCGGGCGGCGGCGAGCCAGGCGGCGCGGGGGAAGGAGCCGGCGTCGGGCTGGCCCTGGACGAGGTTGTGCGCGGGCTTCGTGGGCGCGCCGGGCGCGCGCTTGGGCACGCGGGCGGGGGGCGGGGGCGCGGCGCGCTCGGCGACGCGGGTGCCCGAGCCCTGCCGGGCGGTCAGCCAGCCCTCGGCGACGAGTTCGGCGTAGGCGTCGGCGACGGTGTTGCGGGCGACGCCGAGGTCGGCGGCCAGGGAGCGGTACGGGGGCAGGCGGGTGCCGGGGGCGAGGCGGCCGTCCTGCACGGCGGCGCGCAGCGCGCGGATGAGCGCGGCTCTGCGGCTGCCCCCGCCGGACAGCTCCAGGTGCAGGTCACTGCCGATGCGCTCCGCCGAATTGACCCAGGATTCCGCCATGGAAATGCACCCTACCCGTGGTCTTTGACCGCCGTAGATTCATGGTCATGACGAACAACACGACGTACGCAGAGACCGCCCGGCTCGCCGGGACCGCCGCCCAGACCACCGGGGCCGCCCAGACCACCGGGACCGCCCAGACCACCGGGACCGCCGGGACCACCCACCCCCTGCCCCTGCCCCGCATCGACTTCGCCAAGGCCGCCCCGAAGGTCTTCAAGGCCGTCATCGGCCTGGACGCCGCCGCCCGCGCCGGACTCGACCCGGCCCTCGTCGAGCTGATCCAGATCCGCGCCTCCCACCTCAACGGCTGCGCGTACTGCCTGCACATGCACACCAACGACGCGCGCAAGGCGGGCGAGAGCGAGGACCGGCTGCACATGGTCGCCGTCTGGCGCGAGGCCAGGAACTTCTTCTCCGCCAAGGAGCAGGCCGCACTCGCCCTCACGGACGCGGTCACCCGGGTCGGCGAGGCCGGTGTTCCCGATGCCGTCTACGCCGAGGCCGCCGCCCACTTCGACGAGACCGAGCTGGCGCACGTGCTCGGCCTCGTCCTCGCCATCAACACGTGGAACCGGATCGCGCTCAGCACCGCGAAGGTCGCAGGGACGGACGAGCGCTAGAGCCGACCCCGGCGGCCCACCGCGCCGCGGGCCCCATCGCGTACGACGCCACCAGGACCACCCCGCCGAGCAGCAGCCACCCCGGCGCCCCCCACTCCACCAGAAGCGTGGTGAGGACCAGGGGGCCGAGGGTGCGGGCCACGGTGACGCCGGTGCCGAAGAAGCCCTGATACTCGCCGATCCGGCCCGCGGGGGCCAGGTCGAAGCCGAGCTGCCAGGAACCGGCGGAGTGCAGCATCTCGGCGGCGAGCAGCACCACGGACGCGGCGACGAGCACCGCGGCGGCCGTCCCCGCCCCGCCCGCGGCGGCCGACAGGGCGAACACCGCGCACGCGGCCAGCATCAGGACTCCGGACCTGCGCACGGCGCGTACCGCCGTCGGGATCCCGGAGACCGACCGTGCCGTACGCACCTGGAAGGCCATGACACCAAGGGTGTTGAGGACGAACAGCGCCGAGACGAGCCACGCGGGGGCGTTCGTGCGCTCGGTGAGCCACAGCGGGACGCCGAGGCTGAGCAGCGGCATCCGCAGCAGCAGCACGGTGTTGAGGAGCGTGACGAGCGCGTAGGGCCGGTCCCTGAGCACCGCGAGCCGCTCGCCCGCCACGGCGGCCGTCGGCGCGACGGCGGGCAGCCGCCACAGCACCGCGGCGCACACCGCGAACCCGGCGGCGTCCACCGCGAACACCGAGAGGTACGCGGCCTCGCCGCCGTGGTGCAGGGCGATGCCGCCGAGTCCGGCGCCCACCGCGAGGCCCGCGTTCAGCGTGGACTGGAGGTGGGCGAGGAGCCCGGTGCGCTCCTCCTGGGCGACGAGCCCGGCGAGCAGTGCCTGGCGTGCCGCGGCGAGGCCCGACTGGGCGGTGGCGTACCCGAGGGCGGCGGCCACGAACGGCACGAAGTCGCGGACGACGAGGAAGGACGCGACGGCGGCGCCGGTCGCGAGGGCGAGCAGCACCGCCGTGCCGCGCGGCCCGCGCCGGTCGGCGAGCCGCCCGAGCGGCACCCCCACCACGGATCCGACGGCCCACGCGAGCGTGAGCCCGAGCCCGATCTTCGCCGGGGCGAGCCCGACGACGTGCGTGAAGTAGAGGGCGGACGTGACGTAGTACGCGCCGTCACCCACGGAGTTGGCGAGCTGCGCGAGGGCGAGGAGCCGCAGGGGCCCACGGGCGGGAAGGAGCCGGGGTGTCGTCATGTCCCGAACACTAGGAAGCCACTGGCACCCTCAAGTGGTCCGCTTCTCACATCAGTTCATGGGCCAATTCGACGCCTCCCCTGAGCAGCGAAAAGCGCCGGACAGGCGGCAACCAGCCTGTCCGGCGCTTGAGGACGAGTGCGAGGCGCGATCCGCCGCGCCCACGCCCTGGGTCAGTTCTTCAGCTCGGCCATCCAGCGCTCGACCTCGTCCGACCGCCGGGGCAGCGCGGCCGACAGGTTCCGGTTGCCGTCCTCGGTGACGAGGATGTCGTCCTCGATGCGCACGCCGATGCCCCGGTACTCCTCGGGCACGGCGAGGTCGTCCGCCTGGAAGTACAGACCGGGCTCGACGGTCAGGCACATGCCGGGCTCCAGGGTGCCGTCCACGTACGTCTCGGTGCGCGCGGCGGCGCAGTCGTGGACGTCCATGCCGAGCATGTGACCGGTGCCGTGCAGCGTCCAGCGGCGCTGCAGGCCGAGCTCCAGGACGCGCTCGACGGGGCCCTCGACGATCCCCCACTCGACCAGCTTCTCGGCGAGCACGCGCTGCGCGGCGTCGTGGAAGTCGCGGTACTTGGCGCCCGGCCTGACCGCCGCGATCCCGGCCTCCTGGGCCTCGTACACGGCGTCGTAGATCTTCTTCTGCACCTCGTCGAAGCGGCCGTTGATCGGCAGGGTGCGGGTGACGTCCGCGGTGTAGTACGTGTGCGTCTCCACGCCCGCGTCGAGCAGGAGCAGCTCGCCGGAGCGGACGGCGCCGTCGTTGCGCACCCAGTGCAGGGTGGTGGCGTGCGGGCCCGCGGCGCAGATGGAGCCGTAGCCGATGTCGTTGCCCTCGACGCGGGCGCGCAGGAAGAACGTACCCTCGATGTAGCGCTCGGAGGTCGCCTCGGCCTTGTCGAGGACCTTCACGACGTCCTCGAAGCCGCGCACCGTGGAGTCCACGGCCTTCTGCAGCTCACGGACCTCGAACTCGTCCTTGACGAGGCGGGCCTCGGAGAGGAGGACGCGCAGCTCCTCGTCGCGCTCGGCGGTGACCTTGTCGGCCAGGGCCGCCTCGATCCCGGCGTCGAAGCCGCGGACGACGCGGACGGGCCCGGTGGCCTCGCGCAGCGCGCCGGCCAGCTCGCGGACGTCGGAGGCGGGGATGCCGTACAGCGTCTCGGCCTCGGTCAGGGAGTGGCGGCGGCCGACCCACAGCTCGCCCTGGCCGTCGAGCCAGAACTCGCCGTTCTCCCGGTTGGAGCGCGGGAGGAGGTAGATCGTCGCGTCGTGCCCGCCGGTCCGCTTCGGCTCCATGACGAGGACGCCGTCCTCGGTCTGGTTGCCGGTGAGGTAGGCGTACTCCACGGAGGCGCGGAAGGCGTACTCCGTGTCGTTCGAGCGGGTCTTCAGGTTGCCCGCGGGGACGACCAGGCGCTCGCCGGGGAAGCGCGCGGAGAGCGCGGCGCGGCGGGCGGCGGTGTGCGCGGCCTGCTCGATCGGCTCCAGGTCACGCAGCTCGGTGTCCGCCCAGCCCGACTTCATGCTCTCGGCGAGCTCGTCGGAGACACCGGGGTAGAGGCCGTTCTTGCGCTGCTTGATCGGCTCTTCTTCGGTCTCCACCAGCTCTTCCGGGATCTCCGGGTTGAGGGCGTCCGACACGGTCTGCCTCCTGTTTGACGGCTCTGTACGACTCTGGACCCCCTCCATCGTACGGTCGTACGTAAGGACGCCCAGGGGCGGAAGACCCCTCACCGCGGAGGCTCACGGGCCGTGCGTGCCGCGTCACTCGAAGCGTGCCGCGAGCAGCACCACGTCCTCCTCGCTCGCCGCCGCGGCCGGGCCGTCGAGGCCCTCCGGGAGGACCGTGCGCAGCACGTGGTCGGCGATCTCCCCGGGGTCGTCGCGGGCCGCCTTCGGCACGCTCGCGGCGGCCGCGTGCAGCCGCGCGAAGGCCCGGTCCATGGCGTCGCCCGTGCGCTGGAGGAGCCCGTCCGTATAGAGAAGCAGCGTTTCTCCTGGCTCCGGGCGGATGTCCACGCTCGGCGCCTCCCAGCAGGCGAGCATGCCGAGCGGCGCCGACAGGGACGTCTCCACGAACTCCGTGCGCCGCTCCCCGACGATCAAGGGCGGGCTGTGCCCGGCCCCGGCGAGGACGATCTTGCGCAGGGCGGGCTCGCAGAACGCGAACAGCGCCGTCGCCGACCGCGCGGGCTCGGTGAGGCGAAGCAGCAGCTCCAGGTCCGAGAGGACGGCGACGGGGTCCTCGCCCTCCATCACCGCGTACGCCCGCAGGGAGGCCCGCAGCCGTCCCATCGCGGCGACCGCGCTCGGCCCCGACCCGGTGACGGAGCCGACCGCGAGGCCGAGCGCCGCGTCCGGCAGGGGCAGCGCGTCGAACCAGTCGCCGCCGCCGCGCGGTCCGGTGCTGTGCCGGGCCGCGAGCTGCACCCCGGCGACCCGCGGCAGGCGCGGGGGCAGCAGTTCCGCGCGCAGGGTCGCGGTCGTGGAGCGGGCGCGGTCCAGTTCCACCAGGCGCGCCAGGTGCTCGGTGGCGTACTGGAGGTAGCGGCCGATGAGGTGCCGCTGCCGCTCGGCCGGCTCGGCGGGCTCGTCGTACAGCCAGACCACCGCGCCGACGCGGCCCGCCGTGTCGGTGAGCAGCGGCAGGGCGTAGCTCGCGGCGTACCCGAGGCGGACGGCGACCTCGCGGTGGCGGGGGTCGAGGGCCTCGTCGGCGAGGAGGTCGGGCTGCACGATCTCGGTGAGGGGGGCCGCGGCAGTGGGCGCGGTCTTGGCGGCGGGCACCGGCTCCGGCGCGCCGGGGACGGCCCCGGCGGTGGCGTCGAGGAGGCGGCCGAAGGAGGTGGCGGCGCGTGGCACCGTCTCCAGATGGCCGAGGTCGGCGCGGGCGAGGCCGAGGCCGACGGTGGTGGTGGGGCCGAGGCCGTCGGCGGGCTCCAGGACGACGAGGCCGCGGCGGGCGCCGACGAGGGCGGCTCCGGCGCGCAGGAGTTCGCCGAGTGCGCTGTCGAGTGCGGCCGTGCGGGACAGGCGTTCCGTGAGTTCGTGCAGCGTGGTGAGGTCGGAGACCCAGCCCGCGAGGCGGTCCTGGATCAGTGCTCCTGGGGCGCTCTGGGCGCCGGAGGCGGCAGGGGTGCCCTGGACGGACGGGGCAGTGTGGGCCGGTGGCGGAACAGTGGAATCGATTCCGGCCACTTTCGGGAGGTGCGGGGCGTTCATGGCTGACGGCTTTCCGGCCAGTGCGTATTGCTCAATAGCATCGCAAACCCCCTGTCATTCTGCGCCGCTAGCAATGTCTCCACATCTACACGCAGGGGAGAGGGGATGTCCAGCATTGTCCTGCGGGGATTCCTGGTGTCCAGTGGGGCGGGAGTGAATTCCGGGAACTGTCAGCGATCTTGAGAACTTGTCTGAAAACTGTTGCAGGGAACGGCATATTGCGGTCGACTGACATTGTTCGAAGGAGCGTCACAGCGGTTGCGATGGGTACGTACTCGGTGATGGCCAGGGGCAGTTGCGGGACGCCCGGAACCTGGCGGCGGACCCGAGCGTCCTAACCCACGGCGGCCGTGCCCCATCCTCCCGCGGCTCGGGCGGCAAGAATTACGCGGGACGGCAAACGCCAGGCGCCGCCACCCCACGCCACGTCAACGCTCGGCCCATAGGGGAGCCCCATGCCGCAGGCTGGGGTGTGATGCGCCAGCTTGTACGCACCTGTACGCACTTGCATGCACCTAGTACGCGCACCTCGTACGCACGTCGATAGTGATCCACACATGGTGTGATGTGGCCCGAAGTGTCCCTCTGCGTGTAACGGAAAGGAACGAGCGCTCATGCGCGAGATCCTCGGAAGGCGACGCAGGCTCCTGTCCTGGCGAATCGGTAGGAAGTCTGACCAGAGTCCCGCTCTGCTCGGCGCGGCCATCACCTTCGCGACCGTGTGGCGCTGGCCCGTGCTCCCGGGCGTCGGCATCGACAGCCAGGTCAGGCGTGGTATCGACACCGAAGGCGAGCGGCGCTGCGCCTGCCCCGACCCCGAGTGCGGCTTCCCCGGCGCCCATCCCCTCGACCCCGGCCTGCTCGCCGCGACGACGGACGAGCGCATGGTGCGCTGGTGGTGGACCAACCGCCCCGGCGCACCGGTGCTCCTCGCCACCGGCGGCCGCGCCCCCTGCGCCGTGAGCCTGCCCGCGCCGGCCGGCGCGCGCGCCCTCGCCGCACTCGACGAGGCGGGCGTCAGGCTCGGCCCGGTCGTGGCCACCCCGGCCCGCATCTTCATCCTCGTCGCTCCGTACTCGATGGAGCAGTTGGGCGCGCTCCTGTACGCCAAGGACTGGGTCCCGGGCTCGCTGCGGTTCCACGGCGACGGCGGGTACGTGGCGCTGCCGCCGTCGGAGACGGGCCAGGGCCAGGTCCGCTGGGAGCGGGCGCCCCTGCCCGGCTCGGCCGCGCCCTGGGTGCCGGACGTCGAGGCCGTCGTCGACGCGGTGGTCGAGGCGCTCACTCGTACGGGTGTGAGCGCCCCCGAGTTGTAGGGCGTTGGGCGCGCGGTGAACGCTCCGCGTGCCCATCCTCGTTATCTTCGGGCCATGCACCCGCGCCCGGCCGTGAACCCCCGCCTGCTCGCGCTCCTGGGAGTCGTGGCCGTCGCGGTGCTCGTGCCGCTCGCCGGCGCCTCCGCGGGGCCCGTGCTCCATGACTCCGTACTCCGCGACGACGCGAAGCGACCCGCCGGGCCGCCGCAGCCACCGCCGCCGTCCCGGCCGCAGGACAAGCCCGCCGCCCCGGCTCACGACGTGGAGCCCCCGCGGGAGACCACCGCCCGCTGCGGCCCCGAGCTGTCCTCCCCGCACGGCGTGGAGGCCCAGACCTGCGTCCTGTCCCAGTCCGGCGACACCTGGGCGCGTACCTACTACCGCAACGCCACGGGTGAGGTGCTGAAGGCCGTTCTGAGTGTCATGGGGCCGGAGGGGCGCACCGTGCAGATGCACTGCGCGGTGGGCGCCGACGACGAGCCCGCGGCGTGCGAGACGCCCCGTGAGCGCACGGCGGGAACGGCGGCGGGGTACACGGCGGTGGCGGAGTTCGCCCGTGCGGGCTCAGGTGCGCTGCTGCTGCGCTCCGGCAGCAACTGAGCGCTCTTCCGGTGCAGTTGGGAAGGTTGTTCACCGCTGTACGGCCGCCGGGTGTGCACCGGGCACAGAAACGCCCGGTTGCTGGCGACGGGGGATGCACCAGCAACCGGGCTACCTGAACGGTAACAAGAGATCGGCGCTTGGCAAATTCGATCTCAGTTATCCGGACAGGGATTTACCTGTGTCCAAGGGGAGTTGTGACGGGAGTCACGCGTTCCGTTCCGACTGACTGGTGGGTCAGTGCGGACCGGCCGGACGCCGCGGCGTCCGAGGCCCCGGGAGGTCAGCTGAGGGTGACCTGTCGGTTGGTGAGGCCGCCGCGCGCCCTGCGCTCTTCCGGAGTCAGCGGCTCCGTCGCCGCGAGCGCCGTCGCGAGGCGCGACGCGAACTCGGCGGCGGGCTGCTCGATGTCACCGGCCCCCATGCCGCTCGGCAGGTCCCACACCGGCACCGTCAGGCCGTGCGCGCGGAACGAGCCGACCAGGCGGGTGCCCTCGCCGAGGCTCGACGCACCGGCCGCGTGCAGCCGCGCGAGCGCGTCGAGGAGCTGCTCCTCGGGGTGCGGCATGACCCAGCGCAGGTGGTTCTTCTCCGGCGTCTCGCACCAGTAGGCGGCGTCCACGCCGGAGAGCTTGACCGTCGGGATGGCGGCGGCGTTCGCCCGCTCCAGGGAGGCGGACACCTCCGGCGTCGCGTTCTCCGCGTCCGGCACCCAGAACTCGAAGCCGGGGTGCACCACCGGCTCGAAGGCGCTCTTCTCGTCGATGAGCTCCTGCAGGCGGGGACCGTCGCCGGACACCGCGCGGCGGCCGGGGACCGGCTGGCCGGGCTCGGTGGTGAGGGCCCGCTGGAGGGTGTCGGCGAGGTCGCGGCTGATGTCGCCGGAGGAGGTGTCGTTCTGCAGGCCGAGCAGCACCGAGCCGTCGTCGCGACGCAGCGCGGGCCAGGCCATCGGCAGGACGGTCGCCAGCGTCACGGAGGGCACGCCCTCGGGAAGGCCGTCCTTCAGGGTGAGCTCGACGGTCGCGGCGGGGACCAGCTCGCGCAGGGCCACCCAGTCGCACTCGCCGGGCAGGCCGTCGAAGGGGCGCTGCACCAGCTCGGTCACGGCGTGCGCGGCGGTCCGGCCGTGGCAGGCCTTGTACCGGCGGCCCGAACCGCAGGGGCAGGGTTCCCGGGCGCCGACGACCGGGACCTCGTGGTCCTTGAGCTGCGGCTGCTTGCCCTTGCTGCCCTGGTTGCCCTTGGTCTGCGGGCGCTTCTTGGCCATCGTGGGTGTCTCCCGGTTACGGCTCGCTTGCGTACGGGCGCGAGCCTAGCCGTTCGCCGTCGGATGGCCCGGGGAGCGGGTGCGCGCCGGGGCGCGGTGGGAGCGGCTCGGGACCGGGTGCGGCCCCGCTCGGTCCACGTACCCGCTCAGTCCACGTCGTCGAAGGGGTCCGCGAAGCCGAGGTCGGATATCGCGGCCGTGGCGGCGGCCGCCGACGGTGCGGCGACGCGCGTAGCGAAGTCCTCATGGCGGTGCCCGGACTGCACCAGGGCCCAGACGGTGACCTCACCGCGGGTGTCGTCGCGCACTCCCCACGCCTCGGCGAGGGCGGTGATGATGTTGAGCCCGCGGCCGCCGTGGGCCGTGACCGATGGAGTGGCCGGAATCGGGCGGGTCGGACCGCCGCCGTCGGTCACTTCGACCGTGAGCCGGCCGGTCTTCTCGACGCGCCACGCGGCGCGTACGTCTCCGTCGTCGCCGTCCCCGTTGAGTCCCTCGCCCAGCGGCCTGCCGTGTCGGCAGGCGTTGCTGAGGAGTTCGGAAAGGATCAGTACGGCATCGTCGATGACCGACTCCGACACCCCGTTGCCGCGCAGTTGATCGCGCATTCGGTGTCTGGCTTCCCCCACGCCCGCAGGACCATGGGGTACGGCCATGCTCGACGACGTGGGCACCTCCCGTGCCACCACAAACGCCACCCCCGAGACCTCCTTTGCCCCACGCCACGGTGTGAATGCCCCAATGGACTGGACCGGAAACCGGCCAACACCGCGATGGTGACGCACTCGACACGGTCGAATACGCACCGAACGCGCCGGTGCACTCCCCGTAATGGGCGTCAGGTGCGGCCGAGTTGGGACAGAACCTGCTTCGGGCGGTTGGTGATGATCGCGTCGACGCCGAGGCGGGCGCACAGCTCGACGTCGGCGGGCTCGTTCACGGTCCAGACGTGCACCTGGTGCCCGGCCCGCTTGAGCTTGGCGACGTACCCGGGGTGGTTGCGTACGATCCGGATCCCCGGGCCCGCGATCCGGACGCCCTCGGGGAGACGGCCGTCGCGGTGGCGGGGCGAGACGAACTGCATCAGATAGACGGTGGGCAGCGTCGGGGACGCGGCGCGCACGCGGTGCAGTGAACGCGCCGAGAAGCTCATGACGCGTACGGGCGAGGGGCCCTCTGCGGGCGGCGCGTCGAGGCCGAAGCGCTTCAGGAGATGCAGCAGCCGCTCCTCGACCTGGCCCGCCCAGCGGGTGGGGTGCTTGGTCTCGATGGCGAGCTGGACGTGGCGTCCGGAGGCATTGTTTTCGGCCACCAGCTCAAGGAGCCGTTCCAGGGTGAGTACGGAGGTGTCCTTGGCGTCGGAGGGGTCCTGCCCCTCGTCCCAGTCGGGCCCCTCCCCGTCCCCGGGGTCGCCGCCGTTCTTCCAGGAGCCGAAGTCGAGGGCGGCGAGGTCGGCCAGCTCCAGGGCGGAGACGGCGCCGCGGCCGTTCGAGGTGCGGTTGACGCGGCGGTCGTGGACGCAGACGAGATGGCCGTCCGCGGTGAGCCGTACGTCGCATTCGAGGGCGTCGGCGCCGTCCTCGACCGCCTTCTTGTACGCGGCCAGTGTGTGCTCCGGGGCGTCCTCGGAGGCTCCGCGGTGGGCGACGACCTGGATGTGGGGCTGTCGTGCGTGGGTCACCGCGTCATCGTGCCATCGCCGACCGGTTGCGCCTTCCGTATGGGTTGGTTTCGCCCGCCGTGAACGCACAGCATCGGCTTATGGTGCCCTGACAGCCCATGGGAAAAGCTGACTGCAGACAAAACTGAACCGAAATGATCGTCTGCTGCTCTCAGGCCGTGACCGAGTACGACAGCGTGGACCGAGGAGAAGAAGCTGTGAGCACCGAGAACGAGGGCACTGAGGTACCCCCGGCCCCGTCCGCACCTCCCGTGCCGGTGGACACTCCCGCTGCTTCCGCCCCCGACACCCCGGCGCCGACGCCACCGGCGGACAAGCCCGCCGCGTCCGCACCGGCCCCGGCGGAGGCGCCCGCGAGCACGCCGCCCCCGTCGGCCCCGGCCCCGAGCGTCCCCGATCCGTACGCGCACACGGCCGGTCATGTGGGCGCGGGCCAGTCGGGCGCCGCGTACACCCAGGCGGGTCAGCCCGGCGGGGCGTACGGCCAGCAGCCCGCGCCCGCCGCCTCGCCCTCTGCCGCCTCGCCCTCCGGTGCGTGGCCGCCGCCCCCGCCCCCGGCCGTGCCGTCGTACGCGCAGGACGGTGCCGGGGCCGGTGGCCCGGGGGGCACGGGCTGGGGCGCGTCCTGGACGGCGGAGCAGCCGGCCGCGCCGAAGCCGGGCGCCCGGCGTGGCGGCCTGGTCGCGGCGGTGCTCGCGGCGGCGCTGATCGCGGGCGGTGTCGGCGGTGGCCTCGGCTTCTGGGCGGCGGACCGCAACGACGACGACAGCACGGACTCGACGACGGTCTCCGCGTCGGACAGCCCGGCCGACCTCAAGCGCGAGCCCGGCTCGGTGGCGGGCATCGCGAACAAGGCGCTGCCGAGCGTCGTCACCATCGAGGCCCAGAGCGGCAGCGGCGAGGGCGGCACGGGCACGGGCTTCGTGTACGACAAGCAGGGCCACATCCTCACCAACAACCACGTGGTGGCGTCCGCGGCCGAGGGCGGCAAGCTGTCGGCGACGTTCTCGAACGGCAAGAAGTTCGACGCGGAGGTCGTCGGCCGCGCCCAGGGCTACGACGTCGCGGTCATCAAGCTCAAGAACAAGCCCTCGGACCTCGCCCCGCTGCCGCTCGCCGACTCCGAGAAGGTGGCCGTCGGCGACTCCACGATCGCCATCGGCGCCCCCTTCGGCCTGTCCAACACGGTCACGACGGGCATCGTCAGCGCGAAGAACCGCCCGGTGACCTCCAGCGACGGCGGCAGCAGCAAGAGTTCGTACATGAGCGCGCTGCAGACCGACGCGTCCATCAACCCGGGCAACTCCGGCGGCCCCCTCCTGGACGCCCGCGGCGCGGTCATCGGCATCAACTCCGCGATCAAGCCCGCCGACAGCGGCGGCATGGGCGGCGGCGGCCAGTCCGGCTCGATCGGCCTGGGCTTCGCGATCCCGGTCAACCAGGCGAAGAACGTGGCCCAGCAGTTGATCAAGACGGGCGAGGCCACGTACCCCGTGATCGGCGCGTCGGTGTCCCTGGCGAACACCTCGGACGGCGCGACCATCTCCGAGCGGGCCGCGGGCAACTCCGGCGCCGCGGTGGAGCCGGGCGGCCCCGCGGCCAAGGCGGGCCTCAAGTCCGGCGACGTCATCAAGAAGCTCGACGACACGGTCATCGACAGCGGCCCGACCCTCATCGGCCAGATCTGGACCCACCGCCCCGGCGACACCGTCAAGATCACCTACGAGCGCGACGGCAAGGAGCGCACAGTCGACGTGGTCCTGGGCGCACGCAAGGGCGACAGCTGACCCGCTACTCTTGACCCCGCGCCACCGGCCGAACTCCGGCCCACCGGCGCGGGGTGGGTTGCCCGAGCGGCCTAAGGGAACGGTCTTGAAAACCGTCGTGGCGCGAGTCACCGTGGGTTCAAATCCCACACCCACCGCTTGCAGGTCGACGTCAGCGTCGGCCAGAAGGGTGCCCCTCACTGAGGGGCACCCTTCTTCGCGGTCGGGCTGACTCACCCGGCGGCCGAGCGTGCTCGCCTTTCGGTACCGCTCCACAGAGCCCACGGGCCGGTGCCAACCAGGGGAACCCGAGGGGGTCTTACTGGGCGGCGCGGCGGCAGGCCATCTCGGAGCTGCCCGTGGACACCTGGGAGACGTAGCGAAGGCCGACGGTGCACACGGCGTTCGACACCACCGGAAGCTCGGTGGCCAGCATCCCGCCCGCCACGAGAGCGACGACACCCGCGGAAGCAGCAAGACGGGCCCGGAGATTGCGGTTCACAGAGTTCCTCACCTGGGAGAGGTCGAAAAAGCCGGAACATCGGCCATGCCCACGTCAGTCAACTCGCTCGCCGGTGCTTTCGAACAGGTCCGATACCCGGAAGTGATTGCCCGTCCACGGGAGTTGATGTGCGAAGGCCGTAGAAACTGCTGGGCTGAGTGCGTACTGCCAAACGGCGGTGGGGAATCCGGAATCGTAAATGATCAGGAGGGGTTGGCGTGTGATGTTCACCTCGAGGTGTGAGCATGTGTGTGCCCAACTTGCCCGCTATGCCCGCATATTGGTGGGCCGTTTTGTCGGATTCGCCACGACTGCGCGCTCGCCATTGGGGGCCCTTAACCGTTCTTGACATACGGATTGAGTGAAACGCATGATCTCCCGGCGTCAGCATTCTGGCGCCTGCAATACGAAACGGGAGAATGAAAATGCGTAAGGTCTGCACGGCGATCCTGACGGGTCTGTTCAGCGTCACGCTCTTTGTCGCGCTGCCGGGCAACCACAGCGAGGCCCGCGCCATCACCTTCGACCCCAACGCGTGCCTCGATCTCTCCCAGGTGCAGGTGTGCAAGAAGGGCTACATCTGGAAGAACGTGCCGATGACCGGGCCCGTGGCGCCGGGCAAGTGCCGCCCGTGGGTTTCGGTGAAGACCAAGAAGAAGTGCTGATAGAGCTGCTGAGCAGTTCTCGCGCGTGAGTGGCGGGGGAAGAAACAGGGGGGGGGAAAACGCTCTTTTTTTCCGTGGGGGGGGGGGGGGGGGGGGGGGGGGGGGGGGGGGGGGGGGGGGGGGGGGGGGAGGAAC
>NZ_JBVIXA010000003.1:0-2043 GCF_055594065.1 Streptomyces sp. NPDC040610 | reverse complement strand
GGTCCAACACGCACCACCCCCCCCCCCCCCCCCCCCCCCCCTCCCCCCTCCCCCCCCCCCCCCCCCCCCCCCCCCCCCCCCCCCCCCCCGCCACTTTCTTTTTGTCCGGGGCGATTTGGGGAGGCATTTGGAGGGGGCGGGGTGGGAGCGGGGCGGTGGCGGCGCACATTATGCGTGGCCCGTCAGGCGTGCCGCCGACGCTATCGTCGACGCCGCCTCGCGCGCGGTGAGGCCCACACGGACGGCCGCGTCGGTGAGCGGTGCGGTGAGTGCTTCGCCGAAGCCGTTCTCGTACGCCCGGCATGCCGCCCAGAACAGCCGGGTGTTGCGCTGCCCCGCGTGCGCGGCGAGGACGAACTGGACCAGGCCCTGGCCCTGTTGGGGGTCCGCGGGGGCGCCCGCGTGCGCGGGCCGCGGTCGGCGTCGGGGGGACGGGGTGAGCAGCCGCAGGAGCGCGGGCGGGCAGGTGGCCGGCGGGAGGTGGGCGGTGCCGGGGACCGCGCTGTAGACGCCGTGTTCGGTGCGGGAGCCCGGGCCGACCAGATAGCCGCCCGCGCCGCGGATGTCGATGCCGGGGGCCAGACGGCCCGCCGAGTTGGGCACGACGGTGTCGGCAGGCCCGGCCAGCCAGATGTGGCGGCCCCCGCTCGGCGTCGCCACGACGACGGTCTCCGGGATCGTGAACAGGTGCCGCAACGCCAACTCCCGCAGTTCGGCGGGGGCGTCGACGCCGGACTTGGTGTCCAGGTCGATGCCGATCAGGTGGTACGGCGGCAGCCCGCAGGCGATGCCGTAGCCGGAGGCCCAGGGGGCGGAGGCGAACAGCTCGCGGATGCGGTGGGGGTCGGTCGACGCGTCGTACACACCGTGTCCCATGCGGCCGCACTCGCCGCGGCAGGGCGAGGGATAGGGATGCGGTTGCGGCGGGGCGTCGTGGTGCCTCGCGTCCTCGTGGTGCGGGGAGCGCAGCGCCGGGAGCTTCGTCCGGGACAGCGGGATGACGGCGAGGCCGCGCTCGGCGGCGGTCAGGGCGTGGGCCAGCGCGAGGGTGGCGGTGCGGCGGTCGGCCCGGTCCGCGGCGGCCTGGGATTCCGCCGAGCGGGACTCGGCGTGCGGCTCGGCCCCGTGGGGCTCCGCCGCGTGGCGGGGGGTGTGGTCGGCGGCGCGCTCGGTGGCACGGCGGTCGATGTCTGCGGCATGGCGGTCGATGGGGGCCATGACTTCAGTTTCGTACAAACGTTCGATGAAGGGAAGGGGGGTGGCCCGGGGTGGCGCGTCGGGCGCGGACGGCGCCCCCCACTTGGGTCCGCTGCGGGAACGCTTCAGCCCGTGCGGCGCCTGGCCTCGGCCGTCGGAGCGGCGCTGAGCTGCGACTTCGGGGCGCAAAGCGTGTTTATCGACTTGTCCTCACGCTTGCGGGGGAATCAGGCCTTCCGGGGTGGTTCCCAGGGGGCGCGGTGGGCAACTCTGGTCTCGCGACGTCGTGCAGATGCAAGACCGAGGCGGTCGGCCAACCGCCTTGGAGCAAGCGCTACTTGAGGCGCATCCGGCTTCCCGCCGGTGCGAATCTCCCGTTCTGGAGGAAATAACATGGCAAGCATCCGTACCGCCCGCGCCCTCGCTGCTGTCGCGGCCCTGCCCCTCGCCGCCGCTCTCTTCTCCGGCGTTGCGATGGCCGACAACGGCTCGTTCGCGGACGACGGATCCAACGCCGGAGTGGCTACGGTCAACGGCAGCGGCGTCGGCGACGACAACAACGGCAACTCGTCCACGACGCAGCAGCAGGCGGTTGGCAACGGCGCCTCGAACCAGAGCAACACGGCCCAGGTGAACGGTTCCGCGTTCACGGAGATCGACCAGACCAACGCGAACGTCGCCGTCAACTTCAGCGAACTGTGGTGACCTGGGGCCTCGTTGGGGAGTGATCCTCGGGGCCTGCTCCAAGGGGTGATGTGACAGTTGCGGGGGGGGGGGGGGGGGGGGGGGGGGGGAGGGGAGGGGGGGGGGGGGGGGGGGGGGGGGGGGGGGGGGGAGGGGGGTGTT
>NZ_JBVIXA010000002.1:994336-1374346 GCF_055594065.1 Streptomyces sp. NPDC040610 | reverse complement strand
AACGCCCGGTTACATTCCGAACCCGGAAGCTAAGCCTTACAGCGCCGATGGTACTGCAGGGGGGACCCTGTGGGAGAGTAGGACGCCGCCGAACTTGATTTGATAAAGCCGTGGTCCCAGGACATATGTCCTGGGACCACGGCTTTTTTGTTTTCTGGAACCTTTTCCGGGCTTTCCTGGAGCCGCGCCACCCCCTCTGCACGGCCGTCTGACAACTGACGGTAAGGTCAGGGGGCATCATTGGCTCGTTCCCCACAGGAGGCCCCCGGGTGGAGGTCCAGGAGACTCGCGTCCAGACGGACCGGGTCCTCACCATCCCGAACATCCTCAGCATGGCGCGTCTCGTAGGTGTGCCCCTCTTCCTGTGGCTGATCCTCAGGCCGGAGTTCGGCGGGCCGAACAGTGACGGCTGGGCGCTGCTGGTGCTCGCGCTGAGCGGCGTCAGCGACTATCTCGACGGCAAACTGGCGCGGCGATGGAACCAGATCAGCAACCTGGGCCGGCTCCTCGACCCGGCAGCCGATCGGCTGTATATCCTCTCGACGCTTGTCGGCCTCACCTGGCGCGAGATTCTTCCGCTGTGGGTGACCGCGCTGCTACTGCTGCGCGAACTGGTTCTGCTGGTGATGGTCTGGATCCTCCGACGGCACGGCTATCCGCCGCCGCAGGTGAACTTCCTCGGCAAGGCCGCGACCTTCAACCTGATGTACGCCTTTCCGCTGCTGCTGCTCAGTGACGGAAGTGGCTGGATCCATACACTCGCTGCTATTTTCGGATGGGCGTTCGCCGGATGGGGTACAACCCTGTACTGGTGGGCAGGGATCCTCTACGTGGTTCAGGTCCGCCGACTTGTCAAGACGGATGCCATGGCCGATTGAGCCCGTCAAAATGACGGGTGGGGCGGCCGGAAGGCTCGTACCTGAGTGAACGGGCCAATCCTGGCAGGCTGAGTCGGCTAGATCGTCGTCTATCAAGGAGGACGTTTCCGACATGAAGGCCGTCGTGATGGCCGGAGGCGAAGGCACCCGCCTGCGCCCCATGACCTCGAGCATGCCCAAGCCGCTCCTGCCGGTGGCCAACCGGCCGATCATGGAGCATGTGCTGCGCCTGCTGAAGAAGCATGGGCTCACCGAGACCGTAGTGACAGTCCAGTTCCTGGCGTCGCTCGTCAAGAATTACTTCGGCGACGGTGAAGAGCTCGGGATGGAGCTCACCTATGCCAATGAGGAGAAGCCACTCGGCACTGCCGGCAGCGTGAAGAACGCTGAAGAAGCGCTGAAGGACGATGCCTTTGTCGTCATCTCCGGTGACGCTCTGACCGACTTCGACCTCACCGATCTGATCCGCTTCCACAAGGAGAAAGGCGCACTTGTCACAGTCTGCCTGACACGCGTCCCCAATCCGCTGGAATTCGGCATCACCATCGTCGACGAAGAAGGCAAGGTCGAGCGCTTCCTGGAGAAGCCGACCTGGGGGCAGGTCTTCTCCGACACGGTGAACACGGGCATCTACGTGATGGAGCCCGAGGTCTTCGACTACGTCGAGGCGGATGTGCCGGTCGACTGGTCGGGTGACGTCTTCCCGCAGCTCATGAAGGAAGGCAAGCCCGTCTACGGCTACATCGCCGAGGGCTACTGGGAGGACGTCGGCACCCACGAGAGCTATGTGAAGGCCCAGGCGGACGTCCTTGAAGGCAAGGTCGACGTGGAACTCGACGGCTTCGAGATCTCGCCCGGCGTATGGGTCGCCGAAGGCGCCGAAGTGCATCCCGACGCCGTACTCCGCGGTCCGCTGTACGTCGGTGACTACGCGAAGATCGAAGCGGACGCCGAGATCCGTGAGCACACAGTCGTCGGCTCGAACGTCGTGGTGAAGAGCGGAGCGTTCCTGCACAAGGCGGTCGTGCACGACAACGTCTACATCGGGCAGCACAGCAATCTGAGAGGCTGCGTCGTCGGGAAGAACACCGACATCATGCGGGCCGCCCGTATCGAGGACGGCGCCGTCATCGGCGACGAATGCCTTGTCGGCGAAGAATCGATCATCCAGGGCAATGTGCGGGTCTATCCGTTCAAGACAATCGAGGCCGGAGCGTTCGTCAACACCTCCGTCATCTGGGAGTCCCGCGGACAGGCGCATCTCTTCGGAGCCCGCGGCGTCTCCGGCATCCTGAACGTGGAGATCACTCCGGAACTCGCCGTGCGGCTCGCCGGAGCGTACGCGACGACGCTCAAGAAGGGCTCCACCGTCACCACGGCGCGTGACCACTCCCGAGGCGCGCGGGCCCTGAAGCGGGCCGTGATCTCCGCACTCCAGGCCAGTGCCATCGACGTACGCGACCTGGAGAACGTGCCTCTGCCGGTCGCGCGGCAGCAGACGGCGCGTGGCAGTGCCGGCGGCATCATGATCCGTACGACGACGGGGGTGCCGGACTCCGTCGACATCATGTTCTTCGACGGGCGCGGGGCGGACCTCTCGCAGGCCAGCCAGCGCAAGCTGGACCGTGTGTACGCGCGCCAGGAGTACCGGCGTGCGTTCCCCGGCGAGATCGGGGACCTGCACTTCCCCGCCAGTGTCTTCGACTCCTACACCGGGTCGCTGCTGCGCAATGTCGACACGACGGGCATCGCCGAGTCGGAGCTCAAGGTCGTCGTGGACGCGTCCAACGGCAGCGCAGGGCTCGTCCTGCCCAGCCTCCTCGGGAAGCTCGGCGTCGACGCGCTGACGATCAACCCGGGGCTCGACGAGTCGCGGCCCACCGAGTCCGCCGACGCGCGCCGGTCCGGTCTGATGCGGCTCGGCGAGATCGTGGCGTCGGCGCGCGCGGCCTTCGGGGTGCGCTTCGACCCCGTGGGGGAGCGGCTCTCGCTCGTCGACGAGAAGGGGCGGATCGTCGAGGACGACCGGGCTCTGCTGGTGATGCTGGACCTGGTGGCCGCGGAGCGGCGCAGTGGGCGGGTCGCGTTGCCGGTGACCACGACACGTATCGCCGAGCAGGTCGCGGCGTACCACGGCACCCAGGTGGAGTGGACGACGACGTCACCGGACGATCTGACCCGGGTCGGGCGCGGCGATTCGACAGTCTTCGGCGGGGACGGGCGCGGTGGGTTCATCGTGCCCGAGTTCAGCAGCGTCTTCGACGGCACAGCGGCGTTCGTGCGGCTCATCGGGCTTGTGGCGCGTACGCAGCTCACGCTCAGCCAGATCGACGCCAGGATCCCGCGCGCGCACGTCCTGAGGCGTGACCTCGCCACTCCCTGGGCCGTCAAGGGCCTGGTGATGCGGCATGTCGTGGAGGCCGCGGGCGAGCGGTCCGTGGACACGACGGACGGCGTACGGGTCGTGGAGGCCGACGGACGCTGGGTGCTCGTCCTGCCCGACCCGGCGGAGGCCGTCACGCACCTGTGGGCCGAGGGGCCCGACGACGCGTCCGCCCAGGCGCTGCTCGACGAGTGGGCCGCGGTGGTGGACAGCGCCGGGCACTGATGGCGCATATGTGCCGGACAGCACCCGTAAGTGGCGCTGTCCGGCACGCCGGTGGGGCCGTTCGGAGGTAGTGCCCGCGACGTGCGACGATGTGCGGCATGCCGCAGCAGCCCCCCGTTCGGAGCACCGTCTCGCGCCCTCGGCGCCCGGACGCCTCCATGTCGCTGCTCACCACCGTCATGGACCACAGCCTGGACGAGGGGTACGCGGAGGCCGCCGCACGCAAGAGGGAAACCGGCACAGGTGGAGTCCCCAAGACGCTGCGGGCCAAGCTGGGTCTCGCGGTGGGTCTGGTGCTCGCCGCGCTTGTGGTGACCGTGGGTGCGGCGCAGGCGCGGATAGCGGCGCCGGAGCTGGCCAAGGAGCGCTCCGAGCTGATCGAACGGGTCGAGTCGGCGACCGCGGACGCGGACAAGCTCGAGGACGAGGTCGACGACCTGCGCGGCGATGTGAGCGCGCGTCAGCGTGCCGCGCTGGAGAAGCACGGCGGCGGCCGGGCCGAGTTGGTGTCGCTGCTGTCCGGCGCGACGGAAGTGCACGGACCCGGTGTGAAGCTCGTGGTCGACGACAAGAAGGAAGCCGATCAGGGCGGCGGCGGTCCGCGGGAGAGCTCCGGATTCTCCGACAACGGCCGGGTGCGGGACCGCGATATGCAGCGGGTCGTCAACGGCCTGTGGGAGTCGGGCGCCGAGGCCATCGCGATCAACGATCAGCGGCTGACCGCGCTGTCGGCGATCAGGGCGGCCGGTGACGCGATACTGGTCGACAACAAGCCGCTGGTGCCGCCGTATACGGTGCTCGCGGTGGGTGACGGGCAGCGGCTGAGCACGAGGTTCCAGAACAGCGTCGACGGCCAGTATCTGCACGGTCTGCAGGAGAACTTCGGCGTCCGGACCAGCATTTCCGCGGTGGACGACGTCCGGCTTCCGGCCGCGCCCAGTGTGACCGTACGAACAGCAGAGCCGAAGGCAGGAAAGGGCACATCGTGATCGCCGTACTGGGCCTCGTCGTGGGAGTCGTGGCCGGATTGTTGGTTCGGCCCGAGGTTCCGGCGGTCGTCGAGCCGTATCTTCCGATCGCCGTGGTGGCCGCGCTCGACGCGGTGTTCGGCGGTCTGCGCGCGATGCTCGACGGCATCTTCGACGACAAGGTCTTCGTGGTGTCGTTCCTGTCGAACGTGGTGGTGGCCGCGCTGATCGTCTTCCTGGGCGACAAGCTGGGGGTGGGCGCGCAGCTGTCCACCGGTGTCGTCGTGGTCCTCGGTATCCGCATCTTCTCCAACGCCGCGGCGATCCGTCGGCACGTCTTCAGGGCGTGACGCCGATGAGTCCCATGAATCCCATGGACCCCGAGAACCCCAAGAATCCCGAGAACCCCGAGAACATGGGCGGCCCGGCTCAGGACGGCAGGCGCAGGGAACTGCCCGCCGAGGTCCCGGTGACGCCCCGCACGGCCGCTGACAGGCCGCCTGGCGAGCAGAGCGGCGGGCCGTCCCTGACCGGGCGTCAGAGGCTCGTACAGGGGATCTGGCCGCCGCGCCTGACGCGGGCGCAACTCATCGTGGCCCTGCTGCTGTTCGTCCTCGGCCTCGGGCTCGCCATCCAGGTGCGGTCCACGAACGACAGCAGTGCGCTGCGCGGGGCACGTCAGGAAGATCTCGTACGTATTCTCGATGAACTGGATGACCGAACTCAGCGTCTGGAAGATGAGAAGCGGAGACTGGAGGAACAGCGCACCGGTCTCGAGAACAGCTCGGACCAGGCCGAGGAGGCCCGCAAACAGACCGCCGAGAGAGAACGACAGCTCGGCATTCTGGCGGGCACCGTGGCCGCGCAGGGTCCCGGCATCACGCTGACGATCGACGACAAGAAGGGGACGGTTGAGGCTGACATGCTGCTCGACGCCATCCAGGAGTTGCGCGCCGCCGGTGCGGAGGCCATCCAGGTCAATGACGTCAGGGTGGTCGCCAGTACGCATCTGTCGGACGCGACGGGCGGTGGTGTGCGGGTGGACGGCCGGAAGGTCTCCGCGCCCTACCGCTTCAAGGTCATCGGCAAGCCGCAGGACCTGGAGCCGGCGCTGAACATCCCTGGCGGGGTGGTGCAGACTCTGGAGAAGGAGCAGGCCACGGTGACTGTCGCACGTACGGAGAAGATCGTCGTGGATGCCTTGCGACCGGCGAAGCGGCCTGACTACGCTCGGTCGTCCTCCCAGTGAGCCGGGGGCGCATGGGGGCCATTGGTCCAGGGCATGAGGTTGCGGGGGGTCGGCGCACCGCAGATGGGGTGCGTGGTGGAAACTGTTTGGCGGCTCCGGACGTTGTGAGGATGTCCGTGGTGCCGCGGTATGACGGTGTGTGCAATCAGGGTTCGTCCTGCCCCACGGGCGGGTCTGTTTCGGTCAAGGGGAATCGCCCGTGAAGTTGTTTGCGAAGTTGTTCGGCAAGAGCGCACGTGAAGACGCCCGTCATCGTGCGCCGCGCGCTGGAGACGTGCCGGAGACGCAGGTGGGCGAGCGCCCGCTGTTCCGGGACCAGGTCGGCGGAGACAATTCGGGCGGACAGGGCGCGTCGTCTGTTGACCCTGCCAGTTCCGGCCGCATAGGTTTCGGGGAACCGTCAACCTCAAGTACGGGTGGAGGGTTTACCCCTGACCCGTACGCGTCCAATGCCCCTGGGGGGCAGCCGCGGCAGGAGGATCCGTCCATGTCGGCCCTGGTGTGTACGAGGTGCGGGAACCGCAACGCGCAGGCGAGCCGGTTCTGTTCCAACTGCGGTGCGCCGCTGCGGGCCGGAGCGGTCGCCGAGCGTCCGTCCGAGACCACTTCGACGATCTCCATCTCCGGACTCGAGGCCTACGACGCCGAGGTCACGGGGCAGACGCCGTCTCCGGCGCTGTCGCCCGAGGCCCAGGCGGCCGTGGACGCGCTGCCGCTCGGCTCGGCGCTGCTCGTGGTGCGACGCGGTCCGAACTCGGGCAGCCGCTTCCTCCTCGACGGTGAGCTGACGACGGCGGGACGCCACCCGCAGAGCGACATCTTCCTGGACGACGTGACCGTGTCGCGCCGCCACGTGGAGTTCCGTCGCCTCGCGGACGGCTCCTTCACCGTCGCCGACGTGGGCAGCCTCAACGGCACGTATGTGAACCGGGAGCGGATCGACTCCGTCGCGCTGTCCAACGGCGACGAGGTGCAGATCGGCAAGTACCGGCTGGTCTTCTACGCGAGCCAGCGGGGCATCTGACCCTCCCCCAGACTCCGTCTGGGGGGACCCCCAGGGAAGGTCCATGCTGCACACAACGAGGGGCGGTGCCGGAAACGGCACCGCCGCCGCGGACCGTCGGCTGATGAGCATCGGCACCGTGCTGAACGCGCTGCGTGACGAATTTCCCGAGGTCACCATCTCCAAGATCAGGTTCTTGGAGTCCGAAGGGCTCATCGAGCCGCAGCGCACGCCGTCCGGCTACCGCAAGTTCAGCCCGGAGGACGTCGAGCGGCTCGGGTACGTCCTGCGGATGCAGCGCGACCACTACCTGCCGCTCAAGGTGATCCGCGAGCAGCTGGACGCCACGGAGCGCGGTGAGGTCCCCACCGTTCCCGCGCCCGGGCAGTCGCCCGAGTCCGCCGACAGCGAACTCCCGGAGGCCGACGAGGAGCGCACGGCGGCACGGCTGGGCCGGGACACCCTGCTTGCCGCCGCCGAGGCCGACGAGCACCAGCTCGCCGAGTGGGAGACGTACGGCCTGGTCACGCCCCTGCCCGACGGCAGTTACGACGCGGACGCCGTGACGGTGGCCGCGCTGGTCGTCGAACTCGGGCGATTCGGTATCGAACCCCGCCATCTGCGGGCCATGAAAGCGGCCGCGGACCGGGAGGCGGGCCTCGTCGACCAGGTCGTCGCGCCGCTGCGCAGGCACCGCAATCCGCAGACCAGGGCCCATGCGGAAGCCCGTACGAAGGAGCTCGCGGGGCTCACTGGCAGGCTGCACGCGGCGCTCGTGCACAGTGCGCTCGGCGTCCGGGTGCGCTGACCCGATCGGTGCCCGACTACCCAAACCTGCCGGGCACGTCCTAGGGTTGCTGTGTGAACGAGCTCGACGTCGTAGGTGTCCGGGTCGAAATGCCCTCCAACCAGCCGATCGTGCTCCTGCGTGAAGTGGGAGGCGACCGGTACCTCCCCATCTGGATCGGACCAGGGGAGGCGACCGCCATCGCCTTCGCACAGCAGGGCATGGCGCCCGCACGGCCGCTGACGCACGACCTGTTCAAGGACGTGCTGGAGGCTGTCGGCCAGGAGCTCACCGAAGTGCGCATCACCGACCTGCGGGAAGGCGTGTTCTACGCCGAGCTGGTCTTCGCCAGTGGAGTCGAGGTGAGCGCGCGGCCCTCCGACGCCATAGCGCTCGCGCTGCGCACCGGGACGCCGATCTTCGGCAGTGACGGGGTGCTCGACGACGCCGGGATCGCCATTCCGGACGAGCAGGAGGACGAGGTGGAGAAGTTCCGCGAGTTCCTCGATCAGATCTCGCCCGAGGACTTCGGCACCAACAGCCAGTGAGCGGCGCTCGGCGGCGAATCCGGTGCCTCGGTCGGCCGTCGGTGGCCGGTGGCGCGCCGTTGTTCGTCAGCCCGTAGGACCTCTCCGGGAGGCCGTCCCCGGATCATTCGGCTAGCCTTTCCCCGCAGCGTGGGAGGGGAAACCACTCGCAGGGTGATTATCACCCGGCGTGCCGAGTGTGGCGTTCGTTGACGAGCCCCTGGTGACTGCCTACCGTCGAGGAGGCAGGTCAAGGACGGAGGTCGGCGTGAGAAGCAGCGGCGACGGCACAGCGGTGGGCGGTCCGTACCCGCATCACAGCAGCTCGGCCGATCACTCTCCGAAGCGCCCGGTGGCAGTGCACGGTGGCACCTCCGGACCGGAAGGTCAGGGGGAGAGTCCCGAGCAGGACCGGGTCGGATATCGGGGGCCCACGGCGTGCGCCGCCGCGGGCATCACATACCGCCAGTTGGACTACTGGGCGCGGACCGGGCTCGTCGAGCCCAGTGTGCGCGCCGCCGGTGGCTCCGGGACCCAGCGGCTCTACAGCTTCCGTGACGTGGTCGTTCTGAAGATCGTGAAGCGGTTCCTCGACACCGGGGTGTCGCTGCAGAACATCCGCACCACGGTCCAGCATCTGCGTGACAGCGGATTCCGGGACCTGGAGCGCACGACGCTGATGAGCGACGGGGCGACGGTCTACGAATGCACCTCGCCCAACGAGGTGCACGATCTGCTCCAGGGCGGGCAGGGCGTCTTCGGGATCGCCGTGGGCGTCGTGTGGCGCGATGTGGAGGCCGCGCTGTCGCAGCTCCACGGGGAGCGCATCGACACCGGGGAGACCCTGATGGGGCACCACCCCGGGGACGAGCTCGCGAGGCGGCGCAACCGGGCCGTGTGAGGCGGTCGGCGGCGGCCGGCAGTGGTCCTGGCGGGGCGGTTGTGCCTGGTGGCTCAGGGGCATTGTCAGTGGCTTGGGGCAGCATCGGAGATGTGAGGACCGCGCCGACGATTCTGCATCTCGACATGGACGCCTTCTACGCGTCCGCCGAGCAGGCTGCCAAACCGAGCCTGCGGGGCAAGGCTGTCGTCGTCGGCGGGCTCGGCCCGCGCGGTGTGGTCGCCACCGCCTCCTACGAGGCGCGTCGGTTCGGGGTGCACTCGGCGATGCCCATGGGGCAGGCGCGGCGGCTCGCGCCGAACGCCGCGTACCTCGTGCCCCGGTTCTCGTTCTACCGGGAGATCAGCGACCAGGTGATGCGGCTCCTGCGGGAGCTGTCGCCGTTGGTGGAGCCGCTGAGCCTGGATGAGGCCTTCGTGGACCTGGAGGCGGGCGGCGTCGCGGCGGACGAGGCGGCCGCGCGGGCCGTGGGGGAGCGGTTGCGGGCGGACATCCTGCGGGTCACGGGGCTGACCGGGTCCGTGGGGCTCGCCGTGTCCAAGATGCTGGCGAAGATCGCCTCCGAGCAGGCCAAGCCGGACGGGCTTGTGCTGATATCGCCGGGCACGGAGCGGGAACTGCTCGCGCCCATGACCGTGCGGACGCTGCCAGGGGTGGGGCCCGCCACCGGCGACCACCTGCGACGGGCCGGGATCACCACCGTCGGGGAGCTGGCCGAGGCCGGGGAGGACGAGCTCGTACGGCTCCTGGGGAAGGCCCACGGCGGGTCGCTGTACGCGATGGCGCTGGCGCGGGACGAGCGGCCCGTGGTGGCCGAGCGGGACACCAAGTCGGTCAGCGTCGAGGACACGTACGACGTGGACATCCACGACCGGGTACGGGTCCGGATGGAGGTGGCGCGCCTTGCCGACCGGTGCGTGCGGCGGCTGCGGGACGCGGGGCACTCCGGGCGGACCATCGTGCTGAAGGTGCGGCGCTTCGACTTCTCGACCCTGACGCGCTCCGAGACGCTGCGCGGCCCCACGGACGACCCCGGGGTGGTGCGGGAGGCGGCCGCACGGCTCCTCGAGTCCGTGGACACGACGGGTGGGGTGCGGTTGCTGGGGGTGGGGGTGAGCGGGCTTGCGGACTACACGCAGGAGGATTTGTTCGCTCAGGCTCAGGCGCAGGTCGATGCTGCGGAGGCGGAGGCGGAGACGAGTGTGGGGGCCGGTGTGGCTGGGGCGGACGTTCAGGGTGTGGTGGGCGTGAGTGTGGGTGCGCGTGTGGGGGTTCGGGACGGGGTGGAGCTTGGGGTGGGGGAGTGGGGTGGCGGTGAGGTGCTGGCTGAGGACGGGCGGGGTGAGGCTGCGGGAGCGGGTGAATCTGGTGGTGTGGGGGCTCGTGATGCGGTGATTGGGGGTGTTGGGCCTGGTGGTGGGGGGTCTGGCGGTGGCGGGGCCGCCAGCGGTGGCGGGCTTGGTGGTGGAGTGGCTGGTGGTGGTGACAGCGGTGGTGGGGAGTCTGTGGCGTTGGCTGAGCGCAGGTGGTCGGCCGGGCATGACGTGCGGCATGCGGTGCATGGGGCGGGGTGGGTGCAGGGGAGTGGTTTGGGGCGGGTGACGGTGCGGTTCGAGACGCCGGGGTCGGCGCCGGGGCGGGTGCGGACGTTCCGGACGGATGATCCGGAGCTGGAGCTGTCGGATCCGTTGCCGTTGGTGGCTGAGGACGGGGAGGTGGGGGAGGCCGCCGAGGGGGGTTCTGCTGGGGGCGCTGGGGCTACGGGGGAGCCTGGGGTGGCTGGAAGCGGGGAGGGGCCGGGGGCGGGCGGGACGCCAGCGGTATCGGAGGCGCTGTGAGGACCGAGGGCTCTGCGGGGCCCTGACGACGCCACCGGGAGAGGCGGCCGTGACTGGCCAGCAGCGGGCCACAGAGGGCCATAGAGAGCTATGGCGGGCCCACGGCGAGCTGGGGTGAGCCGCGTGGGGCCGGGTTGGGCCGTGTGGGCCGGGGCAGGATGCGTGAGCCGGGGCGGGCCGCGTGAGCTGGGTTGGGCTGTGCGAGCCGGGATGAGCCTCGTGAACCAGGGCGGGCCGCGTGAGGCGGTGCGGGACGCCCGGGTCGGATGGGGGTACGTGGGCCGGGTCGGGGCGGCGGCGGGAATTCGACGCCGTCGGTTACGCGGACGTCTGGCCGAAGTCCGCGTCCGGCGGGGGCGGCGGTGGCGCCAGGTCCAGGCCGTAGTGGCGGTAGAGCTGGAGTTCCTGTTCCGGGGACAGATGGCGGCCGACGCCGAAGTCCGGGGCGTCCTTGATCAGGGCGCGTTCGAAAGGGACCCGGAGGGTGCCGTCGTCGACCAGCTCGCTGGGCTCCAGGGGGACGAAGGCGTCCCTGCTGAACAGCCCCGTCCGTATGGCGGCCCACTCCGGCGCACCGGTGGCATCGTCGAGATAGACCTCGTCGACTGTGCCGATCTTGGCCCCGTCGCGGTCGAACGCCTTGCGGCCGATCAGGTTGCGCGGATCGATATCGGTCTGCACGGGCCCTCCAACTGGTCGCGAGTCGTTCGTGCTCGTACCTGCTTGTGCGTACTCGTACCTGCTCGTACGTGCTAGTACGTACTCGTCCAGAATTCGCTCGTCATCACTACGAAAGAGCACATCGAGGCGGGCGGCCACTCGAGGGATCGGCCGCGGTCCTCGCTGGTAGGCTGGCGAGTGGCTGTTGACCCCGTGCGGGAGAGCTCTTCGGTGGCAGCACCGGAGGCGCCGAAGGAGCAACTCCTCCCCGGAATCTCTCAGGCCCATGTACCGCACGGACGAGGTCACTCTGGAAAGCAGGGCGGGCGTCGGGCGGGCACGTTCGGAACCCTTCCTCACCGACGGTGAAAGCAGCGCTGCCCTCGGGCGGTGCTGTGAAGCTCTCAGGTTGAGATGACAGAGGGGGAGGCCGTCCGGGTACCCGCGCCGTGGTGCCCCTCGCAGGTCGTGTCAGACCAGGAGGCCTCCGCAATGACCGCCACTCCTCGTACTCCGCTCTCGCAGCTGGAGCAGGGAATCCCCTTCGAACAGCGGCACATCGGACCCGATGCAGAAGCCCGCGCCAAGATGCTCGCCCAGGTCGGGTACGGCTCCCTCGACGAGCTGACGGCCGCCGCGGTGCCGGATGTGATCAAGAACGCCGACGCCCTCGAGCTGCCCGGCGCGCGGACCGAGGCCGAGGTCCTGGCCGAGCTGCGCTCCCTCGCCGACCGCAACCAGGTCCTCGACTCGATGATCGGGCTCGGCTACTACGGCACGTTCACGCCGCCGGTGATCCTGCGGAACGTGATGGAGAACCCGGCTTGGTACACGGCGTACACGCCGTACCAGCCGGAGATCTCGCAGGGCCGTCTGGAGGCGCTCCTCAACTTCCAGACCGTCGTCGCCGACCTGACCGGACTGCCCACCTCCGGTGCCTCGCTGCTCGACGAGGGCACCGCCGCCGCCGAGGCCATGGCGCTCTCCCGGCGCCTGGGCAAGGTCAAGAACGGCGTCTTCCTCGTCGACGCCGACGTGCTGCCGCAGACCGTCGCCGTGATCCAGACCCGCGCCGAGCCGACCGGTGTCGAGGTCGTCGTCGCGGACCTGACGGACGGCATCCCGGCCGACGTCGCCGAGCGCGGCGTGGTCGGCGTGCTGCTCCAGTACCCGGGCGCCTCCGGTGCCGTACGGGACATCAAGGCGCTCATCGACCAGGCCCACGACCTGGGCGCAATCGTTTCTGTGGCCGCCGACCTGCTGGCGCTCACGCTGCTCACCTCGCCCGGTGAGCTCGGCGCGGACATCGCCGTCGGCACCACCCAGCGCTTCGGCGTCCCGATGGGCTTCGGCGGCCCGCACGCCGGCTACATGGCGGTGCGCGAGAAGTTCGCCCGCAGCCTGCCCGGACGCCTCGTGGGCGTGTCCGTCGACGCCGACGGCAACAAGGCCTACCGGCTCGCGCTGCAGACCCGTGAGCAGCACATCCGCCGCGAGAAGGCGACCAGCAACATCTGTACCGCCCAGGTGCTGCTCGCCGTCATGGCCGGGATGTACGCCGTCTACCACGGCCCCGAGGGGCTCAAGGCGATCGCGCGGCGCACCCACCGGTACGCGACGATCCTCGCCGCGGGCCTCAAGGCCGGGGGCGTCGAGGTCGTGCACGAGGCGTACTTCGACACGCTGACCGTCCGCGTGCCGGGCAAGGCCGCCGACATCGTGACCGCGGCCCGCGAGGGCGGCGTGAACATCCACCTCGTGGACGCCGACCAGGTGTCGTTCGCGTGCGACGAGACCACGACGCGCACGCAGCTCGCCGCGATCTGGACCGCGTTCGGTGTCGAGGCCGACGTCGAGGCGCTGGACGCCTCCGTCGCCGACACGCTGCCCGCCGGTCTGCAGCGCTCCGACGACTTCATGGCGCACCCGGTGTTCCACCAGTACCGCTCCGAGACCGCGATGCTGCGCTACCTGCGCCGCCTCGCCGACCGGGACTACGCGCTCGACCGCGGCATGATCCCGCTGGGCTCCTGCACCATGAAGCTCAACGCCACCACGGAGATGGAGCCGGTCACCTGGCCGGAGTTCGGCCAGCTGCACCCCTTCGCGCCCGCCCAGCAGGCCCAGGGCTATCTGACGCTGATCAGGGAGCTCGAGGAGCGGCTCGCCGAGGTCACCGGGTACGACAAGGTGTCACTGCAGCCCAACGCCGGTTCGCAGGGCGAGCTCGCCGGACTGCTCGCGGTCCGCGGCTACCACCGTGCCAACGGCGACGACCAGCGGACCGTCTGCCTGATCCCGTCCTCCGCGCACGGCACCAACGCCGCCAGCGCCGTGATGGCCGGGATGAAGGTCGTCGTGGTGAAGACCGCGGACGACGGCGAGATCGACGTCGAGGACCTGCGGGCCAAGATCGAGCAGCACCGCGACCAGCTCGCCGTCCTGATGATCACCTACCCGTCCACGCACGGTGTCTTCGAGGAGCACGTCGCCGACATCTGCGCGCAGGTGCACGACGCGGGCGGCCAGGTGTACGTCGACGGCGCCAACCTCAACGCCCTGGTGGGCCTCGCCAAGCCCGGCCACTTCGGCGGCGACGTCTCGCACCTGAACCTGCACAAGACGTTCTGCATCCCGCACGGCGGCGGCGGCCCCGGCGTCGGCCCGGTGGCCGTGCGCGGGCACCTCGCCCCGTACCTGCCCAACCACCCGCTGCAGCCCGCCGCCGGCCCCGAGACGGGCGTCGGGCCCGTCTCGGCCGCGCCGTGGGGCTCCGCCGGGATCCTGCCGATCTCCTGGGCGTACGTACGCCTCATGGGCGGTGAGGGACTCAAGCGCGCCACGCAGGTCGCCGTGCTCTCCGCGAACTACATCGCCAAGCGCCTCGAGCCGCACTTCCCGGTGCTCTACACCGGCCCCGGCGGGCTCGTCGCGCACGAGTGCATCATCGACCTGCGTCCGCTGAGCAAGTCCACGGGCGTCAGCGTCGACGACATCGCCAAGCGGCTCATCGACTACGGCTTCCACGCGCCGACCATGTCGTTCCCGGTCGCCGGCACGCTGATGATCGAGCCGACGGAGAGCGAGGACCTGGACGAGCTCGACCGGTTCTGCGAGGCGATGATCGCCATTCGCGGCGAGATCGAGAAGGTCGCGAGCGGCGAGTGGAACGCCGACGACAACCCGCTGCGCAACGCCCCGCACACCGCGGCCGCGCTCGGCGGCGACTGGGAGCACGGCTACAGCCGCGAGGAGGCCGTCTTCCCGGCCGGAGTGGTGGCAGCGGACAAGTACTGGCCGCCGGTGCGCCGTATCGACCAGGCGTACGGCGACCGGAACCTGGTCTGCTCCTGCCCGCCGCTGGATGCGTACGAGGACTGATACCGCGGCGCCGTAGGCGGATCCGCGGGCGCACATGAGTCAGGGCCGGTTCGGACAGGATGTCCGGGCCGGCCCTTGTGTGCGTGGTGGACGGCTCAGGCGGCCGTCATCACCTGGCTGGTGGCCAGCGGTCGATGCGGGGCGATGATCTCCCCGTTCGGCAGCAGCTCACCGGTGTCCTCGAAGAGCAGGACGCCGTTGCACAGCAGACTCCATCCCTGCTCCGGGTGGTGTGCCACGAGGAACGCGGCTTCCCGGTCGGCGGATTCGGCTGTCGGGCACGGTGGCTGGTGCTGGCACATGGAAGGGTTCTTTCGCTGCGTGGTGATGGTCGTGACGTCTGTCTTGCGGCTCGATGCGGTGTTCATCGCCGCCCCCCGTTTTTTGTCGGTCCGGTCCAGTGTTGCCCTACGGGCGTGATTCCGCAGGGATTTTGCTGCAGCGGTTCCTACTGCTTAATGACGTATCACCCGCCCGGACGGTTCAGCCCAACTCCCCTGTCTCTTCGGGTGGTTCGTGATAGCCGAAGTGGGCTAGTCCGGTTGGGCGGGGCGGACAGCGGGTGACGGGGCTCTGACCCGCAGCGACGGGGTCGTACGCAGCCGTGCCCCGCGGCCCGGGCGGGCGGCGGGGCACGGCAGAGCTCAGGGGTGGCGGTGTCAGGCGGGTGAGCCCAGGAGCGGGGCCGGGGTCAGGCGGTGGGTGAGCACCGGGAGCAGGTCGGCGGCGCGGTGCGGGCGGTGGGCCGCGATGCCGGGGGGTGCCGGGGCGAGGGGCACCAGGAGGTCCGTGGGGGCGAGCGGGCCGCTGGCGCCGTCGTCCGTGCAGTCGGAGTGCAGCCACAGGGTGAGCATGTACAGCTCGGGCACGGAGAGCAGCCGGGGCTGGTAGGGCTTCGGCATGGTCTCGGCGTGCCGCAGGGCCAGTTCGGCGGAGGCGATGTACGGGCCTTCGCAGAAGTGCGAGAAGGCCCAGCCGTCCGGTGTGAGCATCGTGTCGGCCGCGGCGACCGCGCGCTCGCCGCACCGGATCAGGAAGCGCCATCCGGTGAGCTTGGTCGGGGACGTGCCCGTCGCCGTGACGTGGACCAGCTCGTGGACCGGCAGCGGCAGTTCCGCGCTCGTGGGGCCCTGGGTGGCGCGCAGGACCGGCGTGCGGGCTCCGCGGACGGCGGTCGGGGAACCGAGGGCCGCGAGGACGCTGCGCAGGGCGGGCGCGGGAGCCGGGGGGACAGACAGGGGCATGGTGGGTCGCCTCTCTCATTCGACAGGCACAGTGGAGCGGGGGCAGGTGCGGACGGCGCTGTCAGCTCTGGGTCAGAGGGGCGGGGGCAGGGGGACCGCGAGCGCCAACTCTCTGCCTCAACCGCGGAGTTTATACGACGGGTGTTCAGGGAGTGTTTCGTCTAACCGTCCCGAATATCGCGGGCAAGTCACAATCCGGTCGCCCTGCTGGGGCTTTCCTCCCGATTCCGGATCGCTTCCCGAGCGATGACCTCGGTATTCTCCGCGGCCGCGGTCGGCCGATTCTCGTTGGTTTTCTTCACCACAACATGAGGATCGGAAACTGCGCGCTTCGTCATGCCTGGTGAATGTGCCGCGCGGCAACTCGCTCAAGGGTACTTGTCCATGGTCCCGCACGGGGCGTTATGGATCACATCGGCTGGGCATCATCCCCCGTACACAGCGGCCGGGTCGCCGGCGGCCGCTCCGAGGAGGGACGCTTCGATGGGCGAGAAGGTCGTGGCAGGAACGTTCGACCTGTCCGATCGTCACCAGTACCGGATCAAGCTCCGGCAGTGCCTCGCGGCGCTGGCCCGGCTCCTCGAGGAGGGGCGGTTCGACCGGCCCAAGAATCTGATGGGCCTGGAGATAGAGCTGAATCTGGCGGGGCCCGACGGCATGCCGAGAATGATGAATGCGGAAGTTCTCGAGCGCATCGCGAGTCGCGATTTCCAGACCGAGCTCGGAATGTTCAATCTGGAAGTGAACATTGCCCCGCACCGGTTGGGCGGCCGTGTTCTCGACCGGCTCGCCGAAGAGCTGCGCACCGGCCTCGCCTATGCCCACCGGAAAGCGAACGAGGTGGACGCGGGCATCGTGATGATCGGCATTCTGCCGACGCTGTCGCGCCAGGACCTGGTCTCCGCGAACCTCTCCGACGTGGACCGCTATGTGCTGCTCAACGATCAGATCGTGGCGGCGCGCGGCGAGAGCTTCGCGCTCGACATCGAGGGCGTGGAGCGCCTGACGTGTACGTCCGCGTCGATCGCGCCGGAGGCGGCCTGCACGTCGGTGCAGCTGCACCTCCAGGTCACGCCGGGGAAGTTCGCCGACGTGTGGAACGCGGCGCAGTCCGTCGCCGCCGCGCAGGTCGCGGTGGGTGCCAACGCGCCGTTCCTGTTCGGCCGCGAGCTGTGGAGCGAGTCGAGGCCACCGCTGTTCCTGCAGTCCACGGACACCCGGCCGCCCGAGCTCCAGGCGCAGGGGGTGCGGCCGCGCACCTGGTTCGGCGAGCGCTGGGTCTCGAGCGCGTACGAGCTCTTCGAGGAGAACCTGCGCTACTTCCCGGCGCTGATCCCGCTGTGCGAGGAGGAGGACCCGCTGCGCGTGCTCGACGCCGGAGGGGTGCCGCAGCTGGCGGAACTCGCCCTGCACAACGGCACGGTGTACCGCTGGAACCGTCCGGTGTACGGCATCGCCGACGGCGTACCGCACCTGCGCGTGGAGAACCGGGTGCTGCCCGCGGGGCCCACGGTGACGGACGTGATCGCCAATGCCGCCTTCTACTACGGCGTGGTGCGGGCGCTCGCCGAGGAGACACGGCCGGTGTGGTCGCGGCTGCCGTTCGAGGCGGCGGCCCGCAACTTCGACACCGCCTGCCGCTACGGCATCGAGGCGCATCTGGAGTGGCCGCGCCGGGGGCGGTACGGCGGTACGGCGCGGGTGGCCGCCGTCGATCTCGTACGCGACGAGTTGCTGCCCCTCGCCGCCGCCGGGCTCGACGCGTGGGGTGTGGAGCCCGCCGACCGCGACCTGTACCTCGGCGTGATCGAGGAGCGATGTCGCAGGCGGGTCAACGGGGCCTCCTGGCAGTCCGCCACCTACCACCGGGCCCTGGAGCGCGGCCTGGAGCGCGACGCGGCGCTCGCGGCCACCACGCGGCGCTACTGCGAGCTGATGCACACGGGCGAGCCGGTGCACACGTGGCCGGTGGGGTTGCCGGAACCGGCGTTGCCGCTGGGCTAGGGGGCGCGTCGGCCGCGCCATCGGCCGGGGGCGCGTCTCACTGCCGTGCGCCCGCCTGCACGATTCACTGCTGTGTGCCCGCCTGCACGATCGCCTTCAGGATCACCGAGTGGATCTCGGCGGGGTCGTCGACCTCGTGGCCCGAGCCGCCCGTGGCCCGGGCGATCTGGTCGGCCTCCCGCTCGTCGGCGTCCGGGCCGACCGCGATGGCGATGATCGGCAGCGGCTTCTCCGGGTCGGCGAGGGCGCGCAGGCGGGAGACGAGGCCGGCGCGCGAGATGCTGCCCGGGTCCTGGTTGACGCCGTCGGTGAGCAGGACGAGCGTGTTGAACTTGCCGGGCGCGTAGCCCGCGCGAGCCTTCTCGTACGCGGCCAGCGTCGTGTCGTAGAGCCCGGTGGCCCCGCCGGGTACGGGCCGCAGCGCGCCGAACGCCTTGGTGAGGCGGTCGCGCTGGGTGCCGTCGCCCTTACGGTCGCCGAGGCGTCCGGTGGGCACCAGCTCGCGGTAGTCGCGCGCGCCGTCGAGGCGGGCTGCGAACTCCCACAGGCCGATCTCGTCGTCGTCCGTGAAACCCGCGAGCGCCTGGAGCAGGGCGGCCTTCGTGACGTCCATGCGGGACTCGCCGCGCCCCGGCACGAGCTGGCGCATCGAGTCCGACGCGTCGACGACGGTGATGAACCGCGCGCTCTGCACCGTGATGGTCCACATGCCGAGGGCCTCCTGCACCTCCTTGTCGGAGGGAGCCCCGCCCGGCTCGCGCGCGTACGGCTGCGGGGTGCGGCCGCCCGCCGCCGTGACCAGCTCGGCCGACGGCCGCTCCCCGTCCGAGCGGAAGCCGTGCTCCGTGAGGATGCGCCGGCCCGCCTGCTCGCCGAAGAACGTCATGAAGCGCAGGGCCGCCCGGCTCTGGTCGGTGGAGAGGTCGTTCTCGCGGATCAGCGTGTACGGGTAGTCGAGGGCCGGTGAGCCGTCCTTGGGGTAGAAGAGGCGCAGCTCGTGCTCCTCGTCGGCGGACGCGTTGTGCGCGAACGACGCCTGCTCGGAGAGGATCAGCGCCTCGTTGCGGCGCGGGTTGCCGCGCTCGGCGCCGGAGGAGTCGCGGGCCAGGGTGTCCAGGAGCCTGCTGTCGCTGTCGGACGTGCGGGACGCCAGGGCCTTGGCCGTGGCCGCGGCCCGGGTGTCGGCGTCCTTCGCGCCGGACGCCCGCGCGGAGGCGCCGAGTCTGGTCAGCGCGAGCAGCCCGCTGGCGCTGCGTGCCGGATCCGCCGTGCCGAGCCGCGGCGCGTCCTCGCGCGCCGACGCACCCGCCAGCCGGTTCCAGGTGTACGTCTGCCGGGGCCATCCCAGATCCTCCGCGGCGGACTCCAGCATGCCGACGCCGATCGGCGAGGAGGCGATGTTCCCCGCGGGGGACACCCGCTCCTGGCTGCCGCCGGTCCCGGCGCGCTGCACCCACACGCCGGAGTCCGGCACCCACACGTCGTAGTCCGCCTTCGCGCTGTCGCGGCGGAGTTCGTCGGCGACTTTGTACGGCTCGCGTGCGGCGACGCGGATGTCCATGCAATGGCCGTCCGAGGTGATGTCCTTGTCGCGCACGTGGTCGGCGGCGTCCTTGAGGGCGGGCGTCACGGCGGGCGCGGCGACGACGTCGAGGCGCACCGCGTCGTCGCGGCAGGAGCCGCCGAGCGGCAGGAACCCGGCGCGGACCGCCACCGCGGCGCCCGCCACGACGACCAGGACGAGGGCCGTGACCAGGGCGACGGTGCGGCCGCGACCCCGTGGACGTGGGTCGGCTGCCGCCGTCCCGCGCCCATCGGGCAAGCTGTGACGTCCCATGGCGGTGCTCCCCTCCCCGTGCGATGAAGCTGCGACGAAGCGATGAAAAGCAACAGACAAGGATGAACGAGGATGAGGGGGACGGCGCGCCACGGTGGGCGTCCGTCCCCCTCGGCCTGTCGCGTACGTGGTTCGTAAGTTCTTTCGAGACCCTAGCGGCACGGGGACGGGGATGAGGCGGGATTACTCAACTGGAGGCAGGAGTGCAAGCGGAGCCGGGGCCAATGGCCGGTTCTATTCCTGAGGCGGGGCCCTCGCGGCGGTTTCTGCGGGACGAGACGGTGCTCGTCCTGGCGCTCTCACTGGGCGCGAGCGGAGTGTCCGCGCTGATCAGCTTTATCGGCTCGGTCACAAAGCCGGGCGGTCTGAAGGATCAGGCGGCGACCCTCAACTCGTCGGCCGCGCCGGGGCGTCCGTGGCTCGATCTCGCCTGGCAGCTGTTCGGCATCACGACCGCCCTGGTGCCGGTGGCCCTGGTCGCGCACTTCCTGCTGCGCGAGGGCTCGGGGCTGCGGGCCATCGGCTTCGACCGGAGCCGCCCCTGGCCGGACCTCGGGCGGGGTGCGGCGGTGGCCGCCGTCATCGGGTCCACCGGCATCGCGTTCTATCTGGCCGCCCGCGGGTTCGGCTTCAACCTCACGGTGGTGCCCGAGGACCTGCCCGACGTGTGGTGGAAGTACCCCGTGCTCGTGCTGTCCGCGCTGCAGAACTCCGTCCTCGAGGAGGTGATCGTCGTCGGGTATCTGCTGCGCAGGCTGGACCAGTTGGGCTGGAGCCCGACGAAGGCGCTGATCGGGAGTTCGGTGCTGCGCGGCTCGTACCACCTGTACCAGGGCATCGGCGGGTTCATCGGGAACATGGCGATGGGCGTGGTGTTCGTGTACCTGTACCGGCGGTGGGGCCGGGTCGGGCCGCTCGTCATGGCCCACTCCCTCCTCGACATCGGGGCGTTCGTGGGCTACGCGCTGCTCGCGGGGAAGGTGGGGTGGCTGCCGACGGCGTGAGACGGGCGGCGGCGCGCGCCACGCCCGCGAGCCGCCGCCGTCGCGCCCATGAGCCGCCGTCACGCCAGCAGATCGCCCTCGATGACCGTCACCGCGCGGCCGGTCAGGAGGGTGCGATCGCCGCGCACCGCGGTGCGGACGAGGCCGGAGCGGGGGGAGGCCTGCAGGCCGGTCAGGTCGGTGCGGCCCAGGCGCTCGCTCCAGAACGGGGCGAGCGCGGTGTGCGCGCTGCCCGTCACCGGGTCCTCGTCGATGCCGACGCGCGGGAAGAAGCCGCGCGAGACGTAGTCGTACCCCCGGCCGGGATCCTCGGCGGGCGCGGTCGCGATCACGCCGCGCTCGGAGTGCCGGGCGAGGCTCCGGTGGTCCGGAGCGAGCGCGCGGACCGCCTTCTCGTCGGCCAGCTCGACCAGCAGGTCGCCGAGGTGCGGGCCCGTGTCGTACGCGGCGAGCGGGCGCGCGCCCAGGGCCTCGACCGCGGCCTCCGGCAGCTCGGCCGGGGTGAGCGGGGCCGTCGGGAAGTCGAGGGTGAGGGTGCCGTCGGCATGGACGGTGGCGCGGAGCACGCCGGCGCGGGTGGCGAAGCGCACGGGGCCGGTGGCGGCGCCCGTGGTGTGCAGGACGTGGGCCGTGGCCAGCGTGGCATGGCCGCACAGGTCGACTTCGGTCGCGGGTGTGAACCAGCGCAGCGCCCAGTCCGCCTCGCCGCCCGGGGGCAGGGGGTGGGCGAAGGCCGTCTCCGCGTGATTGACCTCCATGGCCACGTGCTGGTGCCAGGTGTCGTCCTTGAACGCGTCGAGGAGTACGACCCCGGCGGGGTTGCCGGTGAACGGGCGGTCGGCGAAGGCGTCGACGATACGGATCCGCGTGCTCGGTGCTGTCGTCATGGGACGACGTTAGAAGGCCAATCGCACGGACTGCCAAGGCCAATTCGCCTTGACTGGACCTGAACTCGGGCCGCTGTGCGAGGGCGAGTGTTCCGGGCGGTGCACCACCCGGAACCCCCGCGATGCCACTGTGGCATCGGGCCTACCGCGTGAGTTCGGCCAGTTCGTCGAGGCGCGTCAGCTTCTGCGGATTGCGCATCAGGTAGACCCGGGTGATTCGGCCGTTCTCCACCACGAGGCTCACCGCGGTCGGCCCGCCGTCGATCTCGAACCGGCCCGCGGGTGCGCCGTTGAGCCACACGGTGGTCGTTTCGAACGCGGCCGACAGCTCGTTCGCGCGCGCGAGCACCGTCGCCACCAGCTCGGCCCCGTGGAGCGGAGCCAGCGCGGCCGCCGCGAGCCCGCCGCCGTCGGCGATCATGACCACATCCGGCGCCATGACCTCCATCAGCTCCTGCAACCGCCCGGTGCGCAGGGCGAGCAGGAACCGATCCATCACGGCCTGCTGCTCCGACCGGCTCACCCGCGCCCGCGGGCGCCGGGCAGCCACGTGCGCGCGGGCCCGCCGTCCGATCTGACGCACCGCGACCGCGGACTTGCCGATGGCCCCGGCGATCTCGTCGTACGGCATCTCGAAGACCTCGCGGAGCACGAACACCGCACGCTCGGTGGGTCCGAGCGTTTCGAGCACCGTCAGCATCGCGATCGAGACGCTCTCGGCGAGTTCGACGTCGTCGGCGACATCGGGGCTGGTGAGCAGCGGTTCCGGCAGCCACTCGCCCACGTAGTCCTCGCGGCTGCGCGACAGGGTCCGCAGGCGGTTGAGCGCTTGCCGCGTGACGGTTCTGACGAGGTAGCCCCGCGGGTCGCGCACCTGCGCGTGGTCGACGTCGGCCCAGCGCAGCCAGGACTCCTGGAGCACGTCCTCCGCGTCGGCCGCCGACCCGAGCATCTCGTAGGCGACGGTGAACAGCAGGCTGCGATGGGCGACGAACGGATCCTCGGCCATCACGACGACAGCGCCGCGCCGGAGCTCTGGGCGCGCGCGGCCAGCGGAATCCCGCAGGCGTCGGAGAAGCCCTGCGACGAGATCCCGTTCGCGTTGTTGTTCCTGGTCGCCATGTTCACGAAGGCGATGTACGCGGTCAGCTCGACCATCGCCGCCGCGCCGAGTCGGTCGAGGAGGCCCGCGTAGAGCTCGTCGGTGACGGTCGGCGGCGTGCTCGACATGGCCTCGGCGTACTCCAGGACGTCCCGCTCCAGCGGCGTGAACACCTCCGACTCCCGCCAGCGCGGCACCTGGCTGGCCTTGGTGAGGTCCAGGTTCTGGTTCTGTGCCTGGAAGTAGCCGACGTCGAGGCACCAGTTGCAGCCGACCTGTGCCGCGACCGCCATGTGCGCGAACGACTTGAGGCTCGCGTCGGCGGCGTCCCACTCGGCCAGCCTGGCCGAGAACTCCAAGTTGGACGTGGCGACCTGGGGGTTGTGCCACACCACCTCGACGGGCTCGGCCACGGCCCCGAGCTGCTTGATCATGCTTTCGCTCAGCTCGGCGGGGAGCTCTGCCTTCGGAATGCGCGGTGTCATGAGGTTCTCCCTGTCCGGTGGCCTGCTGGCCTGTTGGCCTCGTGGCCTGCTCGACATGAAGACACCGCCGGACCCACGGATGTGACAACCGGACCCACGGATGTGACAAGGGGTTGCCGACCGAACAGTTCCGATATATCGTTGAAGCATCGCGACTGATCAGCGATGTCACTGATCACGATGTCGCGGAAGGCTCGTCATGAGGCGGGCGACGATGAGACGAAAGGGATGATCGATATGCGATCCCACGGTTTTGAGCACATGCACGGCGGCCATGGGCGCGGGCGCGGCCCGTACGGACCCGGTCGTGAGGACCGGGGCGGTTTTGAGGGGCGGCGTGCCGCCTTCGGGCCTTTCGGTCCCGGGTTCGGCGGCCCTTGGGGCGGCGGACGCGGGGGCAGGGGCGGGCCCCGGGGCAGGGCGCGGCGCGGTGATGTGCGCGCCTCGATCCTGGCCCTCCTGAAGGACCGGCCGATGCACGGTTACGAGATGATCCAGGAGATCGCCGAGCGCAGCGGCGGGGCGTGGAAGCCCAGCCCCGGCTCGGTCTACCCGACCCTCCAGCTCCTGGAGGACGAGGGCCTGATCGCCAGCGAGAGCGAGGGCGGCAAGAAGCTGTTCGCGCTCACCGACTCCGGCCGCGAAGCGGCGGACGAGGGCCCGGACGCCCCCTGGGAAGAGGCCGGGCGCGGGGTCGACTTCGAGGCGCTCACCGAGATCCGGCAGGCCGGTTTCGGCCTGATGGAGGCGTTCGGCCAGGTCTGGAAGACCGGCTCCAAGGAGCAGCGCGAGAAGGCGCTCACGGTCATCACCGACGCCCGCAAGAAGCTGTACCTGATCCTCGCCGATGAGGACTGACGCGGAGCGGGCTCGCCGCCCGCACCGCTGGTGAGGCGCCCCGCGCGGCATGCGCGGGGCGCCTTGCCTTCGTCGTGCCCCCGGCGCGCGAAGGTCAGGTCACCAGTGCGCCCAGCTTGCGGAGCGACTCGTTCATGGCCGCCGTCGCCGAGTCCTTGAGCTTGCCCGCCATCAGGCTCACCGCGGCGCCCGAGAACTCGCCGTTGGCGCGGATCGTCGTCGCCTCGCCGTCGGCTTCGAGCGTGTAGCGGGTGCTGACGTCGACGCCCATCGGGCCCTTGCCCTTGATCGCGAAGACGCGGGCCGGCTCCACCTCCACGATCGTCCAGGCGACCTCGGCCGGAAAACCCATCAGCTTCATGTTCTCCGTGAAGGTGCCGCCCTTTTCGAGGGTCTCGGGGCCGCCCTTCGGAAAGCTGGTGTGCGTGGAGTTCCACTGCGCGTACGACGTGAAGTCCGTGAGCTGCGCCCAGACCTTCTCCGCCGGTGCCTCGATGCGTGCCTCCGCGCTGACTTCGGCCAATGCGACCACCCCTTCTCGTCGGGTGCTGCGCCGGGCGCAGCCACGGTGTCGCGGAACGTATCCCCAGGCCCCGGAACATTCAATACTGATGGGTCGTCAGATCTGGCCGTCCGGGTAGGGTTGGGTTCTTTGCCCGGACCGTAGGAAGGACCTCAATGCCCTGGTCAGCCCACTCCGCCGTAGTGGCGCGGCTGCGTGCCGCGGGCTGTGTGTTCGCCGAGGACGAGGCGGACCTGCTGCTCGCCGCCGCCGCCGACGACGGCCCGGGCCGGCTGGACGCCATGGTGGCGCGGCGGGTGAGCGGCCTTCCGCTGGAACACGTCGTCGGGTGGGCCGAGTTCGCCGGGCTGCGGGTCGCCGTCGACCCGGGCGTCTTCGTGCCGCGCCGCCGCACCGAGTTCCTGGTCCGCGAGGCGGCCTCGCTCGCAGGGCCCGGCGCCGTGGTCGTCGACCTGTGCTGCGGATCGGGCGCGCTCGGCGCCGCGCTCGCCGCCGCCCTCGGACACGTCGAACTGCACGCCGCCGACATCGACCCGGCCGCCGTGGCCTGCGCCCGCCGCAACGTCGCCGCCGCCCAAGGGCACGTCCATGAGGGCGACCTCTACGAAGCGCTGCCCGGCCGGCTCCGGGGCCGGGTCGACGTCCTGCTCGCGAACGTCCCGTACGTCCCGACGGACGAGGTCGCCCTGCTGCCCGCCGAGGCGCGCGAGCACGAGGCGCGGGTGGCCCTCGACGGGGGCGTGGACGGGCTCGACGTGCTGCGGCGGGTGACCGCGGACGCGCGGCGGTGGCTGGCGCCGGGCGGACGGCTGCTGTTCGAGACGAGCGAGCGCCAGGTGCCGTCGGCGGTCGAGGCCGTCGGGGCGGCGGGGCTGGTGCCGCGGGTGGTCACGGACGAGGAGCTGTACGCGACGGTGGTGGTGGGGGAGCGGGTGTAGGCGTGGGTGGTGAGGGCGTGGGCGTGCATGGTGGGGCGCGGGGGTGGCCGGGCGGGCGCCCGTAGCCGCTCTCGCCCCGCACGGGTTGCCACCGCTGCGCCCCTCTCGGCCGCCGCGCCCCTCTCAGCCCACGCGCCGTATCACCGCCGCGTCGAAGAGGTCCAGGGCCCGCGGGAAGGGGCCCTCGTCGTGGCAGTGCCAGGCGTCCCAGAACAAGTCGGCGGGCACCGCGTCCGCGGGGGCGTACACCCGGTACACGTACTGTCTGCCGTCGATGGCCAGGAGGGCGACCATCCAGCACCTGCTCTCCATGCCTCTGACAGACGAGCGCCGGTGCGCGTCGGTTGCGCACCCGGCGTGAAGCAAGGCGGCGCGCGCCCCACCTGGGAAAACGGCCAGATGTCATCCGTAAGGAGGACAACCCATTCGGCCATCCCCAACCTGTGTCGGACGGGGAAATGCTTCCCGCCGCCGATGCCGTGGCTCCCGGAGACTGATGGGGTGGGGGTGTGCAAAGCCGTACTCCCCAGGGCGCCGAACCCGGCCCGAACCGTGCAGACATCGAATCCGGCCTGAGCGTGGCGCTGGCCTCGGTGATGGCCGGTGCGCGCCGACGGGCCGTGCGCGACGGGGACCGGCAGGTCGACACCGCGCATCTGCTGCACTCGCTCCTGGAGCAGGAGCCGCGGGTACGGTCCGTCTTCGACGGCGGGCCGCAGGTCGCCCGGCTGCTCGGCTATCTCGTCCAGCGCAGCATCGGCTACGGATTGCAGTGGCAGGGCACCGTCGAGGACTCCGGAGCCGTGCCGTTGGTGGCAGCCGCCAAAGAAACGGTTCTCTCGCCCGCGGCCGCAGGCGCCATGGAGGCCGCGTCCGACCGCGCCACCCTGCGCGGCGAACCACAGGCCGAGGGCGTCGACCTGCTCGCCGCCCTCGCCGCCGACACCGAGTGCCGGGCCGTGGAGGTGCTGCGCCGCGCGGGCGTGGACGCGGACGCGCTGCTGCTGCGGATCGAGAACGGGTGCGAGACGGGGTGCGAGTCCGGCTGGTGAGCTGATGGCCGCCAAGCGCCGGACGGGGCTGGAGCGCCCGGACACCCGAGGCGCTCGTAGCCCCTGCGGGCGTCCGCTGTCCGCCCGTTGAGACAGTGGTCAAAGAGGGTGACGGTCATGACGTCGCCTGTCATCATGTGCCGGTGCTTGGGTCTGAGGAGAAGTCGCAGGGGAACCCGCAGGGGCGTGCCGAACACGGGCGGGGGCTCGGTCTCGGCCTCGCGCTCCTCTCGGCGTTCGCGTTCGGCGGCTCGGGTGTCGCGGCCAAGCCGCTGATCGAGGCGGGCCTCGACCCGCTGCACGTGGTGTGGCTGCGGGTGGCGGGCGCCGCCCTGGTGATGCTGCCGATCGCCTGGCGCCACCGCGCGCTGGTGCGGCAACGGCCCGCGCTGCTCGCGGGCTTCGGGCTACTCGCCGTCGCCGGCGTGCAGGCCTGCTACTTCGCCTCGATCTCCCGCATCCCCGTCGGCGTGGCCCTGCTCGTCGAATACCTGGCGCCCGCCCTCGTCCTCGGCTGGGTGCGGTTCGTGCAGCGCAGGCCCGTCACCAAGGCTGCCGCGTTCGGCGTGATCCTTGCCGTGGGCGGACTCGCCTGCGTCGTCGAGGTGTGGTCGGGCCTGAGCTTCGACACCGTCGGACTGCTGCTCGCGCTCGGCGCCGCCTGCTGCCAGGTCGGCTACTTCGTCCTGTCCGACCAGGGCAGCGACGCGGGCGACAAGGCACCGGACCCGCTCGGCGTCATCGCGTACGGGCTGCTCGTCGGCACGGCCGTGCTCACCGTCATCGCGCGCCCCTGGGGCATGGACTGGCAGGTGCTCGCCGGGAGCGCCGACATGGACGGCTCGGCGGTGCCCGCCTGGGCCCTCATCGGCTGGATCGTGCTGATCGCCACCGTCGTCGCGTACGTCACCGGGGTCGTGTCCGTACGCAGGCTCTCGCCGCAGGTCGCGGGCGTCGTGGCGTGCCTGGAGGCGGTCATAGCGACCGTGCTCGCCTGGGTCATGCTCGGCGAGCAGCTCTCGGCGCCGCAGCTCACCGGGGGCGCCATCGTCCTGGTGGGCGCGTTCATCGCCCAGTCGGCGACCCCCGCGAAACCGGTGAGTTCCGTGGTCCGCGTCTCGGACTCCGAAGAGGAGTTGTCGACGAGCGGCAGCGCCGCCTAGGGTGGCGATCATGCACGCACGAGCGCTCGTCCTTCCGCCTCCCGCCGCCTAGCGCGCGGGCCTTTCACGGATCACGCCCGGCCGTCGGCCGGGTGGACGGTGCTGCCCGCAGACGCCAGTCCAGGACCTGCGTCGCCGGGCCTTTCTCCCGAGCGTGTCCACGCACCCACAGCTCTGTACGGGTGCCTGCGCTCCGGTGCGCCCGTGACGCGGTCTTCCTCCTGAACCTCTGCGGAGAATTCCACGTGTCGAGCGTGTCAAGCATGTCGAACGCGTCCAGCGCGTCGACCGAGTCAACTGCCGCGTCCGGTCTTTCCGTCCGGCGCGGCCTCCTGTATCTGGGCATCGCAGGTGCCGCCTGGGGCACCGCCGGAGCCGCCGCGTCGCTGATCTTCTCGGACAGCGACATGGGGCCCGTCGCCCTCTCCTTCTGGCGCTGCGCCGGAGGGTTCCTGCTGCTGCTCGGCGCACGGCTCGCGCGGCCGCGCCGGGCCGCGCGCTCCGTGGTCGGTCTGCCGCGCCGCCGCCGGGCGCTGCGGGTCACCGCCATCGGTGTGGCCCTCGCCGTCTTCCAGACCGCCTACTTCGCCGCCGTGGAGGCCACCGGGCTCGCCGTCGGCACGGTCGTCACGCTCGGCGCGGGGCCCGTCCTCATCGCACTCGGCGCCCGTCTCACCCTGGGGGAGCGGCTCGGGCTCGGCGGCAGCTGCGCGGTGGGCGGCGCGCTTGCCGGACTCGCCGTGCTGTTCGTCGGTGGCGGGGACGCGGCCGTACGCCCCTGGGGTGTCGCCTTCGCGTTGGTGTCGGCGGCCGGGTACGCCGTGATGACGCTGCTGACCCGGTGGTGGGGGCGCGACGGCGGGGCCGACTCCTCCGGGGACACGACGTTGTGGGCCTTCGCCGTCGTGTCGGTGTGTCTGCTGCCGCTCGCCGCCGCCGAGGGACTCGTGCCGCACACGGCCGAACCCGCGCGCGTAGTCGCCTGCTTGCTCTACATCGCCGCCGTGCCGACGGCCCTCGCGTACGCGCTGTACTTTGCCGGGGCCGCTGTCGTCCGCTCCGCGACCGTCTCCGTGATCATGCTCCTGGAGCCGGTGAGCGCGGCCGCCATCGCCGTCGCGCTGCTCGGCGAGGAACTCAACACGGCGACCGTCGCGGGCACGCTGCTGATGCTCGCGGCGGTCACGGGGCTCGCGGGTGCGGAGGCACGGGGGGCCGTGCGAGGGCGCGAGGAAGGGGCGTGACGGCGTAGCGGGGGCGGGGCGCGCCGCCTGTCGGCCCGCGCCCGCCCGCCGACTACTGCGCCGTGCGCCGCCCAACTGGTGGGCCGGCGCGGCCGCGTCGCGCGGGCCGCCTGGCGGTTCAGGAGCTCGGCCTTCTCGGCGGGGTCGTCCACGATCCGGGCCGTGCAGTGCAGCCGGACGGCGGAGCAGAAGCTGGTCGGCACGCCGTGTTCGGCCGGGGCGTCCGGGGCGGCGCGCCAGGGGCCCGGCACGAAGACGTAGTCGTCGACGACGCTCAGGACGACGTCCGGGTTCGCCTCCAGGGCGGCCCGCAGCGGGTTCGGGCGCGCCAGGTGGAGCAGGACGCGGCCGCGCGGGCCGGAGTCGGCGTCGTACACGAAGTGCGTCGGCTGGATGTGCGGCGGTTCGCCGGGCAGGCCGTTCACGGCGAGCTGCCCGAAGTCGTGCTGGGCCAGCCAGCGTTGCCACTCGGTGTCGGAGGCCGGTGCGTCCCAGGGGTGGACGAGCAGCACCATGTCACTGGCTGTGCTTGATCCCCTGATCTGTGACGCTCGGTAGCGATTGTCGGAGTCGGTCAGGGGTGCGTCAGGCGTGGACTCGTGTTCGGGCGTGATTGGGGTGGTTCGTGTGCGAAGTGATGGTTTTCCGGTTGTTCGTGGTGACCTTGGGGTGGTCGGCGGACTCTGCGAGTAGGCGCGGGCCGGAGTTCCTTCAGCCGGCCGGTGGAGCGTCGGCTCTCCGGCCCGCCTGCTGGGGAGGGCGCCGTGTCCGAGATGATCGGCAGTGTGCCGTGCGAGCGGTTCGAGGCTCTGGTGGACCGGTCGGTGGAACTGGGTCCGAGTGATGTCAGGGCGCCAGTTCGCGCTGGGGGACATCGCGCTGGAGATCTTTACCGACCGCGGCAAACGCCACTTCACCACGTCAGGCTCCGCCCCTGTGCGAGCTGCCGTGCGCAAGCCAGGGTGCGGGGTGACACTGGCCGGGTGGGAATCCCCACACCCCCCACCGCTCAGGAGAACCGATCATGGGTGACGCCTACGAAAAGATGCGCGAAGAGCTCGACCGGTTGCCCTCCGCCGCGGAACTCAAGGCCCGCGAGGAAGCAGCCAGGATCGCCAGAGAGAGCGAGGGCAAGCCGAAGAAGGGCACCTACGGGCCGATCGGCATCAATCATCTGCCCCAGGGCGACCCTGGCAGCTGGATGGACGACATGGACGACGAGAAGAAGTAGGCAGGGCGGCCCGGTGTCACTGCCCGGCAACCCCGGGCACCGGGCCTCACCCACGCACGCCACATCGGCACGGGCTACCCCGCCTGCTCACCGGCCGGCGCCCGCACGACGCGCCCGCAGCCGTACCCGTACCCCCTCCCGGCCTTCGTCGCCCGCTACCTGTGCGGGCGCGACCTCCAGCGTGAGATCCAGGAGGGCCTCAACCGCTTCTACCGCAGGCTGCTGGCCGGGGAGATCGTCAGCCCATCGTCGCTGGCGCAGATGCGGCGAACGGTCCCGGTCGTCTCCCAAGAGGGAAAGGTGATCGACTACGGCCTCGGCCTGCACCCGATGGAAGGTCCCGGTCAGGGCACCTTCTGGGGCCGTGGCGGCACAGTCTGGGGCGGTGGGACGCTGGCCATGACCCGGGCCGACGGCAAGCGACAGATGGCGGTCGCGGTGAACCTGCAGTGGTGGAACCGACTTGGTTCCTCCGGCACGCCGCAACCCCATCCCATCGACGACGCGCTGGCGATCCTGTATCGCGTGGCGATGTGCGGCTGACCGGGCCGCCTGCACGGCGATGATTGCCGCCAGGTTCAGGACCAGGTCGGAAGTGGTTCTCAGGACTCTTGACCATGCTCATGGCGTGCATCCCGGAGCGGGAGGCGGGGCGGGTGAGGTGGTGTGGCCGTCTGGACGAGTGCACCGTTTCTTTCGGGCGTTCCGCCTGTTCAGGCAGTCCCTTGGGTGGGTTCGGCCCCGCCTGCGCGACCCGCAGGCTGCGGACCGTTGGACGTGGATCGTCATCGTCGCGCACGCCCGACTCCGCCTCGCAGTCCCACTGACCACCGACGTGCGCAAGCCCTGGGAGAAGACCACCCGTCCTGGCACGGTCCTCACGCCGACCCGCGTCCGGCGCGGGTTCCGGTACCTGCGCCCGCACTTGCCCTGCCCCGCCACGGTGCCCAAACCCAGCCGGGCGGGCCCCGGACGCCCACCCGGCTCCAAGGGCCGCCACCCCGCCGCTCACCAAGACGTGGGCAAAGCCGTCAAGCGCCCCGGCATCCTCTACGAACGCGACCGGACGAGACCTTAAGGATCAAGGTCAGAACTTGAGCAGGTAGTCGGGCACGGCGATGCCGGGGGCGAGGTCGTCCGACGGGATGAGGGGGTCGTAGCCCTTGCGCAGCGGGACGACACCGGACCAGTAGGGCAGGTCCATGTCCTCCGGCTCGTCGCTCGGGGCGCCCGTGCGCATCTTCGCCGACACCTCGTCCAGGTCCAGGTACAGCACGGCGGTCGCGGCCAGCTCCTTGGCGTTGGCGGGGCGGGAGTCGGCGGCGCGGCCCGGCACCACGTGGTCGACGAGGGAGTCCAGGGCGGTGCGCTTCTCCTCGGGGTCCGTGACCTGCCGCGCGATGCCGTGCACCACCACGGAGCGGTAGTTGATGGAGTGGTGGAAGGCCGAGCGGGCCAGGACGAGACCGTCGACATGGGTGACCGTCAGGCACACCGGAAGGCCCGGGTCCGCCTCGCTGTCCGGCGTGGCGCCCGCCATCCGCAGGGGCCGCGACCCCGTCGAGCCGTGCACGTAGAGACGCTCTCCGACCCGGCCGTACAGCGTCGGAAGCACCACGGGGGCGCCGTCGCGCACGAAGCCGAGGTGGCAGACGTACGCCTCGTCGAGTATCGCGTGCACCAGCTCGCGGTCGTACGCCGCGCGATCGCGGGACCGCGTGGGGACGGTGCGGTCGGTCGGGGTGTAGGGGGCGCTGTCCGGCGTGGCCGGCTGCGTCGTCGTCTCCATGGCCTTCTCCATCACTTCGCGGGGTCCTGCGGTTCGGGGTCGTCTTGGCGCGCCTTGCCGACGTTTTTGTACTAGTGCATAATGTTCTTTGTGCTAGGAGAGTATCCGATCGAGGGGCGCGGCGCAGCTGAGATCGCGTCGAGCGTCGAGCGCGCGGTGAGCGGCGGTGTGCTGGAGCCGGGGCAATCGCTGCCCCCGATGCGGGAGTTGGCGGTTCAGCTGGGCGTCAATCCCAATACGGTCGCGGCCGCGTACCGCACGCTGCGCGAGCGCGGCGTGATCGAGACGGCCGGTCGGCGCGGCAGCCGCGTCCGCAGCAAGCCCGCCACGACGGCCCGCGACTACGTCCGCCTCGACGTGCCGCCCGGCGTGCGCGACGTGTCCAGCGGAAACCCCGACGCGGCCCTGCTGCCGCCCCTCGCCGGGGCGTTCGCGGCGGCCGCGGCGCAGTCGGACCGGGCCCCCGCGTTGTACGGGGAGGCGCCGGTGCTGCCGGAGTTCCAGCGCCGCGCGCGAGCGGACCTCGACGCGGACGGGGTGCCGGACGGGCCGGTCGCCCTCACGTCCGGGGCGCTGGACGCCATCGAGCGGGTGCTCGCCGTGCGCCTCAGGATGGGCGACGCGGTGGCCGTCGAGGACCCGGGCTGGGGGAGCGTGCTCGACCTCGTGTCGGGGCTCGGGCTCCGGCCGGTCCCGGTCCGGGTGGACGACGACGGGCCGCTGTCCGACGACGTGGAGCGGGCGCTCCGGTCCGGTGCCCGGGCCCTGTTGGTCACCGGCCGCGCCCAGAACCCGACGGGGGCGGCCATCAGCGCGGCACGCGCGCGTGCCGTGCGTGCGGTCCTCGCCGCGCACCCGGACACGCTCGTCGTCGAGGACGACCACGGCCACGGCATCGTCGACCTGCCGCTGCACACGCTGTCGGGAGCCACGCGCGCGTGGGCCTTCGTCCGCTCCACCGCCAAGGCCTACGGCCCGGACCTGCGGCTCGCCGTGCTCACCGGGGACGCGGAGACGGTCGACCGGGTGCAGGGGCGGATCAGCCTGGGCCCCGGGTGGGTCAGCAAGGTGCTCCAGCGGGCCGTCCTGTGCCTCTGGGACGGCGGGGCGGTGGACGCGCGGGAGGTGTCGGCGGCGTACGGGCGCAGACGCGACGCGCTGATCGACGCGCTCGCCGCGCGCGGGGTCGCGGCCCGCGGCCGCAGCGGGATGAACGTGTGGGTGCCGGTCCCGGACGAGACCGGCGTGGTCGCGAGCCTGCTGCACGCGGGCTGGGCGGTCTCGCCCGGCGCGCGGTACCGCCTCGATTCGCCCCCCGGGGTGCGGATCACCGTGTCCCCGCTGTCCGGCGACGACATCGTCGCGGTGGCGGACGCGGTCGCGGCGGCTGTCGGGCCGGTGCCTGCGTGGAGGTATGGCTGAGGGAGAAGGGGGCGGAGGCGTGGCTGGGGGCGATGGGCGAGTGGAGGGCGCGCCATGCCCTTGGGGGCGGCTCGGGCGGTGCTGGGCCCGCCGTGCCCCGTGGGTGCTCCGCGTCCCCCGGTGCGCCTTACGTCCCCTGGGCTGCGCGGGCCCGCGGTCTCGACTGGGTGAGTGCCGCGCCCGCCAGGATGACAACGGCTCCGACGGGCGTCGTCCAGGTCAGCGACTCGCCGAGCACCGCGACGCCCGCCGCCGTCGCGATGACGGGGATGAAGTACGTGACCATCTGGGCCATCGTCGGGCCGACCTCGGCGACGATGCCGTACTGGATCAGCAGCGCGATGCCCGTGCCGAGCGCGCCCAGGGCGACGATCGCGAGCAGCGGCACCACCGGGAGGTGGTTCGGCATGGACGTGAACAGGGGCGTCACGACGGCCAGTTCGAGGGTGGCCAGGAGCAACTGCGTGCCCGTCAGGGCGAGGTTCGAGTGGCCGGAGCCCGCCAGTGTGCGACGGACGTAGATCCAGCCGATCGGATAGCTCAGCGAGGCGAGCAGTGCCATCGCCGTGCCGCGCGGCTCCAGGTCGCTGAAGCCCTGCCAGGCGCCGAGCACCGTGAGCACGCCGACGAAGCCGAGCGCGAGCCCCGCGACCCGGCGCCGCGTCGGGCGGTCCTCGGAGAGCGCGGCGAGCGAGAGGACCATGCCCCACAGCGGTGACGTCGCGTTGCAGATGCCCGCGAGCGTCGAGGGGATCGTCAGCTCGGCGTAGGCGAAGAGGGAGAACGGCAGGGCGTTGAGCAGCAGGGCCGCCACCGACAGATGGGCCCAGGTGCGCGGGGAGCGCGGCAGCCGCTCGCGCTTGACGACCAGGACGGCGGCGACCACCGCCGTGCCGAAGAACAGCCGCCCGAAGGTGACCTGGAACGGCGCGTACCCCTCCGTGCCGACCTTGATCAGGAGGAAGCTGAAGCCCCAGATCAGGGACAGGAAGGCGAAGCGGACGCGCCAGTCCAGGGTGCGGCGCCCGACGGGCTCCGTGGGCCTGGCGGGCTCCCCGGGTGTGGTGGACGCGGCGTGTGTGCCGGGAGTGGTGCGTGGGTCCGACGCGAGGGTCGGCTCGGGGACGGACATCGGCGCGGAAGGGGCCGCGGAGGTGCTCATGCACGCCACCATGGGGCATCCGACGTCTTAGTACAAGCGAGATTTATTGCCCTGTATCGCGTAGCATCGCTTACATGTTGAACCTGGAGCGCCTGCGGACCCTCGACGCCCTCGCCCGGCACGGATCGGTGAGCGGCGCCGCGGCGGGCCTGCATGTCACCACGTCCGCCGTGTCCCAGCAGATGACCAAGCTGGAGCGGGAGGTGGGCCAGCAACTGCTCGCCAAGAACGGCCGGGGCGTGCGCCTCACCGACGCCGGACGGCTGCTCGCCGAGCACGCCGCGCGCATCCTCTCCCAGGTCGAGCTGGCCCAGTCCGACCTGGAGCGGCAGCGCGGCCAGGCGGTCGGCGAGCTGCGGATCTCCGCGTTCCCGACGGCGATGCGCGGGCTCCTGCCGGCCGCCCTTTCGTCCCTGCGCGTGCGCCACCCCGGGCTGCGCGTCAGCGCCCAGGAGCTGGAGCCGCAGCAGGGGGTGAACGGCGTGGTGCGCGGCGACCTGGACCTGGCGGTGGTCCTCGACTGGTACAACAAGCCGCTTCCGGTGCCCGATGGCCTGATGAAGGCACCGCTCATCGACGACCCGGCGGACGTCGCGATGCCGGTCGCCCACCCGATGGCCGACCGCCCCGAGGTGGACCTGGAGGACTTCGCGGACGACGAGTGGATCACGTGGGCGGAGGGCGAGTTCTGCCACGAGTGGCTGATGTTCACGCTGCGCGCGAAGGGCTTCGAGCCGCGCATCGGGCACCGCGCGGAGGAGCACCACACCCAGCTCGCGCTGGTCGCGGCGGGGCTCGGGGTCTGCGTGGCGCCGCGGCTCGGCCGCGACCCGATGCCCGCGGGCGTGCGCACGGTCCCGGTGCGGCACCGGGTGCGGAGGCATGTGTACGTGGTGTGGCGCGCGGACGCCGACCGGCGGCCCTCGATCCGGGCGGCCGTGGAGGCGCTGCGGGTGGCGGGGGCGGGGCTGGGGTGAGGGGGTGTCGGCCCCTTGGGCGAGGGGTGGTTGGGCTGAACCAGGGGTGGTGGGGCTGGGCGAGGGGCGGCCGGGGTGGCCTGGGGTCGGACTGAGGCCGACCCACCGCACAGGTCCTAGAGCTGCGCCAGCTTCCGGAAGTCCCAGGAGGCGATCGCGTCCGGCCTGAGCCGCAGCCACGCGTGCCGGCCGTCGTGCACCATCTCCTCCAGGCCGAAGTTCTTCCGGGCGAACAGCCGCTCCGGCAGGTCGAGTTCCGGGCACGGCTCCCCGGTGCGCGGCACCTCGCCGACGAACTCCGCGGTGCCGGTCAACTCCACGCCGCGCAACTCCCCGTACTGCTCACCGGCGTCGACCACGACGGCGACGCGCGGGTCGCGGCGCAGCTCGGCCCAGCGCTTGCTGCGCGTGATCGAGTACAGCCACAGGGATGTGCCGTCCCACGCGAACCACAGCGCGCTGACGTGCGGGGCGCCGTCGGCGGACACCGTCGCGACCCGGCAGGTGCGTTCGGCGGCGAGGAAGGCGTCCACCTCGCCCGGCGTCATCATGATCCGGCGACCGCGCCGCTGTGTGGTGGCCATGCGTCGTCCTCCCGTTGCCGAAGAGCCCGTCTCGTCGCTCAGACCGACAGCGGACGGCGCGACTGCCGGACCGGGCAGCAGACCGCACACCGCGCGACCGCCCGACCGGGTGGGCAGACCGCACACCGCGCGACCGCCGGACCGGGCGCCGACCGCATGACTGACTGAGCGTCAGAGAAGCATGGGGCGTCTTCCTTCGTGACGCAATGCCGGTTAGCCTCCCGCGCACCGCGATCTCCGCCCGCGGGGCACCGCTGCCCGGCAGGCGCGCGGCACCGGTCGGCCCGTGGTCCGCGACAGGGGGAAGCATGCCGTCGTACGCACAGCTCAAGGAGATCGTCGACCCCGCGAGCACCGTCCTGATGACCGTCGAGTGCCAACAGGGCGTCGTCGGCACCGACAGCGCGCTGCCCGAACTCGCCAAGGAGGCCCGCTCGTCCGGCGCGCTCGGCAACGTCGCCCGCCTGGTGCACGCCGCGCACCTCGGCGGCGTCCAGGTCCTGCACGCCGTCGCCGAGCGCCGCCCCGACGGACGCGGCGCCAACCGCAACGCGCGGCTCTTCCGCGCCGCCGAACGGCTTCCCGTGCAGCAGCTGTCCGGCACTACGGCCGTGCGGATCGCGCCGCCGATCGAGGTCGCCGAGGAGGACTTCGTCGTACGCCGCCTGCACGGCCTGTCGCCGATCGCGGGCACCGACGTCGACGCGCTCCTGCGCAATCTGGGCTGCCGCACCCTGGTCGTGACCGGCGTCTCGGCCAACGTGGCGATACCGAACGCCGTCTTCGACGCGGTGAACCTCGGCTACACCGCCGTGGTGCCCGCCGACGCCATCGCGGGCGTCCCCGCCGAGTACACCCCCGCCGTCGTCAAGAACACCCTCGCCCTGGTCGCCACCGTCACCACGACGGAGGAGATCCTCGGCGCATGGCAGGGGCCGCGCCGCTCCGGGTGAGCACCCGGCGCGACGCGGCCCTCGCCGACCTCGGAGAGCTTCCGCGTCAGGCCAGCTTGATCGAGTCGCCCTCGACGGTGATCTTCGTCGCGGGCAGCGGCTTCGGCGCCGGGTTCTGCTTCACGCTGCCGTCGGTGATGTCGAACTTGCTGCCGTGACAGGGGCAGTTGATGGTGCCGCCCTCGACGCTCGTCACCGGGCACCCCTTGTGCGTGCAGCGGTTCGAGAAGGCCTTGAACTCGCCCTTCTTCGGCTGGGTGACCACGACGTTCTCGTCCTTGAAGATCTTGCCGCCGCCCACGGGGATGTCCGCCGTCTTGGCGAGCACGGCACCGCCGCCACCGCCGCCCTCGTCCTTCTCGGAGGCCTCACCGGCGGGCTCCGACGAGTCCTTGCCGTCGTCCGAGCCGCAGGCGGCGAGCGCGGCGGCCAGGCCCGCGGCACCCGCCGCGGCGACGACGGCGCGACGGGTGGGGCTCGGGGATCCGGCGGAGTGCGAGGAGGTGCTCAGGCAGAGGCCCGAGGGGCGTGCGGAGAGGGGGGTGGTGGGGCTGTCCGCCGTCGGCAGGAGCGGCTCGGCGGTGTCGGCCCTGTCTTCCCTGGAAGCAGTCATGCCGGATGGTACGGACGGCGGCGCCGGGTTGTTCAGACGTTCAAGGACTTTTTCAGGAAGTCGAGCTCCAGATTCAGCAGATTGGCCGCAGCGTCCTCCTGGGCCACCAGATGGCTCGCCCCGGGCAGCGGCAGGACCGTGTGCGGCCGCCCCGCCGCGAGCAGCGCCGACGACAGGCGCAGCGTGTGCACCGGCAGGACGTTGTCGTCGGACAGGCCGTGGACCAGCATCAGCGGACGCGACAGGCGGTGCGCGTGCGCCACCAGGGAGCAACGTTCGTAGTGCGCGGGTTGTACGTCCGGGTGCCCCAGGAAGCGCTCCTTCCAGTGCGTGTCGTACAGCCGCAGGTCCGAGGGCGCGGCTCCGGCCACCGCCGCGTGGAAGACGTCCGGCCGGTGCAGCACGGCGCCCGCCGCGAGATAGCCGCCGAAGGACCAGCCCCGGATGCCCACCCGCTCCAGGTCGAGGTCGGGGAACAGCTCGGCCGCGGCCCGCACCGCGTCCACCTGGTCGTCGAGGACGGGCGTCAACTGATCGCCGTACACCTCGTGTTCCCAGCCCCGCCCGCGCCCCGGCGTGCCCCGCCCGTCCGCGGTCAGCACCGCGAAGCCCTGCTCGGCGAACCACTGGGCGACGACCGTCCACCACGCGCGCGCGTGCGTCACGAGTTGGACGGAGGGGCCCGAGTACGGACACAGCAGGACCGGCAGTTTCCCGGAGCCCTCCTCGTGCCACGACGGCAGGAACAGCATGCCGCGCACCGCACGTTCCCCGAGGGCGAGATGACGGGGGTTCGGCTTCACGACGGGCTCTTCGGAGAGCACGGCTATCCGCCCCGCGGGCCGCCCGTCGCGCAGCACGGTCACCGTGTGTCCGTCCGGTGTCCGGCTGTCGAGGACGACGGTGTCCCCGCCGACCGCCGCCGTGTGCACGCCCGGGCCCCGGCTGAGGCACACCGGGGCGGTGGTGCGGACCGGACCGTCCGCCGCACCGGCCACCGACCACGACCAGACGTGCGCCTCCGTGGGCTCGTCCGACGCCGTCAGCCACACCCGCTCGCCCACGATGGCGAGCACGGCGCGCACATGCAGTCCCGGCGGCGTCTCCACGCTGCCCACGCGCAGGCCCGCCGTGTCGGGGTCGACGAGCCGGTGCAGCACGGGCGTGCCGTTCGCGAGGCGGGCCGGGGTGCCCGGGACGAGGTCCAGCCACGGGCTCTCGTGCCGCTGGTCGACCTGGCGGCACGCGCCGCTCTCCGGGTCGACCTCCAGGACGCACGCCGTGCGCTGGTCGCGGGTCTGGAGGGTGACGAGGGGGCCGTGCGCGTCCCAGGAGGCCCGCAGGACGTAGTCGAAGGCGGTGTCCGTCCAGGCGGGCGCGTTGTCGTCCCCTGAGCGCTCCGAGGCGTGCTCGGAGCCGTGCGAGTGCACCGAGGTTCGATCCGCGGCCTCTGACGCGTTCGCTGCCTCCGACGCCTCCGACGCCTCCGACGCCTCCGACGGCGTGCGGACGGCGACGCGCGAGCCGTCCGTCCGCAGGACGTGCAGGGTCGTCTCCGCGTTGTCGGTGCCCGCCGCCGGGTACGGCACCGAGCGTGGCGGCCGCTCCGGGTGCGCCGGGTCGGAGAGCCACCAGCGCTGCACGCGCGCGGTGTTCACGCGCGCGACCAGCAGGGCATCGCTGTCCGGCGACCACCAGAACGCCCGGTGCCTGTCCATGGATTCGGCGGCGACGTGATCGGCGAGCCCGTACGTCACCTCGTCGCCCTCGGGCTCGGCCAGGGCCCGGTCGCCGGTGCCGTCGGCGCCGACCACGCGCAGGGCGCCCCCGGTGACGTACGCGATGAGCGAGCCGTCGGGCGAGGGGCGCGGGTCGACGACGGGGCCCGGGGTACCGATCCGGCGCGGCGCGCCGCCGTCCGTGCGGACCGTCCACAGGGCGCCCGACACCGCGAAGGCGACCACGCGCGCGTAGTCGTCGGTGGCGAAGGACACCACTCCTTGGGAGGCCTCCCGCGCGCGTTCCCTGCGCACGCGTTCGGCCTCGGGCACCGGCCCGGCGGCGCCCAGCGCGAGCGGATCCGCGAGCATCCGCTCGCCACCGGGCCCGCCCTCGGCGCGTTCGCCCGCCGAGGCCCCTGCCCCTGCCCCTGCCCCTGCCTTTTTCCCCGCATCGGCCCCGACTTCGTACAGCCACAGCCTGCTGACCGGGTCGTCGCCCGCCGTCGAGCGCACGAACAGCACACGGGCGCCGTCCCGCGACACGGTGAAGCCGCGCGGCACCCCGAACGCGAAGCGGTGCGTGCGGGCGAACTGGGACGGGAGGCCAGGGGAGTTCATGGGGTGACTGTAGGCACCATGGAGGCGTTTCGGCAGGGGGCGGGCGAGGGCTCCAGGGGAGCGGCCGGAGTGTCGGACCTCGGCAGTAACCTGGGGCGATGCTCACCGAAGTCACCGCCGTCCGGTACGTCACGCCGCTGCGTGAGGGCGGATCGCTGCCCGGACTCGTCGAGACCGACGACGGCCGCGGCGCCTACGAGACGTACGTCATGAAGTTCACGGGCGCGGGCCAGGGCCGCAAGACGCTCGTCGCCGAGGTGATCTGCGGGCGCCTCGCCCACCACCTCGGGCTGCGCGTGCCGGGACTCGCGGCGATCCGGCTCGACCCGGTCCTCGGCCTCGGCGAACCGGACCAGGAGGTGCAGCAGCTCCTGAAGTCGAGCGGCGGGCTGAACCTGGGCATGGACTACCTGCCGGGTGCCCTCGGCTTCGACCCGCTGGCCTTCGAGGTGGACCCGCTGGAGGCCGGGCGCGTCATCTGGTTCGACGCACTGATCAACAACGTGGACCGCTCCTGGCGCAACCCGAACCTGCTGGTGTGGCACGGCGACGTCTGGCTCATCGACCACGGCGCGAGCATGATCTGGCACCACAACTGGCCGACGGCCCCGACCGCGGCCGCCAAGCCGTACGACGCCGCGGACCACGTCCTCGCCCGGTACGCCCCCGACCTCGCCGCGGCCGCCGCCGACCTGGCCCCCCGGGTCACCGCGGACCTGCTCGCCGAGGTGACCGCCGACGTGCCCGACGCGTGGCTGGCCGACGAGCCGGGCTTCGACACACCGGACGAGGTGCGGCGCGCGTACGCCGAGACGCTGCTCCCGCGCGCGCAGAGCATCCACGAACGCATCACCCTGGAAGGCGCCGCGAAGTGAGCGAACCGACTGAGCCGACCGACACGACTGAGCCGACCGGCACGACTGAGCCGACCGGCACGGCCGAGCCGAACAGCGCCCCCGCGCGGGACGTCTTCGAGTACGCGCTGCTGCGCGTCGTGCCCCGCGTGGAGCGCGGCGAGCAGTTCAACGCGGGCGTCGTGCTCTACTGCCGTGCCAAGTCCTACGTGGCCGCCCGCACGCATCTGGACGAGGCGAAGCTGCGCGCCCTGGACCCCGGGGCCGACGCGGCGGGCGTGCGCGCGGCGCTGTCGGCCGTCGAGGGCGTCTGCGCGGGCGGCGCCGCGGCCGGGCAGGCGGCTGGCGACGACGCCGGGCGGCGCTTCCGCTGGCTGATCGCGCCGCGCTCCACCGTCGTCCAGCCGGGGCCGGTGCACACGGGCCTGACCGCGGACCCCGAGGCCGAGGTGGAGCGCCTGGTGGAGCTGCTGGTGCGCTAGGGGCCCGTTCGGCCCGTCGGACAGGCCCTGGGGCCGTCCGGCCGGTTCCGGGCCCGCGGGAGACGTAATGAGTCACAGTGGCCGGGGGGCCGTTGACACCGGGTGTCAGGGCTTCTAGCGTCTCGTCTGCTGAAGGTACTAAGCGGTCGCTCACTTGGGAGTGCCGCGGCACCGCACCTCCAGAAGATCCGCACGGCATGAGAGCCGCACCCCAAGGGCGAGGAGAGCCAGCATGTCCACCACTGAGCAGCGCGTCGCGGTCGTGACCGGAGCAGCGCGAGGCATCGGCGCGGCGACCGCCGTCCGGCTCGCCGCCGAGGGCCGCGCCGTCGCCGTGATCGACCTCGACGAGGCCGCCTGCAAGGACACCGTCGAGCAGATCACCGCCGCCGGTGGCAAGGCGATCGCCGTGGGCTGCGACGTGGCCGACGAGGCCCAGGTCGAGGCCGCCGTCACCCGGATCGCGGCGGAGCTCGGCGCGCCCACGATCCTGGTCAACAACGCGGGCGTGCTGCGCGACAACCTGCTGTTCAAGATGAGCGCGAGCGACTGGGACACGGTCATGAACGTGCATCTGCGCGGCGCGTTCCTGATGTCCCGCGCCTGTCAGGCGCACATGGTGGACGCAGGCTTCGGCCGGATCGTCAACCTCTCCAGCTCCTCCGCGCTCGGCAACCGCGGCCAGGCCAACTACGCGGCCGCCAAGGCGGGCATGCAGGGCCTCACCAAGACGCTCGCCAAGGAGCTCGGCAAGTTCGGCGTCACCGCCAACTCCGTGGCGCCCGGCTTCATCGTCACCGAGATGACCAAGGCCACCGCCGAGCGCGTCGGCATGGGCTTCGAGGACTTCCAGGCCGCGGCCGCCACCCAGATCCCGGTGCAGCGCGTCGGCAGGCCGGAGGACATCGCCAACGCCATCGCCTTCTTCACCGGTGACGCGGCTGGATTTGTGTCCGGGCAGGTCATGTATGTGGCCGGTGGACCGCTCGACTAGCGGCACGCCCGACAAGCACCGGACCAAGCGCAAAGGAACAGGACAGATGGCAGTGCAGGACAGCGGCAAGGCGGCGCTCGTCACCGGAGCGAGCCGCGGCATCGGCTACGGCATCGCGGAGGCGCTGGTCGCGCGCGGCGACCGGGTGTGCATCACCGGGCGCAACGAGGACGCGCTCAAGGAGGCCGTGGAGAAGCTCGGCGCCGACCGCGTCATCGGCGTCCCGGGCAAGGCCCACGACGAGGCACACCAGGCGGTCGCTGTCGAGCGCGCCATGGAGGCGTTCGGTCGCGTCGACTTCCTCATCAACAACGCCGGTACGAACCCGGTGTTCGGGGCGATGGCCGACATGGACCTGAACGTGGCCCGCAAGGTCTTCGAGACCAACGTGATCTCCGCGCTCGGCTTCGCCCAGCTCACCTGGAAGGCCTGGCAGAGCGAGCACGGCGGCGCGATTGTCAACATCGCCTCCATCGCGGGTGTCGCGCCCTCCCCGTTCATCGGGGCGTACGGCATCAGCAAGGCCGCCATGGTCAATCTGACCCTGCAGCTGGCGCACGAGTTCGCGCCGAAGGTGCGGGTCAACGCCATCGCCCCGGCCGTGGTCAAGACCAAGTTCGCGCAGGCGCTGTACGAGGGCCGCGAGGAGGAGGCCGCGGCGGCCTACCCGCTCGGCCGGCTCGGAGTGCCGTCCGACATCGGCGGCGCGGCGGCGTTCCTGACCTCCGAGCAGTCCGACTGGATCACCGGTCAGACGCTCCAGGTCGACGGCGGCATGTTCCTCAACGCGGGCGTCGGCTGACGGAACCGGACATCGGCCGCCGGAACCGGAGGAACCGTGAAGAAGGCCTGGATTTCCGTGCGTACGTGATGTTCTCCCGCATGAAGTGCCCCGTCGGTGAGCCTGGTTGGCACGGCGGGGCACTGCGGTATGGTCTGCCGATCCATGGCACGGCAGACCGAGGAGCGTGCACGTGTTCAGAAGAGTTCCCCCGCGTTGTCGGCGGCCGGTCACCCTGCTCGCGTCCCTGTCCCTCGTCGCCGGCTGCGGTGTGCTGTCCTCCGAGGGCTCGGACGGCGGCGACACGATCACCGTCGGTACGACGAGCGCGCCGAGCACCCTCGATCCGGCCGCGGCCTACGACGGCTCGTGGGAGCTGTACCGGAACATCTTCCAGACGCTCCTGAGCTTCCCCTCCGGCGCCACCGAGCCCCAGCCCGACGCGGCGGAGCGCTGCCGGTTCACCGACGGCAGCAGCATGGTCTACACGTGTACGTTGCGCGCGGGGCTGAAGTTCTCCGACGGCCACGAGCTGGACGCGCGGGCCGTGAAGTTCTCCATCGACCGGATGCGGCGCATCGACGTCAAGGGCGGTCCGGCCGGACTTCTGGGCGCGCTGCGGACCGTGCAGACCAAGGGGGACCGGACCGTGGTCTTCCGGCTGCGCAAGCCCGACGCCACGTTCCCCTTCGTCCTCGCCACCCCCGCCATGTCGATCGTCGACCCCCGCGAGTACCCGGCCGACAAAATACGCGAGGGCGACGAGATCAACGGCTCCGGGCCATACACTCTCGAGTCCTACCAGACTGGTGACCGGGCCGAACTCACCAAGAACAGCCACTACGAAGGCGCCGCCGACCGCAAGAACGACGCCGTGACCATCCGCTACTTCCGCGACTCCGACTCCATGGTCGAGGCACTGCGTGACAAGGACGTCGACGTCACCTTCCGCGGTCTCGCGGCGCGGGACATCGTGGCGCAGCAGGGCCCGGACAAGTCCAGCGACATCCGGCTCGTCGAGGGCGCCGGCACCGAGATCCGCTACCTGGTGTTCAACCCGAAGGACCGATGGGCGCGCAAGCCCGCCGTGCGCAAGGCGTTCGCCCAGGTGATCGACCGCGGCGCGATCGCCCACAAGATCTACAAGGACACCGTGGAGCCGCTGTACTCGATGGTCCCGCGCGGTGTCACCGGGCACGGCACGAGCTTCTTCGACGCCTACGGCGACCCGAGCGTGGCCAAGGCACGGCGGATCCTGGCGGCGGCGGGCATCACCGAGCGCGTACCGCTCACGCTCTGGTACACCACCGACCGCTACGGCTCGGCGACCGAGCCGGAGTTTGCCGAGATCAAGCGGCAGCTGGAGGCCTCGGGCCTGTTCGAGATCACGGTCAAGGGGCGGCCGTGGAAGGAGTTCGACGCGGCCTACAAGCGCGGTGAGTACCCGGTCTTCGGGCGCGGCTGGTTCCCGGACTTCCCGGACGCGGACAACTTCATCGCGCCCTTCGTGGGCGAGCGCAACGTCCACAACATGCCCTACCCGTCGCGGGAACTCACCGAGGAACTGCTGCCGCGCTCGCGCCGCGAGGCCGACCGGAGCAATGTCGTGGACCAGTTCGAGCGCGCCCAGCGGATCCTCGTCGACGATGTGCGGCTGCTGCCGGTGTGGCAGGGCAAGCAGTACGTCATGGCGAGCGAGGAGATCTCGGGCGCCGAGCGGGCCCTCGATCCCTCGGCGATCATGATGATGTGGGAACTCGGGCGGAAGACGAGCTGGTAGGCGGCGGTTTCCCCGCGGGCACGGGGCCGCGCGGCGGGGCCGGGGGCGGTGGATTGTCAGTGGCCGCCGGTAGGTTCTGTGGTGCAGAAGTGAACGCACCCCGGAGGTTGTTGACGTGACCGACATCGCCATGCTGCCCGCGTCCTGGCGCGGAGTCCTCGGCGAGGAACTGCAGAAGCCCTACTTCAAGGAGCTCACCGAGTTCGTCGAGGAGGAGCGTGCGAAGGGCCCGGTCTTCCCGCCGCGCGACGAGGTGTTCGCCGCGCTGGACGCGACGCCCTTCGACGGGGTGAAGGTCCTCGTCCTCGGCCAGGACCCGTACCACGGCGAGGGCCAGGGCCACGGCCTGTGCTTCTCGGTCCGCCCCGGAGTGAGGACCCCGCCCTCGCTCCGGAACATCTACAAGGAGATGAAGGAGGACATCGGCCTCCCCGTGCCGGACAACGGCTATCTGATGCCGTGGGCCCAGCAGGGCGTGCTGCTCCTGAACGCGGTCCTGACGGTCCGCTCCGGCGAGGCCAACTCCCACAAGGGCAAGGGCTGGGAGAAGTTCACCGACGCGGTGATCCGCGCGGTGGCCGAGCGGCCGGACCCGGCGGTCTTCGTCCTGTGGGGCAACTACGCCCAGAAGAAGCTGCCCCTCATCGACACCGAGCGGCACGTCGTCGTCAAGGGCGCGCACCCCTCGCCGCTGTCCGCGAAGAAGTTCTTCGGCTCCCGGCCCTTCACGCAGATCGACGAGGCGGTGGCGGCCCAGGGGCACGAGTCCATCGACTGGCGCATCCCCGACCTGGGCTGAGCAGGCGGGAGCGCCCCGCGTCGCACCGCGCCTGACCGCGATTGTCAGTGGTGGCCGCTAGCGTCGGAACCGACTCGTGGGGCCGGTGGCCGGACACCGGCCGACGGCCCCACGGCTGACGAACGACCGACGGATCGACTGACAGCTGACGACGGACTGACGTCGGACCTGCCGCGGGGCCCCGCCCGGCCCGCGGCACGTCCGGCGGACGCGGAGGGCGACGCGGTGGCGGAGCGGCAGGAACAGACGACGGACGACGAAGACGCCATGATGACCCGGATCGGGCAGGCGGTCATGCTCCAGCACGCGGGCGACCGCGAGGAGGCGCGGACACGCTTCCTCGTGCTCTGGTCGGAGATCGGCGAGGAGGGCGACGCCCTGCACCGCTGCACCCTCGCGCACTACATGGCCGACACCCAGGACGACCCGGCGGACGAACTCGCCTGGGACCTCAGGGCGTTGTCGGCGGCCCAGGAGCTGACGGACGAACGCGTCGGCGCCCACCACCAGTCCCTCGCGGTGCGCGGGTTCTACCCCTCGCTGCACCTCAACCTGGCCGCGGACTATGTGAAGCTCGCCCGCCCCGAGGCGGCCCGCAGCCATCTGCGCCTGGCCCGCGGCGCGGTGGGCGCGCTCGGCGACGACGGTTACGGGGACGGCATCAGGGCGGCACTGGACCGCCTTGAGGCGCAGGTGGGGGAGGGGGCGGTGGAGGAGTAGGGGCTCCGCCGGGGTGGTTGGCTCCCTGGGGCCAGCCGGGCCAGCCGGGCCAGCCGGGCCAGCCGGGCCAGCCGGGCCAGCCGGGCCAGCCGGGCCAGCCGGGCCAGCCGAGGCGGCCGGGTCGCCCGAGGCCCAGGCCGGGCAGCACGGAGGATCGGGCCCGCTCCGCCGAGGGTCGACCCCGGTCAACGCCCGTACGCCGCCCGGCAGATGGCTGCCTGCGGACTGTCCGGCTCCCAGCCCCCGTGCGTGCGGCCGAGCGCGCACAGGTCGACCTCGGCGCGGATGCCCGGCGGCGCGTCGGAGCGGCGGGGTGTCTCCTCGCCGTCGCGATCGGGGCCCTGAGGGCGGCTGTCATGGCGGCGCGGGGGCGGGTCCAGGCGTCCGCGGTGCTCGTCACGCTCGCGAGCGGCGGTGCCTTCGGTGGGCGAGGGCGACGTGGTCGAGGGTCGGTCGGACGGCGTGGCCTTCGTGCGCGGGGGCGCGGTGCGCGACGGCAAGTCCGCCGGGCCGCCGCGCTCCAGCGCGTCTCGCGCCGGGTCCTGCACCGCCCGCGGCAGCCGACTCGACGGAGCCCGCGGGGGCGTCGCCGGGCCCGCCGACACCGCGCCCCGGCCGCCCGCCCGCTCCACCCCCATGCACCCGGAGAGCGCCAGCACGGCCACGGACGTGGACACAAGGAGCACCGAAGTGGTCACCGAGGCGGTCGTCGATCGCTGCACCCGCGCCACTCTGCTGCCCCCGGCGTGTCCCCGGGCGCCGAACGCGTCCGCATGCCCCGCACGGGTGACACCGGCGCGCGCCGCCGGGCGACGGCTCCCGCCCTACGCCCCTCCACGCCCCTTCCCGTCAAGCAGCCCCCGCAGCAACTCCCCGAAGCCGTCCCGCAGTTCGTCCACCGTCGGAGCCGTCGCGTGGTACGAACCCGCGACGCACGAGAACATCATGCCGTCGCACCACGCCACCAGGGACAGCGTGTGCCGCTCCGGCTCCTTGGAGCCCGCGGCGACCATCAGTTCGCGCAGCGGCTCCCGGAACTGGGCGCCCGCCGAGTCGTAGTACGACCGCAGTTCGGGGCGCCGGGTCGCCTCCAGGGCGAGTTCGTAGCGGGACAGGAGCAGGCCGCGGTGGGCGTCGCCGGTGAGGAAGCGGTGCAGGGCCACGGCCAGGCCGGAGATCAGGGTGTCGCGGTCGCCCGCCGGGTCCGGCAGCTCGCTCGGGGTGAGGACGTCGTTCTCGCGCTCGGCCTGTCGGCGGACCGCGGCCTCCAGGAGGGCGAGCCGGGTGCGGGCGTGGTTCGACGTCGACCCCGGAGGGAGCCCCGCCGCCTCGTCGACGGCCCGGTGGGTGAGGCCGCGCATGCCGCGCTCGGCGAGCAGGGAGAGGGCGGTGTCGGCGATGAGTTCGGTGCGGGCTGTCCCCGTGGCACGTACAGGCATGTGGCCCAGCCTACCGTTCTCACTACAGATGTAGTAGCGTCTGAGTGTCGGCACTACATCTGTAGTTGCCAGCGGTGCTGCCTTTGCCAAGTATGCGCGCGACAAGGAGAGATCATGCCCGGAACAGCGAAATCTCCCCAGCCCCACGCCGTCGTCATAGGCGGTGGGATCGGCGGTCTGACCGCCGCCATCGGCCTGGACAAGGCCGGTTGGCGGGTCACGGTCCTGGAGCGCGCCGTGTCCCTGGAGCCCGTCGGTTCCGGCATCGGCCTCGCGCCCAACGCCCAGCGCGCCCTGGACGTGCTCGGCCTCGGCGACCGGGTGCGCGACCTGGCGGCGTGGCAAGGCGTGGGCGGGGTGCGCGCGCAGGACGGGCGTTGGATCGTGCGGACCAGCGCGGCCGCGACGACGCGGGAGTTCGGTGGCACGCTGGTGCTGCTGCACCGCGCGACACTGGTCGACCTGCTCGTCGCCGTACTGCCTGCGCACTGCCTGCGCACCGACGTCGACGCCCGCCTCACCGACCGCGGGGGCCCCGGCCGCAGGGCCGTCGTCACGACCCCCGACGGCGACATCGAGGCCGACCTCGTCGTCGGCGCCGACGGCATCAACTCCGCCGTCCGCGGGGCCCTGTTCCCCGCGCACCCCGCGCCCGCGTACACCGGCTTCACGGCCTGGCGGCTCATCGTGCCCGCGCCCGAACGCCCCTTCGCGCCGCACGAGACCTGGGGGCGCGGCGGAGTCTGGGGCACCCAGCCGCTCAAGGACGGGCGGGTGTACGCGTACGCCACCGCGCTCGTCCCCGAGGGCGGGCGCGCCCCCGACAACGAGAAGGCCGAACTGGAGCGGCGCTTCGCGCACTGGCACGACCCGATCCCCGGGATCATCGCCGCCGCCCGCCCCGAGGACGTCCTGCGCAACGACGTGCGCCACCTGATCGACCCGCTGCCCGCTCACCACCGCGGCCGGGCCGTCCTCCTCGGCGACGCCGCGCACGCCATGGCGCCCACCCTCGGCCAGGGCGGCAACCAGGCCATCGAGGACGCCGTCGTGCTCGCCCACCACGCGGCACCGCACGCCGACCTCTTCGCGGGCCTCGCTGCGTACAGCGCGGTGCGCGTGCCACGGACCACGGCGATCGTGCGCCGGGCAGCCCGCACCGCCCGCCTCAACCACGTCACCAGTGGCCCCTTGCGGGCGGTGCGCGACGCCCTGGTGCGGACGGCGGCCGGGCTCGGCCCGGACATGGTCATGCGGGGCTTCGCCTCCATCGCCGACTGGCGGCCGCCCCAGCCCCCGTATGCTGCGGGAACAGGCTCGGGGGCGCAGGAGCGTGAACCGGCACGACGATAGGGAGACAGTGGTGAAGGTCGGCTGCATCGGACTCGGCGACATCGCGCAGAAGGCGTACCTCCCGGTGCTCGCCGCCCGGCCCGGCGTCGAACTGCACCTCCAGACCCGCACCCCCGCCACCCTGGAGCGCGTCGCCGCCGTCCACCACGTGCCGGGGGAGCGCCGCCACACCGACCTGGACTCCCTGCTCGCCCAGGGCCTGGACGCGGCCTTCGTGCACGCGCCCACCGCCGTCCACCCCGAGATCGTCGGCCGCCTCCTCGAAGCCGGGGTGGCGACGTACGTGGACAAGCCCATCGCGTACGAACTCGCCGAGTCCGAGCGCCTCGTGGACCTGGCCGAGGAGCGGAACGTGAGCCTCGCTGTCGGCTTCAACCGCCGCTACGCCCCCGGCTACGCCCAGTGCGTCGAGCACCCGCGCGAGCTCATCCTGATGCAGAAGAACCGCGTGGGACTGCCGGAGGACCCGCGCACCATGGTCCTCGACGACTTCATCCACGTCGTCGACACCCTGCGCTTCCTCGCGCCCGGCCAGATCGACGACGTGAGCGTGCGCGGCCGGGTCGAGAACGGCCTGCTCGAACACGTCGTGCTGCAGCTCGGGGGCGCCGGGTTCACCGCGATCGGCGTGATGAACCGGCTGAGCGGGTCCACGGAGGAAATCCTGGAGGTCTCGGGCCAGGACACCAAGCGGCAGGTCCTGAACCTCGCCGATGTCGTCGACCACAAGGGCCAGCCCACCGTGCGGCGGCGCGGCGACTGGGTGCCGGTGGCGCGGCAGCGCGGCATCGAGCAGGTCGTGCTCGCCTTCCTGGACTCCGTGCGCGCGGGCAAGGTGCTCAGCGCGCGGGACGCGCTGGCGAGCCATGAGCTGTGCGAGCGGGTGGTGCGGGCCGTTCAGGATCAGGCCTCCTGAGCGCCCGCGCGCCCTCCGCCGCGCACAGCAGCGCGAGCACGACGAGGGCCGCGTGCACCGGCCAGTCGCCGAACCGCACGTACGGGGTGGTGCCGGTGGCCAGCGGAACTTCGTACTCCGCGGTGCTCGACGCCGATGTGCCGAGCGGCGCGCCGACGCGTTCGCCGCTCGGGCCGTAGACGGCCGAGACGCCGGTGAGGGTGGCGTGCACCATGGGGCGGCCGGTCTCGGCGGCCCGCACCGCCGCGAGCGACGCGTGCTGCTCGGGCGCCCAGCTGTGCTGGAACGACGACGTGGCGGACTGGGCGAGCAGCACCTGCGCGCCCTCGCGCGTGAGGTGGCGGCTCATGTCGGGGAACGCCGACTCGAAGCACACCAGCGGCCCGATCCGCAGCCCCTGTCCCTGGCCTTGACCTCGACCTTGGCCGATGGTCATGACGACGGGCCGGTCCCCGCGCCTGCGGTCCTCGCCCGCGGCCTTGCCGACGGAGGTCGCCCAGCCGAGCAGGGAGCGGGCGGGCACGTACTCGCCGAAGGGGACCAGACGCATCTTGTCGTAGCGATCACCCGTCGGCCCCTGGGGGCCGACGAGCACCGAGCTCTTGAAGATGCCCGGCCGGTCCGAGCGGCGCGCGTCGACGTTCACCAGGATGTCGGCGCCGACCTGCCGGGACAGTGCGGTGATCCGCCCGGCCAGATCGGGCCGCTCGGTCAGGTCGTGGCCCACGCTGCTCTCGCCCCACACCACGAGGTCCAGATCGCGGCCCGCCAGGGAGCGGGTCAGGTGCTCCTCGCGGGCGAACCGCTGGTCGCCGCTGTCGATGCCGTTCATGACGCCGGGCTGGACGACGGCGACGCGGATGTGGCCCGCGGGCTCGGGGCGCGGGGACCAGGTCCAGGCCGCCGTGGTGGCCGCGCCGACGGCGACGAGACCGGCGACGGCGGGGACGCGGGCGCCGCGATGGGCGACGAGCACGGCGACCCCGGTGTTCACGGCCACGACCAGGGCGCTGACCAGCCAGACCCCGCCGACCGACGCGAGTCGCAGCGCGGGCTCGACCTGCCACTGGCTGGAGCCGAGCAGCCCCCAGGGCCCGCCGAGCCCCTCCCAGGACCGCACCAGTTCCACCATCAGCCACCCGGACGGAAGCACGAGCAGCGCGGCGGCCGCGCGCCCCGGGGAGGGCGTACCGCCGATGAGGTGGCGTACGAGCCAGCCCCACGGCGCCCACAGCAGGCCGAGCAGCGCGGCGATGACCAGCGTGAACACATGCAGACTCGGCAGCAGCCAGTGGTGCACGGCGACCATGAAGCCGAGCCCGCCGAGCCATCCGTCCAGGGCCGCGCGACGGCCCGTCGGGGCCGAGCGGGCGAGGAGCAGCCACGGCACGAGCGCGACGTACGCGAACCACCACCAGGAGGGCGCGGGGAACGCCAGGGCGGGCAGGGCGCCGCACAGGGCGGCGAGGGCACCGCGCTGCCACGGCGAGGCCAGGTCGGCGCGCCGCCACGGGGCGGTGCGCTGCTCCATGGTGGTGCGATCACCGCGCCGCCACGCTGTCGCGTCCGCCCACCGCGGCACCCATCGGTGCCGCCGCTTGCTGCCGAGTGCGTCCATGCAGCGCGCCTTTCTGCCCCGATCCGTCCGACGCGGCCGGTGCCCCCCCGCCGTCGTACGTTCAGTGTGCGCGCCCCTGACGATCTAGGACAGGGGGCGCCTGGTTCATGTAACCGGGTCGGACCAGTTCTGTCTGCGCCACTTCTCCTGGACGACGACCTGACGCAGCTGCCAGCCGTTGGTGGTGCGGACAGCGGTGAAGGCGTACCGCCCGCCGCATTCGAAGTCGGGTGCGGTGCCCGCGCTGTCGGCCTTGTCCGCGAACCGCATGGGGTTGGCGTAGTCGGCCTGTATCCGGGCGGTGTCGCCGATGTCCTGGTCGCGGACGTCGAAGTGGATTCTGCGGTTGACGATGAGGTGCTGGCGTACCGCGAAGATCCGCAGGGACTCCGTGAGCCAGTCGGCGACCTCGGACGCGGGTCCTTCGATGCCGCCGGCGGAGCGGTAGTCGGCGCGTCCTTCGGGTGCGAACAGCCGACGGTAGGCGTCCCAGTCGCCGTCGTCGACGGTGATGGCGTAGTCGGTGATGAGGGTGTCGATGGCCAACCGGTCAAGGACTGCGGCGAGTTCCACGCGCTGCGTCATCGGGTCAGTCTTGGGCACCGGGGGTGCGGAGCCAAGAGGCCGGGCGTGAGTCGTTGTGCCGCAGGGGGCCGGGGTGGCTCGATGTGCCCGTCCGGAGGGGCCTGGATGGGGTCGGATGGCCCCGGACGGGTCCGGATGGGTCTGGTCGAGGGGGGAGAGGGTGCGCGCGAGCGGGTCCGGATCGCTCGCGCGCGGTGAGGAATTCCTCGGTGGAGGGCGGACCTCCGGTGCGGTGACGCCGATGGACGGCTCACGTGCGGAAGATGCGTGCGTACCGCCCCCGTTGTGTGCCGCTTACGCGGCCTGCACGATCTCCGCCCGTACCGCCTCGGCCCACTCGGTCACCAACTGCTCGTACTCCCGCCGCTGTTCGACGGAGAGGCGGCCGCCCGCACGCAGCCACAGGCCGCGTATCCGCTCGTTCAACTCGGCCGACGACCGCACGGAACCATGGGGTTGAGGGGTGAGGGGCATGACGTCAAGCCTAGGGGATAGCCCTGACAATCGGAACTGTCAGCTACCGCACACCTGCGGCACGTGATCGCGCCGGGGCGACGCAAGGCGCGCGCGTCCGGCGCGAGTTGGGGCAGGCGCGCTGGTCAGCGGGGCGGAGGGAGGCCCTTGGGGCCGGTTGGGGCGCGGCGCGGCGGTTTCGGGCAGTGATGGACGGCACGATTCCGTACGTCACTTGGGGCGTCGGGTGCCCGCGTTCGGTGATGCCGCCGTCGGACAGCGGCATCACCGGCACTGGACCGGGGCCGGCGCCTGTCAGGCGGCGCGGGGCCTGATGCGACGCGCCGTCAGGACTCCGGCGGCAGCGAGTGCCGCGGTGAGGGCGAAGGTCACCGTCAGGGCGAGGGACACCGAGCCGCCGTGGGCCGCGGACAGGGTCACGGCGGCCCCGCCGAGGCCGCTGAGGACCGCCACCGCGAGGGTCTGCGCGAGCTGCATCGAGCCGCTTGCCTCGCCCTGCCGGTCGGCCGGTGCCTGCTCCATGGCGTCGGTGGTCGCCGCGTTGAAGGCCACGCCCATGCCCGCGCCGCCGATGGCCCAGCCCGCCACGGCCGTCAGGGCGGGCACCTCGTCGACCAGGACGCCGAGCGCCATCACGGCGATCCCCACGAGCAGGACCGCGAACCCGGCGGCGATCGGCACGGCCCGCGACCGCCCGCTCCAGCGGCTGTCGGCCCGGCCCTGCCACGTCGCCCCGAGCACCCATGTGATGGCGCCCGCCGAGAGCCCCAACCCGGCCTCCGTGGCGCTCAGTTCGCGCAGCCTGACCAGGCCCAGGGGCAGGAACGCCTCGCTGCCGAAGTAGGCGCCGCAGAGCAGGAAGCGCAGGACGACACCGGCGGGAACGCCCCGGCGCACCGACAGCGTGCCCGCCGGTGTGACCCGGCGCAGCGCGAGCACGGCCGTGGCGGCGCCGACGGCGGCCAGGGGGATCAGGAGGGCGAGTTGACGCAGTTGGAGGCCCGCGAGGAGGAGGCCGGTCCCGGCGGCGAGCAGGACGCTGCGGGTGACGGGGGTGGACCACCACGGGGTCGCCGTCGCGGCCGGGCTCGGGTCTTGCCGGCCTCCCGGGCTCCCGAGGCGGCGCAGCTGCGGCAGCGCGAGCGCCGCCGCGGCCGCGATCAGGGGCAGCAGCAGGACGAACACGCCGCGCCAGGACACCTGGTCGGAGATCACGGCGGCGATGCTCGGGCCCACCAGGGACGGCACGGTCCAGGCGCCGGAGACCAGGGCGAACATACGCGCACGCAGGCGTTGCGGATAGGCCAGCGCGATGGCGGTGTATGCCAGCGCCATGACCGCCCCGACGCCGAGCCCCTGGAGGAACCGCCCGGCCAGGAAGACGGGCCAGTTGGGCGCGGCCCCGGCGAGCGCGCAGCCGACGGCGAAGACCGCGAGGCCGAGGGCGAGCGGGCGGGCCGGGCCGCGGCGGTCGGCGGCGACGCCCGCGGCGACGGTGCCGATGAGGTTGGCCAGCATCAGCGCGGACAGGCCCCAGCCGTACGCGTTGAGTCCGCCGAGGCGGCCCGCGATCTCGGGGAGCACGGTGGCGACCCCCATCGACTCGAAGGCGACGAGTCCGACGGAGAGCACGATGCCCCAGGTGAGGGCGGAGTAGGGGGCGCGGAAGGCGCTCTCGGGGCGGGCGCTCGGCGCGGGCGCCTGCCGCGCACCCGATTCCCGCGCACCCGGTGTCTGCGTACCCGATTCCCGCGCGGGCGGTTCCTGCGTGGTCGTTTCCTGCGTGGTCGTTTCCTGCTCGGACGGCAAGGTCGACCCTCCTCTTTAAGTTTCGATCCGGAACGGAACGAAAATAGATGCTACCTATACTGACCGTCATGGCAACCCCCGAGTCCGTGGCCCACGCCGCTCGTTCCGCCCCAGAGACCGGCCGGACGGGGAGGCCCCGCGACGCACGGCTCGACGAGGCCATCCTGGAAGCGACGCTGGCGCTCCTGGAGGAGTCCGGTTACCCGAACCTGACGATGGAGGGCGTCGCGCGCCGCGCCGGTACGACCAAGCCGGCCATCCGCCGCCGCTGGCCCTCCCGGCAGCGCCTGGTCGTCGCCGCGCTCGCGGAGACCGTGGGCACCGCGCCCACCCCCGACACCGGCTGCACGCACTGCGATCTCATCCTCGGCGTCGAGACCCTGAGCCAGGCGTTCGGCGGGACGCTGGGACGCAGGACGCTGCCCGCGCTCGTGGCCGAACTGGCCGACGATCCGGAGCTGGACCGCGTCTTCACCGAAACCCTCTTCCGCCCCCGCAGGGCCACGACGGAGGCGGCGCTGCGCCGGGGCATCGAGCGGGGCGACATCCGGCCCGACGCCGACATCGACCTGCTCCTGGACATGCTCGGCGCCACCACGTACCACCGCGTGCTCTTCGGGCATCTGCCCGTGACGGACTCACTCGCCCACGACGTCGTGATGGTGCTCATGGAGGGTGCGGCGACACCGCGTTGGCGCGGCCACTACCAGCAGCAGCACCAGGACGACCCGCGCCCGGGCGGCGGACGGACCGGCTGAGCCTCAGGCCCGCAGCGCCTGGAGCAGGTGGCGCAGCGGCGGGCCGGGCGGGCCGGGCAACACGGCGAGGGACGTGGTGAGTTCGGGCGCGGCAAGGCGTCGTACGGCCACGCGGGGCACCGGCGGCAGCCCCGTCACCTCGTAGAAGACCGTCCAGGACGGGGAGTCGGCGCGCTGCTCCGCCAGGCCGGTCAGGGTCTCCTGGAGGGTGGTGAACGGCGGCCCGGGCGGCGGCTCCACCCCGGCGGCCCGCAGCGCGCCGGTCACCAGGTCGTGAAAGGGCGGGTTGTGCTCGCGCGGGGCCAGGCGCAGCGGGAGGCCCGCCAGCTGTTCGAGGCGCAGGGGCGGGGCGCTCGCCGGGGCGGGGCCGGACGCGGGCTCCGGCCCGTCGTCGGGCAGGGCTGCCGCCGGGTGCTCCTCGGGCAGCGCCACGTACAGCGGATCCCGCCAGACCGGAAGCAGTTCGAGCCCCGGCGCCGTCACCGCCGCCCGCACCAGCGCCGCGTCCAGCTCGCCGGAGCGCACCGCCGCGAGCCGCTCGGTGAGGGGCAGCCGACACAGCCGTACCCGGAGCCGGGGAGCCGTGCGCCGCAGCTCGTCCAGGAGGCGGTACGTCCGGTCGCCCGGCCCCTGGACGGTGCCGAGGCGGAGCAGCCCCTCGTCGCCGGACGCGATGTCGGCGGCGACCTGCCGGGTACGCAGGGCCGCCGCGAGCACGGCGCGGGCCTCGGGCAGCAGCCGCTCGCCCGCGGCGGAGAGGCGCACGTGCCGCGTGGAACGGTCGAACAGCGCGACGCCCAGCTCGCGTTCCAGTCGGCGGACCTGCTGGCTGACCGCCGACTGCACGATGCCGAGCCGCTCGGCGGCCCGGCTGAAGCCGCCCTCGTCGGCCACGGCGGCGAAGTACTGGAGCTGGCGCAGTTCCACGGGTTCCTCCTGCGGCGCCGATTCATCACGATCGGTGATTTCTGCAGGGAACAACTGCTGGTGGTTCGCGGCTTCTTCCCCGGATCGAATGGGAGCCACGAAGAAGGTCGCAGCGCGCGACGGGACCGGAAGCCGGGAGCCGGAAGTCGGAAACGGGAAATCGGCAACCGGCAACCGGCAACCGGCAACCGGCAACCGGCAACCGGCAACCGGCAACCGGAAGAGAGAACAGGGAGAACGCGGACCATGACGAATCAAGCGCCCCCGGATGCCCCGGGCACGCCGAATGCCTTGGATGCCTCGGATGGCGGCAACGCCCCGGACCGGCCCGGCGCCCTCGTGGTGCGGGCCGGGGCCGCCGAACACGTACCCCTTCCGCACGGCGGCGGCTTCGACCTGCTGGCCGACGCCGCGGACACCGGCGGCGCCCTGGGAGCCAACCGGCTGGCCCTGGGCGCGGGCGCGGACGGCGCCAGGCCGCACTTCCACGCGCGGTCGACGGAGCTGTTCTACATCCTCGACGGAGCCGTGGAGTTCTCCCTGGACGGCGGGATGACGACGGTGACCCGTGGGGGTCTCGTCGTCATCCCGCCCGGGATGCCGCACGCGTTCGGCGCGGCGGGCGGTGCGACCGCCGCGCTGCTCGCGGTCCTGACACCGGGTGTCGACCGGTTCGGCTACTTCCGCACCCTGGGCCGTGTGCAGCACGGCCTGGACACGTTCGACAGCCTCCTGCCCGAACAGGACCGGTACGACGTGCACTTCATCGGCGGCGCGGACGCCGCCGCCTGGGACGCGGCACGCGGCCGGACTACGCCGGGTCGCGCACCGTCCCGGTGACCGTCGGGCCGCGGTGCTGCTGCCACGACTGGTCGTAGGTGACAAGGCGCAGCCGCACGGTCTCCTTCGACTCCCGCACCCTGTCCTTGACGGTGGGCACGGTCACCTCGACGCTGCGCTTGCCCGCGGCGATGCCCGCCGGGATGTACGGCATCTCCGACACCTTGGACAGACGGCGTGCCGGGTTCGGCGACCGGTCGAAGGTCTCCTTCAGCCAGCGCTTGCTCACGTCCTTGGTGGACAGTTCGGTGCCGCTGGTGACCTTGCGGAGTTCGAGTCCGGCCTCGATGTCGGTGTCGGCCGCCTCGGACAGCGTCACGCGCCACTTGAGGGGCTTGCCCTCGGTGACCCGGTCCGCGACGGGCTTCACGCTGACCTTCGGCATCGGGTCGTCGTTGCGCACGAGGACCCCGCCCTGGTGGGAGCCGACCATCGTGCCGCTGACGGCCTTGGCCATGACCTCGTGGGAGGCGTCGGCGCCGTAGAGCTTGTCGCCCCGCACGGTGACGGGCACCTCGACGGCGGCGCCGCCCGGGCGCACCGTCACGGTCCGGTTCGTGGTCCTGTGCGTACGGGGGTCGGTCACGAACAGCCGGACCTTGCCGGTGCCGTGCCCGGAGACCTGGACCGGCACCTGGTAGGTGCGCGCCCCGGAGTCGCCCTCGTCGACCTTGAGCCGGCCGATGTCGACCCGCGCGAGGTCGGCGGTCCCGGCGTCCGGAGTGCCCGGGCGCCAGCCCCACGCGTCCATCAGCCAGGCGCGCCCGGACCGGTTGCTCGGGGTCAGCTCCAGGGAGGCGACCTGCTTGAGGTCGACTCCGGCGCGGGCGGCGGCGGACAGCGGTACGCGGACCTCGCGCCCCCAGTAGGAGGCGGTCATCTCGGTGCCCGGCAGCCCGTTCACGCGGACCTGGCCGAGCTTCGCCCGGTGGCCCGAGGCGTCGGTGACGGCGACGTCGAGGCGGGTGCCGGTGGAGTTGGGCGGCACGATCACGCGCAGGGCCAGCTTGTCGGCGCCCGCGAGGGACACCGGCTTCTTCGGCCGGAGCTTCGTCGGGGTGCCCGACTGCGTCCAGCGCATCGCGACCGCGTGGCGGCCCGGCTCCGGCGAGGGGCCCCAGGCCGCGAAGTGCGGCGAGGCGCCGCGCACGTCGGGGGCGAGGCAGGAGCGGGATGCCTTGCGGTCCACCTGGGCGCACAGCCGTCCGCCGGACACCGCGAGCGAGGAGCTCGGCACGAACGCGGGGGTGCGGTTGCCGCCGACGGCGTGGGTGAGTACGCGCGCGGGCTTTGCCGAGGGGGCGCGGCGGCCGGAGCCGTCGAGCAGCGGGCGTACCCGGTCGTCACCGCCGACGAACAGGCGGGCCGCCGCCGCGATGTACGTGGAGCCCGCCTTCTGCTGCTGCTTGGCGGTGAGGCGCGTCGCCTTGCCCTTGGCGCACACCGCGTCGGGCCTGCTGCCGGAGCTGAAGTCGTCGTCCGCGGGCGCCTTGGCCTGCCCCGGTGTCCACTCGGTGTTGAAGAAGTTGTGGTTGGCGCCGACCACGTAGACCGCGCTGTGCAGGGCCGTGCCGCGGCTGACGCCGCGCGTCCCGTCGGCGTAGATCTGGCCCTGGAGGTCGGACACGTCGCCGTCGCAGCCGGGCAGGACGGTCATCGACGGCACGTCGGGGACCGGGTTCTGGCCGAAGATCGTGGGGCCGATCAGGACGGTGCCGCGGATGTTCCAGCGCGCCGGGCCCGGAGCCCCGTCCTCGGCGGCGGGCGGCGGCGCGAGGCTGTCGAGCGCGGCGCGGTTGACGCCCTCGCCGCCCCGGGAGTGGCCGACGAGCAGCACGCGGGACAGGTCGGCGGGTGCGGTGGCGCGCACGGCCTTCGGCACGTCGCCGCGGCCCGCGGCCCAGTCCGCCCAGCGGCCGAGGTGCTGACGTACGAGCGACGAACGGGCCTCGGCACCGCCGTCCTCGGCCACGTCGTCCTGGCCGTTGATGCCGTTGGCGGCGATCGACACCGTCACATAGCCCTGCGAGGCCAGGAGCTTCTGGTCGTGCAGATAGCCCCGGTGGCTCGGCACCGGCTTCATGCTGCCCTTGCAGGGCCAGCCGCCGTCCTGGTCGCCGCGGGCGTTGTAGCAGGTGTAGTGGCGGCCGTGCAGGAACAGCGCGAGCGGCCGCTTGCCCGGGGCGTCGACGGGCCCGACCACGGTGCCGCGCATCTCCACCGGCGCGGGGAAGCCGGGCAGGCGCACCGACTTCTGGGTGTACTCACCGCTCACCGTGCGGTACTTGCCCGGCACGCCCGGGTCGACGCGGTTCGCGGGCTGCGGGGCCGACTCCTCGGCGGAGGCGGCGGGCGGCGAGATCCGCGGCGCGGACTCCTCCTTCGCGCCCTCGTCCAGACGGCGGCCGCCGGCCTGCGCCCGCAGCTCCGCGGCCGGTCCGACGTGGGTGTCGTCGAGCCGCAGCCGGAAGGTCCGCCGGTCGTCGTGGGGCACCGGGACGCCGAGGAGGCGGTCGCCGGAGTAGAACTCGACCCGGGAGTCGCCCATCGGCACTTCCTCCGGGGCGCGCCAGACCAGCTCCTTGCGGGCGCCGGACCCGTCGACCCGCCACCCCTTGGGCAGTTGGTCCCCGGCCTCTCCCGGCGACGCGGGGGTGCCAGGCAGCGTGGCGGGTCTGGGTGACGCGGGCGGTATTCGGTCGGCGGACGGCTGCGCGTGCGCGAGGCCCGGCACCCCCACCGCCAGCGCGAGGACCGCCGCGGCGGCGGTCACCGAGCGCGGGACATGGATCAAGACATTCCTCCGGTTTCATCCTGTTCGTCAGCCACCCCGGATCCCTGGAGAGATCACTGGGCCCCGGACCTGGAGGATGACAACGCGCGTACCGGGGTTGCCTCGTGTCGCGCTCTTCACTTGTCCGCACTTGTCCCCACGCCGTCCCGCCACGCATCATGCGGACATGGTTGATCATGATTTCGGAGCCCTGACCGCGGTCCGGCTCGCCGCGTACTCCCGGGCCGACCAGAACGAGATCCTCGGCGACGGCGCCGACCCGTTCGGGGTCGCGGAGACCGGCCTGACGTGGCTGCCCAAGGAGGAACACTTCGGCGTCAGATCGGCGGCGGGCCGACTCGTCGCCCACGCGGGCCTGTTGCGGCTGCCGATAGCGATCGACGGGAACGCCACGGAGGTGATCGGCGTCGGCGGTGTGGCCGTCGCGCCCGACGTGCGGGGCCGGGGCCTCGCGCGGACCGTCCTCACGGCGGCGCTCGACCACGCCCGCACCATGGGCCCCCGGCACGCCCTCCTCTTCTGCCGCCCGCCCCTCGTCGCCCTCTACGACCGGCTCGGCTGGCGGGCCTTGACGGGCGACGTCCACGTGGAGCAGCCCGACGGGCCGGTGGTCATGCCGCTGCGGACGATGTGGACGCCGTTGGGGGAGGGGCGCGAGGCGGCCCCGTGGCCGGTGGGTGAGGTGCGGCTGCGGTCGTTCCCGATGTGAGCGACGAGGTCAGTACGGCACGCGGGTACGGGGCTTGCGGGCGCGCGGCCCGAGGGCGTGGGCCACGCGGGTGCGCGGCCTGCGGGTGTGGGTCCCGGCCTCAGCTCGGCGCGCACCCGTGCGTCCGCTCGTCCCGCTCCACCGTGTCGAGATGCTTGCGCAGACTCTCGGCCTGCCGGACGAGCCTGCCCTGCTCCCGCCGCGCCTCGTACGGATCGCTCCAGTCGATCTGCCGGATCTGCCCGCGTACGTCGTCGAGTTGCTCGGCGAGGTCCACGTACCGCGCGTGCAACTGCTCGCACACCCCGGACGTCCCGCCGACAGCCACCACGATCCGGGGGCTGGCCTGGCCGAACCAGGTGACCCCCTCCTGGAGCATCTGCCAGCAGAACGCGTAGCGGCCGGGCGTGCCCGGAGCCGTCGCGGTGAACCGGAACTGGACCCGCTCGCCGGGGTCCACCGTGGCCTTCGGCAGGTTCACCCGGCCCGTTCCCCAGAGGGTGTTGTCCTGCGGGGCCTGGCTGCCGAGGCGGTGGGAGTCGCGCGCGGCCCAGCTGGTCGAGCCGGTGTTCGTCGCCGTCAGCGTCACCTGGGCCGTGGCGCCCGGCGCCATCCGGGCCGGCGGGTGCGCGGTGGAGCCGACGGTGGCGCCGTCGATGTAGGCGGGGGACGGGTCGGCGTGCGTGTAGGGGATGCGGAAGAAGCCGCGGATCTCGCCGGGGGTGGCGCCGTCGCTGGTTCCGTTGGTGGTGATGGTCTTGGAGGGGGTGGGGGAGCTGATGTCGAGCTGGATGACGACGTCGTCCTCGCCGGGGTGGTTGCAGTCGTACGTACGCAGCGTCAGCACATCGCCGTGCCGCTCGTACCCCCACGCCAGGACCACGTGGTTCAGGAAGACGTCCCAGGGCGCGTAGGAGCGGACCAGGACGAGGCCGAGCGGGCTCAGGACGCCGTTGTCGATGTCGTCCAGGACCGCCGGGACCTGGGCGAGGGTGCGGCGGAAGAGGCCGTCCCCCCAGAACACGGTGTCGTGGCTGAGGCCCTGGGTGTCGCCCAGCCAGCGCTGGACCACGCCGGGCCCCATGAAGCTGTCGAGGAGCCGGGCGAGGAGGTGCTGGGCCAGCTCGACGGGGATGTCCCGCGACGAGCGGCCGCGCAGTTGCGGGGTGCCGCTCTCGAAGATGTCCCGGGCCAGGAACGACATGCCGCCGCACAGCCCCATGCCGGTCACGTCGACGGAGGTCACGGGGAGGCCGAACACGTCGATCCGGAGCGCTGTCCCGGGCGGCCACGGGTTGTTGCCGAACAGCGGCGCCCTGGTCGAGGGGAGGAACCCCGGCACGGCGACGGGCCCGAAGCGCTGCACGGTGTCCGAGGCCCACAGCGCCGCCCCGGAGCTGGCGTACAGGACGAGGTTCCCGTCGTCCTGCGCGACGAGCCAGGAGCCCGGGTTGCCGTCGGTGTTCGTCGCCCAGTAGGGCTTGTCCTCGTCCGAGTAGAGGACGACGTTGCCGTCGTGCTGCATCACCGCGCGGGTGACGGGCTGCTGCCAGGTGTCGGAGGCCCACAGCGCGACGTCGTCGTCCGTGCGGTAGAGGACCAGGTTGCCGTCCCCCTGCATGACGAGGCGTATCCGACCGTTGGACGAGGTCAACTGGCCCCCGACGTCCAGCCGTTGACCGGCGAGCAGACGATCCATGGCAGATCCCCCCAGTACACGTGCGGTCCCGTCGCCGTGCGTCCGGACGCCCCGCACGGCGGGTCGCTGCGAGCGTCCCACCGGAGGGGGCGGTTCGTAAGGCCCGCCGATGCGATGCCCTACGGCAGCGGATGGGATGCCGTACGGCCGCTCGGGCCCGGACCGCCGAGATGGGGTGCGCCGCCCCGCGCGGACCGCGCGCCAGGAGGGGCGCGTACAGGGCGCACGAGGCGCAGACCGGGCGCGGGAGACCGGCGCGCCTGCGCACTGGCCGGGGGTCCGGCCCGCGCTTACAGTGTGGGGCCCATGGCGCTGCGGTACCGAGCACGGAATCCGAGTACGGCACTGAGCAGGGACACGGAACCGAGTACGGAAACGGCACACGGGGCCACGGCCCCGCGGCACGTATCGGGGGAGGGCACAGCCCCGTCCCGTGGTCACCAGAACCCCCGGCCGGGCGTCGCCCCGGCCCGCCACCGCCGGGACGGCCGGCGGGCGCGGACGCGGCGCCGTACGGGCCCCGGCGACCTGCTGCCGCGACCCGGCCCCGCTCCGCCGTGACCTCCGCCCGGGCCCGCGCCACGACGTGCGCGCGGACCGAGTGCGCGCCGAGAGCCGCTGGAGGCAGCCGTGTCCGGACCGTGCGTCGCCCTGATCACCGATCCCACGTCCCCCGAGGGCTGCCGGGACTACCTGGCCCGCGCCGTGGAACTCCTCACCGGCGCACCGCCCCACCGCATCGACTCCCACCACTTCGCCCCGTGCGGCACCGGCCGCGTCCGCGACCGCGACGGGATCCGGTTACGCCTCGACGTGCCCGACCAGGGCCTGGAGGTGGTGCCCGACGTGGTCGTGCTGTACGAGATCCCGCCGCACCGGCGCCGCTCCCTCGCCGCGTTCCAGCGTCTCCTCGCCCACCACCGGGCGGTGACCCTCGGCGCCGGGGTGACGGCGTGGCGGACGGCCACGGAGAAGGACCGCACGGTCGCCCGCTTCCAGCGGGACGGCGTCGCGCAGATGGACACGGTCGTTCTGGAGCGGCCGAGCGCGTCCGAGGCGGCTGCCGCCTTCGACGAGCTCGGCCGCGACACCTGGGCCAGGCCGGTCGTCGGCACCGGCGGCAGCGACACCTTCCACGTCACCTCCGAGGACCAACTGGCCGAGGCGGCCGAGTACTACGCGCGTCGGCGCAGCGCCTGGCTGCTCTCGCGGGACGCGGGCAACACCACCGCCGACGGCCAACGGCACCAGTTCCGCGTGTTCGTCCTCGGCGGCCGCGTCATCCACGCCCGCGAGCACATCCAGGCCGCGACGGACACCCCCTGCAACACCTGCCAGGGGGCGACCGCCACCTTCATCGCCCCGCGCGACCTGCCGCACCGCCTCACCGAACTGGCCGTCGCCGCCACCGCGTCGGTCGGACTGCCCTTCGCCGGGGTCGACCTGGCCATCGAGAACGGCGGGGTCGTCTTCGAGGTCAACGTCCAGCCCGCCTTCATCGAGGGCGAGTTGGAGCATGTGGCCGTGCCGTACGTCCAGGCCCACCTCGACGCGCTCGCCCAGACGGCGGGAGGCCGCCGGGGCCGCCATCCGGCCCGGGGCAGGCGGCGGGGCAGCCAGGTGCACGGGCGGTCGCCGCGCGTGGCGTAAAGGGTGATACGGACTTCTCCACCTTTGGGTGAAGGGCGGAATGCGTGAATCCGGGCGGGGGCAGCATCGCCGTGCCCTCTTCCCGGTCCACGGGCGGGGGTTCTCCCCAGCGACCAGACCCTCCGAACAGAAGGACAAGCAGCCCGACATGACGCTGAAGCACTCCGCCTCCGCCCCCACCACCGCCGCATCCGCCCTCGAAGCCACTCCAGGATCCGCGTCCGCCCCGAGGGCGAGGGCCGTCAGGCGGGCCCTCCTCGGCATGGCCGCGGCACTCATGGTGGCCGGAAGCCTCGCCGTCGCCGCACCGGCCGGGGCCGCCGACTGCCCCAGCGGCGAGTTCTGCGCCTGGGAGCACGCCGACTACGGGGGCCAGCGCGCCAACTGGTCCGGCGACGACAGCTGGTGGGAGAGCTACATCGCGGACGAGGACTCCGCGTGGGCCAACCACGGCATCTCGGGTCCTGGGATCAAGGACCACGTCAAGGTGTACTCGCGGTCCGGCCAGGGCGGCGACATGACCATCTGCCTCACCCCGGGCCAGGAGGTCGCCAGCAACGGCGCGGCCAACGACAAGGGCGACTCCCACACGTGGGCCATGCGCTGCTGATCGCCACGCCCCGGTACGCCTGGTACGGGCCCGCTGCCTTCGGGCGGCGGGCCCGTATACATCTCCGCCGTTCTTCTCCCGCCGGGGTCCAAGCGGAGCCGGACCGCGTATAAGAGAAGTGAGGAACGAAGAGAACGAGGTACCAAGAGAGAACGAGGTACCAAGAGAACGAGGTACCGAAAGAACCAGGTACCGAGAGAACCAGGAACCGAAGCGTCGAGGCCCCGCCCGCTCCGGGCAGGGGGCCGACGGCGGACAGTGCCCCGGACCCCGGCTCGCCCCCTCTCGGGGGTGTCATCCCTGTTCGTCCGCGCCCCTCCCGGGCCGCGGCGGCACAAGGAGGTCGACTGTGGGGACCGTGCGCCGCATGACGGAGGCCGAGTGCCGTGAGGTGCTGGCCCGGGCCTGGACGGGACGCCTCGCGGTGGCCCGGCGCGGGCGCCCGTACGTGGAACTGGTCGGCCTGGTGGTCCGGGACGGGGCTCCGGTGGCGCTGGTGTCGGAGGCGGGGCCGGTCGCGCGGGCGCTGCCGCCCGTGGTGGCTCCCCGTCAACTGGTCGTCCTGGAGGCCGATGAGGCGGACGGCGACGGCGAGGGCGACGGCGGTGGCGGCGTCCGTCGTGCGGTCCGGGCGGTCACGGCGCTGGGGCGGCCCCGGTGGGTGGTCGCGATCGATGAGGTGGGTGCGTGTCGGCATGCCGCGGGGGCGCGGGGCCTGGACGTCACGGTGGACGTCCGTTTCCTCACGCTGACCGGGCCGGTCCTGAGCGGCGAGCACCATGTGCTGCGGTGCGGGCCCGGCGGGGCGACCGTCGCCGTCGGCGGTGCGGACGGGCCGACTCCTGGGGGAGTTGAGGCCACCGGAGACAGGGACGCACGTGGGGTGGCCGTGCGTGGAGGAATCGCCTCCCGTTTGCGGCAGCGGTCTTCACTGCGTGGACTGGTTTGACTACCGTGGGTACAGGCATGGTCAGGACGCGGCCACCGAGGCATGGGCATCGCCCAGGAACGGCCCCTTGGATTTCCCACGGACCTCCCACGGACTTTCCACGAGGTCCCGCGGGCTGCTCACGGAATCCCCGGGACTTGTCACGGACTTCACCGGACTCGCCATGCGGCCGCACCCGCCCTCCCTGCCCCGGGGGACGCGGTCGGGCGGTGATCTCCGGCGACCGGCTGCCCTGCGGGCGACGGTCCTTGACGGGCGGCTGTTCCTGACGGACGCCGCACGAAAGAGGGGATGAGGCAGCCGGGGCCGCGCTCCAGGCAGCGGACACCGCGGTCCCGGCTCCTCCTCTCCTCGGGGGAGGCTCGCGCCCGCCCCCGAGGAGAGGGCAGCGGTGCGAGGACGCACGGCGGAGGGGGAGCCGCCACGTCCTCGCACCTCGCGGCCGCCGCCCCCGCCGACGAGCCGGCGGCGGCCGCTCGGGGGATACGCCCGTACGACCAGCGTGCACCCATCGGACGGAAAAAGCGCCCCCCTTGCCTACACAACGTGCCCAGATCGCCGTTTTAGGTAGCAGAGGGACACATGAGGCCAAAGTGACTACGCACGGTGACCAGTTGACGGTCGTCGAGAGGCCCGCCCCCGCTACCCCGCCGACTCGCCCGCGTGCGGGCTCAGGGTGCCCGCGCCCACCAGGATGAACAGGATGATGCCGAGCAGGATGCGGTAGTAGACGAACGGCATGAAGCTCTTGGTGGTGATGAACTTCATGAACCAATGCAGGATAACTGAGCCTTAGCCGCCTTTACCTGCATCTTCATCCACTCCTCAAGATCCAATGGGAGAGGAGTGGGAGAACGGGGCATCCAGTCCGCCGGGAGAGACACCACGAACTTCCGCCACCGAGCCTGCAGCGACTCCATGATGGCCTGCTCCATCTTCACTGTCACGTTCGCGTACAAGCCCTCAACGCCGGCTACTTCGTGACCCATCCGGGACTCCGACGCGATCCTGCTGTGGCCGTCCTCGTCGAGCCACTCCTTCTGGCCGTGACGCAGCAGGTACAGCCTCTTGCCCGCCCAGTTCTTCACTGGCTCCCAACCCGGCAGCACTCGCCACGACCCGCCCCGGCCGCCGCCCTTGGCTCGCGGCGTACGCGGCTTCTGCCCGTCAGCGATCTTCCGCCAGTAGTAGTACGTGAAGTTCGCCTTCGCCAGTTCGTTGCCAGTGATTGACGGAAACACCCACTCGCTCTGATGCGAGGCGAGCAGCATCTCCAGCAGCTCGGCCAGAAACGGTGGCACGACGAGCGGGCGGCGGGACTCGTACTTCGGTGGCAACAGCGACAGCACGCCGTCCTTCCACTGGTGCTGCCACTGCACTCGGACCGCAGGCATCAGGTCGGGGCCGTAGCGCTCCATGTCCTCGGCGTGCCGCTCCTCGCGGTCCTCTTCCTCCGGGTCGTCCAGTGGGTCAGAGGCTGGCCAGTTCGGGGAGCAGTACTCGCGGCGCAGCGCGTAGAGTTCGGCCGGCCGCATCCCGGTGAACGCCATCGTGAGGACGAATACGTAGCCGGGGAACCCCCAGAACATGAGCCCGTTGCAGGCGAGCTGGTGCACGTCGGCGAGCGCCATGTCGCGCTTGCGTTCCTTCTTCTTCTTGACGTACTTCCCGCGCCGCCGCTTCTTCTGGACGGGGGAGGCCTGGCGCATGCCGTCCTCGACCGCGTCGTCCATCATCATCGAGAAGGTGCCGAGGATTTCGCGGCCGTACCCCTCGCCGATGTTCGGCTGCTCGTCAATCCACATCTTCCAGGCCCGGTACGCCGAGGCCTTGATGTCGCCGACGGCGAGGTCGCCCCAGCGGGGCTCGATGTAGAGGCGGATCATCGACTTGACCGCCTTCTTGCGCAGGTGGCCGACGTCCTGCGTGTCAGGCCACGTCCGGCAGTAGTCCCTCATGAGGACCGATCCGTCACGCTTGGAGACGTACCGGTCGTTGCGGATGTCCGACTCGCGGTCCAGGCCGTACTCGATGGCGTCATCGCGGGTGTCGAACCCGCCTTGGCTGTCGAATATCCAGCGACCCTCGTCGTTCTTCTTCCCGGTGTTCCACCGGACTCGCCACTTGTTGCCGCGCTGCTCTGCGTAGGGCACTCGTCATCCCCCAGATGACTGGCGAACATGGTGAGCGGATGTGCCGGCAGGCACCCCTACCGCCGGCGTCCGCGTGCTGACCGCTTCAGTGTGGCTGGCCGACTGGGCAGCCGCCGCACTCTCGGCAGTCGATTCCCTGACCCTTCATCAGCCGTCTGACGCGGGCCTGAATTCCCGCGTCGGTGGCGGCTGCTGGGGTCAGTCCACAGACGATCTGTCCTTTGATGACCAGCACGTGGGCCGTGAAGCCGGGCCGATCGTAGGTTATGACCGTCGCCATAGGTCCCCCTCCACTGCTCGGAGAACCCCCCAGGTGGACCGTCAGAGTTGCATGCGGAACGGCTGGGCGGGAGGGGGATGTTGAGGTTCATCAGCTCCGTAGAGTTACGATTCGATTACGTACGAATGGTTGTACGCCAAGGAGTGCAGATCAGTTGTCTTTCGGCATGATGCCGAGTCTCCGCAGTTCCTCCATGAACTCCTCGGCGATCGACTCGATCTGACCCAGTGTTAGCTCTGGCGCATACAGGCCCGCCGATTTCGTGAGGGCGCTCGGCATCACCTTGGCGAGCTGGTCCGGGTCGACGTATTCGCGCATCTGGCCGCCCTCGATCAGCTCGGTTCCGTCCTCCAGGGTGATCGAGTCGGCCCCGTCCAGGACTCCCTTGCACGAGCCGGGGCGGAAGCCGTAGCCGACCTCCAGCTTGGCGTACGACGTCTCGGTCACGCGCTCGCCCGCCTCCACCTTGCGGTAGGTCATCCGGGAGAGGCTGCACCGGGCTGCTCCCGCATCCTTGCTCGTCAGTCCGAGAGTGATGCGTCGTTGCGTCACGAGCGCAGCGAGTTTCTGCAGGTGACGGGCGGTCTGATCGCTGGGGGGCGCCATGGCGCCAATCATCGCAGCTACCTCTAGCTACCGCCATAACGGCCTGGCCCCATGACCCAATCTTGGCGCTGACCTGCCGAAACTCGCCCCTGAAGTTAGATGAATCTAGACTTTATTAGAGGTTACTGGCGAGTTTCTCTAGAAAAATCTAGATGACGCCGCTAGCTTCATCACATGCACAGACCCCCAACCACCTTCCAGGTGGACGGGACGGCTATCCGCACCCGTCGCATGGCCCTCGGCCTGACTCAGGACGACTGCGCTGCTCGCGCCGCGATCAGCAGGCCGTACCTGAGCCAGCTCGAAACAGGCCATCGCGCCGTCATGCGGCCCCCCACGTACAAGCGCCTGCGCACCGTCCTTCACGTGCCCGACGACGATCACCGCCTCCTCGCCCCGACCGAGGAGGCGGCACGAGAGGAAATACATGCCCGCCGCCAAGGCTCCCCCCAGCAGGAACAAGCCCTCCGCTGAGTCCGTCCTGGAGCGCTTCTACAACCTCAAGCAGGCCACTGTCCGGCTCGGCCTGGCTACCGAGGACGAGGCCGATAAGCGCGGACAGAAGTGGCTCCGTGTCGGCGTGAACCGGGACGCGAAGGACGGCCCGAAGTTCCCGTGCCACCGCATGGCTGGCCAGCTGATGTTCAGCGACTCGGACCTCGCGGTCATCGCGGAGATGCAGCGGAACAAGGTCGATGGCCGGAGCAAGCCGCGCCCGAGCACGGGCCGACCGCGTCGTCGCGGCAGCGCGGCTTCTCAGTCCGCGACTTCCTGATTCAAGCGCCGCAGGGCCGCTCCGACTTCCCGGCCTGAGCGACCCCACGACTCGGCGCCTCACCACCACAAGAAATGAGGTCACCGTGAAAGCGGAGCCTATCGTCGTCCGACCGCTCAGCGAGTTCGGGCTGATCAGTGACAACCGCGTCGCCGTTGAGGCGATGCTCGACTTCTACGCCCTGCCCGCGCCGACCGTGATCGCCCGGCCGGAGGCCGTGTTCGTGACGGTTCCCGACCTGGATGACCTCGGCGAGTGGCTCCGGGAGCGGGGCGGGATCGTCCACGTGAGTTCGGCCGGTGACGGTCTGGAGCTGTGGACGCTGCTCACCTCGACGCCGCCGCGGGCGGACGGTTCGTCGGTGCCGGTGAGGGTGTCGGTGCCGGTGCCGATGGGCGAGTCGGTCATGGCTTACATCCGTGCGGCGGTGGCCGCGTGAACACGAACGCGCTGAACCATCTGGCTGGTGTGATCTGCCGGGCGCAGGAGCGGGACCGTACGCCGATGGGGATCGCGTTCGCGGTCGATGCGGCGGGGATGCTCATGTCGCCTGAGGTGGCTGCGGAGTTGCAGCAGCTGCGGGCTCGGGTCGCCGAGCTGGAGGCCGAGCGGCGGCCGTCGGTGGAGGTGTCGGCGGACCGGCTGACGGCGTTCCTCGCCCCCACGCAGGCGCTCCGTGAGGAGCCGTACGAGTCGCCGCTGCATCGCGACTACCTCGTGCCCCGGGACTTGCCCGAGACGGACGGTGCGCCGTGACCGAGTCCCCGTCTGAGATCGCGGCGGCGATCTGTTTCGCCGTCAGCGTGTTCGCGGCGTCGCTGGTGCCGTGGCTGCTGTTGGTCAACGCCAAGTACCTGACGCCCGCGTGGCTGCGTGCCACCCCGGCCGCTGCGCGTGAGGCGTACGCCCGCGCCGCGCTGTCGGCCGCCGCTCTCCTCCTGATCCTCTCTGCCCGGAAGGGGGTCGTCCGATGAACGAGTCGACGAACCCGCAGGTCAGCTTCAGTCTCCGTGTCGACCAACTCGCCGCGATCCTCCGCGTGGACCGGATCCGGCACGACACGCTCGTCTCCCTGGTCGCGACGTGGGCGTCGGATGACGAGGCCCGCGAGGACGTGATCGCGCAGCTCGACGCGCTCGCCGAGGCCGTGGCCTCACCGCGTGAGGGCGAGCTGGACGCGCTCGTGGAGCACGTCGAGGACGCGGCCGCGATGGACGACGCACAGGTCGAGTTGGACCTGACGGCGGCTCTGCGGCTGCGGGACGAACTGGACGCGGCGATCGCCGTGTTGGGCCGTTTCAACCCGGCCCGCGCCGAGCGCTCGTCGAAGGGCGCGTCGCTGATCAAGCACCCGTCGCACGCTCGCACCCGCGCCCACCTCAAGGCGAACCCGCTGCCCGAGCAGCGCCAGATCGGTGGTGCCGCATGAGCGCCGACGACTTCGTGTTCTCCACGCTGATCGCCCGCCACCCGGACCCGGCGACCGCGAGCCGCGCCCTTCAACTGGCCGAGGCCGCCGTGCTGCGCAGGGCTGCTGACGCGATCAGCGCTCTGCCGCAGGACTACGAGTGCGACCCCGGCCGAGGCGACGCCGTCGAGCGCCTGCGTCGTACGGCGGACGGGATCGAGGAGAAGTGCGGCCGCGGGCCTGGCGAGCGTGCCGGCCGCCTCATGGCGCTCCTCTACGCGATCCGTGCCCGAGGCGGGGAGTGGACCACCAAGCGCGTCCAGGCCCTGTACCGCGGTACTCCGCTCGCCCCGGCCGGAGCCCCCAGCGGGCGCCTTCGTGCGGTCGCGCGCAGGGACCTCCGCCACCTCCACCTCTGGGGCCACCTCGACCGGCACGAGGTCGACGAACGCCGCTTCTTCACCCTCGCTACCAGGAAGGACGGCCGCTCATGAGCCGCCTCGCTCCTCGACCGCGCGTCGACCACGCCGCCATTGCCTCTCTCGCCCGCCGCGAGCCGGGGGTCTGGCACGTCGTCGGCGAGTACCGGTCCAGCCAGTCCGCCGAGGGCACCGTCCACGACATCCATACCGCGGGAGCCAGGCTCAGCCAGGTGTCGGTGTACCGGCCTGCGGGTGCGTTCCGAGCCCGGACGCGGCTCACGGAGTACGGGTGCGAGGTCCTCGTGCAGTACGTGGGGGGTGGCTCGCGATGACTCCGCGCGAAGACGCCGAGCGCGTCCTGGGCCAGATCGCGCGGGGCGAGGTTCTCGCCGGGCGGGCTGGGGCTCGGGCGATCGCTGCCCGCGCGGAGGCCGCGTACGGCGCGGTGTGGGCGCGGCAGGCCGCGTGGGACGACGCCGTCCGCGCGCTCCGGCCCGCTGCGGCTCCGGCTCCGGCTGAGGGGGCTGATGCCGCATGACGAACACGACCGCGCGCGCCGGGACTTCGGTCCCGGCCGCCGGGCCCGGCCAGCCGACCCGACCCACCCCACCAGCACCCGAATCCCGGGAAGGACGTGCGCCCGTGAGCGCCGAACTCGCCAAGACCGGCGGCACCCTCGCCATCCGCCCCGACCAGACGAACTGGACCCCGGACCAGCAGGCCGTACTCCAGCAGTCCGGCATCGACAACCAGGTGGCCCCCGCCGAGCTGTCCGCGTTCCTCCACCTCTGCCAGCGCACTCGCCTGGACCCGTTCTCCCGCCAGATCTATCTGATCGGCCGGTGGAACGGGCAGCAGCAGCGGAAGGTCTACACCCCGCAGACCAGCATCGACGGCTATCGCGTCATCGCGCACCGGGCTTCCGCTGAGGCCGGGCACGCGCTCGGCTACGAGGACACCCTGTGGTGTGCGAAGGACGGCCGGTGGCAGGACGTGTGGCTGTCGGACGCGCCGCCCGCCGCCGCGAAGGTCACCGTGATCCGGAACGGGATGCGCTTCTCGGCGGTGGCCCGGTACACGGAGTACGTCCAGACGAAGAAGGGCGGGGAGCCGTCGGGGCTGTGGGGCAAGATGCCCGCGACCATGACGGCGAAGTGCGCCGAGGCGCTCGCGCTGCGCATGGCGTTCCCGCACGACTTGGCCGGGGTGTACACGGCCGAGGAGATGGCGCAGGCCGACAACCCGGCGGGCGGGGAGCGGCACCTGCGCAGGGTTCAGCCGGGCGACGACGATCCGTGGGCCAAGCCCGCGCCGACGTCCTACGCCGAGGCAGAAGGCGACCTGTCCGGCGGCCGGGACTTCATCAACGAAGCGACCGAGGCAGCCGACGCAGACGCAGTCCGCGCGGTCTGGCAGGCAGCGAAGCAGGCGGGCGCCCCCGCGCATGTGCTGAACGAGATCGTCGCGATCGGCAAGGAGAAGGCCGCCGCCGAGCAGCAGGCCCCGACAGTCGACAGCGGCGGCGAGGTCGTGGACGCCGAGGTCGTCGAGCCCCCCGCCGTAGACCTGGTGGCCGACGCGCAGGCCGCCGAGAAGGAACTGCGCGCTGCCGCCGCGGCCGTCGGGCTCGACACCGTCGACGCCGACTTCGAGCGGTCCTACGGCCTGCCGATCAGCGAGGCCGGCGCGAAGGAGCTGCGGGAGATGACGCAGATCCTCACCGGCACCGCTGCCTGATCCGCCGCAGCCGACGGGGTCCTGCCCGACGCAAGCAGGCAGGGCCCCGCTCCCTCAAGGAGATCACGAACATGAGCCTGAAAGACGCCGCAGCCCGTGAGGCGTTCCTGAAGACCCTCCTCGACGTCGTCAACGACGCCTACAAGGAGGCCCGCACCGAGACGCAGACGCTCCTCGATGCCGCCGCCGAGGAGACTGGCGCCCGTCAGGTCGCCGTCGCCCTGCCCGATGGCCCAGACATCGCCTCCGTCAGCCTTGCCTCCGGCGAAACCGCCGCCAAGATCGTCGACGAGGGGAAGTTCACCGACTGGGTCCGCGAGAACTTCGCCAGCGAGATCGAGCGCCGGTTCGTCACCGAGGTCCGCGAGGCGTTCACGAAGAAGCTCCTCGCCGAGCTGACGGCGTCTGGCAGCACGGAGTGGGCGGACGGGGAGACCGGCGTCATCCACGACGTTCCGGGGGTCGCGATCGCACCGGCCCGGGCCCGTACGCACAGCGTGCGGTTCAAGAAGGACGGCCGTGACCAGGTCATGGCCGCCTGGCGTGAGGGCCGGCTCGCCGCCGCCGTGCTGCCGGAGCTCACCGCCGGGGGTGCCGAGTGAACACCGCCGTGCAGCCCGACCTGACCGGGCACGTCGAACTTCCTTGGCACCGCGCGCCGCTCGCGTCCTACGACTGCGAGACCAACGGTCTGAGCACCGCCACCGACCGCATCGTCACCGCGGCCCTCGTCCGGCCGAACGGCGAGGTCCTGCGCTGGCTGTCCGACCTGGACGGGGCGGAGATCCCGAAGGGCGCGTACGACGTCCACGGGGTGAGTACCGAGCACGCCCGGGCTCACGGTCGCCCGGCCAAGCAGGTCGTCGAGGAGGTCGCTGACGCGCTCGCTGGCGAGTTGTCGGCCGGTCACGCCGCGCTCGTCGTGATGAACGCGCCCTTCGACCTGTCCCTGCTCGACGCCGAATGCGCACGGCACGGAGTCCCGACGGTCGCCGACCGGATCGGCGCCGTGGCCCCGATCATCGACCCTCTGGTCCTTGACCGGGCTGTCGACAAGTACCGCAAGGGGCGCCGGAACCTGGAGTCGCTCGCGGCTCACTATGGCGTCGGGCTGACGGACGCGCACACGGCGGATGCTGACGCGCTGGCCGCGCTCGGGGTGGCTCGGGCTCTCGCCGACAGGCACGAAGGGGTGCAGGTTCCTGCGCGGGTCCTGCACGGCTGGCAGGTGCACTGGCACGAGCGGTGGGCCGCGAACTACCAGGGCTTCCTTCGTCGTTCCGGGAATCCGGACGCGGTGGTGGATGGCCGCTGGCCCCTCGTCCCGGCCCAGCGTCAGGGCGGTGACCACTGATGTGGGGCCGGAAGATCTGGCTACGGCGCGTCAGGCGTATGTCCTGCCTGCAGATCCGCGCGACATGCGCGGAGGCCGAGCGGGACGCGGCGTGCGCTGAGCGGGATGCCGCCCGTGCGGAGGCTGCCGCGCAGCGCGCCGCCGCTGTCCGTACCGCGGGCCGCAACACGGCCCTGGCTGAGCGGATCGAGCAGCTGCTCGCGGCCGAGGGCGCGCACGACGCGGACATTGAGGGCCAGGCCGACCGTATCGACCGCCTTGCCCGGGCGTGTGCCCGCTACCGGGCCGACCTCGCCCGCGGCGAGCGGGACCGGGCGCTGCTTCAGGCCCGGCTCGATGACGCCTGCGGGGCGACGGCCCCCGCGGTCCTCGCCTGGCGCCGACCTCCCAGCCCCGGCGCCACGAAGGAGACGAGCGCGCCATGACCAGCCCTTTCAGAGTCCTCCGGCAGATCGTCGCGCCGACCGGCCGTCACCGGCCCCGGCCGCTCCTCCTGCCCGACGGTCCGATCGCCCCGCCCGTCGGCCCCGCCCCGCACGGGGTCACTGACGAGGACACCCTGGCCCTGCTCCTGCGCCGCGACAAGGTCGTGGGCGCGGAGTACGCGCACTGCGAGAAGTGCGAGAGCGAGACCGCACACGCGGTGAACCGCAACGGCAGCCGCACCTGCTGGACGTGCTCAACGAACACCCCGGGGGACTCGACATGAGCCTGACCTTCACCGACATCTTCTGCGGCGCCGGAGGATCCTCCACCGGCCTCGTCGCCGCCGGCTTCGAGCTGCGGCTCGCCGCGAACCACTGGCAGCGCGCCATCGAGACTCACGCCGCGAACCACCGCGACGCCGACCACCTGTGCGCCGACGTCAACAACTACGACATGCGGCGCTTGCCCCACACCGACGTGCTGTGGGCGTCCCCGATCTGCACCGAGCTGAGCCCCGCGGGCGGGCGCCGCCGTAAGGCCCGCCGCTCCGATGCCGGTCACGGGCAGCTCGGCCTGGAGGAGTTCGGGCCGATCAGCTCGGGCGCGTTCGACCGCACCCGGGCCACGTTCTGGGACGTCATCCGCGCCACCGAGGTCCACCGCTACCGCGCGGTCCTGGTGGAGAACGTGATGGAGGCCGCCGACTGGGAGCTGTTCGACGTCTGGCTCTCCGGGATGCGCACCCTCGGATACAACATCCAGTTCGTGTCCCTGTCGAGCGCGCACGCCGGAGACGAGGACGGGAACGACGCGGCCCCGCAGTGGCGGGACCGGATCTACATCGTGTGCACCCGCGAGGGCATCCCGCTGCCCGATGTCGCGCCGCGCCCGCGGGCCTGGTGCCCGGTGTGCGAGGAGACGGTCGCGGCGTTCCAGTCCTGGAAGAAGGAGGGCGGCCGCCGCCTGGGCAAGTACGGGCAGCAGTACGTCTACCGCTGCCCCAACGGGCCCCGCTGCCGTCACGCGGTCGTCGAGCCGTACGTCCGCCCGGCCGCCTCGATCATCGACTGGTCGAACCTCGGGGTGCGCATCGCCGACCGCGAGACGCACGGGCTGCGACCGCTGGCGGAGAACACCGTCGCCCGCATCCGCAAGGGCCTCGATCTCCTCGGCGACCGCCGCATGGTCCTGACCGTGAACCACGGCGGGCACGACGGCCGCGCCTTCCCCGCCGACGCCGGGCCGCTGCCCGCGCGCACCGCGAAGATCGGCGACGCCGTCCTGGTGCCGTCCGGCGGCACCTGGAACACCACGTGCACGACGACCTCCGAACCGATGCGCACCCGCATGGCCAACCCCAAGGGCTTCGAGGCCCTGGTGACCCCGCCGCAGGCCGACGACTCGTTCATCGTCACCCTCCGCCGCAACAGCGCCGCCCGCCCCGTCTCCGAGCCCGTCGACACCGTCACCGGGCAGGGCCGCCACCACTGGCTCGTCGTCCCCTACCGCAACGCCGCGTCCAAGACGGTGGCCGAGCCGCTGCACACGCTCGGCACCGTCGACTCCGCCGGGCTGCTCGGCCCGGCCCCGGCGCTGGAGGACTGCCACTACCGGATGATCCAGCCCCGGGAGCAGCTCCTCGCGCAGCGCTTCCCCGACGACTACATCGTCCACGGCACCAAGGGCGAGCAGACCATGCAGGCCGGGAACGCCGTGTCCTGCAACGTCGCCCAGTGGCTCGGGGCCCGCGTCGCGGCGGTGCTGGCATGAGCGACACCCTGTTCGGCCTGGAGGCCACGGCCGCTGCGGCCGGGCCGCAGATCCCCAGCCAGAACCACAGCCAGATCCCCAAGGTGATCGGCCTCGACGTCGCGATGGGCATCACCGGCATCGCAGGCGAGGGCTGGACCGACTACGTCCGCGCCAAGGGCCAGTCCCAGCACTCCCGCTTCGAGCAGCAGCTCGCCGGGATCGCCGACCACACCCGCCACGCCGACTTCGTCGTCATCGAAGGCGCCGCCTACGGCCACAACAACCAGGGCGCCGACGCCCTCGCCGCGATGCGGTGGATGGTCCGCCACGACCTGTGGAAGCGGCGCATCCCCTACGCCGTCGTCACCCCCGGCCAGCGCATGATCTACGCGGTCGGCACCGCAGCGCCCACCGACCCTGGCACCGGCAAGCGCCTGAAGGGCACGGCCCTCAAGGCCGCGCTGCGGCAATCCGTTGCCGACACCTACGGCATCACCACCGAGGGCGCGGCCAGGTACGACGAGGCCGACGCCTACGTCCTGATGGCGATGGGCCTGCACTGGCTCGGCTACCCCCTCGCCGTCATCGCCGACGACCGGCGCCGCGCGCTCGACTCCGTGCGCTGGCCGACCCGCGAGGCGGTGACCCGCTCATGAGCCGCGCCTCCGCCCACGGCCTCACCCCTCCGCGCCGCACGGACTGGCGCGACCAGGCCGCCTGCCTCACCGCCGACCGGGAGATCTTCTACGCCCGCGACGACGCCAGCACCGAAGCAGCCCGGCGAATCTGCGCCCGGTGCCCGGTCCGCGTCCAGTGCCTCACCGCCGCCTACACCGAACGCGACCAGTGGGCCATGCGCGGCGGCTGCACCGTCAGCGAACGCAAGACCTTCCTCCGCAAGGCAGGCGGGATCACCGCCCGGGCCGTCGCCGACGCCACCCAGGACCCGATCACCCTGCTCCGCCACATCTACGAGCAGCACACGCTGCCCGAAGACGGACACCTGATCTGGATCGACCCCCGCCACTTCATCAGCGTGCGCGGCACCTCCTACACCGTGAACCAGCTCGGTTTCGCCGCCGCCCACGGGCGCCCGCCCGTGGGACACGTGCTCCGGACCTGCGACCGCGACGGCTGCGTCGCCGCCGCCTGCCTGGAAGACAACCCCCTGCGCGAGGCCAGCCGCCGGCGCCGGAGCTACGAGCAGTGGCACGGCCTCCAGGACACCGGGTGAGCGCCTCGATGGGCGGCCTCCACATCCGCAACAACCCGATCACCGACCACCGGGCCACCTGCCCGGCCAACCAGCAAGGAGCCACCACGTGACCACCCAGCCCGACACCGACCACCAGCAGGCGCCCGTCGCCGCGTTCCTCGCCAGCCACCTCAACGGCCGCACCGACGAAGACCTCTCCGCCGAGTTCCACCAGCTCCTCGACGCCGTCCGCGCCCACGGCAAGAAGGGCGAACTCCGCATCACCATCGTCGTCGAGCCCCCGGCCAACGGCGTCGAGTCCGCGCCGCTCCCGATCGGCGTCGAGTCCGCGGTCAAGGCCCCCAAGCCCACCCCCGTCAAGTCCCTCTACTTCCTCGACGACGACGGCCAGCCCGTCCGCGAGGACCCCCGCCAGATGTCCATCGAGTTCCGCACCGCACCCGCCAACGACACCTACAAGGACGCCTGATCGTGACCATCACCGAACTCAGCAGCACCACCGGCGATGCGCAGACCATCGTCGACACCGCCCTCCGTACCGCCCCGCCCGTCGCGCTGGAACCCGGCAAGGTCCACGCCTTCCACACTGCGGCTGGAGTGAAGACCGTCGACCTCACCGGGCCCGAGCACACCGGGCAGCCGCCGCGGAAGGCGGGCACCACCACCGTCCGCGACACCGAAAGTTTCCACGCCTACTTCGGCAAGCACGCCGACACCGACACCGAGGTCTACGCCGACGCCGAACGCCTCACCGTCACCGCCGTCCTCGACGCCCACACCGGCGACACCGCCCGCTGGAGCGACCACCGCCTCACCCTCGCCCTGCGCACCACCGAAGCGTGGAAGCAGTGGCTCGCCCTCGACGGCAAGCTCATGTGCCAAGAGCAGTTCGCCGAGTTCCTGGAGGACCACCTCCCCGAACTCCTCGAACCCTCCGCCGCCACCATGCTGGAGATCGCCCAGTCCATCCAGGGCGTCGCCAAGGCCGAGTTCCAGTCCGGCACCCGCCTCCAGTCCGGTGAACGCAAGCTCGCCTACGTCGAGACGGTCACCGCGAAGGCCGGGCAGAAGGGCGAGCTGGTCATCCCCGAGACCTTCGTCGTCGGCCTCGTCCCCTTCGAAGGCAGCGAGGGCTACAAGCTCACCGCGCGCCTGCGGTACCGGATCAACGGCGGCCCGCTCCAGCTCGGCTACAAGCTGGAGCGCCCGGCCGACGTCCTGCGGACCGCGTTCACCGACGTCGTCACCGCCATCGGCGAGCAGATCGAGCAGCCCGTCATGAACGGGACCCCCGCCTGATGGGCGGCCGCGCGAGGGGCGGTGGCCCCCAGCGCTGCCCCTCGTGCGGCGCCCCCATCCTCCGCCAACTCGTCGGGGACCGGGCCGCGCTGAGCGTGACAGCCGACCTCACCCCCCTCACGGCCGCTGAGCAGCAGGCGCTACGGGAACCCAACCGGCTCATCTGGTGCCTCAAAACCAGCAGCCTCGGCGCCCGCCGCCTCATCTGGCTCGGCTCCACCCACCCACCCGACTGCCCCCACCCCCACGTCACCGAACACCGCTGCCCGCCCGCCGACCCCACCACCTTGTTCTGAGGAGCCAGCACGTGGACAACGTCCGCCACATCCCGCGCAACGAGGCGGACGACGACGGCCTCAGCCGAACGCCCCCCGCTGACCCAGCCGCCGAACGCGCGCTCCTGGCACGCTGCATCCACCAGCCCGCCGAGCACCAAAGCGCCGCAGAACTCATCGACAGCCACGACTTCACCGTGCCCGGGCACCAGATCCTGTGGGACGTCATCGGCCACCAGCTCTCCGAGGGCAAGCACGCCGACCCCATCAGCCTGCAAGCCGCCATCGAGAAGCTCGGCCAGCTCCGCCAAGTCGACGGTGGGGCGCTCATCTGGCAGATCTCCGGCGAGGCGGGCCCGGGCGACGCCGCGTACTACGCCGAGCTCGTCCGCGAGAAGACCCGGCTGCGGCGCATCGACGCCCTCGCCGTCCGACTGCGCTCCGGCGTCTTCACCGGCGGCAACATCGACGACCTCGAAGACCAGATCACGGGCTACGTGCAAGAGCGCACCAGCCGCGACTCCGGCGGCACCTCCCGCTTCGTGCCTGGCGGGTCGTTCATCCTCGACCGGCCGGACACCGTCCCCGCAGTCTGGGGCGAAGACGGCCAAGTCCTGTGGGCAGAAAGCGAAGCCCTGATCATCGCCGGACCTCCTGGGGTCGGGAAGACCACTCTCGGGCAGCAGGTCCTCCTCGCCGCCATCGGCGTCCGCCCCCACGCCCTGGGCTTCGCCGTGCGGCCCGCCAAGCGCGTCCTCTACCTCGCCTCCGACCGCCCCCAGCAGGCCGCCCGCTCCATGGCCCGCATGGTCACGCCCGAACACCGCGAACTCCTCGACCGGCACCTGACGTTTTGGCCGGGGCCGCCACCGCGGGACTTCGTCAAGGACCCCAGCATCCTCCTGCGCCTGTGCCAGCAGGCTGGCGCCGACATGGTCTGCGTCGACTCCCTCAAGGACATGGCCGGCGAACTCGCCAAGGAGGAAGGCGGGCAGGCCATCAACTCCGCGATCCAGCGCACCCTCGTCGAGGGCGTCGAGGTCATGGCCCTGCATCACCACCGCAAGCAGGGCGGCGGCAAGGACTCCGGCAAGGAACCCACCGGACTCGACGAGCTGTACGGATCCACGTGGATCACTGCGGGCGCCGGATCCGTCGTCTCCCTGTGGGGGGCGGCCGGTGACCCGATCGTCTCCTTCAAGCACCTCAAGCAGCCGTCGTCCGAGTGCGGCCCATGGCGCCTCAAGCACGACCACCCCCGCGGCGTCACCGAGGTCTGGCACGAGGTCGATGTCCTCGACATCCTCGCCCACGCCAAGGGGCCCCTGACGGCCCAGCAACTGGCCTGCCAGATCTACTCCCCGGACAAGGGCAAGCCGTCCGCTTCCGAGGTCGAGAAGGCCCGCAGACGGCTGGAGCAGCTCGTTGAGAAGGGGCTCGCCCACAAGATCGCCAACGGGGGTGGGCGGGGCAAGGAGTCGGGCTACGTGGCCGCGTTCAGCCCGGGCGGAGAGGTCGCTTCATGATCCTCACGGAAACTCACGCGGAAACTCACGGCCTTACTCACGCAGAAACTCACGCCACCTCACGAAACTCACGAACCCCCAGTATCCGCAGGTCAGAAACTCACGGCCCGAAACTCACGCGGGTATCTCACGCGGAAACTCACGCCCCTCACGACGATCAAGGAATCCCCAGATCAAAAACTCACACATAACTCACGCCGGAAACTCACGCACCCCCCTCTACTACGTAGAGGGAGGGGGTGCGACCGCCACAGGAATCCCACGGAGCACCCCATGCACACCACTGTCAGCCTCTACCGCTTCTACGACTCCACCACGCAGCTCCTCTACATCGGCATCACCAACCGCATCCCCCGCCGCCTCGACGAACACGGCGACGACAAGCCCTGGTACCTCAACGTCGCCCGCATAGAGGTCGAGCACCACCCCAGCCGAGACGCTGCGCTCACCGCAGAGAAGGCCGCCATCAAGACCGAGCGGCCGAAGTACAACGTCGTCCACAACCGCAACCCAGATCGCACCGCCCTCCCGGCCGGAACCGGGCGTTGGACCTACACCGGGCGCCAATCCGGCCACGAGCACCGCTCAGACCTCTTCCTGTACCCCGAACTCGACTGCTCCGCCATGGTCGACGACGTCTGGGAACTCGACGGGCAGGGCCAGTTCGAGGAGTACGTCCAGTACCTGGAGCGTGGCCACCGCGAGTGGCTGGAGAGCGACGCCGTCCCGATCATCTGGTCCGTCCACAGCGGATGGGGCGGCGGTGTCTTCGAGTCCGTCCCCTTCACCGCCTGGGGCGACGACGCCCCGTGGGGCAACTTCCTCGCCCACTACACGTGGCCCGTCGACGCCATCAACGGCGAGCCCCTCGACTGGTACGCCCTCCCCGTCGTCAACGACCGCTTCCCCGAGTTCGCCAAGGCCCTCGCCTGGACCCCTGCACCGCTTCAGCCGACGTGTCCGCTCGCCAGCATCCTCCGAAGCCGCCGCTGCGAGTACCGGAGCCCCTCCCGCCTCAACACCCGCGGCGCCTGACCGCGCCCATCCGCACACCACCCCAACCACTCAGGAGCAACCAGCCCATGACCAGCCAGCCCACCCCGCTCACCGACGAGCAGCTCGACCACATCGAAGCCCGCGCCAACGCCGCCACCCCCGGCCCCTGGGAGGAGTACTCCAAGTACGGCCCGCAGTTCTACGCCTACCTCCGCGGCCCGCACCTCCGCGGCGTGGGAACGCTGGACTTCGGCGACGGCGACGATGCCGCCGCGGACGAGGCGTTCGTGCGGCACGCCCGGCAGGACGTCGACGCGCTGCTCGCCGAAGTCCACCGCCTGAAGGGCCAGCGGAAGTACCTCATCGACCAGCTCGCCAGGCGGGACGCCGAGACCGGCCGTGCCGACAGGGCCGTCCGCGACTTCCTGGCCGCGGGTTCTGGTGAGGACGAGGGTGCCGAGCAGCAGCCAGCAGCCTGCGGGAAGTGCAAGGTCCCGTTCGACCCGGCCGACACCCGCTTCGACGGCCACGCCCAGCACCGCGACACGCCCTGGTGCCGCCGCTGTATCGACCTCTGCCACGAGTCGACGGACGCCTTCCACCGCTGCCCGATCTGCGCCTGAGCCGCGCGGCCGCCGACCCAACCCACCAGGAGCAGCACATGACCGACTGGATCTCCTTCCCCGACCACCCCACCCTCGGCCACCGCCCCGCCGAGAGCAGCCCCGCCAAGACCCGCTGCGGTCTCGATCTCGACGCCGGGAACCCCAATCCAGACCCGCAGCACGTGCACACCGGCTGTCTCCCTCGCCCCACCGAGCCCTGCCAGGTCGACGAGACCGGCGACGGGCTGTTCGACCTCGGCGCCCACTGACCCCGACCGGCCCGGGTGGCGCAACGGCAGACGCAGCCGCCTTAAAAGCGGCCCCACTTGCGGGTTCGAATCCCGCCCCGGGCACTCCCTCGCACACCCAGGAGGTTCCGACCATGGACCGGATCTACGCCAACCACCTGCCCGGCCAGCGCCTCATTCACATCGAACTCGACGAGGCAGAGGTCCACGGCCTGCTCAGCGAACTGAACCCGGCAGCGCTCGTCGGCCTGGAATTCGCGCTGCCCTTCTTCCTGATCCTCCGGGAAGCGCGTGACGACTTCCGGCGAGGCACCGACCGCCGACGAGGCGCCCCTGCCAGGCCTCAGTCCAGCACGAAGTCCTGACCTTCCAACCCGACACCAGGAGCACCGACATGGCCACCCGCCAGTTCACCCGCGAGCAGCTCGCCGCCCTCGGCGTCCCACCCGACCACCCCGACGACGTCGACTACAGCGACGTCCTCCTCGCCGACGAGCACGTCACCGTCCTGAAGTACTCCCAGCAGCGCCGCTGCATCTTCCACGCCGAGGACGACGGCAAGACGTACGCGATCACCTACGAAGCGCCCATCGACACCGGCGACTTCGAGGTCGGCGGCGCCCCCGACGGCTACGGCTGGCGCGGGCCGACGGTCACCGCCGTCGAGGTCGAGGAACGGCCCGTCACCGTGACGCGCTGGATGCCGGTCGACGACCCGCGATGAGCAGCAGGACGGCCCGCCCCGTGGCTACCGGGGCGGGCCGCACCACCCAGCACACCACGAACCCACCGGAGATGACCATGCCTGAACCGTCCGCCACAGGCCTGACGCCCACCCAGCAGGCGTACAACCTGGCCCAAGCAGAGATGTTCCAGCTCGCCGCCTACGGACACCACCGCTACCACCCGAGCGGGGAGGCCCTGACCGGCGAGGGCAAGCGGCAGCAGCGCGACTACAACGACCGCATCCAGGACGCGCGCGAGCAGCTGGAGGGAGCGCTGCTGTGCCTCGTTGCCGAGCACGCGGAGACGTTCTCCGGGCGCCGGACTGTGTCGGTGGACTGGCTGCGGCGGCTGGCTGAGGCCCCGGCCGACTTGTCGCTGCTGGCGGTGCGGCCGGATGAGCGGGACTTCGACACCGCGCCCGCCGCCGTGCCGCCTGTGCCCGCCTCCACCGGCCCGGCCGACGGTCTCACCGTGCTGCAGGCCGACGCCCTGTGGGATGCCGTCGCGATCCCCGGCCCGCACGTCCCGTCGTTCCCGGAGCAGCACGCACGGGTGTGCCGGGCGGTTGCCGGGATGCTCGCCGAGGCCACGGCCGAGCCCGAGGCGAGGCCTGTCGACGGCGCTGGCAGTGTCCGTGAGGATCTGCTGCGCGCGGTCGATTTCAACTTCTGCGTGGGCGCGCTCGGGTACGGGTCGCCGGAGGCGCTGCTGGACGCCTACGACGCATCCCGGACCGCCGTGCCGTCTGTGCCCGCCGACGCCGAGCGCCGAGACCGGTACGCGGCGGCGTTCGGCCCGAACATGCGGTTCGGCCTCCAGGACGCCGAGTTGGTCGGCGAGCCCGGCGCCGAGCGCATCAACGACTGGATCACGTGGATCACCGGCGCCGTTCTCGCGGTGGCGGACGCCGAGCAGGCCCACCTCACCGCCGAGCGAGACATGCTCGGCCGCGACACCGACCGACTCCGCCGCGACTGGACACAGATGCGCGACCGCGCCGAGCAGGCGGAGGCCCGGGTCGCCGAGCTGGAGCAGCAGGCCGCCGTGCAGCCGTCCGCCGACCGGGCCGACCTCCGCGACCGCATCGCCAGCATCCAGCGCCGTCACGCGGTCCTCGCCGCCCGGGAATGGGAAGCCACCCCGCACCAGCACGGCGCCGACGGCTGCCGCTGCCTGTCCTGCGACGACGAGCCCACCGGCTGGTTCGTTGACCACCGCTCCGCGCTCGACTGCAACGAGTTGGTCGCTGACGCCCCGAACGATTTCGGTCGGAAGCGTGGCTCGTGTGAGGCGGGGCCGCTGCTCAGCTACGAGGAAGCGGCCGCTCTGGCCCACGCGGCGGACGACATCGGCTTCCTCCTGGCCGTCCTCCCCGCGCCCGCCGACCGGGCCGCCGTCACGCCGCCTCCCGCGCTCACCGAGGAGGGCCATCTACGGGCGCGAGTCCAGGTGCTCGAAGAGGACGCCCAGCGCGACCAGGGCTTGGCCAAGGTCGGCGCTCGGTGCATGCGCGAGGGACACCAGGGCCTGATCGAGACGGGGCGCGCCACCGTTGAGGGCCACCGCTTCGCTCTGTCCGTGAAGCTCGGGCTCGGAACCGGCGCCACCTGGGATGCGATTCATGAGCAGGTCGGCGACCTCCGCCGCATGGCCGACGAGGCGCAGCAGGCCGACACCGAAGACGCACCCGTCCAGTGCTGGCACACCGAACCCGACAGCCCCTGCGACTGGAACGTCTGCCGACAGCCCGCTGCCGAGGGCGAGCGCTCCCCGGGGCCGTCGTGATCGGCGAGGCCATCGACACCGCGTTCACGCTGTTCCGCGCGTTCCTCTGGTGGATCCTCGCCGCCGCAGCCGTAGCCGCCATCGTCACGCTCGGCCTCGCGGCGCTCGTCGCGTGGGCCTGGCGGGCCCTCAGGCGGCGCCACACGGGCCCCTCCTGGGCTCGCGGACCCATCAGCGCCCGGATTCTCGCTCGACGCCGCACACGCCCCGCAGACGGCCACACAGCCGCTCGCAACCAGGGGGCCTCATGACGCTCGCCATCGCCCTCACCGTCGCGCTCGCCGTCGGCTACGCCCTCGGCCGCCTCCGCCCCCACGACCGCCTCGCCGAGTGGACCAACTGGCAACTCCGCTTCCACCTCGACCGATGGGCCAGCAAGCCCCGACAAGCCGTGCTACTCGCCCTGCTGCTGACCACCGACCCGGTCAACACCATCCGGGCCTGGCGCCACCGCCACGACCCGCCACCCCCAGAACCCCCGCCCATACGCATCCACCGCGTCAACCGGCCCACCGACGAGGACCTCAGCTGATGACCACGCCCTGCCCCAACCCCACCTGCCACGCTCACCGGCGCCCCGGCCAGTACCTGTGCCAGACCTGCTGGCACCAACTCCCCGCCCTGGCACGGCGCGCACTCTCCCGGCGTGACCCGCGGGCCATGGCCCGCGTCCGAGAACTGCACGCCCAACTCGCCGCCCGCACGCCCCTCCACGAGATCAAGGTCAGCCCATGACGATCACCCCCGCCGACGAACTCCACGCCGCCGCCGAGAAACTCCGCACCCTCACCAACGCCGTACCGCCCGCCCCCTGGACACAACGAGGCATCGGAGACCACGGGTTCACCATCCACATGGGCGACCCCCGCCCCGGCCACACCTACGACGTCCTCGACACCCGCATGGACAGCGAGGAAGGCCGCTCCCTCGCCGCGTACATCGCCGCCATGGACCCCACCGTCGGCCTCGCCCTCGCCGACTGGCTGGAGGCCACGGCGAGCAGCACGCACGACGAGGGCAGCGCCTTCCTCGACGAGGCCCTCGCTGTGGCCCGCGCGGTCAACACCGGGAGCCAGCCATGACGCCCCGCCGCCGCACCGCCCTCGCCTGCTACACCGGCGCCGCCCTCCTCGCCACCGGCGCCGCGTACACCGGCCACCACGGCCACGCCATCCCCACCGTCGGGCTCGTCTACGGCGCCCTGGTCCTCGCCTGGTGCGGGCGCTGCGACGCCGCCGCTGACCGCCGCGCGCGGGCCCTGATGCAGCGTGCCGAGCGCGCCGCCCGGCCCGCACCTCCGCCCCCGCCCGCCCCGTGCTGCTCGTTCTGGCAGCACTCCGACGGCGCCATCCACGGACCCGACTGCCCGCGCCCGGCCGCCGCCCGCACGCCCCGGGACGGGGCGCCGCTCGACGCTCACGAGCGGGCCGTCATCGCCGACCTGGAAGCCCACTACGACGACCGGAGCGCCGCATGACCGCCCCTTCGTCCACGCCCCGGGGCGAGCACGCCCCACACCCCGGGGCGCTGTGGGAGCAGCACCTCGTCCACGTCGAGCAGCACACCACCGACGACACCCCAGCACCCCGCCCGAACCGCGCCACCCGCCGCGCCATCCAGCGCGCAGCACGGAGGAAGAAGTGACCAACCAGCTCACCCTCCACGTCACCGTGGACACCACCGACGCCCAAGACCTCACCGCGCGGGTCGCCCGCGCGGTCGGCGAGACCCTCCGACAGGAGCTCGTTGGTGAGCCCGTCGACGTACCCGCCATCACGCAGGCGGCCACGAGCTCGGCGTTGAGCGAGATCCTTACCCTCAGGCCAGTGTCGTCTTGCTCAGACCCGATCGAGTGTGACCACGAAGCCGCCCTCGGCCAAGCCGAGGCCGCCCTCGCCCGCGTCCGCGCCCTGGCCGAGCAGTGGGCTCACACCGGCCAAGACCCGAACGCCTGCCTCGACATGGACGCCGCAGCCGAAGCAGTCCTGGCCGCCCTCGACGAGCAGCCCGTCCCGGCAACGTCCGAGCCTCACACTGGCCTCATCATCGACCGCTACCGCACCGACCGGGGCGAGATCGCCTGGTGCTTCCGCTGCTGGGGCACCGACACCTGCGACGGCTGGCTGTCCCTCGACCACTTCAGCCAGCAATCCGCCGAGCGCGCCCGTGACCGGCACGTGTCCGAGGAGCACGCCGAGACCGGCCCGGCAGTGACCCAAGCGACCGAGCCCGACGACACGGACATGACCGAGGCCGACATCGACCACGCCATGGCCACCGGCACGCCCGTCACGATCGTCCCGCCGCCCCGGCCCGCCCACGACGAGGGCCCGAGCGTCCGCGAATGCGCCGACGCCGACCGGAACCACGACGTCGAGATGGGCGGCGACCGATGAGCGTCTGCACCACCTGCCTGAAACCCGGCATCCAGGACCACAAAGAGCACGACTGCCCCGGCCTCGGCGAGATCCAAGTCACCCGCCAGCGCGGGCGAGGCGTCATCGTCGACCACGCGCCCGCTCGCGCGCTCCTCGGTCTGCAAGTCATCCGCGACCTCACATTGCCCGCGAGCATCGGCGAGGTCGGCGACCCGGATCTCGTGAACATCGCGGATCAGGTTCTGTACCGGGTCGTCGGCTACGACGTCGAGCGCGCGTCGCTGGTCGTGGAGTTGGTGGAGGACTGGCGGCCCGCGCCGATGGCCAAGCTCAGCGAAACGGACATAAGGGAATTCGAGTCGCGGTGGCGGGCAGCGTACGGCAACCCTGAAGCCGCGCACCCAGTGATCGAGCTGCATGATGAGGAGGGGTCCGGTGCCTGACCTGCACGGCTGGATCACCCAGCAGATCCGCCAGCGCGAAGAACGAGCCCGACGGGCCAGTAACGACCTCCACCACGTCCTCGGCCAGGTCGAGTACGTAGACCGGGGCGTTGAGCACGACGAGCGGCACATCGAACACCACAAGCCGCCCGAGGTGCTGCGCCGGTGCGCGGCCGACCGGAAGATCCTCGAAGAGCACCGCCCCCAAGGCGGCGGCTGGCCAGGGCACTACGCGTGCGAGGGCTGCGGGTACGACGGCGGGTACTGCCCCGGCCCGATCACCGAACACGTCAACGACTGCCCCACGCTGCTCGCCGTCGCCGAGGGCTACGGCCTCACCGACGAGCAGCGCGCCGCGCTGGATCGGCCCGAGCCCGAACGCCCCGAGCCTCAGCCCCCGGGCTACCTCGCCGCCCTGATGCGGCTCATGGACGCCAAGCCAACGAGCAGCGTCCCGGCCGCCCTGCGCGGCCCGAACTGGAAGGGCGCCCCATGACCACTCTGCTCAACGCCCTGCCCCTGCGCGCCCGCTTTCGACTGGCAGTGCACAGCCAGATCGACCGGGCTGGCTGCTGGCTCACTGGGCACGGCCACCCCCTCGTGGCCGAGCTGCTGTGGCGTGCCTGCCGGATGTGGTGAGCTGCCCGGTCCTGCCCGCCACACGTGGGACTCTGGCCGCAGGAGTCCCACCACTCCACCCCGGGCGCCCGCTACGCTCCTGAAAGGGGCGCCCGCTCAGCACTACTCAAGATCTCCTAGAGACTGCAGTGTGAACGTTTCCCTGTGCGTCGCAGGCGCACCAGCGTCCGTCCGCCACTGCACCCATTCCTCGATCACGTGGCGGTAGTACCTCAAGTAGTCAGGCCCCGAACCGTACAAGGCCCTCGGCTGTTGCTGAAGTTCGCGCCGCTCCCGCTCCAGCTCGTGTCGAGCCGCCGGGAACTCCAGAACCACTCGTTCGCCAGGCCCAACACGGTCTGCTGCGCCCTCGACCTCCTCCTCGTCCACCGTGACCCTGGCCACGACCTGATGAGCAACACCGTTACCCCGCCGCCGGAGCTCGTACTGGCCTGGTCCTATCCATTTGCCCTCCCAGGCCACGTCCGGGTTTTCCGTCTCTCGCCGCTCCTGGCGCAGGACCACCTCGTTCACCTCACGCACGAGCGTGTTGGCCTCCTCGGCGATCACGTTGGAATGGCGGGCGATGGCGTTCGACTCGTCGCTCTTATCGTTCGCTCTCGCCGCGAGCTTGTTGGCCTTCTCGGCCTCGCCGTTCGCCTTCTTGGAGTGCGCGTTCCCCCTCCAGGCCACTACGAAGGCGGCAACTCCCGCGACGCCCCCGACCCATCCGCCAGCGTCTCCCCAGTCGATAGGCATGGCGCGCAGCGTAGTGCCGGGTGACCAGCGCTGACCCGCTCAAGGCTCTTCGTACTGATGCGCCCGCCCACCGCGCCATTCCACCCATGCCGCGTCATCGAGCAGCTGCTCGCCATCCGGCAGCCCGGCCCGCCGCAGGAACTCCAGGAGATCGGCGTCCGAGTGCGCGAGGCCGAGGATCTCGTCCCGCACCGTCACCCGCCGGCCGCCCGACGGCGATGGCGGGTGCACGACTATCGGGGCAGCGGTCATACCTCCAGCGTGCGCTGGGCCCGTGAATCCGGCACGCCGAGCCCTTACTCGGCCGAGTCCTCCTCCGCGTGCCGTACGGCCCGCTTCACGGCCTGCTCCAGTTCGTACCGCGACATGGTCATGCCGTCGCGCGCGGCATGCTCGGTGACCGCGGCCTGGAAGCGCCCGGCCGCGTCCCGCCAGGCGCGCCACTGCGCGTCGTACGCCTCGCCGTCGAGGCCAGCGAGCGCGGCGCGCGCCTCCTCGGCGGAACGTTCCAGCTCGATCAATTCATCAGGGAGGTCTCTATCAGCCACGTGGCCAGATCCTAAGCCGCGTCACGCACCACGCCAGCCGCGCGCCGCACGACACACGAAAGCCCCGGCACGTCGCCGGGGCTCAAGCGCGTGCGACTACGGCCGCCACTCCTCGCGGTACCCCAGCCGGTCCGCGTACGGCAGCGCGGCCAGCCGCACGGCGTCGCCGAGCGCGCTGGCGTACCCGTTCGCGTACTCCACCTCGTCGACGTCGTTGGCTGAGACGTCGGCGTACTTAGCGAGGAGCTGCCGCTTGGCGTCGATCTCGCGCAGCACCCGCGCCGGATCGTGGACGACCACGTGCGCACGAACTTCGGGTGAGAGTTCGCGGCCGTAGAACGCGAACCCATCTGCATCCCACGCGCCATCGCCGGGACAGGCCCGTGCGATCCGCTCGTCCTCGTCGTACTGCTCGCCGAGCCACTGCACGAGATCATCCACCGCTACTCCTCCCCGCCCTCGACCCGCGGCCGGTCCTTCCCTGACCCCTTGTAGCCGCGCAGCAGATCTTGAACGGTGCTCGGCTTCACCCCCAGCCGCTTCGCGATCCCCCGGACCGACTCGCCCTCGGCCTTCATCTGGTTCGCGAGCTCGGCCCTCTCGGCAGTCCATCGAGCCGCGCGCTCCCGCGTCGCCGCCGTGATCTGAACCTGTGCGCGTGACCGCGCCTCCGGATCGGCGATGCGTTCAACGGCATCAAGCGCATCGAGCACCCGCTCCACCTCCTCCTCGTCAGCCACGCCCGCACCTTCCTGATTTGGCGGGCCTTCACCAGACGCCTGTATGGTGACCGCACGACTAGTGTATGGTCACCGTACAGCACGTGGTGAGAGCCCGCGCTGAGCAACAACAAGGCCCCGGCCCGGAGTTACCGCTCCATATGGGCCGGGGCTGCCCACCCTCACTCTGACGAAAGGGCAGGCAATGCCCGAGCGTATCGATCAGCCCCCTGAACAGCCCACCCCCACGCTCCCCGCACCTTCGTACGCCGCACAGGTCCTCACCTACGCGGCCGACGTGCTGGAGCAGATGGGCGCACGCCGCCGCGCCACCGAGGCCGCCCTCCGCCGCGCGGTCACCATCGCGGTCGCCAAGCTCCTCCACCACCTGCCCACCACCGTCGCCGACGAGGCCGCGGCCCGCGCATGGGCGGCGATCCCCGCAGGCGTCGAGGGCAACACGCACGGCGTCCAAGCCCGCGTGCTGCGCGGCGCGGCGAGGGGGCTGCGATGAGCGAGCAGCCCGCCGGCCCCGTGCGGCCCGTCCCGGTTGTCCTCGACGCGGCGGCGACCGCGGAGGAGCTCCTCGCGCGGGCCCGCCAGGACTACCTGGGCGCGCAGGGCAACCGCGACGCCCACCACCACGAGGACCGCGTCCAGCCCTGGCAGATCGGGGACCCGACGTGACCGACTCCGCCGCCCTCGCCACCGCCCTCCAGAACGCCGCCGAGGCCATGCACAACGACCCCACCCTCGACGCCGTCGCCGCCCTGTGCCACGCGATCTGGGACACCCCCGACGCCCCACCGTCCGGCGCCCCGGACGACATCGACGTCTACACCGACGCCATCAGGGCCATCGCGAAGCGCTGCGGCATCCCCATCGTCGACGTCCCCGCGCTCCCGCACGGCCGCGCGCAGATGGCCGCCCGCATCGAGGCCGCTCGCTACCGCATCGAGGCCGCCCGCTACCGCTCGTACGGCTGACCCACCCGGCCGGGCCCCACCCGCGCGGGCCCGGCCCCTCCACCCGGAGCCACACCGTGAAGACCCGCACCATCACGCGCACCCGACAGGTGCCGCACACCGTCGACGGCCACACAGAGATGGTCGACGAGCAGTACACCGTCGAGACCCCCCAACCGCCCCGCGACTGGGACCAGATCGTCCGCCACACCGTCACCGTCCTCGCCTGCCTCCTCGTCGCCGTCTCACTGACGTGGACAACCGCCAGCATCGGCGACCTCCTCTCCATGGCCGTCACCCCCGCCGTCGCGTACGGCGCCGGCATCGCCTTCGACACCGCATGGATCCTGTGCATGGCCGTCGAATGGCTCCTGCGCTACCACCCCAAGCGCGCCACACTGCCCCGCCGCGCCGGACACTGGGCCCTCGCGGTGTCCATGGCCGCCGTGTACGCCCACGGCCACCTCACCGGACAGTGGGTCGTCGGCGCGGCAGGAGCCGCCGTGTCCCTGCTCGCCAAGGGCGGATGGACGATCGCCATGCGCGCCCACGCCCGCCCGCTCGACCCGCGCACCGAGCAGTGGGTCGCCAAGCGTCGCGCGGCCGTGGACGGCCAGCTCGCGATGATCCCGATCCGGCGTGAGCTCCAGCGCGGGCAGGGCCTAGTCGAGGCTGAGCGGCTCGCACTCGGCCACGCCGAGGAACAGCCGGACGCGGCGCCTGAGGAGAGCATCGAGCCCGCTCACCCGGCCGTCGAACTGCGCGGCACCCCCGGCACGCCCGTCGAGGACCCCACTGCCCTGCATGGCAGTCCTGCCGTGTACTTCCTCGCCAGCGGCAACCACATCAAGATCAGCGCATCTCCCGGCCTCCCCGACCACAGCAATCTCCTCTGCGCCGTCCACGGCGGCCACGACATCCAACGCCGCATGCACGCCCTCTTCGCCCCCTACCGCATCGGCGACACCGACTGGTTCGAGAACACCGGCGACCTCGCCTCCTTCATCGACCAGCACACCCACGCATCACCTGATACGCCCGATGAAGCGGCCGACGCATCACCAGATGCGGATGACGCGAACCCTGATGCGCCCCAGGCCAGCGGCCCGACACCGCCCCCGATTGCACTGCCGCAAACCTCGAACAAGACCGAGCTGATCCTCCACGCATCATCCGTGCTGCAGCCTGATGCGCACGCACGCCCGGCCGACATCGCGCATCTCCTCGCGCGGAACGGCCACGCCGTCGACACCGCGTACATCCGCACCGTGCTGTCCCGGAACCCGCGGCCCGCCGTCGGGAAGGGCGGGGGTGGCTACTCGTGACCGGCCCCACCGAGACCGTCCTCGCCCTCGCCGCAGTCGTCTCCCTCGGCGTGCTGATCATCCTCACCGCCGCCGCCCCCGGCACCCGCTACCGGCCCGTGCTCATCGTCCGCGCCGCCGCCCTCACCCTCGCCGCAGCGTGCGTACTCGGCCTCTGCCTCCTCCGAGCAGCCGGGGGCAGCCCGTGAGCACCAGCGTCCTGCGCGATGTCGCCGACGCCTGGCACCTGTTCGTCCTCGCCGGACTCGCCAGCCCCACCAGCTCCGTCCTCACCGAGTTCATCGCGCTGTTCCTAGCCCTGTCCGCCGCCGCGCACGGCCACCGGCGCCCCGCCGCCACCCTCACCGCCGCCACCGCCACCGCAGCGCTCACCGCCCACCTCATCCACTAGGACCCCGCCATGGCCATACCGCCCGGACCCGACGAGCTCCGCATCCGCGGCATCCTCCGCCGCGCAGGAGTCGGCCCCGACGCCCGCCCCGCACCACCCCCGGACCCCCCGGACCCGCCGGACGACACCCCGCCCGACAGCCCTGCGGCAGACGACCTGCGCGAACAACTGCACCTCGACGAGCGGCCGACGCCAGCTCCCGAGCCCGCCAAGGACCACCGGCGCCCCTGGCACCGCACCGCCCCGCCACCGGCAGCCGAGGAGCCGACCGATGGCGCGGACCCGCCGCCGGAGCCCCACCCCCAGCAGCCGGACAAGAACCCCAAGCCCCGGCGCCGCGCCCCCATCGCCCCGCCGGTCCCCAGCCCCCGCCAGTCCCTCATGGACGCCTGGGACGCCATCCCCGGCCGCCTCAAGTGGCTCGGCTACCACGGCAGCGCCGCCTACCTCGGATGGGAGATCGGCCTCGTCCAGCTCTCCACCGACGTCGCCGAATGGATCGCCGACCACGGCCTCGCCGACCCGCAGTCCGTGTTCTGGCTCGTCGTCGCCTTCCTCTGCGTATGCACCTACCGCAACACCCAGCACTGGTGGGGCCCCGTCGCCTGGCTCGGCGCCGTCCCCGCCTCCTCCGCCGTCGTCGGCGCCCTCCTCTACGGCAACCCCACCTAGGACCTGACCATGACCATCTTCGGCAACCTCACCCCGGTCGGCCTCGCCGTGGCCCTCACCGTCCTGCTCCTCGTCGGCATCCCCGGCGGCGGCAAGATGAAGCCCCTCGGCTGGTGGTGGACCCTGTTCTTCTCCATGCTCGCCGGGTCCGCGTACGCCGCCGCAGGCGGCATCTTCAAGATCGTGCCCGACCTCGTCGGCAGCCTCGTCGCCACCACCCGCGAGATCATCCCAGGCGTCACCATGCCCGCGCTCGCGCTCTGCCTGGCCATCGTCATCCTGTGGAAGAAACTGACGACCAAGCAGGTCGGCGTCCTCGGGATCATCTTCTGGTACGTCGCCTCCGGCGCGGGCGGGTCCTGGAGCTACCTCTCCGACGCCATCGCCAACGTCCAGCAGAGCACTGCCTGATGAAACTCCCCAAGATCAACAAAGCGGGGGAGAAGACCACCCCGACCCGGCGGCCCAGCCTCTTCAGCCTGTTCCTCCTCGGCTCCGGCACCCTCGCCACCCGCATCCGCACCCGCATCGGAACCGCCGCCGCATGGTGGGCTGGCGCCGTCACGACGTGGGCCTGCCTGTACTACCGCCCGTGGGCCCTCACCTTCCTCGCCGTGTTGTGGTGCGGCGCAGCATGGATGCACGCCCCCGCCCGAGAGGCCGCCGAACTCGCCGCCCGGCCTCGGCGCAAGGCCACCCCCGAACCCTCCGACGAACCGCTCAGCGAAGCGCCCCCCGAGCCTCCCGCCGAGCCCGAGGACAGAGCCGTACTGGACGCCGTCCGAGAGGCCGTCGGCGACGACCGCGGAGCCCTCCTCACAGCCCTCTGCGCACCCCTCAACCGGCCCTCCACCCGGGCCGTCCGCGAGGCCCTCGCCGAGGCCGGCATCCCCACCCGCGCGGGGGTGCGCACCCGGGCCGGGAACGGGCCCGGCGTCCACCGCGACGACCTGCCGCCCCCGCCCCCCGCCCCGACTCCCCCTCCGGTTGGGGGTGTTGTCGCAGATGAACGCGCCAACACCAACACCAACAACACGCCCGTGGTCGATGTCCGAGAGGGGATGTCGATCATCAAAGACCCGGCCGACGCACACCGCCTCCAACAGAGCCGGAGCACGTGATGCCGTACCTGTACCGGTGCGATCAGTGCCGCACCATCGGCCCCGCCAGACGTGACAACCGCGAGGACGCCGAGGCCGACCGCGACGCCCATCGGGACGCGGCGCACGGCGGCCACCGCCCTGCCGACGGCGACCACATCGACCGCGTCCACCACGAAGCCCGCGGCGACGGGCTGCTGCCCTCCGGGAGTTGCCTCGCCGTCCTCGTGCTGCTCGCCCTGGTCCTCGCGGACTGCATGGGCGTCGGCCACTGACCGAACCCGAGACAGGAGCACCACCATGCGACGACGCCTCATCTGCATCATCCTCGGCATCGACTTCACCACGATCTACTGCGCCCGCTGCGGCGGCTACTACCCTCGCACGCACTTCCCCTGCATCTGACCCCACCCGCAGGCTGACGGCCTGCCACACTGGAGACTCACGCCGGGTCGCGCCCGGCACGAATGCCCCGCCGCGCCACTCCGTCGCCGCGGGGCATTCGGTATTCCCGCCCGCGCGGGCACCGTGCGTCGCTACGATCCGGCCCTCAACACCGCTTGGGGGGACCATGCGCCGCAGCACTCTCATCGCCGTCATCGCCTCCGTCCTGCTCCTCGTAGGGGGCGGCGTGTGGTGGCTCAGCAGGCCGTCGTACGACGACATCGCCGACGACTGTGTCACCGCACTGAAGGAGCGGCCGAAGGGCGACAAGGGGAAGCCCGCCGCGTGCGACGGGCTGAAGGATGAGGACTACGACGCGCTGCTGGTGTCGCACGTCCTCGATGATCTGGGATGGACGGACGACGAGGGTCGGTTCGACAAGAACAAGATGTTGGAGGACACGCTCGACGACTAGCGCGTCGCGCAGCGGCCCCGCTCCGGTGGTCCGGGCGGGGCCTTCGTCATGCGGTGGGCTTGCGGTAGGCGTTCAGACCGCGCCCGGTGTAGTTCGCCGAGGTCTCCATCGTTGGCCCGTTCCAGCCTGGCGACAGGATGACGCGCTCCTCGTCGGGCGCGAGCGGTGGCGGTTCGGGCATCGTGCCGCCCCCGCGGCGGAGGACGCGACGGAGAAGCGCTGTCAGGCTCATGGCGTAGGCTCCTCGTCCGGGCGCACCGGGCCCGCGCTGGCGTTGAGGTACGCCCGATGCTCGCGCACCCCTGCCTCGTCGTATGGCGCGTCCACCCCGATCTCCTCGTGGATTCGCTGATACACGCCGTCCTCGATCAGCTCGATGTCCAAGGCGGTCCACGGTGTCGGGCCGACGAGCGGCGTGATCGCCTTGATGCGCTCGACGATCCAGTCGCACTGCATGGACCAGTTGCCCTTGTAGGCGCTGCGGCGCGCAGTCTGGAGGTCGGTCCAGAGGCAGGACAGTTCCTCAGTTAGAGCCGAGCGCAGGGCTTCGACCTCGCTCATCCGGCCTTCTCCTCGCTGCTCTTGACGAGTCGTCGCAGGTACTCGCGTGTCCAGCCGGTCACCTTGACCACGGCGGCCTGTGCCCCTCGCTCGTCGGTCGAGCGGAGAAAGGCGACGGCTTCGGCTTGCAGGTCGATGCGTGCGGCTTCGAGGGCGGTCTCGGCTTCTCGGTAGCGCTGGGCTGCGAGTTCGAGCTTGGCGGTGTCCATGGAGACGAGTCTCCCACAATATTGGCCAATCAAGTAGGCCAACCTTGTTGCGTATAGCCAACTCGATATGCCAAGCTTGTTGGCGTAAGGGGAAGTCGCGCCGAGGAGGCCACCATGCAGACCACCACCCACACCAACTGCCTCCGCTGCGGCCGCACCCTCCGCTCCACCAAGAGCCAGGCCACCGGCTACGGCCCCACCTGCGCCCGCCACATCCGCAACGTCAACGTCGACCTCACCGACTACAAGCCCCACCAGGTCGCCAGCGCCCGCGAACTGATCGCCGACGCCGCGATCATCCCCCTCCGCAGCGTCGTCTTCATCGCCGTCTCCACCGACGGCACCGAGACCTACCGCACCGCCCCCACCGCCTGCACCTGCCCCGCCGGGCTCAAGGGGTCACGGTGCTACCACCAGCTCGCCGCACGCCTTCTGCTCGCCGCCTGACCCGAAGGGGCCCACCATGCCCACCTCGCCGACCACCGCAACCGTCGCCACCTTCGACAACCACGGCTCCCTCTGGGGCCACTCAACCGCCCACGACACGGAGGCCAGCATCGCCACGGCGCGCGCCACCGGCGCCAACATCGACGAGTGGCAGACCCTCGACCGAGACGGCCACCCACTGCGCATCGTCCGCGTCACCAGCCACGAGCCCCTCGACGACATCCACGTCTTCACCGCCTGACCCCGCACACGACAGAGGCCCGCCCCTACCCCGGAAGCGGGCCTCCAGCGCGCCGTCCACCAGTTGCACGCGCCGTTACCATCAAACCACGTCAGACAGTAACCATCGCGAGGAGGGCGCCATGGCCAACCCGAACCAAGACGCCCGCGACGGCAACGGCCGCTACGAACGCAGCCTTGACACCGCACGCCGAGACGCCCACGCCGCCGAACTCCGAGCCCAAGGCCACACCTACCAGCAGATCGCCGACGAACTCGGCATCACCAAACGCTCCGCCATCGACGCCTGCCGCCGCGCCGTGCGCGAAGCCGTCGACGGCGCCGGCAAGAACCTCGTCACCCTCGAAGTCACCCGCCTCGAAGCGATGTACGACGAGGTCCTCGACATCCTCCAACGCGACCACTACGTCGTCTCCTACGGCCAGATCGTCCACGACGACACCGGAGCGCCCCTCCACGACGACGAGATGAAGCTCAAGGCCATCGACCGCGCGCTCCGCACCCGCGAGAGCTTCCGCAAGCTCCTCGGCCTCGACGCCCCCTCCCGCGTCAGCGTGGAGGCTGAGCAACTCGGCCGCGAGATCGGTCGCCTCCTCGACACCGCCCTCGGCCCGGACGGCGCCGGTGACGACCCCGACGCGTGACAGCGTCCGCCACCAGGTCGAGCAACTGGTGCGCGCCGGGGACACCAAGGCCCTGCGCGAGATCCGCGACCAGCTCCGCAGCAAGGTCGACCGCCACGCCCTCCACGAGCGCTCGCGCCTGTACGCGCACAACCCCGTCGGCTGGGTACAGGAACGCCTGCGGCAGATCGTGTGGTCGAAGCAGCGCGAGATCATGCTCAGCGTCCGCGACCACCGGCGCACCGCGGTACGGTCCTGCCACGGCGCGGGCAAATCCCACACGGCCTCGCTCGTGGCGTCGTGGTGGCTCGACACGCACCCGCCCGGCGAGGCCTTCGTCGTCACCTCGGCGCCGACCTTCGCGCAGGTCCGAGCGATCCTGTGGCGGTACATCCGCCGAACCCACCGCCGCGGCAAGCTCGCTGGCCGCGTGAACCAGACCGAGTGGCACATCGACGACGAGCTCGTCGCGTTCGGCCGGAAGCCCGCCGACCACGACGAGTCAGCGTTCCAGGGCATCCACGCCCGGTACGTGCTCGTGATCCTCGACGAGGCGTGCGGCATCCCCGAGCAGTTGTGGGTGGCGGCGGACGCGCTGACGACGAACGCGGACTGCCGGATCCTCGCGATCGGCAACCCCGACTCCCCGTCCAGCCACTTCCGGAAGGTGTGCGTGCCCGGCTCCGGCTGGCACGTGATCGGCATCAGCGCGTTCGACACCCCGAACCTGACCGGCGAGGAAGTCCCGGAGCCGGTGGCGCAGGCCCTGGTGGGCCGGGAGTGGGTGGAGGAGAAGGCGAAGGAGTGGGGCGAGGACAACCCCCTCTACCGCAGCAAGGTCTTGGGCGAGTTCAGCGAGGACGCCCCCAACCGCGTCGTGCGCGCCAGCGACATCGCGGCCTGCCGCATCGACCCCGAGACCAAGCTCAAGGCGGAGGACCTGGAGCCCGTCGAGCTCGGCGTTGATGTCGGCGGCGGTGGGGACGAGACCGTCATCCGTGAGCGCCGCGGCCGCCGCGCCGGGCGGGAGTGGCGGGCCCACACGGACCGGCCGGAGAAGATCGCGCCGCTCGTGCTCCAGGCGCTCATGGAGAGCGGCGCGGGCGCGGTGAAGGTCGACTCGATCGGCGTCGGGTTCGGCGTGATCGGCGAGCTGCGGAACCTCGCGAGTCAGGGCAAGCACCGTGCGCGGGTCGTCGCCGTGAACGTCTCCGAGAAGGCCAGCAAGCCCGACAAGTTCAAGAACCTGCGCGCCGAGATCTGGTGGGAGGTCGGCCGCGGCCTGTCGGAGCGCAAGGGCTGGGACCTGTCCGTCATGGAGAACGGCGACACGACGGTGGCGCAGATGCTCGCGCCGCTGTGGGACGTCGATGCGCAGGGCCGGATTCAGGTGGAGCCGAAGGACGAGATCAAGAAGCGGCTGGGGCGGTCGCCCGATAACGCCGATGCGCTTTTGTTGGCTTTCTACAGTGGAAGCCGGACGCGAGTGAGGTGGCTGTGAGTCGAGTTCGTAAGGCAATGGGCAGGTCAGCAGGCAGATTGAATGCCGCGATGCCCGTTCTGCTTGACACGTCTGGCATCATCCTGTTGTCGGGATCTGCCATGTTGATCAATGTGGTGGCGGGAGTCGCTGTCGCAGGCATCGGCTGCTTCGTCCTGAACTGGCGGGTCTACGGCAAGTAGCGCAGGGAGGAGGGGCCGGTGGCCAGAACCCTCCTCGGTGCCCTCCTCAACCGCGCCAGCGCCGCCACCGCGAACCTCCCCGTCCCCCTCGTCGGCCGCGCCGCCACGTACGGCGCGTACATGCAGCGCCGCGACGCCGAAAGCCAGATGCGGGCCATGTCCGCCGTCGGCACGCTCTTCGCGATCGTCGACCGCACCAGCAACGCCACGGCCCTGGTGGACTGGAAGCTCTACCGCAAGGCCAAGTCCGGCCGTGCCGAGGACCGCGACGAGGTCACCTCCCACGCCGCGCTCGATCTGTGGAATCGCCCCAACGCGTTCATGCCGCGGCAGGAGTTCGTAGAGTCCAGCACGCAGCACTACGACCTCACCGGCGAGTCCTGGTGGGTGATCGCGCGGGCCACTGGGTTCTCCCTGCCGCTGGAGATGTGGCCCGTACGGCCCGACCGCATCGTCCCGGTCCCGGACCGGGAGCGGTTCCTGCGCGGCTACGTGTATACGTCGCCCGACGGCGAGCAGATACCCCTCGAACTCGACGAGGTCATCCAGCTCCGCCGCCCGAACCCCCTCGACCCGTACCGCGGGCTGTCGCCGGTGCTGTCGATCCTCCCCGACCTCGACACCAGCCGGTACGCGGCCGAATGGTCACGCGCCTTCTTCGTCAACAGCGCGCAGCCAGGCGGGATCATCGAGGTCCCGCAGGGCCTGAACGACACCGAGTTCGACGAGCTGCGCGAGCGGTGGAACGAGCAGCACCGCGGCGTCGGCAACGCTCACCGCGTGGCGATCCTGGAGCACGGCAAGTGGGTCGACCGCACCATCAGTCAGCGCGACATGCAGTTCGTCGAGCTGCGGGGCGCCACCGCCGACCGGGTCCGCGAGGCGTACGGCATCTCGAAGACGGCGATCGGGGACTTCGAGGACATCAACCGCGCCTCTGCGCTCGCGGCGAAGGCGTGGTTCGCCGAGCAGATGACGGTGCCCCGCCTGGAGCGGATCAAGGCGGCGCTCAACCACGAGCTGCTGCCCATGTTCGGCCGGGCCGCCGAGGGCCTGGAGTTCGACTACGAGAACCCGGTCCCGCCGGATGCGGAGACCGAGGCGACCACGCTGACCGCGAAGGTCGGCGCCGCAGCACAGCTGATCGAGGCGGGCGCGTACGGCCCGGCCGTCCTCGAAGCGTTCGACCTGCCAGAGATCCAGTTCGGCGCGCCCGGCGCGGACCCGGACCGTGAGCTGCTCATCAAGCTCGTGACGCGGGCGCCGCTGCTCGCGCCGACGATCTTGCCGATGCTCGGCTTCAAGGTGCCGGAGAAGCCGAAGGCAGACACCCCGCCGCCAGCCGCCGGGGCGTCTGACGAGCCCGCCCCCGTAGTCCCCGACGAGGAGCCGGTGGACGCGTGGGGCGCCACGGTCGCCGGGCTCCTCGGCGAGGACATCGAGGCCGCGATGCGGTGGGAGGCCGTGGCCCACATCGACGACAACACCTGCGGCCCGTGCGCCGACAACGACGGGCAGGTCTACCGCAACCGCGCGCAGGCCTACAAGGACTACCCGGGCGGGTCCGGCTACGTGAAGTGCGTCGGGGCCGAGCACGGCAACGACTGCCGCTGCAAGGTCGTCAAGCGGAAGAAGACGAGGGACGACGAATGATCACCTTGCCCGCCACCGTCGCCCGCTTCGTCGCCCGCCAGCGCGAGCAGGCCGATGCGCAGCGCACGCACCTCGGCATCGAGGCCCGGTCCTGGTACCGCATCAGCAACGCGGCGGACCCCGACGAGGCCGAGCTCATGCTGTACGACGAGATCGGCGGCTGGTTCGGCGCGACCGCCGATCAGTTCATCGAAGACCTGAAGACCATCACGTCGCCCCGCATGCGGGTGCGCGTCAACAGCCCGGGCGGCTCGGTGTTTGAGGGCGTGGCCATCGCCAACGCGCTCCGCTCCCACCCCGCGAACGTCACGATCCAGGTCGACGGCATCGCCGCATCCATCGCCTCGGTCATCGCGATGGCCGGGGACCGGATCGTCATGGCCCCGCAGACGATGCTGATGATCCACGACGCGTCCGGGCTCTGCATGGGCAACGCCGCCGACATGGGCGAGATGGAAGAGCTTCTCGACCTCATCAGCGACAACATCGCCGATTCCTACGCGGCCCGCGCGGGTGGCACCCGCGAGCAGTGGCGCGAGCGGATGCGCGCGGAGACCTGGTACCTCCCCGAGGACGCCGTCGACGCGGGCCTGGCGGATGAGTGTCTGCCCCTGCCGAAGAAACAGGGCGAGGAGCCGAAGCAGGGCGAGCCGGAGGAAGAGCCGGAGATGCAGCGCCGGTACGACTTCGCGGCGTACGGCTACACGGGCCCGCGGCGGCCGGAGACACCGAAGCCGGCGCCCGGGCCGCCGCGCGCAGATGCCGCGCCCGAAGACGCCTCGCCGCAGCTGGTGGTCAGCCTCGCTGACCTCCTCGGCGAGGAGGCGGTGGCCACGCTCCGGGCCGCCGTAGCGGCGCCGCCCGTACCCACAGCAGCGGGCGGCGCCGAACCTGCAGCCGAGGCCAGCGCGGAGGAGCCCCCCGCCGCAGTGCCCGCACCCCAAGCACCCCTCGACGACTGGACGGCCACGGTCGCCCACCTCACCCAGCCCGAGCCCGATCCGTGGGCCGAGCTCACATCCCACCTGACCGAACCCACGGCGTCGTCCAGCGCGGCGACGGAAGCCTGAGGAGGCACTGTGGCTACACCCACCATCCCGCGCGACGCCGACGAGCTCGCCGAAGCGCTCGGCGACACCGCGACGCTGAAGGACATCGTCAAGGACAAGGACTCGCTCCGGGACTTCATCACCGGCTACGCCAAGACGCAGGCCGCGAAGGACCCCAGCATCGAGGCGCAGATCCGCGAGGAGACCCAGAAGCAGTTCGCGGACATCCTCCGCAACGACAAACTCCTCAACAGCATCAACCGCCTCAACCTCGACCCCACCGCGCCGCCCGTCGCCCGGTCGAAGCACTACAACCCGAAGGCCCCCGGCGCCGCGCTCGACAAGCAGTTCACGGGCTGGGGCGAGTACCTCTCCCAGACGTGGCAGGGCGCGAACACACAGGAGTCCCTGGCCGCGCGCTCGGACATCAAGAAGATCCAGAACGCGTTCGGGTCCAGCGTCCCGTCCGACGGCGGGTTCCTCATCCCCGAGTTCCTGCGCTCTGAACTCCTGCGGGTAGCACTGGAGATGGCCGTTGTCCGCTCCCGCGCTCGCGTCGTCCCCATGGAGTCCCTCACCGTCCCCTACCCGATGATCGACAACACGTCGAACGCATCGAGCGTGCACGGCGGGATCGTCGGCTACTGGACCGAAGAGGGCGGCGCGCTCACCGACAGCTCCCCGACGTTCGGCCGCATCGAGCTCATCGCGAAGAAGCTCACCCTCTACAGCGAGATCCCGAACGAACTGTTCCAGGACTCGATCATCAGCCTCGAACAGTTCATGAACGAGTCCTACCCCGAGGCCCTGGCCTGGTTCGAGGACTGCGCGTTCATCGACGGCGTCGGCGTCGGCCAGCCCCTGGGCTTCCTCAACGCCCCGGCCGCCGTGTCCGTGACCAAGCAGAGCAGCCAGACCGCGGGCACGATCCTGTGGGAGAACATCGTCAAGTGCTACTCCCGGATGCTCCCGGCCTCGATCGGCCGCGCGGTGTGGGTGGCGCACATCGACACCTTCCCCGAGATCGCCACCATGGCCCTCTCGGTCGGAACCGGCGGCAGCGCGGTGTGGATCGGCAACGGCGACGGCGCCGGCGCGCCCCCGGTCACGATCCTCGGCCGACCGGTCGTGTGGACCGAGAAGGTCTCCTCCGTCGGCACGTCGGGCGACATCAACTTCGTCGACTTCGGCTACTACCTGATCGGTGACCGGCAGGCCATGCAGTCCGCCACGTCGACCGAGTTCAAGTTCGGCAACGACAAGACCGCGATGCGCGTGATCGAGCGTGTCGACGGCACCCCGTGGATCAAGTCCGCGATCACCCCCCGCAAGGGCTCCAACACCCTGTCCCCGTTCGTGAAGGTCGAGACCCGAGCCTGATCCAACGCCAGCCTCGGCAGGCAGTAACGCCCCTGCCGAGGCCACCCCGAAACGGCATTAACCCCCCGTAAGGAAGGCAACACCATGGACGGACTCGGAAGGGTCTTCAACGTCGTCGCGGTAGCCGACGACGTGTACGTCCCCCTCAGGGACGCCGGAGCAGTCAGCTTCGTCTGCCACCTCGCCGCTGGCGACACGTACACCGTGACGTCCGCGGCCAGCGCAGGCGGCTCCGGCGCGGCGGTGCTCGCCACCGTCGACCACTTCTACGACAGCACCGGCACCGGCGGCGCCTGGTCGGCGGAGACCCAGGCCGCGGCGTCGACGGTCGTCAACGCGGGCACCGCGGGCCACGACTGCTCGGTGTTCACCATCGACGAGTCGGAGCTTCCCGACGGTCACACGCACGTCAAGGTGGCGTCCACGTCGACCGGCACGGTGGTGGCGATCCTGCATGACCTCAAGGTGCAGCGTGCGCCTGAGAACCTTCCGGCTCTGGTCTGAGAGGGGCTGAATCATGAGCGCATCTCCTCCTTCGGGCACGGCCCTCCGGTCTCTGCTCCTCGGCAGCTCCCCGGTGTCCAGCCCGTCGGGCGCGTTCGCCGCGGACACCCGCACCATCTTCACTGTCGCTGGCGGGGAGGTGCTGATCACAGCCCTGTGGGGCAAGGTCACCACCGCGATCACCGTTGCCGACACCGTGAAGCTGCAGGTCAACCCGACCACGGGTGACACGAGCGACATCAACGAAGCGACCGACATCGGCACGACGGACACGGCGGTCGGGACGGTCATCGGCTTCGCAGGGTCGATCGACGACCCGGCTACTAACGGCGCGATCTTCGAGTACTCCCTCGCGAAGAACGCTGGCGCCCTCCGCAACCTGGTCGTCACGACCGGAGACGTCGAGCAGGTCACGACCGGCACGAACCCTGATGGCGCGATCACTTGGTACGCGACGTGGGTGCCTCTGACCGACGGCGCCACGTTGGTGGCGGGCTGACATGGCACTGAGGCGATGCCGGGAGTGCACGGCGCTGTTCGCGGTGGGCCTCCCGGCGTGCCCGCACTGCCGCTCGACGGATCACGAGGAGGACGGCGCCATGCCGAAGATCACCCGCCACGGCGGGCCCACCATCGCGGGCGCCGCGGTTGTGGGCGGCGCGTGGGGCAACAGCGACGACCCGGACGTATGGCCAGCTCCCGAGACGGAGGAGGTTGAGGAGGCTGTCGAGTCGCTGCCGGAACCGGCCGACGACGTCGCCCCGGGCTATGGGGACTGGACTGTCGAAGAGCTGAAGGAACAGCTCGGCGCCCGCAGCCTGCCGAAGTCCGGCAAGCGGGACGACCTGGTGCAGCGCCTCACCGAGGACGACGTCCGCGCGGCAGAGGCGGAGTAGGCCGTGACCGTCGGATTCTCCACCGCGGCGGCGAACACGCACCTGGATAACCAGGGCACCGCCTACCCGTGGGTCAAGCTCCACGTGGGGGACCCCGGCGCCGCAGGCACCTCGAACGCCGCGACCGAGACGACCCGCAAGCAGGCCACGTGGGCGTCCGCGTCCGGCGCGGCGAAGACCACCACGGCGGATCTCGTGTGGACGGTGGTGGCCGGTACCGAGGACTACACGCACTTCTCGCTCTGGTCGGCGTCGTCCGGCGGGAACTTCGGGGGGTCCGGGACGGTCACGGCGAACGCGGTCACGACTGCCGACACGTTCACGATCCCCACCGGCGAACTCGACCTGACGCTGCCCGTCGCAGCCTGACCAACCCAAGCCCCAGAGAGGAGGTGACCGCGAATGTCCCAGCGTTCCGACCAAGCCAGCGACCGCATCTCGTACACAGCCAGCGCCCCGCCAGCGCCCGCGACGGCGTTCACGGTCACCATGTGGGCTCGGCTGCGCGTCGATCGCGATGATTTCTCGACGATGATGCGGCTGCACTCGGGCGGCGGCGGGTCGACGGCGGTCAACATCGCGACCGGCAGCAGCGGCACCACGCCGGTTGTCGTGAGCCCCGGCAACACTGGCGGGATCATCGGCGCGGACGCGCTCGCGGTCGACACGTGGCGGATGCTCGCCGTCACGATCGCGGGGACCGGTGCCACCGACGCGACGATCTACACGCGGACGATCGGCGGCTCCACGAACGCCGTGACTGGGCAGGTGTCCGGCGGCGCTACGCCCGACGGGATCACGCTGTTCGGCCGGTCGGCCGGGGACTCGGGCGAGTGGTTCAACGGCGGCCTCGCCTACGTACGCGTGTGGTCTGCCGTCCTGTCGCAGGCTGAGATCGAGGCCGAGTGGGCATCAGCGACGATCGTCCGCACGTCCGGGGTGTGGGCGAACTGGCCCATGCTCACGAACATCAACGACATCTCCGGCAACGGCCGCAACCTCACGGCCGGAACGACCGCACTGTCCACTGAGGACGACCCGCCGCTCTCGGCCAACGTCACCGGCACCGCTCTCGGGGCGTTCGGCGGCCTCGGCGCCACTGCCGCAGGCGTGCGCACCGTCAGCGGCAGCGCAGCAAGCTCGTTCGGCGGGCTCACCGGGACTGCGGCGGGCGCACGCACCGTACTTGCCGCGGCCACGGCTGCCCTTGGCGGCCTGACAGGAGCAGCGTCCGGGACCCGCACCGTACGAGGCACCGCCACGGCCGCCTTCGGCGGACTCACCGCGACGGCACACGACGGCGCACCAGACACCCCGGAACCGGAGCCGGAGGCCGTCCCGGCTCAAGGGCCGTGGTACGGGCTGCTCGACATCCTCCGCGAGGGCGCGCACCAGTACCGCGAGGACCGCGACCGCACCCCCGAAGCATGCGGTGACTGCGGGGAGCCCCTGCGCACAGGCCCGCGCGGCGAGCTGTACTGCAAGTTCGACGGCTCGATCTGGGCAGCGGGCGGCCGCCGCGTCGGTCACGTCGACTCCCTCCTGACAGGGAGGTCGTGACGATGCAGCCCTGGTACGCCACCCGCGAGGACGTGATGCGCGCCCTCGACTCCAAGGCGACCGCGCGCAACGCCGGGCAGATCGACCGGGCGCTGGAGTCGGCATCCCGCGACATCGAGGCCCTGTGCCACCGCCGGTTCTACCCCGAGCTGGGCACGCGCTTCTTCGACTGGCCGAACCCGCAGCGCGCCGCGTCGTGGCGGCTGTGGCTGGACGACTCCGAGCTCATCTCCGTCGTCGCCCTCTCCTCCGGCGGCACGGTCATCGCCTCTACCGACTACCTCCTGGAGCCCAACCGCAGCGGGCCCCCGTACAACCGTCTGGAGATCGACCTCGCCTCGGCTGCGGCGTTCGGCGGTGGCGACACCCACCAGCGCGACATCTCCATCACCGGGCTGTGGGGCTACCGCGACGACGAGACAGCAGCCGGCGCACTCGCGGCCGCGGTCTCCTCGGCCTCGGCCACCACGCTCAGCGTGAACGGCGCCGCTGCAGCCGTTCTGGGGGTGGGGTCGGTGCTGCGCGTCGACTCCGAGCGGATGCTCGTCACCGGCCGGGCGATGGCCGACACCGGGCAGAACCTCGGCGGCTCGGGCCTGACCGCGCAGGCGAACGCGGTGGCCGTGGCCGTGGCGGACGGCGCGGCGTTCGCGGTCGACGAGGTCCTGCTCGTCGAGTCGGAGCGGATGCTCATCGTCGACATCGCGGGCACCACGCTGACGGTGAAGCGGGCGTGGGACGGCAGTGTGCTTGCCGCGCACGCTGCGGGCGTGGACATCTACGCCTCGCGGACGCTGGCTGTCGCCCGTGGCGCGCTCGGCACGACGGCGGCCACGCACTCGCTGGGTGCCACGGTGCAGCGCTGGGATCCGCCCGGCCCGGTCCGGGGCCTGGCGATCGCGGAGGCGATCACACGTCTCGGCGCTGAGACGTCCGGATACGCCCGGACCCGGAAGTCGAGCGAGGGCGGGAGCAGCGAGCGGACCCTCGACGCATCCGCGCTCGCGGCTCTGAGCGAGCGGGTGTACCGCTCGCACGGCCGCAAGGGTCGGGTGAGGTCCGTATGAGCATCGAGATCTCCTTCCGTGGCCCGCTGTTCGACGGCCGAGCAGCGCGCGCGATGCAGGACGCCTGCGACGACGCGCGCGAGGACATCGCCGAGTTCGCCGAGACGCACGCGCTCGCCCTGATGGGCGCCGCGTTCCGGCACCCGACGGGCTACTACGAGTCCCGCGTGACGACCACTCGCGTCAGCGGGGACACCTCCCTCGTCCACGACCAGGGCGTGGTGTACGGGCCGTGGCTGGAAGGCGTGGGCTCCCGCAACAGCCCGGTGACCCGCTTCCCCGGCTACTCCCACTGGCGCCGTACGAAGGCGCTCGTCGCCGCGCGCGGCCCGCAGATCGCCGAGCGCGCCGTGCAGCGCCACCTCCCCGAGATGGGGGGCTGACCCATGGCCCTCGACATCCTCGGCCTCACAGATGCGCTCGTCTCCCACGCTCAGGCCAGCGGCTACTTCGAGAGGGTCAACGGCCACGAGCCCAAGAACCCGCCGTCCACCGGCGGCCTCACCGCTGGCGTGTGGGCCGACCGTGTCACCCCGGTGCGGGCCTCCGGCCTCGACAGCGTCTCCGTGCTGCTCGTGTTCAACGTGCGCCTGTACACGTCCGCCGTGCAGGAGCCCGCGGACGCGATCGACCCGCAGATGCTCGCTGCGGCTGATGCCCTGTGTGCCGCGTACAGCGGCGACTTCACCCTCGGCGGGCTGCTGCGCTCCGTCGATCTGCTCGGCGCGTACGGGACGCCCCTGGACGTGCGGGCGGGCTACCTGCAGCACGACGGCGTGCTGTACCGCGTGATGACGATCGCTGTCCCGTGCGTCGTCAATGACCTTTGGACGGAGGTGGCCTGACGTGGCAAAGCAGTCCGGCCTTGGTGACAACTTTTACATTTCGGGCTACGACGTCTCCGGCGACATCGGCAGCGTCAGCGTGTCAGGTGGGCCCGCACCGATCGAGGTCACGGGCATCGACAAGAGCGCACCTGAGCGGATCGGGGGCCTACGCACCGGCACCATGGGCTGGCAGGCCTTCTTCAACCCGGGCACCGACCGCGCGCACGAGCGGCTATCCACGCTGCCCACCGCCGACGTGATCTGTACCTACTTCCGTGGCACGACGCTCGGCAACCCGGCCGCGGCCATGGTCGCCAAGCAGATCAACTACGACGGTAACCGGGGCGACAGCGGTGAGTTCACCTTCCAGACCGAGGCGCAGTGCAACGCGTTCGGCGTCGAGTGGGGCCGCTCCCTGACGGCCGGGATCCGCACCGACACCGCCGCCACCGACGGCACGAGCATCGATACCGCCGCATCGGCCAGCTTCGGCGCGCAGGCCTACCTCCAGGCGATGGCGTTCACCGGCACTGACGTGACCGTGAAGATCCAGGACTCGGCGGACAACGTCAGCTTCGCCGACGTCGCTGGGCTGGCCTTCACTCAGCTCACCGCCGGGAACAGCGCTGAGCGCATCGCCATTTCGAACGTGTCTACAGTCCGCCGCTACCTGCGCGCGGTCACCGTCACGACCGGCGGCTTCTCCTCGCTGGCCTTCGCCGTCGTGGTCGTCAAGAACGAGATCGCAGGGGTGGTCTTCTGATGCTGCACGCCGTGAACCGTATCGAGCCGAAGATGCCGGCCGAGGCATACAAGACGTTCGCGATCCTCGCGCCTGTCTCCTCGCACTGGCGCAAGGCGACCTGCGCGGAGGTCGACTGCGCGGATCACCGCCAGGGCTGGCGCGTGCGCGTCGAGGGCCTGGACGAGCAGATGCTCCACGCCGCCCGCACGAGCGGGCGCCGCTTCCACGAACTGCGCGTCGCCGAGGGCGAGACGTGGCTGGTGTACGAGGCCGGACAGGCGTGCTTCCGCGCCGGGCAGCACCGCACGCGTCTGGACCGCCCGGAGCTGTACGTGGTCCGGGACGGGGACTGGCGGGGCAACCCCCGCGGCACCCCGGACCGGCAGCACGCGCGCCCGGAGCACTGGGTGGAGAACTTCGCGGAGCACCAGCAGGGGCTCTCAGACGCGATGGAACGGGGGTAGCCATGGACACAAAGCTCGTGGTCAACGGCACCGACCTCGAAGGCGAGTATGCCGACCTCACCTGCACAACTCCGGTGATGATGCACGAGATCCCCGACGATGGGGCGGCCGTGACACGGGTTCCCGGCCCGGTGGGCTTCACCATCACCATCGCTGGCCCGAGCGACCGGCTGTACGCAATGGCCGACGGCGGCAAGGCCGTCCACACCGTGAAGGTCATCGCCGACGGCTACTCGATCACCCACGCGACGCGCTTCCACAAGGGCTGGGTCGGCTCCGACGGCATTCGCCAGATGTTCGGCTCCCTCGCGCCCGCCACGGAGCACGCAGCTACGTGGGTCCACGAACCGAAGCTCGCTGAGGCGTAGCTGCAACCAGAAGGGAACGACCATGGCGAAAGAAAGCGGCCTCGGCTGGACTACGGCGTCGGTGGACGACGCATCGGGCACGCCGCGGGCGATCAAGAACGACATCACGAACCTCCAGCTCGCCACGCCGCGTGGCGTGCAGGACATCACCGGCATCGACAAGAGTGCCTACGAGAGGTTGCTGCTGCTCGCGGACATGTCGGTGACACTGAACGGCGTCTTCAACGACGCCGCGAACGCCAGCCACGACGTGTTCAAGACCGTCACCAGCACCTCCGTGGCCCGCACCACGACGCTCACCGTGTCCGGGCAGACCCTGGCCGGGGAACTCCTGTACACGGACTACCCGCTGACCCGGGCCGACTCCGGCGAGCTCACGTGGGCGGTGCCCGGCGTGCTCGCCGACGGCACCGTGCCGACGTGGGCCTGAGAGGCGGCCGTAATGGGATACCGCCCGAAGCAGAAGATCTACACGCTCGAATTCGAGGGCGAGGAGTACGAGGGCCTTGAGGTCCGCATCCGCGGCCTGAACACGGGCCAGATGATCGACCTCGACACTGCGCGCGCCGACGGCAGCGACGAGGCGATCCTCTCGATGCTGAAGCTGATGGCCGACCGGCTCATCGAGTGGAACGTCGACGACCCCGACACGGGCGAGCCCGTGCCCACCACGTTCGACGGAATCCGCTCCCTCGACCTCGAATTCAACTGGGCGATCATCGACGCCTGGCAGAACGCCGTCGCCGGAGTGGCCGCCCCTTTGGACGAGCCCTCGACCGACACCGAGCTATCCCCGGTGGCATCGATCCCGACGGAAACCTTGTCACTGCCCCCGGAGAGTACCGCCGTGCCCGCCTGATCCTCGGGCTGCTCCAGCGCTTCCCCGGCTACACCCTGTCCACCCTGCTCGCAGAAGACCCGGAACTTCTGCGGCTCCTAGAGATCGAACGACGCGGCACCCCGCAGGAGGAGGTGGACGGCGGTGGGGAATGACATCGAGATCCGCGTACGGGTCGCCAACCAGACCGCGGGTGGTCTCGCCGCCGTCAACTCCTCGATCAACGGTCTCAAGCAGAACGCGACATCAGCAGCCCAGGCGCTGCGCACGCTCGACACCCGCTCCACGGCGACCGGGCACTCCCTGCGGCAGATGGAGAACCGGGCCCAGTCGGCCACGCTGGCGCTCCGCAGCCTGCGGGCGGCAGGTGATATCCGGATCACCGCCAGGCTTGACGACCAGGTCGGTAGCGGCGTGGCGTCGATCAAGGCGGGGCTTCGTGACCTGAAGCGGGAGAGCCCCGTCCGCCTGACCGCCACGTTCCACGGGCAGACCAGCCAGATCTCCGCCGCGGCTACCGCGATGCGGGACTTGCGCGGCGACGCCCGGGGCGCCGACACGGCGCTCGGCTCGCTGGCGGCCCGGGCGACGGCAACGGCTGCTGCCCTGAACTCGCTGGAACAGCAGGCCGAGGACGCCTCGCGGGCGCTGCGCACGCTGCGGGGCCGGGCCGCTGCAGCGGCAGCGGCGATGGGCGAGCTACGTACGCAGGTGGCGGGCGCGGCGAACTCTCTGCGGAGCTTCAACGTGCGGGCGCAGACCGCAGACGGGCGCCTCAGCAGCTTGTCGGACCGGACGCGTACCCTGCGCTCCGACAGCGACGACCTCGACGCCAGCATGCGGCGCCTGACCACCACTCTCGCCGGACTGCGGGGCAGCCTCGGGACGATCCGCACGTCCAGCGGCGGCGCGTCTGGCGGGATGCAGCGCCTCAAGCAGGCCGCGTTGTTGCTGTCCCCGGCGCTGATACCGATCGCTGCGGCGGCTGTCCCCATCGCGGGGAACCTGGCGGCGGCGGGCGTTGCGGTGGCGGCGTTCGGGCTGGCGATCGGCGGCCAAGTCGCGGCGATGATGAAGGCGTCGGAGGCCGAGAAGAAGTACAAGGACGCGGTCAAGGAGCACGGGAAGGCCTCGGAGCAGGCGACGAAGGCCGAGGCCGCGTATCTGCGGTCGGTGAAGGACATGGACCCGGCGACGCGGCGGGCTGCGGCGGCGCTGTCGGTGTTCAAGGACCAGTACAAGGCATGGTCGAACTCGCTGGCCGGGGACACGATGCCGGTCGTCACCAAGGGTTTCGCGACGTTCGGGGGGCTGTTGCCGCGGCTGTCGCCGCTGGTCCGGTCGACGAGCAGCGAGCTGGATCGGCTGATGACGGTCCTCGCGGGCGGCGTCAACTCGTCCGGGTTCGAGCGGCTGATGGACACGTTCGCGCAGTTCGCGGGCGGCGTGCTGAGCAGGGCCACGGACGGGCTCGTCCACTTCATGCGGGTGATGCAGGGCGGCGCGGGCAGCTCGCAGCTCGGCGAGTTCATGTCCTACGTACGCGAGGTCGGCCCACAGGTCGCCGAGACCCTCGGCAACCTCAGCCGGGCGCTGGTGCACGTGGTGGCCGCTGCGTCGGACGTCGGTGTCGGGATCCTCAGCGCGGTCAACGCGTTCGCGCAGCTCATCAACGCCATCCCCACCGACGTGCTGTCGACGCTGCTGCAGTTCGTAGTCGTCTTCAAGGCGGTATCGCTCGCCGCAGCGGGGCTGGGGGCGGCAGGCGGCGGCATCGCCGCGTTCGGCGCGTCACTGGCCGCGATGCGGGCCGCGTCGGTCGCGGCGGGCGGCGGCCTGTCCGGGCTCGCGGCCGCCTTCGGGGCACTGTCGAGGGCAGCGAAAATCGGGGTCGTCGCAGCGGGAATCGGGCTGCTGGTGGTGGCAGTCAGCAAGCTGGGGGACATCGGCCGGCAGGCTCCGCCGGACGTCGACAAGCTCACGGGCTCGCTGGGGCGACTGGGGCAGTCCGGGAAGTCTGGGGGCGAGGCGGCCCGCCTTTTCGGTAAGGACCTGGATGGGCTGTACGAGTCGCTCCGGTCGGCGAGCGACCCGGCCTTGGTGGACAACGTGCAGCAGGGCCTCGTCAAGGTTTTCTCGCTGGGGATGGCTGACTCCACGCCGGTCAAGGAGGCCAAGGAGCGCCTCGATGCGATCGATACCAGCCTGACGAACCTGGTTAGGGGTGGGAAGGCGGACATCGCTGCGGCGGCGTTCGAGCGGTTGAAGACGGCGTACGCGAAGAGCGGCAAGGCGTCGGATTTCGCGTCGCAGATGGATGACTACAAGTCGGCGCTGGCGGACGTGAAGTTTGAGCAGGAGCTCGCCGCTCAGTCGATGGGTCTGTTCGGCCAGCAGGCGCTGGCGGTGCAGCAGAAGCTGAACGCGCAGAAGCAGAGCGCGGATGGGTTGAGGCAGAGCATCGAGGCCTTGAACGATGTGAACCGTTCGGCGCTCGGCGGGATGATCGCTTTCGAGGCGAGCATCGACGCGGCGGCGAAGGCGGCAGGCGAGAACGCCGGGTCGCTGCGGATGATCAACGGGCAGTTGGACGTCAACTCGCCGAAGGCGCAAGCCGCTGCGACGGCGCTCACGGATCTCGCGAACAAGACCAAGGAAGCTGCGGCCTCCGCCCGCGAGTCCGGCGGAAGCTGGGAGCAGGTCAACGGGATCTACTCGCGCGGGCGGAAGGAGTTCCTCAAGCACGCGCAGGCGATGGGGTTGTCGGCGTCGGAGGCGAAGCAGCTCGCGGGTCAGATCATGAAGATCCCGAGCTCCAAGAAGACGAAGATCAAGATGGAGCGCGAGGACGCGATCGCGGGCCTGAACTCGGTGATCCGGAAGATCAAGGCGACGCCTGGGTCGAAGAGCGTCACGGTCAAGGCCTTGTCTGGCTCTGCGATCAAGGCGTTGGAGAGTGTCGGCTTCAAGGTCAGGCGGTTGCCGGACGGGCGCCTCTCCGTGACCGCGCGCACCGGCTCTGCCCTGTCCAACATCCGGGCCGTGCAAGGCGCCAGGGACCGCCTGTCGAGCAAGAGCATCACGATCACGACGCGGCGCCTCACGATCTCCGAGCACGTCCGCAAGGAGATCCGCACGACCGCCGACGCGGTGAAGCGGCAGGCGGACAGCTTCCGGGCCCGCGGCGGGCCGGTACGCGGCTACGCGGGCGGCGGCGAGATCCAGCACTTCCCCAGTGGAGGCCTCGTCGAGGGGCCTGGCACCCCCACATCAGACTCGATCTTCGCAACGTTCGGCTCCGGCGCGGCTGCCGCTGTGTCGAACAGCGAGTACGTCGTGCAGGCGAGGGCGGTTCAGAAGTACGGGATCAAGTTCCTCGACGCCCTGAACGATGGCAGGTTGACGGTGCCGGGCCTGCGGCGAGGCGGGCTGACGAAGGCTCAGCGTGCGGCGCGGGCTCGGCAGGCTAAGGAGCGGGCTCGTGAGGCGGCGCGGGTCCGGAACGAGGCTCGTGCGGAGCTGCGTGATCAGTTCGGCATCAGCCACTTCGGGCGGAAGGCGTCGTACAGGCTCACCCCGTTCGAGAAGGCCGTCGGCGCTCCTTCTGACCTCGGGTCGCTCGTCTCGGCGCTGAACGCCGCGCGCGGCAACGTGAAGAGGGCGACAACCGGGGGCACGGAGCGGCGTCTGCTGCGCGCGCTGGACTCTGCGGGCCGCGGCCTGATCCGACACGAGAAGGCGCTGAGCAAGGTCAACGGCGCGTTGGACAAGGCGAAGGACAAGCTCAACGACCTGAAGTCGTCCGCCTCGCAGCTCCGCGAGTCCGTGCGCTCCAACGTGTTGTCGTCGGCGAGCATCACCCGCGGGCAGAGCGACGGCAAGCCGATCACGGTGGGGTCCATCATGAGCGGCCTCGTCCAGAGCCGGGACAAGGCGACCGCATTCTCCGGCGCTCTGTCCAGCCTGAAGAAGAAGGGCCTCGACAAGGGGCTTCTCCGGCAGATCGCCGAGGCCGGTATCGAGGGCGGCGGGCTGGAGACCGCGGGCGCGCTGCTGCGCGGGTCGTCCTCTGAGATCAAGTCCATGAACGCGTTGCAGGCCCAGATCGCGAAGTCTGCGTTGGCGTCGGGGAAGACCGCGGCGGACGCGTTCTACGGGGCGGCGATCAAGGCTCAGGAGAAGCTGGTCAAGGGCCTCCAGAAGCAGCAGGACCGGCTGGAGAAGGCGATGATCCGGCTCGCGAAGAGCATCGAGCGGACGATCTCGCGCGGCATCCGTGGGCGGAAGGCGGCCGGCGGCATCGTCGGCGCCGCGGCGTCGGGCGGTATCCGCAGTGGGCTGACGTGGGTGGGCGAGCACGAGCCGGAGTTGCTGGATCTGCCGGTGGGTTCGCGTGTGCGGTCGGGTCCGGACTCGCGCCGTCTGGCCGCGGCCCCCGCCGCGTCGAACAGCCAGCCGCTCGTCATCCAGCTCAACATCGGCGGCCGCGACTTCGGCCAGCTGTGGATCGACACCGGCCGCCGTGCGGTGCGTACGCGCGGCGGCAATGTCCAGGCCGCCCTGATGGGGGCGTAGGGAGAGAGATGCACAGGTACACCTCGTGGAACGGTCCGGCACCGACCACTGCCGCGCAGCAGTCGGTGACGACCGGGACGGCCATCAAGACCATGCTTCAGGTGGCGACGCCGTCAACGCGCCAGATCCAGCTCATCAGCTGGTCTTTCACGCTCGACGACCCGCCGGGCGCCGACGCGGTAATCGAGCTGATCCAGACCGACGTAGCGGCCACGGTCACCGCGCACGTCGCTGCGGGCATCCAGCCCCTTGACCCCAATGCCCCTGCGTCGTTGTGTATCGGCGGCACGGCCCTGACCGGTTACACGGCGTCGGCCGAGGGGTCCATCACGGCGACGCGCACGTTCGATGCGGTGTCCCTCAGCTCGGTCTCCGGCGAGTCGCCGCTGTCCTACACCTACCAGTGGATGCCGGACGAGCGGCCGATCATCGCCGTCTCCCGGTTCCTGAGGGTCAGGGCCACGACGCCGACGACGGCGGTGGATCTGCGCTGCAAGGTCACCTGGGACGAGTGACCGATGCCGGGTGGTCTCGCAGCGCGGGTGATGGGCTGGCAGCGGCGTATGGGCGCCGTGGCTGGTCCGCTCGGCGCGTCCGGGGAGGCATCGACTGGCGAGCCGGTGACGGTCGAGCTGTGGATCAACGGCGAGTGGGTGGACATCACCGTCACGGGCCACGTCCTGGTGCGCGACGACTCCGGGCAGATCCGGATCACGCGCGGGATCCGGGATGAGGGCTCGCAGACGGAGCACGCCACGGCCGCATTGCAGCTCCGCAACACGGACGGCCGGTTCAGCCCGAGGAATCCGAGCGGGCCGTACTACGGGCTGATCGGCCGCAATCAGCCGGTCCGGGTCAGCGTGCCGGACGGGCTGGGCGGCAAGTCGTACCGAATCTGGGGCGAGGTCTCCGATTGGGCTCAGGGCTGGGACAACACCGGCACCGATGTGTGGACGGACGTCGAGGTGAGCGGCATCATCCGGCGGCTCGCGCAGGGCCCGGCGCCGGAGCGGTCGGTGATCTACCACGCGGTTACGGATCCGCTGCTGCCGCAGGTGGTGGCGTACTGGCCGTGCGAGGACCCGGTGGAGTCGACGCAGTTGGCTTCGGCGCTCGTCTCGGGGTCGCCGATGCGGTGGTCTGGCACGCCGACGCTGGCCTCGTACGACGGTTTCAAGGCGTCCGATCCACTGCCGGATCTGACCACGGCGTCGTTGTCCGGCGGCGTCGCCCGGTACGACGAGCCGACGGCCACACAGGTGCGGTTCCTGGCGTCGATCCCTGCTGACGGGCTGTCTAACGGCAAGGTGCTGTGCGCAATCGATCAGTTCGACTACAGCCCGGGCTCGGCCCAGTTCTGGGAGCTGTACTACGTCACGGACACCAAGAGCCTCGTCCTCACCCAGCACGACGCCGACGGCTCCGAGCTCGGCGCGGCGCTCCCGCACACGCTGGATATCCGCGGGCGCCAGCTCTACGTGTCGATCGAGTTCGCCGAGAACGGCACGAGCATCGACCGGGCGATTCGGCTCACGGACGTGAACAGCGGCACGGTGTACAGCGTCACCGACACCGCTACGTTGACGCAGCTCAGCCGTGTGACGCGGGTGCAGTTCGGTCCGGCCAGCCGCTCGGTGGTGGGGCTTGGGGGGACGCAGTATCTGCCGGGTGTCGCGGTCGGGCACGTGACGGTGGAGAACGCGATCACCGCAACGACGGCCCTCGGCGTGCGGATCAACCCGATCGGCGAGTCCGCGGGCCGCCGGGTCCAGCGGCTGTGCGGTGAGGAGGCCATTCCCTTCGACGGGGTCGGGGATCTGGACGACACCGTGGAGATGGGCGCGCAGGGCAAGAGCAACCCGCTGGCGTTGATGCGGGAGTGCGTTGAGGCTGACGGTGGGATGCTGTTCGAGTCGCGCGCGGTGCTGGGGCTCGGGTATCGGACGCGGGCGTCGCTGTACAACCAGGATGCCGCGCTCGTGCTCGACTACTCCGGCGCGCAGTTGGCGCAGGTGCCCGTGCCGGTGGAGGACGATCAGCGGACGCAGAACAGGGTCACGGTCACCGTCAACGGCGTGAGCGCCACGTACGAGGAGACCGAGGGCGCCCTGTCGACGGCACTGCCGCCTGCAGGGGTGGGCGTGTACGGCCCCGGCACAGACGTGACGTTGAACCTGGCCAGCACGGACGCGGCCGTGCTGCGGGACCAGGCGGCGTGGCGGGTGCACCTCGGCACGGTGGACGAAGCCCGGCATCCGACGATCGCGGTGAACCTCGCGCACGCCTCGTTCGTAGCGGACCCTGCACTGAAGCAGGCCGTGCTCGGCCTGCGGCAGGGCGACCGCGTCCAGATCCAGAACCCGCCGAGCTGGCTGCCGCCCGACACCATCGATCAGCTCGTCCTCGGAACCGAAGAGACGATCACCCACTTCGAGCACCGGCTGATCTTCACGTGCGCGCCCGCGTCGCCGTACACGGTGGGCTACCTCGACAGCCTCGACGCCCGCATCGATACCGACGGCTCGGAGCTGCTGTCTGCGGTGTCGTCGGGGGCGACGTCGCTCATGGTGGTGCCGTCGGCGGGCGAGTCGACGCTCTGGACGACGGATGCCGCCGAGGCGCCGTTCGACATCCGGATCAGCGGTGAGGTCATGCGTGTGACCGCGGTGGCCCCGTGGCTGACGGACACGTTCAACCGAACGGTGTCGAACGGCTGGGGCACGGCCGACAGCGGGCAGGCGTGGACGACAGGCGGAGGGACCGCGGCGGACTACGCCGTCGGCAGCAACGTGGGGTCGCACACGCTGGCCTCGGTGAACGCCTCGCGCCGCAGCTTCACCGAGGTGGTCTTCACAGACTTCGACTACTACGTGGACGTGGCCGCGAGCGCGCTGGCGACGGGTGGCTTCTTGTCCGGTGGGCCGATGGGCCGGTACCTCGACTCGGACAACCTCTACATGGCGCGCGTCGAGTTCACGACCTCGAACACGATCATCCTGACGATCCGGAAGCGTGTCGGTGGAACGGAGACGTCGCTCGGCAGCTACACCCTGCCGGACACGTACGTCGCGGGGGTCTATTACCGGGTGCGGTTCCAGGCGTGCGGTGCGGTGCTGATGGCCAAGGCGTGGGCTGCGACGGACCTGGTGGAGATGCCGGGCTGGCAGGTGTCGGTGACGGACGGGTCGATCACGACGGCTACGCATGTCGGGGTGCGGTCGATCTCGTCGTCCTCGAACACCAACGTGAACCCTCAGGTCAGGTACCAGAACGCGCGGATCGTGAACCCGCAGACGTTCACCGTGGCCCGGTCCGTCAACGGCGTCGTCAAGGCGCATTCAGCAGGCGCGGATGTGCGCCTGGCCACCCCGACGATCCTCGCCCTGTAAGGAGGCCGCTGTGCCTGAGGCGTACCCGATACCGCTCGCCGGTCAGCGGGCTACCGCGTCGCTGCTGAGGTCGATGCAGCCGCAGACCGTGCGGAAGACCGCGGACGAGTCGCGCGCGGCGACGACCACGTTCCTTGATGACACGCACCTCGTTTTCCCTGCTGAGGCGGCCGCGGTCTACACGATGGTGGGCTGGATCAAGTACTTCACGGACCCGACGCCGGACATCAAGCTCCAGTTCGCGGTGCCTGCCGGCTGCCTCGGTGAGTGGGCCTGGCTCATGCCCGGCTCGGGGTCCGGCGCGGCCGGGACGGCGGGCTACTCGATCCGCACGGAGACCAACGACGTCTCGAGCTTCCGCACCGGCTACGGCACCAGCGACAGCACCCACTTCACGCCCGTCTCCGGTCTGTTCCGCATGAGTACGACCGCCGGGAACATCGCGCTCCAGTGGGCTCAGAACACCTCCAACGCAGCCGCGACCGTGCTCTACACCGACAGCTGGCTGACGTTCCAGCGGATCGCCTGAGGAGGCTGCTGTGGCTACCCAGTGCAAGCTCTACACCAACTCGGCGCAGCTCATCGAGCCGGAGACGTGGACGACCGTGCGGTACGACACGGTGCTGCGGGACGACGCCCGTATGGCCCGGGGCGACGGCCAGCTCCGCGACCGGGCCTCGGCGCTGATCGTGCCGACGCACAGCGGCGACTTCATGTGGTTCCGGTTCGTGCACTGGGACTCGATCGTGCAGCCCGACGGCGATGCGCGGGTGCGGCAGTTCATGGAGCGGTTCGTCCGTGACCCGTATGGGGCCCGGGATTCGACGGGTTCGGCCGACGGCGGCGATACCGCGGGGCGTGAGTTCCACCTCGGCTCGTGGGCGTTCTACGGCCGCGCGGGGCAGCCGGTGGCGGTGGAGGTGTGGCACGACCACCACCAGCCGGTCGCGGTCACGCATGCCCAGTTCATCGGCATGACCTGGGACTACTGAAAGGGGTACGGCCATGGCCACACCACCGAGCGCGGCTGCGTTCGCCGAGCTGCTCCGCGACGAAGGCGTCACGGTCGTCGAGGTCGGCGACTGGGAGCACCACAACCGCAACGCGAAGGGCCCGTGGGGGCCGGTGCACGGCGTGATGATCCACCACACCGTGACGTTCGGGACTGATCGCACTGTGCAGATCTGCCGCACCGGCCACAGCACGCTGCCCGGACCGCTGTGCCACGGCGTCATAGCGAAGGACGGCCGTGTGCATCTCGTCGGCTATGGCCGAGCGAACCATGCCGGCCTCGGCGACGACGACGTGCTGCGCGCGGTCATCGACGAGCGCGCCCTGCCTGTGGACAACGAGACGACGGCCGACGGGAACCGGCACTTCTACGGCTTCGAGTGCGAGAACCTCGGCAACGGCACGGATCCGTGGCCTGCGGCGCAACTCCTCGCGATCGAGAAGGTCAGCGCCGCGATATGCCGCCATCACGGCTGGTCGGAGCGGTCGGTGGTCGGTCATCTGGAGTGGCAGCCCGGCAAGGTCGACCCCAGGGGCTTCGGCATGGGGTACATGCGGGACCGGGTCGCGAAGCGGCTGGGCAGCCCGGCGCCGGGTCCGTCGCTGCCGGCGCCGCAGCCGCCGGAGGTGTCGCTGTCGAAGCTGATCAAGGCGGCGAAGACCGACCCGACGAAGGCCGGCGCCCCCGTCTCATACCGGGGGGTGGCGATCGTGGAGGCGGCGCTCGTCGACGCCGGGCTGCTGGCCAAGGTCCGGTCGGACGGGCACTGGGGCACCGCCACGCTCACGGCGTACGTGAAGTGGCAGAGGTCCTGCGGCTACTCGGGGACGGACGCTGACGGCATCCCTGGCTCGAACTCCCTCAGGCGCCTCGGCGCCAAGTACGGGTTCCAGGTGGGCGCATGAAGGACGTCGATGCGCGCAGCCGCGCGCTCGAGCAGAGAGAGGACTGAACCATGAAGATCTCGAAGTACACCAAGGCCATCGTCGCCGCCCTTGCCGCGGGGGCCGGGACGGTCGGCGCCGCGCTCACGGACGACACCGTCACTGCGGCCGAAGGGTGGGCTGCGCTGATCGCGGTGCTTGGCGCGCTCGGCTTCACCTGGGCTGTGCCGAACACGCCGAGCACGCCGCCGTCTGGTCCGGTGTCGGGGAGCTGAGTCTGCGCCATGCGAGCGTCGGGGAGGTGGCATGGACGCCGCCATGGTCACGGCCGTCGCCGCGTTGATCGCGGGGCCGGTGGCTGCGGCGGCGGCCATGTACGGCCAGCGCGGCGCTAACCGGGCAGCCAGGGAGGGCGCTGCGGTGAACGGCTTCAACAGCCTGACGGACCAGCTCCAGGAAGAGCGGGCCGAGCTGCGCAGCGAGCTCGCGACCGTGCGCGCCGAGCTGGCTGCGGAGAAGCTTGAGGCGGCGCGCCTGCGCTTGCTGGTGCAGCAACTCGGGGGGACGCCGTGACGCGCGCGGAGAGCCTGCTGTATCGCAGGCGACACCTGCTGTGGATCACCGCCGTGCTCCTCATCCTCGGCGGCGGGGTGCTGATGTCGCTGCTGCTGATTCACCGCGAGACGAGCGCGCGGCAGGAGGCTATCTCGGAGGCCAACCTCCGTGGTGAGGCGGTGTCGACGCTGGCGGGGGATGTGCGGGCCCTGAGGGAGCAGGTGAAGGCGGAGGGGAAGACGCCGGTGGCGCCGGATCCGACGCGGGCGGTGGAGGATCTGCCGGATCGGGCGGAGGTGCCGGTGCCGATTCCGGGGCCGCGGGGTCCTGCGGGTGAGCCGGGCCGGTCGGGGGCGTCCGGGCGGCCGGGCCAGGATGGGTCTTCGGGGCGTGATGGTGCGGACGGGGCTGGTGGGGATCCCGGTCCGAGCGGCGCGCCTGGTGCGCCGGGGTCCTCTGGTGCCGACGGCGTGGCGGGCCCGCCCGGGCCGCAGGGTGAGCCGGGTCCGGCGGGTCCGGCTGGTGAGCAGGGGCCGCCTGGGGAGGATGGCGTGGATGGGCGGGATGGGCAGACGTGTCCGGAGGGGTATTCGTTGCAGCCGCCGCCGGGTGATCCGGATGCGTTGGTGTGCCGTCGGGACGGTGCTCCTGATCCTGGTGATGATCCAGCGCCGCAGGCGGCCGCGCTGGATCCTGCGCGCCGTCAGTACTGAACGGGGCCTCTGCCCGGTTCGTCGTGCTCTGGGTCAGGCCGCTGCGACGATTCCGGCGCGCATCGCGAGGACCCACTCGACCAGGAGCCGCTCGTAGAGGGCGCGTTGGGTGGGGGTGAGGCGTACGCGGGGGTCGTGGCGCTGCCAGAGCGAGCGGATGTCCTCGTTGATGGCCGCGGGAGGGCGTGCGGTGCCAGGGCGGCGGGGGTCGGGGGACATGCGACAAGCGTAGGGGCTCGCAGCGACAGCCGTCACGGACGTCTCATTCGCTTGCGCGCAATCAGCGGCCGAACGTCTGTCGGAGCAATCTCGCGCAATCAGGCGGCGAGTTCGCGGGGGCGACAGCATGCTGGTTCCTCAACCAGCGCAGACGGAGGGCCATATGACGCTCAGGTTCATCGGCACCACCAGCGAAGAGGGAGACTGCCCGACCCTCTACGAGATCCCGGAGACGGACGAGATCCTCGTCCAGGGCGACCGCGAGAACGACCCCGAGCACCTCGTCCAGCTTCGCGACGTGAAGGACAACGAGACGTTCGTCCGCGTGCCTCGCGCCCTGCTCACGCGCTACGCCCCACGGGCCGACGTCCCGAAGCTCGTACCGTTCGCTGAGATCTCGCACCTCTTCCGCGAGTTCCGCCACACCGCATGGCGACTGGAGACCCGCCGCGGATACGCCTCCGACCGTCGGAGCCCGAAGTGGGAGCGCTGGCTCGCGGGCGAGGACATCACCAACGAGCCCAGCGGCTGGCACGACAACGTCCGCGCGCAGACCGAGCAAGGCAAGAGGTTCGAGCGCGTCCGCCTCGTGGACGAACCGGCGACGCAGGGGCAGGAGTTCCTCCTCGCCACCGGCCTCGGCAACGTGTCTGCGGGCGAGGACATCCGGAACCTGCCCCGGGCACGGGCTGAGCAACTCCGTCTGCCGGAGTTCGACTTCTGGCTCTTCGACTCGACGGTCCTCGCGCGGTTCGCTTTCGACGAGGAGGACACCACTCTCGGCGTGTACGTCACTGAGGATCCGGCCGAGGTGCTCGCCGCGTGCCAGGTCCGGGACGCTGCCTGGCACCACGCGGTCCGTACCGCCGAGTTCATCGAGCGGGTACGTTCCCCGATGTGACCACGGATTTCCAGACAGCCAGGGAGGCCCTCGGTGCGCGGCTCCGCGAGCTGCGCACCGAGGCCGGTCTGGAAGGCAAGGACCTCGCACAGAAGCTCGGCTGGCAGGCGTCGAAGGTGTCTCGTCTGCAAAACGGCAAGCAGACCCCCACCCGCGAGGACCTCACTGGGTGGGCCCGCGCCATCGGCCGGGCGGACGCCGAGGCCGAGTTGCATGGCCTGCTCGCCGGGCTGGACATGAAGCAGCGGCACCGGTCCTGGCGACGCCAGCTTGCGGGCGGGCACCGCGGTCGGCAGGAGATCGCCGTACGGCAGACCGAGGCCACCCAGATGATCCGGGGCCTTGAGGTGTCGCGTGTTCCCGGGATGTTCCAGACGCCGGAGTACGCCCGTGTCATCTTCGACAGCAACGCGGAGTTCCGCGGTATCGCCCCGACGACCGAGGCCGCAGTCGCTGCTCGGATGCGGCGGCAGGAGGCGCTGTACGACCCGGAGAAGATGTTCCGGTTCCTCGTGTGCGAGGCCGCGCTGTACCACCGTTCGTGTCCGGAGGGCGTGATGGCTGAGCAGCTGGATCGGTTGTACAACCTCGTCGGGCAGCCCCGTGTCGAGCTGGGCATCCTGCCGTTCGGCACGCAGTTGCGCCGTACTGCCCCGCATGCGTTCTGGATCTACGACGAGCGGCTCGTCATCGTCGAGACGATCAGCGAAGAGTTGTGGCTCACCGGCGAGGAGGACATCCGCCTGTACGAGCGGGCGTGGGAGTGGCTCTCCGAGTCGGCGGAGTACGGATCTATCGCGAGACGTCTGATTGGTCGCGCGAGGGCGGCGCTGGACTACTCGTGAGCAAGCAGGCGCAACTGCCTGCCTGAGATTCGCAATCGGGCGCAATCGATCATCAAAGGTTCCCGCCGTCTCTCTACGGTGCTGGTCATGGACGCACCGACGCGCTCGACGCACTGCGCCGCGGCCGACGACTGGCTCGCCGCCTGTTCACCCCGGCCCGACCTCGTACGCGATGTCTGGCACCTGGGGGGCCTGGCCCCGATCGCCAGCGGACCGCACTGGCTCGCCGCTGAGACCGTGCTCGACATCGCGCTCACGGCGCACGAGCGGATCCCTCCCCGGCACCGCGGGCCGCTCCTGGTGGACAACCGCGTTCGGTCCGCCTGGTGGCTGGTGCCGGCCGATGCTGCGGAGGAGTTGGCCGACGTCCGCTCCCTGACCGTCCACCCGCCGGGATGGATTCTCCAGGTGCCGTCGCCGACGTACCCGATATGCGGCCGGTTCTGGCTCGAACTCCCGGACGGCAGTGGTCACCTGACGGAGGCCGCACGGCTCGGCGCTGCGCTCGGCCCTGGCGGGCCGAGACTTCCCGCGGAGGCGTTCGGATGACCCTGACCAAGGAGGCGCGGCTGGTCACCATGTGGCTCGCGCGTACGCACCCGATACCGGAGCAGGCCCACGCGGAGTGGGTCCGGCACGGGGTGGCTCTGCTCCCGCTCGGGCGTCGCTTCGATGCGATCCGGGTACCGGCCGCGCGGATCCACGCTGCGGTCAGCAGCTCCGAGGCCGAGACGGTGGCCGCGGCGCTGGCCGCCTGGCTGGACGGGCCCGTGTTCCGCGACACCCGGTACAGCGGGGGCCCGTACTACGTTCTCGTGCCCGCCGGCGCCCCGTGGGACGGCAAGGAGGAGCACCTCGGCGCGGGCACCTACCTCGGCGTGCCCCGGATCGGCGACCTCGCGATGCTCGCGGTGTGGGTGGTTCAGCCGAAGTTCGCGGGCGACGTGGTGCATCCAGCACACCTTGCCGCGCTGCTGGCGGCGGCTGATCCTCTGGAGGCGATCGAGTCGTGACCTCCACCGACCAGGCCGTCACGCGGGCGGAAGAGGCGTACTGGATCCATCTCCGCCATCTTGAGGTCTGCCGACCGTGTCAGAGCGAGAGCGACCGTTGCGAGGAGGGTGATCGTCTGCGGCGTGCTGTGCGTGCGGCGCGGTTGGCTGCTGGTCGGCGGGGGTCGCGGCGCTGAGGGTCAGCGGACGAGGTCGGCGAGCGGCACGTCGAGGGCGTCGGCGAGGAGGAGCAGGTCGGTGAGGCTGGGGACGCGGATCGCGTTCTCCCACCGGCTGATGGTCTTGTGGTCGCGGCCGACACGCTCGCCGAGCTGGAGTTGGGAGAGGCCAGCGTGTTGGCGGGCGGCTCGTATCTGCATCCCGATGTCCTGGCGACGGGTGAGTACCCAGGGGGGCATGGGGTCGAGCGGCATCCGTCAAAGTTCTGACGATCATGGCTCGATGTCTTTACCTGTCCAGGTAAATCGTGTGATCTTGGATGGGGTAGTGATGGCCGGCGCGACGCCAGTGACCTTTCGTCATGGCCGCACCGGGTGTCACTGATTCAGGCCCCGTGCGAATAGAGCACCGTCGTGTGCCGCCAGCACACGCTCCCGACAAGAGGCGTCCCGCAGTGAAATGACGGCAGAACGTTTCTCCTTGGCTCGGCGTGAGCCCAGACCCTGCCCGCGCCATCAGCGCCGCCCGCCTGTCGCGCACCCCCTTGTCGGCAGGCGGGCGGTATTCGACCGGCGACTGTCACCCTCCGGCGGGCTCGGTTCAGGTGGTGCACGAATCTGCACAAACGGATGGCGTAATTGCCCGTGTCATGTGCCTAACTGGATCGTTGGATAGTACGGCCAGGGCGGGGGCGGCAATCCACCCCCCAGGTGGAGCCTCCGTCCTGGTCCTCGGTGCAACGCGAAGACGGCCCCCACCGACAGGGTGGGGGCCGTCTTCGCGTGTCCGACGGGGGTGGGAGAGGACTGGGAGTTGATCAAGGAGAATGGACTCGAATGGGCCCCAGTATTCTCTAATAACCTCTAGATTCAACTAGAGAGAATTGCGCGTCCCGCCATCAGATCACCCTCCCGATTCACCCGCGTGCGGGCTGAGCGCACCCGCTCCCACCAGCGCAAACAGGATGATGCCGAGCAGGATGCGGTAGTAGACGAACGGCATGAAGCTCTTGGTGGTGATGAACTTCATGAACCACGCGATCACCGCGTAGCCGACCACGAAGGCGATGATCGTGGCGAAGATCGTCGGGCCCCAGGAGACATGGCCCTCGCCCGCGTCCTTGAGTTCGTACGCGCCCGAGGCGAGGACGGCGGGGATGGCGAGGAGGAAGGAGTAGCGGGCCGCGCTCTCGCGGGTGTAGCCCATGAGGAGGCCGCCGCTGATCGTGGCGCCGGAGCGGGAGACGCCGGGGATGAGGGCCATGGCCTGGCAGACGCCGAAGATCAGGCCGTCCCTGACGCCCAGTTCCTTGAGGCCCTTGCGCTCGCGCACGGCACGGTGCTTGCCGCCGGTCTCGTCGCGGGCCGCGAGGCGGTCGGCGACGCCGAGGACGATGCCCATGACGATCAGCGTCGTGGCGATGAGGCGCAGATCGCGGAACGGCCCCTCGATCTGGTCCTTGAGCGTGATGCCGAGGACACCGATGGGGATCGAGCCGACGATCACCAGCCAGCCCATCTGCGCGTCGTGGTCCGAGCGCGGCACCTTGCCGGTCAGCGAGCCGAACCAGGCGCTGATGATCCGTCCGATGTCCTTGCGGAAGTAGATCAGGACCGCGGTCTCCGTGCCGATCTGGGTGATCGCGGTGAAGGCGGCACCCGGGTCGTGCCAGCCCGCGAACGCCGCGGTCAGTCGCAGATGAGCGCTGGATGAGATCGGAAGGAACTCGGTCAGTCCCTGGACGAGTCCGAGGATGAACGATTCGAGCCAAGACATGAAAACTGCGCCGTCCAGTAACTGATCGGGTGCTGACCCGTGCGGTGGCGGTCAGAAGCGTGGGCGGGGGACCAGGGGCGGCGAGGCGTGACGCGGGCGTGCGCGGGGTCGCGCGAGGGGCCTGGAGGGCGATCACGTGCCTCGACGGGGGCAGCGTAGCGGCACAAGATGAAGCACTCGTGCGAGGGCCGTCGCTCGGGGCGTCCCGGTGGTGGCCGACGGGCCCCGCGGCGTCTCAGTGCCCGCCCCGCAGCCGATGCCGCTTGCACCACGCCACCACCGCGCCCCCGAGACCCGTCACCGCGATGAACCCCATCGCGATCAGGAACGCGGGCGACGTCGGCGTCGACGCGCGGGCGCCCGCTATGACGTACGCCGCCGTGTTCGGGATCGAGCCCAGGGCGGTGGCGAGCAGGAACGGCAGCCAGCTCATGCGGGACACGGCGGCGCAGTAGTTGGCGGCGGCGAACGGCACGCCGGGGAAGAGCCGCACCGCGAGCATCGAGCGGAACCCGTGCTTGCTCAGCTGGCCGTCGGCCGCCTTCAGCCAGCGGCCCCGGAGCAGCGGCCGCAGCGCGTCCTGCCCGAGCACCCGGCCGAGCCCGAAGGACACCCCGGCCCCGAGGACCGTGCCCACGATCGCCGCGGGAATCCCGGCCTGCGAGCCGAACAGCGCGCCCGCCGCCAGATTGAGCAGCGGCCGGGGCACGAACGCGACCGTACACATGCCGTACGCCACCGCGAACGCGCACACCGCGGCGGCGCCGTTCAGCTGCGGCGGCCAGCCCTCCGACAGCAGCCGCTGCGGCTCGAAGAGCAGCACGCCCGTGCCGGCCGCGGCCAGCATCAGCACGAGCAGGGACAGCCGCGACCACGGTGACAGGAGCACCCGGGTGCAGCGCACGGCGAGGCCCGGCGTCGGGGCGGCGGCGGTGTCGAGCATCCGGAGAGACTAACCGGCTCATGTGTCTGATCGCCGTATGGTGCGTCTCATGAGCGTCACAGTGCCGCCGAGTCCCCTGGCCGACACCGTCCTGGAACGCCTCGCCGCGCACTACGCGGAGGCAGCCGATCCGGTCCGGGCCGCGGACATGCGGGCGTACATGAGGGACATCGCGCCCTTCCTCGGCATCGGTTCGCCCGTGCGGCGCGCACTGCACCGGGACGTCCTCGCCGGGACGCCGCGCCCCGACGAGGCGGACTGCGCCGCGATCGCCCTGCGCTGCTGGGAGCTGCCGGAGCGCGAGTACCAGTACTTCGCCGTCGACTATCTGCGGCGGCACGTGCGGCGGTGCTCGTCCGGCTTCCTGCCCGTCGCCCGCCAGCTGGTGACGACCCGCCCGTGGTGGGACACCGTCGACGCGCTCGCCGCGCACGTCGTGGGCGGCCTCGTCGCCGCCGACCCCGCGCTGAAGGCCGACATGGACGCCTGGATCGAGGACGAGGACCTGTGGGCGGCCAGGACCGCGCTGCTGCACCAGCTGCGCTACAAGGACGCCACGGACACCGACCGCCTCTTCGCGTACTGCGAACGGCAGGCACAGCACCCCGACTTCTTCATCCGCAAGGCCATCGGCTGGTGCCTGCGGGAGTACGCGAAGACGGACCCCGACGCCGTACGGGACTTCGTCGCGCGCCGTCGCGCTGTCCTCGCGCCCCTGTCCGTGCGTGAGGCGCTGAAGAACATCGGGGACTGACGCGGCACAACTGCCCTGTGTGGCCGGTGTGTCACGGAAAATGATTCGACGCGGACCGGGGCGTCGGCGATGATCGTCGACATGTTCCGGCACGCCTCCTTCCCGCTCACGTCCGCAGTCGCGGACGCGGTCGAGGCTGCCGTCCCTCCGCTCGCCCCCGCGGTCGCCGCACCGCCGGCCGCACTCGCCGCGCTTCCTTCCGACGGCGCCCGAAGCTGACCCTCCCCGGACATTCCGGCGGACCCCGCAGGGGGAGGGTCGGCCAGGCCCCCGGGGGTCCCCGTCCGCAGGCCGTCCGCGCCGCGGGCCACACCTTTCGAGTTCCGGAGAAGGAACCACCATGTCCAAGACGGCTTACGTCCGCACCAAGCCCCACCTCAACATCGGCACGATGGGCCACGTCGACCACGGCAAGACCACCCTGACCGCCGCCATCACCAAGGTCCTCAGCGAGCGCGGCACCGGCACGTTCGTGCCCTTCGACCGCATCGACCGGGCGCCGGAGGAGGCGCAGCGCGGCATCACCATCAACATCGCGCACGTCGAGTACGAGACCGACACCCGGCACTACGCCCACGTCGACATGCCCGGCCACGCCGACTACGTGAAGAACATGGTCACGGGCGCCGCGCAGCTCGACGGCGCGATCCTCGTCGTGTCCGCGCTCGACGGCGTCATGCCGCAGACCGCCGAGCACGTGCTGCTCGCCCGGCAGGTCGGCGTCGACCACATTGTGGTGGCCCTGAACAAGGCGGACGCGGGCGACCCGGAGCTGACCGACCTCGTCGAGCTGGAGGTCCGCGAGCTGCTGTCCGCGCACGGGTACGGCGGGGACGCCGTGCCCGTGGTCCGGGTCTCCGGGCTCAAGGCCCTGGCGGGGGACCCGCGGTGGACGGCGTCGATCGAGGCGCTGCTCGACGCGGTGGACACCTACGTCCCGATGCCGGAGCGGTACGTCGACGCGCCCTTCCTGCTCCCGGTCGAGAACGTCCTCACGATCACCGGCAGGGGCACCGTCGTCACCGGCGCCGTCGAGCGCGGCACCGTCCGCGTCGGCGACCGGGTGCAGGTGCTCGGCGCCGACGGCGACACGGAGACGGTCGTCACCGGCCTGGAGACCTTCGGCAAGCCGATGGACTCCGCGCAGGCCGGGGACAACGTCGCTCTGCTCCTGCGCGGCATGCCACGCGACGGCGTCCGCCGCGGCCACGTGGTCGCGGCCCCCGGCAGCCTCAGTCCGCGCCGCCGCTTCACCGCGCAGGTGTACGTCCTGTCCACCCGCGAGGGCGGCCGCAGCACCCCGGTGTCCACGGGCTACCGCCCGCAGTTCTACATCCGCACCGCGGACGTCGTCGGCGACATCGACCTCGGCGAGGCGGCCGTCGCCCGGCCCGGCGACACGGTCACCATGACCGTCGAGCTGGGCCGCGAGATCCCCCTGGAGCCGGGGCTCGGCTTCGCCATCCGCGAGGGCGGGCGGACCGTGGGGGCGGGCACGGTCACGGAGGTCGGCTGACGCCGTGCCGTCCGACCCGTCCGGGACGACGCCCCGCCGCTGTTCGGCGGCGGGGCGTCGCGGCGGGGTGGGCCCGCTTCCGGTCAGGGGGCGGGCCCACCCCCTGCCGGAGGCATGGAAGGAGGGCCGGACACGGGCACAATGGAGCGGTGAACGAGCCCGCCGAGCGATCCGACCCCGAGGCGATAACCGCAACGCCCGCCGGAGCGACACCGGCAACGCCCGCTGAGGCGCCGCCCGAAGCGCCCGCCGCGACGGCACCCGCAACGCCCCCCGAGACGTCGCCCACCCCACCCCCCGACACCGAGCCGCTCCCCATCACCCGCGCCGTCGACCACGGCACCGCGAAGCTGCTCCCCGACGTGGATCGGGCGCGGGCCTGGCTCCTGACCGTCGACGGGGCCCCGCAGTCCTATGTCGACCTGGACGAGCCCACGTACCTGGAGTTCGAGTACGCCCGCAGGCTCGGGCACGTCCTGGACACCGTCGCCGCGCCGGGCCGTCCGCTCGACGTCGTGCACCTCGGCGGGGGCGCGCTCACCCTGCCCCGCTATGTCGCCGCGACCCGGCCGGGGTCGCGCCAGGACGTCGTGGACGCGGACCGGGGGCTGCTCGAACTCGTCGTCGAGGAGCTGCCGCTGCCGCCGGGCTCCGGGATCACCGTGCACGGCGCGGACGCCCGCGCCTGGGTGGAGGCCGCGCCCGCGGGAGTCGCCGATGTGCTCGTGGGCGATGTGTTCGGCGGCTCCCGGGTGCCCGCGCACCTCACGTCGGACGCGTACGCCCGTGCCGTGCGCCGGGTGCTGCGTGCGGACGGCTGCTACGCCGCGAACCTCGCCGACGGCGCGCCCTTCGCCTTCCTCCGCTCCCAACTGGCCACCCTCGCCACGGTCTTCGAGGAGCTGGCGCTGATCGCCGAGCCCGCCGTGCTGCGCGGCCGCCGCTTCGGCAACGCCGTCCTCCTCGCCTCCCGCGAACCGGTCGACGTGGACGCCCTCGTCCGGCGCACCGCCGCGGACGCGTTCCCCGCGCGGGTCGTGCGGGGGGAGGCGCTGCGGAGCTTCATCGGGGACGCGCGGGTCGTACGGGACGCGGACGCCGAGGCCTCGCCGCAGCCGCCGGACGGGGCGTTCAGCGTCGGCTGAGGGGGGCGTCGGGCCCGACCCGGTCCCGTCGGAACCGCTCCGTTCCTCGGCCTTCGTTCAGACGGACGGCTTCTCCGACGAGACCGCGTCCGCGTCCGGGGCCCCGGCTCCCGGTCCCGCGGCCACCACCGCCTTCGTACGCCGCGTCAGATTCCGTACGTCAGGAACGAGCAGCACCGCCGCCGTCACCACGACCACGAGCACCGCGCACCCCCACAGCGAGGCGGACCGGCCGAAGGTCTGCTCGGCGGGGCCCGCGAGCGCCGTCGCCAGCGGCACCATCGCCACGGAGCCGAACCAGTCGTACGCCGAGACGCGCGACAGCTTGTCCTCGGGGATCTCCTGGTGCATGGCCGTCATCCACGAGACGCCGAACACCTCGATGGCGACGCCGCTCACGAACATCACCGCCGCGAGCCCGGCCACCGGCAGCGGCACCGCGAGCGCGGCGGACGGCGCGGCCAGCGGGAAGACGCACAACGTACCGGCGAGCAGCAGCCGCCGCGGCTTCCAGCGCATCATCAGCAGCGCCCCGCCGACCGTGCCCGCGCCGAACGCCCCGAGCGCCAGCCCCCAGGGTCCCGCGCCGCCCAACTCGTCCTCGGCGACCAGCGGCCCGAACACGGACTCGGCCGCGCCGACCACCGCCACCACCACCGAGAACTGCGCCACGATCGACCACAGCCAGGGCCGCCCGACGACCTCCCGCCAGCCGTCCCGCAGATCGGCGAGGAGGCCACCGCCGGGCTCGCGCCGCGGTATGTGGCCGACGTCGAGGAAGGCGCGCAGCGCACCGGCCGCGGCGAACGCCACCGCGTCCACGGCGAGCACCCAGCCGGGCCCGATCACCGCGACCAGCAGGCCGCCGAGCGCGGCGCCGCCGAGGCCCGCGCCCTGCATGGCCATCCGGTACAGCGCGAAGGCGCGCCCGGCCTGCTCGCCGCTGACGGAGGACAGGAGCATGCCCTCGGACGCGGGCCCGAAGAACGCCTGGCCGGTGCCGCCGAGCGCGGTGAGCAGCATCATCTGCCAAAGCTGCGGGTCACCGGCGAGCACGACGGCGGCGAACGCGGCCTGGGAGAGGCAGTTGAGGGTGTTGGCGGCGACCATGACGTGGTGCCGCGGCAGCCGGTCGGCCACCGCGCCGCCGATGAGCAGGAACAGCACGAGCGGCACCGTGCGGGCCGCGGCGACCAGACCCACGTCACCGCCGTCGCCCCCGGCGTCGAGCACCGCGAACGCCGCCGCGATGAGCGCGCCGTGGCCACCGAGGTTGGTGATGATCGCGGCGGCGGTGAGGAGCGTGTAGTTGCGCCCGGCCCAGGAGGGGCGGCGGGAGGTGGTGGGTGAGGTCACCACGGGACTATCCCCGGCGGACCACCACCCTGACAAACCGATTCTCCGGCCGCCGTGACGGCGGCCGGAGAATCGGTTCAGGACTCAGGCCCGGCCCGGGAGAGGGCCTGGTCCGAAGGCGCCGGGACGCGGCCCGGCAGGGGTCAGAACACAGCGCGGCGGGAGCCGGGGATCAGGAGGCGTCCTCGGGGTCGCCCTGCAGCCGCACCGTCGAGAGGATCTTCTTCACCTGGGCGTCGGAGACCTCGTCCTTCACGCCCTTGGCGCCGTACATGGACCACGCCACGTAGTCGCCCGACGCGTTCTTGAACGCGAACGTCGTGGCCTTGCCGTCCGAGTCGCACTTGTCCGACTTGTCGGCACCGGACGTCGTGGACGTCGTCACGCTGCCCGTGATGCCGGACTTCGTGGTGTACGACTTGACCTTGCCGATCTTGATCTTCTTCTTGTCGGACTTCTTCTGGCCGGTGTAGCCGCCGAAGACCCACCACGCCGAGTCGTTGCGGGACACGTCCTTGGTGTTCTTGGCGCCGTTCTGGCCCTTGGTGCCGACGACCGCGAGCGAGGTGTCGTCCTTCTGCCCGTCCTTGTCGTCGTCGGACGTGCACCACTTCTCTTTGTAGATCGCGGGCGCGGACATGATGATCAGCGCGCTGCCGTCGCCCTTCTTGCGGTCCTCGAAACCGATGAAGGTGTCCGGCGACTTGATCGTCCAGTCCGCCGGTACGTCGAAGGCGGTGCCCCACTTGGGGTTCACCACGACCTGCCAGCCGGGGATGGTCGGCTTGGGGTCGCCGTCCGTGCCGCGCGGGTTGTCGTCGTCCGACGCCGTGGGACTCGGCTTCTTGGTGACCGACTTGGACGGCTTGGGGGCCGCCTTGTCCGCCTTGTCGTCGCCGTCGCCGCCGAGGACCAGGAAGCCGGTGACGCCCGCGGCCGCGACCACGGCGATCGCCGCGACGATGGCCGTGACCTTCGTCCTGTTGCCGCCGCCGTTCCCGCCGCCGCTAGGGTCGGGCCCGCCCGCCTGGGGCGTCCCCATCGGGAACGTCGGCGCGCCCCACTGCGGCTGCCCCGGCTGCGCGGGCTGGCCCACGGGGGGCTGCCCGGCGGGCGGCTGCTGGTAGGGATTGGGCTGCTGGGGCCCGGGCTGTTGCTGGTATCCGGGCTGCTGATACGGATTGGGCTGTTGGTACCCGGGCTGCTGGTACGGGTTGGGACCCTGGTCCTGCGGGTTCTGCTCGCCCCCGGGCGGCTGCTGTTCTGGCCACATGGCCAGTAACCATAGATGGGCACGGGCCCCGGGTGCCACGCCCGGTCGTCTGCCGGACCGGCACCGGAGCCGGGGGCGGACGAAGCGGTGACGAAGTGGTGAAGAAGTAGTACTGATGGGCGCGAGATCACGTCTCGCGCCCCCCGCCGGACCGTGCCGCCCGCCGCCCAGGCGACTGCGGCGTCAGCCCGACTGCGCCGTCAGCCCGTCGGCTTGCCGTGCAGCCGCACCGTGGCGAGGATCTTCATGATCGTCGAGTCCGGGATCTCCTCCTTGACGCCCCGGGCGCCGTAGAGGCTCCACGACACGAACTCGCCCTCGGAGTTCTTGAAGCCGAACGTGATCGCCTTGCCGTCCGACGCGCACTTGCCCCGCTGCGGCGTGTTCGTCGACTTGCCCCACGCGATGCTGCCCTTGATCCCGGACTTGGTGGTGTACGGCTTCGCCTTCTCGTCGTACGTCATCGTCTTCTTGTCCGGCTGCGTGTAGCCGCCGTAGATCCACCAGCCGACGGTGTTGATCGCGACCTCGTCGGTGTTCTTGCCGCCGCGCCCGCCCTTGGTGCCCGCGGCGGCCAGCTCGGTGTCCTCGTACCGGCCGTCCTTGTCCTCGTCGGAGGTGCACCACTTGGGCTTGAGGACGGCGGGCGAGCCCATCGTCGCCACCGGCTCGCCCGTCTTGTGGTCCTCCATGTTGATGGCCCGGTTCGGACCCTCCACCTGCCAGTCGGGCGGTACGTCGAAGGCGGTGCCCCACTTGGGGTTCACGACGACGTTCCAGCCCGGAACGGTCGCCTTCGGCCCGCCGCTGTCCGTGCCCCGGTCGCTGTCGTCACCGTCCGACGGCGACGACGGCTTGTCGTTCGCCTGCTCCGAGGAGTCGGCCTTGTCGGCCTTGTCGGCCTTGTCGTTGTCGTCGCCGAGTATCAGGAAGCCGGTGACGCCCGCGGCCACGACCACGGCGGCCGCCGCGACGATCGCGACGACCTTGGTCCTGTTCCCGCCGCCACCGCTCCCGTTCCCGCCCGTGCCCGGCGGCTGCGGCGCGCCCGGGTGCGTCGGGGCGCCCGTCCACTGCCCCTGCGGCGCGGCGGCGGGCTGCTGGTAGGCGCCGGGCTGCGGGTAATCAGGTTGCTGGGGCGGCTGCTGAGGCTGCTGATATCCCGGCTGCTGATAGGGGTTCGGCTGCTGGTACGGGTTCTGGTCCTGCGGGCTCATGGCGGATCACGATACGGGTGCGGGGTCGCGGCGGCCGCGAGCGCCCTCGCCGTTGCCGAGAGTGCCCCGGATGCTGGGGGATTGGGTGCGGTCGCGGGTGGCGGCTCTGCGAGGGGCGGGGTGCCGGATGGTCCCGGTCTCCGCTCGGTGAACCCCTGGCCAAGGAAGGCTACTCGTGGGTAACATCCCCGCATGAGCGCAGACCAGATGTCGATCGGCGAGATGCTCGCCGCCACCGTGCCGATGGCCAAGACCCTGAACCTCCAGTTCGGCGAGACCACGCCCGAGCGGGCCGTGGTCGTGCTGCCGGACCAGAGCGAGTACCACAACCACGTGGGCGGACCGCACGCCGGAGCCATGTTCACGCTGGGCGAGTCCGCGAGTGGCGCCATCGTGCTCGCCGCCTTCGGTGCGCACCTCTCCCGGGCCGTGCCGCTCGCGGTGCGCGCCGACATCGCGTACAAGAAGCTCGCGATGGGGACGGTCACGGCCACCGCCACGCTCGGCCGCCCGGTCGCCGACGTGGTCGCCGAGCTGGACGCGGGGCAGCGCCCGGAGTTCCCGGTCGCGATCGCCATCACGCGCGAGGACGGCGCCGTGACCGGCGAGATGACCGTGGTGTGGACGCTGCGCCCCAACGACCCGAAGTAGCCCGGGGGTACGGCCCGGTGGCCGCGTCCTGCCGACCGCCTGAGTATGCGTACTCAGGCACGCGCGGGGCCCGGCGTCGAGCATGGGTGGCATGAGCCTGCCGAGCGCGCCGCCCGCCTTCGACGCCTCCAATGACACCGGCGCCGACCGGCGCGCCGACATCACCGCCGCCGTCGGCCTCTTCCTGCTCGAAGGGGCCGTCCTCGTCGTGGTGTTCGGGGCGTGGCTCCTGTCGGGGGTCTCCTTCTTCCCCGCGGGCGGCACCGAAGCAGAGCCCGACCGCCTGGACGGCTACCTCATCGCCGCCGGGGCGGTCGGGCTCTTCGCCGTCCTGGCCGCTGCCGCCGCCTGCCGGAAGCGGGCCGTGGCGACAGCGTGGAGCCAGGGGTTCATGGCGGCGCTGATCGCCGCGGCGGTGTTCTGCGGCCCGGCGTACCCGGACCGGAAGCAGGAGCGGGAGCAGGAGCGGCCCGCGCCCGCGTCCACCTGGCAGGGGCAAGTGGGATGCCGCAGTGGGGGCGACAGCGATGAGTGCGCGGGTACGGGGCGGTGAAGGTGCCGGTGCCGGTGCCGGTGCAGAACGGTGCGACGCACGTAAACGCAGGGCAATATCTGTTCCAACACTTCGGCCCGCGCTCGCCCCTGAACGCCGAACAGCGCGCCCTGGCCCGGCAGATGACCGCGTACCCGGGCTCCTTCGTCCACTCCGGAGTGCCCCGCCCGCGGGCGGCACCCCGTCGGCTCCCGACCAGCGGACTCACCCCGGCGCCACCCTTTCCCCGCGTACCGGATCGGCGGGCGGCACCATGATCGACGCGGTCGCGCACCGGGCGCGCCACCGCGATCTGCGGGACGCGGCCGCACCCCGCTGAGCAGGTAGGCTTCCCCGTCGTGCGTGATCGACAAGGACGCGCACGCCGGGGGATTCACCAGCACAGCGGAAGGAACCGGGTTGCACGTCCAGGAGTGGCTGGAGAATGTACCGGCCGTCAGCGTCTACCTGCTCGTGGGCCTCGTGATCGGCCTGGAGTCACTCGGCATCCCGCTGCCCGGCGAGATCGTCCTCGTCTCCGCCGCGCTGCTCTCGTCCCAGCACGGCGACGTGAACCCGGTGATCCTCGGCGCCTGCGCCGTCGCGGGCGCGGTGATCGGCGACTCCATCGGCTACGCGATCGGACGCAAGGGCGGCCGACCACTTCTCGCCTGGCTGGGGCGGAAGTTCCCCAAGCACTTCAGTGAGGCGAACGTCGGCAGCGCCGAGCGGTCGTTCCAGAAGTGGGGCATGTGGGCGGTCTTCTTCGGCCGCTTCGTGGCGCTCCTGCGGATCTTCGCCGGGCCGCTCGCCGGTGTGCTGCGCATGCCGTACTGGAAGTTCGCCATCGCCAACGTCCTCGGCGGCATCGTGTGGGCGGGCGGCACCACCGCCGTCATCTACTACATCGGCGTGGTCGCGGAGGACTGGCTCAAGCGCTTCTCGTACGTCGGTCTCGGCATCGCCGTCCTCATCGGCATCGGCTCGATGCTGCTGGTGAAGCGGCGGGCCAAGAAGGCGGCGGAGGAGCACGCGGCGCTGGCCGGGGCCGGGGTGCCCGCGCAGGCGGAGGCCGATGGGGCTGCCGCGAAGACCGCTGGGGACGCTGTGACGGACGGCGCGGCCGCTGCGAAGGCCGACGGGGTCGCCGCCGCCGAGGACGAGGCGGCGCTCGCGGCCACGCGGAGTTCCGCCGGAAGTTGAGCCGTGTGCCGGGTCCGGTGCGGACCGGCCCGCACTCCCGTTTTCCCGCACCCCCTTTCGTACCCGCTCTTTCGTACCCGCTCGTGCGTCGCGCGCGAGCGGGTACGCGCATGTGCGCCCGGCGCCACCGCCCGCCGTGGCCCCCGCCCCTGCCTCCGCGCGCCCGGCGCCGTCCAGGTCCGCCCACGGCCCCGCCAGGGGGTGTGGCCTGCGCTTCCCCGGGTCCGGGGGGTCTGCCCCCGTCCGCTTCCGGGGGCAGGCTCCAGTGAGCGCGGGCTGTCAGGTCCCTAGCGTCGGTCGGCATGACATGTGTAGAGCGCACCGAGAAGAGAGCGTCCTTGACGGCTTCGCCGGCCTTATCGCCCTTGCCCGGGCGCCGTCGAGCCGGGCGGGCGACCGTGTTGGCCGTGGTGACGGCGGCGTTGACGCTGCTCGTCCCCGTGGCGGACGCGGCGGCCCGACCCGGCACCGGGCCCCGTCCGGCGGCCCCGACTCCCGCCCCGACTCCCGCTCCGCCGCCCGGCTGCGACGCGGCGCGCGGCGCGGTCAAGGGCTCCCTGGGACCCCTCGTCGACCGCCACGGCATCCCCGGCGTCGCCGCCGAAGTGGTCGACCGGCGCTGCGGGCGCTGGTCCGTCGCACGGGGCGTCGCCGACCTGGGCAGCGGCCGCCGGATGGACGCGGGGGACCGGCTGCGGATCGGCAGCGTCAGCAAGACGTTCACCGTCACCGTCGTCGTGCAACTCGCCGCGGAGGGCCGGATCGGCCTCGACGCGCCCGTCGAGCGCTATCTGCCGGGCCTGATCCGGGGCAACGGATACGACGGGCGAAAGATCACCGTGCGCCAACTCCTCCAGCACACCAGCGGACTTCCCGACTACGTCGAAGCCCTCGCCGAGCGACCCGTGAACGAGTGGCGCTTCCGGCACTTCGAACCCCGCGAACAGATCGCCACCGCCCTCACGATGCCGCACCCGGACAAGAAGTGGCACTACGCGACGACCAACACCGTCGTCGCGGGGCTCATCGTCGAGAAGGTCACCGGGCACCGCGTCGAGGCGGAGGTGAACCGCCGTGTCATCCGGAAGCTCGGCCTGCGGGACACCTATTGGCCGGGCGATGCCACGCGGATTCGGGGCGGGCACTCACGCAGTTACTTCCCCGGCCCGGACGGGGCGCGGAGCGACCTGATGCCCTCCCGGGCCGGCGGCGAGCGGGACGGCACGGCGCCCGCCCGCGTCGACGGCACCGAGTGGAACATGACCTTCGGCGGCGCCGGCGGTGCCCTGGTCTCGACGCCCAACGACGTCAACCGCTTCTTCGGCGCGCTGTTCGGCGGAAAGCTGCTGCCCGCCCGCTGGCTCGCCGAGATGAAGCGCACCGTCCCCGCCGACCCGGACCGGCTCTGGCCCGGCGCCCGGTACGGCCTCGGCCTGATCTCCTCGCCGCTGGCGTGCGGCGGCCACTGGTGGGGACACGGCGGCACGGTTCCCGGCGGGCACCGGGCCCTCGGCGCGGTCGGCCCCGGCGGCCGCACCGTCGCCCTCGCCCTCAACCAGGTGCCCGCCACCGAACACGCCGAACAGGACTTCCGGGCCGTCGTCGACACCGCCCTGTGTCCGCCCGACCGCACCTCGCGCCTCAAGGAGAACCCGTGACACGCACCAGCGCCGCCGTGCGCCGCACCTCGGCAGTGGGCCTCGCCCTCGCCGCCTGCCTCACCACCACGCCCACCCTGGCCTCGGCGATCACGACCCCCGCGGCGGAGCGCGGCGCGGGCACCACGGCTCCCGCCGCCGGTCTCGGGCGCTTCCACGACCAGCGCCTCGACTGGCGCAGCTGCGTCCTCGGGCCGGACGACGAGACCGGCCACGCCCTGGAGGAGGCGGGTGCCCGCTGCGCGGACGTCACCGTCCCCATCGACTACTCCGACCCCGGCGGCCGCACCATGACCGTCGCCATATCGCGGATCAAGGCCACCGACACCCGCCACCGCGTCGGCCCGATCCTGTTGAACGGCGGTGGCCCCGGGGGCACTTCGCTCGGTGACGCCCCGGACATCCGCAAGGCGATGAAGGACGTCGGCGCGCGCTACGACATCGTCGGCGTCGACCCGCGCTTCGTCGGCCGCAGCACCCCGCTGGACTGCGGGTGGCCCGTCTCCAGCGCAATCTTCTCCGCCGGGGTCGGCCGCGCGGGCTTCGACCGGCAGGTCGCCCTGCACAAGGACCTGGCCGCCAAGTGCCGCGCCACCAACAAGTCCGTGCTGCCCTTCGTCAGCACCCGCGACACCGCCCGCGACATGGACGTCATCCGCGCCGCCCTCGGCGAGCGGAAGATCTCCTACCTGGGCTACTCGTACGGCACCTACCTCGGCACCGTCTACACCCAGATGTTCCCCGGCCGCTACGACCGCGTCGTCCTCGACGGGGTGCTCGACCCGCGCCGCTACACCCCCCGGCTGCTGCGCGGCACGGAGGCCGAGAACGAGCAGGCGCTGTCCGACTGGGCGCGATGGGCGGCGCGGCGGCACGACACGTACGGCCTCGGCCGCACCCGCGCCCAGGTGCTCGCCGCCGTCGACCGGACCATCGAGGCGTCCGCGCGCGGCCTGACCGTCGGCACCGCGCCCGACACCTTCCGGCTCGACGACACCATCGTGCCGACCCTGCTCGTCATGGGCATCGCCGACGACACCGACGCCGCCCGCGCGGCCCTCGGCGAGCAGGTGTCCGTGCTGGTCAAGGCGGCCAAGGGGCAACCGACCCGGCTCTCCCCGGAGTTCACCGACGCCCTGCGGTCCTACATCACCGGCAGGGACTCGCACTACGGCAGCGTGCAGACGGCCATCCTGTGCGGCGACGCGGCCGCCCCGCGCGACCCGGAGCGCTACTGGCGGGACATCCGGCGCAGCCGCGCCGCGCACCCGCTGATGGGACCGCTGACCAACAACATCAACCCGTGCGCCTTCTGGGACCGTCCCCGCGAGAAGCCCACCCAGGTCCGGCACGACACCCCGGCGCTGCTCGTGGGCGCGACCGGTGACCCGCGCAGCGACTACCAGGGCACCGTGGCGCTGCACGGCATGCTGCCCAGCTCCAAGCTGATCACCCTGAAGGGCGCCAACCGGCACGGGATCTACGGCTATTACGGCAACGCCTGCGTGGACGCGCGGGTCAACGCCTACCTGGCCACCGGCAAGCTGCCGGGCAAGGACCTGACCTGCGTCAAGCAGGACGGCTGACGGACCCACCGCCCGCTCGGACCGCCTCGGTCCGGGCGGGCGATGGCACAGGCCCTAGCTCTCCCGGGGCCCGTTGCTCTCCCGGGACGCGTTCGCCTCGCGGTGGGCCTTGGCCAGCTCCACGTACAGCGTGCCGTTGAGGGAGATGCCCGCGCGCTCCTCCTCGGTCAGCTCGCGCTTGACCTTCGCGGGGACGCCCGCGACCAGCGAGCCGGGCGGCACCCGCATCCCCTGCGGCACCAGCGCCTGCGCGGCGACGAGGGAACCGGCGCCGATCACGGCGCCGTTGAGGACCGTCGCACCCATGCCGATGAGGCAGTCGTCCTCGACGGTGCAGCCGTGCAGGACCGCGTTGTGGCCGACCGAGACGCGCTCGCCGATCGACATCGGGAAGCCCGGGTCGACGTGCAGGGTGCAGTTGTCCTGGATGTTGCTGTCGGCCCCGATCTCGATGGGCCCGCAGTCGGCGCGCAGCACCGCGCCGTACCAGGTGCTCGCGCCCGCGCTCAGCGTCACCTCGCCGATCACCACCGACGTGGGTGCGGTGAAGGCCTCCTGGTCGACCTTCGGCTCCTTGCCGGCCAAGCCCATGACGAGTGCCTGCTGGCTCATCGGCTCGCTCCCTCTTTCCCGTGCTTTCCCGTGCTTTCCCGTGCCTACCCGTGCCGCGGGTGGCGGCATCGCGTCGTCGTCCCCGTGTCGCGCCTGAGCGAACCGTACGGGACGGCGGGGCGGCCGCCGCCGTGTGGGGTGAAGATCACAGGTCGTCGGCGTGCTCGGCGCGCGCCCGGCTGAGTAACGTGAGCGGGTGCCCAGGAACAAGAACGTGTTCTCATCGCTGGCCGCCTGGCGGCGCCGCGTGGCGCAGCGCGCCGTCCACGCCGGGTGGGACTGGGTGCAGCGCACCGGCGCCGTCACCGCGCGGCGGCCCGGACGGCTGCGGTTCGGCGCGATCGGCGAGGGCACGCGCCTCGCGTTCCCGCAGGGCACGGTCTTCGGAGCGCCCTGGATCCGGCTCGGCGCGCACTGCGTCGTCGGCGAACAGGTCACGCTGACCGCCGGGTTGATGCCCGACCTCGACCTCGGCCCCGACCCGATCCTGCGCATCGGCGACGGCGTCGTGCTCGGCCGCGGCAGCCATGTCATCGCGGACACGACGGTGACCATCGGCGACGACTGCTACTTCGGTCCGTATGTGTACGTGACCTCGACGAACCATTCCTACGACGACCCCCATACCCCGATCGGCAAGCAGTGGCCGCGGATGGAGCCCGTCGAGATCGGGCCCGGCTGCTGGGTCGGCACCGGCGCCGTGATCCTGCCCGGGGCCCGGATCGGCCGCAATGTGGTTGTCGCCGCCGGTGCGGTGGTGCGGGGCGAGGTGCCCGACCACGCGGTGGTGGCCGGGGCGCCCGCCCGGGTCGTGCGGACGTGGTGCGCGGAGCGGGGCTGGGAGCCGCCGCTGCGGACTCCGGCGCCGGTTCCGATACCCGAGGGGATCACGCCGGAACAGCTTCTCGCGCTGGGCGAGTTGACCGACCTGGAAGCGGCGCGGCTGGCCGAGGTCGAGGGGAACGTCTGAGCGGTCCCGGTGGCGCCCTGAAGGGGCGAGGGGCTGTGTCGATCTGCGGCTCCGCCGCGTGGGCGCGACCAGCCACGACGGACCTGCGGGCGCACGACGGCCCGGTGTGGCACATCCGGCGGCGCGCTGCCGCGGCTCAGCCCGTCGCCAGCAGCACTGTGCCCACCAGCGCAAGGCCCGCCCCCGCGGCTTGCACCCCGCGCAGCCGTTCCTTGAGGAGGCCGCGCGCCGCGAGCGCCGTCACGATCGGGTAGAGCGAGGCGAGCACGGCGGCGACGGTGACGGGCCCGCGCTGGGCCGCCATCGCGTACGTCCCGTTGGCGGCGACGTCCGCGAGGCCCACGAAGGCGAGCGCGGGCAGCGCGGACCGGATGACGCCCATTCCCCGGCCCTCGGGGAGCGCGACGGCGCCCCGCCGCACGGAGACGTACAGCGCCGTGCCGCCCGCGAGCACATTGGTCACGCGCTGCACGAACAGCGCCAGGAACAGGCCGGTGACGCTGCTCGACGCCTCCGCGATGAGGGCCATGACCGCGCCGAAGCCGAACGCGGCGAGGAGGGTCAGGAGCACCGCCTGCCGCTGCACCGGGGCGCCGCGCAGCTCCGGGCCGCCCGCGAGGACGATGCCCACGACGGCCACCGCGATGCCCGCGAACTGCCCGAGGCCCGGCCGCTCGCCCAGCATGAGCCCGACGCCCACCGGCACGGCCACGCCGAGCGAGCCGAGCGGCGAGACGACGCCCATGGGGCCGAGCGCGAGGGCCTTGTAGAAGGCGAGCATCGCGACCGGGCCGACGAGCCCCGCGCCGACCGCGAACCACAGCTGCGGGCCCCACTCGCTCCAGGCGCCGGTGGAGACCACGATCACGCCGAGGACGGCCACCGCGACGCACTGGGAGGCGACGACCACCGTGAGCGCCGGGATGCGTCGGGTCAGCAGTCCGCCGCCGAAGTCGGCGAGGCCCCACAGCAGGCTGGTGGCCAGGGCGAACAGTGCTGTCAGTCCCGTCATGGGAAGCCTCGCAGTACAGTGTGGTGAACCTTCGGGAACCATCAGGTGCACCACACCGTAGTTCAGTACAGTGAACTCTGTCATCCAAAATATTGGACGGAATGTGTCGGACCTCGACCAGCTGACTCAGTCGCTCGCGCGCAACCTCAAGCGCTGGCGCACCGAACGGAACTTCACGCTCGACGCGCTCGCGGCCCGCGCGGGCGTCAGCCGCGGCATGATCATCCAGATCGAGCAGGCCCGTACGAACCCCTCCGTGGGCATCACGGTCAAGCTCGCGGACGCGCTCGGCGTCAGCATCACCACCCTGCTCGACTACGAACAGGGGTCGCACGTGCGGCTTGTGCCGCCCGAGCAGGCCGTGCGGATGTGGTCCACGGAGGCGGGCAGCAGCACGACGCTCCTGGTCGGGACCGAGTCGCGGGGCCCCTTCGAGCTGTGGACGTGGCAGTTGATGCCGGGCGACGGCAGCGACTCCGACGCGCACCCGCCGGGGACGATGGAGCTGCTGCACGTCAGGTCCGGCGAGCTGACCCTGGTCGTGGACGGCGAGGAGCACCTCGTGGCGGCCGGGTCGGCGGCGTCGTTCGAGGCCAATGTGGCGCACGGGTATCACAACAAGGGTGCGGAGCCGGTCGAGATGACGATGGCCGTGTCGGTCCCGCCCGCTCACGCGGGAGCGTACTGAGTTACCGTGCCGCCATGCGCGCTCCTCTCGGTGACTTCGACGTAGTCCGCACCGCCCCAGAAGCCCTCGACCTCCTTGTCGCCCCCGTCGCCGCCGCCGTCCGCGGCTGGAGCGGGGCTGTCCCTGCCGACGAGTTGATCCATGTCGACACCGACCCGCAGTGGGCCGACACCGCCACGTTCGTGGAGCACTACGGCCCCGAACTGCTCGCCCGGTCCGCGAACTGCGTCGTCGTCGCGGGCAAGCGCGGGGGCGAGACGACGCTCGCCGCGTGCCTGGTCCTGTCGGCGGCGCGCGTCGACGTCAACGGCGTCGTACGCCGCCAACTCGGCGCCCGCAAGGCGTCGTTCGCACCGATGGACACCGCCGTCGGCGAGACCGGCATGGAGTACGGCGGCATCACCCCCATCGGCCTCCCCGACACCTGGCCGCTCCTTGTCGACGCCGCGGTGGCGGACCTGCCGCACGTCCTGATCGGCAGCGGCAGCCGACGCGGCAAGCTGATCGTGCCGGGCAAGGCGTTCGTGGGGCTGCCGAACGCGACGGTGATCGAGGGGCTCGGCGTCTGACAGGGCGGGCCGGGGCGGACGTCCTGACCTCCGCGTCGGTCGGCGCCAACACCCTTCCGGGACCTAGGAGATGACGCCCTCGGCGCGCAGCCGCTCGATGTCCGCCGTCTGTCGGCCCAGCTCCGCCAGGATGCGCTCCGTGTGCTCGCCCACGCCCGGCACCGGGTCCATGCGCGGGCTCACCCCGGACAGGTCGGCGGGCGGCACGAGGGCCTGGAAGGCGGCCGCCGCGCCCGGCAGGCCCACCTCGCGCCAGCGGCCGCGCTCGGTGAGGGCCGGGTGGTCGAGGAAGTCCGGCACGGTGTTGACGCCCGCGTTGGCGATGTTCGCGGCGTCGAGCAGCGCCGTCGCCGCCGCGCCGTCCAGCTCCGCGAACCGGGCCTGGATCGCCGCGTCCAGCTCCTCGCGGTGCGCCACCCGCGCGGAACCGTCGGCGAAGCGCGGGTCGGCCACCAGCTCGGGCCGCCCGAGGAAGTCCTCGCAGAGCGCCGCCCACTCCCGTTCGTTCTGTACGGAGAGCAGCACCTCCTTGCCGTCGGCCGCGGTGAACACGCCGTACGGCGCCACCGTCGCGTGCCGGGCGCCGACGCGCGGGGGCTGCGTGCCGCCGTACCGCGTGTAGTACGCGGGCTGGCTCATCCACTCGGCAAGCGCGTCGAAGAGGGACACCTCGACGGCGGGCGCCCGGCCCGTCGTCGCGCGCGTGAACAGCGCCGACAGGATGCCGCTGTAGGCGTACATCCCCGCCGCTATGTCGGCCACCGAGATCCCGACCCGCACGGCCTCCTCGGGTGTGCCCGTGAGCGAGAGCAGGCCGGTCTGGCACTGCACCAACATGTCGTACGCCTTGCGGTCCGCCCAGGAGCCGCTGGTGCCGTAGCCGCTGACCGTGCAGGTGATCAGGGACGGGTGGCGGGCCTGGAGGTCCGCCGCCCCCAGGCCGAGACGGTCGGCCGCGCCCGGCGCTAGGTTCTGCACGAACACGTCGGCGCCCGCGAGGAGTTCGCGCAGGACCTCCTGTCCGGCCGCCGACTTCACATCCAGCGTGAGCGATTCCTTGGAGCGGTTCAGCCACACGAAATAGCTGGCCTCGCCGTGCACGGTGGTGTCGTAGCGCCGCGCGAAGTCGCCCCCGCCGGGGCGCTCCACCTTGATCACCCGGGCGCCGAGGTCGGCGAGCTGGCGGGTCGCGAAGGGCGCGGCGACGGCCTGCTCCAGGCTGAGGACCGTGATGCCGGTGAGCGGCAGCGGATGCGGCACGGCCCCTCAGCCCCTCGTCCCGCGGTACTCCTCGTGGAACTGCTCGAACGACACCTCGTAGCCGTCCGGGTCCAGGCCCACGAAGATCCGTGCCCAGTCCGTGTCCTCGGGCTCCGTGAGCACCGGCAGGCCCTCGGCGCGCCACAGGGCGTGGGCCGCGTCGAGGTCGGGCGTCGGCACGGCCAGCGTGAAGCCGAGGCCGAGCGGGCCCCGGCGGGCCGCCGCGCCGCGCTCCTCGTCGTAGTACCCGTGCGCCTCCCGGGCCGTCAGGATCAGCCAGGTGTGGCCGAAGGTGAGATAGCGCAGGTGCGGCTGCTCGTCGTTCGGCAGCTCGCGGAAGCCGAGCTTCAAGTAGAGGTCGCCGGAGACCTGGAGATCCTTGACCCGCAGGCCGATCTTCAGCTGCTTGCTGCCCATCATGCGGAACGCCCCTCCCGTGGCCGCGCCGGACGGGATCGCCCGCCGGCGTGCGACGACCGTACCCGGGGGCGCGGGCCTGGGCGCGACCACCGCCGTTCACCTGATGCTCACGAGGGTCGGCACGATCGGTCTCGCGCACCTTGTGCGCAGTTCAGCCAGGGCGGTCACCGTGCTGAACAGGCGCCTTTCCCGCAGTCGGCCGCACGCTCACCCGTACCACCGCATCGCCGCACTCCCTTCGCTTCCCCGTGTCGCCCCGCTTCCCCCTCCCCGCTCCTGTCACTCCCGCCCGTCGGTTTCAGCGGACTCCCCGTCCGTCCCCATCGAACGGAGAACGTGTCATGCCCGCGACACCCTTCACCCCCGCGACACCCCTCATCCCCGCGACCCCGGCCGCACCCGCCGCCCCGGTCACCCCGACCACCGCCCCTGCCCCAGGCGCCCCGGTCACCCCCGACACCCCGCGCTACGTCCCGTCCATCGCCGACTCCGAGGAGCAGATCCGGGCCGCCCAGCGGCTGCGCTTCCAGGTCTTCGGCGAGGAGATGGGCGCCGCGCTCGACACCCCCGTGCCCGGGCACGACATCGACGCGTTCGACGCGCTCGCGGACCACCTGATCATCACCGACACCATCAGCGGCGACGTCGTCGGCACCTACCGCCTGATCCCGCCCGGGCGCACCGAACGCCTCTACTCCGACGGCGAGTTCGACCTCTCGGTCCTGCTTCCGCTGCGCTCCGCCACCGTCGAGGCCGGGCGCTCCTGCGTGCACCCGGATCACCGCTCCGGCGCCGTGATCAACCTGATGTGGTCGGCCCTCGCCCGCTATGTGCTGCTCTCCGGCCACCGCTACCTGGCGGGCTGCGCCTCCGTGCCGCTCGCCGACGGCGGCACGGCGGCCGCGAGCGCCTGGCTGCTCGGCACCGCCAAGCACGTCTCGCCGCCCGAGCTGCGCGTGCACCCGCACCGCCCGTGGACGCCCGGCGATCCCGCCGGACACCGGCCGACCTACGCCGACCTGCCGCCGCTCCTGCGCGGCTATCTGCGCCTCGGCGCCTGGATGTGCGGGGCGCCCGCGCACGACCCGGAGTTCGACTCCGCCGACTTCTTCGTGCTGCTCGACACCGAGCGGCTGAGCGACCGGCACCGCCGGTTCTTCCTCGGCGACGCCGAGCGTGGCTCCGCCGCGACGGGGAGGAGCGCGTGAACCCCTGGGCCGTGGACGCGGGCTGTCCGCGCGCCTGTGCGGTACGGCCCGCGACCCGGGTCGGGCCCCCCGAGGAGGCGCTGCGGTACGCGGCCGTCGCCCGGGAGCTCGGGCGCAGCCTGCTCCTGGGGGAACGCCTCGCGGGGGACACGGCGCCGCGCGTGCAGGCGCGGCGGGTCCTGCGGGCGCTCGGCGTCGACCTGGAGGCGGCCCTCGCGCCGCTGAGCGTGCCGGGCACCGACACCGGAACCCTGATCGTCGCCAACCACATCTCGTGGCTGGACGTCGTCGCGCTGCTCGCGGTCGAGCCGGTGTCCTTCGTCGCCAAGAAGGAGATCGGTCGCTGGCCCGTGGTCGGCACGCTCGCCCGCCGCATGGGCACACAGTTCATCGACCGCGAGGGCGGCCGCAGGGAACTTCCGCTCATGGTCGGCGAGTTGGCCAAGACGCTGGCGTCCGGGCGGTCGGTGCTCGTGTTCCCGCAGGCCACCACGTGGTGCTCGGTCGGCTCCGGGAGGTTCCGGCGGGCCGCGTTCCAGGCCGCGGTGGACGCGGGCGTGCCGGTGCGGCCGGTGACGGTGGCGTACCGGCAGGGCGGTGCGGCGAGTACGGCGGCGGCGTTCCTCGCGGACGAGGGCTTCGGGGGGTCGCTGCGGCGGGTGGCGGTCGCGCGGGGACTCACGGTGCGGGTCACCGCGCACGAGCCGCTGCACGGGCACGACCGCAAGATGCTCGCGGCGCAGGCGTGGGCTGCGGTGTGCGCGGGTGTGGACGCGGCGTCGGCGGAGGCGGCCGGGGAGCACGGGCGGGGCGCCCTCTCGTAGCCACGGTGCGTGACCGCGTACGTTCAACTCGTGTTCACGGGGCGCTAGCGCACCGCTGGCACGCTCGTCCCGCTCGTCCACCCCCTACGAAAGAGGACCACCGGTGCCCGTCACCCGAAAGCTCCGTACCTCCCTGCTCTCCGCGAGTGCCATGGCCGGTGCCGCCGCGCTCGTCCTCCAGGCCGCGCTGCCCGCGCGGGCCGCCGCGGACTTCGACGTGACCGCGACGGTGGAGACCGCGCCGGTGTCGCACAGCGGGGACGCCGCCGACGACCCGGCGATCTGGGTGCACCCGGACGACCCGGCGAAGTCCGTCGTGGTGGGCACGGACAAGAAGGGCGCGCTGGAGGTCTACGACCTCAAGGGCGCGCGCCTCCAGCGGGTCGACGGGGACCACGGCAACAACGTCGACGTACGCGGCAACGTCGTCGTGTCCGCGGACGACGAGGCGGCGGGCGGCGACGGCGCGCTGCACGTGTACCGGATCGACCCCGCGACGCGACGCCTCAAGCACCTCAAGGACGTGCCGACCGAGGTCACGGCGCACGGCGTCTGCCTGTACGAATCCCCGCAGTCCGGGAAGCTCTACGCCTACCCGAACTCCACCTCGGGCCGCGTCGAGCAGTGGGAACTCGCCGTCAGCGGCGACACGGTGACGGCGACCTCCGTGCGGCTCTTCGACGCCGGGTCCGCGGTCGAGGGCTGCTACGCGGACGAGAGCACCGGCAAGCTCTACCTCGGCGAGGAGGACGTCGGCGTGTGGGTGTACGGCGCCGAGCCGGGCGCGGGGACCGCCCGCACCAAGCTCGACTCCACCGGCTCCGGCGGTCACCTGACCGCCGACACCGAGGGCATCGCCGCCGCCGGGAACCGCCTGTTCGTCTCCTCGCAGGGCAGCAACGACTTCACCGTGTACGACCGGCGCAGCGGCGCCTACCTCGGCCGCTTCGGCGTCGCGTCCGGCACCGCCGCCGACGACTGCGAGGACACCGACGGCATCGACGCCACCGCCACGGGCCTCGGCTCCGCGTTCCCCAAGGGCGTGTTCATCTGCCAGGACGGCTCCAACGGCGCACCCGGCTCCAGTGGCAACCAGAACTTCAAGTACGTACCGCTGGAGCGGATCACCGACCGCGTCTGACCGCGGCCCCGCTCGCCCCGGCCGGGCTCACCAGCCGGTGAACAGAAGGTGGTTGACGGCGAGGGCGAGCACCGCCTGCGCCGTCAGCCACGCCCGCGCGGACGGGCGGGGCAGCAGCGCCGCCGCGGGCAGCAGGAAGAGCGCGAACGGCAGCCAGATGCGTTCCGTCTCCGCCTTGCTCATGCCGGACAGGTCCGCGGCGGCGACCGCGAGGAGGGCCGCCAGGGCCAGGCCCACGAGGCGGTCGGCCGCCGTGGAGTCCCGGGTGCGGCGGCGGCGCACCGCGCCCGGTGCCACCGCGAGCGTCCGCCGCAGCCCGGCCACCGTCGCGAGCCCGACGACGAACACCGTGCACGCCGGATTGGCCCACACCCAGTACCAGTACGGCCGCACGCCCGCCGCCCCCTGGTAGTAGCGGTCCACCAACAGGTGGTACGCCTCCCACCAGTTGAAGCCGAACGCCGTGAACACCAGCGGCACCACCGCCGCTCCCGCTACGAAGTACGGCAGCGGGCGCGCTGTCCGGGCGACGAGCACGACACCGGCGGCGATCAGGACGAAGAGCGTCAGGCCGTACGACAGATAGCAGGCCAGGCCGAACAGCAGACCGGCACCGGTGGCGGCGAGGGCGGGGTGGCGGGTCGTGCGCGTCGCGGCCAGGGCGAGCAGCGCCGTCATCCAGGCCGTGACCGCGGCGAAGTAGCCGTCCGCCGACGCCCCCGTCCACACGGCGGCGGGCGCGAGCACCAGGAACGGCGCCGCGCGGCGGGCCGTCGACTCGTCCGCGAGGGCCCGTACCGTCAGGAGCACGGCGAGCACCGCCGTACCGCCCGCCGTGATGACGAACGCGCCCGCCCATCCGCCGCCGCCCAGGCCGATCCGGTCCAGGAGGACGAACGTCAGGGGCGCGCCCGGGGGATGGCCCGCGGTGTGCGCGGGCCAGTGGTACTCGCCGGGCACCTGCACGATGTGCCGCGTGAACTCCCGCAGCGCCGCCGGGATGTCGTCGAACCGGTCGATCACCCGCAGGTACTCGTACTTCGTGGTGAGGCGCTCGGCGACGCCCCGATGCCAGCCGTCGACCAGGGCGAGGGACCAGATCCACGCGGTGGCGGCCGCCCACGCGGCCGCGAGCAGCGCCCGCCAGGGCAGGCGTGCGGCGAGCGCGGGCCCGTACGCGACGACGGCCGCGGCCACGGCGAGCGCGGCCGGGGTTCCCGGGCCGAGGTGCGGGTCCCACTTGGCGTACAGGGGAGGCCAGTTGACGTGCAGGCTGCCGTCGTGGTCCTCCAGGTAGCGGCCGACGACGACGGCCGCGGTGACGAGGAGGACGGCGAGGGCGGCGGCTACGAGGTCGCGGCGGGGGCCGGACCGGTGTGATCCGGACGGGTGCGGTGCGGACGGGTGTGGTGCGGGGTGGCGTGGTTCGGGGTGGTTCACGCTTGGCACGGTAGGTCGCCGGAGGCTTCGGACGGTGTGCGCGCGGGGCCGCGTCACCGGACCGTCAGATCTTGTGGATCCGGGGCGCCCCGTCAGCGTTTCGTCATCTGTCGCGGACGCCGAACCGCAGGTCGCGCGGCTTACGGTCGGGACAGGGCGACGGACCCACGTCGCGTGGACCGCCGAGGACGCAGCATGCGCGACGCACCCCCACCTTCCCGCAGGACCCCTCGTCGGACCTCGTTCCGCGAAGCGCCGACGAAGCCGACGAAGCCGACGAGGCTCAAGGACCACATGCCGTCGGCGCCCGGCTTCTGGCGCAGCCCGCTGCGCGGGACGTGGTTCACCGCCGTGCTCGGCACGGTGCTCCTGTTCGGGGTGACCCTCCTGTTCGTCACCGGCCTGCTGTCGTACGCCGCGTACAACCCCGGCCTCGCGCCGGTCAACGACAAGACACCCGACAAGGGCCTGCTCGGCTTCTACCTCTTCGCCTGGCCCACCGACCCGCACTGGTTGTACCGGCTCACGCAGGGCCTGCACGTCACCGTCGGGATCACGCTGATCCCGGTGCTCCTCGCCAAGCTGTGGTCGGTGCTCCCCAAGCTCTTCGCGCTGCCGCCCGCGCGGTCCCTCGGCCACGCCCTGGAACGGCTCTCGCTGCTGCTGCTCGTGGGCGGCGCGCTCTTCGTGTTCGCCACCGGCGTCCTCAACGTCCAGTTGGAGTACGTCTTCCCGGGGTCCTTCTACCCGCTGCACTTCTACGGCGCGTGGGTGTTCTTCGCCGCCTTCGTCGCGCACGCGGCGCTCAAACTGCCGCAGACGGTGCGGGTGTTGCGCGCGGGCGGGCTGCGGGAGCGGCTGCGTACGCGGGAGGTGCGTGGCGCGGACGGGGGTGCCGGGCGCGAGGCGGACGGCGGTGCCGAGGGCGGGGACGGGCTTGCCGCGCCCCGGCCCGCCGAGCCCACCGTGTCCCGGCGCGGTGCGCTCGGCCTCGTCGGCGGGGGCTCGCTGCTGCTGTTCACCACGACGGCGGGGCAGAGCTTCGACGGATGGCCGCGCGCCACGGCGCTGTTCGCCCCGCACGGTGGCGACGACCCCGGCCGGGGGCCCGGCGCCTTCCAGATCAACAAGACCGCCCGGTCCGTGGGAGTCGGCCCCGACCGCACCGGCGCGTCCTGGCGCCTCGTCGTCGCGGGCCCCGGCCGCACCCTGCGCCTGACCCGCGCCGACCTCCTCGACCTCGCCCAGCACACCGCCGACCTGCCCATCGCCTGCGTCGAGGGCTGGTCCACGTCCGACCAGGAGTGGAGCGGCGTACGTCTGCGGGACCTCGCCGCGCTCGCCGGATACGACGGGAACGCCGCCGACGTACCCGGCGTGCTCGTGGAATCCCTCCAACTCCGGGGCGCCTTCCGCAAGGCCGCCCTGCGCGACAACCAGGTGCGCGACACCCGCTCCCTGCTGGCGCTGCGCGTCAACGGCGCCGATCTGACGCCGGACCACGGCTACCCGGCCCGCGTCATCGTGCCCGCCGCACCCGGCGTACTGAACACCAAATGGGTGTCCCGGCTGACCTTCGGAGAACTGTGATGAAGCAGGTGAAGCAGATGAAGCAGGTGACCTCCCTGCTGCGGCGCTGGTACGGGGAAGGCCCGCTCCACCTTCTGCTGCTGCTCGCCTCGTTCGCGCTCGCGCTCTACGCGGGTGTGCGGCTGCTCGCCGACGACTGGCTCATGGTCACGGTGTGGTTCGTGGGCGCGGCGCTGCTGCACGACCTGGTCCTGGTGCCGGTGTACGCGGCCGCCGACCGCGCGGTGACGGCGCTGGTCGGCGGGCGTGTTGGTGGGCGCCGGGAGCGGACGATGTACGTCCGCGTCCCGGCGGCGCTCTCGCTGCTGCTCCTGCTGGTCTGGTACCCGCTGATCACACGTCAGGTCCCGCGCTACGAACGGTCGACGACCCTGCCCGCCGACGTGTTCCTGACGCGCTGGCTGCTCGTGACGGCGGCACTGTTCGCGGGGTCGGCGCTGTGGTGCGTGCTGCGCGGGTGGTCGGCGTCGCGGCCGGGGCGGGATACGGGGGTCGGGCGGGAGGCAGGCACCGGGCGCGAGGCGGGAGCGGGGCCGGAGGCGGGCGCGAGGCGGGGCTGATGTGCGGTGGGGTTGTGTGCGGTGCGGGGGGGGGAGTGTGTGCGGCGCCCGCCCGGCGCGGATCCGGTACGCCCCACGCCCGTCCGCCCCCTCGCGCGGCTACCGGCGGCGCAGCGCCACGAAGCGGCGGCCGCCCGTCGACCACTGGTCGGCGACCTGCCAGCCCGCCGCGCGGGAGTGACCGAGCAGCGCGGGCGTGCCGATCCTGGCCCACGGGAACACCTCGTCGGGATCGGACTGCCCCCGGCCGTCGTCGAGGTGCACGCACACCCGCTCGTCGACGTCGACGGGCGCGGTCTCGGCGATCAGAAGACCGCGCGGCGCGAGGAGTTCGGCCACCCTCGCGAGCAGCGCGGCGGGGTCGCCCCCGATGCCGATGTTGCCGTCCATGAGCAGCGCGGTGCCCCAGCGCCCCTCGCCCGGCAGCGTCTCGAACACCGACCGGCGCAGCGCCGTCCCGCCGAGCCCCACCGTGTGCCGGACCGCCGCCTCGCTCACGTCGATGCCGAGTGCGCGCCGGCCGAGGGCGGCGAGCGCGGCCACCAGGCGGCCCGGGCCGCAGCCGATGTCGAGGACGGGCCCCGTGCAGTGGCGCAGCGCCGACAGGTCGGCCGGGTCGGGCGCCGCGCACCAGCGCTCCACGTCAAGCGGCAGCAGCCAGCCGTCCGTGCGGCGCAGGAACAGCGGGCCGCGCCCGGCGCGCAGCGCGTCGGCGTACGGCCCCGCGCACCACGAGGGGACCGCGTCCGGGGGCGGCACGACCGTGCTCATCGGCGCCCGGCCCCGGCCAGGCGGGCGAGTTCCGCCGCGAACCGGGTGTCCGGCGCTGCCCCCGCGACCGCCGCCGCGTCGGACGCCGTGTCGACGTCCCGCAGCACCGGCAGGTCCCGCACACGCAGGCCCGCGGCGGTGAGGCGGGCGCGCTGGACGGCCCCCGTCGTCGGCGTGGACATCGGCACGCCCCGCAGCAGCCCCGGATCGGGCGCGGCCAGGCCCAGTGCCCAGAACCCGCCGTCCGCCGCCGGGCCGAACCAGGCGTCGGCGTCGCGCCAGGCGTCCGCGGCGAGCGCGGGCGCGAGCAGCGCCGGGGTGACCTGCGGGGTGTCCATGCCGACGAGCAGCGCCGGCCCCGCGCAGGCGCCGAACGCCCCGGCGAGCCGCTCGTCCAACCCGCCCGCACACTGCGGCACCACGTCGACGCCGTCCGGGAGCCAGCGCCCCGGCGCCCCGTCGAGCACCAGCACACGCCGCCGCGCGGGCACGGTGAGCACGGCGTGCAGGGTGTCGACGAGCGCGGCCTCGGCGAGCCGAGCGGCTTCCTCAGGCGTGTAGGGCGGGGTGAGCCGGGTCTTCACGCGGCCGGGGACGGGGGCCTTGGCGATGATCAGGAGGGTGAGGTCGGGGGTCATCGCGTCGAGCCCTCCCGCCCCTCCCGCGTCGGTCGCGCCCCCGTGCCCGGAGGTTCGGCGAGTACGGCGCGCATGTCCCGTACCGCCTGCCAGGTGCCCCGCCACGTACCGGTGACCTTCGACTTTCCGGTGCGCGGCAGATAGGGCACGTCCCGCTCCTCGATCCGCCAGCCCGCGTCCGCGGCCCGCACCACCATCTGGAGCGGATAGCCGCTGCGCCGGTCCGACAGGGCCAGGGCCAGCAGGTCCGCGCGGCGGGCCGCCCGCAGCGGGCCCAGGTCGTGCAGGCGCAGGCCGGTGCGGCGGCGCAGCATCCGGGCCAGCGCGAGGTTGCCCGCGCGCGCGTGAGGTGGCCAGGCGCCGCGTGCCTGGGGGCGCCGACGGCCGAGGACGAGATCGGCGCGGCCCGCGGCCACCTCGCGTACGAACGGTTCGAGCTCGCGCGGGTCCATGGACGCGTCGCAGTCGCAGAAGCAGACCACGTCCGCGTCCGCCGCGGTGAGCCCCGCGTGGCAGGCGGCGCCGAAACCGCGCCTTGGCTCCCGCACCACGGTCGCCCCGAGCGAGCGCGCCAACTCCGCGGAGCCGTCGGTGGAACCGTTGTCCACGACGATGGCGCGCCAGCCCGCCGGGACGTGCGCGAGCACCCACGGCAGCGCGGCGGCCTCATTGAGGCAGGGGAGGACGATGTCGGCCCGCGCGGGTCGAGGCGGCGCGGCGGGGCGCGGGGGCGCGGAGGCCGGGGACGGGGGGTCGCCGAGGGGGCCACGGATGGCGGGGGAGGAGGGGTTCACGGCATTCACCCTACGAAGCGAAAAGGGGCAAAAAGGGTGCCGCGTCCTTACGAAACACGGACGCCGGATCCGCGTGGCACGGGGGCGACGCCGGGCCCTCGCCGACGCCGTCCGCCCCTGCCCGCGAGCGGCCGCCAGTCCTTACGAAACGAGGACAGCCGCAGGCCGCGGCGGCTTCCGGGCCTCGCGCGCGGGGGTGTGGTGCGAGGCTTGTCGCATGGACACAGCACCCTCGGGGTCCGGGGCCCGCGAGCCCGTGACCCCCGGCAGCGGACCGGGGGTCGGCGGCACCGCACCTGGCCCCCGCCCCGGACCCGGCCTCGGCTCCGGCACCGGACCCGGACCCCGCCCCGGCACCGGCACCGGACCCGGCTCTGGCGTGGGCGCCGCCCCTGGCCCCGGCGCCCACGTCCTCGTCGTGGACGACGACCGCACCGTCGCCGAGGTCGTCACCGGCTATCTGGACCGCGCCGGGTACGAGGTGGAGCAGGCGGAGGACGGCCCGGCCGCCCTCGAGCGCGCCGGTGCCCGCTGGCCCGACCTCGTCGTGCTCGACCTGATGCTGCCCGGCATGGACGGCCTGGAGGTGTGCCGCAGGCTCCGGGCGCGGGGGCCCGTGCCCGTGATCATGCTGACGGCTCGGGGCGACGAGGACGACCGGATCCTGGGCCTCGAGATAGGCGCCGACGACTACGTCACCAAGCCGTTCAGCCCGCGTGAGCTGGTGCTGCGGGTGGAGTCGGTGCTGCGCCGCAGTCAGGCGTCCGCGCCCCGCCCGCGCCCCGGCGGCTCGCTGCTTCGCGCGGCGGGCCTCAGCCTCGACCCGGAGGGCCGCCGCGCCACCAAGAAAGGCGCCGAACTCGCCCTGACGGTACGGGAGTTCGACCTCCTCGCGTTCTTCCTGTGCCACCCCGGGCGGGCCTTCGGCCGGGAGGAGCTGATGCGGGAGGTGTGGGGCTGGGACTTCGGCGACCTGTCCACGGTGACGGTCCATGTGCGCAGGCTGCGCGGAAAGGTGGAGGACGACCCGGCGGCGCCGCGGCTGATCCAGACGGTGTGGGGGGTCGGGTATCGCCTCGACGGCGGGGATCCGGAGCGGGGTGCGGAGGCGGATCCAGGGACGGGTGCGGACACGGCCTCGGGGCCGGGAGCGGATTCGGCCTCGGAGAGGGGCTCGGGCGCGGCTCCGCAGGCGGGTGGGGGCGCGGCTCCGCGGTCGGTTGCGGGCGCGGACCCGAAGACGGCCGCGGACCCGGCCCACGCGGTCGCGGCCCCGCACACCAAGCCCGGCGGGAGCCCCCCCCACCCATGAACGACATCCTCCTCATCGCCGTCTACGCCTTCCTCGGCGCCGTAGCCGCCGGACTGCTCGGCGCCCTCGCCCTGCGCCTGCTGCGGCACCGCTCCCTCGTCGTGTCCCTGACCGTCGTCGTGGCCGTGGCCGTGACCACGATGCTCGCCGGGACGCTGGCCGTGGCCTGGCAGATGTTCCTGTCCCGGCACGACCTGACCGTGGTCACCGTGGTCGTCGCCATGGCCGCCGCGGTGTCGCTGGCCACCGCACTGCTGCTCGGCCGGTGGGTAGTGGCCCGCAGCAGGGCGCTGACGCTCGCGGCCCGTTCCTTCGGCACGGGCGGCAGCTTCGCCGCGCCCGACGAGCCCGCGACCGCCGAACTCGCCGCCCTCACCCGGGAGCTGGAGTCGACCAGCGCGCGGCTCGCCGAGTCCCGGGAGCGCGAGCGGGCCCTGGAGAGCTCCCGCCGCGAGCTGGTCGCCTGGATCTCGCACGACCTGCGGACGCCGCTCGCGGGCCTGCGGGCCATGGCGGAGGCCCTGGAGGACGGCGTGGCGGCGGAGCCCGACCGCTATTTGCGGCAGATCCGCACGGAGGTGGAGCGCCTCAACGGCATGGTCGGCGACCTCTTCGAACTCTCCCGCATCCACGCGGGCGCGCTCGCCCTGTCGCTGTCGCGGATCTCCGTGTACGACCTCGTGGGTGACGCGCTCGCCGGGGCGGACCCGTTGGCGCGGGAGCACGGCGTGCGGCTCGTGGGGCGGCGCATCGACGCGGTGCCGATCGAGGTCGACAGCAAGGAGATGAGCAGGGTCCTGGGGAACCTGCTGGTCAACGCGATCCGGCGAACTCCGGCCGACGGTACGGTCGCCGTCGCGGCGGAGTCCTCGGACGACGGCGTCGTGCTGTCGGTGACGGACGGCTGCGGCGGCATCCCCGAGGAGGACCTGGGCCGGGTCTTCGACACGGGCTGGCGCGGCACCCACGCCCGTACGCCCCCGGCGGGCGCGGGCCTCGGCCTCGCCATCGTCCGCGGCATCGTCGAGGCCCACGAGGGCCGCGCGGCGGTACGCAACGTCTCCGGAGGCTGCCGCTTCGAGGTGGTCCTGCCACAGGCCGGACCGGCGTAGCGCCGCCCCACCCGCAGCCCCGGCGCGGGCCCCTGCCGCCCCGCCGGACAGCCCCCGAGCCCCGCCGAGCGCACCCCGCCCGGCGCGCCGCCACGCGAGCCCCGCGAAGGCGCCCCACCGCAGGGCCCGCCGCGAAGGCGCCCCCTCACCACAGGGCCTGCCGCGCAGGCATCCCGCGCCATGACGTCCGCCACGCAGGCGCCCCGCGCCACAGCGCCCCCCCACGCAGGCCCCCTGCCCCACGACGCCCGCCGCGCAGGCCCCCCGCCCTACAACCCCCGCCACGCAGGCTCCCTGCCCCACACCCCCCCGCACAGGCCCCCCTCACCCCACCCCCACCCCCGCGAACTCCCGCATCCCCGCCGCGAAGTCGACCTCCGGTCGCCAACCGAGTGTCGCCCGCAGCCGTGCCGAGTCCGCCGTCACATGGCGTACGTCGCCGAGCCGGTACTCGCCGGTGACCACGGGTGCGGGGCCGCCGTGGGCGGCGGCGAGGGCGTGGGCCAGCTCGCCGACGGTGTGCGGGTCGCCGCTGCCCGTGTTGTACGCGGTGAACGTCCCGGCGGCCGCCGCGTCCCGCACGGACTCCAGGGCCGTCGCCGCGGCCGCCGCCACGTCCCGTACATGCACGAAGTCCCGCCGCTGGCCGCCGTCCTCGAAGACGCGCGGCGCCTCGCCGCGGGCGAGCGCCGAGCGGAACAGGGCGGCCACCCCGGCGTAGGGCGTGTCGCGCGGCATGCCGGGGCCGTAGACGTTGTGGTAGCGCAGCGACACCGCGCGGCCGTCGGTCGAGCGGGCCCACGCCGCGCCCAGGTGCTCCTGCGCGAGCTTCGTCGTGGCGTACACGTTGCGCGGGTCGACGGGCGCGTCCTCGGCCACCAGGCCGGGCGCCAACTCCGCGCCGCAGGACGGGCAGAGCGGCTCGAACCGCCCGGCCGCCAGGTCCTTCTCGGCACGGGGCCCGGGCCGCACGACGCCGTGCCGCGCGCACACGTACCGCCCCTCTCCGTAGACGACCATCGACCCGGCGAGCACCAGGTCCCGCAGCCCGGCGCGCGCCATAGCGGCGAGCAGCACCGCCGTGCCCAGGTCGTTGCAGCCGACGTACGAGGGCGCGTCCGCGAAGTCCTTGCCGAGCCCGACCATCGCCGCCTGGTGGCACACCGCGTCGACACCGGCAAGGGCCGACTCCACGCCGTCGGGGTCGCGCACGTCCCCGACGACGAGCCGTTCCCCGGGCCGGGCCGCGCGCGGCGGTCCGACGTGCGCGGAGGCGAGGACCGCGTCGTACGAGACGACTTCGTGGCCGCGCGCGAGCAGCGCGTCGACGATGTGTGTTCCGATGAACCCGGCTCCGCCGGTGACCAGTACCCGCATGCCGCCCACGCTAGGCAGCGAACGGCCCGCCGGGCCCGCGCCGGGGCCCCGCGTCACCGTTCCGTAAGACCCTGCCCCGGGCGACCGTCGTCGCCGCGGCCGTACAGCGCGGTCGTGCGGACCCCCGCCTGGAACCGCGTCCGCACCCCGAGCACCGCCATGATCCGGCTCATCCGGCGCTCCACCGTGCGCTGGGCCACGCCGAGGCGGCGGGCGATGGCGCTGTCGGTGAGCCCGGCGCGCAGATGGGCGAGCAGCAGTTCGTCGTCGGGGGAGAGCCCGGCGTGGGCGGCCGGGGCCGGGGGCCACAGGGGCGTGGCCCGCTGCCAGAGGAGTTCGAAGAGGGCGATCAGCCCTTCGAGCAGCGCGGACTGCTGGAGGACCAGGATCTCCTCCTCGCTGGGCAGCACGAACGGCACGAGCGCCACCTTGCGGTCGGCGACGACCAGCTTCAGCGGTACGTCCGCGAGGACCCGGCTCTCCTCGCCGCGCTCGGCGAGCTCCCGGGTGGCCTCCACGCGGCCGGGGCCGTCGAGTCCCGCCTGGTCGTAGATCGCGCGATAGCGCAGGCCCTTGTCCAGGCGCTCGCGCTGCACGGTGTCCTGGCGCCGCAACGGCTCCACCACATAGGGCGGTTTGTCCAGGATCAGCATCTCGCTCTTGGCCATCTGCTGGGTCTGGAAGAACTGCTGGGCGATGGCCTCACGCCCGCGCAGCACCTGCACCGGCGAGCCCTCGCCGCGCAGCCGCCCGGCCCGGAACTCCTCGGCGAGCCCGGCCGCGGCGAGGCGCGCGTGCGCGATCTCCTCCTGGCGGCGCAGCGCGAGCACTTCGAGCGCCACGTCGGGCGGGGCCGGGGTGAGCCGCTCCGTGCCGTCCGCGGCACCCGTCAGGAGCCCCAGCTCGGCCAGTGAGCGCACATGCCCGCGCACCGACTCCTCGGTGAGGCCGGTGGCCGCCGCGAGGGCGGTGAGCGTCGAGCCGGGGGCCGCGAGCAGCGCGCGGTACACGCGCTCGTCGCCGGGGTCGACGCCGAGCCCGGTGAGCACCGGGGCGTGCGGGGGTGGCGAGGGTGGCGGGGTCTGCTCCGGTGTCGCGTCCATGCCACCGTCTTCCCTGTCCTGGGCGTCGGAATGCCGACAGTGGCGGAACTCCGACGCTCCCACGGGCACGGACCCCGGTACGGTCATGCCTGTCATGGATGCGGTTGTCATGAACGCCGAAGTCGCGTGCCGGAAGCGGCAGTCTGCCTGACAACGATTTCCGCGTCCACGGCATACGTTCCGTCTTCCGGCGACGCCGCGGGCCGTGCAGGGCCGCGCGCGGCGCGCGATACGAGACCGGCACGGGATGCCCCGGCTCGACGCCCCGCACGTCAGGGGCGCCAACCCCCCACTCGGGGCATCCCGCGCCACCTGCGCTCGCCGCCCACTTCGCGCGCCCCGGCCCCCTGCGCACGCCTCCCGCCCCGCCGGCTGCCCGCGCCCGTCCCACCTGCCCTGTTGGCTCACGGCTTGCAGCCGCGCGCCCGTGCGGCATCAAGAGCGCGTAAAGATTGCCGGAAAATGGCAGTGCGCCGAAGGGCATGGTCGCGTCAGGATGGGGGTGCAGGGACGGGGGGCGAGGGCCCGGGTGCCGGATCACGGAAACGAGATCCGGCACCCGGGTGCGTGCGGCTCCCGTGCGTGACCGGTCAAGGGGGCGGGGGCATGGGGGAGTTGATCGACGCGGCGGTGGGGTTTCCAGGAGTGGCCTTCACCTCCGCGCTGGCGGTGGTGGTCTGCTTCTGGCTGCTCGTCGCGGTGGGCCTGGGCCGGGCCGACAGCTTCGACGAGGACGCCGACCTGGGCGCCGTCGGGCTCGGCGGCGTGCCGGTGTCCGTGGCCGTGTCGCTGATGGTGGGCACGGGCTGGGTGGTGAGCCTCGCGGGCACCGTCGCGCTCGCGCGGACCGGCTGGACGGGGCTCGCGCACGCGACGGGGGACGTGGGGCTGCTCGTGGTGGCCGCGCTCCTCGCGTACGGGGCGACGCGCGCGCTCGTCCGCACGGCGGCGCGGGGCCCGAGTGGCCGCGCCGACCCGTCGCCGCGGGACTTCGTCGGCTCCGTGTGCACGGTCCGCACCGGCTGGGTCGACCTGGAGTCCGGCCGCGCCGAAGTGGCCGCCCCGGACGGGACCGTGGCTGTCGTCGAGGTCCGGCAGGACCCGTCCGCACCGGGGGAGCCACTGGCGGTGGGCAGCAGCGCCCTGCTGCACGCGTACGACGCCACCGGCGACTTCTTCTGGGCGGCGCCCTGTTCGGTGGCGCTCACCCCGGGCCGGACCCGCCCCCGCCCCGCCCTCGCCGCCGAGAACCCTCCCGCCGAACCCGTGGACACCGACCCCGCGGACACCGATCCCGCGGACGACCCCTGGCCGCACGCCGACTGCGCATGACGTCGCACCCGCGCCCGCCCCTTGGCGGCCGGGCGGCGACCGCAGGCGACGGGGGGCCGAGGCTCGCCGCCCCCGAGCCGACATCCACCAACGCCCCACCCCCACCCACAACCTCGCCCACACCCCAACCCCCACCCATTCCGCCCACCCACCGTGCGTTAAAAAGGCGTCAGGAACTGATCGGGGCGCGGGGGTTGCTGATGGGGAGTCATGACATACCGGGGGACTACCTGGACGGGTATGCGCGGATACTCGCCGACGCGTCCGCGAGTGGTCGCGGGCTGACCCGCGAGGAGTTGGAGTCGCGGCGCGCGCTCGGCGAGCGGGCGGCCGACGCCGGGTACGGGCTGCGGGCCCTGGTCGGCGCGCACCTCGCGGCGACGCGGGCGTACGGGACGGGCCCCGCCGCGCCGGTGTCCGCCGAGTCCCTGCTGGCCGCCGTGGAGCAGGCGGTGGACGCCTTCGCGGAAGGGTACGAACGCGCGCAGCGCCTGGCGATCCGTCAGGAGGAGACCGCACGGCGCGAGTTCATCGACGACCTGCTGCACGGACGCAGCGACCTCGGCCTGCTCGCCGAGCGCGCCGAACGCTTCGGCTTACGCCTGTCCTTGGCCCACGCCGTGGCCGTCGCACAGGGCGAGGGCGCCTACGAGGAGGGCGACAGGGCACCCCGCGCCGTCGAGCAGGCGCTCGCGGCCCGCTTCGGCGACCGCAGTGTCCTGGTCACCACCAAGGACGGCCGCCTGGTGTGCGTGGCCCCCGGCGACCAGGACGACGTCCTCGACTTCTTCGCGGAGCAGGCGCACACCGCCACCGAGGGCGGCCGGGTCGCGATCGGCCGCCCGCAGCCCGGTCCGGGCGGCGTCGTCCAGTCGTACGAGGAGGCGCTGGGCGCCCTGGACCTCGCCGCGCGACTGGGCCTGGCCGCGCCCGTCCTGCGCGCCGCCGACCTCCTCGTCTACCCGGTCCTGACCCGCGACCGGCAGGCCATGGCCGACCTGGTCCTGAACACCCTCGGCCCGCTGCGGGGGACCCGGGGCGGCGCCGAGCCCCTCATCGAGACGCTGTCGGCCTACTTCGACACCGGCTGCGTCGCGGCCCAGGCGGCCCGACGCCTGAACCTCAGCGTGCGCGCCCTGACGTACCGCCTGGACCGCATCCACCGCCTCACCGGCACCAACCCGGCCGACCCCCTGCACCGCTACACACTCCAGACGGCGGTGATCGGAGCGCGCCTGCTGGACTGGCCGGAGCGCCCGTTCTGACACCGCGCGGACGGCATCGTGCCTACGGGGTGCGGCACTCCGCCCACGCGGTAAGGCCCTCCGCCTACGCCGACGGTCCGAGCCGCGGTATCTCGATGGCGGGGCACCGGTCCATGACCATGTCGAGGCCCGCGGCGCGCGTGCGTTCGTACGCCGCCTCGTCGATGACGTCGAGCTGGAACCACACGGCCTTCGCGCCGATGGCGACCGCCTCGTCGGCGACGGCGCCTGCGAGGTCGCTGTTCACGAACACGTCCACGACGTCGACGTCGAAGGGGATCTCCGCCAGCGAGGCGTACCCCTTCTCGCCGTGCACCGTCTCCGCCTTCGGGTGGACCGGCACGATCCGCTTGCCGTACCGCTGAAGCACCTCGGCGACGCCGTGCGCGGCGCGCCGCTCGTTGTTCGACAGGCCGACGACGGCCCAGGTGTCACCGAGTCCGGTGAGGATCCTGCGGACGGTGGCGGGGTCGCCGTACATGTCGGGCCTCCAGGGGTGTCGTCGGTCTCACTACGCCAACGGCGGCGCGGTCCGGGGGATTCCCGGGCCGCGCCGCCGTCGGGTCCGGGCGGTCGGCCGTCGTGTCCGCGGCGCCGCCGGGCGGGCGTCAGACGTTGACGCCGAAGTCCGATGCGATGCCGCGCAGGCCGCTCGCGTAACCCTGGCCGACGGCACGGAACTTCCACTCGGCGCCGTGGCGGTAGAGCTCGCCGAAGACCATCGCGGTCTCCGTCGACGCGTCCTCGGAGAGGTCGTAGCGGGCGATCTCCTGGTTGTCCGCCTGGTTCACCACGCGGATGAAGGCGTTGCGGACCTGGCCGAAGCTCTGGCCGCGGTTCTCCGCGTCGTGGATCGACACCGGGAACACGATCTTCGTGATCTGCGGGGGCACCCCGGCGAGGTTGACCTTCACGGCCTCGTCGTCGCCCTCGCCCTCACCGGTGAGGTTGTCGCCCGTGTGCTCCACGGAGCCGTCGGGGCTCGTGAGGTTGTTGTAGAAGATGAAGTGCTGGTCGGAGACGACCTTGCCGGAGTCGTCGCAGAGCAGCGCGCTGGCGTCGAGGTCGTAGTCCGTGCCGGTGGTGGTCCGCACGTCCCAGCCCAGGCCGATCAGCACGGCCGTGAGGCCGGGCGCCTCCTTGCTCAGCGAGACATTGCCGCCCTTGGAGAGGGAAACTCCCACGTGTCCTCCTGTGGTCCGCTACCGAGATTCGCTCCCGGCCGTGGTCAGGACCGGGACTTAGAATCTACATGAGTGTAGAAGCGCCCGAAGGGGGTACAGCCCCTTCCGGCCGTTACGATGTGGCGCTCCCTATGAGACGTACGCGACATACGTGATGTATGTGGTGCGAGGGGGCGCGAGACGACGGAAGCACGCGCGGCGGCGGCAGGCGCGGCACACCGCGAAGGGAGGCGAGGACACGGCATGACGCAGCACGCAGACGGGTCGCGGGAGCCGCGTCCGCGCAGGCGCGGGCAGGGCGAGCTGGAGGCCCAGGTGCTCGCGGCGCTGCACGGCGCGCGCGGCCCTGTGAGCGCGGCCTGGGTGCAGGAGCGCATCGGCGGCGACCTCGCGTACACGACGGTCATGACGATTCTCACGCGCCTGCTCGCCAAGAACGTGGTGACACGTGAACGCGCGGGCCGCTCCTTCGTGTGGCGGTCCACCGCCGACGAGGCGGGGCTCGCCGCGCTGCGCATGCGCAAGGTCCTCGACGGCGAGAGTGACCGCTCGGCGGTGCTCGCCAGCTTCGTCACCACCCTGTCCGCCGACGACGAGCGGCTGCTGCGCGATCTGCTCGGCGAGGCGGGCGGCGGCGCCGGCGCGGAGGACTGACCGGACGCATGGGGCTCTTCGTCTTCCTGCCGCTCGTGCTGCCGCTGAGCGCCTGGCCGGTCGCCCGGCTCGCCGCCCAGCATCTGCACCCGCGCACCGCCACCCGCCTGCTGACCGCACTGGCCGCCGTGATGGCCCTGTGCAGCACACTCTGCCTGGCCCTGCTCATGGTCGTCGGCACCGCCCAACTCCCCGGCAACCCGCTGCCCGACGGCTGGTCGGACCCGGAGGTCCGCGCCGCGCTGCCCTACGACGAGGTCGCGGGCCGGGCGGCGATCCCGGCGCTGACGCTCGTCTGCGCGGCGCTGGCGCGCACGCTGTGGCGGCATGTGACGGTACGACGCCGGGGGTGGCGGGCGCTCGCCGGGCTGCCCGGGACGTCGGTGGCCGTGCTGCCGGACGCGACCGAGGCGTACGCCTACGCGCTGCCCGGGAAGGAGCGGCGGGCCAGGGGTCGTTTGCTGCCTCGACGTCGGCCCGGGGGCCGGAGCGCGCCGCACGGGCGCGTCGTCGTCAGCCGTGCGCTGCTCGACCGGCTCCAACCCGACGAACGGCGCGCCCTGTTCGCGCACGAGCGGGCCCATCTCGCCGCGCGCCACCACCGGTTCCTGTTGGTGACGCAGTTGGCGGCGCGCGCCAACCCGTTCCTGCGGCCGCTGCGCACGGCCACCGCGTACACCGCCGAGCGGTGGGCCGACGAGGAGGCCGCGGCGGTCGTACGGGATCGGCGTGTGGTGGCGCGTGCCATCGGCAAGGCCGCACTCGCGCGCCCCCGGACGGCCGGGCCCGCGCTCGCGGGACTCGCGGGTCTCGCCGCGGCGGGCCCGGTGCCGCGCCGCGTCGCCGCCCTGCTCGGCCCCGCGCCCGCGGCCCGCACCCGGCCCTCGCTGTTCACCGCGATGGGCCTCGCGCTCTGGGGCGCCGCGTGCGGCACCGCCGTGTCCGCGATGTCCTCGGCGAACGCGGCCGTGACGATGGTGCTCGTCCTGCGGGCCGCCACGCCGCTGTGACGCGCCGATCCCGCGGGTCCGGACGCGCGGCCCTGAGGAACCGTCAGAGGTCGAACTCGTGCGGCGGCAGGTCGAGGGCGAAGCACGCCTCGCGCACCACGGCCTGCTCGTCCTTGTCGAAGTCGCCGTCGGCGCCGCCGATGACGATGCCGATCTGGATGACGGCACGCGCCTCGGCGGGCTTCTTCTTGGCCTTGGCGACCTCCTGCAACACGCTCACCTTGCCGAACGCGAAGTCGGCCGTGAGCTTGTCCACGTACGCGTCGAAGCGGCGTCGCAGGTCGTCCGCGTCGAAGTTCTGCAGCACCTCGTTGGTGGCGATCAGCTGCGCGACGCGCTGGCGCTCGGCGGCGTCCACGGTGCCGTCGGCGGCCGCGACCAGCGCGCACATCGCCATGCTGGAGTCGCGGAAGGCCCCGCTCGTGAGGTCGTTCTTCTTCGCCGTCAGCTGCGCCTGCATCGTCGACGCGGATTCCTTCAAGCGGTCCCACAGGGCCATGGAAAAACTCCATCAGTTGGTGCCGGCGGTTGTGGCCAGCTAATTTCTACAGCACTGTAGAAGTTAACATCCGCGGCAGCCGTACCGAAATGTGCGGTTGGCCGTGTGAGTCATGTATGTCACTTGTGTTTCATGGGTTCCGTAGGTTCCGTACGCACGGAAAGGCCGACCGATGACACCGACGCCCCGCGAGCGCCCGCACGGCACGGCGCGCGAACTCCTGGACGGCGCCACGGCGGAGCTGGCCCCGAAGCCGCACGCCAATCCGCTGGTGCCCCTCGTCGCGGACGGCGGCGCCGACCGGCGCGCGCTCGCCGCGCTCGCCCTGGAGCAGTGCCGGGTCATCCCGGCCGACCGCCGCTCCTTCCTGCACCTGGCCGCCCGCTCCGCCGACGCGGGCCTGCCCGCCTGCGCGGCCTTCTTCGCGGGGCTCGCCGAGGGCGAGGCGGTCGCCCTCGACCGGCTCGGCCCGCTGCTCACCGCCTGCGGGGTGGACGCGGAGCAGGCGGAGGCGTACGTCCCGACAGCGGGCTGCCAGGCCTATCCCGCGTACGTGGCCTGGCTCGCCCTGAACGCCGAACCGGCCGACGCCGTGCTCGCCCTGACCGCCAACTTCGCGGCGTGGGGCGGCTACTGCGGCGCGCTCGCGGACGCGCTGCGCGGGCACTACGGCTTCTCCGACGAGGCCTGCGGCTTCTTCGACTTCTTCGCCGGACCCGCGCCCGACCTCGACCGCGCGACCCTCGCCGCGCTCCAGGAGGGCATCGACCTGGAGCGCCTCACGCCCGCGACGGCACTGCGGCAGGGGCGGCTGCTCCAGGACTACGAGGAGATGTTCTGGGGGACGCTGGCAGAGCTCGCGTGAGGGCGCCCCGGCGTGCGGAAGCGCCGGGGTGACGCGCCGAGCCCTGCCCGGGGCCCGATCCTTGTCCTAGCCCGCCTGCTCCGCCCGCATCACGATGGCCGTCACGACGACCCCGTCCCGCACCAGCCACGTGCCGGAGAACCCCGTCAGGCGCGAGCCCGCGACCACGGGACCCTCCACCAGGAGCTCGGCGGTGAACGTGCCGTCCGCGCGGATGTCCAGGTGCGCGTCCTCGAAGCCGAGCCAGCGCCCGGCGAGCGGGAACCACGCCTTGTAGACCGACTCCTTGGCGCTGAACAGCAGCCGGTCCCAGGGGACGGAGGGCTCCGTGACGGCGAGCGCGGCCAGCGCGGCGCGCTCCTTCTCGTCGCTGACCAGCTCAAGGACGCCGGGGTCGGACAGCGGCTCGGCCGGTTCGGCGTCGACGCCGACCGAGAGGACGGCACCGGCGCGGGCGACGACCGCGGCGCGGTAGCCCAGGCAGTGCGTCATGCTGCCGACGACGCCGTCGGGCCACACCGGGGCGCCCTTGTCGCCGCGCAGGATGGGCCCGGGCGGCACGTCGATCCGGGCGAGCGCGGTGCGGGCGCAGTGCCGCGCGGTGGTGAACTCGCGCTGCCGCTTCGGCACCGCCTTCGCCACGTACGCGACCTCTTCGGGGAACAGGACGGCGTCGGCCGGGTCCTCGCGGGTCTCGACCACGACGACGGGCTCCTCGGCGAGGAGCGCGCCCAATATGCCGGTCTCGTCGGTTACTTCGCCGGTGGACTTCGAGGGTGACGTCACAGTCGATCACTGTACCGGCGGCCCGCGCGGCGCGGTCCGGGATTCCCACGTCGGGCCCGACGGCCGGTGCGCGGGGGGCCCGCGGGGCGAGCGCATAGGGTGGCCTGATGCAGGACGAGTACCGCACCGTGGCCCGCGAGGGCGTGCACGAGACCGAGATCAACCGCTCGCGCTTCCTGTGCGCGCTCGCACCCGCCGCCACCGAGCAGGAGGCCCAGGACTTCGTCGCCCGCGTCCGCAAGGAACACCCGACGGCCACGCACAACTGCTTCGCGTACGTCATCGGCGCCGACGCCTCCGTGCAGAAGGCGAGCGACGACGGCGAACCGGGCGGCACCGCGGGCGTCCCCATGCTCCAGATGCTGCTCCGCCGCGACATGCGGTACGTCGTCGCCGTCGTGACCCGCTACTACGGAGGCGTCAAGCTCGGCGCGGGCGGCCTGATCCGCGCCTACGGCGGAGCCGTCGGCGAGGCGCTCGACGCGCTCGGCACCCTGACCCGCAGGCGCTTCCGGCTCGCCACCGTCACGGTCGACCACCAGCGCGCGGGCAAGATCCAGAACGATCTGCGGTCGGCGGGGCGCGAGGTGCGCGACGTGCGGTACGGGGACGTGGTGACCATTGAGATCGGCCTTCCCGACGCCGACGTCGAGGCCTTCAAGGCGTGGCTCGCGGACGCCACGGCGGGCAGCGCGGCGTTCGAGCTCGGGGGAGAGGCGTACGGGGACGCCTGACGGCGGTTGGGGCCCGCCCCGGGGCGGGTCGGTCGGGGCGGGTTGGGGCGGGGCCGGGACGAGGTCTGGCCCCAGGGGCACTCGGGCCTCGGGCCCGAGATCAGGCGCGAACATGTGCGAATAGGTAGAATTCGGGCATGGGGAAGCGGCCCGTGACGCCGACTGCGCCCGAACTCGTCCTCGAGACCGACACCGGCTCCACGGTGATGAGTCCGAGCCGGGACTATCACGTCGGCCGTGACCCCCTGAGCGACGTCTTCATCGACGACGCCCGCGTCTCCTGGCACCACGCGGTGCTGCACGCCGAGCTCGACCACTGGACGATCGCCGACGAGCACAGCACGAACGGCACCTACGCCGACGGACACCGAGTCCAGGAGTGGAGCGTCGGCCCCGGCAGCGTCCTGCGCTTCGGCAACGCCACGGACGGCCCCCGCGCGGTGCTCGTCGGCCGCGAGCCGCCCCCGCCCGCCGCCCCCGAGCGCCCCTCCGCCGTCCGCACGCCCTCGGCCACCGGCACCTTCCGGCAGCCGACGACCGTGCGCCCGCTGCCCACCCGCACCGTCCGCATCGGCCGCGCCGCCGACAACGACGTGGTCGTCGACGACCTGGTCGTCTCCCGCCGCCACGCGGAGCTGCGCCACCTCGCCGACGGCACGTACGAGATCGTGGACCTCGGCAGCCACAACGGCACCTATCTCAACGGCCAGCCGGTCGCCCGCGCCCCGGTCATGCCCGGGGACATCGTCGGCGTCGGCCACCGCGCGTACTGCCTCGTCGGGGACCAACTGCAGGAGTACGTCGACACCGGCGAGGTGTCGCTCGACGTGCAGGAGCTGACCGTCGCCGTCGACCGGGGCCGCAGGACGCTCCTCGACCGGATCTCCTTCCCCGTCGGCGAGAAGTGCCTGCTCGCCGTCGTCGGACCCAGCGGCGCGGGGAAGTCCACCCTCCTCAACGCCCTCACCGGCCAGCGCCCCGCCGACGGCGGCACCGTCCTCTACGACGGCCGCGACCTCTACCGCGACTACGCCGAACTCCGCCAGCGCATCGGTCTCGTACCGCAGGACGACATCCTGCACACCCAGCTCACCGTGCGCAGGGCCCTCGGATACGCCGCCGAACTGCGCTTCCCCCAGGACACCGAGAAGGCGGAACGCAAGGCCAGGGTCGACGAGGTCATCCGTGAACTCGGCCTCGAACAGCGCGTCGACCAGCCCATCCACAGCCTCTCCGGCGGCCAGCGCAAGCGCGTGAGCGTCGCCCTCGAACTGCTCACCAAGCCGTCGCTGCTCTTCCTCGACGAGCCGACGTCCGGGCTCGACCCCGGCATGGACCGCTCGGTGATGCACATGCTGCGCGGCCTCGCCGACGACGGCCGGACCGTCATCGTCGTCACGCACAGCGTGCTCAGCCTCGACGTGTGCGACCGGCTCCTCGTGCTCGCGGCGGGCGGCAGGATCGCCTACTACGGGCCGCCCCAGGACGCGCTCCCGTTCTTCGGCTACGAGCAGTGGCCCGAGGCGTTCGAGGCCTTCGAGGGGGAACGCGACCGGGACTGGGCGGAGGGCTACCGGCAGTCGCCGTTGCACCAGCAGTACATCGTCAACTCCTCCGCCCAGCCGTATCTCCCGCAGCAGGGCGGCACGGGTCAGGGCGGCGCGGGTGCGCCCGTCGCCTTCGCGCCGCCGCCGAAGGCGCAGAGCTGGGGCTCCCAACTGCGCACCCTGGTGCGGCGGTACGCGGCCGCCCTCGGCGCGGACCGGACCTTCCTCGCCATCATGATCGCGCTGCCGTTCGTGATGGGCGCCATGGCCCGCGCCCTCGCCGGGAGCAGGCTGACGCAGGAGACGGCGATGAACGCCCTGCTCATCCTGTGTGTGGGCGGAGTCCTGACCGGCGCCGCCAACGCCGTGCGGGAGCTGGTCAAGGAGCGCGTGATCTACCAGCGCGAACGGGCCGTGGGGCTCTCCAGATCGGCGTATCTGATGTCCAAGGTCGTCGTGCTCGGCACCGTCACCGTGCTGCAGGCCGTCGTGCTGACCCTGGTCGCCCTGCTCGGGGTCGACCTCGACGCACCCGCGGGCGAGGGGGTCCTGATGCCTCCGCTGGTCGAGATCACCTTGGCGGTGGCCCTTCTCGCCTTCACGGCCATGATGCTCGGCCTTCTCGTCTCGGCCCTGGTGCGCAAGGAAGAGGTGACGATGCCGCTGCTCGTGCTCCTCGCCATCGTCCAAGTGGTCTTCTGCGGCGCGCTCCTGAAGCTCCACGGCGTGCCCGGTGTCGAGCAACTGGCGTGGCTCGTGCCCTCGCGGTGGGCGCTCGGCGCGATGGCCGGGACCATCGGCCTCGGCAGGATCGTCCCGGGGGAGCTGACGGCCGATCCGCTGTTCCGGCACTCCGCGGGTGTCTGGCTGCTGAACATGGGCGCGCTGGTGGCCCTCTCGGCCGTCTTCGGGTACGCGGTCGCCAGGCTGCTGCGGCGGCACGAACCCGCGATCATGCGGAAGTAGCGAACGGCGAGCAGGGACAGCGCGGGAGCGCCACGGCGAACAGGAGCGGGAGCGGACGAGATGACCACTGCGGACTTCCGGCCCACACATGTCGTCCCCCAGGACGGGCTGCCCGCCTGGGAGGCGCCGGACGCGAACCGGCCGACGACGCCCCTCGACGCCCTGCTGCCCGTGCAACTGGTCGACCGGCTCGGCGACTGGGGCCGGATCGTCTGCGCCAACGGCTGGTCGGCCTGGGTCGACGGCCGCCTCCTGGTCGCCGTGCCCCACGATCCCCCGGCCGCGGGCCACCCCCTGACCCGCACGGCGGACCCGCGCCCGCTCCTGGCCCGCGCCGAGGACGCCATGGCCCGCTACCGGCGGGCGGCGGAGGAACTGGCGAGCGGCACGGCGGACGGCGAGTCCTTCAACCGCCGGACCCGTGGACTGCGGGTCGGCATGATCGTGGACGGCGAGTCGGTGTGGCTCTACGACGCCGAACACGAGCGGTGGGTCTTCTGCGACGGGACACGGCTCAGTACGTACGCGGCGGGGCAGGTGCCGAGCGCGCACGGCGACGGGGCGGGCGGGGCCCCGGAGGACGGCGGGCAGGCCGCGGGGCCGGAGCCGACGCAGGTGGTCGAGGCCGTATCGGATGCCGGTACGGGTCCGGCGCATGCTCCGTACGGTGATGGCGCCAACTCCGGCGAGTCCGGCCAAGGCGGCGCCCCCGGCCCGTACGGCCCAGGCGGTACCTCCAAGCCGTACGGCCCAGGTGGTACCCCCGACCCGTACGGAGAAGAGCCCACCCGGCGCATCCCTCCCGTCACGGTCGATCCGGACCCGTCGCGGGGCCGGCCCGGTGACGCCTGATGGGGAGCGCGCCGCGCGAAGCGCCGTCGGGCAGCGGTCCGCACTCCGGGCGCCCCTCGGACCTGGTCGGGAAGCAGATCGCGGGCTACCGGGTCGAGAGCGAGATCGGGCGCGGCGGGATGGCCGTCGTCTATCGGGCCAAGGACCTGCGCCTCGACCGGACCGTCGCCCTGAAGCTGCTCGCCCCCGAGCTGGCCCGCAACGACACGTTCCGGCAGCGCTTCACGCACGAGTCCCGCGTGGCCGCCGCGATCGAGCACCCGCACATCGTGCCGGTCTTCGAGGCGGGCGAGACCGACGGCGTGCTCTACATCGCCATGCGCTACGTCCCCGGGCTCGACCTGCGCCATCTGCTCGACCGTTCGGGTCCGCTCCCCGTCGGCACGGCCCTGCGCATCGCCGCGCAGGTCGCGTCCGCGCTCGACGCGGCCCACGACCACGGACTCGTCCACCGCGACGTCAAACCCGGCAACATCCTCGTGGCCAAGGGCACGGACAGCGACCACCCGGAGCACGTCTACCTCACCGACTTCGGCCTGACGAAGAAGTCGCTTTCGCTGACCGGGTTCACGTCCGTGGGCCAGTTCGTCGGGACGCTCGACTACGTCGCGCCGGAGCAGATCTCGGGCCGCCCCGTGGACGGCAGGTGCGACGTCTACAGCCTCGCCTGCGTCGTCCACGAGACCATGGCGGGCGGGCCGCCCTTCCAGCGCGACGACGACATGGCGCTGCTCTGGGCCCATCAGTACGACCAGCCGCCGCGCCTGACCGAGCAGCGCCCCGGCAGCCCCGGGGCCCTCGACGGGGTCCTCGCGAAGGCGCTGGCCAAGAGCCCCGACGAGCGGTACGGCTCCTGCCTGGAGTTCGTGGCCGCGCTGCGCGCCGCGGTCACGGGCAGCAGCGCCCAGGGGCACCCGCCGACGCAGGTCGACCTTCAGGTCGTGGGGGCACCGGCCGGTCCGGGGGCGCCTCCGGAACCGCCGAGCTGGGCCCGGCCGGTCTTCCGGCGGCTGCCCGGGTAGGCCCGAAAGCGCTCGTAAGCGCCCGACAGCACCTGTCAGAGTCGGTCTGCGCTGGCCTGCCCCACCTCGCCGCGCCGGTGGACCCGCCGCGCCAGGAGCCCGCCGATGAACCCGGCGACCAGGCCCCAGGCCACCGCGAGCAGCAGCGCGGTCCCCAGGTGCGGCCGCAGCTTCACGAGGCCGGTGAGGCCGCCGCCGAGGTCGCCGATGCCCAGGAGCGAGAGGCCGGCGTGGGCGGAGACCCCGGCCAGCAGACAGACCGTGAGCACCGTGAGGGCCAGCGCCACCGCCATGTGCACGGCGTGCTGCCAGGCCCGCATCCGGGCGGGCGAGCGCGCCGCCATCAGGAACGCGGCCCCCAGCACCATCACCGCCGCGACGACCAGCAGCCACCACACCCGGTCGTCGTGGTCGGAGAGCGTCCGCAGACTGAGCGTGGAGTCGCTCGGTGTCCGCAGGACCTGGTCGAGGACGCGCGGCATGGGCAACCCGAACGGCCCGTCCACGCGCCCTTCCCAGGACGCGCCGAGCCCGAGGGTGAAGGCGAGCCAGAGGAGGTTGGGAAGGCCGAGCAGCAGCACCGCGAGGGTCTCGGCGGTGTGCCCCTGCGTCGCCGCCACGCCCACGCCGATGACGAGCCCCAGGACGACGTACGCGAGCAGCAGGACCACCATGGCGTACGCCGCGGGCCGCACCGACTCCTGGAAGCGCACCAGGCGGGCGGGGAGCGGCGCCCCGCGCGAGACCAGCAGCGCCATGGCGAACACGCCCGCGAGCCACAGCAGGCCGAACACGAGGGTCGGCGGCACATCCGTCTCGAACCCGACCTTGGGCGAGGCGCCGAGGAGGTCACCGATGTCGGCCGCGGTGCCCTCCCCGAGCTCGATGGTGAACCGGTGGCGGGCCACCGGGCCGAGGCCCACGAGGAGCAGGACCCACAGGAGCGCGATCCGGGCGGCCCAGCCGGTCAGCTCCTTGGTGTCGGCGACGGCCCGGTGCCGCAGCGGCCTGAGGAACCCGGCGGCGATCACCAGCGCGCCCACGAGGGAGACCGAGAGCGGAACCACGGAGAGTCCCGCGTCCGTGTCGGCGATCCCCCCGGCGCCGCCGGAGAGGCCGACGGAGCCGCCGACCGCCATGACGACGACCGCGGCGACCACGGAGGGGAACGCGCCGTCGGGCAGGTCCCCGGCCCCCGCGGCCCACAGTCCGAGCGCGGCGACGACGGCCATGGCCACCAGGGCGGCGAGCACGGCGAGGAGGGCGTGCGGCCAGCCGTGGGGGTCCCGTCGGCTCTGCGGCGCGCGCTGCGTGCCTGCCCGGCCGGGCGGTGTCTGGTGACTCACGTTGTCACGCTAAGCAGCCCCGCGCCGGCGCGCCCCTCGGGAGGGCCGACCGCGTCGACCCGCGGCACCCCGCGTCGGCCCGCGGGCCCTCAGGGGTCGGTACGCACAATGGGCGCGTAACGGAATAAGTCACACAGAACAGTGGAAAGCGTGACCAGGTCCGTTCGTCGCACCCTACGCAGGGGAGAAGTCTTCGTGAGCGTCGAGCCGCCGTCCTCAGGTCGTCCCACAGGACCCCCCTCCGGCCCGCTCTCGGGCCCCTCGCAGCCGGGCGCCACCCAGCAGAGCGGGACCCCGGGCGCGGGCCCGCCCGGTTCGACGCCGCCACCCGGCGGGGACCGGCCTTCGGGCCCGTCGGGCGGCCAGGGCCCAGGCGGAGGCGGGGACGGGGGCAGGGGTGGGGGATCGAACGAGCCGCCCGAGGGACCCGGCGGCGGCCCCGAGCCGGACCGCCCCTGGTGGAAGTCCGCGCCGCGCGTGGCGATGATCGGCCTCGCCGTCGTGGCCGCCGTGGTGCTGACCGTCGTCCTCACCCGGCCCGAGGGCACCAAGGAGTCCCGCGGCGAGGTCCTCCTCCAGGCCGCGGGGAAGTCGGGCCCGGATCCCTTCACCGAGTCGACGGCCCGGGACGACGACACCCCGCCGTCCCCGACGCCCGTGGCCAGTACGTCGGCGTCGGCGAACGTGACGCGTGGCGTCGACGGCTCCGCCCCCGGCCTCTACGGCGGGACGCGCAAGGTCGGGGCCTGCGACGTGGAGAAGCAGGTCGACGTCCTCGGGAAGGACCCGGCGAAGAACAAGGCGTTCGCCTCGGTCCTCGACATCGACGCGGCCGCCGTCCCCGCCTACCTGCGGGCGCTCACGCCCGCACAGCTGCGCATGGACACCCGCGTCACCAACCACGGCTACCGCGACGGCGCCCCCACCGCCTACCAGGCGGTCCTCCAGGCCGGGACCGCCGTACTCGTCGACGACCGGGGCGTGCCGCGGGTGCGCTGCGCCTGCGGCAACCCGCTGCTGCCCCCCGTCGCGCAGCAGGGCACCCCGAAGCGGACGGGCGACGCCTGGCCCGGGTACCGCTCGTCGAATGTCGTGTTCGTGGCGCCCGCCGCCCATGTCGTGAACGTGTTCGTCATGTACGACCCGAAGAGCGGCAAGTGGTTCGAGCGTGACAAGGGCGACACGGGCGCCGGCGACAAGGAGACGGAGCCGCCGGTGAACCAGCCGTCCCCGTCCGCGTCCCTGTCCCCCTCGCCCTCGTCCTCCTCGCCGTCCCCCTCCCCGTCCTCCGGCGAGCCGTCGTCGCCGTCCGCCTCCGCCTCGTCTTCGTCCCCCTCGCCGTCCACGGAGCAGGAGCAGCCGCCCGAGTACCGGTCCCCGGAATCGCCGCCGTCGCCAGGGGCGTACTGAGGTCCGTGATCGAGCAGGTGCCGAGAGGCGCTAGCGTGGTGGGTGCTGTCGGCGGGGCCCGTGCTGGGACGGTCCCCGATCCGGAGCACAGGAGGGGAGAGCGAGCATGCGGGCCGGAGCGGCGTCTTGAGAATTCTGCACACGTCCGACTGGCATCTGGGCCGGGCGTTCCACCGCGTGAACATGCTCGACGCCCAGGCCGAGTTCATCGGCCACCTCGTCGCCACGGCCCGTGCGCGCGAGGTGGACGCCGTCGTCGTGTCGGGAGACGTGTACGACAGGGCGGTGCCGCCGCTCGCCGCCGTCGAGCTGTTCGACGACGCGCTGCACCGGCTCGCCGACCTCGGCGTGCCGACGGTGATGATCTCCGGGAACCACGACTCGGCGCGCCGCCTCGGCGTCGGCGCCGGGCTCATCGGCCGCGCGGGCATCCACCTGCGGACGGACCCGGCGGGCTGCGGGCAGCCCGTGGTGCTGACCGACGCCCATGGGGACGTGGCGTTCTACGGCCTGCCGTACCTCGAACCGGCGCTGGTCAAGGACGAGTTCGGGGTGCGCAGGGCGGGCCACGAGGCCGTGCTCGGCGCCGCCATGGAGCGGGTGCGCGCCGACCTGGCCGCCCGGACGCCGGGCACCAGGGCCGTCGTCCTCGCCCACGCCTTCGTGACCGGCGGCGAGGCCAGCGACAGCGAGCGGGACATCACGGTCGGCGGGGTGGCCGCCGTGCCCGCCGGAGTCTTCGACGGCGTCGACTATGTGGCGCTCGGCCACCTGCACGGCAGCCAGACCATCAGCGAGCGCGTGCGCTACAGCGGCTCCCCGCTGCCGTACTCCTTCTCGGAGTCCGCCCACCGCAAGAGCATGTGGCTCGTCGACCTCGGAGCGGCGGGGGAGCTCGGGGCCGAGCGGATCGCCTGCCCGGTGCCGCGGCCCCTCGCCCGGATCCGGGGAGACATCGCGACGCTGCTCGCCGACCCCGAGCTCGCCCGCCACGAGGAGGCCTGGGTCGAGGCGACGCTCACCGACCCGGTGCGCCCCGACGACCCCATGGCCCGCCTCTGCGAGCGCTTCCCGCACACCCTCAGCCTCGCCTTCGACCCGGACCGCGCCCCCGAGGACCCCGACGTGTCGTACGCCCAGCGGCTCAAGGGCCGCGACGACCAGCAGATCGCGGAGGACTTCGTGACGCATGTGCGCGGCGCGGGCCCCGACGCGGGCGAGCGGGACGTGCTGCGGGACGCCTTCGACGCCGTCCGCGCCGACGACGTGCTCCGCGAGGTGGCCCGATGAGGCTGCACCGGCTGCGGATCACCGCCTTCGGGCCGTTCGGCACCACTCAGGACATCGACTTCGACGAGCTCTCGGCCGCCGGGCTCTTCCTGCTGCACGGCCCGACGGGCGCCGGAAAGACCTCCGTCCTGGACGCCGTCTGCTACGCCCTGTACGGCTCCGTCCCCGGGCCGCGCCAGGGCGGCGGCCAGGGCGCGACCCTGCGCAGCGACCACGCGAGCCCGGACACCCGCACGGAGGTGCGCCTCGAACTGACCGTCGCCGGACGCCGGTTGGAGATCACCCGGCAGCCGCCCTGGGAGCGCCCGAAGAAGCGCGGCACGGGCACGACGACGGACAAGGCGCAGAGTTGGCTGCGGGAGTACGGGGGCGGGGCGGGGGTCGGCCGGGCTTCTGGGGCGGGTGCTGGCGCGGGCTCTGGCGCGGGTGCCGATGGGGCTTCGGGTGTCGACGGGGCTTCGGGCGCTGATGGGCCTTCGGGCGCTGATGGGCCTTCGGGTGCCGACGGGTCGTCCGCCGCGGGTGCCGACGGGGCTTCCAGCGCGGGCGGCACCTCCGCCGCGGAGTCGTCGGGCGCCGCCGCCAGTTCCGGCGGCGCGAGCGGCTGGAAGGACCTCAGCCGCTCCCACCAGGAGATCGGCGAGGAGATCAGCCAGCTCCTCGGCATGAGCAAGGAGCAGTTCTGCCAGGTCGTCCTGTTGCCGCAGGGCGACTTCTCCCGTTTCCTGCGCGCGGACGCCGAGGCCCGCGGCAAGCTCCTCGGCAGGCTCTTCGACACCCGCCGGTTCGCCGCCGTCGAGGCGCGGCTCGCCGAGCAGCGGCGCGCGGCGGAGGCGCGGGTGCGCGCGGGCGACGCGGAACTGCTCGCGGACGCGCACCGCATGCAGCAGGCGGCGGAGGCAGGGGGCGCGGGCGCCGAGCTGCCGCTGCCGGACGCCGCCCCCGGTGACCCGGGGCTCGCGGACGCCGTGCTCGCCTGGGCCGCCGTGGCCCGCGCGGGCGCCCGTGAGCGCCTCGACATCGCCCGCAGCGCCCTCGCCCACGCGGAGTCCGCGCACGCGGCGGCGGCCGCCGAGCTCGACGACGTACGCGAACTGGCGCGGCTCCAACGGCGGTTCGCCGACGCCACGGAGCGCGCGGCCCGGCTGGAGGCGCGCGCCGCCGACCACCGGCAGCTCACGGCCCGCATGGAGCGGGCCCGCAAGGCCGAGACCGTCGCCCCGGCCCTCGCCCTGCGCGCCGAGGCCGACGAGGAGCACCAGCGCGCCGCGGCCGAGGACGCACGCGCGCGTGCGCACCTCCCCGCCACGTACGCCGACGAGGGCGCCGCGGGCCTCGCGAGCGCCGCGCGCCGGGCCAGCGAGGACCTCGGCGGCCTCGCCTCCGCCCGCCGCGCCGAGCCGCGCCTCGCCGAACTGACCGCCCAGCGCGCCGACCTGGACCAGCAGGAGCGGGCCGACGACGAACTCCTCGCCGACGCGGGGGGCTGGCTCGCCGACTGGGACGCCCGCAGGACCCGGCTGCGCGAGGCCGTCGAGGACGCCCAGGACGCCACCGCCCGCACCGAGCACCTGGCGGGACGGCTCCAGCCCGCGCAGGAGAAGCTCGACGCCGCCCGCAGCCGCGACCGCCTCGCCCAGGAGGCCGACGCCGCCCAGGAACGCGCCCTCGCCGCCCGCGAGCACGCCGGTTCGGCCCGCGAGCACTGGCTCGGCCTCAAGGAGGCGCGCCTCGCGGACATCGCAGCCGAACTCGCCGCGCATCTCGAACCCGGCGCGCCCTGCGCGGTCTGCGGCGGCACCGAACACCCCGCCCCCGCGCGGAAGTCCGCCGGACACGTCGACCGCGCCGCCGAGGAGGCCGCCCTCGCCGCCCACCAGCGCGCGGACGAGGAACGCGGCACGGCCGAGCGGGACCTCGCCGCCGTACGGGAGTCCCTCGCCGCCGCCACCGCGGCCGCGTCCGGCACGCCGGTCGCCGAACTCGCCGCGGCCGTCGAGGAGTTGCGGCACGCCCACACCGAGGCCCGCGGCCGCGCGTCGCGGCTGCACGCCGCCCGCGAGGAGCTGGCCCAGGCCGAGCGCGAGCACGACCGCCGCGTCACCGCGCAGCAGGAGGCCGCCCGCCGCGTCGACTCCCGCGCCGCACTCCGGGACGCAATCGCCGCCGAACAGGCGGGCCTGGAGGAGGAGTTGGCCCGTGCGCGCGGCACCGCCGCGAGCGTCGCCCAGCGTGCCGCGCAACTGGAGCGCCAGGCCGCCCTCCTCACCGCCGCCGCCGATGCCGCGCGCGCCGCCGACGAGTCCGCCCAGCGCCTCAAGGACGCCGACGCCCGGCTCGCCGACGCCGCCTACCGCGCCGGGTTCGACACCCCGGCCGCCGCCTCGGCCGCCCTCCTCGACGACTCAGGCCACCGCGAGCTCCAGCACCGCATCGACGCCTGGCAGAACGAACAGGCCGCCGTCCGCGCGCTGCTCGCCGAGCCCGACGCGGCCGCCGCGGCACAGCGGGCCCCCGCGCCGCTCGCCGCCGCCGAGTCCACCGCCGCCACGGCCGCCGCACGCGTGCGCACCGTCGCGTCCGCGTGCGACGCCGCCGCCCGCCGCCGCTCCGAACTCGACCGGCTCTCCGCCCGCTCGGCCGCCGCCGCCCGGCGGCTCGCCCCGCTGCGCGAGACGCACGACCGCGTGGCGCGCCTCGCCACGCTGGCCGCGGGCACCTCCGCCGACAACGAACGCCGGATGCGCCTGGAGTCGTACGTCCTCGCGGCCCGCCTGGAGCAGGTCGCCGCCGCCGCGACGGCGCGCCTGCACCGCATGTCGTCGGGCCGCTACACCCTCGTCCACTCCGACGACCGCACCGGCCGCGGCCGTTCGGGCCTCGGCCTGCACGTGGTCGACGCGTGGACGGGCCGCGAGCGCGACGCGAGCACCCTCTCCGGCGGCGAGACGTTCTTCGCCTCCCTCGCCCTCGCCCTCGGCCTCGCGGACGTCGTCACGGACGAGGCGGGCGGCGTGCGCCTGGACACCCTCTTCGTCGACGAGGGCTTCGGCTCCCTGGACGACCAGACGCTCGACGAGGTCCTCGACGTCCTGGACGCCCTGCGCGAGCGGGACCGCAGCGTGGGCATCGTCAGCCACGTCGCGGACCTGCGGCGCCGGGTGCACGCGCAGCTCGAGGTCGTGAAGGGCAGGGCGGGGTCGGTGGTGCGGCAGCGGGGCGGGGCCTGAGGGGCGATGGCTTGAGGTGCGGCCGTCAGCTCCGGTCGCCGCCGGACCACAGGGACACCGGCAGCGGCTTGCCCGTCTCGGCGTACGTCTTCAGGTTCGACAGGACCATCGACCAGCCGCCCGCGGCGCGGCGGCGCTCGGTGTCGTCGCGCAGGTTCTCATGGGTGACGGTGAGCCGGACGGTGTCGTCGTGCGGCGTGAGGTCGAAGGTGACCTGTGAGGGGCCGTCGGGGCGCTCCTCGCCCGGAGGTGCCCAGGTCACGACGAGGCGGCGCGGCGGGGTCGACTCCACGACGGTCCCGACGACGTCCGCGACGCCGGAGCCGTCGATGCGCCGGTGCTCCCACGCGGACCCCGGCTGCCAGTCGGAGACGTTGCGGTGGCCCCAGTACGCGGCCGTCGCCTCCTCGTCGGTGAGGCACTCCCACACCTTGTCCGGGGTGGCCTCGATGTAGATCGTGTAGACGAAGTCGGGCTTGCTGCTCATGGCGGTCTCGGCCTTCTGCTTCAGTGCGCTCAGCCCGCGCAGGCGGGGCCGTTCGAACTTGTCGATCCACCGCTCCTGCATCTCCTGGAGCGGAATCGGATTGAGGTAGTGGAGCTTCTCGCGGCCGCGCCGGACCGTGCTGATGAGATTGGCCGCCTCCAGCAGCCCGAGGTGCTGGGTGGCCGCCTGGCGGGACATCCGCACGTCCTCGCACAGCTCGCCCAGGCTCTGGCCGTTGTTCTCGTGCAGCCGGTCGAGCAGGAGACGGCGGGTGGGGTCGGCCAAGGCTTTGAAGACCTTGTCCATGTCGGTGCTCACCCCTCCATCATGCAAGCAGGAGCCTGCACGTCAAGCAGGGGGGTGCCGCCTCACAGCCGCAGGGGCCGCCCGGCCGGCCTCACTGGCCCAGGGGGCGCCTGGTCAGCGGAGAGGAGTAGACGACGCTCGTCGTCACCGAGCCGAGGGCGCCGATCTTGCCGGAGACCTCCTCCAGGTGCCGCATCGAGCGCGCGGTGACCTTGATGACGAAGCAGTCGTCGCCGGTGACGTGGTGCGCCTCCAGGATCTCCGGCGTCGCGTCGACCAGGTCGTGGAACGGTTTGTAGTTGCCGTTCGGATAGCGGAGCCGTACGAACGCGAGTACCGGCATGCCGAGGCGCTCCGGGTCGACCACGGCCGCGTAGCCCTGGATCACACCGGCCTCCTCCAGGCGCCGCACGCGTTCGGTGACCGCGCTCGGGGACATGGAGACGGCGCGCGCGAGCTCGGCGTAACTGGCCCGGCCCTGCCGTTGGAGGACGTCGAGGATGCGCCAGTCGGTGGCGTCCGTGGAATAAGCGGTCATGTCCGAGAGGAAACAGGGAAAACCCCGGCTGATCAAGAGGTGGACAGGGAATCGCCCCTTCAGGACAGCGGCCCTTGGCCATAGGTTTTTGGCCATGAACCACACCACTTCCGCAAGCCTCACGAACGCCGCGACCAGCACGAACGCCGCGAACTCCGCCGTCACGAACGCCGTCCTGCGCGTGCCCGCGGCCGCCCCCGCCGCGGCAGCCGCCTACTTCGGCGCGAGCCTCGCCTTCCACGCGGATGTGTCCGACGTCGCCTCCGCGCTCGCCGCCGACGGCGACCCCGGCTTCGTCGTCCTCGACTCCCGCTCCACGGCGTCCTGGGACCAGGGCCACGTCCCCGGCGCCGTCCACCTGCCCACCGCGCTCATCCCGGCCCAGGCCGAGCAGATCCTGGACAAGTCGGTCCCGGTCGTCACGTACTGCTGGGGCCCCGGCTGCAACGGCGCGACCCGCGCCGCCCTGGCCCTGGCCCAGCTGGGCTTCCAGGTCAAGGAGATGCTCGGCGGCTTCGAGTACTGGGTCCGGGAGGGCTTCGCGTACGAGACCTGGGAGGGCCCCGAGCGGCGCGCCGCCGACCCGCTGACGGCTCCCGCCGACGGGGAGGACTGCGGCTGCTGAGCACGGGGGGACTGCGGCTGCTGAGCGGGGCGTGCGGAGGGCGGGCCCCGGCTCACATCGGCTGCACGAAGTCCGCCCGCCAAGAGGGCGACGGGTCGGCGCCGACCTTGCTCCAGTACTCGCGGCCCGCCACGATCCGCCCGTCCCACACGGTCCAGAAGGAGGCCACGCGGTGTATCCCCATGGTCTCGTGCGGCACCTCCACCTCGGAGACCACCGTGTCGCCGTCCGCGACGATCCGCAGCAGGCGGATCGACCAGCCTTCCGGATACTTCGCGTTCACGCGCAGGTAGTTGTCCCTGCCCACGATGCGCTCGGCGCTGACCGGCCACTCGACGACGACATCCTCGGCCAGCAGCGCCTCCACCCCCGTCCAGTCCCGTGCCCGCATGCGGTCCCACAACGCCGTGACGATCTCCGTAGGTGTCATGACGGGAAGCGTGGCAGCAGCCACTGACAACGGGCGTTCGCCCACGCTCGGTTGGGCCCGAGCACCCTGGCCGACATCGCCCGCCCTGGATCACCACGTGCCCGCGTTAATCACGTGCGCCCGCGCGCGGTGAGCCGCATCATCAGCTGCCATGCCCCAGCTTCCCCAGCCCACCGCCGCCGAACTCCGCCGCGACCCGCTGCCGTTGCGGGGGCGCACCGCTCTCGTCACCGGCGCGAGCCGTCGCGGAGGCATCGGCCACGCCGTCGCCCGCCGCCTCGCCGCGTACGGGGCGAGCGTCTATCTGCACCACCATGTGCCGCACGACGCCGAGATGCCCTGGGGCGCCGACCGGCCGGACGACGTCGCCGCCTCCGTGCGCGCGGCGCGGGCCGACCCGGACGCCCGCGTCCGCCACGGCCCCGCCGACCTCGCCGACGCCGCCGCTCCCGCCGAACTCGTCGCCCATGCGGCCGACGCGCTCGGCGGGCGCCTGGACATCCTCGTCGCCAACCACGCCCGCAGCGGCAGGGACGGCACCCTCGACGAGATCGACGCGGCCATGCTCGACGCGCACTGGGCGGTCGACACCCGCTCGGTGATCCTGCTCGTGCAGGCGTTCGCGAGGCTGCGCGCCGGGCTCGCGCCGCGCACGCCCGGCGGCCGCGTCCTGATGATGACGTCCGGCCAGGACATCGCGGGCGGCATGCCGGGCGAGATCGCGTACGGCCTGCAGAAGGGCGCCCTCGCCTCGGCGACCCGCTCGCTCGCCACCTCGCTCGCCGACCTCGCCGTCACCGTGAACACCGTCAACCCCGGCCCCGTGGACACGGATTACCTCACGGGCGAGGCGTACGACGACATCGCCGCGCTCTTCCCCGCGGGTCGCTGGGGGATGCCCGACGACCCGGCCCGTCTCATCGCGTGGCTCGCGACGGACGAGGCCGAGTGGATCACAGGGCAGGTCATCGACTCGGAGGGCGGCTTCCGGCGCTGACGGCGGGCCCGGCGCCGAGCCTGAGGGGGTGGGACGGGGCGGGCAGTCGACAAGAAGCCCGCCCCGCCCGCCTCACAGCGCCGAGAGCTCGTCCACCAGGTCGTCGAGCCCCAGCGACCCCTGCGACAGCGCCGCCATGTGCCACGCCTTCGCGTCGAACGCGTCCCCGTGCCGCCGCCGCGCGTTCTCGCGGCCGAGCAGCCAGGCGCGCTCGCCGAGCTTGTAGCCGATGGCCTGCCCGGGGATCGTCAGATAGCGGGTCATCTCGCTCTCGACGAAGTCCGCGGGCCGGCTGCAGTGCGCCCCGTAGAACTCCTGGGCAAGATCCGGGGTCCAGCGCTCGCCGGGGTGGAACGGGGAGTCCGCGGGGATCTCCAGTTCCAGGTGCATGCCGATGTCGACGATGACCCGCAGGGCACGCATCATCTGCGCGTCCAGGTAGCCGAGGCGCCGCTCGGGGTCGGTGAGGAAGCCCAGCTCGTCCATCAGGCGCTCCGCGTACAGCGCCCAGCCCTCCGCGTTGGCGCTGACGATGCCCACGGTCGCCTGGTAGCGGGACAGGTTCTCGGCGACGTGCGCCCACTGCGCGAGCTGCAGATGGTGGCCGGGCACGCCCTCGTGGTACCAGGTGGACACCAGGTCGTACACGGGGAAGCGGGTCTCGCCCATGGTGGGCAGCCAGGTCCGGCCGGGGCGCGAGAAGTCCTCGGAGGGACCGGTGTAGTACGGGGCGGCGGCGCCGCCGGGCGGGGCGATCCGCGACTCCACCTTGCGCACCCGCTCGGCGAGTTCGAAGTGGGTGCCGTCCAGCGCCTCGATCGCCTCGTCCATGAGGTCCTGCAGCCACTGCCGGACCTCGTCGACCCCGTCGATGTGCGCGCCGTGCTCGTCGACGTGCGCAAGGGCCACCCACGGCGTGGCCGCGCCCGGCAGGATCTTCTCGGCCTCGGCCCGCATCTCGCCGAGCAGCCGGTGGTACTCGGCCCAGCCGTACGCGTACGCCTCGTCCAGATCCAGGTCCGTGCCGTTGAAGTGGCGCGAGAGGCGGGCGTAGCGCTCGCGGCCCACGACCTCCGGCGCGCCCTCGATCGCGGGCGCGTACACGTCCCGCATCCAGTCGCGCAGCGCCACGACCGCGCCGGTCGCCGCCTTCGCCGCCGTGTCGAGCTCGGTGCGCAGCGCCTGCGGTCCGTCCGCCGCGAACTCCTCGTACCAGCCGGGCCCGCCCTCGGCCCCCGCCCACTGCGTCAGCTGCTCGATGAACGTCGCCGTCGGCCGGGGCGCGGCGAACAGCTTGCGCTCCAGGCCGAGTTCGAGGGAGGCCCGGTAGCCCTCGTACGCGCCGGGCACCGCCCGCAGCCGCTCCGCGATCGCCGCCCAGTCCTCGTCCGTGTCCATCGGCGTCACCGTGAAGATCTCCCGGACCGCGTGCGGCGCGGTGTGCAGATTGCCGACGGCGCGCAGGCCCTCGTCGGCCTCGTGCACGGCAAGCTCCGCGGTGAGCCGCTCGCGCAGCAGCCGCGCGCAGCGCCGCTCCACGTCGGTGTCGGCGCCCGGGCGTGCCTCCGCCTCGTCGAGCCGCGCCAGCGTCGTGCGCGCGAGCGCCGCGAGGGCGTCGAGGCCCGCGGGGGAGAGGTCGGGGAGCTTGCTGTTGCTCTCTTTGACGCCGAGGTAGGTGCCGGTGACGGGGTCAAGGGCGATGAGCTCGTCGACGTAGGTGTCGGCGACCTCGCGGGGCAGCGGTCCTGAGCCCGCGGCCGTGGGGGTGATGTTCGTGTCTGACATGCGGACATCCTGGTACGGGACAGGGCCGCACGTCACGGGCGCGTGGGCGCCGCACCAGGCGCGGCGGCGACCATCCGTCCTTTAGTTGACTGATCGTTCCAGTTGGGGCTAGCGTCCGCCGTATGGCGAGGACCAAGGAATTCGACCCCGACGCCGCGCTCGGAGCAGCGCTCGACCTGTTCTGGAGCCGTGGCTACGAGGCGACGTCCATGGCGGACCTCGTCGAGCATCTCGGCATCGGCCGCGCCAGCATCTACGCGACCTTCGGCAACAAGCGCGAGCTGTACCTGAGGGCGATGGACCGCTATACGGAACTGAACGATCCGCTGCTCCTCGACGAGCTCTCACGGCCCGGCCCCGCGCTGCCGGGGATCCACGCCCTGCTCGACCGTTTCGTGGCCGAGTCGTCCGCACCGGCCACCCGGCTCGCGGGCTGCTTCGTCACCAACACGGCGGCGGAGCTGGCCCCGCACGACCCCGCGGCCGACCGCAGGGTCGAGCTGAACTGGGAGCAGATCGAGACCCTGCTGCACGCCGCGCTCACCCGCGCGCGGGCCCAGGGGGAGATCCCCGAGGAGCGCGATCCGCGCGCCCTCGCCCGCATGCTGCTCGTGCTGCTCCAGGGCATGCGGGTGGTCGGCAAGGTCTCCGGCGGCGAGGCCCGGGTGCGGGCGGCGGCGCGACAGGCGCTGGCGCTGCTGACCTAGGGGCTCATCGGACCCGACTCTCCCCGCCCTGGCGCGTCTTGTCCCGGGCGGTGGATTCCCACGCCTCAATAACAGAACGATCGGTCAATTATGACAGTCTCTTCGAGGAGGACGCACATGGCGCAGAAGAAGGTCGCCGTACTCGGCACCGGGATCATCGGCGCACCCGTGGCGCGCCATCTGCGGGCGCACTTCGCGGTGCGCGTCTGGAACAGGACCCACGCCAGGGCGGAGCCCCTCGCCGCGTACGAGGGTATCGAGGTGTGCGCCACCCCGGCCGAGGTGGTCGCGGGTGCCGACGTCGTGGTGACCGTCCTCAAGGACGGGCCGACCGTGCGCGAGGCGTTGGCGGCGGCCGCCCCCGCGCTGGCCCGGGGCGCGGTGTGGGTGCAGCTGAGCACGGTCGGCGCGCAGGAGATCGACGAGCTCGCGCGGCTCGCGGACGCGCACGGGCTCGTGCTGTACGACGCGCCGGTGCAGGGCACCAAGCAGCCCGCGGAGAACGGCGCGTTGGTGGTCCTGGCCTCGGGGCCGCGAACGACCGGGGAGCCGCTGGAGCTCGCGCGCCTGGTGTTCGACGCGATCGGCACGCGCACGGTCTGGGTCTCCGACGAGCCCGGCGCGGCCAGCCGCCTCAAGCTCGCCCTGAACAGCCTCGTGTTCGCCCTCACGCACGGCACCGCCGAGAGCCTCGCCCTGGCCGAGGCGCTGGGCGTGGACCCGGCGCTCGTCGTCGACGCGGTCGCGGGCGGCCCCCTGGACAGCCCGTTCTTCCAGGCCAAGGCCGCCGCGATGCGCGCGGGCGACTACACGGCCAGCTTCTCCGTGAGCAACTCCGTCAAGGACGCGGAACTCGTCGTGGCGGCGGCGGAGTCGGCCGGGGTGGCGGCCGACGTCGGCGCCGCCGGGCTCGCCCGGTTCCGGCGCGCGGCCGACGCCGGGCACGGCGACAAGGACATGGCCGCCTCGTACCTCGTGGCCCGGACCGGCGCGGGGCCGAACTTGGGCGCGGGGGCCTGACGGGCTCCGGACGGCGGACGCCCGCACCCTCGCGCGAGGGTGCGGGCGTCCTTTCGCGGCTGGACCGCGCCTTTCACGGCTGGACCGCGTCGGCGGTCCTGGGCGCTACTGGTGGCTGTCGTACGGCAGTTGCGACCGCACCGGTGTGGCGTCGAGGCGGGCGGTGATGACCAGCGTGCCCTCCTCGATCTGGAAGTCCAGCGGGAGCTTCAGACCGCGCATCGCGGCGACCATGCCGGTGTTGGACGACTGCGTGACCGCGTACACGCTCTCGCAGCCCGCCTCGATCGCCATCGAGACCAGACGGCCGAGCAGTTCGCCGCCGATGCCGCGACGCTGCCAGTCGTCCTCGACGAGCAGCGCGATCTCCGTCTCGTCACCGTCCCACAGCAGATGACCGAGGCCGACGACACGGCCGGACGCGGTGCGCGCCGCGAGCGTACGGCCGAAGCGCGGGCTCAGGAGGTGGTTGAGATAGCGGTCGGCGTCGTTGACCGGGCCGTGGTAGCGCATGCCAAGGGTGCGCTTCGAGCAGCGCTCGTGCATGTCCTTGGCGGCCTTGAGGTCGCCCGTGTCGGCGCGGCTCACCGTGATGTCGCTGCCCTCGGGGAGCGTGAGCACGTCCTGGCCGCGCGGGATGCGCGGGCCGAGCCGGGTGTCCAGCTCCACGAGCGCCCGCGCGCGGGCGAACTCCGTGGGGGTGAACGGGAGATACGGGCGCTCGACCGTGATCACTCCGCCTTCGGGGGCCCGCAGCCGCAGCACGGTCCCGTCCAGTGCGCCCTCGACGGGCGCCGCTTCCTCCAGTGCGCGCTCCGTCTGCCCCGGCCTCGCGGGCAGGGAGCGGATGGTGCACCGGCCCAGCAACTGGCGCAGCGCGAGCGGCAGTTCCGCCGCGTCCAGGGCCGTGCGCGTGGCCAGGCCCAGGATCCGGGTCGGCGCGTCCACCAGGTCGTGGGCGTCGGCCCGCTCGATCCAGGTGCTCGATCCGCCCGCGCGCGAGACCGTGCGCGTGAGGTCGGCCGCGGGCAGGGCCGCCGGGGCCCGCAGCAGGAACTCGTCGACCGTGCCGTCGGCCAGCGGGTGGGTCTGCAGGCTCAGGATGTCGACGCTGTCCCCCGCCAGCGCCGTGCACAGCACGGCGAGCGAGCCGGGGGCGTCGCGCACGGTCGTGCGCATGCGCCACAGGGTCGTCGGCTCGGGTCGTGGACCGGCCGCCGCGTCGGCGGCGTCCGGCGTTGTCGTGGCGGACGTGGTCGGCGTCGCCCCGGCGGTCGTGGTGTCGGTGGGGTCGGTGGTCTCCCCGGTCCGGTCCTGGGCCGGCCGCGGCGGGGCGCCCGTATCCGGGCTCTCCGCGCCTGGCGGCGCATGCGTGTGGCGCCGTGCCCACCATGTGTGGAACCCGGCCGTGGCCGCGAGGATCACGGCCGACACAAGGAGCAGCTCGGGCCCGTCCGGGCCGTGCCCCACGAGATTGGCCACCGCGTCCGCCACGGCCACGGCCGTGAACAGCGCGGCGAGTTCGACGACGTCCCGGCGCCAGTGGTGCACCGGCCTGCCGTGCTTCTTGCGCGTCACATCAGACATGTCAGCACTCATGCAGTCACTCTGGCCGAAGGGTGTTGCGTGATCACGAACGGTTTGTGACTGATGGGTTAAGAGCGGTTCTGTCCGTTTCATTACTCTTTGCTCACCCCGGTTGTCCGTTGCTGTCCCCCGTATGCCCGCAACGGTCCGCGCGGGTGCCGACCGGACGCGGCCGGTCCGCACCCGCGCGGGTCGTCACTGGCCCACGCGTCCCGGCTGCAGCACCTTGGTGAAGAGCACGCCTCCGCCCTGCTGCCGCAGTCGCACCGTCAACTCGCCGCTGTCGCCGTCGATGTCCACCTCTCCGTAGTAGGGCGGTGTCTCCGCCGGCGATGTGTTGGCTCGGTCCGGCGCCTTGACGAACGTCTGGTCCGGGCCGAAGGTTCCATCGAGTTTCACGGCCGGGAAACCGCCCGCGGCGAGCGGCCCGGACACGAACTCCCAGAACGGCGCGAAGTCCTTGAAGGCGGCGCGCGAGGGGTCGTAGTGCTGCGCCGAGGTGTAGTGCACATCGGCCGTCAGCCACACCGTGCCCGTGATCCGGCGGTGCTTGATGTGCCGCAGCAGCTCGGCGATCTGCAGTTCGCGGCCGAGCGGCGCGCCCGGGTCGCCCTGCGCGACGGCCTCGAAGTTCGTCTGGCCGTCCCCGACCACCAGGCCCAGCGGCATGTCGGACGCGATGACCTTCCACACCGCGCGCGAGCGCGACAGCTCCCGCTTCAGCCAGGCGAGCTGTTCGGCGCCCAGGATGCCGGTGGCGTCCTCGGGCTGCCGGTTCGGCGAGTTGGCGTTGCGGTACGTGCGCATGTCGAGCACGAACACGTCCAGGAGCGGGCCGTGCCGGAGCACCCGGTACACCCGCCCGTCGCGGTCGCCGGGGCGCTGTGTGGAGATCGGGTAGTACTCGCTGAACGCCCGCAGCGAACGCCCCGCCAGGACGTCTACGTCCTTCTCCGTGTAGCGCGCGTCCTCCAGGATCTGCCCCGGGTACCAGTTGTTGCGCACCTCGTGGTCGTCCCACTGCACGATGGACGGCACCTGGGCGTTGAACCGGCGCAGGTGCTCGTCGAGCAGGTTGTACCGGAAGTTGCCGCGGAACTCCGCGAGGGTCTCGGCGACCTTCGACTTCTCCGGCGTGGTGATGTTCTTCCACACCCGGCCGTCGGGCAGCTTGACGGTCGCCTGGATGGGGCCGTCGGCGTAGATGTTGTCGCCGCTGCACAGGAAGAAGTCGGGGTTGCGGCCGCGCATCTCCTCGTACACCCGCCAGCCGCCGAGCTCCGGGTTGATGCCCCAGCCCTGGCCCGCGATGTCCCCCGACCACAGGAAGCGCACGTCGTCCCGGCGTCTGAGCGAGGTCGTGCGGAACGTGCCGGTCACCGGTTTCCCCGTACGGCGCGGGTCGTCGGGGTCGGCCAGGAGCACGCGGTAGTGGATCTGCTCACCGGAGGGCAGCCCGCGCAGCCGCGTGGTGCCGGTGAAGTCGGTGCGGGGGCCGAGCAGCGGGCCGTGCCAGCGCGTCGGCCGCCGGAACGACTCCGTGGCGGACGTCTCCACGATCATGCGAGCGGGCCGGTCGGAGCGCACCCACACCAGCCCCGAGTGCGCGCCCACGTCACCGGCCTGCACTCCCCAGTCGGCGCTCGGACGGCCCCGCAGGGCGAGTGCCGGGGCCCCGCCGGACAGCGCGGGCACGGCGAGCGCCGCGGGCACGACGAGCGAACCGCGCAGCAGGCTGCGGCGGCGCGGGGACGGGCTCGACGGACGGTGTGACATGAAGACGCCTCCAGGGACGGCGAATCGATCGGATGTGCAGTGCCACGTGTACTGCTGCGCCACGGCGCCCACGCGAACCACAAGTGAACAACCGCCCATGGGGCCAGGGGAACAGCCGCGCCGGACACCGAGTCGCGCGGCGTCCCGGCCCACGGAGGAGGGCCTGATCGTTGTCTACGTAGACCGCTCTGCGTAGATGGCTCCGTGCAGACGGGGGTCTACGGAGACGTCGATGCCCCGGACGGCTACCGCCCGGTGTTCAGCACGCGCGTGGGCCGAGTTCAGCACGCGCGCGTGGGCCGACTCCTGGAGTCCCTGGGTCTCCTGGGGCCGACGGCCCTTGCTCGTCCTGTGGAAGTCAGCGGCTGGTGTCGAGGATGACGCGGGCCACCCGGGCCGGGTCGTCGTGCATCGGGACGTGCCCGCAGCCGGGCAGCCGGACGAGCCGGGCGCCGGGGACGGCGTGCTTGGCGCGGATGCCCTGGCGGCGCAGCAGCAGCCGGTCGCGGGTGCCCCAGGCGACGGTGACCGGCAGCTCCGGCACGTCGTCGCGGAAGCGCACGTCCCGCCCTGCGGCCAGCGTCTCGTGGAAGCCGGTGGCGTTGCGCAGCGCCAGCGTCTCCGCGACCACCGCCTCCGGGGAACGGTGGCCGGGGTGGGCGTAGATGGTGCTGGTGAGCGCGGTCCGGCCGACCGCGCTCCGGGACAGCCGCTCGACCGTCGGCAGGGGGAGGCGGCGCGCGATCCCGCGCATCGCGCGCAGCGTCGTGAACGCGTACCGCCGCTCCGCCTCGCTCCAGAACCCGGCGGGGGACAGCGCGGTGACGGACCGTACGAGCTTCTCCCGGCCGAGTTCGAGCGCGAGCAGCCCGCCCAGCGAGTTGCCCGCCACATGCGGCCGTTCGACGCCCAGGGCCCCGCACAGGGCGCGCAGCGTGGGCACCACCGTGGACAGGTCGTACGCGAGTCCGTCCGGCAGTGCCGGGGAGGCGCCGAAGCCGGGCAGGTCCACGGCGATCACGTCCCGCTCGGCCGCGAGTATGCCGACGACGGGGTCCCAGGCCTGGCGGTGGTGGCCGATGCCGTGCAGCAGGAGCAGCGGCGCCCCGGTGCCGGAGCGCTGGTAGGCGATCGTCACCGAGCGCGGCCCGCGGGGCGACTCGACGCTGAACGACACCTCTGCGGCCTCTGCGGACCCTGCCACCCGTGCGGCCATGACTGCTCCTGACTTAGACACCTTGTCAGCAACAATTACCGCCCAGTAGCGAGGACTTCAAGAGCGCTGCGTCACCGACTTGAGGCCGAGTCCGGGACGGGGTCGCCCCGAGCCCGGTGTGATCCTCGTCCGCTTGCCCGACGGAGGTGGACATGAGCAGATCCGTCGGCTGGGATGGTGGTGTGGCTACCGATATCGCGACCGACGTCTTCGAAGAGCACCGACCTGTCCTCATGGGCGTCGCCTACCGCATGCTCGGGCGGGTGGCCGACGCCGAGGACGTCGTCCAGGACGCCTGGCTGCGCTGGTCCGCGGGCGAACGTGAGGACGTGCGCGAACCGCGCGCCTACCTGGTCCGGATCACCACCCGCCTCGCCATCGACCGGCTGCGCCACGCCCAGTCGCGCCGCGAGTCGTACGTCGGGCCCTGGCTCCCCGAGCCGCTCGTCACCGACTTCGGGCCGACCGTGCCCGACACCGCCGAGAAGGCCGTGCTCGCCGACTCCGTGTCGCTCGCCGTGCTCGTCGTCCTGGAGTCCCTGTCGCCGCTGGAGCGCGCGGTGTTCGTGCTGCGCGAGGCCTTCGGGTTCCCGTTCGCGGAGATCGCCGAGACGCTCGACCGTAGCGAGGCCGCCGTGCGCCAGCTCGCCGGGCGCGCCCGCAAGCACGTGGAGGAGGGGCGCCCCCGCTTCGAGGTCGACCCGGCCGAGCGCCGCGACCTCACCGAGCGCTTCCTCGCCGCCGCCGTGGACGGCGACCTGGACGGGCTGATGTCCGTGCTCGCGCCGGACGTCGACCTGGTGGGCGACAGCGGCGGCAAGGCCAGGGCGCCCCTGCGGGTCGTGCAGTCCGCCGACAAGGTGGGCCGCTTCGTCGTGGGCGCGGCACGCAAGGGCCTCGCGGAGCACGCCGATTTCGAGATCCGCCACCTGGAGATCAACGGCGTCCAGTCCATCCTCTTCGTCGCCGACGGCAAGCCCGACAGCGTCATCCAACTGGAGATCTCCGACGGACACATCCGGCGCGTGTACATCGTGCGGAATCCGGACAAGCTCGTGGGGCTCGGCGCCTAGCGCCCCCGACCCGCAGGAAACAGCCCCCGCCCGTGCACCGGGCGGGGGCTGTGCCGTGTGCGCGCCCGGTGGGGACGTATCGGATTGCGTCACGCCCGCACGTCAGGTGTCGACCACGCGCGAACAGCACGTGAATGCTCTGTGGCACCACTTCACTGCGGGCTGTAACGGACTCAGGATTGGTCTTGACCAAGGGTGAGCGCGGCTCTATCGTCGCTGAGATAGTGCAGGAACCTTTAATAAACAAGGCGCGAAAAAGCCGCCTGCGCACGGCGATTGCGGAGGACAGGGTGGGGACCACGCAGCTGGAATCGGTGCCGGAGCCGAAGTACTGGCACCTCAAGACCGTGCTCAGCGAAGCACTGGACTCCGAGTTCGCCGTGGGCGAGATCCTGCCCAACGAGCGCGACCTCGCGGCCCGGTTCGGCGTCGCCCGCGCGACGCTCCGCCAGGCACTGGAACAGCTTGAGCTGGAAGGACGCCTGCAGCGCCGCCGCGGCGTCGGCACGACCGTCGCCCCGCCCCGCATGGGCGTGGCTGTCGGCTCCGCCCAGGGCACCTGGCCCGGCGCGGCCGGGGACGCCTGGCAGCCCGCGGACAGCGAGCTGGCGCCCGCGCCCGCCGAGGTGGCCCGCGCCCTGGACATCGACCCGGACGAGCCGGTGCACACAGTGCGCCGCACCCGCGTCTCCCACGGCCAGCCCGTGGCCGCCGAACTGCTGTACGTCCCGGCGGGATCGGTCCCCGACCTCTCCGCGATCGACGCCCCCGCGGGCGCGGCACGCGCGCGTGCGGTGCTGCGCGAGCTGGGCCGCCTCGCCCTGGAGGGCCAGGACCGCTCCGTCGAGCTCGGCTCCGCCCGCGCGGACGACGCCAAGGCCCTGGACCGCCTGCCCGGCGCCCCGGTCCTGGTCGTCACCACGCGCTTCCTCGCCGGCGGGCGCACGGCGGCGCTCTCCATGGCGACGTACCGCGCGGACACCTGCCGCCTCACCTTCGGCGACCAGGGCGCGGTCGAGATCCACCACGGGCCGGAGCAGCAGGCTTCCTGAGCAGCAGGAAGCGACCGGACACTTCGAAGGCGGGGCCTTCCTCTCGATCCGTCGAGAGGAAGGCCCCGCCTTCGAACACTGTCCGAGGGCCCGTTCCGGCCCTGCCTGTGAGCCCGTCCTCGTCTGAGAGCCCTTCTTCGAACGCCCTCCGGCGCTGTCCGACGGGTGGCGGCGGCACCTGACGGCGGCCGCCGTGCCCTACTGCCGCGCGGTCACCGTGCCCTCCACCGCGAACAGCTCCTCCTCCACGTGGTCCAGCGCGAGCCGCAGCGCGCCCGTGGCCACCGCAGCCTCTCCGAGCATCGACAGCGTCACCCGGGGCGGCCTGAGGCAGTAGCGGGCCAGCTCTTGGTGGAGCGGCTCCAGGACGCCGTCCAGGCCCGCCGCCCAGCCACCCACCACGACCAGCTCCGGGTCGAGCGCGAGGACCAGCGCGGCCACGTCGTGCACCAGACGGCGGATGAAACGGTCGACCGCGGCCAGCGCCCGCTCGTCGCCCTCACGCGCGTGCGCGAAGACCTCCGCGACCGCCTGCTCGTCCAGCGGGTGCAGCGGCTCGTCCGTGGTCGAGAGGAGCGTCTCCGGCGTCACCTCGCGGCCCAGCAGATGCAGCGCGCCGATCTCGCCCGCCGCCCCGCCGTACCCCCGGTGCAGCCGCCCGCCGATCAGCGAACCGGCACCCGGGCTCAGCCCGGCCAGGACGAACACCACGTCGTCCGACTCCGTCGCCGCGCCCTTCCAGTGCTCGGCGACCGCCGCCGCGTTCGCGTCGTTCTCCACCAGGACCGGGCACTTGAAGGAGCGCCGCAGCCGCTCGCCCAACGGCAGGCCTGTCCAGCCCGGCAGCGCCGTGCTCAGCCGCACCGAACCATCGGCCTCCACGATCCCCGGGCTCCCGACGCCGACGGCGCGCAGCGAGCCACGTGAGACGCCCGCGCGGCGCAGCAGATCGGCGACGGAGCCGCGCACCCGCTCCAGGCGCTCGTCGGCGGACGCGGTCTCGGACACGTCCTTCGCCGCCGTCCCGAGGATCTTGCCGTCGAGGTCGGACAGTACGGCGGCGACGCGGTGCGGACCGATCTCCAGACCGAGCAGATGTCCCGCCTCCGCCCGGAACCGGAATTTCCGCGCCGGTCGACCCTGCCGCCGCGCGCCCCCTTCGTCCGCGTCCGTCTCCACGACGAGCCCGGCCTCACTGAGCCCTTCGACCACGCCCTCGACGGTGGGCCGGGAAAGCCCCGTCACCCGGGTGATCTCGGTGAGTGTCGCGAAATCCGCCGCACGCAGCGCGTGCAGCACGACCGCGGAGTTGATCCGCCGTAGCAGAGAAGGATCTCCGCCGGTCAGCCGCCCCAACGTCCGTCCTTCCATCCCATGCGCATGATGGGCGAAGAGTACTCGGAAGCCACCGATCGGGGCGAGTGCCGATCAGGCCGCCCGGAAGGGGGCGGGTTCAGCCCGGCGCGACGAAACCGGATTCGTACGCCGTGATCACGGCCTGGGTCCGGTCGCGCGCCCCGAGCTTCGCGAGCAGCGAGCTCACATGCGACTTCACGGTCTCGGTGCCGACGACGAGGCGCGCCGCGATCTCCGCGTTCGACAGACCGCGCGCCATCAGCCGCAGCACCTCCTCCTCGCGGCCCGTCAGCGCGGCCCGCTCCAGGGCCGCACGGGCGTCCGGATTGCCCCGCTGCCGCCCGTGGGAGCCCGCGAGCTCCCGCACCGCCGCCGGGAACAGCAGCGACTCGCCCTCGGCGACGAGGCGCACCGCGTGCACGATCTCCGCGGGCCTGGCGCGCTTCAGGAGGAAGCCGTCGGCGCCCGCCCGCAGCGCCTCGTACACGTACTCGTCGTTCTCGAAGGTCGTGATGACGACGATCTTGGGCGGGTCGGCGACCGTGCGCAGGACCGCGCGGGTGGCCTCGATGCCGTCGAGCAGCGGCATGCGCACGTCCATGGCCACCACGTCCGGCCGCAGCTCCCGGACCAGGGGGATCACGGCGGCGCCGTCCGCCGCCTCCCCGACGACCTCGATGTCGGGCTGCGCCTCGAGGACGGCGCGCAGACCCGCGCGGACGAGGGGCTCGTCGTCGACGAGCAGGACGGTGACCGGCATCCGGTCAGCGTAGATCACGAGCTTTTCCGTACGCCGTGGAGTGCCGAAGTCGGACTCTACGTAGGAAGCGGGTGTCTACGGAGGAAGTCGGTTTCTACACGGGGGAAGTCGGCTTCCACGTAGACCGTGCCGTCACGTCAGAGGCCGACTGCCGTCATGGCGGAGGCCGCCTGCCCTCACGTCAGGGGCAGTTCGACGCGGACCCGCCAGTCGCCGTCGTGCGGTCCCGTGTGCGCCTGGCCGCCGAGCAGCGTCGCCCGCTCACGGATCCCGCGCAGGCCGCTGCCGCCGCGCCCGGTGGGCGTCGCGGGCGCCGACAGGGCGTTGCGTACGTCGAGGGTGAGCAGGTTGTCGTCGGCGGTGACCCGGACGCGCACCGGCACCGGGCCCGCGTGCCGCAGGACGTTGGTCAGGGACTCCTGGAGCATGCGGTAGCCCTCGCGCGACACCGGCCCCGGCAGCCGGTCCACCGGGCCCGTCACCTCGGCCTCGACCTTCACGCCCGACGTGCGCGCGGAGTCCAGCAGCCGGTCGGCGTCGGCGAGCGTCGGCCGCTGGCGCCCGGGCTGCCCGTCCTCCCGCAGCACCCGGAGCACCCGCTCCAGGTCCTCCAGGGCGTGCCGGCCGGTGTCCTCGATGGCTTCCAGGGCGCGTTCGGTGAACGCCGGATCGGCGGTGGCCCGCGCGGCGCCCGCCTGCACCACCGCTACGGTCAGCGCGTGCCCGATGGAGTCGTGCAGTTCGCGGGCGATGCGGTTGCGCTCCAGGAGCTGCTCGGTGCGCTCCTCCAAGGCGGCTAGGCGCTGGGCGGGGGAGGGGCCGAGGAGGCGCCCGGCGACGGCTGTCATGAAGTGCCCCACCGCCACCACGCAGCCGAGCAGGACCAGCAGCGGAACGGGGACGAGCAGCGCGTCCGTCCACCAGGGGCCGTCGGCGAGCGCGGGCAGGACCAGCGCCGGATCCGCCGTGCGCTCCTGCGCCGTCGCACCGATCAACGCCAGCGTCTGACCCATGAAGAACCAGGTCACGAAGGCCATCGCGGAGCCCGCCTCGATCCGCAGACCGAGCCAGAGCGCCGTGCGGCAGCGCTCGTTCCAGGAGGCCGACGGCATCACGGAGACACCGGAGCCGGTGGGCGCCGCGTCGTGCGGACCGGCCGCCCCGCGCGCGTGGGTGCCGGGGAACAGCATCAGCCGGGCCTGCAGCCCCTCGGCCCGGCGCATCGCAGGGACCAGACCGGCCGCGACCCCCAGGGGGACCGGCAGGACGAAGAACCCCACGAACAGGTCGAGGACCTTCGCGTCCGACATCCCGTAGACCGACGCGCACGTCAACCCGGCGACACAGCCGACGAGTACGTGCAGCCAGCGGGTGTACGTGACCGCGCGGGTGAGCGGTCGCAGGAAGCGGGACATGCCGTCATCGTGCCAGCACCCGCGCCGGGCCCGGCTCCCCCGCACGGGGGAGACGATCTCCCCGGGCGGGGGAAGTCACAGGGCCGCCCGCACCGCGACGCTGTCCCCATGACCAGCATCGACGTCCAACAGCTCACCAAGGAGTACGGCACCACCCGCGCGGTGGACGACGTGACGTTCAGCGTCCGCCCCGGCCAGGTCACCGGCTTCCTCGGCCCCAACGGAGCCGGAAAGTCCACCACCTTGCGCCTCGTGCTCGGCCTCGACCGGCCCACGTCCGGCACCGCGACCGTCGGCGGCCGCCCGTACGCGGCGTACGACGAACCGCTCCGCCAGGTCGGCGCCCTCCTCGACGCGCAGGCCGCCCACGGGTCCCGCACCGCCCGCAGCCACCTCCTCGCGCTCGCCGCGAGCAACCGGATCGCCCCGGCGCGCGTGGACGAGGTCCTGGAGGAGACCGGCCTGACCGCCGTCGCGGGGCGCCGCGTGAAGACGTACTCCCTGGGCATGCGACAGCGCCTCGGGATCGCCGCCGCGCTGCTCGGGGACCCCGCCGTGGTGATCCTGGACGAGCCGTCCAACGGGCTCGACCCCGAAGGGATCATCTGGATCCGTGAGCTGATGCGCGGTCTGGCCCGGGAGGGCCGCACCGTCCTGGTGTCCAGCCACCTCATGAACGAGACCGCGACGTTCGCCGACCACCTGGTGGTCCTCGGCCGCGGCAGGCTGCTCGCGGACACCCCGATGCGGGAGTTCATCGCGGCCCGCAGCCGACCGAGGGTCCGGGCGCGCACCTCGGACCCGGCCCGGCTGCGCGCGGCCCTCGCCCGCGCGGGGCACGAGCTGACCGCGGCGGACGACGGCCGCTGGACGGTCGACGGCGTCCGCGCCGAGGAGATCGGCAGGCTCGCCGCCGACGCGGGCGTACCGATCCTCGAACTCGCCGACGAGGAGGCCTCCTTGGAGGAGGCCTACCTCGCGCTCACCGCCGCCGAGACGGAGTTCTCCGCGCCCGCTGCGGCTCCCGCACCTCTCCAGGAGGCCTGACCGTGTCCACGTCCGCCGTGCTGCACTCCGAATGGATCAAGATCAAGTCGCTGCGGGGGAGCGTCGGTTCGCTCATCGCGGTGTTCGTGGCGACCGTCGCCATCACGGTCCTCGTCTTCGCCACCGTCGGCCGCGCGGAGGCCGACAACGCCGACGCCGAACCCCTCTTCGACGCCTTCTACGCCTTCAACTTCGGGCAGGTCGCCGCCATCAGCTTCGGTGCCACGGCCGTCAGCTCCGAGTACGTCAACGGAGCACTGCGCGTCTCGCTGGCCGCCGTGCCGCGCCGCACTCTGTTCTACGGCGCCAAGACCGCCGTCCTGGGCGCGGCGGCGCTCCTGGTGGGCCTCGTCACCAGCTTCACCACCTTCCTCGGCGGCCAGGCCTTCCTCGGGGAGTACGCCATCGGGCTCGGCCACCCCGGTGCGGTGCGCGCGTGCGTCGGGGGCGGGGTCTACCTCGCGTTGATGGCGCTGTTCGCTGCGGGCCTCACGGCGGTGCTGCGCAGCGGGGTCACCGTGCTCAGCGTGCTGATCCCGTTCACCCTGATCGTCCCGTTCGTGCTCGGGGACATGGCGGGCGGCGCGGCCCAGTTCCTGCCCGACCGGGCCGGGCAGCAGATCCTGCACGAGGCCCCGGACGGGATGCTCGGCCCCTGGCCGGGACTCGGGGTGACGGCGCTGTGGGCGGCGGCGTCGCTGGCGGCCGGGTGGTGGGCGGTGCGGAGGCGCGACGCGTGAGGAGGCGCGGCCGGTGACGGCGGGCGACGGGTGATGAGGCGCGGCCAGGGTGGGGGCGCGGGCCGCTGAGGGTTCGTCAGCCGTCCGATGCCTGACGGACGACCAATTGTCAGTGGCAGCGGCTTTACTGGATGCCATGAGCAGCGCAGACCACCTCGCCGCGATCGACCTGCTGCGCGCCCGGGACTTCCCCGAGGCGCCCGGCAGGTCGGAGCACGGCTACGGCGGCCCCGGCTTCCACGTCGCGGAGCTGTCGACGTACGACCAGCTGTGGGACGACGACGGCACGGCGCACGAGGAGACGGAGGCGCGGTGCGAGTCCGAGCGCGACGCGCTGAGGGCGCTTCTCGCCGAGCGCTGGGGCGAGCCGCGGGCCCTGGGCCTGACCGGCGTCCTCATCCGCGTCATGGCCCAGGAGGCCGACGGCGTGGGCAGGGCGGTCCCCGACCCGTGGGCCACGCTCAGCGAGTCCGTCCCCGACGTCCACCTGTGGCGGGCCGACGGGCAGTGGATAGCCCTGGGCGTCGCCCGCTGGGGCGAGCGCCTCGCGGTCCAGCTCCTCGCCGTGATCACGGAGGTCGACCCGCCGTAGCGCGCGGCGGGCGGGCGCGGGCCGACCGGGGCACGGGGCGGTCTTCCGGGCGGCGCGGCCGTCTCCGTGCAGGAGCCGAGCGCCGACGTTCAGGAGCCGAGCCCCAACTCCCCGTACACACCCGGCCCGAAGAACCGCTCCACGTCCGCCTCGGTGACCGACGCCAGCTCGGCGGGCGCCCACTGCGGAGCGCGGTCCTTGTCGACGACCTGGGCCCGCACCCCCTCGGGGAAGTCGGGCGCCGTCAGACAGGCGCACGACACCCGGTACTCCTGGTCGAGCGCCTCCTCCAGGGACCCGAGGGCACGTGCCCGGCGCAGCGCGGCCAGCGTGACCTTCAGGGCGGTGGGGGAGCGCGACAGCAGGATCTCGGCGGTCTCCTTCGCCGCCCGATCGCCGCAGGACTGGAGGCGGTCGACGATCTCCTCCACCGAGTCGGCCGCGTAGCAGGAGTCGATCCACCCGCGGCGCGCGGCGAGTTCGCCCTCCGGGGCGGTCCCCGCGTACGTCCGCACGGCGTCCGTCACGTCGGTGTCCGCGAGTGCCGCCGTGAAGTCCGCGAGGCGCTCCGACGGTACGTAGTGGTCGGCGAGGCCGCACAGCAGCGCGTCGCCCGCGCCCACCGACGTGCCGGTCAGCGCCAGATGCGTACCGAGCTCGCCCGGCGCCCGCGTCAGCAGATACGTGGCACCGACGTCGAGGACGAAGCCGATGATCGTCTCGGGCATGGCGACCTGGGACCGCTCGGTGACGACGCGCACGTCGCCGTGCGCCGAGACCCCGACGCCGCCGCCCATGACATAGCCGTCCATCACCGCCACATATGGCTTGCGGTAGCGCGCGATCCGAGCGTTGAGCAGGTACTCGTCGTGCCAGAACGCCGCCGAGGCCGCGCCGCCGCCCGCGAGGATGTCGTCGCGTACGGCCCGGATGTCTCCGCCCGCGCACAGGCCGCGCTCACCGGCGCCCGTCACGACCACCGTGCGGACCTCGTCGTCGTGCTCCCACGCCGTGAGCGCCTCGTCGATGAGGCGGACCATCGGGTGGTCGAGCGCGTTCAGGGCGCGCGGACGGTTCAGGACGACATGGCCCGCGCGGCCCTCGATCCGCGTGAGCACCGGTGGTGCGTCGACACTCACTGAGCCGAGTCCTCCTTGTTGCCGTTGCCGTTGCCGTTGCCGTTGCCGCTGCCGGGGCTCGTGCCACCGGTGTCGCCGTCGCCGCCCTCGCCGCCGCTCGGCCCCTGGAACGCGTCCAGGATCCGTTCCGCCGCCGTCGTCGCCGTCAGCGTCCCCTCCCGTACCCGCTGCTCCAGGTCGGGCGCGAGGCGTCGCACGTCGGGGTGCGCGTGCAGGCGGCCGAGGAGCTCGTCGCGGACCATCGTCCACGTCCAGTCGACCTGCTGGTCGCGGCGTTTCGCGGCGAGGCGGCCGGTGGAGTCCAGGAGCGCGCGATGTTGTTCGAGCCGGTCCCAGAGGGTGTCGAGGCCCTTCGACTCGCGGGCGCTGCAACTGAGCACGGGCGGCGTCCAGGCGGCGTCCGACGGGTGCATGAGCCGCAGGGCGCCCGCCAGCTCGCGCGCCGCCGAGCGCGCGTCCCGCTCGTGCGGCCCGTCCGCCTTGTTGACCGCGATCACGTCGGCCAGCTCGAGGACGCCCTTCTTGATGCCCTGGAGTTGGTCGCCGGTGCGGGCGAGGGTGAGCAGCAGGAACGTGTCGACCATGTTCGCCACGGCCGTCTCGGACTGGCCGACGCCGACGGTCTCCACGAGCACCACGTCGTACCCGGCCGCCTCCATCACCACGACGGACTCGCGGGTCGCCTTCGCGACGCCGCCGAGCGTGCCCGCCGTGGGCGAGGGCCGCACGAACGCCATCGGGTCCACCGCCAGGCGTTCCATCCGGGTCTTGTCGCCCAGGATGGAGCCGCCCGTCCGTGACGAGGACGGGTCGACGGCGAGCACCGCGACGCGATGGCCGAGCGACGTCAGCATCGTGCCGAGCGCGTCGATGAACGTCGACTTGCCGACCCCCGGAACGCCGCTGATGCCGATGCGCCGCGCCCGCCCCGAGTGCGGGAGCAGCTGCGTCAGCAACTGCTGGGCGAGCACGCGGTGTTCGGGCCTGGTGGACTCCACGAGCGTGATCGCCCGCGCGATGTGCGCGCGCTTGCCGTCGAGTACGCCCTTCACATAAGTGTCGAGATCGATCCTCGGTGCCATGGACTCAGCGGCTCACAGCTCGGCACTGCCGGCAGCGGCCTCGCCGGGCAGTTCGTGGCCGAGCCCGGCGGCGAGCCGCCGCACCAGGTCGTACGCCGCGTCCGGGATGACCGTGCCGGGCGGGAACACCGCCGCCGCGCCCGCCTCGTGCAGCGCCTCGACGTCCTGCGGGGGAATCACGCCGCCCACGACGATCATGATGTCCTCGCGGCCCTCCTCGGCCAGCTCCGCGCGCAGCGCCGGAACCAGCGTCAGGTGCCCCGCCGCCAGCGAGGAGACTCCGACGATGTGCACGTCCGCCTCGACGGCCTGCCGCGCCACCTCCGCGGGCGTCTGGAACAGCGGGCCGACGTCGACGTCGAAGCCCAGGTCGGCGAAGGCGGTCGCGATGACTTTCTGGCCGCGGTCGTGACCGTCCTGGCCCATCTTGGCGACCAGGATGCGCGGACGGCGGCCCTCGGCCTCCTCGAAGGACTTCACCAGCGCGCGAGTGCGCTCCACGGACGGCGACGGGCCTGCTTCGGTGCGGTACACACCGGAGATCGTACGGATCTGGCCCGCGTGCCGCCCGTACGCCTTCTCCAGGGCGTCGGAGATCTCGCCGACCGTGGCCTTCGCGCGGGCCGCGTCGACCGCGAGCGCGAGGAGGTTGCCCTCGAGGCCGGGGCCCGAGCCGCGCTCGGCCGACGCGGTGAGCTTGCGCAGTGCGTCCTGGCAGACGGCCTCGTCGCGCTCCTCGCGCAGCCGCCGCAGCTTCTCGATCTGCTGGGTCCGCACCGAGGAGTTGTCGACCTTCAGGACCTCGATCTGCTCGTCGCTGTCCACGCGGTACTTGTTCACGCCGATCACCGGCTGCCGCCCGGAGTCGATGCGGGCCTGCGTGCGCGCCGCGGCCTCCTCGACGCGCAGCTTCGGGATACCGGCGTCGATGGCCTGCGCCATGCCGCCCGCGGCCTCGACCTCCTGGATGTGCTGCCAGGCGCGGCGCGCCAGGTCGTACGTCAGCTTCTCCACGTACGCGCTGCCGCCCCACGGGTCGATGACCCGGCAGGTGCCCGACTCCTGCTGGAGCAGGAGCTGGGTGTTGCGGGCGATGCGCGCCGAGAAGTCCGTGGGCAGGGCCAGCGCCTCGTCGAGGGCGTTGGTGTGCAGGGACTGCGTGTGGCCCTGCGTCGCCGCCATCGCCTCCACGCACGTGCGCGTCACGTTGTTGAAGACGTCCTGGGCGGTCAGGGACCAGCCCGAGGTCTGTGAATGCGTGCGCAGCGAAAGGGACTTGGCGTTCTTCGGGTCGAACTGCTTGACCAGCTTCGCCCACAGCAGGCGCGCCGCGCGGAGCTTGGCGACCTCCATGAAGAAGTTCATGCCGATCGCCCAGAAGAACGACAGGCGCGGCGCGAACGCGTCCACGTCCAGGCCCGCCTCGCGCCCCGCCCGCAGGTACTCCACACCGTCGGCGAGCGTGTAGGCCAGCTCCAGGTCGGCCGTCGCACCGGCCTCCTGGATGTGATAGCCGGAGATCGAGATGGAGTTGTAGCGCGGCATCTTCTGCGAGGTGAACGAGAAGATGTCGGAGATGATCCGCATCGAGGGCTTCGGCGGATAGATGTAGGTGTTGCGGACCATGAACTCTTTGAGGATGTCGTTCTGGATGGTCCCCGCCAGCTTCTCCGGCGGCACGCCCTGTTCCTCGGCGGCGACGATGTACAGCGCAAGGACGGGCAGCACGGCGCCGTTCATCGTCATCGACACGGTCATCTTGTCCAGCGGGATGCCGTCGAACAGCTGCCGCATGTCGTAGATGGAGTCGATGGCCACGCCCGCCATGCCGACGTCACCGGTCACGCGCGGGTGGTCGCTGTCGTAGCCGCGGTGGGTCGGCAGGTCGAAGGCGACGGACAGGCCCTTCTGGCCCGCCGCGAGGTTGCGGCGGTAGAAGGCGTTGGACTCCTGCGCCGTGGAGAAGCCCGCGTACTGCCGGATCGTCCAGGGCTGGTTGACGTACATCGTCGGGTACGGGCCGCGCAGATACGGCGCGACGCCCGGGTAGGTGCCCAGGAAGTCCAGGCCCTCCAGGTCGGCGCCCGTGTACAGCGGCTGGACCGCGATGCCCTCCGGGGTCTCCCACAGCAGGTCGTCGGCGTCCTTGCCGGTGGCCGACTCGACCGCGGCGCGCCACTGCTCGGCGGAGCCCCGCGGGGCCGCGTCCGGCTCCAGGCCGATGCCGGAGAAGTCGGGGATCGTCATGGCGCCACTCCCATGAGGTCGAGGGTGGAGGTGAGCACGGCCACGGCGTCGCAGCCGGCGAAGACATAGGCGTCGACGTCCCCGAACTCACCGGGCCGTCCAGCAAGGAATACCCGCTCAGCGCCCGCCGACTTCAGCGCGGCGGCGACCGCGGCCGCCTGCTCCGCGTACAGGGCGTCGCTGGAGCACAGGCAGGCGACGCGCGCGCCGCTGGCCCGGAAGGCCTCGGCGGCGCTCGCGGCGTCCACCGAGACCGGGTCGTGCACGGCCTCGACGCCGCCCGCCTGGAAGAGGTTCGAGGCGAACGTGGCGCGGGCGGTGTGCGCGGCGGCCGGGCCGAGCGCCGCCAGGAACACCTTGGGGCGGGCGCCGGTCTCGGCGAGGTGGGCGTCGGAGCGGGCGCGCAGGGCTTCGTATGCCTCGTCGCGCCGCACCCGCGGCAGGCCGCCCGTCGGCCCGGCGGGTGCGCTCTCACGCGCCACGGGCTTCTCGGCGAGGTTCGGGAACTCGCTGACGCCCGTGATGGGTTCGCGGCGCTTGGCGAGCTTCTTTCCTCGCTCCGCCCAGGTCGCCGCCAGGCGGTCGCCGAGCATGCCGGAGCGCAGGGCCGCCGCCTGGCCGCCCGCGCGCTCGATCTCCTGGAAGAACTCCCAGGCGGCGTGCGCCAGTTCGTCGGTGAGCCGCTCGACGTAGTACGAGCCGCCCGCCGGGTCGATGACCCGCGCCAGGTGCGACTCCTCCAGGAGGATCGTCGAGGTGTTGCGGGCGATGCGGCGCGCGAACGCGTCCGGCAGGCCCAGGGAGTGGTCGAACGGCAGCACCGTGACGGCGTCCGCGCCGCCCGCGCCCGCGCTCAGGCAGGCCACGGTCGTACGCAGCATGTTCACCCACGGGTCGCGGCGCGCCATCATCACCGGCGAGGTCACCACGTGCTGACGCTGTGCGCCCGCGTCGACGTCGCCGCTCGCCTCCGCCACGCGCGCCCAGAGGCGCCGGGCCGCGCGGAGCTTGGCGATGGTCAGGAACTGGTCGGCCGTGGCCGCGTACCGGAACTCCAGCTGCGCGCAGGCCTCTTGCAGAGTGAGGCCCGCGCCGGTGAGCAGGCGCAGATAGGCCACGCCCGTCGCCAGGGACGCGCCCAGCTCCTGCGCGGCCGAGCCGCCCGCCTCGTGGTACGGCAGCGCGTCCACCGTGAACGCGCGCAGGCCGCCGTACTCACGGCCGCACAGCCGCGCCAGCTCGACGGCCGCGTCCGTGCCCAACTCCGTGCCCGTGCGCGCCTCGTACGCCAGCGGGTCCGCGCCGAGGTTGCCGCTCGCCGCGTCCTTGGCGACGCCCGCGGCCTCGATCAGGCGCAGCAACTCACCGGCTGCGGCCTCGACATCGGCTCCGGCGTCGAGCACGACGGGGGCCAGGTCCAGATAGACGCCGTCGAGCGCCCGCTCCAGACCGGAGACGGGCAGCGCGTCCGGGCCGAGGGTGAGCCACAGCGACGTGACGCCGTTCTCTAGGTCGGCGAGGACCGATTCGTTCGTGCGGACCGGGTCGCCCGTCGCGTGCCACTGCCGTACGTCCCAGCCGGTCGCGGCACCGCCCGCGGCGCGCCCGCCGCGTACGAACGGGGCGAAACCCGGATGGCCGACATCGGCCACGGAGTCACGGGCGGTGTACAGGGGGCGGGTGCTGAGCCCGTCCTCGAGCGCGGTGGACAGCGCTTCCTCCGCCGCCGACCCCGATACGTCCTTACCCGACTTCCGCAGTACGCCCTCCACCAGGCGCTGCCACTGCTCATGGGTCGCATCAGGGAACTCGGCGGCCAGGGAAAGCCCGTCGTCAGGCAGGACCGTCATGTTCCGATGCTAGGGCTCAATCAGGGCCCGGTGCCGGGGCACCGCTGTGACCTTGCACTCTCCCCGTCAGTCTTGAACTCGGACGGACCGCAAGTTATTACCAGCGGGTAATATATAGGGGTTTCATAGGGGTCGTATCTGTCCGCCGCACGCCCTCAAACAGGGGTTTTCGTCGACATTCGCGGTGTGGCCTGGGCCGGGACCAACCCCTGTACGGCGCTTTCGCGGACGACGACGCCGGTGCCGCGCGGGGCGCCGCCGGTGACGTAATGGGTGTACTCGCGGTGCAAGCGGAATCCAGCTGTCCAGGCGAGCAGGCGACTGGGCCGGTTGTCGCGGGCGCAGGACCAGCTCGCGGTGCGGCCGCGGGCCGAAATGTCCGCGGTGAGGGCGGCGACGCAGGCGTGTGCGAGGCCCTTGCGGCGGTGCTCGGGCGCGGTGGCCACGGCCACGTCCTCGTACGCGGCGCCCGCGAAGTAGGAGCACGCCACGGCCACGACCCGGTCGCCGCGGTCGAAGGCGGCGACGGCGTGCCCGGAGGCGGCGAGCGCCGAGGGGCCGCCCCAACTGGCGTGGATCCAGTCGGCGTCCGGCCACAGTGCCGCCAGCGCGAGCGCGTCGTCGCCCGTCATCCGGCGCACCCGCACCCCGCGCGGCGGCCGGGGCGCGGCGACGCGCTCCCGGTGGACGTACACCATGCGCTCGTCGGGCACGAGGCGGTCGAAGGCGGCGCCGAGCACGGGCAGGAACCGCGCCGATGCCACGACATGGCTCGCGGTGAACTGCGCGAGGCCGTCCGGGGAGACGGCACGCGGGTCGCCGCCGAGCAGGACGTGCCCGGCGCAGGACACCGCGAGGGCGCGCGGCGCGTCGGTGCGGTCGGCCCACCACTGGCCGGTGCCGTGCGTGCGGACGTGCTCGGGCAGGGCGGCCGTTCCGGGGGCCCCGGCGGTGAACCAGTCGGTGAGGGCGGGAAGTCGGTGCCGCGGGAGCGGGATCACGGGGCGGTCCTCCTGGGGCTCGGGTGGGGTGGGCGGGGTCGGTGCCGGGATGCCACGAGTGCGGCGGTGCTGCCATGCGATCGAGCGGTGTTGCCACGAGATCAGCGGTACGCCCTCCGGATCGGGAGGGCCGCACCGCTGACCGGGTGGCGGCAGATTAGCCCTGGCCCGCCTTGCCGCCGTGGTGGGACTTCTTCGTGCGGCGGGCCCTCTTCTCGCGTGCGCGCTTGGACATCTGGGCGTTCGACCCCTTCAAGAGGTGTGGCCGACCAGCAGGGCGGCGAGCTTGTTCAGGCGCTTGACGGTGCGGTCCTCCCGGGCGGCCGCGGCGGGCTCGACCCGCTCGGCGCGGTCGTAGTACGCGCCGTTGACGATCTCGGTGGCCGGGTCGCACAGGCGCACCACGTGCCCGGCGCCCTCGGCGGCCGACGTGCCCTCGTGGGCGTACAGCGGCAGGAGCGCGGTGTCGCACACGCCGGGGTGCACGGACACGGCGGTCACGCGCGGGTCGGCGGCGAAGACGGTGAGCGCGAGCTGCGACTGGGCGTAGGCGGCGAGGCGGGAGTAGCGGCGGGCGCGGTTCGGGTCGCTCCACTGGATGGACGCGGTGCGGTGCAGCGACGAGGAGACGTTGACGACGCGGCCGCCGGGCTCGCTGGTCAGGGACGGTTCGAGGAGGCCCGTCAGGAGGAAGTGGGCGAGGAAGTTCACCTGGAAGGCGATTTCGTTGCCGTCGGCGGTGATGGTGTGGCGCTCCGGTGCGGCCATGCCCGCGTTGTTCACCAGGACGTCCAGGTGCGGGTGTTCGGCGACGACCCGCTCGGCGAGCCGCTCGACTTCCTCCAGATGGGTGAAGTCGGCGGCGAAGGCACGCAGCTTCGACGCGTCGATGCCGGCCATGGCGATGAGTTTGTCGACGGCGGCCTGGGCCTCGTCGGCGGTGCGGCCGTGCACGAGCACGGTGACGCCGCGCTCGGCGAGGAGACGCGCGGTCTCGTAGCCGATGCCGGAGGTGGCTCCGGTGACGAGCGCGGTGCGCCCGGACAGAGCGGTGCGCCCGGGCAGAGAGGCAGAAGACATGTCTGATCCTGTGGTGGAGGCATGCCGGGGCAGCCCCCGGTGGGGGCTCGCGGCATGCGGTGCGAAAAGGCCGTGCGCGCTCGTCAGGAGCGCCGGTCACGGCGGAGGAGGGTGCGGTGCGGCGTCAGCGCACCGTGCTGTGAACAGGGCGCGAGACCGGCACCGCCGTATGAGGCGGCCGGTCGTCATGGCGCACGAAGCAGTTCACGTCGACCATCTAACTGGCCCGTGAGCAGCGCTTCAAGCGCTGTTCACGGGCTTTGACGGGGCCCTGATGCGGGCCCCGCGGGGGGACGTCCGGGAAGGACGTCTGGGAGGGACGTCTGGGAGGGACGTCCGGGAACCGGTCTTTGGGAAGGACGTCCGGGAACCGGTCTTGGGGAGCGGGCGTCAGTTGAGGCCCGGGATCGTCGACACCACCAGGTCGATCAGCTTGATGCCGAGGAAGGGCAGCACGAGCCCGCCGAGTCCGTACACCGCGAGGTTGCGCCGCAGCAGGTCGTGCGCGGACGCGGGGGTGTAGCGCACGCCGCGCAGGGCGAGCGGGATCAGCGCGACGATGATCAGGGCGTTGAAGATGATCGCCGAGGTGATCGCGGACTTCGGGCTGTGCAGCCCCATGATGTTCAGGGACTCCAGGCCCGGATAGGCGCCCGCGAACATCGCCGGGATGATCGCGAAGTACTTCGCGACGTCATTGGTGATCGAGAAGGTGGTCAGGGCGCCGCGGGTGATCAGGAGCTGCTTGCCGATCTCGACGATCTCGATGAGCTTGGTCGGGTTGGAGTCCAGGTCCACCATGTTCCCGGCCTCCTTGGCGGCCGAGGTACCGGTGTTCATGGCCACGCCGACGTCGGCCTGCGCGAGCGCCGGCGCGTCATTGGTGCCGTCACCCGTCATCGCGACCAGCTTGCCGCCCTCCTGCTCCTGCTTGATCAGGGCGAGCTTGTCCTCGGGCGTGGCCTCCGCGAGGAAGTCGTCGACACCTGCCTCCCGGGCGATGGCGCGCGCCGTGAGCGCGTTGTCGCCGGTGATCATGACGGTGCGGATGCCCATGCGGCGCAGCTCGGCGAACCGCTCCCGGATGCCGTTCTTCACCACGTCCCTGAGCTGCACCACACCGAGGACCCGCGGGCCGTCCCAGTCGTGCACGGCGACAAGCAGCGGAGTCCCGCCGGCCGCGGCGACGGAGTCGGCGAACATCCGGGCCTGCGGCGGGACCCGGCCGCCGCGCAGCTCCACCCAGGTGATGACCTGGCTCGCCGCGCCCTTGCGGATGGTGCAGGCCGCGCCGTTGTCCCAGCGCAGGTCGATGCCGCTCATCCGGGTCTGCGCGGTGAACTCCACGAACTGCGCGTTGGCCAGCTCGCCCTGCGCCGGTGCGCGCAGCCCGTACTTGTTCTTGGCGTGCACGACGATCGAGCGGCCCTCGGGCGTGTCGTCGGCCAGCGAGGAGAGCTGGGCGGCGTCCGCGAGGTGCAGTTCGTCGACGCCGGGCAGCGGCATGAAGGCGTCCGCCTCGCGGTTGCCGAGGGTGATGGTGCCGGTCTTGTCGAGCAGCAGCGTGTTCACGTCGCCCGCGGCCTCGACCGCGCGGCCGGACATGGCGAGCACGTTGCGCTGCACGAGCCGGTCCATGCCCGCGATGCCGATGGCGGACAGGAGCGCGCCGATCGTCGTCGGGATCAGTGTCACGAGGAGCGCGACGAGCACGGTCGTGGGCTGCGCCGCGTGCGCGTACGAAGCCATCGACTGAAGGCTCACGACGACCAGCACGAAGACGATGGTCAGCGCCGCGAGCAGGATGTTGAGGGCTATCTCGTTCGGCGTCTTCTGCCGGGCCGCACCCTCGACGAGGGAGATCATCCGGTCCAGGAAGGAGTGGCCGGAGCGCGAGGTCACCCGCACCACGATCCGGTCGGACAGCACCGTCGTACCGCCCGTGACGCCGCTGCGGTCGCCCCCCGACTCGCGGATGACCGGCGCCGACTCACCCGTGACCGCCGACTCGTCGACCGCCGCGACCCCGTCGACCACATCGCCGTCCGCAGGGATCAGCTCGCCCGCCTCGACCAGGACGAAGTCGAAGGGCCGCAGCTCGGTCGCGGCCACCGCCTCCGTCTCCGCGTCCCGCAGATCCGTGCCCACCCGCCAGTTGTGCCGCAGCCGCAGGGCGACCGTGTCCGTGCGCGCCTTGCGCAGCGCGAGCGCCTGCGCTTTGCCCCGGCCCTCCGCCACCGCCTCCGCGAGGTTCGCGAAGACGAGGGTCAGCCACAGCCAGACGCTGATGATCCACGAGAACACCGACGGGTCGAACACCGCGGTCCCCGTCGTGATCACCGCGCCGCAGCCCACCACGAACAGCACGGGGTTCTTGACCAGCGCGCGTGGGCGCAGCTTGTGCAGCGCGTCGGGGAACGACTTCAGGACCTGCACGGGATCGACGAGGCCGCCGGGGCGGACACGCCGACGGCCGGGGCGGCTCTCGGGACTGCGCCCGGACGACTGGCTCTCGGGCGCCTGGGGAGCCTGCTGCGGGGCGGCGGGAAGCATCGGTGAAGGTGACTTTCTGGTGGGGGAGCGGCCACGGAGCGCGGCCGTGCGCAGAGGAAGCTAGCGGTCCCCACCTCGCCAAAACACCTTCGCAGCAGGGAATTTACGACCCCCTGACAGCCCCTCCTGGGCACCCGTCAAGCCTTCGTCAAGAAGGCCTGGTGGCGCATAAGGAGGACGTCAACAAAACCGGGAAGCGCCGGGGCGGACCCAAGACTGATCACCACGGGGGAACGGACGAACGAGTCCGTGATGTGAGGTCGGCGGGCGCGTGACGATCACCGTCGGCCGGCGGTACGCACAGTCCAGACGCGGGGGCCCGGGCTGTGACCGCCGCACATCACGATCGGTCGTCCGTCCAAGGGGACGTCCCGACCCGCGGCTCAGAGGGGGGTCGCGGGCCGGGCGTCCGCAACGACCGGGCGCCCGGAGGCAGTTGCCCCGCCTGTGGTCGTCGATTCCGATCTGGCTGTGGCTGTGGCTGTGGCTGTGGCGCACCGGAATGATCAGCTCCTGCGGTGTGCGGTGACCTCGTGAACGAGTCATGGCCAAAACGTAAGAGAGGCGTCAACGGTGTCCCGGCCGCCGTATGAGAGACGTCAAGAGCGACGGTGAACCCGCTGGTGGGCGCTTTGCTTCAAAGGACCGCACAATCTCGTGGGCTCGGCCCGCACGCACTTTCAGGAGGCGGCACACCGATGACCCGGGTGCTGGTGGTCGAGGACGACCCACAGCTCGTACGGGCTCTGGAGATCAACCTCAAGGCACGCAAGTACGAGGTGGACGCGGCGGTCGACGGGGGCACGGCCCAGCGTCTGGCCGCAGCACGTCCGCCGGACGTGGTCCTCCTTGATCTCGGGCTGCCCGACATGGACGGCATCGACGTGGTGCGGTGGCTGCGGGGCTTCAGTCGCGCCCCCATCCTCGTCGTGTCCGCCCGCCAGGCCTCCGACGAGAAGGTCGCGGCGCTCGACGCGGGCGCCGACGACTACATCACCAAGCCGTTCAGCATGGACGAACTCCTCGCCCGGCTGCGGGCCGCCGCCCGCAGAACCCGCTCCGTGGAGCGTGGCGAGACCTCCGCCCTCGTCGAGACCGAGGGCTTCACCCTCGACCTGCTCGCCAAGAAGGCGTTACGGGACGGCCGCGCCGTGCGCCTCACCCCCACCGAGTGGCACCTCCTGGAGGTCCTGGTCCGCCACCGCGGCCGCCTGGTCAGCCAGCAGCAACTGCTCGGCGAGGTCTGGGGCCCCTCGCACAGCACGCGGACCAACTACCTGCGGGTGTATATGGCGCAGCTGCGGCGCAAGTTGGAGCCTGATCCGGCACATCCGCGGCATCTGATCACCGCGCCGGGGATGGGGTATCGGTTCGAGGGGTAGGGGTGGGTGCCCCGGGGCGTGGTCGGGGTGTGGTTGTCGCGCGTGCGGGGTGAGGTTCGGTCGCTTGCGCGGGCTGAGGGCGCGGCCGTCCGGCGCGGGGTGCGGCTGGTGATTCTGCCCGCGGTCGGGCTCAGGAAGCGCCGTCGCTCGGCACCCCGCTGTCCCGCAGGTCCGCCACCACCGCCGCGTGGTCGGACGGCCAGACACCGTCGACCGGGCCGTCGCCCGCGCGCCGCACCGAGCGCACCGAGCCGAGGCCGCCGGGGCCCGGTGGGCCGACGTGGATGTAGTCGATCCGGACGCTCGGGTCGTACGAGGGCGCCACATACGGGTTCGCCGCGTCCCAGGTGGCGGCCGCCGCGCCCGGCTCGGCGTACTCCCAGGCGTCCAGGAGCGACTGCCCCGGCACGGCGGGCGCCGTGCGGTACCCGCCCAGGAGCCGGATCTCGTCCGAGTCCGGCCAGGCGTTGAAGTCACCCGTGACGACGGGCGGGAACGCCGTGCCGCCCCGGCGCTCGGCCACGAACCCGGCGAGCCTCGCGACCTGCGCACACCGCGTCGCCGACTGGCTCGGCGCCGACGTCAGATGGGTCGTGAAGAACGGCACCTCCTGGCCCGGCGCCGCGAGCCGCGCGTACAGCGCGAGACGGCCGTCGTCCTCCTCCCCGTCCGGCGGGGGCAGTTGTACGACGGCCCGGTCCACGACCGGCCACCGGCTGAGGACCGCGTTGCCGATCGCCACCTCCGGATCGCCGATCCGCCGCTGCCACCTCCCCGGGGCCCGCGACGGCTCCCACGTCCAGTGCAGGCCCAGCTCGCCCGCGAGCCACCCGGCGACGTTCTCGCCGCCCCGCTCCCAGACCTCCTGCAGGCCGACGACGTCCGGCCGCAGCTCCCGCAGCACCGCGAGAATCGCCTTCCGCCGCTGCTCCCAGGGCCCGTATCGCCACCATACGTTCCACGTCGATATGCGCACGTACGTCCTCACTCGTCCGGGCCTCCGAGCCGGGCCTCGCGTCAGCGGAGTGTCAGCGTGCGCCGAATCACCGTCAACGGCTCGTCATTTCCGGTCGGTTGACACCCCGTGCCGGGCATACCGTCACTGTGTGCCCGGTGTTCGCCGCCGGGTCCACAGCGACCGCCCGACCATACGAGGGCCTGCCGAGGCTCCTCAAGGAGGAATCCCATGACGCAGCAACTGGTGTGCGGAGAAGACCCCGAACCTTGCGAACGCGGCCCGGCCGGACCGCTGTTCGTCCCTGTCCGGCCGGGACCCGCGGGCTGTGTCGCCCGCCTGTTCCGCACCCCTGTCGGCGGCCGCACGGCCGTCGCCTTCACGACACCACAACGCCTCACCGACGAACTCGGCGCCCGGCAGCCCTGGATCCGGCTCTCCGAATCCGCCCTGCGCGCACTCACCGAACCGCTCGGCGTCCCTCGGGTCACCGTCGACCCCCGCCTCACGCCCGGCTCGGCATCCACGGACCGCACCTCCACCTCCTCCACCACTGGCCGCACTCCGGGCTCCCCGGCCCCCCGGCGCACCCCCGCCACGTCCGGGTCCGTGTCGTCCGCCTCATCCGCCTCGTCCGCCCCACGGCTCACGCCCGCCGCATCCCGGACCGTCGCCGCCGCCGCGGACGCCGCCCCGCGTGTCTCCCGCTGGCGGGACTGGGACCCCAGGCCGTCGGAGCGCTGCGCGTCACCGGAGCGGCGGCGGTCGTCGGCGCGCTGACCGCCTGGATCGGCTGAACCAGCGGTTCCCTCGGGCTGAGGGCGGCGCTCGACAGCGCTTCCGCACGTGAGGACCGGTTCCCACCCCTGGGAACCGGGTTCTCGCACCTGAGGGCCGGGTTCCCGGACACCGGACTACAGGGGCTCCGCAGCCCGAGAGCTGGCAGTTCGAGAGCTGATAGCTCGAGAGCTTGCAGCTTGAGAACCGGCAGCCTGCGAGCTGGGCGCCGACGGGCCGCGGAGACCAGCGCACCGCAGGCGCCGAGGAAGCCGAGGCCGCTGATGACGTCGTCGGACCGCGCGGTCCGACGAGTCGCGCGGGGACGGCCCGACGGCGCGGGACCGGACGGCCCGACGGGGTGCAAGACGGCCCAACGGGGTGCAACGGGACACCGCGACGGGCCCGAGCGGCCGATCCGCACGAGGCAAGCACGACCGGCGTCCCGCCGAGAACGCCGGGCGCCCGGGACGAGGACGACGTGAAGACCGTGAAGACGGCGACGTGAAGACGACGACGTGAAGACGACGACGTGAAGACGACGAGGCGAAAAGAGAAGCCAGCCATGACCCTTGCGGACATCCCCGCGACACCCGGCCACCCCCCGGTCACCGTCGACGCGCCGCCCATGGACGCGGCCGACGACCTGACCGTGTGGCCGCTCTCCACCACGCGGCTCGCGCACGGTGACCTGGCCGTCGGCGGCGTACCGCTCACCGAGATCGCCGACCGCTTCGGCACCCCCGCCTACCTCCTCGACGAGGCCGACGTGCGCGAGCGCTGCCGCACCTATCTGCACGCCTTCCCCGACACCGACGTCCTGTACGCGGCCAAGGCGTTCCTCTGCCGTGCCATGGCGCACTGGGTCGAGGAGGAGGGCCTGGGCCTCGACGTCTGCTCCGCCGGCGAACTCGAACTGGCCGTCACCACCGGCTTCCCGGCCGCCCGCATCGTCCTGCACGGCAACGCCAAGAGCCCGGAGGACCTGCGCGCCGCCCTGCGCCTCGGCGTCGGACGCATCGTCATCGATAGCGCCTCGGAAATCGCCCGTCTCGCCGCGGCCGTACCGCCCGGCAGCCGCCAGAAGGTCCTGGTCCGCGTCGTCCCCGGCATCGCCGCGGGCGGCCACAGCAAGATTCACACGGGCACGGACGACCAGAAGTTCGGCCTGTCCATCACCGACGGCTCCGCCCAGCACGCCATCGCCCGCATCCTCGACCAACCCGGCCTCGAACTGGTCGGCCTGCACTGCCACTTGGGCTCCCAGATCACCTCCGAGAAGCCGTTCCTGTGCGCCGTGCGCCGCCTCGTCGGGCTGATGGCCCGCATCAAGGACCACCACGGCATCACGCTCCCCGAACTGGACCTCGGCGGCGGCCACGGCATCGCCTACCGCCCCGGCGAGGACGCCCTCGACATCACCACCCTCGCCCGCAAGGTACGTGCCGAACTCACCGAGAGCTGCGCCGCCGCCGGCCTCGCCGTACCCCGCCTGGCCGTCGAACCCGGGCGCGCCATCGCGGGCCCCGCGGGCGTCGCCCTCTACCGGGTCCTGTCGGTCAAGCGCACCAGCGACCGCACCTTCGTCGCCGTCGACGGCGGCATGAGCGACAACCCGCGGCCCGCGCTGTACGGCGTGCGCTATCTGCCGCGCCTCATCGGCCGCCGCTCCACCGCCGCGTCCGCACCCGTGACCGTCGTCGGCCGACACTGCGAGGCGGGTGACGTGCTCGCCGCCGACATCCAACTCCCGGCCGACACCCGGCCCGGGGACCTCCTCGCCGTCCCCGTCGCGGGCGCCTACCACCTGTCGATGGCCTCCGGCTACAACCTCGTCGGCCGACCCCCGGTGGTCGCCGTAGCCGACGGCCACGCCCGACTCCTCGTGCGCCGCGAGTCCCTGGAGGACTTCCGCAGCCGCGACGTCGGCCTCTAGTCGCGGCCCTGCGCTCTCAAGGTCGGACGGCGGCGCGGCCGGGCACCCGTCCCGTCGGCGTCACGTGCCGAGGAAGCGCAGGATCGCCAGCACGCGGCGGCTGTAGCCGGTGGCCTCGGTCAGCTCCAACTTGTCGAAGATGGCGTTCACATACTTCTCGACAGCGCTCTGCGAGACGTGCAGCTGGTCCGCGATGGCCGCGTTCGTATGCCCCTGCGCCATCTTGGCGATGACCTCCCGCTCCCGGTCGGTCAGCCGCTGCAACGGGTCCACCTGGCGGCTGAACGTCAGCAACTGGCGCACGACCTCCGGGTCGAAGGCCGTCCGGCCCGCACCCACGCGATCGAGCGCGTCCAGGAACTCGTCGACCTGCACGACCCGGTCCTTGAGCAGATATCCGACCCCCTCCGTGGCCGTGGTCAACAGGTCCGTGGCGTAACGCCGTTCGACGTACTGCGACAGCACCAGGACACCCGTGTCCGGCCAGTTCTTGCGGATCTCCAGCGCGGCCCGCAACCCTTCGTCGGTGTGCGTCGGCGGCATCCGCACATCCACCACGGCGGCGTCCGGCGGATCGGCGGCGATCGCTTCGAGCAGAGCTTCCGCGTCCCCCACGGACGCCGTCACCTCATGCCCCTCCTCGACGAGCAGCCGCGTCAGCCCCTCACGCAGCAGCGTCGAGTCGTCGGCGAGTATTACGCGCATGGCAGCTCCGCTGTGATGACGGTGGGACCTCCGGCCGGGCTGGCCACGGACAACGTACCGTCGAGCGCCGCGATCCTCCGGCTCAGGCCAAGCAGCCCACTGCCGGACGCGTCGGCCCCGCCCCGGCCGTCGTCCTCGACCCGCAGTCGCAGCAGCTCACCCGCCCGGTCGGCCCGCACGGTGACCTGCCCGGCACCGGAGTGCTTGACGGCGTTCGTCACGGCTTCGGCGGCGACGAAGTAGGCGACCGCCTGCGCTGTCGGCGGCGGGGTGTCCCGCAGCTCGCAGGAGAGCCGGACGGGTATCGCGGCACGCTCGGCGACCGTTTCCAGTGCGGCGGCAAGACCGCCTTCGTCGAGCGCCGCCGGATACACGCGCCACGCCACGTCCCTGAGCTCCACCAGCGCCTGCTGCGACTCCTCGTGGGCCTGCCGGAGCAGCTCCGACGACTTCTCGGGGTCCGGGGTGCGGCGGGCCCGGCCGAGCAGCATGCCGAGCGCGACCAGGCGCTGCTGGACGCCGTCGTGCAGATCACGCTCGATGCGCCGTCGCTCGTCGTGGACGGCCTCCACGACGCCGGCCCGGCTCTTGGCCAGCTCGCCGATGCGGCGCTCCAGGGTCTGCCGGTCGCTGGGGCCGAGGAAGTGGCGTATGAGCTGCTCGTCCATCAGCGCCACCGCGTGCACGCCCTGTATGCACAGGAAGAGCAGGAAGAGACCGCCGAACGCGGCGGGCGCGACGGTCAGCGACCACCGGTCGAGGTCGAAGTCGATCAGGAACCAGCCCCACACCAGCAGTGAGGCGTAGCCGGCGCCGACCGCGGCGGCCAGCAGCACCACGCCGCCCAGCAGTCCCACCGTCCAGCGGGTGGCCACATAGGACAGGGCGGGCATGCCGGTCAGCGGCGCGGCCAGGTCCGCGGTGCCGGTGTCGTACCAGCGGGCCATCCGACGGCGCTGCACCTCTGCCCACCAGCGGGCGACCGTGAGTATCCGCGTCTCGCCGCGGCGGTCGTCGGCGGACCGCCCGAGCGTGACGAGCAGCCACAGCCCGGACGCGAGCGTCATGGCCAACTCGGCGACGGCGCTGAGAGATCCGAGCAGGACCCCGGCGGCGACGCGTAGTCGGCGGGCGAGAAAGTTTCGCATGATCAATGACGCTAGCCGAGCGGTGCGCGGAGCGGACTGCGGAAAACCGCAAAGCTGGCTGCGGCGGTCCGCAGCGAGGGTCTGCGGCGGTCCGCAGCGCAACTGTGCGGCGGCCCCCATACCGGCGTGGCCTGCGAGTTCGTACCGTCGAAGGCATGATCCTCACCGCTTCGCACACACTCAGCGCCGCGTATGAATCCGCGGCGGCAGCGGCCTCAGCCACGGCCTCATCCGTGACCGTGACCGCGTCCTCGGCCGGGTCCGAGCCCGCTCGGTCCGCCCGCTCCGTCATATACGCGGCCGCGTCCGCCGATGCCCCCGCGGGCGGTATTGCGGGCTGGGCCGCCGATCTCATGGACTCCCTGGGCGCGATCGGCGCCGGAGTGGCGATCGCGCTGGAGAATCTGTTCCCGCCGCTGCCCAGCGAGGTGATCCTGCCACTCGCCGGATTCGCTGCGAGCCAGGGAAAGTTCAGCCTGCTCGCGGCGCTGCTGTGGACCACGGTCGGCTCCGTCGTCGGGGCGCTCGCGCTGTACTGGGTGGGCGCGCTGCTCGGCCGCGACCGCACGGTCGCCATCGCCGCGCGCCTTCCGCTGGTGAAGACGGCGGACATAGAGAAGACGGAGGCGTGGTTCGAACGGCATGGGACCAAGGCCGTGTTCTTCGGCCGCATGATCCCGATCTTCCGCAGCATGATCTCGATACCGGCAGGCATAGAACGGATGCCGCTGCCCCTGTTCCTGGGCCTGACGACCGTCGGCAGCCTGCTGTGGAACAGCGTGTTCGTCCTGCTGGGCTACGGACTCGGCTCCCGCTGGCACGAGGTCACGGATGCCGTCGGCCTGTACTCGAAGGGGGTCCTCGGCGCAGTCGCCCTGGCCGTGATCGCGTTCGTGGTGGTCCGCATACGCAAGGCGGGCCGCGGCGCGCACCGGGCGAGGAGCTAGCCCCACCGGATGCGCGAGCCGCGGCCCGCCCGGGAATGCCTCAGAGAAGGGGAATGCCTCAGAGAATGGAGCCCGGCGTGTAAGCCGCCGCCTCGGGGTGCTCCTTGATGACCGCCTCGATCTGGGCGATGACCGCGGCGACCTGGTCGCTGGCGGCGCCCGTGAAGGAGAGCTTGTCGGCCATCAGCTCGTCCAACTGCGCGCGGTCCAGCGGGATGCGGGAGTCCGCGGCGAGCTTGTCCAGGAGTTCGTTGCGCTCGACGCCCTGCTCACGCATGGCGAGCGCGGAGGCGACGGCGTTCTCCTTGATGGCCTCGTGGGCCTCCTCGCGGCCGACACCGGCCCGCACCGACGCCATGAGCACCTTGGTCGTGGCGAGGAACGGCAGGTAGCGGTCCAGCTCCCGGGCGACGACGGCGGGGAACGCGCCGAACTCGTCGAGGACCGTCAGGAAGGTCTCCAGAAGGCCGTCCAGCGCGAAGAACGCGTCGGGCAGGGCCACGCGGCGTACGACGGAGCAGGAGACGTCGCCCTCGTTCCACTGGTCGCCGGCCAGCTCGGCGGTCATGGAGGCGTAGCCGCGCAGGATGACGGTGAGGCCGTTGACGCGCTCGCAGGAGCGGGTGTTCATCTTGTGCGGCATCGCGGAGGAGCCGACCTGGCCGGGCTTGAAGCCTTCGGTGACCAGTTCGTGTCCGGCCATCAGGCGGATGGTCTTGGCCAGCGAGGACGGCGCGGCGGCGAGCTGTACGAGCGCCGTCACCACCTCGTAGTCGAGGGAGCGGGGGTAGACCTGGCCGACGGAGGTGAAGGCGCGGTCGAAGCCGAGGTGGGCGGCGATGCGGTCTTCCAGCTCGGTGAGCTTCCCGGCGTCGCCGCCGAGCAGGTCGAGCATGTCCTGGGCGGTGCCGACGGGGCCCTTGATGCCGCGCAGCGGGTAGCGGCCGAGGAGGTCCTCCAGGCGGCGGTAGGCGACGAGCAGCTCGTCGGCGGCGGTGGCGAAGCGCTTGCCGAGGGTGGTGGCCTGGGCGGCGACGTTGTGGGAGCGGCCGGCCATGACCAGCTCGGCGTACTCACCGGAGAGGCGGCCGAGGCGGGCGAGGACGGCGACCGTGCGGGAGCGGACCAGTTCGAGGGAGAGCCGGATCTGGAGCTGCTCCACGTTCTCGGTGAGGTCGCGCGAGGTCATGCCCTTGTGGACGTGCTCGTGACCGGCGAGGGCGTTGAACTCCTCGATGCGGGCCTTCACATCGTGGCGCGTGACCTTCTCGCGCTCGGCGATGGAGGCCAGGTCAACCTGGTCGAGCACGCGCTCGTAGTCCCCGATCGCCGCGTCCGGCACATCGATGCCGAGGTCCTTCTGGGCACGCAGGACGGCGAGCCAGAGGCGGCGCTCCAGCTTCACCTTCTGCTCGGGCGACCAGAGCAGGGCGAGCTCGGTGGAGGCGTAACGCCCGGCGAGGACGTTCGGGATACGGGGCTTTGCAGGCGCGGCAGTCACAGTCGGCCATTCTAGCTGGCGGTTTCTGCAGGCCAGCGCCATGGCTGTCGTCGTCGGAAGCTACAAGGGGAAGGGGAGGGAGAGGGCGGGAGGGGGGTGTGGGCCTGGGGTCGTGGTCGATGGAGGGTTGACGAGGAGGAGGTGTGAGTGGTCTATTACTCACATGGGTACGACGAAGGCGCGGCAGCTTTCCACGGCGGAGGCGCGCAGGGGTGAGGTGCTGGCGACCGCGGCGAAGGTGTTCGCGGGGCGCGGGTACTACGGGACGTCCACGACGGAGGTCGCCAAGGGTGCCGGGATCTCGCAGTCGTATCTGTACCGGCTGTTCCCGGACAAACAGGCGCTGTTCGTGGCCGTGGTCGAGGATGTCTCGCGGTTGATCCGTGAGCGGCTCGGCGAGTCGGTGGCGAAGGTGGGGAGCGCGGATCCGGCGGAGGTGCTGTATGCGATGGGGGATGAGTACGCCCGCCTGATCGCGGACCGCGAGGACCTGCTGAAAGTGCTGATGCACGCCAACTGTGCGGTCAGTGAGCCGGAGATCAGGGAGGCGGTGCAGGGGATGTACGCACGCCTTGTGGAGTATGTGCGGTCCGCGTCCGGTGCGCGGGACGACGAGGTGCAGGAGTTCTTCGCCAGGGGATTCCTGTGCAATGTGGCGGTCTCGATCGGGGCGCTCGAAGTCGATGCGCCGTGGACGAGGACGCTTCTGGCGGGCATCAGGCATTACTGAGCCGCGGTAGCTTCTCCGCGCCGCCGCCGGGGGCGGTGGGGCAGGGGGCATCGCAGCATGAAGGCCACGCACGCGCGTGGTCCCTCTTTCAGGCTGGAGTGTGAGTGATTGACCACTCTTTCTTCGGTGTGAGGTCAGGGGCCAGGGACCAGGGACTTGGGGGGTGTGATCGTGAGGGGACAGAGGCGGACAGGAGGGGTGGGGCGGGTGCTCCGGCCGACCCGGGCGTCGGGGGTGGAGCAGGGGCCCGCTCTGGTGGCGCTCGCGACGGCGCAGTTCGTCGTGGTGCTCAGCACGTCCGTGGTGAATGTGGCGCTGCCCGCCGTATCCGGTGGGCTCGGGTTGTCGTCCGGGGCGCTGTCGTGGGTGGTCAACGCCTATGTGCTCGCGTTCGGGGCGCTGTTGCTGCCCGGTGGCCGGTGCGCGGATCTCTTCGGGCGGCGGCGGATGTTCGCGGCGGGGACGACGGTGTTCGCGCTCGCCTCGCTCGCCGCCGGGCTCGCGCCGAACGCCGCCGCGCTGATCGCCGCCCGCGCCGCCCAGGGGGTCGGCGCCGCGCTCCTCGCGCCCGCCGCGCTCGCGCTGGTCCTGCTGATCTTCCCGCCGGGCCCGGGGCCCCAGGCAGGCGCGGGCCTGACGCGCGGAGCGGCACTGGGCGTGTGGGGTGCGGTGTCCGGGGCGGGCGGCGCGGCCGGGGTGATCCTCGGCGGCGTACTCACCGAGTGGTACGGCTGGCGAGCGGTGTTCCTCGTCGTCGTACCGATCGCCGTCGCCTCGCTCGGAGCGACCCTGCTGCTGGTCCCCGCCGACCGGCCGACCGGCGGCCGCCTCGACGTCGTCGGCGCGATCACCTCGACCGCGGGCCTGACGGCGCTCGTCTACGCGCTCACCGCCAAGCAGCCCCTCGCCGCCGCGGCGGGCCTCACGCTCCTGGTCCTGTTCGCCGACCGCCAGCGCCGGACCGGAATCCCGCTCGTACCGCCACGCCTGCTCCGCACAGGCCGAGTGGCGGCGGCCAACCTCGCCATGACGCTGCTCGGCGCGGTGTGGGTCGGACTCTTCTACTTCCTGCCGCTGTACCAGCAGCAAGTGCTCGGATACAGCGCGTTGGCGGCGGGCCTCACGCAGCTCCCGCTGGCGCTCACCGTCGTCGCCGCGTCCACCCTCGCGCCCCGCCTGCCCGGCCGCGCGACCCTCGGCGCCGCCCTCACCGCCCTCACGCTCGGCCTCGGCTGGCTCGCCCTTGCCCGCACCGACGGCACCTTCGCCGTCGATCTGCTCGGCCCCTCGGTCCTGGTCGGCGCGGGGCTCGGCGTCGCGTTCGTCCGGCTCACCACGCTGGCCACCGACGGAGTGCCTGCCGCCGACTCCGGGCTCGCGGGCGGCCTCGTCAACACCACCCGGCAGATCGGCGGCGCCCTCGGCCTCGCCCTGCTGACCGCCCTCGCCCCCACGCCGGGGGACTACCGCACCGCGTTCGCCACCACGGCCGTCATCGCCGTACTCACCACGGCCGCGGCACTCACCACGCTCACCGGCCCCACCCACCACACCAGGAGGAACCCGTGATGACCAAGAAGCCCTACCTCACCGGCCACTACACGCCCGTCACCGACGAGACCACCGCCCGCGGCCTGACCGTGCACGGCACCCTCCCGCCCGAGCTGAACGGCCGCTACTTCCGCAACGGCCACAACCCCAAGCCCGGCATCACCCCCACCCACTGGTTCAAGGGCAGCGGAATGATCCACGGGGTCCGGCTGCGCGACGGCCGCGCCGAGTGGTACCGCAACCGCTGGGTGCACACCCCGGCCCTCGACGGCGTGCCCTACCTGGGCGCCGACGGCACCCCGAACCTCCGCGCCAGCGACGCCGCCACCCACGTCATCGAGCACGCGGGCCGCATCCTCGCCCTCCAGGAGGCCAACCTCCCCTACGAGCTGACGCCCGAGCTCGACACCATCGGCGCCCACGACTTCGGCGGCCGCCTGAAGACGGCGATGACCGCGCACCCGAAGACCGACCCCGCGAGCGGCGAGCTGCACTTCTTCGGGTACGGGCCGTTCCCGCCGCACCTGACGTACTACGTCGCCGACGCCAAGGGCGACATCGTGCGCAGCGAGGTCGTCGAGGGCGCCGGACCGTCCCTGATGCACGACTTCGGGATCACCGAGCGGTACGTGGTGTGGCTGGACCTGCCCGTCGTCTTCAACGCCGAGGAGCACTCCGGCATCCCGTACCGCTGGAGCGACACGTACACGCCGCGGATCGGCGTGATGCCGCGCACCGGGCCCGCGACGGTGCGCTGGTTCGAGGTGGAGCCCGGCGCGCTCCTGCACGTCGCCAACGCGTACGAGGACGAGTACGGCCGTGTCGTGCTGACCGGGCCGCGCTACGACCGCGGTGCGTGGGAGCAGACCTGGAAGTTCTGGATCGGGGCGCCCGGCCACGCGCCGCAGCCCATGGTCGGCGCGACCGGCCACCGCTGGATACTCGACCCGGCCACGGGCGCCGCCGTCGAGGAGATCGTGGACGACCTCATCACCGAATTCCCCACCGTCAACGAGGACGTGACGGGCCGCTTCCACCGTTACAGCTACGCCGTGGCCTTCCCTGGGCCGGACCTCGACGAGTACGCGATCGTCAAACACGACCACACCGCGGGCAGCCGCGAGCTGGTCCCCATGGGGCAGGGCCGGATGCCCGGCGAGGCCGTCTTCGTACCGGCCGAAGGCGCCACCGGGGAGGACGAGGGCTATCTGCTCACCGTGGTCAGCGACCTCGTCAAGGACGCCTCGCAGCTGCTTGTCATCGACGCCTCCGCCCCCGGCACCGGCCCGCTCGCCGTCGTCGAGCTGCCGCGCCGGGTGCCGAGCGGGATCCACGGCTCCTGGATCGCGGACGCGGACGCGGACACAGACGCAGGCATGGACGCGAACGTGGACGCCGACGTCCTGCCCGTCGCGGGCGGTGCGGCATGATCAGCACCCGCCACGAGATCACCGTCGCCGCGCCCGTCGAGACCGTCTGGCGGCTGCACACCGACATCGCCGCCTGGCCCCTGTGGCACAGCGCCATCGAACGGGCAGAGACCTCGGGCGAGTTGGAGGTCGGCATGTCCTTCAGGTGGCTCACGCACGGCCTGGACATCACGTCCACGGTCGCGGCCGTCGAGGAGTACCGCTCCCTCACCTGGGGCGGGCCCACCTCCGGCATCGACGGCATGCACCGCTGGACCTTCGCGCCGACGGCCGAGGGCGGCACGTCGGTGGTCACCGAGGAGTACTGGACCGGCGCCCCGGTCGACGCCGACCCCGAGGGCATGCGGGCGCTGCTGGCTCAGTCCTTGATCGACTGGCTGGAGGAGCTGAAGGAGGCCGCGGAGAAGGCGGCGGCGCGGGGGAAGGGGTGAGCGGGACGCGGGGGAGGCGGATGCAAGGGGCGGCGGACCCTCGGGCGCTGCCGCCCTCGACGGGACCGCGTCCGCCTCCGCGTCCGGGACGGGGCCACGTCCGGCTCTGCGTGGCGCCCTCGACGGGACCGCGTCCGTCTCTGCGTGCCGCCCGGGACCGGACCGCGTCCGGCTCCGCGTGGCGCTCGGCGGTCAGGCCGTGTCCGGCTCCACGCGTCGCCACGCCTGTACGGGTCCCGGTGCCGCCGAGTCGTCGGGTGTCACCCAGAACGCGCGTCCCGTCGCCGGGTCCACCTGGGCGCCCGAGCGGCCGTCGCCGGACGAGCGGCCGGTGAGGCGGCGGCCGATCCACGGGCCGAGGTACTGCCGGGCGAAGCGGGCGTCGCCGACGCGGCGGGCCATCCAGGGCGCGGCGACGGGCGGCGGCAGCGGGCTGTCCCAGTCGTCCTCCGGCTCGTGGCCGAGCGTCTGCCACACCGCCTCGGCGACCCGGCGGTGCCCTTCGGCCGTCAGGTGCAGCCGGTCCACGTCCCACAGCCGCTGGTCGGCGAGCGTCCGGGACCCGTACAGGTCGACCACGACGGCCCCGTGCCGCGCCGCGAGGTCGTCGACGTGGGCGAACAGCTCCTCCATGCGTGGGCGGAACCGTTCAAGGACCGCGCCCTGGCGGCCGGGGCTGCGCATCAGGACCAGCTGCTTGCAGGCCGGGGCGAGGGTCTCCACGGCCTGCTCCAGGAGGCCGCGTACCCGCCCCATGTCGCACTTGGGCCGCAGTGTGTCGTTGAGGCCGCCGACCAGGGTGATCACGTCGGCGCCGAGCGTGGCCGCCATGGGCGCCTGGTCCGTGGCGATCTGCCCGATGAGCTTGCCGCGCACGGCGAGGTTGGCGTACCGGAAGCCCGGGGTGCGGGCCGCGAGCCGCTCGGCCAGCACATCGGCCCAGCCGCGGTAGCTGCCGTCGGGCAGCAGGTCGGACATGCCCTCGGTGAAGGAGTCGCCGACGGCGACGAGGCTCGTGTAGCGCGGATTGATCTGCATGGCGATGTGATGGTATCCCGGGGCCCGCACGCCCGCGCGGGCCCCATCCGAGCCCCTCCGGTCAGTGGGCCTGCCCCGCCACCGTGAAGCGTCCCGCCTGCTCACCCCGCAGCCGCCCCGCGGGCACCCGCCGCCCGAACGCCACCAGCAGCAGGTCCTGCGCGTCACCGGAAAGGCGCGACCCCGCACCGAAGGACCAGTCGACGTCGTCGGCCCGCAGCTCCAGGCCGGTGAGGTCGGCGCCGAAGAACTTCGCCGACTTCGGTGTGACGTGGTCGAGGAGGATGCGGAGGCGGTCATCCGGCACCCGCCGGGTGAGGCCGAGCGGCACGGAGATGTCGAGGCCGTGGACGACGTCGTGGCCGAGGGCGCTCGCGAAGCCGCCGACCGGAGGGGTCCACGGGTGGTCCGCGTGGTCCCGCAGGAACCCGGCGAGATCGCGCGCGGAGAACGCCGCCGCGTCCGCGCGGGCCCGGCGGTCCGTCATGCGGTGCAGGCTTCCGCCCGCCCTGAGCAGTTCCAGGAGGACGCGGGGGAGGGGGTAGCGGAAGCCGAGCGACATATGGGCGGCGACCTCGCGCACCCGCCAGCCCGCGCACAGTGACGGCGCGTCCCACTGCGCGGGTGCCAGGCCGTCGAGCAGGTCGGCGAGGTCCCGGCGTTCGGCGGCGATGGCGGTGCGGATGCGGTGGGTCGAGGTGTCCGGTGCGGTCGGTGAGTTCCCCTGTGAGTTCCCCATGGAGCCAAGATCGGCCCGTCGCCGCCATAAGTCCAAGAGTCAGTACGTCTCGTGGCTAGCATCCTGAGTTATGGAACTTCGCCAGCTCCGGTACTTCCTCACGGTCGTGGAGGAGGCCAACTTCACGCGTGCGGCCGCCGCGCTGCATGTCGCGCAGCCCGGGGTGAGCGCCCAGATCCGGCAACTGGAACGGGAGTTGGGGCAGCGGCTCCTCGACCGCTCGGGCCGGTCGGTGACCGTGACGGAGGCGGGCGCGGCCGTCCTGCCGTACGCGCGGGCGGCGTTGGCCGCGGTCGACGGGATGCGGCAGACCGCCGACGAGTTCACCGGGCTGCTGCGGGGGCGTGTCACTCTCGGCCTCGTGTCGGGCGCGGCCACGCACGAGTACGACGTCGCGTCGGTCCTCGCCGACTTCCACGACGCGCATCCGCACGTCGAGATGGCCCTCACCGAGGACACCTCGGACCGGATGCTGGCGGCCGTGCGCGAGGGGCGGCTCGACATCGCCCTGGCCGGTCTCGCCGACGACACCCCGCCGCAGGGCGTCAGTTGGCAGGTCGTGATCGACGAACCCCTGGCGGCGCTGGTGGCGCCGGACGACCCGCTCGTGGCGCGGGCAGGGCCACCGCCGGACGGTGGGGGCGGCGGTGAGGGCGAAGGTGAGGGCGAGGGCGAGGGCGACGGTGAGGGCGAAGGCGAGAGCAACGGTGAGGGCAGCGGCAGCGCAGAGGCGGGCGCGCTCGACGGGGTCGTCCCACTGACGGCCCTCGCCGACCGCCCCCTGATCAGCCTCCCGCGCGGCACAGGGCTGCGAGCCGTGCTCGAACGTGCCTGTGCGCGGGCGGGTTTCGCGCCGCAGGTCGCCTTCGAGGCGGCCTCGCCGCAACTGCTGGTCCAGCTCGCGGCACGTGGCCTCGGCGTGGCCGTCTTCCCGGCGCCGGGCGCGCGGATCGCCGCGGCGCGGGGCCTGCGGGCGATCGGGTTCGAGGAGCCCTGCCCGCGCGGGCGGATCGGCCTCGCCTGGCGCACGGACGGCCCTGCGGGGCCCGCGGCCCGCGCGTTCCTGACGCGTCTGCGCGCCGCACTGCCCGTACTCACGGAAAGACCCCTGGACCCGCCCTGACCGCAGCCCGGCCCCGGGCCATCCCCCGCGCCACCCCCCGGGGTCCCAAGCCGCTCCCCCTCGCAACCCCGAAGACCCCCCGCCCCGACTCTCGACGCAGCTCCCCAACCACCGCGAACATAGGGCTGGTTGAGGACTCACGGAACGGCTCCTCACTACCGGAGAGGGGTCCGTCATGTGGACCGCTGCCTTCTGGAAAGCCACCGCCGAGCGCGCGGTCCGCACCTTCGCGCAGGCCCTCGCCGCCGTCCTCGTCGCGGGGGCGACGAACCTCCTCGACGTGGCGTGGGGCGCCGCCCTCGGCACGGCCGGGATGGCCGCGCTGCTCGCCGTCCTGACCGCGCTCGGCTCCGCGAAGCTCGGCCCGCCCGGCCCCGGCCTCACCGAGGTCCCCGACGGCAGCGGACACCAACCCGTCCTCTGAAGGACACCGCCCCGAAGCTCCACGACCTGCCCGACAGAGGTCAGACGGGCTGGCCGAACAGCTCCCGCAGGACGTCCTCCATCGTGACCATCCCGGCCAGCCTGCCGTCCTCGCCGAGCACTGCCGCCACATGGGTGCGGCTGTCCCGCATGGCCGTGAGGACGTCGTTGAGCGACGTGGACTCCCGCACCCGGGCGATGGACCGCATGTCCGGCACCCGGAACGGCAGATCGCGCGGGGACAGGTCGAGCGCGTCCTTCACATGGAGGTAGCCGACGATGCGCCGCCCCTCGTCGACGACGGGGAAACGCGAGAAGCCAGTCTGCGAGGACAGCTGCTCCAACTGCTCGGGCGTGACGCCCACGCGTGCGTAGACCACGCGCTCCAGCGGAAGGACCACGTCCCGCACCGGACGGCGGCCCAGCTCAAGGGCGTCGTGCAGACGCTCCTGCGCGCGGTCGTCGATCAGGCCGGCGTCGCTGGAGTCCTGCACGAGGCGGGCCAGTTCGGCGTCCGAGAACGTGGCCGAGACCTCGTCCTTCGTCTCGACCCGCAGCAGCTTCAGGATCGCGTTGGCGAACGCGTTGATCGTGAACACCACAGGACGCACGGCCCGGGCGCACGCCACCAGCGGCGGCCCGAGCAGCAGGGCGCTGCGCACCGGCTCGGCGAGCGCGATGTTCTTGGGGATCATCTCGCCGAGCAGCATGTGCAGATACGTCGCCACGGCCAGGGCGATGACGAACGAGATCGGGTGGACCAGGCCGTGCGGCACGCCCACCGCGTCGAACAGCGGCTCGAGAAGATGCGCGATCGCGGGCTCGGCGACGACACCGAGCACCAGGGTGCACAGCGTGATGCCGAGCTGCGCGGCCGCCATCAGCGCGGACACGTGCTTGAGGCCCCACATCACGCTCTTGGCGCGTCGGTCGCCCTCCTCGGCGTACGGCTCGATCTGGCTGCGGCGCACGGAGATCAGGGCGAACTCGGCGCCCACGAAGAAGGCGTTGACGACGAGCGTCGCAAGGCCGATCAGCAACTGGATGACAGTCATCGGTCGTCCTCCTCCGGTTCGTCATCGACAGGTTCGGCGGGCGCGTGCAGCAGCACACGGGCGGCTCGGCGGCCCGTCGCGTCCACGACGTCCAGGTGCCACCCGGCGACCTCGACGCCGTCGCCCACGGCGGGAATGCGGCCGAGCTCGGTGGCGATGAGACCGGCCAGCGTCTCGTAGGGGCCTTCCGGTACCCGCAGGCCCACGCGGGCGAGCTGGTCGGTGCGGGCCGCGCCGTCGGCCGAGTACAGCGTCCGGCCTTCGTCGTCGGTCCCGGCCGGGGCCAGGTCGGGCGTCTCGTGCGGGTCGTGCTCGTCGTGCACCTCGCCGACGACTTCCTCGACGATGTCCTCCAGGGTCGCGACACCGGCCGTGCCGCCGTACTCGTCGATGACGACGGCCATGGTGCGCCGGCCCGAGAGCCGGTCCAGGAGCCGGTCCACGGTCAGCGACTCCGGTACGAGCAGCGGCTCGCGCATCAGCTCGCTCACGGGGCGGCGCGCCCTCAGCTCGGCGGGCACGGCCAGGACGTTCTTGATGTGCACGACGCCGACGACCGAGTCGAGGTTGCCGCGGTAGACCGGGAACCGGGACAGTCCGGTCGCGCGGGTGGCGTTGGCGACGTCCTCGCAGGTGGCGGCCACGTCCAGGGCGACGACCTGGACGCGCGGCGTCATCACGTTCTCCGCGGTGAGGTCGGCCAGGTTCAGCGTGCGCATGAACCGCTCGGCGGTCTCCGCCTCCAGGGCCCCCTCCTTCGCGGAGTGCCGGGCCAGGGCGAGCAGCTCCTTGGGGCCGCGCGCGGAGGCCAGCTCCTCGGTGGGCTCGAGGCCGAAGCGGCGTACCGCGCGGTTCGCGGTGTTGTTCAGGTGCCGGATGAAGGGGCGGAACGCGGCGCTGAACACGCGCTGGGGCGTCGCCACGCGCTTGGCGATGGGCAGCGGCGAGGAGATCGCCCAGTTCTTCGGCACCAGCTCGCCGACGACCATCAGGAAGACGGTCGACAGGGCGGTGCCGAGGATGAGGGCGACGGTCGAGGACGCCGAGTCGGGGACACCGGCGGCGTTCAGCGGGCCCTCGATGAGGTCGCCGATGGCCGGTTTCGCGAGCATGCCGACGACCAGGCCGGTCACGGTGATGCCGAGCTGCGCGCCCGAGAGCTCGAAGGTGAGGTTCTTGACGGCCTTGAGGGCGCTGGCCGCGCCGCGCTCGCCGCGTTCGACGGCGCGCTCCAGGTCGCTGCGCTCGACGGTCGTGAGCGAGAACTCCGCCGCCACGAAGACTCCGCAGGCGAGCGAGAGCAGCACCGCCACGAGGAGCAGGAGCACTTCAGTCATCGGGTCACCTCCGTCCCATGATCGGCCAGGGGCGTGGTGAATGCGCGATGTGGGGTACTGGGAGGCTCGCCCATGGGCGGACGCTCACACCTTTCCGTCGGGATTCGAGTGGTGGGGCCCATGTTAAAGGATCGGCAAAACTCTGCGCTCCACGTCACTCACTGTGACCGTTTCCGCCGTCGAGATGGCGGCACGGTCACTCGGCGAGCGGCTTGACCCAGCGGCTCCACTGCGGCTGGGGAGCATATCCGGCCGAGTGCCAGGCGTGGTGCGCCGGCTCGTTGCGGTTCAGGACCATGGCGTCGGCCCGCCGCCCGCCGAGCGCGACGAACCGCTCCTCGGCCGCGCGCAGCAGCGCCGAGCCGATCCCCGCCCGCCGGGCGTCGGGGTGCACGGCGAGCCGGTACAGATGCGCCCGCCAGCCGTCGAACCCGGCGATCACCGTGCCCACCAGCTCCCCGTCCCGCTCGGCGAGCAGCAGCGCCCCCGGGTCACGGGCGACCAGGCGCTCCACACCGGAGCGGTCGTCGCTGATGCTGGTGCCCTCCGCGGCCACCTTCCAGAAGGCGAGCACGGCGTCCAGGTCGGCGGGCGCCGCGGCGCGTATCCGTAGATCAGTCATGACGGCATCCCATCACCGGGCCGGGCGGCGGCGCGCGGAAATTCCCAGCATGCGGACAGCGGCGCCACTTGCGCGTACGCCCACGTCACTCGCCCCGCAGCTCCTCGATGACGGCTCCGAACACCTCGTAGTACGGCTCGAGGACCGTGATGTACGAGAAGCCGTACCGCTCCCGCTGGGCGCGCAGCTGGTCGGCGATCTGGCGGACCGTGCCGAAGAGCAGGATGGGCAGGTCGAGGGCGGTGTCGACGGACAGGTGGGGGATGTGGTCGGCGACCTCGCGGCCCTTGGCGCGCCGGTCGTCGGTGATGTCCACCAGCTGGATCAGCAGGTTCAGCTCGGCGGGCGCCGACCGCCCGGCCGCGTGCCGCCGGTAGGAGGCGACTCGCTCGTCCATCTCCTCGGCCGTCAGGTGCAGCAGCTTGCCGCTCGTGTCGCCCGCCACCGGCCGTGCCCCGGTGAACGCGGCGATGTCCGCGTGCTCGGCCGTCAGCTTCAGCATCTTCTCGCCGTTGCCGCCGATCAGGAGCGGCGGGCGGGGCTTCTGGCCCGGCTTGGGTACGAACCCGTCCTCGGCGAAGTGCCGGTCCAGCGTCTCGACGGTGTGCCGCAGCTGTGCCACGCGCTCGCCGGGCGACCCCCACGGCAGTCCGGCCGCGTCGTGCTCGGGCCGCACATAGCCGGTGCCGAGGCCCAGTTCGAGGCGGCCGTCCGTGAGCAGGTCCGTGGTGGCCACCTCGCGGGCGAGCAGGGTCGGGTTCCAGAACCCGGCGTTGAGGACGAAGGTGCCGACCCGGGGCCGCTCGGTGGCCTCCGCGGCGGCGACGACGGCCGGGAACGGCGCGGCCATGCCCAGGTGGTCGGGCACGAGGATCACGTCATAGCCGAGCTGTTCCGCGGTGCGGCACTTGGTCCGCCACTCCTCGCGCGGGCTCGGTTCGACCATGTTGACACCGAAGCGGAAGGGCCGGTGGGGCATGAGCTCTCCTTGGCGGTACGAGGACGAGTGGGGCCCGGCCCCGCGCGGGCGGCTCGGACGGCGGCCGCGCGGAACGGCGGGGGCGCGTCCGATTCCACCACCCGCCCGCGCCCGCGGGCCACCGCATTCCGGCCCGCCTGTTCCCGTGGGCCACCGCGTTCCGGCCCCGCGCGGGGCCGAAGCGCACCCCGGCCCCGCGCGCCCAACGGCCCCTCACTCGTGCGCGATCGCCTCCAGCACGTTCATCCGCGACGCCCGCAGCGCGGGCAGCAGCGCCGCCACGATCCCGACCACCACCGACCCGATCACGACCGCCACCAGCGTCGACCACGGCACCGCGAACGCCTTGAGCCCCTGCAGCTCCAGGACCTGGTGCATCGACACCCCCCACACCAGGCCGAGCGCGAGGCCGAGCACCGCGCCGAACACCGCGATCACCACCGACTCCAGCCGGATCATGCGCCGCAACTGCCGCCGGGCCAGACCGATCGCGCGCAGCAGACCGATCTCACGGGTGCGCTCGACGACCGAAAGGGCAAGGGTGTTGACCACGCCGAGCACGGCGATGACGATCGCGAGGCCGAGGAGCGCGTACACGAGGTAGAGCATCACGGCGATCTGTTCGCGGATCAGCTTCTTGTAGTCCGCCTGGTCGCGCACCTGCACCTGCGGGTACGGGTCGAGCGCGGTGTCGAGCCGGTCGCGCAGCGCCTCCGCGTCCGTGCCGGGCGCGGTGTTGACGTAGACGGCGGAGTCCTGGCCGTCGGGCACGTACTTCTCCAGCGTGCCGAGCCCCATGAAGAGCCCGCCCTGCATCCCGGGACCCTCGGGGCCCTCGTTGTCGGTGAGCGCGGCCACCGTCAGCTTCACCTTGCGCTCGCCGGGGAACTCCACCGGCAGCACCGAACCGACGCGCACGTCATGGTCCTTGGCGTAGCCCCGGTCCATCGCGAGCCGGTCGGGGGCGAGGGCCCGCGCCGAACTCCCCTTTGCGTAGGTGGTCTTCACGACCTCGTCGAATTGCTTGCCGAAGCCCGCGGCCGTCGTCTCCACGGTCTTGCCGTCCGGCATTCGCAGCTTCAGGGGGGTGAAGCGGCTGCGGACGACGAGCCCGGCGCCGTCGGTCGCCTCCACCTTCTTGGTGACCTCCGTCGGGAACGGCAGGAACGCGTTGTTCTGCACGACGAAGTCCGCGCCGAGCGTCTTGTCGATCTGGTCGTCGAACGACTTGGTCATGGAGGCGCTGGCCACGGAGAGGCCGCCGACCAGGGCGAGCCCGACCATGAGCGCGGCCGCGGTGGCGCCGGTGCGGCGCGGGTTGCGCAGGGCGTTGCGCTGGCTCATCCGGCCCACGGAGCCGTAGACGGCGGGGAAGGCGCCGCCGAGCACCCGGATCACCGGCCGCACCAGGAGCGGGCCCGCGACGACGGTGGCGACGAGGCTGAGGACCACGCCGAGCCCGAGCAGCGAGGCCGACGTGGAGGTGTCGGAGGAGGTCGCGCACCCCACGAGCGCCGCCGCGCCGCCCGCCGCCACGACCGAGCCCACGACGGCCCGTACCCGGAGCGGCCGCCCCACGCCCGCGATCTCGGCGTCCGCCAGCGCGGCCATCGGCGAGACCTGTGCGGCCCGGCGTGCCGGGAGATACGCCGCGAGGAAGGTGACGCCCACCCCGACGACGTACGACACGACGGGCGTCGGCCAGGCGATCACCATCTCCGTGGACTTGAGGTTCATGCCGAACAGGCCCATCAGCTCGATGAGTCCGGCAGCGAGCCCGATCCCGGCGGCGAGCCCGAGGGTGGAGCCGACCACGCCGAGGAGCACCGCCTCGATGAGCACGGAGCGGCGCACCTGCCTGCGGTCGGCGCCGAGCGCGCGCAGCAGCCCCAGTTCGCGGGTGCGCTGCGCGATGAGCATGGAGAAGGTGTTGACGATCAGGAAGATGCCGACCAGGACGGCGACCCCGGCGAAGCCGAGCATCACGTACTTGATGACGTCCAGGAAGCCGCCGAGCTCGGAGGCTGCGGACTCGGCCTGCTCGTCGGCGGTCTCCAGGTCGTAGCGGCCGCCGAGTTCGGCGGCCACGCGGCGCTTGAGCTCGGTGTCGCTGACGCCCGCCGCGGCGTCGACGGAGATGCTGGTCGCGCGGTTGTCGGCGCCGAGCAGCTTCGTCTGCGCGGTCGGGGTGTCCAGGAAGACGAGCGCGGCACCGGGGTTGGTGGTCGTGAACGTGACGATGCCGACGACCTTCGTCTCGAACGACCCCGGCGCGGCCAGGATCTTGAGGGTGTCCCCGATCGCCACGTCCTTCTTGTCGGCCGTGTCCGCGTCGATCATGGCTTCCCCGGCGGCGCGCGGCGCCCGGCCCGAGGTGATCTCGACGGGGGAGCGTTCGGTCTCGTACCAGTTCCCCGCGACGGTGGGCGCGCCCGTGGTGGGGCCGACCGGGTCGTTGTCGCGGTCGACGACCGTGATGTTCTCCACGGTCGCGTCGACGTGCGTGGCCGCCACGCCGTCGACCTTCGCGACCCGACCGGCGAGGTCGGCGGGCACGGTCGGGGTCCGTCCGGTCGGCACGCTCTCGTCGAGGTCGTCCTTGGGGCCGACGGAGAGGTCGGCGGACGTGGACGCGAAGAGCCGGTCGAAGGTGCGGGAGACGGTGTCCGAGAAGATCAGGCTGCCCGCGACGAACGCCACGGAGAGGATCACGGCGAGCGCGGACAGGGCGAGCCTGCCCTTGTGCGCGAGGAAGCTGCGGAGGGTGGCCTTCAGCACGGGTGCCGCCTCAGTCCTTCTCAGTCCTTGGAGGACGGGTCGTCGCGGGTGGGTTTCGTCAGGGGGTCGGCCGGGGCCGCGCCGGTGCCGGGTGGTGCGGCGGCGTCCGTCGACTCGTCGGCCGGGTCCGCGGCCGTGCCGTGCAGGACGTCGAACCGTTTCATCCGCTCCAGGACGCCCTCCGCCGTGGGCCGGGCCATCTCGTCCACGATCCGTCCGTCCGCGAGGAAGAGCACCAGGTCGGAGTGGGCGGCGGCGCCCGGGTCGTGCGTCACCATCACCACCGTCTGGCCCAGCGAGTCCACCGCCTCGCGCAGGAACCCGAGCACTTCGAGCCCGGCCCGCGAGTCGAGGTTGCCGGTCGGCTCGTCGGCGAAGATCAGCTCGGGGCGGGAGGCGAGCGCACGCGCGCAGGCCACGCGCTGCTGCTGTCCGCCGGAGAGCTGCGCGGGCCGGTGCCGCAGCCGGTCGCGCAGGCCGAGTGTGTCGATGACGTGTTCCAGCCACTCGGCGTCGGGGCGCTGGCCCGCGATGTCCATGGGCAGGGTGATGTTCTCGCGCGCGTTCAGCGTCGGGATGAGGTTGAACGACTGGAACATGAAGCCGATCCGGTCCCGCCTGAGCCGCGTCAGCTCCCGGTCCTTGAGCCCGGTGATCTCGGTGTCGCCGAGCCACACCTGGCCCGCCGAGACCGAGTCGAGCCCGGCGAGGGTGTGCATCAGCGTGGACTTGCCGGAGCCCGACGGCCCCATCACGGCGGTGAACCGCTGCCGAGCGATGTCCACGTCGACCGCGTCCAGGGCGAGCACGGCTGTCTCACCCGAGCCGTAGGCCTTCGTGAGCGCGCGGGCGCGGGCCGCTACGCCGGAGGGCTCGGCGCGCTCCGTGTGCGGTGTCGAAGCAGGTGTGGACAAGGCCGCCTCCCGGGTCGTGGCCGTCCCAACTCGCGTATGCCAGCAGAGGGTAAGGGGTCGGAGCAGGTGGCTGGTATCCCTCGCAGGTCGATGAGTGAGGAGCGTGTAAGGGGCACCTGACCGGTCGGGCCCGGCGCCTCTTGCCGGTGCTAGCGGATCGGCGCTAGCTTGTGGACATGGCGAAGACTCAGCTGAACGTGCGGGTGGACGAGGACACCGCCCGGGCCGCGCGCGAACGCGCCATGGCCCGTGGCGTGAGCGTGAATCGCTATATCGAAGAGCTGGTCAAACAGGACGCGGGCGAGCTCGGCCACACCTTCGTGGAGGCCGCCGCCGACTTCATGAAGCAGTACGAGACCGTCTTCGCCGAGGAGTTCGGCGCGGAGCGCGAGGGTCGTCGCTGACCCTTGAACCTCAGAATCGACCTCGCCTGGCTCCTGATGGTCGCCGAGCACAAGACGCCGGGTGATCCACAAGTGACCGACTGGGGCGCCCTGGTGGCCGCCGTCGCCCGCCACCACGCGGAGATCTTCGGCGTGCCCGTCTACGAGGGCCCGCACGACCGAGCCGCCGCCCTGCTCCAGCTCCTGCTGCACCTGCCCGCCCTCGAACGCTCCAACGCGCTCTTCGCCTCGTCGGTCGCCTACGCCTACCTCGTCGCCAGCGGCGTGAAGGTCGTGACCTCGCCCGAGCAGGTGCGGGACCTGGCCCGGCTGATCAAGGAGGACGGGGCGAGCGTGCACGACATAGCGCGTGAGCTGCGGCAGTGGAGCCTGTGACCCGGTGGGTCCTGTGAGTCGGTGACCGGGGCGCGGTGTGGCGTCGGGCGGAGAGTGCGAGACATCGCGTGGCGCGCGGCCGATGAGTTGTGGGCCGTCCTGCGGTCAGGATGACGTAACCGGTCGCGACCACCAGGAGGCCCCCGCCATGCCCGCCACCATCCAGCCGATGCTGATCACCCCCGACCTGGACCGCCTCGTCGCCTTCTACACGGGACTCCTCGGCGCCGAGGAGACGGAACGCGTCCCGGACGAGGGGGCCGTCTTCTTCCTGAACCTGCGGGTCAGGGACTCCGACCTCGGCATCGTCGCCGACAAGAGCGTCAACCTGGACGCCCCGCAGCGCTCGCTCCTGAGCGTCACCGTGGACGACGTCGATGACCTCCTCGCCCGCGTCGAAGCCCTCGGTGGCACGGTGCTCGGCCCCGCCAACGACATGCCGTGGGGCCAGCGGGTCGCCCACATCCAGGACCCCGACGGCAACGCGGTGAACCTCGCGCAGCCGATCTGACGGCGCCGTTCAGCCCGTCGCCTCGTCCTCCGCGGGGCGGCGCGCGGAGCCGAGGACGCAGTACGACGTGGGGAACTTCGGGCCGCGCGCGGGCACCACGACCGCGCGGTACGTCCCCACCTCGAACCCGGCCGCGCGCAGCGCGCCGACCGTGTCCCGGCTGACGTGGCAGCCGCCGAACAGGCGCGGCCACACCGTGCGGTCGAGGACGCGCTGCGCCGTCGCCATCGCGCCGCCCGGAGCCCGGCCGTGCTCGAAGAACCTCAGCTCACCGCCCGGCCGCAGCACCCGGCGCAGCTCGCCGAGGGCCCTCGGCACGTCCCGCACGCTGCACAGGACCAGCGACGCGACGGCGAAGTCGAACGCCTCGCTCTTGACCGGCAGGGCCTCCGCGGCGCCCGGCACCACGTCCACGGGGACGTCCGCGCGCAGCGCCGCCGACACGGCCAGGCGGCGCAGGACGCTCTCCGGTTCGATCGCGACCACCTCGGCGACGGTGCTCGGGTAGTGCGCGAAGTTCAGGCCGTTGCCCGCGCCCACCTCGATGACGCGGCCCTCGACGCCCCGCAGGAGTTCCTCGCGGTGCGGGGCGATGGCCGGTTCGGCGGAGACGCTGAGGCGGGCGTAGAAGCGGGCGAAGAGGGGGTGGTGGACCGCGTCGCGCGGGGCGGGGCGGGCGGAGGGCGGGGGCATGGTGCCTCCTCGGGTGGGTGGGGGTTTCTTCCCCAAACCCGCCCCTTCCCGAAACTGGGGCCCGCGCCCCAGGCCCCCGGGCTGGACCTCCGCCTCAGGCGCCCGGCCTCGGACCTCCGTGCACCGGCGCCGGGGTCGGCGTCGATCGCGCTTCGCGCTCGTCCTCAAGCGCCGGACGGGCTGGATCAGCACGGTCCGGCTGTCGTGTGCGGGGTCGGGTCGGTACGCCCCGGGTGGGACGGACCCGACCCGGGTAGGGCGGACCCGACCCCGCACCCGGCTCACGCCTCGGACAGAGTCCCCGGCCCCGCCCAGCTTCCGCCCAACCCCGGAGCCAGCCAACCCCCGGCCGCCGCGCGGAACTCCGGGCCCGGCAGGGCGCCCGCGCCCTCGGGGATCGAGCCGAGGAGGGGCGCCCCCGCCGCGTCGGCCAGTTCGGCCAGGTTGCAGCGGGAGGCGAGGTCGGGGGCGGTGGGCCAGCTGCCGATGACGATGCCCTCGGGGGTGAGGCCCCGGGCGTGCAGGGCCTCGGTGGTGAGTGTGGCCATGTTGAGGGTGCCGAGGCCCGCGGTGGCCACGACGAGGACGGGGGCGGCGAGGAGCCGGGCCGCGTCCGCGAGGGTCGTGCCCGCCTCGTCGAAGCGGACGAGCAGACCCCCGGCCCCCTCGATCAGGACCAGGTCGTGCGAGGCCGCCAGCTTCTCCGCCGCCTCGGCCACCTGGGCGGGCGAGACCGTCGGCAGCCCCGCCCTGCGCGCGGCCGTCGAGGGCGCGAGGGGCTCGGGGAAGCGTGCCAGCTCCACCGGGGTCACCCGGTCGCCCGCGAGCCGCAGCACCTCGTCGACGTCGCCCGGGTCCCCGGGGCCGACGCCGGTCTGGGCCGGCTTGAGGACGGCGACGCTGCGCCCGGCCGCGAGGGCCACCGCGGCGACGGCCGCCGTCGTCACCGTCTTGCCGATCTCCGTGCCCGTACCGGACACCACGAGCACGCTCACGCCGAGACCTCCCCGCTCGCCTGTGCCGCCGCGCACACCGCGCGACCGATCTGTGCCACGTCCGCGTCACCCGTGACGAACGGCGGCATCGTGTAGATGAGGTCGCGGAACGGCCGCACCCACACGCCCTCCCGCACCACCGCGCTCGTCGCCGCCTCCATGTCGACCTGGTGGTCGAGCTGCACGACACCGAGCGCGCCGAGGACCCGTACATCACGGACGAAGGGCAGCTCGGCAGCCGGGGCGAGCGCGGCCCGCAGGCCCGTCTCGACGCGCTTGACGTCCGTCTGCCAGTCCTTGCCGAGCAGCAGGTCGATGGAGGCGTTGGCGACCGCCGCGGCGAGCGGGTTGCCCATGAACGTCGGCCCGTGCGCGAGCACCGGCACTTCGCCCCGCGCGATGCCCGAGGCGACCCGCTCGGTGCACAGCGTCGCCGCCATCGTCAGATAGCCGCCGGTCAGGGACTTGCCGAGGCACATCACATCGGGCGTGACACCCGCGTGGTCCGCCGCGAACAGCGCGCCCGTGCGGCCGAAGCCCGTCGCGATCTCGTCGAAGACGAGCAGCACGTCGTGCGCGTCGCACGCCTCGCGCAGCGCGCGCAGATAGCGGGGGGAGTGGAAGCGCATGCCGCCCGCGCCCTGCACCACCGGCTCGACGATGACGCCCGCGAGTTCGTGGGCGTGCTGTCCGATCACGTCGTGCAGATGCTGCGCGTACGCCTCGTCGTAGGTGTCGAAGCCCGCCGGGGGCTGGTCCGCGAACACCTGCTGGGGGAGCACGCCCTGCCAGAGGCTGTGCATGCCGCCGTCGGGGTCGCACACGGCCATGGGCTGCCAGGTGTCGCCGTGGTAGCCGCCGCGCCAGGTCAGCATCCGGCGCTTCTCGGGCCGCCCGAGGGAACGCCAGTGCTGGAGGCACATCTTGACCGCGACCTCGACGGACACCGAACCGGAGTCGGAGAGGAAGACATGCTCCAGGCCGTCCGGCGTGAGGTCGACAAGTCGCTTCGCGAGCCGGACGGCGGGCTCGTGCGTGAGCCCGCCGAACATCACGTGGCTCATGCTGTCCAGCTGCTCGCGCACCGCGTCGTTCAGGACGGGGTGGTTGTAGCCGTGGATGGCCGACCACCACGACGACATGCCGTCGACCAGCTCGCCGACGCCCGCGACGCGCAGCCGCACGCCGTGCGCGGACTCCACGACCAGCGGGTCCTGGCGGCCGGGCATCGGGCCGTAGGGGTGCCAGACGTGCGCGCGGTCGAGGTCGAGGATCTCCTTGACGTCCAGGCCGGACGCCGAGTGTGCGTCAGGCATTGGGCGCCACGTCCGTTCCGGCGCCACGGCGGCGTACCGCCACCAGGTCCGTGCGCGGCCCCGGCGTCGCGGGCGCCTCGGCCTGCGCGGCGGGCGCCGTGGCCTCGGCGGGAGTCTCGTCGGCGGTGTCCTGCGAGCCGCAGACCGAGCCGCAGCCACCGCCCCTGCGGTGCTCCGGCAGCGTCACCTGGTCCGTGGTCTCCACCTCGAACCCGGCGTCCGCGATCATCTCCAGGTCGGCCTTGCCGGCCTGGCCCTCGCTGGTCAGGTAGTCGCCGAGGAAGATCGAGTTGGCGAGGTGCAGGGCGAGCGGCTGGAGCGTGCGCAGGTGCAGCTCACGGCCGCCCGCGATGCGGACCTCGATGTCCGGGCAGACGAACCGGACCATGGCGAGGATGCGCAGGCAGCGCTGCGGGGTGAGGTTCCACTCCTTGGCGAGCGGGGTGCCCTCGAAGGGGATCAGGAAGTTCACCGGCACGGAGTCCGCGTCCAGCTCGCGCAGCGCGAAGACGACGTCGACCAGGTCCTTGTCGGTCTCGCCCATGCCCGAGATCAGGCCCGAGCAGGCGGAGAGCCCGGCCGCGTGCGCCTTCTGCACGGTGTCGACACGGTCGGCGTAGGTGTGCGTCTTGGTGATGTCGCCGTACGTCGCCTCGGACGTATTGAGGTTGTGGTTGTAGGCGTCGGCGCCCGCGCCGCGCAGGCGCTCCGCCTGGCCGTCGGAGAGCAGGCCGAGGCAGGCACAGACCTCGACGCCCTCGTTCTGCTCCTTGATCGTCTTGATGGTGTCGGAGACCCGGTCGACGTCCCGGTCCGTGGGCCCGCGGCCGCTCGCCACCAGGCAGACCCGCTTGGCGCCGCCGGCGAGCCCGGCCGCCGCGGCCTTGGAGGCCTCGTCCGGCTTCAGCCAGGTGTATTTGAGGATCCCGGTCTCCGCGCCGAGCCGCTGCGAGCAGTACGAGCAGTCCTCCGGGCACAGGCCCGACTTGAGGTTGACCAGATAGTTGAGTTTCACCCGTCGGCCGAACCAGTGGCGCCGCACCTTTCCGGCCGCCGCCACCACGTCGAGCAGGTCCTCGTCGGAGGTCGCGAGCACCGCGAGCGCCTCTTCACGGCTCGGCAGTTCCCGCCGAAGCCCCTTGTCCACCAGCGTGTTGAGCAGATCCATGGCGCCGATCCTGACGCACGCCGGAGTTTCTGACCATGGAGATTCCGTACAACAGAAGCATCAGGAGGTGTGGGTATTGCCACACCATGGCCCGGTGGTGCGGCCGCTAGGGTCTGTGCACTGTCTACAAACACCCCGGTCCGTACGTCCCGTCTGCGCACGGCACGTACGTCGACCCGTGACGCCCCGGAGGTCCCATGGCTGGCTCGCCGTTCGACTGGATCGACGAGCAGGCGCGGCTGCGTGCACAGGCGGGCCTGGTGCGCACGCTGCGTCCGCGCCCGGCCGAATCCGATCTGCTCGATCTCGCCGGAAACGACTACCTGGGACTGACCCGGCACCCGGAGGTCACCGCCGCGGCCGCGGCCGCTGCCCGGCGCTGGGGTGCGGGCGCCACGGGCTCCCGCCTGGTGACCGGCACCACCGAGCTGCACGCCGAACTGGAACGTGAGCTGGCCGACTTCTGCGGCTTCGAGGCGGCCCTCGTGCTGTCCTCCGGTTACGCGGCGAACCTCGCCGCCGTCACCGCGCTCGCCCCGCACGGCTCGCTGATCGTCTCCGACGCGGGCAACCACGCCTCCCTGATCGACGGCTGCCGCCTCGCCCGCGGCACGACCCAGGTGGTGCCGCACACCGACCCGGCCGCGGTGCGCAAGGCGCTCGGCACGCACGAGGGGCCCGCGGTCGTGGTGACCGACTCGGTGTTCTCCGTCGACGGGGACGCGGCGCCGCTGTCCGAGCTCGCCGCCGTCTGCCGCGAGGCCGGGGCGGGCCTGGTCGTCGACGACGCGCACGGGCTCGGGGTGCTCGGGGACGGCGGCCGTGGCGCGCCGCACGCGGCCGGGCTCGCGGGGTCCGCCGACACCGTGGTCACGGTCACTCTGTCGAAGTCGCTCGGCAGCCAGGGCGGGGCCGTGCTCGGCCCGGCCAAGGTCATCGCCCACCTGGTCAACGCGGCCCGGACCCTCATCTTCGACACCGGGCTCGCCCCGGCCGCCGCCGGTTCGGCGCTCGCCGCCCTGCGCCTGCTGCGCCGCGAGCCGGAACGGGCCGTCCGCGCGCGGGCGGTGGCCACGACGCTGCACGAACTCCTGACCGAGGAAGGGCTTTCGGCGGTACGTCCCGACGCCGCCGTCGTCTCCGTGCGCGCGCCGTCGCCGGAAGCAGCGGTGCGCTGGGCGGCCGACTGCCGCCGCGAGGGTCTGGCCGTCGGCTGTTTCCGCCCGCCGTCGGTTCCCGACGGCGTCTCACGGTTGCGGCTGACCGCACGTGCCGACCTGAGCGACGCACAGGTCGCCGAAGCCGTCGCCACGATCAGCCGCACCGCACCCTGACTCCTGAGATCTGGCACCTGAGACCTGGGTCCAGGGTCCGGCGCTCTCACCCGGGCTTCACCGAAGGGCGTCGATGAAGTCCTCCCAGGCGGCAGGGGAGAAGAGCACGGCTGGACCCGCCGTGTCCTTCGAGTCGCGCACGGCGAACAGACCGGCGAGCGGTCCGGAGCCGAGCGGCGCTGTTTCCACGCAGTTGTTCATTCCATTGCTGCGGCTGCTGCGCCGCCACCGCGCGTCCCTGAGAGACGTGCTGGAGGGAACGGACCGAGGCAGTGCAGTCATGGTGCCTCCTTACGCGCCGTCACCTAACCCGGCGATGAAATCCATTGAATCCTGAACGGAAAGCGCCTGTCCCTGAAGAGAGTTGAAGGCGTCGGTATACGCCTGAAGGTCTTCTTTCCGTTCGAGGTAGAGGCTACTCGTCAAGTGGTCGAGAACAACCACATCCAGATCAGAAATGTTCGGAAAGGAGAGAATAACGAAAGATCCGATGAGTCCGATGTGCTCGCCGGAGACGAACGGCAGCACCTGGATGCGTACTTGAGGAAGGCGCGCCGCCTCCAGGAGCCGCCGCAACTGCCCGGCGAGGACCTCGGGACCGCCGATCTGACGCCGGAGCACCGCCTCGTCGAGGATCACGCTGAGCCGCAGCGGCGGCTCGCTGCGCAGCACGTCCTGCCGCGCGAGACGCACCTGCACCAGGGCCCGCACCTGCTCCTCGGGCAGCCCGCCGAGCGCGGCACGTGTCACCGCGCGGGCGTAGTCCGGCGTCTGCAGCAGACCGGGGACCACGGTGGTCTCCAGGGTGCGCACCCGGCAGGCCTGTGACTCCAGACTGATGAAGTCGCGGTACGCCGGGGGCAGCAGACCGCGGTAGGCGTGCCACCAGTGGTGCCGCCCGTTCTCGTCCTCCCCGCCCGCGAGCACGACCAACAGCTCGCGCAACTGCGGATCGTCGACCTCGTACGCCTCCAGGAGCAGTCGCACGTCCGAGGCGCGCACCCCGGAGCGCCCGGTCTCGATCCGGCTCACCTTCGACTGGTGCCAGCCGACCCGGGCGGCCGCCTCGCCGCTGGTGAGTCCGGCCTGCCCGCGCAGCGCGCGCAACTCCGCGCCGAGCTTGCGGCGCCGCACCGCGGGACCGTACTGCATGTCCGTCTCCTTCCGGACGTCCGCGCCAACCGTACGGGACAGCGGGAGACTGTAGAGGAAGCGCCAGTGTTGCGCCCAAATACGGTCTGCCGTCGCAGAGTTCACCGCTTCGAGCGACAGATATATGCACATCTCGGTGGATCGCCGCGCGTCACCGGCCCAGGAGTGGCACTCTGGCGCGAAGCACCAGTTCCGGGACTGTCCTCGAGTTCTTCCGCCACGAGTCGGAGTCCGGTCCCGGTGGGAAAGGGACAGTGTCGCCATGGCAGACCTCCAGGAAGCATCAGTCACTCTGCCGAGCGATCCTGTCTCGGTCGCAGCCGCCCGCAGGTATGTGGCGGACACCTTGTCGGAGTGGGGCCTTCCGGCCGACGCCGATGTCGCCGACACGGTGCGGCTCATCGTCTCCGAACTCGCCACGAACGCCGTCCAGCACACCCTCGGCCAGTCCCCGACCTTCACCGTGGACGTGCAGCTCGACCGCGACGAGCAGCTGCGCATCGGCGTCACGGACAGCCACCCGCGCTTCCCCCGGCGCCTGCCCGCCGCCGTGCAGCAGGACAACGGCCGCGGCATGGTCATCATCCGCTGGCTCACCGCCGAGTGCGGCGGCAGACTCTCGGTCTGTCCGACGGCGGAGGGCGGCAAGACGGTCTGGATCACCCTGCCGTGGTCGGTGCCGGTCCAGAGTTGACGCCCCGCGGTACGCGGCGTGCGGGCCCGCGGGCACCACAGGCGCGCGGGGCCGTCGGCGGCCGGGGCACGCGGTGCCTCAGGTGGCCGAGCGGCCGAACGTCCCCCGCAGCAGCGCGCGGAACGTGTCCGCGGCCGGGCTCGACTCGCCGGTGCGGTGGCCGACCCAGATGGTGCGCCTGAGGTCACCCGGCTCCAACGGCCGGACGCCGACCGGCGTCGCCGCCGTGCGGGCCACCATCTCTGGGACCACCGCGGCGCCGAGACCCGCGCTGACCATCGCGCACACCAGCGCGTAGTCCGGCGTCTGGACGAGCACGGCGGGCGCCGCCCCCGCCCGCGCGAGCGCCGCCTCCACGCCCTGCCGCGGCGGATGCGCCGGCGCCATGCTGATCAGGGGCTGGCCGGAGAGCTCGGCGAGCGGCAGCCGCCCGGTGCCCGCCGTGAGCGCGTGCCCCGGCGCCGTCACCAGCACCAATTCCTCGACGAGGACCGGCTCCAGGGTCACGGACGCGGGCGGCGCGGGCAGCTCGGCGGGTTCGTACGTGTGCGTCAGCGCCACATCGGCGTCGCCCGCCGCCACCGCGGCCACGCCCAGCGGCGGCTCGTAGCCGGTGACCGTCAGCTCGACGTCCGGATGCGCCCGGCGGAACGCCGTCAGGGCGGGCGGCAGCAGATGGATGCCCGCCGTCGTGAACGTGGCGACCCGCAGGCGCCCGCCCGACAGGCCCACGAGCTGCGCCAGCTCGTGCCGGGCCAGCTCCATCTCGTCCAGGACACGGCGGGCGCGCGCCAGGAGCAGCTCGCCCGCGCCGGTGAGCCGCGCGCCCCGGTGGTGCCGCACGAGCAGCGCCGCCCCCGCCTCCCGCTCCAGCTTGGCGAGCTGCTGGGAGAGCGCGGGCACCGTATAGCCGAGCCGTTCGGCGGCGCGGGTGATGGAACCGGCTTCGGAGACCGCCACGAGCGCCGCGAGCCGCGTCGGGTCGTACATGCCGTGCCTCTTCCTGTGGCCGTGGCCCGCCGTCCTGCCGCGGTACCCGGACGCCGTCGCCCCGCCTTCCGGGACCGCCGCCGGATCCTACCGGCAGCCCAGCCTAAACAGATGCTTAAGGAAGACGCAGAAGATCTCAAATACCTGCTGAAGGCTCACCCGCGGCAGAGTGGCCGTCATGGACGCTCAACTGGTCGCCTTCACCGGCGTCGCCGCAGGCATGGTCGCCATGCCCGGCGCCGACTTCACCGTCGTCGTACGCAACGCGCTCGCCTCCCGCCGCGCCGGAGTGCTGTGCGCGCTCGGCATCGCGGCGGGACTCCTGGTGCACACGGCGCTCGCCGTCGCCGGGGTCGCGGCCGTACTCGCGGCCGTGCCCGCGCTGTTCCGCGCGCTGCAGCTGGTGGGCGGCGGTTATGTGCTGTACCTGGGGGTGCGGGCGCTGCGGGCGGCGCTGCGGTGGGAGGGGCGGCCGGGTGCGGGGGAGAGGCAGGACAGGGAGGCGGCTGCGGGGGAGGAGGGTGTGCGGGCGGTGGCCGGTGGGCGCGGCGGTGGTCTGCGCGAGGGCTTCCTCACCAACGCCCTCAACCCCAAGGCGTCCCTGACGTTCCTGAGCGTGCTGCCTCAGTTCGTGCCCGCGGGGAGCCCCGCGATGCCGCGCACACTGCTGCTCGCCACGATCGTCGTGGCCTTCGCGCTCCTGTGGTTCCCGGCCGTCGCGCTGCTGGTGGACCGGGTCGGCCGTCGGCTGCGCGAGCCCCGCGTCGCCAGGGCGATCGAGGGCGGCACCGGGGTGGTGCTCACGGCGCTGGGCCTGGCGCTCCTCGTGGAGCCGTTGTTCACGTAGCCCCATCGGACGGGCCGTCGCTCTGTTGCTGCCGTCGCGCGACCGTCCACGGGAGCAGCGCCCACAGGCCACCGGACACCAGCAGCGTGGCCCCGGCGGCGCAGAAGGCGCCGGTGCGGCTCGCCGCCACGTCCACGACGAGCAGGACCGAACCGGTGAGCGCCAGGGCGAGGACGGCGAGTCCGGCCCCGGCGAGCCGCGACGACACCTTGACGACGAGCGGCTTCGCGCCGCGCCCGAACAGCCCCCGGTGCAGTGCGGCGGGTGCGGTGAACAGAGCGGCCGCGAGGACGGCGAGCAGCAGCGTGGTCACGTACGTGGCGCGCTGGAGGGTGTCGAGCGAGGGGAAGCGGGGGGTGAAGGCGAGTGTGAGCAGGAAGGCGAAGAGGAGCTGCACGCCGGTCTGAGTGACCCTCAGTTCCTGGAGCAGCTCGAAGAAGTTGCGGTCGGCGCGTTCCAGCGGGGTCTCGTCGCGGCCTCGGCTGGCGTCGTGCGCGGCGGTGCCCGCTGACCGGGGGCCGTCGGTGGGGACGTTTTCGGACATGCACTACGAGTATCCCGGGCCGCCGCGAAGCACTCCTCGCGTCGGCCCGGTCACGCCCGGACGGCGGTGCCTGCCCGAAGGCGCCGTCGTCCGGGCACTCAGGTCAGCGGACTCGGCCGTACCAGACGCTGTTCGTCCAGATCTTCTCGAGGCGTACCACCGTGCCCCGCTTCGGGGCGTGCCAGATCTTGTTCTTGCCGGCGTAGATGCCGACGTGGTAGACGTTCCGGCCGGAGTGGAAGAACACCAGGTCGCCGCGGGTGCGGTTGCCCTTGGAGACATGGCGGGTCTTGTTGTACTGCTGCGCGGCGGTTCGCGGCAGCTTCTTGCCCACGCGCTTGTACGAGTAGAGCGTGAGGCCCGAGCAGTCGAACCGGCGCGGCCCCACGGCTCCGTAGCCGTACGGGGAGCCCTTCTTGGAAGCCGCGATCTTGAGCGCCTTCGTCCCGTGTGTGGCGGCCTCGGCCTCGGAGACCAGACCGGGTGCCACGATGGTGCCGCCCACGGCGGCGAGCGTGAGTGCCGATGCGGTACCGGCCCTCGTCAGCAGCGACGGAACACGATTCAGCGCAGTCATGCGCAACCCTTCGTCAGCCGCCTGTGAAGGATGACCTGTCGGGTTCGGGCAGGCGAAGATGCCCGGTCGCGTCGCGACTTCACCCCAAGGGCCGGCCGGTCTCCCGGACGGTCCGCCTTGCTGGGTCCTCCACTCCTGCCGATGCACAGATGTCGACCGGGCATCCGGGTGGCGGCAGGACTCGGCGTCCACCCGGACCGCCCCGCCGCCTGTGGCGGGGGCTTGTCGTCGGAAGGGATCTTCACCCGAGAGTGGCCAAAAAACCGAGCCGAATCGGCTGTATGTGAGGCTCCTCACGACTGACCCGTTCGGGTGGACAGAGCCGGAAAGGGACCTGGATCACAGTCGGAGACGATTGCCCGAACAGCACTGGAACGTCCGGTTCCGGCTGCCGCGTAAGGGAGTTGTGCAACTCCAGGGGCACACGCGTGCGAGTGTTTCCTACGCTGAAAGAGCTACCACCTCTGGTCGCACCCCGGTCTGGACCGGAAGTGGCGCGACACCCGTCCGCGCGGCCCGCACCCTCAACGTGCGGACGGCGCGGACGCGCTGAGGCCGTGGCGCTCCGACGGGCGTCCGGTGCGACGGCGCACCTCGGGTGCGCGGACGCGAAGGAGAGGGTGCGGCGCGGCGCGGGGCGGTGGGGGACCGGCAGGCTCGGCCTCGACGGCCCCCGTCAACTCGTAGCAGAAACGCTTGGCCGACTCGCCGTTTATAGGTGCCTATAGGTGCGCTGTTCATGGGGGCGCTGTTCAAAGGGGCGCTTCATCGGTGCGCTTCATCGGTGCGCTCACCCCACCCCCCGGGGCTGATCGGTCATCCACCCGTCGGTGGCGCCTCCTCGCCGACCGCGGGCGGCGGCACGGTCACACGCGCGGCACGTCGCTCGCCGTCCAGCGTGCGCAACGCCCGGGCCAGCGTCGTCGTGTGGACCTCCGCCTCGCCCCGCTGGTGCATCAGCGTCAGGGCGTCCCGCAGCTCCGTCGCCCTGCTGACGAGGGCTTGTGCGGCGCGCAGGCCGCCGTACGTGTGCTCCGCGCGCGCCGGATTGATGCGGCCGACGAGGTCCACGACCGCGAGATAGGCGTCGATCAGCTCGCCCTCGGCGCGGGTCAAGGCGGGCAGCGGCGGCAGTTCGGGCAGCACCCGGGCCTCACTCGGCGGTCGTGGTCGTGGCCCCGCGGTTCGGTACGACCCGGTCCACCAGGCCGAACTCCACCGCGGCCGCGGCGTCCAGGACGGTGTCGCGCTCGATGGCCGCCGCGATCCGCTCGGCGTCCTGCCCCGTGTGGCGCCCGAGCATCTCCTCCAGGAGTGCGCGGGTGCGCCGCAGTTCCTCGGCCTGGATGACGAGGTCGGTCGGCTGGCCCCGCAGCGCCTCGGCCAGCGCGGGCTGCTGGAGCAGCACCCGGGCGCCGGGCAGGATCGACCGCTTCCCCGGCGTGCCCGCGGCGAGCAGCACGGCGGCGGCGGACGCGGCCTGGCCGAGGCACACGGTCTCCACGTCGCAGGTCGTGAACCGAAGGGTGTCGTAGATCGCCGTGGCCGCGCTGAACGAGCCGCCGGGCGAGTTGATGTACAGCGAGATGTCCCGGTCGGGCGCGAGGTACTCCAGGTGCAGCAGCTGCGCCATGACGTCGTTCGCGGAGACGTCGTCGACGGGGGTGCCGAGGAAGACGATGCGCTCCTCCAGGAGCTTGGAGTACGGATCCAGCGTGCGCAGGCCCGAGCTGGTGCGCTCGGTGAACTCCGGCAGGACATGACGGGCGAACGGCTGCTGCATGGGCGTGCCTCCCGATTGCATGGGCGTGCCTCCGGATCTGTACGGCATGCGTGCGGACGCAGGGGCATGCGTGCAGGCGCCGCCGCTGCGCGACGGCCTCTGTAAAAAATGTACAGGACGTACATGACGTTATGATGGGGGCATGGCCTACGAGATTCCGGTGACGCAAGCCCGCGCAGAGCTGGCCGACCTGATCAACCGCGTTGTCTACGGCAGCGAACGCGTGGTCGTCACGCGTCACGGCAAGCCGCTCGTGGCCCTTGTCTCCGCCGATGACCTGCGTCGACTCGATGAGCTCGATGAACTCGAAGAGGCCGAGGCGGTCGGCGCCGCCGCCGGGGAGACGGTGATCAGCTCCGTCTCCTCCCTCGGCTCGTCGGCGTCCGGCGCGGGCGGCGAACGGCAGCGCTTCGGCATCGCGGCGGAGCACCGCGGACCGAACGTGACGTAGTCCCGCGGGTGCCGGGGGCGTCACGCCGAGCAGGGGCTGGCGTCACGCACTCGAAAGGCGCGTACATCCATCAGGCATGACAAAGGCCGTGTACCCCCGTCCACTACGGCGGGGGCACACGGCTGTCCGGTGGGGCGCGGCGTCAGCCGACCGGGGCGGGCTCGCGCACCCGGGGCGACGCCGTCACCGGGGGAGCGCTCCGGCCGCGCCGGGCCCCGACGAGCACGGCCCCGAGGCCCAGGGCCGCCCAGACGGCGAGGGTGATCGCGGGGCCCGTGGCCGCCGCCCCGTCGAAGAAGGCGGTCGAGCGCAGCAGCGAGCCGCCCGCTCCCGGCGGGAGCAACTGGCCGATCAGGCCGACCGGTTCGGGCAGCAGGTGCGGCGCAGACGTCACCCCGGAGAAGGGATTGCCGAGCAGCACCATCAGGAGCGCGCCCACGCCGATGCCCGCAGGGCCGAGCAGCGCCGCGAGACCGGCCACGGTCGCGGCCACGGCGAGCGCCGACAGGCCGAGCACCCCGGCCTCCGCCCACCAGTTGCCCGTCAGGATGCCGAGCCAGCTGTCGGCGAGCGCGGCGGCGACGAGACCGACGAGTGCCGTGGCCAGGACCAGGGTCCCCGCCGCGCGCAGTCCGCGCAGCCCCCGCAGCGTCACCAGCGAGCCCGCCGCGACCCCCGCGATGGCGAGCGGCAGCACGCTCGACCCCAGGGCCGCCCCGCGCGGATCGGACGCCGGGGCGGGCACCACGTCCACCGTCGTGACCCGGGCGCCGTCCGGGGCGCCCGCCGCCACCGCCTGCTGGAGGAGTTGGGCGACGACGGGGCTCGCGGCCGAGGCCGTCAGGAGCTTGGGCTCCTCGCCGGTGGCGACGACCGCGCCGTACACGGTCCGGTCCTCGATGGCGGCGCGGGCCGCCGCCTCGTCCGCGTACCGATGGATCTCGAACGCGCCGTCCCGTTGCTGAAGTTGCTTCTGCAGCGGGGCGGTCGCCTGGGTGGGACCCGCCACGCCGAGCGGTAGATCGCGCGGGGCGTTCCTTGCGGCGGGCCAGGCGAAGGCCCACAGGGCAAGGGTCACGATGAAGGGAACCAGCAGGGCGACCGTCAGCATGCGGCGGGCCTGCGGGGGCGCGGCAGGGGACGGCGTGGGCATGGGGTTCTCCAGGGCGAATGAGGCGAGCGGGGGCGTGAAGGCGCTGGCGTTGCCGGCGAGCCGACGACATCTAAAAAGAATGATCGTTCGTTTTGCTGTGTCTCCACTGTGGGTCCGGGCGTGGTCGGTTGTCAAGAAGGAATGTTCGTTTTACTTTGAGGTCATGGCCCGCGTATCCCAGGAACACCTCGACGCCCGTCGCCGCCAGATCCTCGACGGTGCCGCGCTCTGCTTCGCCCGCAACGGCTTCCACGCCACGTCGATGCAGGACGTGCTGAAGGAGGTGGGCCTGTCGGCGGGTGCCGTCTACCGCTACTTCAGCGGCAAGGACGAGCTGATCCACGCCATCGTCTCCGAGGTGCTGCGGGAGATCCGGGGCGTTTTCGAGTCCGCGGCCCGCCAGACGCCGCCCCCGCCGCCGGACGTCCTGGTCGGCCGCGCACTCGGCCAGGTGCTCGACCTCAAGCCGGGCCTCGTCGAGCACGACCGGCCGTACTTCCCGCGGCTCCTCGTGCAGGTCTGGACGGAGACGCTGCGCGACGAAGAGCTGCGCGCCCTCATTCAGGACGGGTACGACGCGGTGCGGGCGGCCTGGATCCGGATCGTCGAGGGCTATCAGGCCGCGGGCATGATGCGCGCCGACGTGCCCGCGGACCGCGTCGCGCGGACGATGATCGCCATGGCGCAGGGATTCGCCGCCCAGGTCGCCCTGTTCGACGGGGTGCCGGTGGACGCGCTGGCCGACGGTGTGCGTGGCCTGATGAGTATGGGTGAACCCAGCTGACGGTCATGGCCGGGTCAAGGGCTGGTTAACCTCGCTGAAACTCCGTCCAACTAGCCTGCCGTGCCACGCCACCTGGGGATCTCGTACGTCAAGGTGTACCTCGGCGCGCCATTCGCTGCGCGTTACATCTTTCCCGTCGCGGTGGCCGCGGCAGCCGGACCCCGCACGGTTCGGAGCAAGGACGATGAGGTGGGGACGTGCGACTGACACCGCACGAGCAGGAGAGACTGCTCATCCATGTGGCTGCCGACGTGGCCGAGAAGCGCCGGGCGCGCGGCCTCAGGCTCAACCATCCCGAGGCGATCGCGCTCATCACGTCGCACATCCTCGAAGGCGCCCGCGACGGCCGCAGCGTCGCCGATCTGATGACCTCGGGCCGCACGGTGCTGACGCGCGACGACGTCATGGAGGGCATCCCCGAGATGATCCACGACGTGCAGGTCGAGGCGACGTTCCCGGACGGCACGAAGCTCGTCACCGTCCACGACCCGATCGTCTGACGGGGGTACGGGACGTATGCAATCCGCAGACAGCACAGGCGCGGGCGGCGGCGTGGACACCGGCCTGGTCCCCGGCGAGATCCTCTTCGCGGACGGTCCCGTCGCCTTCAACGAGGGCCGCCCCACCACCCGCATGACCGTCCTCAACGCCGCCGACCGCCCCGTGCAGGTCGGCTCCCACTACCACTTCGCCGAGGCCAACCCCGGCCTGGAGTTCGACCGTTCCGCCGCGCACGGCCTGCGGCTGAACATCGCCGCGGGCACCGCCGTGCGCTTCGAGCCGGGCATCCCCGTCGAGGTCACGCTGGTCCCCCTCGCGGGCGCCCGCGTCGTGCCCGGGCTGCGCGGCGAGACCGGAGGTGCTCTCGATGGCTGAGCTGTCCCGCGCCGCGTACGCCGACCTGTTCGGCCCGACGACCGGCGACCGGATCCGGCTCGCCGACACCGGGCTGCTCGTGGAGATCGAGGAGGACCGCTCCGGCGGCCCCGGACGCTCCGGCGACGAGGCGGTGTTCGGCGGCGGCAAGGTCATCCGCGAGTCGATGGGCCAGTCCCGCACGACCCGCGCCGAAGGCGCCCCCGACACCGTCGTCACCGGCGCCGTGATCATCGACCACTGGGGTGTGGTCAAGGCCGACGTGGGCATCCGCGACGGCCGGATCACCGGCATCGGCAAGGCCGGGAACCCGGACACGATGGACGGCGTGCACCCCGACCTCGTCATCGGCCCGGAGACCGAGATCCTGGCCGGAAACGGCAAGATCCTCACCGCGGGCGGCATCGACACGCACATCCACTTCATCTCGCCGACGATCGTCGACGAGGCCCTGGCCTCCGGCGTCACCACCCTCATCGGCGGCGGCACCGGACCAGCCGAGGGGAGCAAGGCCACCACCATCACCCCCGGCGCCTGGCACCTGGCCCGGATGTTCGCCGCCCTGGAGAACGCCCCGGTCAACATCGGCTTCCTGGGCAAGGGCAACACCACGTCCGCCGAGTCGATGCACGCCCAACTCCGCGCGGGCGCCGTCAGCTTCAAGATCCATGAGGACTGGGGCGCGACCCCTGCGGTGATCGACGCCTGCCTGAACGTGTGCGAGGACACGGGCGCTCAACTCGCCGTCCACACCGACACGCTCAACGAGGCCGGCTTCGTGGACGCCACCTTCGCGGCCGTCGCCGGACGCACGCTGCACGCCTTCCACGTGGAGGGCGCGGGCGGCGGCCACGCCCCGGACATGATCACGGCGGTCTCGCTGCCGAACATGCTCCCCAGCTCGACCAACCCGACCCGCCCGCACACCGTCAACACCGTCGAGGAGCACCTCGACATGCTGATGGTCTGTCACCACCTCAACCCGGCCGTGCCGGAGGACCTGGCCTTCGCCGAGTCCCGCATCCGCCCGACCACGATCGCCGCGGAGGACATCCTCCACGACCTCGGCGCCATCTCCATCATGTCCTCCGACTCCCAGGCCATGGGCCGCGTCGGCGAAGTCGTCCTGCGCACCTGGCAGACGGCCCATGTGATGAAGCGGCGGCGCGGGCCGCTCCCCGGGGACACCCGCGCCGACAACCACCGGGCGCGCCGGTACGTCGCCAAGTACACGATCAACGCGGCGATCGCCCAGGGCATCGAGGGCGAGGTGGGCTCGGTCGAGAGCGGCAAGCTGGCCGACCTGGTGCTGTGGGAACCGGCGTTCTTCGGCGTCAAGCCCGAAGTGGTCCTGAAGGGCGGGCAGATCGCGTACGCGCAGATGGGCGACGCCAACGCCTCGATCCCGACCCCGCAGCCCGTCCTTCCGCGCCCCATGTTCGGCGGCCACGGCAGGGCGCCCGCACGCAACTCCCTGAACTTCGTCACGCGGTCCGCGCTGGACGACGGCCTGCCCGAACGCCTTGCACTCGAGCGGCAGTTCGTTCCGATCGCCTCCACCCGGGGCCGTACGAAGGCCGACATGCGCGAGAACGACGCCCTCCCGCACGTCGAGGTCGCTCCCGACAGCTTCGCCGTACGCATCGACGGCGAACTCGTCGAGCCCGCCCCCGCCGCCGAACTGCCGCTGGCCCAGCGGTACTTCCTCTTCTGAGGGGCGGTGGCCCGACATGTCACGAGCCGCACTGCTCGTCCTGGCCGACGGCCGCTTTCCCGCCGGAGGGCACGCGCACTCCGGCGGGGCCGAGGCCGCCGTCAAGGCGGGGCGGATCACCGGGGCGGCGTCCCTGGAGGACTTCTGCCGGGGCCGCCTTCACACGACCGGCATGGTGTCGGCCGCCCTCGCCGCGGCCGGGGCGCTCGGGGTCGACCCCGTCGCCCTCGACGGGGCGGCGGACGCGCGCACGCCGTCGGCCGCGCTGCGGGTGGCCGCGCGCAGGCTCGGGCGGCAGTTGCTGCGCGCCGCGCGGGTCGCCTGGCCCGCAGTCGAACTCGACGCGCTGGCAAGGGAGTTCCCCAAGGGGGCCCACCAGCCGGTCGTCCTCGGCGTGGCCGCGCGCGCGGCCGGGCTCGGCGCGGAGGACGCCGCGTACTGCTCCGCGTACGAGGCCGTCAGCGGCCCCGCCACCGCCGTCGTACGCCTTCTGAGCCTCGACCCGTTCGACGCGACGGCCGTTCTGGCCCGGCTCGCACCGGAGCTGGACGGCGTGGCCCGCGACGCCGCGGAGGCCGCTCGGCGGGCCGTGGGGGAGGGGGTGGACGTCCTGCCCGCCGCGTCGGCGCCGCTCCTGGAGGTGGGGGCGGAGGGGCATGCGGGGTGGCCGGTGCGGTTGTTCGCGTCGTAGGGCCTTGCCGAGGGCACCGCCGATCGGCCTTCGGTCCCGTCCTCGAACGCCGGACGGGCTGAGAACGACCGGCACCTTCCCCTCACCACACACCGACCGATTTCTTGGAGCGAAGCGACCATGCACCTCGACCACACCCACGACGAGTCCAAGGCGATCAGCGCCGACGCGCACCGCCCCGACGGCACCCGCCGCGCCCTCCGCATCGGCCTCGGCGGCCCGGTCGGCTCGGGCAAGACGGCCACCGTGGCCGCCCTCTGCCAGGCCCTCCGCACCGAACTCTCCCTCGCAGTCGTCACCAACGACATCTACACGCGCGAGGACGCGGAGTTCCTCCTCCGTGAGGCGGTCCTCCCCCCGGAGCGCATCACCGCGGTGGAGACGGGAGCCTGCCCCCACACCGCCATCCGGGACGACATATCCGCGAACCTGGAGGCGGTGGAGGACCTGGAGGACGAGGTGGGCCCGCTGGACCTCATCCTGGTGGAGTCCGGCGGCGACAACCTCACGGCGACCTTCTCGCGCGGCCTGGTGGACGCCCAGATCTTCGTCATCGACGTGGCGGGAGGCGACGACGTCCCGCGCAAGGGCGGCCCCGGCGTCACCACGGCCGACCTCCTGGTGGTGAACAAGACGGACCTGGCCCCGCACGTGGGCTCGGACCTGGCCCGGATGGCCGCCGACGCCAAGGCCCAGCGCGCGGAACTGCCGGTGGTGTTCCAGTCGCTGCGCTCGGAGGAGCATGTGACGGCGGTGGCGCGCTGGGTACGTGAGCAGCACGTGTCGTGGACGGCGGGGGCGGCGGGGACGAAAGAGCCCGTGGGGACGGCGGGGCCTGGGGAGACGGCGCGGCCCGTGGGGACGGCGGCGAAGGCGACGGCACCAGCCCAGTGAGCCTCCCCGCCCCCACCTCCGCCACCGCGGATCGCCCCTCCAGCCCCGCAGGCGTCCACGCCCGAGCCCGCATAGCCGCCCGCGCGGACGCACACGGCCGCACCGCCCTGCCCGTCCTGCACGGCGAGGCCCCCCTCGCCCTGCGCCGCACCCGCGCCACGGGGCCCGCGGCCCACGTCACGCTGGTGGGGGCGATGAGCGGCCCCCTCGGCGGGGACCACCTGGCCGTGGAGGCGGAGGTCGCCGAGGGGGCGAGGCTGAGCGTCGGATCCGCCGCGGCGACGATCGCGCTGCCGGGCCAGGACGGGGCACCGGCGCGGTACGACGTGTCGCTCACCGTCGCCGACGGGGCGGAGCTGCGGTGGCTGCCCGAACAGTTGATCTCGGCGCGCGGCAGCGATCTGCGTGTCACGACGCGGGCCGACGTCGGGGCGGGCGGACGGCTCGTACTGCGCGAGGAACAGGTCCTCGGACGGACCGGCGAGGCCCCGGGGCTGCTGCACAGCAGACTGACGGTGCGCCACGCCGGCCGGACCCTCCTCGACCAGGAGCTGTCGTGCGGGCCGGGTGCCCCGGCGGGCTGGGACGGCCCCGCGGTCCTGGCGGGCCATCGGGCCGTGGGTCAACTCGTCGTCGTACGAACGGAGTTCGAGCACGACTGCCCGAAGTCGGCCATGCTCGGCGACTCCGCCGCGCTGACCCCCCTGGCGGGCCCCGCGGCCCTGGTCACCGCCCTGGCCCCGGACGCCCTGCGCCTGCGCCACATCCTCGACGACGCCCTGCACCGCCTGACGTAGCCCGCCGCGAGGTGGCCGCCCCGTCCGGCCTGCCTGCCCTCGGCGTCCCGGATGTCCTGGGCGCCCCGGATGCCCCGGAATCCGGCGACGGAGGACCGGGTTCCGGGATCGCGTACGCGCCCCCGCGAGGCGCGTCGGCCCGATCCGGCCAATCGGGACGGCGCGCGGGCCCGCGGACCTCGGCCGTCGTGCCAGCCCGCGGCCCCCGCCGCCGTCGGCTGCCGTCCTGCCGCGGACGTCCTGCCAGGCAGTGGCGACGGCGCGGGTGGCGGGAACGGCTCCCGGTGACCCCACGCCCGGCGCCCCGGCGTGGTTCTCTGGCGGAAGCCCGCCCTGGAGTCCCCTCGGAAGGGCCCCACGCATGCCTGCCTTCGCACCCCGTCCGCCGTCGCCGCCCTGGGGCCTCCCCGGCTGGGTCGGCAGACGCCTCCTCCCGGCCCTGGGCACCCTGACCACACCCCTTGCCCCGGACGACTACCTCGGCCTCGTCGATCCGCTGCTGTCCGCACGGCACCCGGCAGGCAAGGTGACCGCCGTGCGACCCGAGACCGCGGACTCCGCCACGCTCGTCATCCGCCCGGGCCGCGGGTGGAGCGGCGGCCACCGCGCCGGGCAATACCTGCCGGTGGGCGTCGAGTTGGACGGCGTAAGGCACTGGCGCACGTACTCCCTCACCTCCGCCGCCGACGCGCCCGGCCGCGAGGTGACCATCACCGTCAAGGCGGACCCCCGCGGCAAGGTGTCGCCGCACCTGGCGCACCGCACACCACCCGGCACGGTCCTCCGACTCGGCCCGGTACAGGGGGAGTTCGTGCTCCCCGCGCCCGGCGCGACACCCGACAGGATCCTGTTCGTCACCGCGGGCAGCGGCGTCACGCCCGTCATGGGGATGCTGCGTACGCTCGTACTCCGCCGTGACCGGCCGGAGGTCGACGTCGTGCTGCTGCACAGCGCTCCCGCGCCGGACGAGTGCCTGTTCCGCACCGAACTGGAGGACATGGCGCGGCAGTTGACGTGGCTCCGCCTCCACCTGCGGTACACCCGCACCTCCGGCAGGGTCACCTGCCGCGACATCGACCTGCTCTGCCCGGACTGGTGGTCCCGCGAGACGTGGGCCTGCGGCCCCGAGGGGATGCTCGACGTGCTGCGGGAGCACTGGGAGGGGGAGCGGCGGCGCGGCGACGAGCAGGTGCGCGGCGCGGAGGGCCTGCCCGTGAGGCGCCTGCACGTGGAGCGTTTCCGCCTCGCCTCGCCGACTGCCCTGTCCTCCGCCGACCCGCTCGCCTCGGCCGCCGAGCCGGGCGGTCGAGTGCGCTTCGCGCGCAGCGGGATCGACGCGGCATCACCCGCCTCCGTCCCCCTCCTGGTGACCGGTGAGCGCGCGGGCGTGCCGATGCCGTACGGGTGCCGCCGAGGCATCTGCTTCGGCTGTCTCGTGCCCCTGGTCCACGGGCGCGTACGCGATCTGCGCACGGGTGAAGTGCGTGATGTGGAAGGCGAGTTGATCCAGACCTGCGTCCAGGCCGCGGCCGGACCGGTCGTACTCGACCGCTGAGCTTCCCGGACTCGACCGCCGAGTCCCCTCGTTTCCGACGGCCCGGTCCCCGCCTGCTTTCGACCGTCGACCCCCGCCCGAAACCTGAAGGAGCCTCCATGACCTCGACCGCCGCCACAGACCGGCCGATGCCGATACCGCCGTCGAAGGCGATCGACGCGGATCCCCTCGAACCACCCTCCTGGACCGAGGAGTTCGGCGCCGAACTCGACCGGCTCCGCGCCGAGATCGTCGCCGGGCGCGGGGCGCGCGATGCCCAGTACATCCACAAGGTCATCGCCGTCCAGCGAGGCCTGGAGGCGGGCGGCCGCATCGCCCTCGCCGTCTCCCTGCTGCCGCCCGCCTGGCTCGCGGGCACCGCGATGCTCACCACCGCCAAGGTCCTGGAGAACATGGAGCTCGGCCACAACATCCTGCACGGCCAGTGGGACTGGATGGGCGACCCCGCCGTCCACTCCACGACCTGGGAGTGGGACTTCCTCAGCCCCGCGGACGCCTGGAAGCACACCCACAACCACCTGCACCACACGTACACGAACGTCGTGGGCCGCGACCGCGACCTTGGCTACACCATCCTGCGCATGAGCCCCGAGCAGCCCTGGCGCCCCGTGTACCTCCTGCAACCGCTGTACGCGGCCCTGCTCGCGCCCGTCTTCGAATGGGGCATCGCCCTGTACGACCTGGAGGCGGACGCCGTGACCGCGGGCCGCAAGAGCGTCCGGAGCCTGTTCGGCGAGGTCGGGCGGCTGGTCCGCAAGGGGGCCCGGCAGGCGGCCAAGGACTATGTCCTCTTCCCGCTCCTCGCGGGCCCTTCCGCGCTGCCCTGCCTGCTCGGCAACCTCACCGCGAACGTGCTGCGCAACGTCTGGGCGCACACGGTGATCTTCTGCGGTCACTTCCCCGGTGACGTCAGGACGTTCTCGGAGGCCGACATCGAGGGGGAGACCCGCGGCGAGTGGTACCTGCGGCAGATCCAGGGCTCGGCCGACTTCGAGGGCGGCCCGCTGCTGCACGTCCTGTCCGGCAACCTCGGCCACCAGATCGAGCACCACGTCTTCCCCGACCTCCCCAGCAGCCGCTACGCCGAACTGGTCCCGAAGGTGCGGGGGCTGTGCGCGGAGTACGGCGTTCCCTATGTGACCGGACCGCTGTGGCGGCAGTACGCGTCCATGTGGGGGCGCGTGGTGCGGTACGCGGTACCGGGGTGAGCCGTGCGGTGCAGGGGGCCCGGCCATGGCCGCGAGGAGGGGCTCGGCTCCACTTCGGCAGACCCCGGGATTCCGGTAGGAGTACGGTGAGGGGAGCGAGGACCTTTCGTATACCGGCGTTCAGGCCGGTCTCGGCCTCGTGGTTCCACGACACCGGGCGTCGCGCGCTCGGAGGCAGGTTCCGCCCTATGACCGCCGAAGCCTCTCCGCACAGCGCGCGCCCCGTCCGGCCGTGGACCGAGATCCGCAGACGGCCCGCCGACCGTGCGCATCCGCGCGAGGCGGTCTGACCGTCCCGTCGCGGTACGCCTGAGGGCAGTACAGCGACCCGTCACCCGTACAGGGGCAGCCCGTGACCCCGGCCGCGCCACCCGCACCGAGGTCAAGGAGTCCCCAACGTGTCGTCCACGACGCGCAGTTCCCCCACAACGGCGACCGCGCCCACCGCGCCCACCGCGGCGCTCGCGTCGCCGCCGAGCGTCGCCCAGCCCTCCCAGGAATACGACGGGGCGGGGCCTTTCCCCACCGAAGCCGACGCACCGGACGCGCCACGCGGCATCGGTGAGCGCCTGTACGTGTTCGTGACGGCGGTGATCGTCGTCGCCCCGTTCCTGGGGCTCGCCCTGGCCGGCTGGCTGCTCTGGGGGAGCCTCATCCATCCCGCCGACGTCCTGCTCGCCCTCGTGCTGTACATCGTCACCGGACTCGGCGTCACCGTCGGCTTCCACCGCGGGCTCACGCACGGCGGATACCAGTCCGTCCGTCCCGTGCGCGTCGCACTCGCCGTGGCCGGTTCGCTGAGCTTCCAGGGCGACGTGATCGGCTGGGTCGCCACGCACCGCCGCCATCACGCCTTCACCGACCGGCCCGGCGACCCGCACTCCCCGTACCGCTACGGCACGCGTCTGCGCGGCCAGTTGCGCGGTCTCGCGCACGCCCACGTCGGCTGGCTGTTCCGCAACGACCCCACGTCCGCCCGGCGTTACGCCCCCGACCTGCTCGCCGACCGTGACATCCGGGCTGTCTCCCGCGCCTTCCCGGCGCTGTGCGTCCTCACGCTCGCGCTGCCGTTCGTGGCCGGGTGGGCCATCGGCGGTACGTGGGAGCGGGCCCTGACCGCCCTGCTGTGGGCGGGACTTGTGCGGATCGCGCTGCTCCACCACGTGACGTGGAGCGTGAACTCGCTGTGCCACATGATCGGGAGCCGCCCCTTCCGCACCCGGCGGCACGACCGGGCCACCAACCTGTGGCCCCTGGCCCTGCTCTCCTTCGGCGAGAGCTGGCACAACCTCCACCACGCCGACCCCACCAGCGCCCGGCACGGGGTCGACCGCGGCCAGATCGATCCCTCCGCCGCCGTCATCCGCCTGCTCGAACGGGTCGGGTGGGTGTACGACGTGCGCTGGCCGGCACCTGAGCGGGTCACCGCCCGCCGTCTGTGAACCGGGTCGGCCAGGGCTGCCCGGCGACTCCGGGCTGTTCGCTGGCCCCCGGGGTGTTCGCCGACCCCGGGCCACCTGCCGACCCCGGGCCACCTACCAGATCCGGGCCCCCACCAACCTACGGAGACCTCATGACCGCCGTACTGGAGCCCCTGCTTCCCTCACCCCCGCTCCTCCGCCTGCGCCTCGCCCCCCGCGGCGACCTGCCCCACCCCATCGACGGCGCGTGGTGGCCCCACTCGTACGACCTGCTCGCGGAACTCCCGCGGCTGCTCGCCGGACTGCCCGGGGCCTGGGGCCACATCAGCAGCGTCACGGTCAACGGGGCGACATGGGCCGCGACACCCGGCCGGATGCTGGTCTCCAACCAGGTCGTACGCCTCAGCAGGTGCACCACCGCGTCCGCCCCGCACACGGTCTGCCTGCTCGCCCCGGGCCAGGGCCGGTGGGACCTGCTGGTCGTACCGCCCGACACCCCGCAGAGCCTGGCCGAGCCGCTCATGGCGGCCGCGGCGGGAGGAGACGCCTGACGTCGTCGCCGGTGAGCTCGGTGCCGGGGGGGAGGGGGAGCGAGGAGTACCGTGAAATGAGGAAGGTCGTGAGGTCTTCCCGGCGGCAGCACCGCCCTCGCCGTACGCGCGCGTGAGCCGCCGAACCCGCAGGCAGGCGAACGCGATGTCCGACTCCGACCCGCCCAGCGTCCCGAAGCTGCTGCCGGACGCCATCCACAAGGCCGTCAGGCCAGGCACGGCCTTCCTGCGCCTGGAGACGACACACGAACGCCGGGGCATCCTCGACGGCGCGTGGTGGCCGCGTTCCCGCGACATCGGCACCGAACTGCCCGGTCTGATCGCCGCGCTGACCGAACACCTCGGTCCGGTCACGCGCGTGGGTCTGGACTCCGGCGCCTGGGAGGACGCGCCGACGCGACTGATCGTCGGGGGCAGTGTCGTGCACCTCGACTTCTCCCCGGTCGGTGACGACACCGTCCTCATCACCCGCGGCGACGAGGACCACTTCTCCCTGCTGGTGGTCCCGCCGCACGCGACACCGGGCGCGGCACGCGCCGCGATGGCGGCGGCGGTCCGCGCGGACAACCTCGCCGAGGCCGAGCAGATCCTCATCGACACGGGCACTGATCGGGTGGGCCCGGCCTGATCGCGTACGTCCGACAGCCCTCGTGTACGCCCGACAGCCTCGCGTACGTCCGAACTGCCCTCTCGTACATCGGACTGTCACGGAAGCCCCGACGACCGGGTCGTTCGACTCGCCGGAGGAGTACGCTCGAACTACCGAGGATATTTCGCGCACCGGCTGCCACGCTTGTGTCGTTTTCGGCGATCGAATATGCCGGGCCGGTGCGAGTCGGCCCGGGGCAGGGTTCGCGTCATGACTGCGACCACCTCATTCCCGCCGACCCTTGAGGCCAGGCCGACCGCGCCTCCCTCCGCCGGGTCCTGGCCCGCTTCACCCCTTCTCCGCCTGTCACTAGCTCCCGCGGGAACCCCGCCTTCGCTGCTGGACGGCGCCTGGTGGCCCCGCTCCCGTGATCTCGGGGCGGAACTCCCCGCGCTGACGGCGGTGCTCGACCCACTGTGGGGCCGGATCACCCGGGTCACGGTGAATCCCGCCCACTGGCCGGTCGTCCCGCGCAAGGTGCCCGTAGCGGGGCACGTGCTGAAGGTGGGCTGGTACCGGGCCGAGCAGGACCCCCACGAGCTGATGCTCCTCTCGTACCGCGCGGGCCGCTGGAACCTGCTGGTGGTCCCGCCACAGACCCCTCCGGACACGGCGGCCTGGCTCATGGCCGCCGGGAGCGACCCACTGGGAACGTCGACCGCGAGCCGGTTGATGGAGGAGGCCGCGCGCCGACGGACGGTGGCGGAGAACGACCGGGCGGTGGAGGAGGCCTGGGCCTCCGAAGGGGGCCACGAGGCCCGCGACCGGGACGCCGCGACACCGCAACGCCCGCAGCGTCCGCAGAGGATGTAAGAACAATGGAAACCGTCGTGACCGTGATAGTCCTCCTGGCGATGATCGCCCTCGGAGTACTCCTCATCCACCGCCTCAACGCACAACACAACGAACGCATCGCGTCCTTCCCCTACGGCCGCCCCCGCACCACCACAAAACCCCCCACACCACCGCCCCCACCACAACCGCCCACCCACACCAATCCGACCAACCCCCACACACGCCAACCCCACCGCACCGTCGCCCGATCCCACTCCAGCCCACGACACCGCCCCTGACGGCACCCCCCGCGCCTCTACGTTCCTGGTTGTCGGCCGTTGTGCGTCAGCGTTGTCAGCAGTTGGACACTTCGGCAGGTCGGGCAGGCCTCATGAAGGACTCACTGGTCCGCGTTACTCCGCCGTCCGGTCCGGCCCCCCGTAAGTCGCCGCACCGCCGGTTCCAGCAGCGACAGCGTCCGTTGCTGCGCGTCGAGGGCGACGCGGATGCCGACCGGCATCGGCAGGTTCGGGCCGGCGTGGCCGAACTCGACGTGGCCCAGGACCGGGATGTCGCGGTCTCCGAGGACGTCGAGGACGATCTCGGACAGGGTCGGGGAGCCGTCGGGTGAGTCGAGCCCGTCGATCGCCTCCGGAATGCCCACGACCATGCCGGCGATCCGATCAAGAATGCCGCTGTGCCGCAGTATCTGCAGATAGCTCCACACGTGCGGTGCCTGGCCGCCCAGTTCCTCCCAGAACAGCACCGCGCCGTCGAAGCATTCGAGCGGCAGCGCGAAGGGCGTCGCCTGTACCAGCGCAATGCGATTGATGACCCCACCGACCAGTGGACCCTCGGCACGCCCGGCACGCCAGCATTCCCACGACGGGCCGGAGGGCAGCGCACCGATCGGCTCCGTGCCGGTCAGCAGCGTCGAGTAGAGCTTCCCCAGCTCCTCCCGGCGGGCCGCGGACGCTCTCTGCCAGTGCCCGCCGAGACCGGGCGTGGCCAGGTCGGCATGGAACCCGACCAGACTGGTGCGCGCGTAGAGCACCAGGTGCAGCAGCGATATGTCGCTGTAGCCGAGGATCGGCTTGGGATCGGCCCTGATCGCGTCGAAGTCGATCAGGTCGAGATATCCGAACACCGTCTGGCCACCGTCGTGCGCGACGATCGCGCGCACCTCGGGATCACGCAGCAGACCGTTGAACTCCTCGGCTATCTCGCTGGAGATCGGGCGCGTATCTGGCATGGAGCGATCCGGACAGCGCGGCGACGACGACGAGGTCTCCGGGCTCCAAGGCGCGAGGCCGCAGCAGTCGAGGCAGCTCAGCAAAGGTCACCGCGGCAGTATCCCGACGCCCTCAACGACAAGCCGCGCATTTTCGATCGACTGCCCTCTCCACGGAAGGATCCCTGTGCTCAATGCCGTACGTTCGCAGCACCAAGGTCATCGCCCCGGCCACGGGACGGTCCGGCGCGCCTACACCACCGACCACGAACCCGATGACGTACTGCGCATCGCATGCGGCAACCGCCGTGCCTCCCGCTGCCTCGCCTGAGCCTGGACCTACGCAGGCGACACCTGCCACCTCACTCTGAAGGTCCAGCGGGAGCGTCAGAGCCGACAGCGCCGTGCCGCCGCCGGATGCGTCGCTCGGGCCCCTGGCCTGCCCTGGCCGCTCACCGGTACAAACCAATCCGTTTATCGGATTGGCAAAAAACGCCCAACACCTCTGTTGTCAGGGACCCCCCAGACGCAAGTATCCCCGTACCGAGCGAACGACCGAATCGATGTGCGGGAGGCCCCACTTGAGTCGTACCCCGATGACCACGCGGACCAGACGGACGGTGACGTTCGGTTCCGCGGGCACACTCGTCGCGGCGACGTTGATGGCGGGGGCGCTTGCCGCGCCGTCCGCGAGCGCCGATGTCCGGGCCGATCGAGGCCCGGCCAAGGCCGCGGCCGCCAAGGACCGGGAGGCCGCCGGTGCTGCCGTCGCCGCCCGGCGCGCCGCCAAGAAGGGCATCTCCTGGAAGGACTGTCCCGAGGACTGGGGCATCGCCAAGCCCATCCAGTGCGGCTGGGTCACCGTGCCGCTGGACTACGCCAAGCCGAACGGCAAGCAGATCAAGCTCGCCGTCGACCGCATCGGCAACACCGGGACCAAGGACGAGCGCCAGGGCGCGCTCCTCTACAACCCCGGCGGCCCCGGCGCCTCCGGCCTGCGCTTCCCCACCCGCGTCACCAGCAAGAACAAGCTGTGGGAGAAGACCGCCAAGGCCTACGACTTCGTGGGCTTCGAGCCCCGCGGCGTCGGCCACTCCACGCCCATCTCCTGCGTCGACCCGCAGGAGTTCGTCAAGGCTCCCAAGCTCGACCCGGTCCCCGACTCCGCCGCCGACAAGCGCGCCCAGCGGAAGCTCGCCGCCGAGTACGCGGACGGCTGCAAGGAGCGCAGCGGCTGGATGCTGCCGCACATGACCACGCCCAACACCGCCCGTGACCTGGACGTCATTCGCGCGGCGCTGGGTGAGAAGAAGCTCAACTACCTGGGCGTCTCGTACGGGACCTACCTCGGTGCCGTGTACGCCACCCTCTTCCCGACGCACGTGCGCCGCATGGTCTTCGACTCGGTCGTCAACCCCTCGACGAAGAAGATCTGGTACGAGGCCAACCTCGACCAGGACGTCGCCTTCGAGATCCGCCTCAAGGACTGGATGACCTGGGTCGCCAAGTACGACTCGACCTTCCACCTCGGCGACACCGTCGAGAAGGTGCAGGCCCAGTGGGCGAAGCTTCGCGCCACCGCCAAGCAGAACCCGCTCAACGGCGTCGTCGGCCCGGCCGAGCTCGTCGCGTACTTCCAGAGCGCGCCCTACTACGACTCCACCTGGGTCTCCATCGCCACCAACTGGAGCAAGTACGTCGCCGGTGACACGAAGCCGCTGATCGAGGCCGCCAGCCCCGACCTGTCCGACGTGGCCGGCAACAAGTCCTCCGAGAACAGCAACGCCGTCTACACTGCCGTCGAGTGCGCCGACGCCAAGTGGCCCACCAGCTGGAAGAAGTGGGACCGGGACAACACCCGCATCCACAAGGACCACCCGTTCATGACCTGGGCCAACGCCTGGATGAACCTGCCCTGCGCCACCTGGCCCAGCAAGCAGCACAAGCCCGTCGAGGTGAAGACCGGCAAGGGCCTGCCGCCCACGCTGATCGCCCAGGCCACCCGCGACGCCGCCACGCCGTACCCGGGCGGGGTCGAGCTGCACAAGCGGCTCAAGGGCTCGCGCCTCATCACGGAGAAGGACGCCGGTTCGCACGGCATCACCAACCTCGAGAACCCCTGCCTCAACCAGCGCGTCGACAACTACCTGCTCAGCGGCAAGCTCGACAGCCGTGACGTGACGTGCACCCCGCACGCCACGCCCAAGCCGTAGTCAGAGCCGGTCTGCAGCAGAGTCGGTCTGTAGCAGTCAGCAGTAGGTGCGGTGCTACTGGGAGATCGTTTCCAGCCTCGGCTGGGCGATCTCCCGGTAGTCCGCCGTCCGCAGCGCCAGCGAGCGGTCGAGCCGCGCCGCGTTGAAGAACAGCTCCTCGTGCGCCAGCAGGGCCGGGTCCACGACGAGCTCCAGCTCCGGGTCGAAGGAGAACGGCAGGATCGTGCCGCTCACGCTCCCCGAGAGCCGCTCCGCCACCTCCTGCGTGGCGAAGCCCGCGTACACCCCGCCGAGCAGGGCCTTGAGCGCGTTCAGGTCCACGCGCCGGTCGCCGGGGACGACCGCGAGGACGTAGCTCTTCCTCTTCTTGTCCAGCTTCACCATCACCACGATGCACTTCGCGGCCTGCGCGAGTTCGTGGCCGCGCAGCGCGCTCACCGCCTCCGTCGCGCCCTCCGGCGCGTGTTCGATGACGCGGTAGTGCGCGCCACGCTCCTCCAGCAGTCCGATGAGTTTCGTGTACTGGGCGTGCTCGGTCACCTCAGGCCTCCCGCCGTGCCAGCCAGGCGTCCTCCGCCCGGTAGTCGAAGAGATCGATCACTGGATCATAGGCGCGGGCCAGGACCGGGAACGCCTCGCGCCAGTCCCGGCCGGAGAGCTGGTCCGTGAGCCAACTCACCGTCTCCGGCAGCGAGTCGGCGTACGTCGTGACCGGTTTGTACGCCATGACGCGTTCGGCGGCCGACATGTCGTATACGACGGGGTGCGGAGCCGTCCAGGGCGTGACGCCGACACCCTTGCCCGGGGCCTCGCCCTCGATGAGGACCGTCTCGCTCTCGAAGCCGAGCACGGCGTCGACGGCCGCGCCGATCTCCGCGACCGTGGGGGCGTCCGGGTCGCCCGCGTTCAGCACCCGCGCGCCGGGGTGGCGCGCCGCGAGCCGTATCAGCTCCGCCAGGTTCCGCACGTTCACGGGATGGAAGCGGCTCGCGCCGCCCTCGCTCAGGATCCGGGTGCGGCGGCCGTCGAGGACCCGCTTCACGAAGTACAGCTCGCGCGGCGAGCGGCAGTGCGGGCCGTGGATCGCGCCCGCCCGCAGGAGCGTCGTCGGCAGCCGGTCGCCGAGCGCCAGCAGGTCCCGCTCCAGCTGGATCTTCCGGGTGCCGTACGTCGTGGTGCCGGGCGCCACGGTCCGCTGGGTCTCGGGGATCGGCACCGGGTAGCGGGGGAAGCCGTCCGGCTCGTCCTGGGTGTCGAAGCCGCGGCCCCGCTCGTCCTCGTACACCGCGCCGCTGGAGATCACCACCGCCGAGCCGATCCGGTCGGCCAGGGCCGCGAGCTGCCGGGCCTGCTCCGCCCCGTACGCCACGATGTCGACGAGGACGTCGCAGCCCTCGCCGACCAGCTCGGCGAACGCCACGTCGTCCGCGCGGTCCAGGCGCGCCGCGCGCACGTCCTTCGGCCAGGTGCCGTCGCGCCCGCCGCCCCGCGACGCCGCGGTCACCGCCCAGCCGTCCTCGGCCAGCGCCCTGACCGCCGCCCGCCCGACCTGCCCTGTCGCTCCGATCACCACTGCTCGACTCATGCCCGGACGGTACGCCCGCGCCGGGCGACAGCCGCGCGGGTTATGCGGTCAGCAGACGCAGGGCGTACCCCCGGACGAGCCGCCCTTCAACTCAACGGCAGCCGCGGAAACTTCCGCCCCGCCGCCGCCCGCGCCCCCTCCGCGGCCGCCGCCTCGGCCTCCTCCGCCTTCGCCACGGCCGCGTACTTGTCCACGTACTCCTGGCCGGACAGGCCGAGGATCGCGTACATCAGCTCGTCCGTGACCGCGCGCAGGACCGCCTTCTCGCCGTCCATGCCCGCGTAGCGGGAGAATTCGAGGGGTTCGCCGAAGCGGATCGTCACGCGCTGGAAGCGCGGTACGACCTTGCCCGGGGGCTGCGCCTCGAAGGTGCCGATCATCGCGCACGGGATCACCGGGACCTGCGCCTTGAGCGCCATCGCGGCGACGCCGACCTTGCCCTTGTACAGGCGGCCGTCGTGCGAGCGGGTGCCCTCCGGGTAGATGCCGAGCAGCTCGCCCTTGCGCAGGACGCCGAGGCCCTCGCGGATCGCGGCCTGCCCGGCCTCCTTGCCGGAGCGGTCCACCGGGATCTGCCCGGCGCTGCGGAAGAACGCGGCGGTGAGCCGTCCCTTGATGCCGGGCCCGGTGAAGTACTCGGCCTTCGCCAGGAACGTGATGCGGCGCTTGATGATCGCGGGCATCAGGAAGTGGTCGGAGAACGACAGGTGGTTCCCGGCGACGATGGCCGCACCGTGCTCCGGAATGTGCTCCAGACCTTCGATTCTGGGGCGGAACATCAGCCGGAGCAGTGGCCCGAGGAGCACGTACTTGAGCAGTAGGTAGAACATGCGGGCGCCGCCTTCCCCCGGGGGTGGTGCCGACGCACAGTAGTCAATCGCGGGCGCATGCGCGAGAGCCCGTTCGGGTCTTGTGGATCGCGCGGCGCGCGCTCGGCGTGGGGCGCGGGGCGGGCCCGTACGAGGGAGGGCGCGGGCCCGTACGGGGGAGTGACCGGCGCGGCGGCTTGCCGCGCCCGGTGGCGCGAGGGTGCTCTGGCCGGTGCTCGACCCGTGCCAGCCGTACTCGACGCCACCGCACCTTCCCGATGTCACCGTCCGTGGCCGAAACCACTGCCCGTGACAGGCGTCCGTCGCAGCCCCCGGAGGACCCATGCGTTCGTTCACCGTCACCTCGGCCGCCCTGATCGCGCTCGCGGCGGCCGTCGCGCCCGCCGCCGCGGCCCCCGGCATGGGCACTCCGCCCCACGAGCCCGGCCTCTTCCTCACCGTCTCGGGCGACGCGAACACCTGGATCCGGGGCGTCCTGCTGACCTGCGAGCCGACGCCGTCCGGACACCACCCGCACGCGGCGCGGGCCTGCGCCGAGCTGGACGCCGTCGACGGTGACTTCGCGGCGCTGCCGGTCGCGCCGGAGCTCTGCACCATGGAGTACGCGCCGGTCACCGTGAGCGCGAGCGGGGAGTTCCGCGGCAGGCCGGTGGACTGGCACCGGACGTATCCCAACGCGTGCCACCTGGGCGCGGGGACCGGGCACGTCTTCCGCTTCTGAGCGTCGTGCCCGCCGTCCGCGTGCGGTTCCCCGGGCCCGCCCGGGGCGGGGGGCCCGTCGTGGCGCGCCCCCGGGTGCCGCCGTGGCGTCTCACGTCGTGCGTGCGAACACCATCGCCACCGTGAGGAGCCCGAGCACGACCCAGCCGAACCACAGCCAGCCGTTGCTCCCGAGCGCCACCGTGTACGCGGTCACCATCACGAGCCCCCCGATGGTGAACGCGCCCATCGTCTTCGTAGAACCAGGCATCGCCCTGCCTCCTCAAACGCAGGTCGGGCGTCCGGTCACCCGGGCGCCGAACCGTGGCCTGAGTCCATCCTCACCCGCGATGCCAGCAGGGCGCTAGCGTCCGCGTGCCGCCAGTGACGCCAGATAGGCGTTGTACTCCTCCAGCTCCTTGTCCCCGTCGCGGTCGGCGGCGCGGTCCTTGCGGCGGCCTTCGCGCTGGTCGGAGCGGTACCACTGGAAGAGCAGGGCGAGCAGCACGAGCACCGAGGGGACCTCGCTGAACGCCCAGGCGATGCCTCCGGCCGCGTTCTGGTCGGCGAGCGCGTCGACGCCGAGCGAGGCCGGGGGGTTCTTGTACGTGTCGATCATGGGCTCGGACGCCATCATCAGGGCGATGCCGAAGAACGCGTGGAACGGCATGCCCGCGAACAGCTCCAGCATCCGCATCAGATGGCCGGGGCGGTGCGGGCCCGGGTCCACGCCCATGATCGGCCAGAAGAACACCAGGCCGACGGCGAGGAAGTGCACCATCATGCCGATGTGCCCGGCCTTGGAGCCCATCAGGGTGTCGAAGAGCGGCGTGAAGTACAGCGCGTACAGGCTCGCGATGAACAGCGGGATCGTGAACGCGGGGTGCGTGATGATCCGTACGTAGCGGCTGTGCAGCAGCGCCAGGAGCAGCTCACGCGGGCCCTTGCTGCCGCGGCCCGCGACCGGCAGCGCCCGCAGCGCCAGCGTGATCGGGGCGCCCATGAGCAGCAGGATCGGCGAGAGCATGCTGATGATCATGTGCTGGACCATGTGCACGCTGAACAGGACCATGCCGTAGTCGTTCAGCTTGGTGCACATCACGAGCAGGATGGTCAGGACGCCGATGACGAACGAGACCGTGCGGCCCACCGGCCACTTGTCGCCGCGCCGCACCAGGCGGACGACGCCCCACCCGTACAGGGCGAGGGCCACCAGGCAGCCGATGAGGAAGAAGGGGTCGGCCGAGGGTTCGAGACCCCGCCCCAGCGTGAACGGCGGCAGATCCATGTTCATCCCATGGTCCATGCCATGCATGCCGTGCCCGCTGTGATCCATCCGCTGGCTCCTGTTTCGTGCAGATTGTGCGCTGTGTGTCCGCACCAGAGTAGAACCGCCCCCGGCCGCGCTTGCGACCGGGGGCGGTTCGGAACACGCGCCTGCGGATGTGCGTCAGAGCACGCACTCCGCTTCCTCGTACCGCTCGTCGGGCACCGTCTTCAGCGTCTCGACGGCCTCGTCCAGCGGCACCGTCACGATGTCCGTGCCCTGCAGCGCCGTCATCCGGCCGAACTCGCCGCGGTGCACGGCCTCCACGGCGTGCCAGCCGAAGCGGGTGGCGAGGACGCGGTCGTACGCGGTGGGGGTGCCGCCGCGCTGGACATGGCCGAGAATCACCGGGCGGGCCTCCTTGCCGAGGCGCTGCTCCAGTTCGAGGGAGAGCTGCCGGGCGATGCCCGCGAACCGCTCGTGGCCGTAGACGTCCTTGCCGCCCTCGTCGTACGCCATCGAGCCCTCGCGGGGCTTGGCGCCCTCGGCGGCCACGACGATGGCGAACTTCTTGCCCGCCTCGAACCGCTCGCCGACCTTCTTCGCCAACTCCTCGATGTCGAAGGGCCGCTCGGGGACGACGATGGCGTGCGCGCCGGCCGCCATGCCGGAGTGCAGCGCGATCCAGCCGGTGTGCCGGCCCATGACCTCGACGATCAGGACGCGCTGGTGCGACTCGGCGGTGGTCTTCAGCCGGTCGAGGGCCTCGGTGGCGACCCCGACGGCCGTGTCGAAGCCGAACGTCACGTCGGTGACGGCGATGTCGTTGTCGATGGTCTTCGGCACACCGACGATGGGCAGGCCCGCGTCGGACAGCAGCCGGGCCGCCTTCAGCGTGCCCTCGCCGCCGATCGGGATGACCGCGTCCAGGCCGAGGTCGACGAGATGGCCCTTGGCGCGCTCGACGCCGTCACGCAGATGGGCGGGCTGCACCCGGGAGGAGCCGAGGATCGTGCCGCCGCGGGCCAGGATGCCGCCGACCGCGTCCAGGTCCAGCTTGCGGTAGTCGCATTCCAGCAGGCCCCTCCAGCCGTCGTGGAAGCCGATGACCTCGTCGCCGTGGTCGACGACGGCCCGGTGGACGACGGACCGGATGACGGCGTTCAGGCCGGGGCAGTCGCCGCCGGAGGTCAGGACACCAATGCGCATAGCACGGATTACCTTTGCCACGTGGGTCGGTGACCGGACCCCGTCGTCCGGCTGGAACGCGGCCACCCTACCGGCGCGGGGAGGGGCATCGCAGCGCTGCCCGCCTGCTGGACACGATGCTCACGGGCCGAGACGGATTCAGCCCGTCGTGGGGGTCCCCCCCTGCTCCTTAAGAGCTTGGGGGAGATTGAGGACGAGCGCGCAGCGCGATCGGCGGTGAGGCAGGCCGCTCCGCACGTCCAGGGGCCGCCCGCCCCGCCGGAGGCGCTACGCGGGCTGCTGGGCGGCGGAGATCCGTTCCTGGCGCAGAGCCTCGTACCAGCGGTCGTCCGTCGGCGGCAGCGCGTTCACGTCGAGGGCCAGCTTCAGGAGCAGGTCCGCGATGAGGGGGTTGCGGGCGAGCACGGGGCCGTGCATGTACGTGCCGAAGACGGTGCCGTTGTACGCGCCCTCCGTGCCGTCGCCCGTGCCGTTGCCCTTGCCGAGGCGGACGCGGGCGAACGGGCGCGAGCCCGGGCCGATGTGCGTGATGCCCTGGTGGTTCTCGAAGCCGGTCAGCTCGGGCAGGCCCAGCTGCGGGTCGATGTCGCCGAGCACGTCGCCGACGCAGCGCTCGCCCTCGCCGCGGGTGGAGACCACGTCGAGCAGGCCGAGGCCCGGCTCGCGCTGGCCGAGGTCGTTGATGAACTCGTTGCCGAGGATCTGGTAGCCCGCGCACACCGAGAAGACGATGGCGCCGTTGCCCACGGCCCGCTGCAGTCCGCCGTCGCGGCGCAGCCGCTCGGAGGCCAGGCGCTGCGGGCGGTCCTCACCGCCGCCGATCAGGTAGATGTCGCCGGAGGTGGGCACCGGCTGGTCGCTGCGGACGTCGTACCGCTCGACCTGGAGGCCGCGCTGGCGGGCGCGGCGCTCGACGACGAGGGCGTTGCCCTGGTCGCCGTACGTGCTCAGCAGGTCCGGGTAGACCCACACCAGCCGCAGGCTGTTGTCGCTCATGCTCATTGGTCCCTACGAAGGTCTCGAAGTGCGGGGGTCCGGGGGCGTCAGTTGCCTACGCGGCGGCGCAGGTCCTGGAACGCGGTGTAGTTCGCGATGGTCTCGATGCGTCCGGGCGGCGCGAGCTGCACGGCCTCGTCGAGCGTCTCGCAGACACGGAAGTCCAGGCCCGCTACCTCGAGCCGGACGGCGAGGTCCAGCTTGCGGTCGCCGAGCACGAAGATCGGGCGCCCGGCGAGCCGGGTGTAGTCGACGTCCCACAGCCAGGAGGTGTCCGTGCCGTCGGCGCCGCGGGCGTTCACCGACAGGACCACCGGCGCCGGGGCCGGGTCGATCAGCGAAAACGTTTCGAGCCAGCCCGCCGGGTTCTTGGCGAGCAGCAGCCGCAGGTCACGGCCCTGGAACTGGACGACGTCATAGCGGCCCGCGACGGCCTGCACCTGGTACATCCGCTCCAGGGCGACCTGCGGGGGCACGCCGAAGACGGCGGCGACGGCGGCCGACGAGGCGGCGTTGGCCTTGTTCGCCCGGCCGGGGAGCTGGAGGTGGATGGGCCAGGCGGAGCCGTGCGGGTCCAGGACGTAGTCACCGGAGAGGGCCCAGCTCGGCGCGGGGCGGCGGAAGCCGCACTCGCCGCAGAACCAGTCGTCGCCGGGGCGCTGCATGACACCGCCGCACGCCGGGCAGGACCAGGCGTCGTCCTTCCACTCCTGGCCCGCGGCCACCCACACCACGTTCGGCGAGGAGGAGGCGGCCCACACGACCAGCGGGTCGTCGGCGTTGGCGATGACGACGGCCTTGGAACCGGCCAGGCCCTCGCGCCACTTCTCGGCGAGCATGCGGGTCTCACCGGCGCGGTCGAGCTGGTCACGGGAGAGGTTCAGGAGCGCGATCGCCTTGGGGTCGACGTCACGGGCGACGCCCGCCAGATACTTCTCGTCGACCTCGATGACGCCGAACCGCGCGTCGGAGCCGCCCGCGAGCGCGGAGGTGATTCCGGCAGGCATGTTGGCGCCGAGGGCGTTGGAGACGACCGGGCCGCTGGCGCCCAGGGCCTCGGCGATCAGCCGCGTCGTGGTGGTCTTGCCGTTGGTGGCCGAGACGAGCACCACGTCCAGGTGGGTCGCGAGCCGGCCGAGGAGCTCCGGGTCGAGCCGGAGGGCCACCTTGCCGCCGATCACCGATCCACTGCCGCGGCCCGCCGCGCGCGACACCGCCGCGGCCGCCTTGCCCGCCGTCACGGCCAGCTTGGCCCGCGGCGACAGCGGGTCTGCACTGCCAGGGTGTCCTGCCATCTCTCGTGATCCTCCTTGCGTACGGCGCCGCGCCTGCCCGGCATCGTGTCGGGCCAGCCTATCGAGATCGGCAGACAAGCCCGAATCACACCACCTGCTCACGCTGCTGCTCTCCCCTGGACCGTACTCTTGCCGCCATGCGACACGGCTCGATCCCGGGCGCCTCAGGGCGCGTACGACCCCTGACCCTGCTCGGCGACCCCGTGCTGCACGCCCCCGGCGCGGAGGTGACCGACTTCGGTCCCCAACTGGCCGCGCTCGTCGAGGACATGTTCGCCACGATGTACGCCGCCAAGGGCGTCGGCCTGGCCGCGAATCAGATCGGCGTGGGTTTGAGGGTGTTCGTGTACGACTGCCCGGACGACGAGGACGTGCGCCACCTCGGGCACCTCGTGAACCCGCGCCTGGTCGATGTGGACGGGGTGAGCGTCCGGGGGCCGGAAGGGTGTCTGTCGCTGCCGGGGCTGGAGGCGGCGACCCCGCGCTTCGACCACGCGGTCCTCGAGGGCGTCACGATGCGCGGGGAGGCGGTGCGGGTGCACGGCACCGGTTTCTTCGCGCGCTGCCTGCAGCACGAGTACGACCACCTGGAGGGCGGGGTGTACACCGATCACGTCACCGGGTGGCGCCGCCGCCGGGTGCTGCGCCAGGCGGCGAAGGCTCCGTGGGCGACCCGCGCCGAGGCGGCGGCGACCACGGCCTGAACCGCGGTCACCGCCGCCCGGGATGCTCTCGGAAGGCCGTCCGGGAAGCGCTCAGAAGCCGGGCCCGCCCATGCGGTTGCCCGCCGCCGCGAGCCGGCCCCACAGCAGGTCGGCCAGGCTGCCCACCAATTCGGCGCGCGAGCAGGGCCGTTCGCCGAGCCACCAGTCACCGGCCGCGTGCATCATGCCGACGATGCCGTGGCCCCAGACCCGGGCGAGACGGGCGCTCTCCGGGCCGAGGTCGACCCGCTCCTCGATGACCTCGGCCAGTTCCTCGCCGAGGCGGCGCAGCAGCGGGGCGGAGTGCAGGCCGACGTCGAAGCCGCCCTGGTCGCCGGCGGAGCCCGCCTCCGAGGGGTGCATCAGGAAGCGGTAGACCTGCGGGCGGGCCTCGATCGCCGCGAGGTAGGTGTCGAGCGTCGCCTCCACCCGCTCCCGGCGCTCGGCGGGGGCGTCGAGGGCGGCGCGCAGCGAGGCCAGCAGGGCGTCCGTGTGCCGCTTGGCGAGGGCCGCGTACAGTCCGCCCTTGTCGCCGAAGTGCCGGTACAGAATGGGCTTGGTGATGCCCGCCTCGGCGGCGATGGCGTTCATCGAGGCGCCGGGTCCGTCGCGGAGCACGACGCGGTCGGCCGCCTCCAGAAGCTCGCGTCGCCGTTGCTCTGCGGACCGCTGCTGATCGGTCCGCTGCGTGGTCTCCATGGGGTGTCTCTCCGCCCGTGCGATTGCGTGACGCACGCGCCGTGCGAAATGCCTGACGCACGCGAAACGTAACACTCGCGTGAGGGTGCGCATCGAACGGGCTGCCGGGAGTTGACATCGGCTACCAGCCGGTAACACACTCCAGTTACCGGAAGTAACGTAGCAGGGTTCCGCAGTCCTGGAGGGGTCATGGCCGAGTTCACCATGGAGCTGAGTGACGAGCAGAAGGAGGTCAGGGACTGGCTCCACGGGTTCGCCGCCGATGTGATCCGGCCCGCGGCCGCCGAGTGGGACGAGCGCGAGGAGACGCCCTGGCCGGTGATCCAGGAGGCGGCGAAGGTCGGCATCTACTCCCTGGACTTCTACGCCCAGCAGTTCTTCGACCCCACCGGGCTCGGCATACCCATGGCGATGGAGGAGCTCTTCTGGGGCGACGCGGGCATAGCCCTCTCCATCGTCGGCACCGGCCTCGCCGCCGTCGGCGTCCTCGCCAACGGCACCGAGGAGCAGATCGGCACCTGGATCCCGCAGATGTACGGCGACGTGAACGACGTGAAGGTCGCCGCCTTCTGCTCCTCCGAGCCGGACGCGGGCTCCGACGTGGCGTCCATGCGCACCCGCGCGGTGTACGACGAGGCCAAGGACGAGTGGGTCCTGAACGGCACCAAGACGTGGGCGACCAACGGCGGCATCGCGAGCGTCCACGTGGTCGTCGCTGTGGTCGACCCCGATCTCGGCTCCAAGGGGCACGCGTCCTTCATCGTGCCGCCGGACACCCCCGGCCTGTCCCAGGGCCAGAAGTTCAAGAAGCACGGCATCCGCGCCTCGCACACCGCCGAGGTCGTCCTGGAGGACGTGCGCGTCCCCGGCTCCTGCCTGCTCGGCGGCAAGGACAAGCTGGACGAGCGCCTCGCCCGCGCGCGTGAGCGTGCCAAGAGCGGCGGCGAGCGCCTGAAGAACGCCGCCATGGCGACCTTCGAGGCGTCCCGCCCGGCGGTCGGCGCGATGGCGGTGGGCACGGCCCGCGCCGCGTACGAGGAGGCCCTGGAGTACGCCAAGACGCGTACGCAGTTCGGCCGCCCGATCATCGACAACCAGGGCGTGGCCTTCCAGCTGGCCGACATGCGGACGCAGATCGACGCGGCCCGTCTCCTCGTGTGGCGGGCCTCCTGGATGGCGACCACGGGCAAGAAGTTCGAGTCGGCCGAGGGCTCGATGTCCAAGCTGTTCGCGAGCGAGACCGCGAAGAAGGTCACCGCCCAGGCGATCCAGATCCTCGGCGGCAACGGCTACACGCGGGAGTACCCGGTGGAGCGCATGCACCGGGACGCCGCGATCTACACGATCTTCGAGGGGACGAGCGAGATCCAGCGCCTGGTGATCGCGCGGACGCTGTCGGGGCTGCCGATCCGCTGAGGGGCGAGGGCCGTGTGACGGGGGGTGCGGGCCGGGGCTGGGGAGGCGCTCTGGCAGGCGCCATGGCCATGCCATTACCGTGGACGCCCGCGTTCCCTCTGCCGAGGAGTGCCGATGCGTAAACGCCCCCTGACCTGGCTGATCCCCGTCCTCGCCACCGCCGCCGCGGTCACCGTGACGGCGGTGGTCGTCCCCCAGGGAAACGGCCGGGAGCCGGACGGCCGGTCCGTGCCCGCCGCGCACGGGGAGCGCCCCGTCGGGAAGGGCAAGCCCGACGCGCGGGACGTGGTCCTGGCCGTGCACGGCGGGGCCGGGACCGCGCTCGACCGGGACAAGACGACCCCGGAGCGCGAGAAGGCGTACCGGGACGGACTCGCCAAGGCGCTGCGGGCCGGGCAGAAGGTCCTCGACAAGGGCGGTTCGAGCGTGGACGCCGTGCAGGCGGCTGTGGTCGAGCTGGAGGACGACCCGCTGTTCAACGCGGGCAAGGGCGCCGTGTTCACCGCGGACGCGGGCCATGAGCTGGACGCGTCGATCATGCGCGGCTCGGACCTGAAGGCAGGCGCGGTGGCGGGCGTGAAGAGCCTGCGCAACCCCATCGCGGGCGCCCGCGCGGTCATGGACAAGTCCCCGCACGTGCTGCTCGCGGGCGAGGGCGCCGACGACTTCGGCGCGCGGCACGGCCTGAGGACCGTCACCCAGGACTACTACTGGACGCAGGCGCGCTGGGACGCCCTGATGGCCGCCAAGGAGGCACAGAAGGGCGGCGGGGGCGCGGCCGAGGGCCCGAAGGGCGCCAAGGGCTCACCGGCCTCCAAGAGCGCCGAGGGCGGCGATCGTGCCGCCGACTCGCCCGCCGCCGTCGCCGACGCGCAGTCCAAGGGCACGGTCGGCGCGGTCGCCGTCGACAAGCGACGCGATCTGGCGGCGGCCACCTCGACCGGCGGCATGACCAACAAACTGCCCGGCCGCGTCGGTGACTCACCGCTGATCGGCTCGGGGACGTACGCGAAGAACAGCACGATCGCCGCGAGCGCCACCGGCGCCGGTGAGGTGTTCATCCGGGGCACCGCCACCTCGACGATCTCCAACCTCGTGGAGTTCAAGGGCGCCGACGTCGCGTCCGCCGCGTACGAGGTGATCGTCAAGCGCCTGCCGAAGCTCGGCGGCGACGGCGGCGTGATCGCGCTCGCGCCCGACGGGGAGTTCGACGCGCCGCACAGCAGCCCGGGCATGCTGCACGGCTATCTCACGAAGAGCGGGAAGATCGTCACGAAGATCTTCCCGGACGAGACGCCGCCCAATACGTGAGGGTGGGGGGTGTCTCGGCCGGGTTCACGGCTTGTGGACGTACGGCGTTGTCGTGCCCAGTTCCGTGAAGCCGAGGCGGTGCAGGATCGGGCGGCTCTGGCTGGACGCGTCGACCTGGAGGTGGCGTACGCCGTGGGCGGCCGCGATACGGGCGCGGTGGGCGATCAGGGCGCGGTAGATGCCGCGGCCGCGCCACTCGGTCACGGTGCCGCCGCCCCACAGACCCGCGAAGTCCGTGCCCGGGCGGAACTCCAGGCGGGCCGAGCTCACCGGGACGTCTCCGGCGAGGGCGACGACGGCGGCGATGGTGTCCGGGGCCGTCGTGAGCTGGTCGAGCAGCTGCCTGCCGAGGGCGGTGCCGTCCGTGCCGAAGGCCTGCTCGTGCACGTCGACCATCAGCCGCACACCGGCCGCGTCCGTCACCGGGACCAGCCGGACCCCCTCGGGCGGACCCGCGTCCAGGGGCAGCTCGTCCACGGCGGCGACCATCAGGGCCTCGGGCGGCTCGGGCGTGAACCCGGCCGCGAGGAGCCGGTCGGGCAGGTCCGCGGGCAGGTCGTGGGAGTACGCCTTCCACTCGAACTCCAGGCCGCGCGAGGTGAAGTGGCGCACCTGCGCGGCGATGGCCGCGTCCGCGGTGCTCTCGTCCAGGTCCGACCACAGGACGCCGTTCCAGTCGTGCGCGCCGCCCACCCGGCGCACGACACCGTCCACCCGCTCGACCACCACACCGGGGCCGTCGGGATCCAGGTTCTGCCGAATCTGCCGGTCGTACGCCGCGAGCACCGCTGAGGGATCCATGCGGTCACTTCAGCAGGGCGGATCCGGCGGGGCAACGGAATTTCGTACGGGGGCGTCGTCCGCGCGCTCGGCGCGCGAGAGGGGCGGCAGGTGCAGGGACTTGGTGATCGCGGCGAGGCGCAGGGCGAGCACGAGGCCGGCCGAGGTCACGGTCGTCGCGGTCGGGGACGCGCCGGCGTGGTGCAGGCCGAGGTAGCACAGGGCGCCCGCGAGCGCGGCCGTCGCGTACACCTCCTCGCGCAGCAGCAGCGGGGGGAACTGGCCGCACAGCACATCGCGCAGGACTTCGCCGGTCACCCCCGTGAGGACCGCGAGGAGGACGACGGCGAGAGGTGTGACGCGCGCGTCGATGGCGGCCTGCGCGCCCATGACGGTCACCACGGCCAGGCCGACGGCGTCCACCACCATGAGCGTGCGCTGCGGCAGCTCCCGGTGGCGCAGGTACAGCATCGTGGCCACGCCCGTGCAGGCGATGACCGTGAGCAGGACCCAGTCGTGCGTCCAGTACAGCGGGTGCCGGTCCAGGATGAGGTCGCGCAGGGTGCCGCCGGAGATGGAGGCGACGAAGGCGAGCACGAGGCCGCCGAACGGATCCATCCGCGCGCGGTGCGCGGCGAGCACACCACTGGCGGCGAAGGCGGCGATGCCCACCAGGTACAGCGTGTGCAGCATCAGCGGCCGACCTCGCGGTCGTCCGCGTCCTTGCCCGTGACGGGGCGGCGCAGCAGCAGGAGGACGGCCGTCGACACGACGGCGGCGATCGCCAGGGCGGCCGCGTCGAGCCGGGGGTCCGCGCCGCCGTCACCGGGTCCCGGGCGGGGCTGCCCGCCGTGCCGGGCGGACCCGCTCGCGAGGAGCGCCGCCGTCAGCCCGACCACGCCGACGGCCCCCGCCGCCCTGAGCCACCACCTGGGATTACGCGCCGTGAACATCCGTCCAGCTTGTCCGGCACGGCCCGGGGAGCGCCATCGGTCAGGTGGACGGATCGTGATGGCCGAAAGGATGAGGGGGCGCTAGCGCGGAGGGGCGGAGCATGGAAGGGCGGGGTTGCGCAAACGCTCAGCGCGCAAAGCCGCGTCAGGCACCAGCACGGCGCACCCGGCCGCGTCGCGCAAAGCCACTGCGTACAGAGGCGCGTCATGCAAAGGCACGGCAAATAGCGGAAAGGAGGAGCAAAGCGGGGTGGTGGTGGCCCGCGGGTCCGGCAGAGTGCTACGGGTGGGGCGGGGCGCCGAGTGCCGTACGCAGGCCGGGGTGTGGGGCGTCGGGCGGAAGGGTGCGGCGGGGACAGCGAGGAGGGGAGAGCCAGGGTCGGGGAGCCGGGCGCGGAGAACCAGGGGAGCGGAGAACCACAGGGGAGGGGAGAGTCAGGACTGCCAGCGGCAGCGCAGGGCCGCGGTGGCGAAACCGGGGCCGAAGGCGATGGTGTAGCCGCGTGAGCCGTCGGCGGGCGGGTCGGCGTGGGTGCGCTCGAGGACACGCAGGACGCTGACGCCGCCGATGTTGCCCTCGTGGGCGAGGGTGTCCGTGGAGTGCCGCGTGGCGTGCTCGTCGAGGCCGAGTGCCGCCGCCGTGTCGGCGATGATGCGCGGGCTGCCGGGGTGGATGACGGCGAACCCGGGGCGGTCCGTGCCGACCCAGTCCGTGAGCTGGGGCAGGACGTCGTCGGCCGCGGACAGCGCTTTCTTGGTGGACACGAAATGGATGCCCGCGTGGTCGATGCGGCCCGCCTGGCGGTCGACGCTGTGCGGCAGGATGTACTCGAAGCTGTCCTCGATGACGAGGCCGGGGCCGAGGGGCTCGTCGGTGACGATCGTCGCTGCTGCCGCGTCGCCGAACAGGGCCTTGTAGATCATCGACTCGATGGTGTCGTCGGCGTTGTGGTAGATGCCGGACAGGACTTCCCCGGCCACCACAAGGACCTTGCTGCCGGGCCGCGCGGCCACCAGGTCGGCGGCGCGGATCAGCGCCTGGGCGCCACCGGGGCAGGCCACGGTCGTCAGGGCCACGCGGCGCACCGTGGGGCGCAGGGAGAGCCGGTCGATCAGGTTGATGTCCAGGTTCGGGATGGCCCAGCTCGTCGTGTGCGTGGTCACGATGGCATCGATGTCGAGCGCCGTGAGCCCGGCCTCGTCCAGGGCCGCCTTGGCTGCCTTCTCGGCCATGGCGAGGGCGTCCTCGAAGGCCGTGGTGGTGCGTTCCTCGATCCCGGCGGAGCCCGCGACGGTGGGGGAGCCGAGGGGCCGGGTGAAGTAACGGGTCCGGACCCCGCAGTTGCCGATCACGCGGAGGAACGCGCCCAGCCGTGGGTGGTCCGGATGGTGGTTCCGGATGTCTTCGGCTATCTCCGCGGTGGTGACCTGGTGATCACCCAGGACGGTCAGCGGTCTGAGTACATGAGCTGGCATGAAGGGGCTCCCACGAGGCGCGATCCGATGTGGGGATCTGGGGCCAAAGTACTGCACCACATCGAACACGCGTCCTGCCGGGCTACTCCCTCTGGGCCGACGGAGGGGTCGGGCCGGCTCCTGGATCAGGGGGAGCGGAGCATGGGCGCGCGCGGGTGGGAGCGCTGGGTCCCGGGGTGGAACACCAGGATCATCAGCCGAGCACCGGGGGCCGTCAAGGGCTGGGCGGCGCACATCGTGACCCAGCCGGGGCCCAGCTCGGCGTGCATGAGGGGGCGCTCGTCGCCGTCGGGGTGGGGGAAGGGGCGTCCGGCGCTGTAGTAAGGGGCGGTCTCGGGGTCGGCCATGACCTCCTTCTCGATCTGGCGGAGTGTTTCGTCCTCGGGCCGGGAGGCGAGGGCGCCGCGGAGCTGCGGCAGCACCATCGGGGCCCAGGCGGTGCGCCAGTCGAGGAGGTGCGCGCGGCCCACCGGGTCGAGGACCATCCAGCGCATCACGTTCGCGGGGACCTGGCTGTCCGGGAACATCCGGGTGAAGGCCTCGTTGTAGGCGAGCATGTCCCAGGAGGCGTCCGTGACGTACGCCATGTGCCGCACCCCGTCCACGGCCTCCTGCCAGACGCCGGGAATCTCCTTGCCCGACGACAGATGCAGCGGCCCGGGAGGATCCTGCAACAGGGCATAACGGCACAGAGACATCCATTCCTGCTCGTTCAGCCCGAACAGGCGGGCCACATCGCGCAGGAGAGAGGCCGGGGGGTTCGGGTAATTGCCCGACTCCAGACGGTGATAGGTGCCGAGCGTGCGGTGGAGGAGCTGGTCCACCTGGTGCTGGGACAGCCCGGGAGCCCGGCGGCCCTGGCCCGTCGAACGGATGAACCCGTGCGATTCGGGGGCGATGAGGGCGCGTCGTTCGCGGAGCAGAGCGCGTAGCGCCGTCTTGTTCATGGTGGGTAATCCCTCTTCGTGCACGCCGAGTTGAGCATCAGCAGTCTAAATATTCGCAACTTCTTTGGGCATAAACATTGCCTGAAGAAAACGATCAGTCGATGCGGCATCATGGAGTACGCGAGACCACCGACCTGCAGGTTTGATCGTCGGTGGGCTCGTGGGCACAACTCAGGGGCGTCCTGTTCGAGTGGCGTGAAATTGGCTGAAATTCCTCGGCGTTGGACACCCCCTAGGCCTACGGGGTCGCAGTCGGGTAGTGCGTGGGACCGGTTGTTCGTATTCCGATCTGTGTGGTCGGAAACTGAGCAGTGTGTACTCGCGTGGCAGTTACCGCCCGGTTCGGTTCCTGGGTTCACTGGCTGCGGCCGGTGCCGTCACTCGCCATTACGTAGCGGCCACGGTACCGGCCGCCCGTGTTGTTACGGGCGGCGCGAGTGCCCGAACGTGCTTCACGAGGCCCCGGTCGGCTGCTGAGCCGGAAGTTCCGTCTCCCTTCGCGCGTCCACTTGCCGTTCCGCGTCAGCGAGGATTTCCGTCACCCGCAGTCCGAAACGTACGTCGCACGCATGCCGCTCCCCGCCGCCCGCCGCACGCACCAGTGCGTCGACCGCTGACCGAAACGCATCGGTCGAGTCGCCCCAGCCGCTCTCGCCCCACCCCGGCGGCACGGCCGTCCCGCCCTCGCCGCGGAACTCCAGGACCAGGCCCTCGGCCGCCCGCGGCGCCCGCAGCGTGAGCGTCGCCGTGCTCGAAGCGCCGCCCGCGTGCCGCAGGATCAGATGCACGGTGTCCGCGGGCCCCGGCGCCGCCGTCACCGACGTGACCTCGCCGAGCACCGCCGTGAGCACAGCAAGCGCATGCGGTCCGACGTCCCACAGGCCGCCCTTGGTGGCCCGCCACGGCGAGTCGAAGGCGCCGCTGCCGTCCGCCGCGAAGAACGAGCTGTACCAGTCGGCGCGTGCCGTGAACCACGGCCCCTCCTCGGCCCGGCTCGCCAGCCACTCCGCCATGGGCGGGGCGAAGCGGAGCGTGAAGAAGACCACAGACGCCACCCCGGCCCGCTCCACCGCGTCGGCGAGGCCGCGCGCCACCGCCGGCGAGGTGGCCACCGGTTTGTCCAGCAGCAGATGACAGCCTGCCGCCGCGGCCCGCTCGGCCAGCGGCGCCTGGACGTCCGGCGGTACCGCGAAGGCGACCGCGTCGCTCGCGGCGAACAGTTCGTCCACGTCCTCGTACGCGGTGGTGGCGTGCGCGGACGCCAGCTCGGCCGCCGCTTTCGGACGGCGGCCCCATATTCCCGACAGCGTGGCACCGGGGTGCCCGGCGAGTACCGGCGCGTGCGTCTGCGTCGCCCAGGGACCCGTGCCGATCAAGCCCACTCGAAGTCTCTCCATGCGCGCAGTATGGCGGAGCCCGCTGTGGTGGCAGTACGGGTGCGACCGGGACGCGGGGCGGGGTGCGGCTGATACCGGCGAGGCCTTCTGACGCGTCCGGCGAGAAGAGAGGAACCCAGCACGGCGCCGAAGGTCTGGACCTTTTCTTCGTATGCCCCCCTCTCGCGTGTCCGCACCGTTCCCTCTCGCGCGTTCGCGCGGTTCCTGGGTGCGTGTTCGCGTGTATCCGGTGAAGAAGGCGTGGAACGGCTCATACCGTTCGCCGGGCCGTGCCTCCATTCTCGACGTACCGTCAACTCTCCGTCTCTGAATGGCAATTCGTGGCCAAGGGTGGGTGCGGGGTGAATTCGCATTCACTTCTGGCTGATTGCCGCTGTCCGAAAGGGGGAGGGCAACCTGTCCTGACTGTCCGGGAGTTCCCGACATCCGGCATTCCGGCGGGTGCGCGCCGGTCGATGTGCCCCGGGGGGTATGGGCGGCGTTATGGCGCGGCCACCGGTCCCGACCGTGATCGGCGTCTCCATGTCCCGTCCGCCCGATTCGAGGTCCTCGCGGCGCTCGGCGCCATACGCTCGGATCGGTTGCCCAAAAAGGCAGCCAGCGACGGAAAGTGACACCATGACCAGCTCGACCTCACACCCGGCGCCGTGCGCGCCGAGCCCCGCGCGCCGCGACGCCGAGGCGACGAAGGCCGCGATCGTGCGTGCCGCCCGCCATCTGCTCGCCCGGCACGCGCACACCGACATCACGCTCAAGGCGGTGGCCGAACGCGCCGGGGTGAGCCCGCCGTTGGTCCTGAAGTACTTCGGCAGCAAGGACGCGCTGTTCGCCGGGATCATGTCCTTCGAGGCCGACGCGGAGGAGGTGCTCGACGCGCCCGTGGAGAGCCTCGGCCGCCATATGGTCCACCACCTCCTGACCAGCCAGGCCGAGCGGGGCGCCGACCCCATCCTGCGCATCGTGTACGCACCGCTGCACCGTGAGCACGGCTACGTCCTGCGCGCCAACTTCCGCACGCAGGTGGTGCGCAGGCTCGGCGACCGCCTGACGGGCCCCGACGCGGGGCTGCGCGCCGAGCTGGCCGTCGGGATGCTGCTCGGGCTCGGCGTGATGTACGGCATCGCGCGCGGACCGCACCTGCGGGCGACGGCGATAGCCGACATCACCGACCGCTACGCCCCCGCCGTGCAGGCCTGCTTGACCCCCGAGTGATCCCGGCCGGGGCCCCGGCGGCGCGGCCCGGCCCCGCCCCGGTGCACCACCACGACCGCGGCGAGCCCGACGGCGAGGCCCAGAGCCGTCTGGACGCCGAACGGCTCCCCGAACATCGCCGCGCCCCACAGCGCCGTCACCGGCGCCATCAGGAACATCAGCGTGTTGACGCGGGTGACGCCGCCCCGGCGCAGGATCAGCCAGTACAGGCCGTACCCGCCGAACGTCGAAAGGACCACGAGCCAGCCGATCGCCGCCCAGAACGACGTCTCGGCGACGGGCGCCGCGGAGCCCAGGGCGAGGGCGAGCACCGTGAAGATGACGGCGCTGGTCACGCAGTGCACGGTCATCGCGGCCGAGGGTGCGACGGGGGTGCGCGTGCGGCGGTCCAGGAAGGTCGCCGCGACCAGCGACAGCATGCCGAGGAACGGCACCAGGTAGGCCCACCAGGGCGCGCCGGTGCCCGCCGCCGCGTCGCCGGCCGTGACGATCACCACGCCGGTCAGGCCGAGCGCGAGGCCGAGCCACTGGGTGCGGGACACGTACTGGCCGAGCAGCGGTCCGGCGAGCGCGCCCGCGACCAGCGGCTGGGTCCCGTCGATCAGCGCCGTCGTACCGCTGGAGACGCCGAGCTGGATCGCGTAGTACACGGTCAGGAGATAGCCGCTCTGGGACAGGGCGCCCACGACCGCCTGGCGTCCCAGGTCGCGGGCCGTGAGGCCGCGCCAGGACGCCCTGGCCACGGTCGCGGCGAGCAGCGCGAGGACCGCGGCCAGCGGCAGGAACCGCCACATCAGGACGGTCACCGCGTCCGCGCTGCCCGCGCCGAGCTTGGCGCCGATGAAGCCGGAGCTCCAGGTCAGCACGAATCCGAGGGAGAGCAGGACGTTCACGGTGTGCCTCCTGTGGCCGAGCGAAGTAGACCGATCTGTTTACTGCATAGGGGTGAGTATACAGATCGGTCTACTATGGGGGCGGGGTCGATGTGGTGAGGTGGGTGCATGAGTGAGCACGGGAAGCGCGGACCGGACGCGGCGCGGGCGCCGGAAGCCCCCGGGCAGGGGCCGCGCCGCGTTCCCCTGACGCCCGGCGCCCGCAAGGTCCTCGAGGCGGCCGGGCGGCTGTTCTACGAGCGCGGCATCCACGCCGTCGGCGTCGACCTGATCGCGGCCGAGGCCGGCGTGACGAAGAAGACGCTGTACGACCGGTTCGGCTCCAAGGACCAGATCGTCGTCGAGTACCTGGCGGACCGCGACGAGCGCTGGCGGGCCTTCCTCGCCGGATATCTGGAGCGCTCCCGCTCGCCCCGCGCCCGCGCCCTGGCCGTCTTCGACGCCTCCCGCGACTGGGCGGAGCGCAGCCTGCCCCGGGGCTGCAGCATGATCAACGCCCACGCGGAGATCACCGACCCCGCGCACCCCGCGTACGCGGTGATCACCGGTCAGAAGGCGTGGATGCTCGGGCTCTTCACCGACCTGGCCCGGCCGCTCGCGCCGCGCCGGGCGACATCGCTGGGCAGGTCCCTGATGCTGCTGCACGAGGGTGGGCTCGTCGCGTACGGCATGGGGATCTTCCCCGACGCGATCGAGCACGCCCGCCGGGACGCCCAGGTGCTGCTGCGGGCGGCCGCTCCGGCGGACTGACGGCGGCCCGGCGATGGACCGTCCCCGCCGTGCGGTGATGCTCCCGTATTTGCACATGTGTTGAGCAAGTCTTTACTCATGGCCGGAAGGTGTTGTTCCGTGCGGCCTCGCTGCGGGCCTCGGCGCGATACGGCCCGGTCGGGCTTCCTGACGGTTCCTTGACCCGGGCTTCCTCGCGGCCGGAATTCCCGGGTCGGTGCGGGTTCGTCGGGTCGGGGAGGCGTTGACCGTGGGCGAGGGAGGGCGGAGTCTGGAGAGATAGCTGCCTATTACATCTAGTTCGGCCGTTCAGGGTGTACGACCGGGAAGGCAGCCGGACGGCAGGAGGAAACCCCATGTGTGGCATCACCGGCTGGATCTCATTCGACCGCGAACTGCGGGAGCACGCGCGGACCCTGGACGCCATGACGGAGACGATGGCATGCCGCGGCCCGGACGACCGCGGGACCTGGGCCGAGGGCCCCGCGGCGCTGGGGCACCGGCGGCTCGCCGTCATCGACCTGCCGGGCGGGCGGCAGCCCATGACCGCGACGACGCCCGAGGGGACCGTCGCCCTGGTGTACTCCGGCGAGACGTACAACTTCACCGAGCTGCGCGCCGAACTGGCCGGGCACGGGCACGAGTTCCGCACCGACTCCGACACCGAGGTCGTCCTGCGCGGCTACCTCCAGTGGGGCGAGGGTGTCGCCGAGCGGCTGAACGGGATGTACGCGTTCGCCGTGTGGGACGGCCGCAGGCAGCGCCTCGTCATGGTCCGCGACCGGATGGGCGTCAAGCCGTTCTACTTCCACCCGACGCCCGACGGCGTCCTGTTCGGCTCCGAGCCCAAGGCGATCCTCGCCAACCCGCTGGCGCGCCCCCGCGTCGGCGTGGACGGACTGCGCGAGGTCTTCGCCTTCGTGAAGACCCCGGGGCATGCCGTGTGGGACGGCATGCGCGAGGTCGAGCCCGGCACGGTCGTCACCGTCGACCGCGAGGGGCGCCGCAGTCGCGTCTACTGGCGTCTGGAGACCCGCCCGCACCCGCACGGCCGCGACGAGACCGTCGCCGCGGTGCGCTCGCTGCTCGACGACATCGTGCGCCGCCAGCTCGTCTCCGACGTGCCGCGCTGCGTGCTGCTCTCCGGCGGCCTCGACTCCTCCGCCATGTCGGCCCTCGCCGCGGGACAGCTCGCGGGCTCGGGGGAGACCCTGCGGAGCTTCTCCGTCGACTTCGCGGGCCTGACCGAGAACTTCGTGGCGGACGAGCTGCGCGGCACGCCGGACGCCCCGTACGCCCATGACGTGGCGCGCCTCGCGGGCACCGACCACCGCGACATCGTCCTGGACGCGCAGGCGCTCGCCGACCCCGAGGTGCGCGCGAAGATGCTGACGGCCCGTGACATGCCGGTCGGCTTCGGGGACATGGACGCCTCGCTGTATCTGCTCTTCCAGGCGATCCGTGAGCACTCGACGGTCGCCCTGTCCGGCGAGTCGGCGGACGAGGTGTTCGGCGGCTACTTCCAGTTCTTCGACGAGGGGGCGCGGCGGGGCGGCACCTTCCCCTGGCTGGTGCGGCACGCGGAGACCCTCGGCGACGAGACGGGTGTGCTGCGCCAGGACGTCCTGGACGCGCTCGACCTGCGGACGTACGTCGGCGACAGCTACGCCGCGGCGGCCGGTGCCGTGCAGCGCCTGGACGGGGAGAGCGACTTCGAGTACCGCATGCGCACCATCAGCCACCTCTATCTGACCCGGTTCGTGCGCACGCTGCTGGACCGCAAGGACCGCGCGAGCATGGCCGTGGGCCTCGAGGTGCGGGTGCCGTTCTGCGACCACCGGCTCGTGGAGTACGTCTACAACGCGCCCTGGGCGCTGAAGTCCTTCGACGGCCGGGAGAAGTCGCTGCTGCGGGAGGCCGCCAGGGACAGCCTGCCGCGCTCCGTCTACGACCGGGTCAAGAGCCCCTATCCGTCGACGCAGGACCCCAAGTACGCCTTCGCGCTCCAGGAGCACGCCAAGGATCTGCTCGCGAGGCCCGGGCACCCCGTCTTCGGCCTCGTCGACCGCGAGGTCCTGCACGGCCTCGCGCACCGCGACACCCCGCAGGTGCGGCCTGCCTCGCGGCGGGGTCTGGAGCGGGCGCTCGATCTCGCGCTGTGGTTCGACCTGTACCGGCCCGAGGTGTCGCTGGGCTGAGGCCCGCCGCCGGTCGGCGATGTCGTGGCCGAGGACGGCCCGGGGCCTGTGGTTTCAGGGGCCGGAGCAGTTGCGGACCGTCGGCTGCTGGGGCGGGACCCGGGTGGGGTCGGCGGTCGCGAGGGTGTCGAGGAACCGCTGCAGCGCGGGCGCGCCGCGGGCGTCGAGGCCGCGGCGCACCGGGGGCACGACCACGGTGCGCCGGGCGCCGCCGGAGCCGCAGGTGTCGGGGTCCTGTCCGGCGTGGACGGCCGCCGCTCGGCGTATGAACTCCGCGGGCGTGATCCCGAGGCGGTCGGCGTGCCGGAGCACGGCGGCGTACTCGTCGGGCGGGAACAGGACCTGCACAGTCTTTGGACCGTCCATGGACGCATGATGCCGTCCGAACCGGCCGTCCGCGGTGCGGTTGGCATATTCGCCCTCGAAGGGGTGGCGGGACCTCGAAGCGGTGGCGGAGTCGGCTCCGAGGTGACTGCTGTCGCTGAGGGGGTCGCGGGTACGGCGAGAGCCCCGGCCGGACGGGGGAATCGCGGTCGGGGCTCTCATCTAGTTCAACGGTGAAATAGGGGTGGGCGTTCCCGTGGGTCGGGTCGGTTATGTGTGATCCGCGTTACATGGCCGGGTTTCGGCGGCCCAGTGGTGCGGGGGACCGGGCCGCGGTGCCGTCGTTCGGCTCCGGGCGGCTGCCGCCGCGGCCCCAAGCGATAGCTTGGGGGCCGTGACGCTCGACGACCTCCGTGTCTTCCTCGCCGTCTGCCGCGCCGGCAGTCTCAGCGCCGTGGCGCGCGACCTCTCCTGTACGCAGTCGGCGGTGAGCCAGCACGTCAAACGCCTGGAGAAGGAGCTGGCCGTCAGCCTCCTCGAACGGCACGCGCGCGGTGTCGTGCCGACGTCGGCCGGACGCATCCTGCACGCCGCCGCTGCCGACGGCCTCGGCGGCATCGACGTCGCCCTGCGCCGCCTGCGCGACCTGGCGCGCGGGGAGAGCGGCGCGGTGCGCGTCACCACCGGCGCGACGACCGTACGGCACTTCATGGCCAAGGCCGTCGTCGGATTCCGGCAGCGCTTCCCGCAGGTCACGCTGGAGTTCCAGACGGCGAGTTCGAGCCGGGCCTGCTTCGACGCGCTGGCCGCCGACGACCTGGACCTCGCCTGGGTCACCATCGACACCCCCGTGCGCGGCATCGAGCAGCGGCCCGTCGCCGAGCTGCCCTGGGTGCTCGCGGTGCAGTCCGGCGACCCGCTCGCGGCCAAGCCGCACGCCGACCTCGCCGACCTCGCGGCCGCCCGGCTCATCAGGCCCCCGCGGGCCGCCACCTCCCGGGCCCGCCTCGACGCCGCCCTGGCCGACCTCGACCTCGGGCCCGACGGGCACACGAGCGTCGCCGACTGGGACACCGCGCTGCTGCTCACCGAACTCGGCGTCGGCCAGGCGCTCGTGCCCGACCTGCCGGGCTGGCGCGCCCAGGGTCCGCCCGGGCTGCGCCTGCTTCCGGTGCCCGGTCTGCCGCCGTTGTCCGTCGGCTGGGCGGTGCGCCGCTGGGACGCCCTCAGCCCGCTGGCCCGCGCGTTCGCCGACACGGTTTCGGGCGGGGCGCCTTGATCGGTGGGCTCGGGCCCGTCCGGGGCGGGGGGAATGTGCGCTCGGCGCGCGAAGAGCCGCAGGCGCGTCTGCTCGGTGCTCGGCGGGGGCGTCTGCGGGGCTGCTGTGGCTGGTCGCGCAGCTCCCCGCGCCCCTTATGGGGCTGGGTGTGGCTGAGCGTGCAGTCCCCGCGCCCCTTATCGGGCTTGCTCGTCCGTTGACGGGGCTTCGGGGGTGGTGTGCGGGGGATGCGGGGGAGGGGAGAGTCGGGCCGCCCGCATCTGGAGGTAGCGGGCCTCCGGGCGGCTGAGTGTGCGCTGGGCTGCCAACTGGTAGGCGGTGCGGGCGGCTTCGGGGTCGCCTGCGCGTTCAAGCAGGTGGCCGCGTACCGCTTCGAGGCGGTGGTGTCCCGCCAAGCGCTCCTCCAGCGCTGCCAGTTCGTCGAGCCCGGCGCGCGGGCCGCGCACCATGGCTACCGCGACGGCGCGTCCCAGCTCGGCCATCGGCTCCGGTGTGCGGCGCACCAGGATGTCGTACAGGGCGAGGATCTGCGGCCAGTCGGTGTCCTCGGCGCGTGCCGCCTCGTCGTGGAGCGCGGCGATGGCCGCCTGCAACTGGTAGGCGCCCGCGGGACCTTGACCCAGCGCCTGCTCCACCAGGGCGGTGCCTTCGGTGATCGCCTCGCCGTCCCAGCGGGTGCGGTCCTGCTCGTCCAGCGGGATCAGCTCGCCGTGCGGACCCGTACGGGCGGCGCTGCGCGCGTCGGTGAGCAGCATCAGCGCCAACAGGCCCGTCACCGCGCCCTCCTCGGGCAGCAGCCTGCGCACCGCGCGGGTCAGCCGGATCGCCTCGCGGGCCAGGTCGGCGCGGTGCAGGGCGGCGCCCGACGTCGCCGTGTAGCCCTCGTTGAAGATCAGGTACAGGACTTGCAGGACGACGGTCAGCCGCCGGTCGCGGTCCGCCGGGCCGGGCTGCGTGAACGGTGCGCCCCGTATCCGCTGCTTGGCGCGGCTGATGCGCTGGGCCATCGTCGCCTCGGGCACCAGGTGTGCGCGGGCGATCTCGGCCGTCGTGAGACCGCCGACGGCCCGCAGCGTCAGGGCGATCTGCGCGGCGGGCGTCAGCGAAGGGTCGCAGCACAGGAACAGCAGGGTGAGTGTGTCGTCGTCCGACGGGGCGCGGCTCTCGCCGGGCGCGGGCGCGGTGAACGCGTCGCGCGGAGTCATCGCGGCGGCGTTCTCCTCGCGCCGCCGCCGGGCCGCGTCGCTGCGCAACTGGTCCGTCAGACGCCGCGACGCCACCCTGATCAGCCAGCCGCGCGGATTGTCCGGCACACCCTGCCCGGGCCATTCGCGGGCGGCGGCGAGCAGGGACTCCTGTACGGCGTCCTCGGCCTCGTCGAAGTGGCCGTACCGCCGCACCAGCGCGCCGAGGACCTGCGGCGCGTGCAGGCGCAGCAGGTCCTCGACGTCAGCGGTCGCGCTCATCGCCGACCGCGGTCCTCGCGGGGGTGGGCGCTTCGATCGGTGCGGCGATCGGCACTCCGGCTCCTTGCGGTGACCGGCACTCCGGTCCCTGCGGTGATCAGCACCCCGAGCCGCCGTCGCCGCCCTCCTGGATGGGACGGATCACCACCGGCGGGGTCGGGGCGCCCGCGGGCACCGGGCACTCGTTGATGCGCTTGGCGATCTCCGTGACCCGCTCCAGGCTCTCGCACTCCAGGACCCAGTAGCCCGCGAGGACCTCCTTGGTCTCGCTGTACGGCCCGTCCGTGATCACCGGGCGGCCGTTGTCGTCGAGGCCGACGAGGCGGGTCTGCGCGGGATCGGTGAGGCCCTGGCCGTCGATCAACTCGCCGGACTCGGACAGATCGTTGTTGAGGTTCCCCATGAAGGCGAACATCGCCTGGAGTTCCTTCTCACTCCACGCCGGGCTGTGCTCCGAGGCCTTGCCGCTCATGGCGTCGTAGTCGGCCTGGGCCCCCTGCACCATCACCAGATACTTCATGACCGCCACTCCTTGGCTGTGTCGTCGCCCCTCATGGGCAACTCTCACAGGGGACGTCGGAGCGGGCGACTCGATCTCGACAACTCCGGCGAAGTTTTTTCCGCGGGATGTGGAGCGGGGCCTTCCAGGGGCCTTCGAGGCGCTTTCGAGAGGCTTCGGAGGGGCTTCGGAGGGGCTTCGGGGGGCCTTCGGAGGCGGGGGTTCCGCGTCCGCCCGCGCACGGGGTCGCTCGACTGGGCCAATCCGCGGGGCGGGGCGCGGGGGGCGCGGCGAGAGTGGGGCCATGCGTGCCTTGCGGGCCCTGGGGAAGACGGTGGCGGGGCGGCTGCCCCGTGGCGGGCGCTGGATGCTCGCGTGCCTGCCGGGGCTGCTGGCCGTGACCGCCCTCGTGCTGTGCGTGGCCGGGGTGGAGGACGCGGTCGGCGGTGGCGGGCGGCACACCGAGGCCAGGGCCGTGGTGCACCGGGCGGCCAGGCCCGCCATCGTGCCGCGCGAGCGGTGGCTCGGCGACACCCGGCCCACCACGCCGCCGGCGCACTACAGCGGGCCCGTCGTCGTGGTCTTCGTCCACCACACCGACTCGCCCAACGGGTACGACTGCTCCGACGCGCCGCGCATCATCCGCGCCCTCGCGGAGGGCCAGACCAGCGCCCGGCTGTTCGACGACATCGGCTACAACTTCCTCGTCGACCGCTGCGGCACGATCTACGAGGGACGTGGAGGCGGCGTCGACCGGCCCGTCGTCGGCGCCCACACACAAGGGTTCAACCACCGGACGGCGGGCGTCGCCGCGATCGGCACGTTCACGGCGGGCAGCCAGGTCCCGGCGCCGATGGCGGAGGCGATCGCCGCGCTCGCCGCGTGGAAGCTCGGCCTCGCCGAGACCGACCCGCGGCAGACGGCCCGCCTGGTCTCCAGCAACAGCCTCAGCCGCGTCCCGGCGGGCGGCCACGCCGCCTTCCACGCGGTGGCCGGGCACACCGACGGCTACACCACGGACTGCCCGGGCGCCGCGCTGCGGGCCGAGCTGCCCGCGATCAGGGAACGGGCGGCGGTGCTCCAGGGGCGGACGTCGGCGCGGACGACGGTGGCGCGGGGGCACTGACCGGGTCGGCCTCTGCCTCGGCCGGTCCCTGATCACCGATGGGGCGCCGCGTTGGCTCTGGTCAGCGGGCGGTGGCGTACACGATGAGGTTGTCCACGGGGTGGCCCTGCGCGTCGAAGGCGCCGTCGCAGGTGATCAGGCGCAGGGCGCGGGAGTCGGTCTCGCCGTAGACCCTGTCGGTCGGGAAGGCCTTCTTGTCGACGGTCTCGGTGCGGGTCACCTTGAAGTGCGTCGTCCTGCCGCGGGCGTCGCGGACCGCGATGTCCGCGCCCGTGCGCACCTTCTTGAGGTCGTGGAAGACGGCCTCGCCGAAGCGTGTGTCGTTGTGGCCGATGATGACGGCCGCGCCGCGCCGCCCCGGCACGGCCCCGCCGGTGTACCAGCCCGCGGTCATCCCCTTGTCCGGCGGCGGGACCTCGACCGTACGGTCCGCGTTCAGGCCGAGCCGCATCAGGGAACTGCTGACGCCGATCGACGGCACCGCGACATGCACGGGCGCCGCGGCCCCCACGGGCGTGCCGCGCTCGGCCGTCCGCCCGGAGCCACCCGCGGAACCCTCCTCGGTACGGGAGTCGTCCGACCGCACCGTGTACGTGGACGAGGACTCGGCCCGCGCACCGCCCCCGGACGAACAGCCGCTCACGGCGGTGCACACGAGGGCGAGGCCGCCCGCGACGGACACGAGGGTGCCGTACGGGCGCCGAGCGGACGTACGGGACGACCCGTCGTGCGAACGAGACGTCCGGTGCTGCGCGAGGAACATGAGGGCTCCGTGTGAACGGTGGCGCCGCCCCGGGACTTGTGAAGGGGGACCGGGGCGGCACCGCCGAGATGTGGGTCGGGCCCGACGGGGGTGCTGGCCGTCGGCCCGAGGGAGGGGCGGGAGGGCTGGACGAGGGCGGGAGTCGGCCGGCCTGACGGCGTGCCTCGGGCCAACGGCGGGTGCCGGGCCGGGCGGCGCGCGTCAGGTCGGCCGGACGGTGCGGCGTCAGCCCTGCCGGCGCACCGTGGTGCGGCGGCGCAGGACCATGGTGCCGGCGCCCGCGAGCAGCGTGAGGCCCGCCGCCGAACCGATCAGCGTGGCCGTGCTGTCGCTGCCGGACTCCGGACGCTCGCCCGCCGCGACACCGCCCCTGGGCGGCTGCCCGGCCCGCTTCCGCGCCTCGTCGCTGACGGGCTTCGGCGTCGTCTTGGGGGCCTCCTCCCGTACGACGGGCTTGTCACCGGCGGCCACTCCGCCGCGCGGAAGTGCCCCCGGCGCCTTCTGCTTCGCGTCCTCGGCGGCGGCCCGCTTCTTCGCCACGTCCTCCGGGGCGGGCTTGCTGACGGTCGGCTTCGGCTTGGGCGGCGTGTCGCTCGCGAAGGCCGTGGCCGACGGAGCGGCGAGCACACCGCCCGCCACGGCGGTGGCGAAGACGGCGGCACGCAGGGACGTGCTGCGCTGGGGACGACGGGCACGGTGGGACATAGGGGCTCCATTCCAGCTCTGACTCGGAAGGGCCCGGCACCGTTGGTCAAGCGGCGCCGGGCCTGTCGCACAGGCTGGCGTGAAGTTATGAGGAAGCTGTCAGGTTCCTGTTGGGGTCCGATCAGGGACCCGGAAATCGGGGAAGGGGCGCCGAACCAGGAACCGGTGGCAGTCCTGACGGCCGGAGTCCCGACGGCGGGGGTCCCGACGGCCGGAGTTCTGACCGGCCCGCGGCCCCGACCGCGGCTTCTGGCACAGTGCGCCCATGACCGAGCACACGATCGATCCCCAGACCGAACGGACCGACCCGTACGAGGCCTTCCGCGCCCTGCACCGCACCGGCGACCCGCTGCTCCTGCCCAACGCCTGGGACCACGCCTCCGCCGCCGCGCTCGTCCGCGCCGGTTTCCCCGCCATCGGCACGACGAGCCTCGGCGTCGCCGCGGCCGCGGGCAAGCCGGACGCCACCGGTGCCGCGCGCACGGACACGCTGCGCCTCGCCCACGGCATCGCCCGCCTGCCCGCGCTCATCACCGTCGACATCGAGGGCGGCTTCAGCGAGCGGCCCGACGACGTCGCCCTGCTCGTCCGCGAACTCGCCGCCGCGGGCGTGGTCGGCGTGAACCTCGAAGACGGAAGGCCGGACGGGACGCTCACCGCCGTCGGCCCGCAGTGCGAGCTGATCCGCGCCGTGAAGGAGGCCGTGCCCGCGCTGTTCCTGAACGCGCGCACGGACGCGTACTGGCTGAACGCCGGAGGTGAGAAGGAGGCCCGCGAGCGCGCCGCCGCCTACCAACTGGCCGGTGCGGACGGCGTGTTCGTGCCCGGCGTCCAGGACGAGGCCGCCATCGCGGGACTCGTCGACGCCCTCGACGTACCGCTGAACATCCTCTACGCGCCGGGCGGCCTCACGCCCCGGCGCCTGGCCGCCCTCGGCGTGCGCCGCGTCAGCAGTGGGTCGCTGCTGTTCCGGGCGGCGGTGGGGCACGCGGTCGAGGTGGCGCGGGCGTTCACGCGAGGCACTGTGGGACCCGAGGGGCTGCCGACGTACGCTGAGGCGCAGGAGCTCTCCGCGGCTTTCGGGGACGATGAGGCCGAAGTCCCTTAAGGGGCGGGGGGTTCAGGGGAGCGGTCACGGGGACGGGGGGCAGGTATGGCCCGACGCGGCACGTCGTGGCGTACGCGGACGGCGGCGGGATCCGCGCCGGGGAAGTCGCTGTGGGCCGACTCCAACTACCGTCTGTTCCTGGCCCTGCAGGGCCTCTCCGCGCTCGGTGACTCCTTCTCGCACGTGGCGATCCCGCTGCTCGTCCTGCACGAGACCGGCTCCCTCGCGCAGATGGGTCTCGTCACCGGGCTGACCGGCGTCGCCTCGATCGTCACGGGCCTGTTCGCCGGGGTCGTCGCCGACCGCGTGGACCGGCGCCGCCTGATCGTGGTCACCGACGTCGCACGGTGTCTGCTCTACGGACTCATCCCCCTGGTGTGGCTGTTCGCAACGCCGGTCTGGCTGGTGTACGCCGTCGTGCCCGTCGCCGGTGCCTTCGCGATGCTCTTCCAGGTGACGTACGTGACCGTGGTGCCCGGCATCGTCGCGCCCGGGCAGATACTGAAGGCCAACAGCCATCTGTACGGCACGTACGCCGTCGCGGGCGCGGGCGGGCCGATGCTCGCGGGCCTGGTCGCGGCCGCGTTCGGGCCCGCGGCCGCCATCGGCATCGACGCGGTGACCTTCGCGGTGTCGGCCGTGGGCATCCTCTTCGTGCGGATCCGCGCGGCCGCCCCGCCTCCGGAGCGGGAGGCCGAGGGCGCCCAGGACGTCCCCGGACCTTCGGGCGAGCCCGCCCGGGTGGAAGCCGAACGCGGTGGCGTACGCGAGGAGTTCCTCGCCGGAGCCCGGTTCCTGTGGCAGCACCCCGTCCTGCGGCCCCTGACCGTCCTGCTCACGCTGCTCATCTTCCTCACCTACGGCGTGACCGACGTCCTCATCTACCGCGTGAAGGACGACCTCGGGCACGGCGACGGCACCGTCGGCTATGTCCTGACCGCCGGGACGCTCGGCACGCTCGCCGCGACGTTCGTGGTCGCCCGGCTGCGCGGACGGCTCGGCTTCGGCGTCAGCTGGATCGGCGCGCACGCGCTCGGCGGGGTCGCCGTGGCCTGCCTCGGCCTGTCGGGCAGCGTGCCGGTGGTGGCGTTCATCGCGGCAGGCATGCTCTTCTGCACCGGCGTCGGCGGGATCAACTCCATGTCGTTGCGCCAGGAGGTGACGCCGAGTCATCTCCTGGGCCGGGTCACCTCGGCGTTCTGGACGATCCACAACGCCCTCGGCCCGGTCGGCGCGGCCGTCGTGACCATGGCCGCCGGGGCGTGGGGCGTGCGGCCGGTGTGTCTGGTCGTCGGCCTGTGCGTGGTGGTCATCGCGCTCGCCGGTTCGCTGACGGGGATCGGGCGGACCCGGGCCGGACGGGTGGAGGGCGACGGGGCCGCTCGCTGAGCTGCCGCCTTCCGCCCCGGCCAACCCGTCGGCCCCGGCCAGCCCGCCCGGTCCGCCCAACCTGCCAGGCCGCCCAACCCGTCGGCCCGCCCAACCCGTCAGGCCGTCGGGCCCGTCCGGCCCGCGTCCGCCCCCCCCGCGATGCCGCCTCTGACCGTTCGCTGCCCCAGCGGCACCCGGCCCCCGCTCAGCGCGGCGGACCCGAGCCCACCCCGGGCCCCGGTGCGGCGGGCTCTCCCGCACCGCCCTCCGTACCGCTGCCGCCGCCCGCACCACCACCGCCGGAAGTCCCGCCTCCGCTGTCGCCGTTCCGCTTCTCGTCGCCGTGCCCCGGCCACCACGCGGCGTGCCCGATCAGGGCCGTCAGCGCGGGTGTGAACACCATCGCCATGACGAACGCGGCGATCACGATGCCGAAGGAGAGCGAGAAGCCCATCTGGGACAGCGTGGAGTTGCCCGCGAGCATCAGCGTCGCGAACGTACCCGCGAGGATCACGCCCGCCGAGCCGATCGTCGGCCCCGAGTGGCGCACCGCCGTGCCCGCCGCGTCGTGCGGGTCGCGGCCCTCGCGGGCCTCCTCGCGCAGCCGCGAGACCATCAGGATGTTGTAGTCCGTGCCGAGCGCGACCACGAACAAGTACATGATCACGGGCAGCATGAACATCAGGCCCGGCTGGCTGCCGATTCTCTGGAACAGGATCGAGGTCGCGCCGAGCGTCGCGCCGAAGCCGAGCGCGACCGACAGCATCAGGTACCAGGGCGCCACCAGGCTGCGCAGGAGCAGGCCCAGGATCACCATGATGGCGATGGCGGCCACCGGGAAGACGACCGAGTAGTCACGGTCCACGGCCTTGTTGATGTCGACGTACACGGCCGTCGTGCCGCCCACGAGGGCCTCCGTGCCCGCGGGCGCGTCGTCGTGGGCCGCGGGCCGCAGCCGGTCCTTCACCGTCGCGAGCGCCTTCTCGGAGGCGGGCGGATCGGAGAGGACGACCGAGTACGCGGCCGTCGTACCGTCCTTGCTGACGCGCGGCGCAGCCACCTCGCCGACGCCCTTCACCGACTGCAACTGCTCGCGGAACGCGGCGGGTTGACCCTCCGCCAGCGGCCCGTCGCCCTTCGACGTCAGATACACGAAGGTCGGGTCGGTGCTGCCGGCGGGGAAGCCCTTCTCCAGGTTGCCCTGCCAGACGATGGACTCCTTGTCCTTGGGCAGCGAGGAGCCCGCGAGGTCGAAGTTCGCCTTGTAGCCGAGCGCGCCGAGCGCCAGGGCGGCCATGAAGAGCCCCGAGACGACCGTCCACACGGCGGGCTTGCGGGCGATCGACGTCCCGAGCTTGGCGAAGCCCGTGCCGTGCGGCTCGCGCTGCCAGGACTTCGACGGCCAGAACACCTTCGTACCGAGCAGCGACACCACGGCGGGCACGAGCGTGAGGCCCGCGAGCAGCGTCAGGAACACGGCGATCGCGAGGGCCGGGCCCATCGAGCGGAGCATGCCGAGCGAGGACAGCGTCAGCGCGGCGAACGCGACGATCACGGCGCCCGCCGCCGAGGTGATGGCCTCGCCGACCCGTTCCACGGCGTGCACCATGGCGCCCTTGGGATCCTCGCCCGCGCGCAGCGCCTCCCGGTAGCGGAAGAGCAGGAACAGGATGTAGTCCGTGCCGACGCCGAACAGGACGACGGTGAGGAGTTCCTGGATGGAGGAGTCGGCCTTCATGTCGAAGGCCTTGTTGGCCGAGGCGATCAGGCCCGTCGCCATCGGCGAGATCAGGCCGATGAGGACGACGGGCAGCAGCGCGATGATGGGGCTGCGGAAGATCACCAGCAGCAGCACGATGATGATCACGATCGTGCCGACGCCGACGAGGATCCCGGCCCGCTCGGAGGCGTCGCTCTCGTCCAGGGCCTGCGCGGCGGAGCCGGTGATGCCGGCCTTGAGGTCGGTGCCCTTCAGCTCCGGCTTGAGGTCCTTGCGGAGCTGCTCGACGGCGTCCTGCTGGGAGGTGTCCTCCGGGTCGGTGACCTTCGGCATGGCGACGATCGCCGTCTGCACGAGCTTGTTCGGCGAGACCTCGCCGGGGTCGATGGCCTGGACTTCCTTGACCTTCTTCGCGGCCAGGCCCTTGGCGACGCGGTCGACGTCGGCGGAGTCGGTGGCGGTGATCTTCGCGCCGTCGGAGCGCTGGAAGACGATGATCGCGCCGATGTTCTGCTGCTGTGGGAAGTCGCGTTCCTGCAGGTCCGAAGCGCGGATGGATTCGTAGTGGTCGGGCAGGAAGCTCGCCTCGTCCGAACTGGAGGTGAGCTTCGGTGCCAGTGAGATCACGGCTCCCGCGGCGATCACCCACGCGAGGATGATCCACCACGGGCGGCGGACCACGAATCGGCCCAGGCCAGAGAACATCGGCAGCTGCCTCTCCTCGGCCCCCGAGGCACGTCACATCCTGCCCAGGATCTTCCGGGGAGCCCGACTCCGCCACTTGGGGGGCGGGGGAGGCGCCGTGCGGTGCGCCCGACGGCCCTGCCCGCCCGCGTGAGACGCCCTCCACGCGCGCGAAGGCCCCGCCGCCCGCGTACGGGGGCGGCGGGGCCTTCGCCCACGCACGGACAGCGGGGCGGAACCCGTCGGACGGACGGCGGGGCGGAACCCGTCAGAAGTTGATCATGTGTCCGGCCAGGCCGTGCACGGCCTCCTTGACGGCCTCGCCCAGCGTCGGGTGGGCGTGGACGTTGCGGGCCACCTCGTGCACCGTGAGGTCCCACTGCTGGGCCAGGGTCAGCTCGGGGAGCAGCTCGGTGACGTCGGGGCCGATCAGGTGGGCGCCGATGATCTCGCCGTGCGTCCCATCGCTGATGATCTTGACGAAGCCGACGGTGTCGCCGAGGCCGTGCGCCTTGCCGTTCGCCTGGAACGGGAACTTGGCGACCTGGACGTCGAAGCCCTTCTCCCGGGCCTGCGCCTCCGTCCAGCCGAAGCTCGCGATCTGCGGCTGCGAGTAGGTGGCGCGCGGGATCATCGGGTAGTCGAGCTCCATGGTCTCGGCGTCCGCGAGGGTCTCGGCGGCGATGACGCCCATGGACTCGGCGGTGTGCGCGAGCATCAGCTTCGCGGTCACGTCACCGATGGCGTAGATGTGCGGCACGGACGTGCGGCAGCGGCCGTCGACGTCGATGGCGCCGCGCTCGGTGACCGTCACGCCCGTGGCCTCCAGGCCGTAGCCGGTGACGTTCGGGGCGAAGCCGATGGCCTGCAGGACCTTGTCGGCCTCCAGGACCTGCTGCTTGCCGTCCTTGGCGGTGACGGTGACGCGGACCTGCTCGCCCGACTCGTCGATGCTCTCCACCCGCGTCGACGTCAGTACGTCGATGCCGAGCTTGCGGTACTGCTTGGCCAGCTCCTTGGAGACGTCCGCGTCCTCGAGGGGCGCCATCCGGTCCAGGAACTCGACGATCGTGACCTTCACGCCGTAGTTGTGCAGGACGTAGGCGAACTCGATGCCGATCGCGCCCGCGCCCGCGATCACGACGGAGCGCGGCAGCTCGTCGGCGAGGATCTGCTCCTCGTACGTCACCACGCGCTCGCTGCGGCGGGTGCCGGGCAGCAGCTTCGGGGTGGCGCCGGTGGCGATGATGCAGTTGTCGAAGCCGATCGTGGTGGTCGTGCCGTCGGACTTCGCGACCTGGAGGGTGTTCGCGTCGAGGAAGGTGCCGCGGCCGTCGAACTCCGTGATCTTGTTCTTCTTCATCAGGAAGTGGACGCCCTTGACGCGGCCGTCCGCGACCGTGCGGCTGCGCCGGAACGCCTCGCCGTAGTCGAAGGAGACCTCGCCGTCGACCTTGATGCCGTACGTCTTCGCCTCGTGCGTGAACAGATGCGCCAGCTCGGCGTTGCGCAGCAGCGCCTTCGTCGGGATGCAGCCGACGTTGAGGCAGACCCCGCCCCAGTACTTCTCCTCGACGACCGCTACCCGCTTGCCCAGCTGGGCGGCGCGGATGGCGGCGACATATCCGCCGGGTCCTGCTCCGAGCACGACGACGTCGAAGCGGTCATCCATGGGGTGGTCCTCTCTGCGTTGCACAGTTGCCTGGTACGGATGGGTCGATCATCCGTCATCCGGGCATCGCGATGTCGGCCGGGTCAGCCTTGCGCGGGAGCGCCGCCCGTACAACTCACCGGCGTCCTCGGATCTTCCACGCAGGTCGGCGGGGTTTTCCCGGTACGAGGGGGAGGTCCGCCCGCTCCCGTCAACACCTGTTGACGTAAGGGGAACCGCCACCCACAATGGCCGACATGATCCAGCACCTGACCACCGGCCTCGGGCGTTTCAACGTCCCGTGGCGGCGCGGGTGCGAGCGATCGGGCTGTTGACGCGACCACCGCGACCCCGCGGCGCCGCGCCCCTGTGACCGTACGTCTCGTGTACGCGTCGGGCCGTGCGCCGAAGCCCCGTTCGCCCGGCCTGTGTCCGGCCCGGTCCAGGCCTTCGCCCGACGCGAGGATCATCACCATGACGGCCCTGCCCACGTCCCCCTTCACACTCCACGACGCCCCGAACCCGCCCCACGCCGCCCCCGGCGCGCTCCGTGAGGCCCGCGTCCCCGCCGACGGCATGTACGAGGGCCGCCGCACCCTGCGCCGCCTCCCCGACGGCTGGTCGGAGCGGCCCTACGAGCACGTCGACGTCGTGCCCCGGGGCCGCGTCATCGGCGCCGAGATCCGGGGCGCCGACCTCACCGGGACGCTCGCCCCGGCGGTCCGCGCCGAACTGCACCGCGCGCTCCTGGAGTGGAAGGTGCTGTTCTTCCGGGGCGCGCACCTGACCTCCGAGCAGCAGCGCGCCTTCGCCCGGGGCTGGGGCGAGCTGGAGACCAACCCGCTGCTCGCGCGCGGCGCAGCGGAGGACATCGTGCGCTTCGAGAAGGGCGGCACCGCGGCGCCCACCTTCGAGAACGTGTGGCACGCCGACGTCACCTTCCGCGAACGGCCCGCGCTCGGCGCGGTGTTGCAGCTCCGCGAGGTCCCGCCCGTGGGCGGCGACACCATGTGGGCGGACATGGCCGTCGCGTACGACAACCTCCCGGACGACGTCAAGGCGCGCGTCGACGGGGCGCGGGCCGTCCATGACTTCATCCCGGGCTTCTCGCGGTTCTACGGCCCCGAGCAACTGGCCCCGTTCCAGGACGCGTTCCCGCCCGTCACGCATCCCGTGGTGCGCACGCACCCGGAGACCGGGCGCCGGACCCTGTTCGTCAACACGTCCTTCACCACGCACATCGTCGGCATGGACCGCGCCGAGAGCGACCGCCTCCTCGGCCACCTGGTCCGCCAGGCCCATGTGCCGGAGTACCAGGTGCGTTGGCAGTGGCAGCCGGGCGACATCGCGTTCTGGGACAACCGCGCGACGCAGCACTACGCCGTCGACGACTACGCGCCGCACCGGCGGGTGGCGGAGCGCGTCGCGATCGCGGGGGACCGGCCCTACTGAGGACGGGCGGGGCGCGCCTTGGGACGCGGGCGGGCCGGGTGGGCCCGCCTCAACGGTCGAACACGAGCAGCCACTTGACCTCGCCGTCGTGCCACTCCTCGGTGGGCGCGAGCCCGGCGGCGCGGGCCACGGCCGCCGACGCGCCGTGGTCGGGGTGGATGTGCGCGAGGACGCACGCCACCTCCGGCAGGCCGCGCAGCCAGGCCACGAGGGCCCGCGCCGCCTCGGACGCGATGCCCTGGCCCTGCCACGGCGTGCCCACCACCCAGGCGATCTCGGCCGCGAGCCCGTCGGCGCCCGCGGTGGGCCCCACGGTCGCCTGCACGGTGCCCGCGGGACGGTCGTCGGCGGTCACCCTGATCACCCAGTTGCACCAGGAGACACGCGGGTCGGGCGACCCGGCGACCATGCGCGCGTAGCGGGCCCGCAGCGTCGCCAGGTCGTCCGGGGCGCCCCCGATGAACGTGTGCAGCGCCGGGTCGGCGAGCACGGGGGCCAGCTCCTCGGCGTGCGCGACGCGCAGGGGCTCCAGGGCCAGGCGCGCGGTGGCGAAGGGCTCGGCCTCGACGGTGTGCCCCGCCCGGCTCACGCGTCGCTCCCCGGGTCCAGTGCGGGCCCGCGTGCCGCCCGTCGCGGGCGCCCCACTGTCCTCGTGCCGCTCATCCGTGGTCCCCCGTTGTCGTACTCATCGGTGTCTCATCCGTGCGTCAGGCCTCCTCGGCGACCGGCTCCAGGACCACGACGGGCAGGACGCGCTCCGTCTGCTCCTGATACTCGGCGTACCGGGGGAAGGTCTCCACCGCGCGCGCCCACCACGCGGCGCGCTCCTCGCCCTCGGCCACGTGCGCCTCGTACTCCTTGACCACGGGGCCGTCCTGGAGCCGGACGCGCGGGTGCGCGAGCACGTTGTGGTACCAGGCCGGGTGCTTGGGCGCGCCGCCCACGGAGCCGACGGCAATGTAACGCGTGCCGTCGCTGACACGGATCACCGGGGTCTTGCGGATCTTGCCGGACCTGGCGCCCCTGGTGGTGAGGACGACGGTCGGGTAGCCGCGCATCTCCAGGCCCTCGGTGCCGCCGCTGCCCTCGTAGCGGGCGACGTGCTCGGCCACCCAGTCCCAGGCGTTGGGCTCGTACTCGCCGTCCAGGGTGTCGTGTGCGGTGCTCATGTGCGGGCTCCTCGAGTCGGGGGAGTTGAGCGAGGGGGCGGACACGGCCGGGGTGCCGCCCTGGTGCTCGTCAACCGCTGTCGGCCGCGAACCCTTCCCGGGACCGGCTCAGGTCGTCGGGGCTGGCTCAGGCGGCGCTCGTCTCGTATACGTCGAGCCGTCCGCACATACCGAACCGACCGCGCTCGGCGGGCTGTTCGGCGCGCAGCACGGCCTCCGCGAGGTGGCTCGTGTCGCCCTTCGTCAGCGCGTCGAGCTGTGTGCCGGTGGCGGCGGCCGCCGCTGCGGCGCCCGTGCGCCAGCGCTCGCGCCACGCCGTGGTCAGGGGCGCGACGAGCGCCGCGGCGGCCCGGTGGAAGGCGGCGAGGGGCTCGGGGTCGCCCGCCTCCGTGGCGGAGCGCAGCGCGGTGAACCCCTCGACGGCGAGGTCGCGGCGGCGCCGGGCCGCACGCTCCACGGCCGCGTCGCCCGCCGCGTCCCGGCCGTGGGCCGCGCGGGGCGGCAGGGCCGTGGCGGCGCGGTACGTCGCGGGGTCGGTGAGCAGGTGCGGCGGCAGCGTGAGGACGGCGTCGCCCGCCTCGGGCAGGCCGCTGTTCTGCATCAGGACGTGCAGAGTCAGGTCGCCCTCGTTGACGAGCCGGTGGACCGTCCCGGGCGTGAACCACAGCAGGGCGCCCGGTGCCAGCGGGGTCTGCCGGAAACCGGCGGGGGTCAGGGTCTGCACGGCGCCCCGGCCGCTGACGACCGCGTAGCCCTCGGTGCAGGTGAGGTGGAGGTGAGGGGTGCCGCCGCGCAGGCCGTCGGCGGCCGGCCAGTTGTACACGCGCAGCCGTGACACGCCGATGCCGCCCGGCAGGCCCTCGTATACGGCGGGGGCGCGGCGGACGGGGGGCACGGGCGCCGGGACGGGCGCGGGGCGCGGGGGCGTCTCGGGTGTGTGCACGGCGGGGCCTCCTCGGGCCGGACGGGATCCGGTTCCCGGACAGGATCGGGCAGGTTCCGCCGGAACGACCCGTGCGGGAGGCCGCGGGTTCCGGCGGAACCTGCCCGCCGGGCACCCTCGGTGCGCGGGTGGGAAAAATTGTGCGGCCCCCGATGCTCGGGACATCGGGGGCCGCGTACCTCGGCTTCCTCCCCCCACGAAAGGTTGCCGAGGGGTCTGGGGGTGGACGGATGATCCGTCAGAAGTTGAGCAGGGCGCCGTTCGTGAGGGCCGCCCTCATGGCGCACGGGTTGCCGAAGGTGGTCGTCCATGCCACGTGCTTGCCCTGCCAGACGCCCGCCGCGGAGACCACGACCGGGTTCCACTCCTTGGTGCACTTGACCTGCGAAGCCTGGTCGACGAGCTTGTCGAACTGTGCCTCGACGGCGAAGAGTTCGGCGCACGCGGCGCGCGGCGCCGGGTGGGTGCCGGTGGCCTTCGGCGCGCAGCTGAGGGTGACCGCGCGCTGCACCGTGGCCGTGGCGGCGTCGTCGCCCTGGCCGACGGTGAGCACGAGGTCCGACGGCGCGAACAGGCCCGTCGGTGCCGGGGTCGCAGCGCCGGCCGCGCTCGTCGAGACCGCCGTGACGGTCAGGACGCCTGCGGCCACGGCGACGGCCGCGCTCACGGTCTTCAGGAGGTGACGCACTTTGACGCTCCTTCAATGCGGGTAGGAAGTACGAGGGTTGTGTTTCTTGTGGGTGAAGCCAGGTGTTACGTGGAGATTGCGTGTGCCGTTCTTGGTTGCGTTGGGGAGTCTTGCAAGTGCGCTGAGTGAGCGGCAAGCGGATGGTCGATTTCCGGATGGACGCGTCTGTTGACCGAGGGCCGAATGACCGTTCGGGCAGCTCAGGGCGGCCAGTCGTGGTGTGCGGCGGTCGTCCAGAATGTGGACTCCGCCAGGTGGTATAACCAAGAACAACACGCTGACCTGGGAAAATGAGCGGTTGGTCGTTTTTCTCGGCGCGGCGTTCGACCGGAAACCGGTGCTTGACCGCGGGGGTGCGGAGGAGTTAAGGGGTCGCTGTGGCTGGTGGGTTCAGTGCGGCGGGAGTGGCGTCCCGGGTCGCTCGGGCGCCCCGCCGACGAGGCGTCGGGCCTGTTCAGGGGCCATGTGCCCGCCCTCGTCGAACGCGGTGGCGTACGCCGCCTCGCCCAGCCGCGCCACGGCGGCGGCCGCCACCCGGTCCACGTCGCCGCGCTCGCCCGCCGGGAGCGGGGCGCCCACGGAGGCGCGGGCGGCGGCAGCGGCGCCGAGCAGGGTCGCGGCCGCGCGGTGCTCCCCGGCCGCGGCCGCCGCCCCCGCGAGGCCCTCCAGGGCCAGGGCGAGCGCCCGCGCGTCCCCGAGGCCGGCGGCGACGTCGAAGCCCTCGGCGTGCAGCGCGTGCGCCTGTGCCGCGTCGCCCCGCAGCTCCGCCACAAAGCCCAGCTCGGCGAGCGCGAGCGTGACGCCCGGCCCGTAGTCGGCCCCGCGGAACCAGGCGAGGAGGTCGCGCAGGTGCCCCTCCGCGCCCGCCAGGTCGCCCTCCCTGCGTGCCCCGAGGCCGAGGCCGATCCGCGCGTCCAGTTCGCCGGAGCGGAAGCTGTGGTCGCGCGCGAGCCGCAGGGCGCGCCCGTGCGCGGCTCGGGCCTCGTCGAAGTCGCCCGTCAGCAGCGCGATCCGGCCAAGTCCAGACAGCCGCTTGGACGCCTCCGTCCAGAGCCCGAGGCGCTCGGCGATGGCCAGTCCCTCGCGGTGCAGCCGGGCCGCCTCGGCGTAGTCGCCCGCGATCTCGCTGAGCGTGGCCAGCGGGAAGACGGTCTGCAACTGCCCCCAGTCGTCGCCGAGTTCACGGAAGAGGCGGGCGCTGCGCTCGCTGTCACGGCGTACGGCGGCGAGGTCGCCGTGCGCGAGGGCGTGCCGGGCCCGCACACTCAGCGCGGCGGCGGTGCCCCAGGTGTCACCGAGGTCGGAGAACGCGTCGAGCGCCTCGTTCACCAGTCGCTCCCCGGTCCGCACGGCGCCCGCGCCCAACTGCGCGGAGCCGAGGATCCACAGGGCGGTGGCGTGGCCTGAGGGGTCGTCAAGGTCTTTGTAGGCGGCGAGGGTTGCTTGGAGGAGGTGGGTGGGTTCGTTGGGGGAGGTCATGCCGGTGGCGGTGGCGGTGGCGTCCGTGTCTGTGCCCGTATCTGCGCCCGCGTCGGCGGCCGGTCCCGCGTCCGTGCCCGTGCAGACGTCCGCGTACGCGTCCACGCCCGCGTCGTCGCCTTCCCGCAGGGAGATGCCGGTGCGCCAGGCGAGGGCGAGGGCCCGGGCGGCCGCGGTGGACCCGGCGGCCGCAGCGGGCTCGGGGCCGCGCGCGGCGTCCGGCACCAGCGCGAGGGCCGCGTCCAGCGACCTCCGTGCCTCGGCGATCCGCCCCCGCAGCACCCAGTACCAGGCCAACGCGTTCACCATGGCCAACGCGCGCTCCACCGCGCCGCGTTCGACCGCCGTGTCCAGGGCGCGGCGCAGATTGGCGCTTTCCTCGTCGAGGCGATCCAGCCACCGGCGCTGTTCGGGGCCGTGCAGCGAGCGGCCCGCCGTGACGGCGAGTCCGGCGTAGTGGACGCTGTGCCGCTCGCGCACGTCGGCGGACTCGCCCGCCTCCCGCAGCTGTTCGACGCCGTACTCCCGGACGGACTCAAGGACGCAGTACCGGGGTCCGTCCCGCCGGTCGGAGGCGACCACCAGCGAGCGGTCCACTAGGCGGGCGAGCAGATCGAGCACATCGGCGCCGTCCACGGTCCCGCCCGCGCCCACGGCCCGGGCGGCGTCGAGCGTGCAGCCGTCGTGCACGGCGAGGCGGCGCAGCACCGTGCGCTCCGGCTCCGAAAGCAGCGACCAGCTCCAGTCGATGACCGCGCGGAGCGTACGCTGCCGGGCGGGCGCCCCGCGAAAGCCGCGGCCGAGCAGGGCGAACCGGTCGTCGATGCGGGACAGCAGCCCGTGCACGCCCATCGTGCGCACCCGCGCGGCCGCGAGTTCCAGTGCCAGGGGAAGCCCGTCGAGCCGCACGCACAACTCGGCGACGGCCTCCGCGTCGTCCGCGCCGAGGTCGGCCCCGGGGCCGAGCCCGGCCCGCTGCCGGAACAGCTCCATGGCGCCCGCGAGTTCGAGCGGCGGCACCGCCCGGACCCGCTCACCGCTCACGTCGAGGGGCTCCTGGCTGGTGGCGAGGACGGTGAGCCCGGGCACCTCGCGCAGCAGGCCGTCGGCCAACTCGGCCACGGCGTCCACCACATGCTCGCAGTTGTCTAGCACGAGCAGCAGCCGCCGCCCGCGCAGCGCCCCCGTGAGCCGCGCGACCGCCGCCGTCGGCGCGCCCGGCTCCTCGTGCAGCCCGATCACCCGGGCCACCGCCTCGGCCACGCGGTCGGCCCCTGCCTCCGGCCCCGCACCCGCCCCGGCCTCCAGACCCGCGAGCTCGACCAGCCACACCCCGTCCGGGAACCCGTCCGCGACCCCGCGCGCCGCCGCACAGGCCAGCCGCGTCTTGCCGACGCCGCCGGGCCCGGTCAACGTCACCAGTCGGGTGGCGGTGAGGAGTTGACGTATCCCGGCCACGTCGTCGTCGCGGCCGATGAGCGGGGCGATGGGGGCGGGGAGGTTGGTGCGGGGGGTCGCGGTGGGTGCGGTGGCCGCGGTGGGCGCGGCGGATCCGGGGGTGGGTGAGGTCGTGGGCGAGGGGGCGGAGGGGAGGTTCGTGGTGGGTGTGGGCGTGGGTGTGGGTGTGGGCGTGGGCGTGGAGTGGTGATCCGTCGTGGGTGGGGGCCCGGAGGGGAGATCCGTGGCGGGCGAGGGCCCATAGGGAAGGTCCGTGATGGCCGGGGGCTCCGGTGCCGACGTCGCGGTGGTCGCGGGCGACGGCACGGCCGGTGGCATGGTCGCCGCAGTCGGAAGCGCGGTTGTCGCCGCCTGATTCACCAGAGGTCCGGCCCCGGCACCTGTCGCCGCCTGGTTCACCAGAGGTCCGGCCCCGGCACCTGTCGCCGCCTGGTTCACCAGCGGTCCGGCCCCGGCACCTGTCACCGCCTGGTTCACCAGCGGTCCGGCCCCGGCACCTGTCACCGCCTGGTTCACCAGCGGTCCGGCCCCGGCACCCGTTGCCGCCTGGTTCACCAGCGGACCGACTCCCGCACCCGTCACTGCATGGGCCACCGGTGAACCGGCCCCCTCGCCCCTCAGAGCACCCCCCGCCGCACCCCTCACCACACCCGCCACCGCGTCCAGCACCGGGTCCTGCCGCAATATCGCCCCGTGCAGCGCCGCCAGTTCGGCCCCGGGCGCCAGGCCGAGTTCCTCGTCCAGACGCCGTCGCAGCTCCTCGTACGCGGCCAGGGCCTCCGACTGTCGGCCCGCGCGGTACAAGGCCCGCATCTGCGCGGAGCGCAGCCGCTCGCGCAGCGGGTGCCGCACGACCAGGTCGGCCAGATCCGCGGCGAGCGGCCCGTGCTCGCCGGAGTCCAGGCGGGCCTCGGCCTGGTCCTCCCACGCGGTGAGCCGGTCCTCCTCCAGGCGGCCGATCGCGCCCCGCGCGAACGCGTCGTGGGTGAAGTCGGCGAACGCCTCGCCCCGCCACAGCCCCAGCGCCTCGTCCAGGAACCGGACCCGCTCGCTGGACACGTCCGCGGCCCTGGTCCGTTCGAGCAGCCCGGCGAACCGGCCCGCGTCGACCGCCTCCGCCGCCACCCGCAGCGTGTAACCGGCGGGCCCCGCGCCGACCAGGGCCCTGCCGCCCGGCTCGGCCCGCTCCAGGGCGCGGCGCAGCTGCGACACCTTGCCCTGGAGGGCGTTCGACGGGTGGTCGGGCAGTTCCTCGCCCCACAGCGCGTCGATCAGCCGGTCCGCCGACACCGGGTGCCCCGGGTGCACCAGCAAGTGGGCGAGAAGCGCACGGACCTTGGCGCCGGGGACGGCGACCTCCGCACCGTCCGTCGTCCACACGGCCAGCGGACCGAGCACCCCGAATCGCATGTCGACGACGATAACCCGGCAGGTGAGCGCCCTGTCGCCCGCACCGACAGGACGGCGGGAGCGCGGCGACAGCGAACCGGCAGCCAAGCGGCAGTGAACGGACAGCGCCCGCCCGCAAGGTGATGACCACAGGCCGGGCGCACCGCCCCGGCCGCGGTCCCACGGAGGCACAGCATGAGCGACAACGGCATCACCACCGGCGAGAACGCCGCCACCCCCGAGCCCACCACCGTCACCGTCATCGGGCTCGGCAACCTCGGGCAGGTCCTCGCCCGCACCTTCCTCGACCAGGGCCACAAGGTCACCGTCTGGAACCGCTCGCAGGACAAGGCGGACGAACTGGTCGCCAGGGGCGCCACCTTGGCGGCCACCCCGGCCGACGCCGTCGCCGCGAGCGACCTGGTCGTCGTCTGCGTACTCGACTACACGACCGTCCGCGCCCTGCTCACGCCGACCGCGGCCGCCCTCGCGGGCCGCGTGGTCGTCAACCTCACCTCCGGGACCCCCGACCCGGCCCGCGAGCTCGGCGCCTGGGTCACCGGGCACGGCGCCGCGTACGTGGACGGCGCGGTGTACGCGATCCCGCAGACCGTCGGCACTCCGGAGGCGTTCGTCCTGTACAGCGGCGACGACGAGGCCTTCGCGCGATACCGGCCGCTCCTGGAGACGCTGGGCTCGGCGGTGTTCGTCGGCACCGACCCGGGGCTCGCGCCGGTGCACGACGTGGCGCTGCTCAGCGGCATGTACGGGATGTTCGCCGGGTTCTTCCAGACGGTGGCCGTCGCCGGGGCCGCCGGGATCGAGGCGGGGAAGGTCACCGAGCTGCTCGTCCGCTGGCTCAAGGAGGCCATCGCCGCGCTGCCCGGCTTCGCCGCCGAGATCGACGCCGGGGACTACCGGACCGAGACGTCCAACCTGGACATCAACGCCGTGGGCCTCGCCCACATCCTCACCGCGACCAAGGACCTGGGCGTCGGCGTCGACCTGCTCGCCCCGCTGCACACCCTGTTCCAGCGGCAGCTGTCCGAGGGCCACGGCGCCGAGAGCATGTCCCGCACGATCAAATCGCTCCGCTAGTACCCGCCGGGCCCGCCGGGCCGGTGCGCCACCGCACCGGCCCCGCCGCCCCCACCCGGTCGGCCCCCGGATGTCAAGGCCGTGTCAACGTCCTGGTGAGAGCTGCCAAGGATGTGTCAAGGGGCGTATCCGCCGGTCCGGCGAGCGGCTTCGGTGGGGAAGTCACCCAGCACGCCAAGGAGTTGAGGACCGTGAGCGCTGAGAATGTGGTGGGGCTCGTCATCGCCGTCAGCCTGGTCGGATATCTCGTCCTCGCGCGGCTCTTCCCGGAGAGGTTCTGACACCGGCGCGATGACGCACGTACGACCCGGACAGCTGAAGATCTACCTCGGCGCGGCACCGGGGGTCGGCAAGACCTGCCGCATGCTCGACGAAGGACGGCGACGGGCCGCGCGCGGCGCCGACGTCGTCGTGGGCCTCGTGGAGTGCCACCGACGCCCGCACACGGAATCCCTGCTCATGGAGGCGAGGGCCGCCGGGGTCGCCGTCGTGGAGCGCGCCCGCGTCTCCTACCGGGGCGGGGAGTTCACCGAGCTCGACCTGGACGAGGTGCTCGCCCGCGGCCCCGAGGTCGTGCTCGTCGACGACCTCGCCCACACCAACGTCCCCGGCGACGGCCGCAACCCCAAGCGCTGGCAGGACGTCGACCGGCTGCTCACGGCCGGCATCGACGTCGTCACGACGATCAACATCCAGCACATGGAGTCACTCAAGGACGTCGTGGAGAAGATCACCAAGGTGCCGCAGGCCGAGACGGTCCCCGACGACGTCGTGCGCCGCGCCCACCAGATCGAACTCGTCGACGTCGCCCCGGAGTCGTTGCGCCGCCGCATGGCGCACGGCAACATCCACGCCCCGGAGAAGGTCGACGCGGCCCTCGCCAACTACTTCCGCACCGGCAACCTGACCGCCCTGCGCCAGCTCGCCCTGCTGTGGGTCGCCGACCGCGTCGACGAGGCCCTGCAGGCGTACCGCTCCGAGCACGGCATCGGCGGCGTGTGGGAGACCCGCGAACGCGTCGTCGTCGGCCTCACCGGCGGCCCCGAGGGCGACACCCTGATCCGCCGCGCCGCCCGTATCGCCGACCGCTCCGTCGGCGGTGAGCTGCTCGCCGTGCACATCGCGCGCAGCGACGGCCTCGCCGCGGGCACCTCGCACGCGTCCCTGACCCGGCAGCGGCGGCTCGTGGAGGACCTGGGCGGCAGCTACCACTCGGTCGTCGGCGACGACGTCGCGACCGCCCTGGTGGAGTTCGCCCGCGCCGAGAACGCCACCCAGCTCGTCCTCGGCTCCAGCCGCCGCGGCCGCGTCGAGCGGTTCCTGACCGGCCGCGGCACCGGCGAGTCCGTCGTCGAGGCGTCCGGCGACATCGATGTCCACACGGTCACGCACGAACGCGCGGGCGCGGGCACCCTGCTGCCCTCCCGCAGACGTACGCTGTCGCGCCCGCGCCGCGTCGGCGGGCCCGTCGCCGGGCTGCTCCTGCCGAGCGTGCTCACCCTCCTCCTCGACCTGGACGTGGCCCGCGAACACCTGAACCTCACCAGCGAGGCGCTGCTGTTCCTGCTGGCCGTCGTGGGCGTGGCCTGCATCGGCGGGGTGCTGTCCGCGGTGGTGGCGTCGGTGACCGCGTCGCTGCTGCTCAACTACTGGTTCATGCCACCCGTCGGGCACTTCACGCTGGGGGACCCGAACAGCATGCTGGCGCTGGTGGTGTTCGCGATCGTCGCCGCCACCGTCGCCGCCGTCGTCGACCGGTCGCTGCGCCTGTCCCGGCGCTCGGCACGCGCCACTGCCGAGGCCGAGACCATGTCGTCGCTCGCGGGCACCATCGTGCGGGGCGGGCAGCCCGTTCCCGCCCTGCTCGAACGCGCCCGGGAGGCCTTCGGCGTGGACGCCGCCGAACTCGTGCCGGAGCCGCCCGACGCCTCGGACGCCCAGGTCACCGTCGTCCCCGCGGGCGCCGACGCCTACCTCGTGCTGCGCGGCCGCCCGCTGCCCTCCGCCGACCGGCGCGTCCTCGCCGCGTTCGCCGCGCACGTCGGCGCCGCCGTGGAGCGGGCCCGGCTCGCCGAGGCCGCCGCCGAGGTGGAGCCCGTCAGGGCCGCCGACCGGATGCGCACCGCGCTGCTGCGCGCCGTCGGCCACGACCTGCGCACCCCGCTGGCCGCCGCCCTCGCCGCGATCGGCTCGCTGCGCAGCCGCGACCTGGACTTCTCCGAGCACGACCGCGAGGAACTGCTCGCCACCGCCGACGAGTCCATGGCCAAGCTGAACCGTCTCGTCGACAACCTCCTCGACATGAGCCGCCTCCAGGCGGGCGCCCTCAAGCTGGAACTGCGCGACACCGCGCTCGAAGAGGTCCTGCCGCCCGCCCTCGACTCGCTGCCCGACCACTGCCCGGTCGAGACGGGCAGCCTGGAGGAGATCCCGGCCGTCCTCGCCGACCCGCCGCTCCTGGAGCGGGTGATAGCCAACCTCGTCGGCAACGCCGCCCGCCACACCCCGGCCGGCGGCAAGGTCCTCATCACCGCGAGCGCCCTGGCGGGCCGCGTGGAACTGCGCGTCGTCGACCGCGGCCCCGGCCTCCCACCGGCCGACCGCGACCGGGTCTTCGAGCCCTTCCAGCGGCTCGGCGACACCGACAACACCACAGGTCTCGGGCTCGGCCTCGCCCTGTCGCGGGGGCTCGCCGAGGCGATGGACGGCACGCTCACCCCGGAGGACACACCCGGCGGCGGGCTCACCATGGTCCTGTCCCTGCCGTTCGCGGAACGCGTGTGCGAAGTCAACGGTGCGCGGGGCTCTGGCGTCTGGCATTCTGAGCCCCTTTGATTGATGAACGTATCAATCACCCGCCGAGCGCAGAGACGAGTTACATGGCACGCGGCAAGCTTCGGATCTACCTGGGGGCGGCACCGGGCGTCGGCAAGACGTACGCGATGCTGTCCGAGGCCCACCGTCGCATGGAACGCGGCACCGACTGTGTCGTGGCCTTCGTGGAGCACCACAGCCGTCCCCGCACGGAAGTGATGCTGCACGGCCTCGAACTGCTGCCGCGCAAGGACCTGGAGTACCGCGGCGCGACGTTCACGGAGATGGACGTCGACGCCGTCCTGGAGCGCGCCCCGGCCGTCGCCCTCGTCGACGAACTGGCGCACACCAACATCCCCGGCTCGCGCAACACCAAGCGCTGGCAGGACGTCGAAGAGCTGCTCGCGGCCGGGATCGACGTGGTCTCCACCGTCAACATCCAGCACCTGGAGTCCCTCGGCGACGTCGTCGAGCGGATCACCGGGGTCCGGCAGCGCGAGTCGATCCCCGACGAGGTGGTGCGCCGGGCGGACCAGATCGAGCTGGTCGACATGTCGCCCCAGGCGCTGCGCCGCCGGATGGCGCACGGCAACATCTACAAGGCCGACAAGGTCGACGCGGCCCTGTCCAACTACTTCCGCCCCGGAAACCTCACCGCGCTGCGGGAACTCGCGCTGCTGTGGGTGGCCGACCGGGTCGACGAATACCTCCAGCAGTACCGCGGCGAGCACAACATCCGCTCCACCTGGCAGGCCCGCGAACGCATCGTCGTCGGCCTCAGCGGCGGGCCCGAGGGTCGCTTCCTGCTGCGCCGTGCCGCGCGGCTCGCCGAGAAGGGCGCGGGCGGCGAGGTCCTCGCCGTCTACATCGCCCGCAGCGACGGCCTCACCGCCGCCTCGCCGAAGGAACTCGCGATCCAGCGCACCCTCGTGGAGGACCTCGGGGGATCCTTCCACCAGGTCATAGGGGACGACATCACCGCGGCGCTCCTCGAGTTCGCGCGCGGCGTCAACGCCACCCAGATCGTCCTCGGCGTCTCCCGCCGCAGGTCCTGGCAGTACGTCTTCGGGCCCGGCGTCAGCGCCACCGTCGCCCGCGAGTCCGGGCCCGACCTCGACGTGCACCTGGTCACCCACAACGAGGCGGGCAAGGGCCGCAGCCTGTCGGCCACCCCGCGCGCCGCCCGCCTCGGCCGCAACCGGATCACCTGGGGCTGGCTGGTCGGCATCGGCGGGCCGATCCTGCTCGCCCTGCTGCTGCGGGGCGTGGCGCCCAATCTGGGCCTCGCCAACGACATGCTGCTGTTCCTGACGCTCACCGTGGCGGCGGCCCTGCTCGGCGGGCTGGTCCCGTCCCTGGCGTCGGCGGCGTTCGGCTCCCTGCTGCTCAACTACTTCTTCACGCCGCCCGTCCACCACATACTGATCTCCAACCCGAAGAACATCGTCGCTCTCGTGATCTTCGTGGCGGTGGCGGTGTCCGTGGCGTCGGTCGTGGACCTCGCCGCGCGCCGCACCCACCAGGCGGCACGGCTGCGCGCCGAGTCGGAGATCCTGTCGTATCTGGCGGGCAGCGTCCTGCGCGGCGAGAACAGCCTCGAATCGCTCCTGGAGACCGTGCGCGAGACCTTCGCCATGGAGTCCGTGGCGCTCCTGGAGCGGGAGAGCGACATCGCCCTGTGGACCTGCGCGGCCGGCGTCGGCCCCCGTCCGCACGTCGGCCGCCCCGAGGACGCCGACGTCGACATGCCCGTCGGCGACTACATGTCGCTCGCCCTCATCGGCCGCGTCCTGCCCGCCGAGGACCGCCGCGTCCTCGGCGCCTTCGCCGCGCAGGCCGCCGTGGTCCTGGACCGCCAGCGCCTGCAGTCCCAGGCGCAGGAGGCCCGCACCCTCGCCGAGGGCAACCGCATCCGCACCGCCCTGCTCGCCGCCGTCAGCCACGACCTGCGCACCCCCCTCGCCGGCATCAAGGCATCCGTCTCCAGCCTCCGCTCGGACGACATCGAGTGGTCCGAGGAGGACCAGGCGGAACTCCTCGCCGCCATCGAGGCGGGCGCCGACCGCCTCGACCACCTCGTCGGCAACCTCCTGGACATGTCCCGGCTCCAGACCGACACCGTCATGCCGATGGTCCGCGAGATCGACCTCGACGAGGTCGTCCCGCTCGCCCTCGAAGGGATGTCCTCGTCCGCCGAGCACGTGGCGCTCGACATCCCCGAGGACCTGCCCATGGTCGCCGCCGACAAGGGCCTCCTGGAGCGGGCCGTCGCCAACGTCATAGAGAACGCCCTGAAGTACAGCCCCGCCGGGGAGAGCGTCCTGGTCGCCGCGAGCACCATGGCCGACCAGGTGCAGCTCCGTGTCGTGGACCGCGGCCCCGGCGTGCCCGACGTCGCCAAGGAACGCATCTTCGAGCCCTTCCAGCGGCACGGCGACTCCCCGCGCGGCGCCGGTGTGGGCCTCGGCCTCGCCGTCGCCCGCGGCTTCACCGAGGCCATGGGCGGCACCCTCAGCGCCGAGGACACCCCGGGCGGCGGGCTCACCATGGTGCTCGCGCTGCGCCTTGTGCCCGGGCGCCCGCAGATCAGCCCCGACCTGCCCGCGGCCGTCACGTCCTGAGACCGGCGTCCGGCCCGCCTCCGGTCGCCGTCCGCCGCCGGGTGACGTACGAAACGTAGGAGACGTACGGGACGCACCGGGCGCGGAACGGAGCAGGGAGGCGGGCGGCGATGGCCGAACTCCTCACGCCGCACGGCGTGGACGTGGCCACGCGCGGGCTCGACCTCGCCGGGGTGTTCGCCGCCGCGCTGCAGGGCGGCGCGATCGCCCGCACCGAACGGCTCGACCTGTTCGGCTTCGTCGCGGTCGGCGTGGTGTCCGGGCTCGGCGGCGGGCTCATCCGCGACACCCTGCTCCAGCACGGGACGCCGGTCGCGCTCACCGACGTCTTCTACCTGCCGACCGCGCTCGCCGGGGCCTTCATCGCCTTCCTCATCAGCATCAGCCAGGAGGCCTGGGACCGGCTCTTCACCGCGCTCGACGCGGCGGTGATCGGCTTCTGGGCGGTCGCCGGGGCGCAGAAGACCCTCGCCGCCGGGCTCGGCTGGCTGCCCGCGCTGCTGCTCGGCACCATCACGGCCGTCGGCGGCGGGGCGCTGCGCGACATGATGCTGCGGCGCGTGCCCGCGGTGCTCGGCGGGAACGCGCTGTACGCGTCCGTCGCGGTGGTCGCCGCCGCGATCACGGTCGTCTGCAGTTACGCCGAGCAGCCCACGCTCGGCATCGTGCTCGGCGTGACCGTGGCACTCGTCCTGCGGCTCACCGCGTACAAGCGCGGCTGGGGGCTGCCCAGCGGCCTGGAGTGGCAGCCCCGGTCGCGCCTGGCGGGCGCGCTGCGCCGGGGGTGGCGGCGCGAGTCCCGGACGGCGCAGGGCCGGGGGAGCGGCCGGGCCGCGAGTGCCGCCCGGCGGCTGCGGTTCCGGGGCGCCCACCCCGCGCCCGGCACCCTGCGCCGCAAGCCCGCACCGCCGCACCCGCCCGGCCCCGACGCCAGGGACGACACGGACGGCGACGACACCCTCAGCACGCGGATCGGCCGCTGAGTTCGCGCGCACGGGTGCGGCGTCGGCCCTTCCCGGCCGGGCGTTACTTGCTCCGCAGCTCCCCGAGCGGCTCGGGGTCCTCCTCCAGGGCGGTGGCCGCCGCCTTCCACGCGGTGTCGTCGGCGGCGAGGGCGCTGCGCAGGTAGGCCGTGCTGAGCCGCTGGATCAGGGCGACGCGCGCGGGGGACTCGTCCGTCGTCTCGGCGACCTCGTATCCGGGGATGCCGCCGAGCGAGTGCTCCGCGCCGAACAGGGTGAGCAGGCTCTTGGCTCCGGGGCTGTGGACGTAGGGGTCGGTGAACCAGTCCGGTCCGCGGGTGGACAGGTGGGACCGGTCGTTGTCCCCGGCGACGACGAGGGCCGGGGTCGTCATGGTGTCGAAGGACGGCCGCAGGAACGGGAGGTGTTCGACGGCGAACGGGGTGAGGTCGTCGCCCAGGCCGGTCAGGGCGAGCAGCACGCCCGCCGTGACGCGGGAGTCGGACAAGTCCTCGCCGGGGACGCCGTCGGCGTCGAGGACCCGCGCGCCGAGCAGCGTGCTCGCCGTCTGCGCGCCCCAGGAGTGCCCGGCCACGGCGACGCGGCCGCGGTCGACCCGCCCGCCGAGGCCCGGCACGGCGGCCGCCAGCACATCGAGCCCGTCGAGGACGCGGGTGAGGTCGTCGACGCGGATGCGCCAGATCCTGGGCGTACGCGGGTCGTCGGCGGGGACCGCGAGCGTCCGGGAGTCCAGGTGGGTGGGCTGGACGACGACGAAGCCGTGCGCGGCCCAGTGGTCCGCCAGCGGGGCGTAGCCGTCCATCGACCAGCCGAAGCCGTGCGAGAGGACGACGACGGGAAGGTCGGTGCCGGTCGCGGGGGCGGACACGCGGACCTGGAGATCCGTGCCCCGGCCCGGGGCGGGCAGGACGACGGGCTTCGCGGAGACGACCGGGGCAGGCGCGTCCGCGGGCTGCTGCGGGGGCGTGACGGCGGATTCGGACATGGAGGTGCCTTCCGTGGGGATGCTGCGGGTCTCGGCGCGGCGGGCCCGGCGGTCGGCCGGGGGCGTCGCGGGGCAGGTCCGGGTGGGCGGCGGGCAGCACGGACGAGCTGGTCGCCGGGGTCCCGGTCTGCCATCATGAGTAAAACGGAACGTCGCTCCGCCGACGATACGGAACGCGGTTCCGTTTCACAACCCCCGGGGTGGCCGTCCCGGGGCCCGGGGTGCCCACCGTGCGTCTCCGGGCATCCACCTCGCACGGTTCTGGGCAGCCGCTCCACGACTCGGGGCGCCCCCTCACGAAAGGAACGCCGCGGTGAACGACAGCGCGGGCAGCGCGGACAGCGCCGCCGGATCCAGGCGCAAGGACGTCCGGCGCAACCAGCAGACCCTGCTCGACGCGGCCGCGGCGGTCTTCGTCACCTCGGGCGTGGAGGCGCCGGTACGGGACATCGCCGCCAAGGCGGGCGTCGGCGTCGGCACCGTCTACCGCCACTTCCCCACCCGCGCCGACCTCGTCATCGCCGTCTACCGCCACCAGGTCGACGCCTGCGCCGAGGCCGGTCCCGCGCTCCTCGCGAGCGAGGCGACACCGCACGCCGCCCTCGAACGGTGGGCCGACCTCTTCGTCGACTTCCTGGTCACCAAGCACGGCCTGGCCGCCGCGATGCGGTCCGACAGCGCGGGCTTCGAGACGCTGCACGCCTACTTCCTCGACCGCCTCCTGCCGGTGTGCGCCCAGCTCCTCGAAGCCGCGACCGCCGCGGGCGAGATCCGCGCCGACCCCACCGCGTACCAGCTCATGCGCGGCATCGGGAACCTCTGCATCGGCGCCGAGAGCGACTCCCGCTACGACGCGCGCCGCCTGGTCGCGCTCCTCGTCGCGGGGCTGCGCAAGGCCTGACGGCGGCGGGGCGGGCCGGTCACCCGAAGCGCAGGGTAGGCCGGGGCGCAGGGTTCGGCCGAGACGCACGCTTCACGCGAGGCGCACGGTGATCTTCTGGGTGGCGCCCTTCGTGGGTCCGAGGTCGGCGAACGTGAGCTTCAGGGCCGCGCCCGTGCCGACCGACGTGACCGTGGCGGGCTTCGAGGTGACCGCGGCGACCGGCCGGTCCCACGTGACCGTCAGGCCCGCGCGCGCCGCCCGGGTCGGGTCGCTCACGCACACCACCGCCGTCCCGTCCGCCCGCTCGCCGACCAGCACCGCGCAGGCGGCGCTCGCGGTGAGCGCCCCGGCCGTGCCGCCCGACCAGAACGTCACGCCGGTGAAGCCGAGCGAGGGCACGCTGATGCCCTGCCGGGCCCCGGAGTTGGCGAGGATCCGCAGCCAGCCGGTGGCCGCGGCCCGCTCCGCCGTGCGGGCCGCGCTCGCGCCGGGCAGCAGGACGTACGCGTACGTCGCGTCCGTGGGGTCGGTGCCGTGGTCGACGTGCAGCGTGAGGTAGGTGCGGGTCAACGGGGTCGTGGCGCCGCCCTTGTTGATGTCGCTCCACTTGCCGGTGCGCCGCTCGCGGCGGGCCCGGACGGTGGCGCCGCCGGGGAAGACATAGCCGCCGTGGCCGCCGATGTGCGCCCACCGGGCGCCCGTGAGGGTCTGGGACCAGGGCGTGGTGGTGGGCTTGGTGACGCCGTCGGCCTGGAACGGGGCGCCTCCGGACGGGCCGAGGTTGCGGTTCTCCACGGTGGACTCCACGACCGCGCCGTCCGCGCAGCTGATGCCCGCGCCCAGGCACACGATCGCGTCGTCCAGGCAGAACCACGCCTTGCGGGCCGACAGCGTGCTCTGCAACCCCTTCAAGTGCTGCCCGACGACGGCCCGTTGGCCGTCGGTGGCCCCGCCCACCCAGCTCACGTCCGGTCGCGCCGCGCCCCAGTCGCCGCCCGCCCCGTCCGCGAGCGCCTTGCGGGACGCGGTGACGCCGGGCAGCCGGTAGGGGTCGACGGTGGGCCAGAAGGCGTCGCTGTACTGGCCGTTGGCGTAACTGTCGCCCCACCAGGCGAGCATGCCCGAGCCCGTGTGCCAGCCGCGCAGGTTCTCGCCGTTGCCGGTCTCGTAGTACGTGATGCGGGCGTCGGCCATGCTGATCGACGCGGCCCAGCCGGGGCGGCGGTGCGTGGCCCGCGCCATGTTGGTGAACAGGCGGTGTCCGGTGGGCTCGGGCACGGGCGTGACGGAAGCGTCGTCCTGGACGGCCTTGAGCCGGGCCAGGTGGGCGAGGCTCAACTGGGGGTCGCTGAGCGGCGGGCTGTAGTAGTCGCGGCGCATCCAGCCCTTCACCAGGCCCCGCCAGCGGGCGTTCTCGGCCGCCGAGGCGCCCTGTCCGAGGAGCGTGATCGACGCCAGGATCGGGTGGCCGCGCAGATGGTCGTCGGCCTGCGTCCGCTTGGTGTCGGAGGCGGCGATGCCGCGGCTGATGGCGCGGCCCGCGACGCAGTCCATGACCAGGCCGTTGTAGACGAACGGCGCCCACGCCTTCTCCACGGCGTCGAAGACGATCTGCCTGCCCCCGTCCGTCACTTCCCACGGCGACCCGTCGAGCAGCGCGAACAGCAGGCCGAGCCCGCCGAGCAGCACCGACCCGTACGAGCCGGTGTACGGCACGGTGGTGTGCTGGATGAACGAGCCGTCCGCGTACAGGCCGTCGCCGCTGGTCACGTACGGGAAGACAGGTGAGAGCGCGTCCCGGGCCAGTGCGACCTTCGCCTCGTTCGCGCCGACGACGCCGCGCAGCGCGAGGACCCGGCACAGGTCCACGCGGTTGGCCCCGGTGCTCGTGCCGGTGTACCGGTCGACCGCGGAGTCCGGGACGAAGTGGTCGACCGCCGCGCAGTAGCGGGAGATCCGGTCGGCGGACAGCGCGTCGTACATCAGGACGCAGGTGTCGAGCAGCGCCTGCGGGGCGCCGATCTGCCAGCTCCACCAGTTGCCGAAGCGCGCCTGCCGCTCGTTGTAGACCTGCGCGTAGAGGTGGTCGAGGCCGGTCACGATCGCCGTCCTGAGCGCGGCGTCCCCGGTGAGCCCGGTGCCCTGCTGGCTGTACGCCTGGGCCATGGTGGCGAGCCGCGTGCAACTGGTGACGAGGTTCGCGGAGTAGCCGAACGACTCCTGGTCGGTGTCGGGTTCGGGGTCGGCGTACGAGGCGTCGGGCCACAGCGAGCCGGTCGCCGGGGCCATGGAGTCGCGCAACTGCCCGGCGGACGTGCCCAGTTGGGCCAGTCGGCTCTTGAACGGCTCGGCGGTCGGGCTGAATCCCTCGCCGAGGATCAGGGTGCGCCACTTGGCGCGCAGGGCGGCGAACGCGTCGGCATCGGCGGTGGCCGTGCCCGTGGCCGCGGCGCCCGTGACCGCGGTGGCGCCCGCGGTGCCGTCGGCGGCCACCGCGAGCGTGGCGGGCGCGGCGAGGGAGAGCGCCGAGGTGCCGGTGGTCAGGAGGAAGGCGCGGCGGGGCCAGGGAGTGGGCATGCGGGGGCTCCAGGGGGACCAGAGAGGCCGGAGGGACCAGAGGGATCAGGGGGATCAGAGGGAGGGGAGGGATCAGGGGGAGGGGAGGAGCGGAAGGGCGCGGGCGTCGAGGGGCGCGGGCAGGTGCCGGGCGGTACGGGCGGCCGGGGTGCGGCCGACCGGGCGCCAGTAAGCGCTTTCTAGCACGCGTGCGCCGACGCGCTCAATGGGTGTGCCGCAGGATTCGACCGGGCGGACCCGGGGTGAGGCCGGGTCCGCCCGGCGTCCGGGCCGGGCTCAGGGCGCCGCCTCGGCCTCCACGGGCGGCGCCGTGCTGCTGGTGACCCGGGGGACCGACTCCACCGCCGATGCGGTGACTTCGCGCGGCGTCGGGTCGGCCGACGCCCCGGCCACGGCCTGCGGTTCCGCGCTCGCGGGCGGGGTCGCCGTCGCCTGCGGCTGCTGGTTCGCGGCCCGTTCCAGGAAGCGCAGGAGCTCGACGGGGAAGGGCAGGACCAGGGTCGAGTTCTTCTCGGCGGCGACGGCCACGACGGTCTGGAGGAGCCGGAGTTGGAGGGCGGCGGGCTGTTCGGACATCTCCTTGGCTGCCTCGGCGAGCTTCTTGGAGGCCTGCAGCTCGGCGTCGGCGTTGATGACGCGGGCGCGCCGCTCCCGGTCCGCCTCGGCCTGCCGGGCCATCGACCGCTTCATCGTCTCCGGCAGGGACACGTCCTTGATCTCCACGCGGTCGATCTGCACGCCCCAGCCGATCGCCGGGCTGTCGAGCATCAGCTCCAGGCCCTGGTTGAGCTTCTCGCGGTTGGACAGCAGATCGTCCAGGTCGCTCTTGCCGATGATGGACCGCAGCGAGGTCTGCGCCATCTGCGAGACCGCGAAGCGGTAGTCCTCGACCCGCACGATCGCGTGCGACGCCTCGACCACCTTGAAGTACACGACCGCGTCGACGCGCACCGTGACGTTGTCGCGCGTGATGCCCTCCTGCGCGGGCACGGGCATCGTCACGATCTGCATGTTGACCTTACGCATCCGGTCGACGCCCGGCACGATCATGGTGAACCCGGGCGGGCGCGGCGCCCCCGACAGCCGGCCGAGACGGAACACGACACCGCGTTCGTACTGCTTGACGACGCGGGCCGCCGACACCACGTACACAAGACCGGCGGAGAGTGTCACCGCGCCGGCCGCGAGGAGTTCTTGCACCATGACGACCCCCTGTCGCTCCGAGCCGTCCGTCAATCAACGATACGCCCGGACGGCGCGTCGGGGCGAGCCCCTGGGCACGGGTCAGCGGACCCCGGGACGTGACTCGTACAGGCGCGTGTAATAGCGGCCCGCGGACTCCAGGCCGGTGGTGTCGTCGCCCGTCGCGTGCACCCGCGCGACGGCGTCGTCCTGTTCCTCGGGGCCCGTGAAGAGGCGTTGCGGATACAGCTGGTCGGGGTCCGTCGTGGTGACCAGGCCGTGCGCGGCGAGGCTCTGGGCGATGCGGTCGTAGGGGACGGTCCGCAGGACGAACGCGTCGACCCACAGGGGGAGGCGGGCGGTGCCGAGCAGGGCGTCGAAGGTGCGGTGCGTGACGTAGCCGATGCCGCCGGTGACGGTGATCAGGCCGACGCCCGTCATCGCCCGCGCGAGGCCGGGGCCGGGCGGGGCGTGTTCCAGATTCTCCGCGTACGCCTCGTCGAGGAGGCCGACGGCCAGGGCGTAGGCGGTGGCGTTGGCGGCGGTGTCCACGCCGACCAGGCGCACCGCGTCCGGGCGGCGCCTGGCGGCGTAGAACTCCTTGTCCAGGTCGATGAGTTCGCTGGTGGTCAGGTCCGCGGTGGTGTCCCCGGCGTAGTGCGCGTACAGGTCCGCGAGCGTCAGGTCGTGGTTGAGCAGCGCCGCGTTCAGGCCGTAGGAGCAGCACAGGTCGAGCACCGTGAAGCCGCCGTCGGGGCTGGGCGGCTCCGCCCGGCGGCGCGCGGCGAGCGTGCGGCGGAAGACGCCCTGGGCGTGGTGCGGGATCTCGTAGTCGTACGGGGCGAGGCGACGGAAGTACGCCCGCGGGTCGGGCCGGTCGTAGATGTCGTCGAACCGGGTCTTGCCCGCCATCGCGGCGGACGTGGGGTCATCGGGGCCGGGCTGCCTGCGTGCGCCCATGGTGCGTCTCCGTGAAGTGGGTTCGGGTGTGCGGCAGCTTGAAGCTCTGCCCGGGGGCCGGACGGGCCCGGAAGACCACAGGGCGGTTCCTGGCCACGCGCGCTCACTAAGCTGTGCCGGTGTTCACCTCCCAGGGCCCCTCGCTCCGCGAGCTGGCTGTCCAGGCGCTGTCCTCCACGGAGCACGGCTACGACCTGCTGGCTCCCAAGTTCGATCACACGCCCTTCCGTACGCCCGAGCGCATCCTCGACGCGTGTGCCGAGGCGCTGCGGCCGCTCGGCCCGTTCGCCGCGGGCCTCGACGTGTGCTGCGGCACCGGGGCCGGTGTGGAACTCCTGCGGCCTCTGTGCCGGGAGCAGGTGACCGGCGTCGACTTCAGCTCCGGGATGCTGGCGCGGGCGCGTGCGGCGCTCGCCGCCGAGGACGGGCGGGGGGAGCCGGGCCCGGCGGTCCACTGGGTGCGGGCCGACGCCCGCGCGCTGCCCTTCGTCGCGGGCTTCGACGTGGCCGTCAGCTTCGGGGCGTTCGGGCACTTCCTGCCCGCCGAGCGGCCGGGGCTGTTCGCCCAGGTGCACCGGGCGCTGCGCCCCGGCGGCCTGTTCGCTTTCCCCATCGGCGCGCCACAGCCACTCACGTCACCATGGTACTGGGGCATGCTCGGCTTCGACCTGGCGATGCGGACCCGCAACGCGCTGCGGCAGCCGCCCTTCGTCATGTACTACCGCACGTTCCCGCTGCCCGGGGTGCGGGCCGACCTGGAGGGGGCCGGGTTCACGGTGGGGCTGCGGCCGCTGGAGGAGTTCGGCCGCCGGGACGACGGGAGCCCGCGCTGGCGGATGGTGGTGGCACGCAAGGCGGCGTGACCCCCGGCCCGGTCGGGTCGGCCGTCGCGGCGGACGGGGGTTCCAGGGCGGGTTCTCAGCGGGGCGCGCTGCTGAACGCCCGCCGGTAGGCCTGCGGGCTGACCCCCGCGACCCGCTTGAAGCGGTCACGGAACGCGGTCGGCGAGCCGAAGCCGACCTGCGCGGCGATCCGCTCCACCGGGTGCTCCGTGGTCTCCAGGAGGTGCTGGGCCTGGCGGACCCGGGCCCGGTGCAGCCACTGCAACGGCGTCGTGCCGGTCTGCTCGCGGAACCGGCGCAGCAGCGTGCGGCTGCTCAGGCCCGCGTGCCCGGCGATGTCGTCCAGGGTGAGGTCGCGCGCCGCGTTCTCGTCCAGCCAGCGCAGCAGCGGCTCCAGGGCGCGGCCGCGGGGCATCGCCGGGGGCTGGTTGACGATGAACTGGGCCTGGCCGCCCTCCCGTTCGAGCGGCATCACCGAAAGGCGCGCCGAGTCCGCGGCGACCGCCGAGCCGTAGTCGCGCCGCACCATGTGCAGGCTCAGGTCCATCCCGGCGGCGGCGCCCGCGGACGTGAGGATCTGGCCGTTGTCGACGTACAGCACATCCGGGTCGACGTCGATGGCCGGGTAGGCCGCGGCGAGGTGGTCCGTCGCGAACCAGTGCGTGGTGGCCCGCAGCCCGTCGAGCAGCCCCGCCTGCGCGAGGACGAACGTGCCCACGCAGATGGACGCGATGCGGGTGCCCGCGGCGGCCGCCTCGCGCAGCGCCGCCAGGGTCTTCTCCGGCACCGGCGCGGTCGGGTCGTGGGTGCCCGGTACGACGATGGTGTCCGCGTCCACGAGCCCGCTCAGGTCGTGGTGCGCCCGCAGCGAGAACGCGCCCGCGTCGACCTCGGGCCCGGCCGCGCACACCCGCACCCGGTAGGCCTGCCGCTCCCCGGGCAGCCGCGTCCTGCTGAACACGTCCAGGGGCATCGCGAGGTCGGAGGGGATGACGTCGTCGAGGGCGAGGAAGGCGACGGTGTGCATGGCGGCAACGTACGGCACCACCGGACTCCCGCCAAGCGCCGCTCGTGGCCCCCACCCGGCCCCACTCGCCCGCCCCGCGCGCCGACGACCTGTGGGAACGGGCACCCAGTGGGCGGCGACGGCCTCGCGTCGCCCTGGCGATATCCCGTTGAAAGCTGTCATTGCAGCCACTGTCGGCGGGTGCGCGGCGCTGACTAGCCTCGACGCCGGGAACAGCACCGGAGCCCCGCCGGGGCCGCGGTCCCCGCCAGGAAACGGAACCTCGTATGCACGTTCAAGCAGTCCTCTTCGACGGCTTCGACCCCCTCGACGTCCTCGGCCCCCTGGAGATCCTGTACGCCGGGGGCATCGCCACGAACGGCGCCATCACCGTCGCACTGGTCTCGGCGGAGGGCGCCCGCGACGTCCCGAGCGGCCTGGACCTGGTCACTCTCAGGGCCACGGCGCGGCTCGACCCGGAGCGCGACGGCCTGATCCTGGTGCCGGGCGCCGCCGGAGCCACCGAGCAGGGCGGCCCCGAGGACGACAGCATCCCCTCCCGCCTCGCCCGCACCCAGCGCACCGATCTGCCCGCGCTCCTGGCGGCCGCCATGGCGCGCCCCGGCGTGACCATGACGTCGGTGTGCGGCGGCTCCCTGCTCCTTGCGATGTCCGGCCTCCTCAAGGGCAGGCACGCCACCGGCCACCATGACGCCCTCGACGTCCTGTGGGGCCTCGGGGCGACCGTGGTGCGGGCCCGGGTCGTGGACGACGGCGACCTGGTCAGCGCCGCCGGGGTGACGTCCGGTCTCGACCTCGGACTGCACCTCCTGGAGCGCGAGTTCGGGCCGCGCGTGGCGCATGTGGTCGAGGAGATGTTCGCGCACGAGCGGCGCGGGGTGGTGTGGCGCGCGACCGGCGCCGAGCCCGCACCCATCTGACCCGGCCGCCGTGGACGGGCTCCGCCGTCCGGCGTCCTGCCCGCTTGAAACGCACCCCCCTCCGCCCGGCGTCCCGCCCGCCCTCCCCGAAGCGAAAGCCCTCCCATGACGAAGCTGTTCCTCATCCTCCACGTCCTCGCGGCCATCCTCGCCGTCGGCCCGGTCGCCGTCGCGGCCAGCATGTTCCCCAAGGTGCTTCGCGACGCCCTCGCCGGACCCGGCGACGCGGCCCCCGTCACGACGCTGCGGACACTGCACCGCATCTGCCGCGTCTACGCGGGCGCCGCCATCGCCGTGGTGGTCTTCGGCTTCCTGACGGCGAGCAGCATGGGGGTGCTCGGCAGTGCCTGGCTGATCACGTCGATCGCGCTGACGTTCGTCGCGGCGGTGATCCTCATCCTGCTGGTGCTGCCGCGCCAGGAGACGGCGTTGGAGGCGGTGGCCGGGGTGAAGGCCGTGGCTGCCGGTGAGGGCGCCGGTGCCGCCGGGGGCGAGGCCGATGAGGCGGACGCGACCGGCGGTGCGGGCACGGTGCGCCTCGACGCGCGCACCAGCGCCCAACTCGCCATGTTCACCGGCGTCTTCAACCTCCTGTGGGCCACCGTCACCATCCTGATGATCGTGCGGCCGGGCTCCACGACCGGAGGCTGACCCCGCAGATGCCCCGCGAGGCTGGCCGGGGCGGCCCCCGTGCCCCATGCTCGAAGCGACGGCGGTCCGCCAACGTCCCAGCAGGGGGTACGAGATGGGGTCAGAGGACGACAGCACGGCGCCCGCTCCGGCCGAGCCCGCGGGCGCCGACCCGCGCGGCGCGATCGGGGACCCGCCGGTGGGCAGGACGCCGAACGAGTGCGCGCTGGCACGGGACCCGGCGGCGCCCCACGCGGAGGCGTGGCAGGCTCCGGGCGCACCGGACCTGTCGGCCCCGCTGGACCCGCCGCCCGCACCCGGGCCGACGGCACGGCCGCGGACCCCGGAGGACTGACGCCATGGGCCTGACGATCTGCAACCGCTTCCACACCCGCGTCCACGTCTCGATCGGCTTCTACGACAACGCCTGCCTGTACAACACGGGCCCGCACATCATGGGCTGGTGGAACCTGGACCCGGGCCGCTGCGCGCTCGTGTACGCCAACCGCGTCAACCAGTACAGCCGCATGTGGTTCTTCGTCGGCGAGGCCGTGAACAACGGCCCGGTCTGGGCGGGGGAGTACGTCACGCAGGTGCCGGACCAGGCGTTCAACCGCTGCTGGCGGCCCTCGGTCTCGGGCGGCCACCCGCGCGGCTTCCGGCTGTTCGACGTGGGCGACAACGAGAACTTCACCCTGAACCTCACCGGCTAGCGCCCACCGGGCCGCGCCGGACCGGCCCGGACACCCGGCGCCCGGGCGCCCCGCTCACGCCAGGAACGCCACCCGGTCCGCCCGCACGGGGTGCGCGAAGCCCTCGCCCGCCGCCCAGCGCGCGACCTCGCTCACCGCGACGTCGGTCAGGCGCCGCCACTCGTTGCCCTGCGAGCCCGCGAGGTGCGGGGTGATCAGCGCGTTCTCGCAGTCCCACAACGGGTGCCCCGGCGGCAGGACTTCGGGTTCGGTGACGTCGAGCACCACCCGGATGCGGCCCGCGAGGACCGCTTCGGTGAGCGCGTCCTGGTCGACCACCGCGCCGCGCGCGGTGTTGATGAGCACGCCCTCGGGGCGCAGGGCGGCGAGCTGGCGGCGGCCGACGAGTCCGCGCGTGGCGGGCAGCAGCGGGGCGTGCACGCTCACGATGTCGCTCCGCCGGAACAGCTCGTCGAGCCCGACGGCCCGCACGCCCAGCGCGGCCGCCTCGGCCCCGTCGACGTACGGGTCGTGCAGCAGCACCTCGATGTCGTACGGGCGCAGCAGCTCGATGACGCGCCGTCCGACGTGGGAGGCGGACAGGATCCCCACGGTGCGGCGGTAGTTGCCGATCGAGTGCGGTGTGGTGAGCGGGTCGTCGCGGTCGCGCGCGGCTTTGAAGGCACGGGCCCGCTCCAGGACGTGCTTCCCGGCGAGGAGGATCATCGCGACGGTGTACTCGGCGACCGGCAGCGCGTTCGCGGCGGCCGCCGACGAGACCTCGATGCCGCGCTCCCAGCAGGCGGGCGTGAGATGGCCGCGCACGGATCCGGCGGTGTGCACGACGGCCCGCAGCTCCGGCGCCGCGGCGAGGGCGGCCTCGTCGAGCGGCGGACAGCCCCAGCCGGTGATCAGCACCTCGGCCCGCCCGAGCACCTCCCGGGCCCGCTCGCCGGAGAAGTCGTCGAGGACGGGCGGGTGCCGGAGCGCGCAGACTCCGGCGAAGGCGGCGAGCACGTCGGGCCCGAGCAGCGCCCGGGCGGCACCGGGCGACATGGCGAGCGCGGCGGCCGGCCGACGGGCCGCGTGCGGTGGGGTGGGCATGCGGGGCGGGACTCCATCCTTCCGGCGGCGCCGGATCGCGAGGCTCCATCCGTCCGGCGGCGCCGGATCCGTACGAGTCTCGTCGGGTCGCGCCGCTTTCGCACGTGTCGCAGCCGTGGCGCCGGGCCCGCGTGGCCGCATCGGTACGCCCGCTCCGGTGCGGCGGCACCTGTCGTAGGATCGGTCGCGTACCGCATCGCATGGCGGCCTCCTGAAGCACACGCAACCCGACCGGGAGGTCCCCGCATGTCCGCGCTCAAGGTACGCCCCTTCCACCGCGACGACCGCGATCAGCTCACCGAGCTGGTGAACAGCCATGTGGCCGCCGTCGTGCCGGGCGTCTCCGTCTCCGTGAACACCGTTCTCGGGCAACTGGCGCGCCAGCCGGACGAGTTCATCACCGACCCGTGGGTGGCCGAGCGCGTCACCCTTGTCGCCGAGCAGCGTGCGTTCGTCGTGGCCGCCGCGCATCTGCTGCGCTACCGCTCCGACGCCGACGTCTCCCCGGACCACCGCGGCATCGGCGAGATCAACTGGTTCGTCTGCCACCCGCCCGCGTCGTTCTGGCCGGACTCGGAGGAAGCCGCCGACCTGCTCATGAGCGCCTGCCTGGCCCAGCTGGCCCGCTGGGGCGTGCGCGCCCGCGCGGCCGACGGCTCGCTGCCCGCCCCGGCCGTCTACGGCCTGCCGAGCGTCTGGCCGCACGTCCGCGCCGCCTACGAACGGGCCGGATTCCGCCACACCGGACACACCGAGGTCGTCCTCATCGCCCCCCTGTCGGCCCTGCCCCGGACCGAGCCGCCGCGGCCGGGCCTGGCCGTCCGCCGCACCCTCGGCGCCTGCGGCACGCGCCTGACCGCCCACCTCGAAGGCCGTGACCTGGGCTTCATCGAGGTCGACAGCGCGCTCGGCCGCGCCGAACGCCAGGCCCGCAACGGCACCCTGGCCGACATCGGCGACTTCCACACCGAGTCCGGCCACGGCGTCGAGGGCCTGGACGCCTGGCTCCTGGGCGAGGCCGCCGAGTGGCTGCGCCTCGCCGGGGCCGACCGGCTGCTGGCGTACGAGGGGGCCGACGACCCGGAAGCGATCGCGCGGCTCACCGCGCTCGGGTTCCGGGAGCTGGTGCGGACCGACCGGGGCTGGGCCCACGCCTGACGTGGCGCGGCCCCGAGGGCAGTGCGGAGCGGTCGCTCAGCCGAACTGCACCGACCGCTTCGAAAGGCCGAGCCACGAGCCCTCGATGACGCTCCGCTGGCTGCCCAGGTCGTCCGCCGCCGCGCCGAGCGTGACCGCGAGCGGCACGAAGTGCTCCTCGCGGGGGTGGGCGTACCGGGCGGCCGGGGCCTTGTGCGCGAAGTCGAGCAGCGCGTCGACGTCACCGGCCTCCAGGGCCCGCCGCCCCCAGTCGTCGAACTCGGCCAAGGGGGAGGGGACTTCGTTCTGGGGGTTGATGGCGCGCAGGTTGTGCGTGAAGTGGCCGCTGCCGACGATCAGCACGCCCTCGTCGCGCAGCGGCGCGAGCCTGCGGCCGATGTCCATCAGCCGCCGCGGGTCCAGCGTGGGCAGGGACATCTGGAGCACGGGGATGTCCGCGGCGGGGTACATCTGGAGGAGCGGCACGTACGCACCGTGGTCGAGGCCGCGCTCGGGCAGGTCCTGCACCGGCATGCCCGGGGCCCGCAGGAGTCCCCGGACCTGCGCGGCGAGCTCGGGGGCGCCGGGCGCCGCGTACCGGATGTCGTAGTAGTGCTCGGGGAAGCCCCAGAAGTCGTAGACCAGCGGCACGACGGTGGTCGCACCGAGCGCGAGCGGGGCCTCCTCCCAGTGCGCGGAGACCATCAGGATCGCCTTCGGGCGCGGCAGCTCCGCGCCCCACCGGGCCAGCTGGCCGGGCCAGACGGCGTCCTCGGCGAGAGTCGGGGCGCCGTGGCTCATGAAGAGCGCGGGCATCCGCGACACCGGGTGATCCAGGGGTGCGGTGGTCATGGTCGGTCGCCTCCTCGGCGGTGTGGTTCAAATTTGAATCACATGGATGTGGCCGACCGTACTCGATGGTTTGAATTTGAACAACAGGCGTACGCTGCTCCCATGGGCGACACGAAGTGGCTGAACGACGACGAGATGGCCCTCTGGCAGGCCTTCCTCACGGCGGGGGCGCTGCTCGACCGGCGCATCGAGGAGCAGCTGAAGGCCGAGTCGGGACTGTCCCACGTCCAGTACGAGGTGCTGGTGCGGCTGTCCGCCGCCGAGGGCGGCGAACTGCGCATGAGTGAACTCGCCGCCGACGTGCTCACCACCAAGAGCGGACTGACGTACCAGATCACGCAGTTGGAGAAGGCGGGCCTGGTGCGCCGCCGCTCGTGCGCCGCGGATGTGCGCGGTGTCTACGCCGTCCTCACCGACGCGGGCCGCGCCCGCCTGGAGCGGGCGGCGCCCGGCCACGTCGAGGTCGTCCGCGCCCATCTGATCGACGTGCTCAGCGAGGACCAGGTGCGGGCCCTGAAGGACGGGCTCGGGGAGGTCGCGCGGAGGCTGGGCGGGGGGTGAGCCCCGGGCGTCGGGGGCGGGGCCGGGTCAGACCAGTGCCTCGCGTTCGGCGCGGGCCTGCTCGTCCTCGTCCGCGAGGTGCCAGTGCAGATCGCGGACGCCCGGCTCCAGCGAGAGGCGCGTCACCAGCTGCTCCATGTCCGCGCCGGGGGCGCCGTCCAGGACGACCGCGGCCTCCAGGGCGGTGCTGTCGTCGTCCTCGCCGCGCCGGATGCGCAGCCCCGCGAGGCGCGCGTCGGAGCTGCTGAGCAACTGGATGAGCAGCGCCCGGACGTGGGCCTCGTCGCGGCGGTCGCAGGTGACGTGGAAGGCGACCTGCGTGGGGGTGTCGGAGTTGCCCTGCGGGGCCCGGTCGATCAGGCGGCTGGTGGGCCGCAGGGTCAGATGGACGGCGACGACGGTGGCGGCGCCGAGCAGGGCGAGGGTCAGCCGCCCGGAGGCCGCGAGGACCCCGACCGCCGCCGAACACCACAGCGTGGCCGCGGTGTTGAGGCCCCGGATCGAGGCGCCCTCGCGCATGATGACGCCACCGCCGAGGAATCCGACGCCGGAGACGACGTACGAGGCGACGCGCGTCGGGCTCGTCGGGTCGTGCATCGCCTCGCTGTAGAGCACGAACAGCGTCGCCCCGGCGGCGACCAGGGCGTTGGTGCGCAGCCCCGCCATGCGGGCGCGCCACTGCCGCTCCACGCCGATGAGGGCGCCGCAGCCGACGCCGGTGGCCAGGCGCAGGGCGAAGTCGAATGTGGTCAGGGACTGCATGGCGGCACCTCCAGGTGGCTCCCGTACCGCTGTCGCCGGTACTTCTTTCGCTTCCCGATGCTTGCATGCTTGCGCAAGTGCGCAAAAATAGTATCCGCTCGGTGGGTGCCTCGACCTTCTTATTTGCGTATCGACGCAAAGAGGCGCACACTTCCGGAGGCACATCCGGCACACCCCGGCACACCGGCATCACGGAAGGAGGCAGCCATGGGCGCCGACCCTCCCAGTAGCCGCTGCCTCCCCGGCAGCTCCTGATCCGCCGCTCCCCGCGTCAGCACCGCACGGGACCGGCGTGACCCGGCCCGCGCGGCACCACGTCCGCGGCCGTCTCTCCCCTTTGCCAGCTCACGTGCGCACTCCCGTCACGGTGTGACCCTCGCCTGCCCGGCCGCGGCTGCGGTCGCGGCCTGGGGACCGCTGTGCCCAGAGTGTGGTCGGAGGTTCTTGTGATGTCGTTCAAGGCCGGCGGCGCCCCGCCGCGCGCCCCGCTCTCCTCCCGGTTCGGGGGCCGTCTGTCCCGGATGTCCTGGGTGGACATCGTGGTCGCCGCGGCCGTCCTGGTCCTGCTCTACCTCGTCCTGCGGGTCGGCCAGGGCACCACCGTCCGCTTCTCCACCGACCAGTCGGTCACGGTCGACACCGATCCGGCGCGGCTGCCGTACGACGCGGCCCGCTCCCTGCTGCGGATGTTCGTCGCCCTGGCCGCCTCGGTCGTCTTCACGTTCGGGTACGCCTACGCGGCCGCCAAGAGCCGCCGCCTCGAACGGATCCTCGTCCCGGCCCTGGACATCCTCCAGTCCGTGCCGGTCCTCGGCTTCCTCACCGTCGCCGTGACCGGGTTCATCGCCCTGTTCCCCGGCTCCCTGCTCGGCCTCGAATGCGCGTCGATCTTCGCGATCTTCACCTCCCAGGCCTGGAACATGACGTTCGGCTTCTACCACTCGCTGACCTCGCTGCCCCGTGAACTCGACGAGCTGTCACGGTCGTTCCGCTTCACCAAGTGGATGCGGTTCTGGAAGGTCGAGGCCCCCGCCGGGACGATCGGCCTGGTCTGGAACGGCATGATGAGCTTTGGCGGCGGCTGGTTCTTCCTCGTCGCCTCCGAAGCGATCAGCGTCAACAACAAGGACTACGCCCTGCCCGGCGTCGGCTCCTACGCCGGAGCCGCCGTCGCCGACGGCGACCTCGGCAGGGTCGGCTGGGCCGTCCTCACCATGGCCGTCATGGTCATCGGCGTGAACTTCCTGTTCTGGCGCCCGCTCACGGCCTGGGCGGAGCGCTTCAAGAACGAGCAGTCCGAGGCGAGCGAGGTGCAGCGCTCCGTCGTCCTGAACTTCCTGCGCCGCTCCCACTGGCCGCACCTCCTCGGAACGACGCTGCGCCCCGTGGGCCGCGCGCTCGGCCGCGCCGCCCGGGTGTTCGGCACCGACGACCGCCCCCTGACCGTCGACCCGGCCCGCAGGCGCACCGGCGACCTCGCCTTCGGGCTCGTCGCGGGCGGCCTCATCGTGTGGGGCCTTGTCGACCTCGGCCGCTACCTCGACGACCGCACCGGCCTCGGCGTGTTCGGCGAGCCGCTCCTCCTCGGCCTGGTCACCTTCGCCCGCGTCGTCGTGCTCGTCGTCGCCGCCACCGTCGTGTGGGTGCCCATCGGCGTACGGATCGGCTTCTCGCCGCGCCTGACCCGGATCGCCCAGCCGATCGTCCAGGTGCTCGCGAGCTTCCCCGCCAACTTCCTCTTCCCCGTCGCCGTCTGGTTCTTCCTGAAGACCGGCCTGTCCATCGACATCGGCGGCATCCTCCTGATGGCGCTCGGTGCCCAGTGGTACATCCTCTTCAACACCATCGCCGGTGCCATGTCGATCCCGACCGACCTGCGCGAGGCCATGGACGACCTGGGCGTGACCGGCTGGCAGCGCTGGCGGCGGCTGATCCTGCCCGGTGTCTTCCCCGCGTACGTCACCGGTGGCATCACCGCGTCCGGCGGCGCCTGGAACGCCTCGATCGTCTCCGAGGTCGTCACGTTCGGCGGCACCACGCTGACCGCGACCGGCCTCGGCGCGTACATCGCCGAGGCCACCGCGGACGGCGACTTCCCGCGCCTGATCGCGGGCGTCGCGGTGATGAGCGTGTACGTCGTGGGCCTCAACCGCCTGCTGTGGCGCCGCCTCTACCGCCTCGCCGACACCCGGTACGCGCTGTGACCCGCGCCCGGGCCGAGGCCCACCCCCAGACCTCCCTCTCCCTCCGCCGAACTGGAGCCCCCCTCATGGCACTCAAGGCACTCCGCAAGCTGCGCACCACCGTCGCCGCCCCCACAGGACCGGCCGTCCCCCCGTCGCCCGCCGCCGACGGCGACGCCCTCCTGGAGGCCGTCGGCCTGACCAAGTCCTACGCGGGCGCCGACGGCGACCTGCCCGTCCTCTCCGGCATCGACCTCACCGTCCGCGCCGGGGAGATCGTCGCGCTGCTCGGCAAGTCCGGCTCCGGCAAGTCCACGCTGCTGCGCTGCCTCGCCGGGCTCATCCCGGCCAGCTCCGGCACCGTCGCCTACCGCGGCGAGCCGCTGACCGGCGCCAACCCCGGCACGGCCATGGTCTTCCAGACCTTCGCCCTGCTGCCCTGGCTGACCGTGCGGCAGAACGTCGAACTCGGCCTGGAGGCGCGGGGCGTGCCCGCCGACGAGCGCGCCCGCGCCGCCGGGCAGGCCATCGACCTGATCGGCCTCGACGGCTTCGAGTCGGCGTACCCGAAGGAACTGTCGGGCGGCATGCGCCAGCGCGTCGGCTTCGCGCGCGCCCTCGTCGTGGAGCCCGACGTCCTGATGATGGACGAGCCGTTCTCCGCGCTCGACGTGCTGACCGCCGAGAACCTGCGCGGCGAGCTGATGGAGCTGTGGGAGTCGGGGCAGTTCCCCACCAGGGCCGTGGTCCTGGTGACCCACAACATCGAGGAGGCCGTCCTGATGGCCGACCGCATCGTCGTGCTCGGCTCCCGCCCCTACGGCACCATCCGGGAGACCGTCGAGGTCGGCCTCGACCGTCCCCGGGACCGGGACGCGCCCGCCTTCCAGGAACTCATCGACCGGGTGTACCGCATCATGACCGGCCGCCCCAAGGAGGCCCGGATCTCCGGCCGCGCCGACCCGACCGACCCCGCCGCCCTGGACAGGCGCACCGTCGCGGGCACTCCGCTGCCCGCCGCCACCGTCGACGGCCTGTCCGGCCTCGCGGAGCTGGTCGCGCACCGGGGCGGACGCTGCGACCTGGCCGACCTCGCCGACGAACTCGGCCTCGACGTCGACGACTTGCTGCCGCAGGTCGACGCCCTCGAACTGCTCGGCTTCGCCTCGATCAGCGGCGACGACCTGGTCCTCACCGAGCCGGGCGCGGCCTTCGCCGCAGCCGACGTGCAGACGTCCAAGACCATCTTCGCCGCCGCGGCCACCGAGGTCCCGCTGGTGAAGCTGATCACCAACAGCCTGCGGCAGCAGCCGGACGGCGCCGTGCGCGCCGGGTTCTTCCGCGATCTGCTCGCCCACCACTTCACCAGCGAGCAGGTGGAGCGGCAGCTGGAGACGGCCACCGACTGGGGCCGGTACGCGGAGCTGTATTCCTACGACGCCAATGCGCGGGAGTACCGCCTCGACGAGGGGCCGGAGGGGGAGCCGGGGCGCGGGTGACGGGACGAGTCGGCGGCATCGGCGAGCGGCGGTCCAAGACGGGGCGCGCTGCCGGGGGCACTGCGGGCTGACGGCGGTGTGCGGGTCAGCGCCGCGCACGCCGCCCGACGCGGCGGCGTCGAGGGGGTTCGGGGTGCGGCGCGGTCCCGGGCTCACGCGTGCCTTCGGCGGCTGCCCGTGCGATGTTGCGGGCCATGCCGCCGAAGACGAGAGCGTGGAACGGGGCGACGGACCACCAGTAGGCGTGGCCCAGCAGACCGCGCGGGTGGAACAGGGCGCGCTGCCGGTAGCGGGTGCGGCCCGAGTCGTCCGTCTCGGCGTGCATCTCCAGCCAGGCGAGCCCCGGCAGTCGCATCTCAGCCCGCAGCCGCAGCAGCCGTCCCGGCTCGATCTCCTCGACCCGCCAGAAGTCCAGCGAGTCGCCGACCCTCAGCCGTTCGGCGTCGCGTCGTCCGCGGCGCAGGCCCACCCCGCCGACGAACCGGTCCAGCCAGCCCCTGACCGCCCAGGCGAGCGGGAGGGAGTACCAGCCGTTGTCGCCTCCGACGCCTTCGATCACCTTCCACAGCGCCTGCCGCGACACCTGGACCGGCAGGTGCCGTTCGTCCTCATAGAGGCTGCCGCCGGCCCAGTCGGGGTCGGTGGGAAGCGGATCGCTCGGCGCCCCGGGCACGGAGGCGGACGACCAGCGGGTCGTGACCTGGGCCTCCCGCACCCTGCGCAGCGCCAGGGCCAGCGCCTCGTCGAACGGCAGCGGGCGACCCGGGAGGTCGGGCACGTACCGGGCGATGTCGTGTTCGTGGCAGACGACCTCGTGGCGCAGCGACTCCGTCAGCGGCCGGGCGATGGCGGCGGGCACCGGGGTGACCAGGCCGACCCAGTGGCTGGAGAGCCCCGGCGTGAGCACGGGCACCGGCACGATGAGCCGCTGGCGCAGCCCGGCGACTCTCGCGTACGCCCGCATCATCTCCCTGTAGGTGAGTACGTCCGGGCCCCCGATGTCGAACGCCCGGTCGAGGTCGGCCGGCATGGTGGCCGAACCGACGAGATAGCGGAGCACGTCGCGGACGCCGATGGGTTGCGTGCGCGTGTGCACCCAGCTGGGGGTGACCATGACCGGCAACCGCTCGGTCAGATAGCGCAGCATCTCGAACGAAGCCGATCCCGAACCGATGACGACGGCGGCCCGCAGCACGGTGGCCGGGACCGGTCCGTCCAGGAAGATCTGTCCGACCTCGGCGCGCGACCGCAGGTGCGGGGAGAGCTGCGCCACGGGGACGCCCCGCGACGTGAGACCGCCCAGATAGACGATGCGCCGCACACCGGCGGCGTGGGCCTGCTCGGCGAAGATCCGGGCCCCGCGGCGGTCGGTCTCCTCGAAACCGGAGCCGGAGCCCAGCGCGTGCACCAGGTAGTACGCGACGTCGATCCCGCGCATGGCCTCCGCGACGGAAGCGGCGTCCGTGACGTCGCCCCGGACCACCTCGGCGTCCGCCGCCCACGGGTGGTCGCGGAGCTTGGCCGGTGAGCGGGCCAGACACCGCACGTGGTGCCCCGCGTCCAGAAGCTCCGGCACCAGGCGTCCGCCGATGTAGCCGGACGCGCCGGTGACCAGGCAGTGCAGCGGCTGTGCGGCTCGCCGTCCGTCCGTTCCCATGATCGTCCCTCCGTCTGCCAGCTCGGACACCCACGTATCGGCCGTTGTCTTTGCCCGTTCACGGACCCAGCGGCGCCACCGTGTCCAGTCCGAGTGTGCGCCACGTCGGCGGGGTGCGGCGCGCTCATCAGCGGCCCTCATCGATCTTGCGGCGCAGCTGGAACAGGCCCCGGCGCGCGTGACTCTTGACCGTGCCCAGGGGCAGGCCGGTGTGCTCGGAGATCTGCGCCTGGGTCAGGTCGTCGAAGAACGCGAGACGCAGCACCTCTTGCTGCCGCCGAGGCAGGCGGGAGAGTTCCGCGGAGAGAAGAACCCGGTCCAACACCTGTTCGGTGACCGTCGGTTGCGGGTGCGGTGCGGCGGCATCCACGGCGCGGCCCGCCGCCTCGACCAGACGGAGGCGGCGCGTGCGGGCCGCCAGCGCGTCGACGGTCTTGCGCCGGGTGATGCCGACGAGCCAGGCGCCCAGCGGTCCGCGTTCGGGGTGGAATCCGGACCGGCCCCGCCAGGCCGCCAGGAACACCTGCTGGGTCACGTCCTCCGCCTCCCGCGCGTCGCCGAGCGAGCGGGCGGCCATGGTGTGGACGAGGGAGCTCCAGCGCCGGTAGATCGCGGCGAACGCCTGCTCGTCGGAATCGACGAGCCCTCGGGCAAGGTCCTCCTCCAGCGCCGTTTCCTCGATGGGCGGGAACAGACGTTGCGAGGTTCGCGTGATCGAACTCATGGTCTTGTTCCTCCTGCAGAGCGGCAGTGCGGAGTAGGCGTTCACGTGCGGACGTACAGCCACAGGCCGACGCCCGCCTGGGCCGGTTCCGAGTCTTGGACGCAGAAACGACGCAAGCAACACGCGTCGGTTCTGCGTCGTACGATGGGGCGGTGAGCTCGACCGAGCACGAGCAGCCCGCAAGGCTGTCGACCGGTGCGGTGGCCAGGCGCCTGGGCGTCGCGCCCACGACGGTGCGTACGTGGGACCAGCGCTACGGCCTGGGGCCCGACGTCCACACGCCCGGCAAACACCGCCGCTGGACCGCCGCGGACATCGCACGGTTGGAGCGGATGAGCGCGCTGACCATGGCGGGGGTGCCGCCGGCCGAGGCCGCGCGCGCCGCACGCGAAGGCTGGCCCCCGGCAACGGCGCCCGTCGCCGCCCCGCCGCGGCCGAGCCCTGCCCGCAGCCGGTCGGGCAGCGGTCTCCAGCTGGGGAACGCGCGCCGGGAGTGCAAAGGCCTCGCCCGTGCTTCGCTGCGGCTGGACGCCGCCTCCGTGGACGACCTGCTGACCGCGGCGATCGACGACTACGGACTGGTCACGGCATGGCAGGAAGTGATCATGCCGACGCTGCAGGCGGTGGGGCGCAAGTGGGAGAGCTCGGGCGAGAAGTACGTGGAGGTGGAGCACTTCCTCTCCTGGCACATCACCGGTGCGCTGCGGCGACGCTCCCAGAGAATCCCGGCCGACCAGGCGGCCGCCACGACGTTGCTCGCCTGCGTGCCGGGCGAGATTCACACACTGCCGCTGGAAGCGCTGGCCGCCGCCCTCACCGATCGAGGCCTGCCGGTCAGGATGTTCGGGGCGGCCATGCCTGCCGAAGCGCTTGTGGACGCGGTCCGCAGGACCGGGCCCGCGGTCATCGGACTGTGGGCCCAGTCCCGGACCACCGCGAACCGCCCCCTCGCGCAGCACGTGGCGGCCATGGAGTGGGGCGTGCGCGGCGCCCGCAGACGCCCCCTCGTGCTGACACTCGGGCCGGGGTGGGCCGGTCAGACCGTGCCCGGACTGCCACGGCCCTCAGGGCTGGCCGAAGCCCTGGCGGCGGTGGAGGCGGCGGTGGGTGACGACGTCCGGCGGCGGCCCGCCGCGCGATGAGGCCGTCCGCGGCGGCGGCCTGACCCACCGGCTGCCGTCCCTCTCCGCACACAGGACGCCACCCCTGGTTCACCGCGCCACAGGCCGAACGGGGCCGCACAAGTCGAGGAGGCGCGGCTGCGCCGCATCCGCGGCCACTGGCGCGAGAGAAGTGGGGGTGAGTTCCGCACGGAGCGGAATCCGCCGCGAAGGGAGTCCTCCGATGATCTCGCGCACCCCCACTCTGCTCGCCGCCACCGCGGGCGCGCTCACTCTCGCTCTCACGGGCGCCGGACCGGCCGGGGCCGCACCGCGCGCCGACGACGACAAGGCAATGGTCTCCGTCTTCCACGGGATCCCGGGCCTGACCGTGGACGTGTACGCCAACGGTGACGAGCTGCTCCCGAACTTCAAGCCCGGAACGCTCACCGAACCGCAGGAACTGCCCGCCGGTTCCTACGACCTCAAGGTGTTCAAGGACGGCGACGGCCCCGGCGGCAGTCCCGCCCTGCAGAAGAAGGTCGAGGTGCCCGCCGGTGCCAACGCGACGGTGGTCGCTCATCTCTCCGCCGACGGAAAACCTCAACTCAACGCGTTCGTCAATGACGTGACGAAGGTGCCGGCCGGCGAGTCCCGGCTCACCGTCCGGCACGTCGCGGCGGCTCCCGCCGTCGATGTGCGGGCCGCCGAGAAGCCCGTGTTCGAAGCCCTGGAGAACCCGAAGGAGGCGAAGACCGAGGTGAAGGCCGGCACCGTACCCGCCGATGTCGTGCTGGCCGGGACGGACACCGTCGCCGTCGGCCCCGCCGACGTCAACCTCAAGGAGGGCACCAGCAACGTGGTGTACGCCTGGGGGAGCGCCGACGACAAGAACCTCGCCCTGAAGGTGCAGTCGTTCGACGGCATGCACTCGGCGCCCGGTGGTGTCGACGCCGGCTTCTCGGGCGCCGCCGCGGCCAACTCCGCCCACGACTGGCCCGCTTGGAGCGCCGCCGCGGGTCTCCTCGTCGTGGCCGGTGCGCTGACCGTCCGTCGCCGAGCCCGGCGACATGCCTGAGCCCACCACCGGCAAGGTGGCACGGGTGCCGCGGTCGCGTGGGTCCGTGATGCGTGCTGTGCTCTCTTTCCTGCTCGCCACCGGGCTGCTCCTCGCGCTGGATCCGTCCGACGACAGGCCGCCTGCCGAGTTCGGGCAGGACTTCGGACCAGGCATGGCGGCACCGCCCGGGACACCGGAGCCGACGGCCACCGAACGCCCGGGCGCCCCGGCCGTCGGCCCCTCACAGGCCGGGGGGAAGGCGGCCGGGCCCGTGGACGGTGCGGGCCGCACCACGGGGGAGGAGCCGGAGGCGGCCCCCCTGCGGGTGCGCCTGCCTCGGCTGCGGCTCAGCGCACGCGTCCAGGCGGTCGGTGTGGATGCCCGGGGCAGGACCGAGATCCCCGCCGACCCCGCCGCGGCGGGCTGGTACCGCCACGGGCCCGCGCCCGGCGCTCCTGCCGGTTCCGCCGTTCTGGTCGGCCATGTCGACTCCCGCAGCGGCGAGTTGGGAGCCTTCGCCGCGCTGTACGACATCCGGGCCGACGACACCGTCATGGTGGCGCGCGAGGCAGCCGAGCCCGTGCGCTACCGGGTGACGGCCCGCCGCACCGTGCCCGAACAGGACCTGCCCCCGTCGGTCTTCCGCCGGGACGGCCGCCCCGTGCTCACCCTGATCACGTGCGCGCCGCCCTTCGATCCGGCCCGCGGCGGCTACCGGAGAAATCTGGTGGTCACCGCGGTGCCGACGAGCGGTTGAGGCGGGCAGGAGGTGAAAGGTGATGGCCACGGCTACGCGTCCGCGGTGCCCGAACCCGGCCCGGCGCACAAGCACTCCGCTCCCCGCGTGCCCGCGCGTCCCCAAGCGCCACGCGGTGCCGAGTCCCAGCTCGCCGTGGCCTTCCACGGGGGTGACACCACTGCACTGGCCAGGGCCTACAGCCTGTGGGGCGCCGACGTCTACGCCCTCGCCCTGCGCCTTCTGCCGCGGCCCGATGTCGCGGAGGAGACCACCGAGCGCGTCTTCGCCGAGGCCTGGCGCGATCGCGGCTCCTTCGACCCCGCCTCATCCCTGGCCGGCTGGTTGCTCGAACGCACCCGCGGGGAAATCGCCGCGCGCCTCCACGAGCCGCCCGGCCCAGCCGCCTTCGAGCGCACCGTCCGGCAGGCCGTCACCCGGGAGACGCTCGCGAATCAGCCGCCCTTGCGCGCCTCCATCCTGCGCCTGGCTCTGTACGGGCATCTGACGGCGACAGAAGTGGCCGAACGACTCACGCTGTCGGTGGACAGAGTCAGACAGGAGCTGGTTGAGGGCCTCGAAGCCCTGACGCCGCGGGGAGGCGAGAAGCCATGAAGCATCTGCACCCGGCAGATCTCGCCGACCTCGCCCTCGCGGAGGAGACCTCCGAAACCCTCGGCCCCCACACCGCCCACCTGGCGGAGTGCGATCAGTGCCGGGCCGAACTCGACTCCCTGCGCAGGGTCGTCGGAGCCGCGCGGGCCGTATCCCCGGACGACGTTCCGGCTCCGCCGCCCGAGCGGGTCTGGCGCGCGATCTCCGCGGAACTGGATCTCGCCCCACCGATCGGCGGGGCAGCCGAAGAACCCGTACGGCCGCGAGGCAGGGGAAGGAAGTTGCCCCTGCTTCTCGCCGCTGCCTGCCTCGTGGCAGGGGCGACGCTGGGGAGCAGTGCCACGTGGTGGCAGCTGCGCGGCGACGACGGGGAAGACGCCCGCACCGGAGCCGTGTCCTCGCTCGCCCCGCTGGCGCCGGGGGACGCCCGGGGCGTGGCGCGGCTCGAGGGATCGGCGGGCACCCGACGGCAGGTGCACATCGATGTAAGTGATCTGCCGCGGACGAACGGCTACTTCGAGGTGTGGCTGATGGATCCGACCCACAGGAAGCTCATCGCGGTGGGTGTCCTCGACGCGGAGGGATCGGCCACCCTGCCGGTGCCGGAGGGCGTGGACCTGGCCGACTACCCCCTCGTGGACGTCTCGGACCAGGCGTACAACGGCAGCCCGGCGCACTCGGGCAAGAGCGTGGTCCGCGGTGCGCTGAAGACCGGCCCCTGACGGTGCCTTCCGATGCATGCAGGAGGCCCTCCGCTGCATCCAGGAGGCCCTCCGCGGCCGAACGTTCTTTAGCCCATGCCGGTCGAATGGCTGAGAGGACGTGCAATGCGCCCCGGGACAGGAGCACCGCCCGCGACGAGCGCCAGCGGATCAGTCGCCGCAGAGGCCCGCACCCGTGCCCGGGGCCGCTCGGACGCCGCGGCGGAGACGAGGTGCAGCACCCTGGGCGCTGCGAACGCACATGACGTCGACGCCGATGTGCCCGCCGCGGTGGGGCGCGCCCTCGCGGTCGTCCTCCAGGGGCGACTTGACGACGCCGGAGCCATCGACGGCACGTTCGCGCAGGACGTCGCGGCCCGGGTGGCCCGGTTCACCTCGGAGGGCGGCAAGCGCATCCGCTCCCAGTTCCTCTGGTGGGGACTGAGGGCGTGCGCGGGAGGTTCCGACCCCGGTCAGACGGAGGCGGCCCTGCGCCTGGCGGCGGGCCTCGAACTCGTCCAGACCTGCGCCTTGGTCCACGACGACGTGATGGACGGCTCACCGCTGCGCCGGGGCAGGGACGCCGTGCATGTGGACGTCCAGACACAGTACGGGACGCCCGCGGCGGGCGGGCCCGGTGAGCCGTTCGGCGCGGCCGCGGCCATCCTCGTGGGCGACCTGGCGCTCAGCTGGGCGGATGACGTGGTGGCCGCGGTCGACATCGAGGGCGGGAAGGCGCGCCAGGTGCGCGCGCTGTGGCAGTCCATGCGCACGGAGATGGTGGCCGGCCAGTATCTCGACCTGCAGGGCCAGGCCATCGGCTCGCGGTCGATGGCCAGATCCATCCGTACGGCGTCACTCAAGGGCGCCCTGTACTCGGTGGAACGCCCGCTGGCCTTCGGCGCGGCGCTGGCCGGTGCGGACGAGGCCGCGACGCGCGCGCTGCGCTCGGCGGGCCGCTGCGCCGGCATCGCCTTCCAACTCCGTGACGACCTCTTCGGCGCGTTCGGGGATCCCGCCGAGACCGGCAAGCCTTCCGGGGACGACATCCGTGACGGCAAGTGCACGTATCTCCTGGCCGTGGCCACCGCCCGGGCCGAGGCCGCGGCGGACCGTGAACTGCTGGCCCTCCTCAACGCCTGCGTGGGCAGGTCCGACCTGGCCGACGCCGACGTGCGCAGGGTGCGCGAGGCCTTCGTGACGACGGGGGCACGAGCGATCGTCGAGGACAAGATCCTCCGCCTGGTCAAGGAGGCGAACCGGCACCTCGGCGCCAGTGTCTTCGTCCCGCAGGCCGAACGGCGGCTGCGTGAACTCTTCCACCGCGTGGCAGGCATCCGCGCGGCCGGTGGCCCGGCGGCGCCGTTCGTGCCGCGCGATCCCGCTGCCGAAGGGGGCAGCCGATGAGGACCTTGCCGGGACGGACCGATCACGTGGTGGTCGTGGGCGCCGGACTCGCGGGCCTGTCGGCCTCTCTGCATCTGCTGGGCTCCGGACGAGCCGTGACCGTGGTGGAACGGGCCGACCACCCGGGCGGACGTGCGGGGCTCCTGGAGCGGGCGGGCTACCGGATCGACACCGGCCCCACCGTCCTGACCATGCCGGAACTCGTCGAGGACGCCTTCGCCGCGGTGGGCGAGAGCCTGCGTGACCGGTTGGACCTCATCCCGCTGCACCCCGCCTACCGGGCCCGGTTCGCCGACGGCAGCAGCCTGGACGTCCACACCGCCCCCAGCGCCATGGAAGCCGAGATCGAACGCTTCGCCGGTTCCCGGGACGTCATGGGGTACCGGCGGTTGCGCACGTGGCTGGAGCGTCTCTACCAGCTCCAGATGCGTCGGTTCATCGACACCAACTTCGACTCGCCCCTGGAACTGCTGACCCCCGACCTGGCCCGGCTCGCCGCCCTCGGCGGCTTCCGGAGTCTGGACGCGCGCATCGCCTCGTTCATCTCCGACGAACGACTGCGACGGATCTTCTCCTTCCAGGCGCTGTACGCGGGCGTGCCCCCGGCACGGGCCCTGGCCGCCTACGCGGTCATCGCCTACATGGACACCGTCGCCGGGGTCTACTTCCCGAGAGGCGGCATGCACGCCCTGCCGCGGGCCATGGCGGAAGCCGCCGCACAAGGGGGCGCCGACATCCGGTACGGGCACGACGTCCAGAGCCTGGAGCGCAGCGGATCCCGGATCACCGCCGTCATCACCGACCGGGAACGCATCGCCTGCGACGCCGTGGTCCTGACCCCCGACCTGCCCGTCGCCTACGGACTGCTGGGCCGCGCGCCACGCCGTCCCTGGCCACTGCGCCACTCGCCCTCCGCCGTGCTCCTGCACCTCGGCAGCAACCGCACCTGGCCCCAACTGGCGCACCACACGATCTCCTTCGGGGCCGCCTGGAAGTCCACGTTCCACGAACTGACACGCACCGGGAACCTCATGTCCGACCCGTCCCTGCTCATCACCCGTCCGACGGCCACCGACCCCGGCCTGGCACCGCCGGGACGTCACCTGCACTACGTACTGGCTCCCTGCCCCAACACCGACATCGGCCCCGGGGCGCGGGACTGGAGAGACCTCGCGCCCCGCTACCGCGACAGCCTCGTCGCCGAGTTGGAGCGGCGCGGGCTCGCCGGGATCGACGCGGCCGTCGAGGAGGAGTGCCTGGTGACCCCGGCGGACTGGACGGCGCAGGGACACGCCGCCGGCAGCCCCTTCTCCGCCGCCCACACCTTCCCGCAGACCGGCCCTTTCCGCCCCCGCAACCTGGTGCGAGGAACGGACAACGCCGTTCTCGCGGGCTGCGGCACGGCCCCCGGCGTCGGCGTGCCCACCGTCCTCGTCTCCGGCAAGCTGGCCGCGGCACGCATCACCGGCCCACCGGGGGCGTCATCCCCCGCCGCCGGGCGGTTCAGGGCCATGGGGGGACGCGGATGAGTGCCCGGGAACTGAACGCCGCAGCGATCACCGATCCCGCGCTGCGTGCCGCCTACGCGCACTGTCGGCGCCTCAATGCCCGCCACGGCAAGACGTACTTCCTGGCCACTCGGCTGCTCCCGGTCGAACGGCGGCCCGCCGTCCACGCCCTGTACGGCTTCGCCCGCTGGGCCGACGACATCGTCGACGTCGAAGGGGCGGCCGCACCGGAGAACAGGCCCCTGGCGCTGCGCCGCCTCCAGGACCAGTTGGACCACGGACTGCGCACGGGCACGAGCAGCGAACCCGTCGTGACGGCCCTGGCCGACACCGCCCGCCGCTACGCCATCGACCCCCGGCACTTCACCGACTTCATGGCGTCCATGCGCCTGGATCTCCAGGTGAGCGAGTACGCCACGTACAGCGATCTGGAGCGGTACATGCACGGCTCGGCCGCCGTCATCGGCCTGCAGATGCTGCCGGTCCTCGGCACGGTCGTCCCCCGCGCGGAGGCCGCGCCGTACGCCGCGGCCCTCGGGGTCGCCTTCCAACTGACCAACTTTCTGCGGGACGTGGGCGAGGACCTCGACCGGGGCCGGATCTATCTGCCCCAGGACCTGCTCTGCGCGCACGGTGTGGACCGCGAGCTGTTGTGCTGGAGCCGTACCACCGGGCGCCGGGACCACCGGATCACCGAGGCATTGACGGCGGCCTGCGCCGTCACCCGGGACGTCTACCGCACGGCGGCACCGGGCCTGGGCATGCTCGACCCCGTCGCGCGCCCGTGCGTCCGCACCGCCTTCGTGCTGTACGCCGCCATCCTGGCCGCCATCGCCGCCGACGGCTACGCCGTCCTGCACCGCCGGGCAGTCGTGGCCCGCCGACGCCGCGCCGCCGTTGCCTGCGACGGCCTGGTCCGGGTGGCCGCCGCCCGGCTGCGCCACCGCCTGCACGGCGACGTCGTGCCGCTGTCCGAGCGGCCCGTGCGGCGGCCGTCGGAGGAGAGCAGCCCGCAGCCGTGGAAGGAGCCGGTATGAGTGCCGATCGCCCGCCCGGACCCGGGCGCTGCCCGCTGCGGCTGCGCCGTCGGCCCGTGGCCTGGGAGCAGCAACACCCGACCTGGCGTGAAGCGCGGCCCGCAGTGATCGCCGCGGCGCTGAAGCGCGCCCAGGGCCGCCCGTCCGGCAATTGGTACGTGATGGGTGCCTCGCGGGAGCTCAGGGGCGACCGCTCCCTGGGCCGCACGGTGGCAGGCCGGGAGATCGTGCTGTGGCGCGATGCGCAGGGCGCGGTGCGGGCGGGTCCGGGAGCCTGCCCGCACCTGGGCGCCCCGCTCAAGGACAGCCCGGTGCGCTGCGGCACGGTGATCTGCCACTGGCACGGGCTGGCCCTGGACGGGCGGCCCGTCGGCGACTGGAGCCCTTATCCGGCTTTCGACGACGGTGTGCTGACCTGGGTCAGACTCGATGACATCGGCGGCGAACCGGCCCTGGACCGGCCTGTGGTACCCCCGCGCCCCCGCCTCGCGCGCGGTGTGGCGGCCGTGATGACGACCAGTGGGCGCTGCGAACCAGAAGACGTCATCGCCAACCGCCTCGACCCTTGGCACGGCGCCTGGTTCCACCCGTACTCCTTCGTCGACCTGACCGTGGCGCCGCTCGCCGGGGACGGCCGGGAGGGTGCCGAGGACGACGGCTTCACCGTCGATGTGTCCTTCAAGGTGGCCGGGCGCGCGGTCGTACCGGTGCGGGCGGTCTTCACCGCTCCGGAACCGCGCACGGTCGTCATGCACATCACCCACGGCGAGGGCACGGGCTCCGTGGTGGAGACGCACGCGACACCGTTGGGCACGGATCGCGCCGGACGCCCCCGCACCGCGGTCGTCGAAGCGGTGATCGCCACATCCGAACGCCCCGGCTTCCTCGCGGCCCGGGCCGTGGCTCCCGCGCTGCGGCCGCTCATGCGGGCGGCCGCGGCCCGTCTGTGGCGGGACGACATCGCCTACGCCGAGCGCCGCTGGGCCCTGCGCAGCACGGGGCGATTCCCCGGTTGAGCTGTTCCCCCGCTGCTCGGGGGCGCGGCCGCCACCGGCGCCTGCCCGGCCGACCCACGGCAGACGCCGAACGGACCCTAGGTACCGGCCAGCCGGTTGAGCACCCTCAGTGCCGGCACCCGGCCCCGGTCCGGGACCGACCACAAGGTCTGGCCGTCTAGCCCCCACCGCTCAAGCAGCGCGTTGGCGGCGAGGAAACCAGAGGTGACCGCCCGTTCCATCAACGCGGCAGGCAGGTCGATACGGACCAGGTCGCCCGCGACGGTCAGGGCCGGGTCGGTGGTGCGCACGGTGGGCCGGTCGTGGTAGCCGCCCACCGCGAACAGCGGGCAGTCCGCGCGCCATTCGTGGCGCTCATCGACGATCTTGGCGTCACGGGTCTCGGGATAGAGGCGCCGCAACTGCTCCAGCAGTTGTTCCTGCACCGCTGGGCGATGAGCGGTCCGTTCCACGGCGTAGGCGTGCAGTTCCACCACGGAGCCGCCGGTGCGGGCGACCCAGCGCAGGGCTTCGCCGTCCCACCGCTCCAGCACGCTCACGTTGTCCAAGGGACCGTATCCGCTGGTGCCCAGGAACCCCGGGCGCTCACAGGCGACCGGGCGGTCCAGCCACAGCCGGGAGACGAGGAAGGGCGGGGCCGTGGTCAGGCGCATGATGCGTTCTCGCCAGTCGGGGTCGCCCAGTCGGGGCGAGCACGCGACCACATGGCGCAGGCCCGCCGTGTCAAGGGAGAGCACCACGGTGTCGTGCCGCATCTCGCTGTCCCGGGTGGTGACGTGAAATCCGCCCGTCGGCGCGCGCCGCACGTTCTCCACCGCGTGCCCGGTGCGGATCTCGACGCCGTGAGCGTCGAGATAGGCGGCGAGCGGTTCCCAGAAGGCCGCCGGGAAGGGCTCCTGCGGCACGTCGAAGAGCAGGCCCTCGCTGGAGCCGAGGAAGTAGATGTGGAACATGAGGGCGAGTTCGGCGGCCGAGAGCCGACGCGGGTCGGCGAAGAAGCTGCGGGAGAACACCTCGAACGCCAGATGGTGAGCCGCTCGGGGAAAACGGATCCGTTCCAGCAGTTCCTGCGCGCTGATCCGGTCGAGTCGGCGGTAGATCTCGGGGACGCGTACGTCCATGAGGGGCAGCGCGGCGCGCGCGTTCATGCGGGCCAGGTCGCGCCAGCCGAACGTGGGGCTCCGCGCGGCGAAGCCGAGGGCGCTCCACGGCGGTGTACGCGGCACTTTGGCGAAGCTGTCCTGGAGCCCGGAGCTGTGCCGCAGCGGGTAGTCGGGCAGGCCGGTCAGCGTGGTGAGGCCGGGGTCCACGCGGCGCAACAGGCCGCGCAGGTTGTAGTACTGGCGGAAGAAGGCGTGAAAGCCCCGGGTCATCGTCGCCGTGGAGCCGTCGGCGAGTTCGATCGGCCAGCCCGCCAGGCGGCCGCCCAGCTGGTACTCGCGCTCGTACAGCGTTACCCGTACGCCTCGTTCGGCCAAGGCCGTGGCGGCGGCCAGACCGGCCAGGCCGCCGCCCACGACTGCGGTCGTCGGCGCTTGCTCCCGTGGCGCGCGGGGGAGCCCGGACGGTGCCCGCCACACCCGGGCGCGACGGTCACGGCCCCGGCGGGCCCGCCCGTCCGGGGCGATGTCGGATCGGCTCATCGAGCGCCCCTCTCCGCCTCGCCGGCCGAGGCCAGCACGGTGTGCACGATGCCGGTCTGCCAGCCGGGCATCGGCAGGACGCGCACACGCGTGAAGCCGGCCCGCCGGGTCCGTGCGGCGAACGCTTGTACGGTGTCGAAGCTGGAGACGCTGCTGAACAGATGCCGGTAGAGGGCCCCGTCGCCGACGAGGGTCCCCGCGGGCTGTACCACCGCCTTGCAGACGGCCGTCCACACGAGGCGGTCCGCCAGCCGCCCGCTGAGGGTGTATTCGTGCACGGCCAGGCGCCCGCCCGGTGCCAGCAGAGCGCGGACCGAGGAGAGCACGGCATCGGGGTCCGCGAGGTTGCGGAACAGGTAGGCGGCGAAGACCGCGTCGAAGGGCCCTCGTACGCCTGCCTGTTCGAGCCGCTCGGCGGGTGACTGGACGAAGGTGACCGTGGGCGGCCAGGACTTGGCGGCGGCGTGCGCCAGCATTCCCGCGGAGGCGTCGACCGCGACGATCTCGGCCTGCGGCGCGACGCGCCGCAGCGCCGCGGTGGACGCCCCGGTTCCGCAACCCAGGTCGAGCAGCCGCAGCCCCGCGCCGCCGTCTGGCAGCCGCAGTCGGCGGGCGGAGCGGCGCAGGTGGGCGTGGTAGCCGGGATTGACGGCGACCAGCCGGTCGTAGGCACGGGCGGCGTGGTCGAACGCGGCGGACAGGGTGTCGTCGCGCAGCACGGTCATCTCAGGTCTCATTCCGGTCGGCTGGGCGCCCCGCCGTCTCCTGGGAGGGAGCGGGGGCGTGACGCTTGGGGAGCCAGGGCAGTTCGACGGCGGTGCGCGCCATCGGACCCACGGGGGTGCGCAGCCCGATCGTCAGGTCCTCGTAGGCGCTGGTGCGGCCGTCGAGGAAGCGGAGCAGCCGCTCCATGGGGACGTGGCGGAAGAGGTCCGTGAAGAGCGACGCCCCGCTCACCCGTCCGGTGTCCAGGGCCCGCAGCAGAACGGCGTCCATGGCCCGGGACCGCGCCGAGTGCGCGGGGGGCGGTCGGGGCGTGCGGCCCTGGTGGCAGGCGGCGGCGATGGCGCGCGTCTGTCGCTGGATGGCGGCGAAGGTGTATCCGGTCGAGGGCCGTGTCGCCCCGCCCGCGGTCCCGATGCGGAAGACGGAGGGGCCGGCGCGGCGTGGGAAGGCCGCGTCGGTCATGGGGATCACGCCGTGCTCCGCACGGGCGACCTCGTAGTGCTCCAGGGCCAGTTCGCGTGTCAGGTAGCGGCGCAGCGCGTGCTCGTACGCCCGGCCGTCCAGGACCTGGCGGGAGAATTCCGTGTACTCGACCAGGGCCTGGCTGGGGCTTGTCGGCAGGACGTAGGCGAAAGACACGCCGTGTGCGGGCTGCGGAGTGCGGAAGTCCATCAGGACGGCCGCCCGTGGGTCGAAGGCGGGCCGGTCGGTCCGGACGAACCAGCCGCGGAAGTGCTGCAGCAGCGTGGTCCGGCCCGGCGGCAGGACCGAGGGCGGACGGGAGTCGAACACCCACCGTGCCCGCAGCGCCAAGGGGTGCCCCGCCCCGGTGCGCGTGCGGATCTCGGCACCGTGGCCGAAGTCGTTGATCGCTTCCACCACCGCCGTGAGCCGGGACACGTTCGGTTCGCCGGCGAGACGGTCACCGACCAGGGACTCGAAGGAGCTGGAACGCAGCATCTTGTAGCGCAGAGGGGTGGGCGAGGCGGCGACGGCCGTGCCGTCGGGGGCGTGCACGCGCAGGGTGTCCCAGGCGGCGGTCAGGGCGGCGTCGTAATCGCCGTTCGGTCCCTCCCAGAAGCACCACGTGCGCTCTCCCGGCTTCCGCGGCCCTGCCGGAGCGTCCACCAGGACGACCGACGGCACGCGGCCGCCGGGATGGCCGATGGCCAGGCGGTAGGCGAGCGAGAGCCCAGCCGCGCCTGCCCCCACGATGGCGATCTGTGTGTCGTGCATGGGCCCCTCGCCGGTTGTCCGTCGATGCCCGCCTTTCCGCGCGGGGCGGCCCCGCGGATGCACCGACCCGGCACGAATCTCAGCCGACCGACCGGGAGGGCGGCCGAGGGGCGGCGGCAGGACGGGCCGGGGAACGGTGGGTGCCGCCCGCGTCGGCGGCCTCCTCCTCGCGTCGCGCCTGGTCGGGGTGGCGCCGGCGCCAGTACGGATTGTCGTGCGGCAGACCGCCACTGACCCGCCCGTACATACCGAACGTGACGATCAGCAGCCCCATGACGAAGCTGAAGACGACGTTCGGCATGCTGAAGTCGAGGACGTTCACCGACCGATCGAGTACGAACAGGTGGGCGAAACCGCTCAGGAGGAAGAGGGAGCCGATCGCGATGTCGAGTGTGGAGGCGAAGTTGCCGCCGACCACCGCTCCCGCGACCATGCCGGTCCCGACCACCACCGAGAGCAGACTGAGCAGCCCGTTGCTCGACAGGCCCGCGACCCGAGAGCCGTCGGTGGTGAAGAAGCCGAGCTGATCGGCGAAGCCGAGACAGCCGAACACGAGCAGAATCACTCCGCACAGTGCCGCACCCACCCGGTACACGACGGCGAGCCGGTGATCGACGGGGAGTTCCTCGCGGAGCTTCATGACCTTCGCCTCCAGGGTGAGTGCCCATCGGCTCCCAGCCTGAGTGCCGTGGCCTCGCCGTTCACCACGAGTCGATCGTGCGTCGAACGCTGGGCCTTCCTGTCCGGAAGTCGTCCGGCAGCCACCCGCAAGCCACGCCGACCAGCAGCGGCCGAAGAACCGGGCGACTGCGGAACCACGCGCTGAACCGGCGGTGCCGCACACGCACCGCATCTGGACACGGCGTCGGACCGGAATCACTGATGCGGGACCCGCCCGCCCTCAAGGAGCCGCGCCATGACCATCTCGATCGTCCTGTTCACCTCGGACCTGCGCGTGCACGACCATCCGCCGCTGCGGTCCGCGCTGCGCGGGGCCGACGCCGTCGTGCCCCTGTTCGTACGGGACCCCGCCGTGGACGCCGCCGGGTTCGCCGCCCCCAACCGGCTGGCGTTTCTCGCCGACTCCCTGTCCGATCTCGACGCGAGTCTGCGCGCGCGAGGCGGTCGGCTGATCGTCCGCCGCGGTGACCTCGTCGACGCGGTGTGCGCGGTCGCCACCGAGGCGCAGGCCGACGAGGTGCACATGGCAGCGGACCACAGCAGTCACGCGCATCGCCGTGAGGGCCGCCTGCGCCGTGCTCTGGCGGCCCAGGGGCTGCGCCTGTTCGTCCACGAGACGGTGCGGACAGCTGTCGCCCCGGGCTCGGTCACCCCGGCGTCCTCGGACCACTTCGCCGTGTTCACGCCGTACTTCCAGCGCTGGTCGCAACAGGTCCTGCGGGAGCCCCTGGCAGCCCCCCGCGCCGTGCCGGTGCCCGAAGCCGTCGGCTCCGAGGCGCTCCCCGCCCGCGGGGACGTCGCGGGCGTGTCTCCGGGGCTGGCCGAGGGCGGCGAGAGCCTGGGCCGCCGACAGTTCACCGCCTGGCTGCGAACCGGGGTGTCCGCCTACGACGAACGCCACGACGACCTGCCGGGCGACGCCACCTCGCGGCTGTCCCCGCATCTTCACTTCGGCACGCTGTCCGCCGTCGAGCTCCTCCACCGCCTGCGTACGGAGCACGGACCCGGACCCGCGGCGTTCGTCCGCCAGCTGGCGTGGCGCGACTTCCACCAGCAGGTCCTGGCCGCCCGCCCGAGCGCCGCGTCCAGCGACTACCGCAGTCGGCACGACGCCTGGCGCGGCACAGCGGAAGCACGCGACGACATCGAGGCCTGGAAGCAGGGCCGCACCGGCTACCCGGTGATCGATGCCGCGATGCGCCAACTGGCCCACGAGGGCTGGATGCACAACCGCGGCCGTCTGCTCACCGCGAGCTTCCTGACCAAGACGCTCTACGTGGACTGGCGCATCGGCGCACGGCACTTCCTGTCCCTGCTGGTGGACGGCGACATCGCCAACAACCAGCTCAACTGGCAGTGGATGGCGGGCACCGGCACGGACACCCGCCCCAACCGGGTCCTCAACCCGCTCACCCAGGCCAAGCGGCACGACCCCGACGGGGAGTACGTCCGGCGGTGGGTTCCCGAACTCGCAGGGCTGCGGGCCCCGGCCGTACACGAGCCGTGGAAGCTGCCCGGACTGGACCGCGCCGCCTGCGACTACCCCGACCCGATCGTCGATCTCGCCGACGCGCGGGACCGTTTCCGGCGATCGCGCGAACGCGCCGAGGGCGGGGCCCGATGACCACCGGGCACTGGCTGTTCGGCGGCCAGTTGGGTCCGCACTTCCTCCACCCGGACGACTCCGGCCCGGCACAGGGGGCACCGCTCGTCCTAATCGAGGTCGAGTCGGCGTTCCGGCGCCGCGCGAGGCCGTGGCCGACCCGGGTGAGCGGGCCTGCCCCTTCACCAGCGGGTTTCGGTCCTTTCCGCACCGGCACCAGCACCGTCTCGCCGACAACCCTCGCACGGCACAGGCCGTGTGGGGACTCGGACGACTCGGCAACCTCGACCAGGTGCCATGAGGGGTGCCGTCAGGTGCGAGTCGCGCGCAGATCGGCGAGGACCTCACGGGCCGCCCGGGAGCCTGAGGCCAGTGCCCCCTGGACCGATCCGGTGGCACGGTGGTCGCCGCAGACATGGCGCCCCGGCGCGATCCGGCTGGTGCGGCTGAGCGGGTGCCCGGGCAGCATGACGGGCAGCGCGTCGGGCACGGTCCGTACCGTCAGCAGGTCCCAGCCCGCGGTGTCGTCCTCGTACGCGGCCGCGAGGGCGGAGCGCACCGTGCGCTCCCGGTCCGGGGCGTCGTTGCCCAGTACCGAGGTGGCCACCAGACAGAGGCCCGGGGGAGCGTAGGAGGGCACTGCCTCGCTCAGTACGCAGGTGTTGAGGAAACTCCGGCCGGAATGCGTGAGCAGGGTCGGCTCTTGCAGCGGCGAGCGGGCGCAGAGGTGGTAGTACGTGGTGACCGTCCGGTACGCGGGGCGGGGCGGGGCAGGCCAGGCAGCAGACCGGCGGCGGGTCCCGGGCCGGTCGCCACGACGACGACCGGTGCCGCCGCTGAGCCGGACGGCGGGGGGAAGAGCGTCGCGGCCGGCCAGGAGCGCGAGGGCGGTCAGGTCCTGTGGGCCGACCGGTCGGTCTCGGGCCAGGTCCCGGATGCCGTGCGGGGCCCGGGTGGGATCCGTCAGCCTCAGCCGGCCCTGATCCGTGTGGACCAGGACCGCGGGACTGAACGGGCGCAGCCGCAGCGCACGCAGGTCCATGCGCCTGCGGACCTGCGGGTAGGCGGTGTTGAACACCTGGAAGCCCCGGTCGATCACGCATCCGCTGACGAGGTCGGAGCGCATGCGGCCGCCCACGGCGTCGGAGGCCTCAAGGACCCGCACGTCCAGCCCCGCGCTCACCAGGTCCCGGGCGCAGGCGAGCCCCGCGAGCCCGGCTCCCACGACGAGGACATCCGGCCCGCCCCGGCTCCAGGACATGGCGACCACCTCCACCGCGCTGCCCGATGCAGCTTTGCTGCCCTTCTTTCGGCTCGCGCCCGTGGCGCGGATGCGTCCGGGCCGGATCGGTCTGTGCGCGGCAGCGTCGCGGTTCCTGTACGGGAGGGCAGCGGGACTGCTCGGGCGGGCTCGCGGACCGGGGGCCGACGGCCCGGGCCGCGTCCGGCTAGTGCCCGGTGGCCGGGCGGCGGCGGACCGCCTTGGCCCTCGTCCCACGCACGGTGGCGGTCTGCTCCCGCGCGCCTGCCTCCGCGGGCTCCGCGGCCGCGTCGGTCGCCTCGGCGGCGGAGGCGCGGGCCACCAGCGCCGCCTCGTCCAGGAGCCCCCGCACGTCCGCCGCGCGGTAGTAGATCCGGGTGCCCTCGCGGCGCGACACCACAAGGCCGGCCGCCCGCAGCTTCGCCAGGTGCTGGGAGGTCGCGGCGACATGCGCGCCGAGCAGCTCCGCGAGCGCGCTGACCGGCAGCTCCTGCCCGCTGAGCGCCCACAGCAGCCGGTACCGCGACGGGTCGGCCACCGCCTTCAGCACCGCCACCGCGCGGTCCGCGGCGGCCGCGTCCCACGACTGTCCTTGCGCGTCCATGCAAAGAGGGTAACGGGCGTGGCGCGCCCGGCCACCGCGGCGCGGGCTCAGGACGCCGCGGCCCCGCTGCGCCGCCCCGAAGCCGTCGACCCCCGGACCACCAGCTCCGGCAGGAACACGAACTCGCTGTGCGGCGCCGGGGTGCCGCCGATCTCCTCCAGGAGGGTGCGGACCGCGGCCTGGCCCATGGCCTGGACGGGCTGGCGGACCGTGGTCAGCGGCGGGTCGGTGAAGGCGATGAGCGGGGAGTCGTCGAAGCCGACCACCGAGATGTCGTGGGGCACGTCGAGGCCCTGCTCGCGGGCGGCGCGGATGGCGCCGAGGGCCATCATGTCGCTGGCGCAGACGATGCCGGTGCACCCCTTGGCGATCAGTGCCGTCGCCGCGGCCTGCCCGCCCTCCAGGGTGTACAGGGAGTGCTGGACCAGTTCGTCGGCCTGCGCGTCGGACAGGCCGAGCCGCTCGCGCAGGCCCAGCCGGAAGCCCTCGATCTTGCGGACGACGGGGACGAAGCGCCGGGGGCCGACCGCGAGGCCGATGCGGGTGTGACCGAGCGAGGCGAGATGGCGCACGGCCAGCTGCGTCGCGGCCCGGTCGTCGGTGGAGACGAAGGGCGCGTCGACCTCGGGGGAGAAGCCGTTGACCAGGACGTGCGGGACGCCCTGGGCGCGCAGGGAGCCGTAGCGGGCCATGTCGGCGGTGGTGTCGGCGTGCAGCCCGGACACGAAGATGATCCCGGCGACGCCTCGGTCCACCAGCATCTCGGTCAGCTCGTCCTCGGTGGAGCCGCCGGGGGTCTGGGTGGCGAGCACCGGCGTATAGCCCTGGCGGGTCAGGGCCTGGCCGATGACCTGGGCGAGGGCGGGGAAGATCGGGTTGTCCAGCTCGGGCGTGATCAGGCCGACCAGGCCCGCGCTGCCGCGTCTGCGCAGCCGGACGGGCCGTTCGTAGCCGAGCACGTCGAGTGCGGCGAGAACGGCCTCGCGGGTGGCCGCGGCCACGCCGGGCTTGCCGTTGAGGACCCGGCTGACGGTGGCTTCGCTGACTCCCGCCTGGGCTGCGATGTCGACGAGCCGCGCGGTCATGCACGGGACTGTACCGGCCGACCGCGGCCTTGCCCACCTGTTGCGCAAGCTTGCAGCAAGCCCTGACGCGGTCCCACCGCAACGTACAGGACACACGACGGTAACGATCACCTCGTCTTGCAGAAATTTCTCGCAAGGTCTTTCGGCTGGTTTTCAAGCCTGTTACGTTCCTGCCAACCCGGCGCCGCCTCGAGTGCGGCCAGCAGGAGGCACCTCTTCGTCTCTCCTCATTCCGGGTCATTCCGGGACCAGTTGAAGGAGTACACATGCGGCGTGGCATAACGGCCACCGCACTGGTCGCAGCCCTTGCGATGACAGCGGCGGCGTGCGGCGGCGACGACGGCGGTGGCGGCAAGAAGAGCGGCGGCAAGCTCTCCGGGACCGTCACCTTCTGGGACACCTCGAACGACGCCGAGAAGGGCACGTACGAGAAGCTGGCCAAGGGCTTCGAGGAGCTCCACCCCGGCGTCGAGGTCAAGTACGTGAACGTGCCGTTCGGCGAGGCCAACGCCAAGTTCAAGAACGCGGCCGGCGGCAACTCCGGCGCCCCGGACGTGATGCGCACCGAGGTCGCCTGGGTCGCCGACTTCGCGAACCTCGGCTACCTGGCGCCGCTGGAGGGCACCGCCGCGCTCGACAAGCCGGAGGACTTCCTGCCGCAGGCCGCCGCGAGCACCAAGTTCAAGGGCAAGACCTACGCGGCGCCGCAGACCATCGACACCCTCGCGCTCTTCTACAACAAGAAGATGCTGAAGGAAGCGGGCGTCGAGGTCCCCAAGACCTTCGAGGACGTGAAGTCCGCCGCCAAGAAGATCAAGTCGAAGTCCGGCAAGACCGGTCTCTACCTGCGCGGCGACGACCCGTACTTCTACCTCCCGTACCTCTACGGCGAGGGCGGTGACCTCCTCGACACCAAGAAGAAGGAGATCACCGTCGACGACGCCGAGGGCGCCGAGGCCTTCGAGGTCATGAAGGACCTCGTCGACTCCAAGGCCGCCGTCACCGACGCCAGCGACGGCTACAACAACCAGCTGAACGCCTTCAAGAACGGCGACGTCGCCATGGCGCTCGACGGCCCCTGGTCCATCGAGGGCGCCCTGCAGGGCAAGCAGTTCAAGGGCTCCGCGGGCAAGGCCAACCTCGGTGTCGCGCCGGTGCCCGGCGGCAGCGCCCGGCAGGCCTCGCCGCAGGGCGGCTGGAACCTCGCCGCGTACGCCGGTTCCAAGAACCTCGACGCCAGTTACGAGTTCATCAAGTACATGAGCTCGGCGAAGGTGCAGCAGCAGACCACCGAGAAGCTGAGCCTGCTGCCCACCCGCACCTCCGTCTACGAGGTCAAGTCCGTCAAGAACAACCAGATGGTCCAGTTCTTCAAGCCGGCCGTCGACAAGTCCGTGCAGCGGCCCTGGATCCCCGAGGCCAACTCGCTGTTCGAGCCGATCCGCCTGGAGATGCAGAAGGTGCTCAGCGGCAAGACCTCGCCCGAGGGCGGCGCCGAGAGCATCGGCAAGGCCTACGGCAAGCTCCTCAAGGACTACAAGTAGCGATGGCTGTCGAGAGCGGCCCCCGGGCGGTCAAGGCCGCGGACGCCGTCGGCGTCCGCGGCCGCGGCCCCCGCCCGGGCAAGAACCCCGGACGCCTGCGCAGGGCCCTGAGCACCCACTGGTACGCGTGGGCGATGGTCGCCCCCGTGGTGATCGTCATCGGCGTCATCGTCGGCTACCCCCTGGCCCGCGGCGTCTTCCTGTCGACGACGAACGCCAACGAGGCGAACGTCGAGCGCACCATCGGCGTCAACCACATCCCGGCGACCTACGAGTCCGTCGGCCTGGACAACTACAAGGCGATCCTCGACGACGGCGTCTTCTGGGACCGGCTCAGCTGGACCGTCATCTGGACGGTCTCCTGCGTCGCCCTGTCGTTCGCCATCGGCCTCGTCCTCGCGAACATGCTCAACCGCAGGCTCAAGGGCCGCTCCTTCTACCGGATGGCGCTGATCCTGCCCTGGGCGGTGCCCGCGTTCGTCTCCGTCTTCACCTGGCGGCTGCTCTTCAACGAGAAGAACGGCGTCCTCAACAAGGTCCTCGAAGGCGGCGGCATCGACGCGATCCCGTGGCTGAACGACCCCACCTGGGCGAAGTTCTCCGTGATCGCCGTCAACGTCTGGCTCGGCGTGCCGTTCATGCTCGTCGCCATGCTCGGCGGGCTCCAGTCCATCCCCGGCGAGCTGTACGAGGCCGCCGAGATGGACGGCGCGAGCCCCTGGCAGCGCTTCCGCCACGTCACGCTGCCCGGCCTGCGGTCCGTCGCCACGACCGTGATCCTCATCAGCGCCATCTGGACCTTCAACATGTTCCCGGTGATCTTCCTGCTCACCCGGGGCGGCCCGGGGGACGCCACCGAGATCCTCGTGACGTACGCCTACCGCCTGTCGTTCGTCGTCAGCCCACGCGACTTCGCCGGGTCCGCGGCCTGGGGCGTGCTCATCCTGCTGCTCCTGTCGCTCTTCGCGGTGGTCTACCGCCGCGCGCTCCGCAAGCAAGGAGAGGTGTGGTGACCACCGTGACCCCGGACAAGAAGGCGACAGGGCCCGCGCGCGGCGGGCCCGGCCCGCGGCCGAGGAAGGCCAGGCGGCGCGGCGAGCGCGGCCCGCTCGCCTCCGTCGCCCTGCACACCACCCTCCTGATCGCCTCCCTCATCGCGGTCCTGCCGCCGCTGTGGCTGCTCGTCACCTCGTTCAAGCCGCAGAGCGAGGCGTTCTCCACCGCCCTGGTGAAGGACTTCACGTTCGGCAACTACGACCACGTCCTGAACGACACCAAGTTCCTCGACTGGGTCCTCAACTCGCTGTTCGTCGTCGGCCTGACCACCGTCATCGGCGTCTTCATCTCCGCGACCACGGGCTACGCGGTGAGCCGGTTCAAGTTCCCCGGCATGCGGCCCCTGATGTGGCTGCTGCTCATCACACAGATGTTCCCGGTCGCCGTGCTCATCGTGCCGCTGTACAACCTGCTCGCGAGCATGGAGCTGCTGAACCAGCCCATGGGCCTGGTCCTCACCTATCTGACGATCGCCGTGCCGTTCTCCGCGTGGATGATGAAGGGGTACTTCGACACCATCCCCGTGGAGATCGACGAGGCGGGCCGCGTCGACGGCCTCAACCCGTTCGGCACCTTCTGGCGGCTCATCATGCCGCTGGCCAAGCCCGGCCTCGCCGTCACCGCCTTCTACAGCTTCATCACCGGCTGGGCCGAGGTCGCCTACGCCTCCGCGTTCATGACCGGCGAGGAGAACCTGACGCTCGCGGGCGGCCTGCAGACCTTCGTCAACCAGTACACCAGCGACTGGGGTTCGCTCACCGCCGCGGCCGTGATCGTGGCCGTGCCCGCCGCCGTGATCTTCGGCTTCGTGCAGCGCCACCTCGTCTCCGGGCTCACGGCCGGCGCGACGAAGTCCTGACCCGGGCGCCCCGCCGGACCCCGCGTCCGGCGGACCCGCCCGACCCGCACCACGACTCGACCAGACTCGACCTCTCAGGGAACACATGACCCAGCATCTCGCTGCCCCTGCCGCCCCCGACTCCGGCACGCGTACGGACTGGTGGCGCGACGCGGTGATCTACCAGGTCTATCCGCGCAGCTTCGCCGACGGCAACGGCGACGGCATGGGAGACCTCGAGGGCATCCGGGCCCGCCTGCCGCACCTGAAGGACCTCGGCGTCGACGCCGTCTGGCTCTCCCCGTTCTACGCCTCGCCGCAGGCCGACGCGGGCTACGACGTCGCCGACTACCGCGCCATCGACCCGATGTTCGGCACCCTCCACGACGCCGACGCGGTGATCAGGGACGCGCATGCCCTCGGGCTGCGCATCATCGTGGACCTGGTGCCCAACCACTCCTCCGACCGCCACGACTGGTTCCGCCGCGCCCTCGCGGACGGCCCCGGCTCGCCCCTGCGGGAGCGCTACCACTTCCGCCCCGGCAAGGGGCCCGGCGGCGAACTGCCGCCCAACGACTGGGAGTCCATCTTCGGCGGCCCGGCCTGGACCCGCACCACCGACCCCGACGGCACCCCCGGCGACTGGTACCTCCACCTGTTCGCGCCCGAGCAGCCCGACTTCAACTGGGAACACCCCGCCGTACGCGACGAGTTCCGCTCCATCCTGCGCTTCTGGCTGGACATGGGCGTCGACGGCTTCCGCGTGGACGTCGCCCACGGCCTGGTCAAGGCCGAGGGGCTGCCCGACATCGGCCACCACGACCAGCTGAAGCTGCTCGGCAACGACACCATGCCGTTCTTCGACCAGGACGGCGTGCACGCCATCTACCGCAGCTGGCGCCAGGTCCTCGCCGAGTACGCGGGCGACCGCGTCCTGGTCGCCGAGGCCTGGACGCCCACCGTCGAGCGCACCGCGCACTACGTACGCCCCGACGAGATGCACCAGGCCTTCAACTTCCAGTACCTGGGCACCCACTGGGACGCCGCCGAGCTGCGCGAGGTCATCGACAGCTCGCTGGCCGCGATGCGCCCCGTCGGCGCCCCCGCCACCTGGGTCCTGTCCAACCACGACGTGACCCGGCACGCGACCCGCTTCGCCAACCCGGCCGGGCTCGGCACCCAGCTGCGCACCCCCGGCGACCGCGCGCTCGGCCTGCGCCGCGCCCGCGCCGCCACGCTCCTGATGCTGGCCCTGCCCGGCTCCGCATACCTCTACCAGGGCGAGGAACTGGGCCTGCCCGACGTCACCGACCTGCCCGACGAGGTCCGCCAGGACCCCTCGTTCCACCGGGCGCAGGGGCAGGACGGGTTCCGCGACGGCTGCCGGGTGCCGATCCCGTGGACCGTCGACGGGCCGTCGTACGGCTTCGGCACCGGCGGCAGCTGGCTGCCGCAGCCCGCGGGCTGGGGCGAGCTGAGCGTCCAGGCGCAGACCGGTGACCCGACGTCGACGCTGGAGCTGTACCGCGCGGCCCTGCGGGTGCGGCGTACGCAGCCGGGTCTCGGGGCGGGTGAGGGCCTGGAGTGGACCGACGCGCCGGCGGGCGTGCTCGCCTTCCGGCGGGAGGAGTTCGCGTGCACCGCGAACACCACCGGGGTGCCCGTACGGATCGTGGCGCCCGGCCGGATGCTGCTCGCGAGCGGCCCCGTCGAGGTGACCGGGGGCGAGGTGGAGCTGCCCGCCGACACCACCGTCTGGTGGGCGGTGTGACGACCTCCCCGCCGCGGGACGCCGAACGCGGCGCCCCGCGGCTCGCGGACATCGCCGCCCAGGCGGAGGTCAGCGAGGCCACCGCGAGCCGCGTCCTGAACGGCAAGGCGGGTGTGGCCGCCGCGACCCGGCGCCGCGTCCTCGCCGCCCTCGACGTGCTCGGCTACGAACGGCCCGTGCGGCTCAAGCGCCGCAGCGCGGGCCTGGTCGGCCTGGTCGTCCCCGAGCTGACCAACCCGATCTTCCCGGCCTTCGCGCAGGTCGTGGAGCAGGTCCTGGCCGGGCACGGCTACACGCCCATGCTGTGCACCCAGATGCCGGGCGGCGCCACCGAGGACGAGCTGGTGGAACAGCTGGAGGAACGCGGAGTCAGCGGCATCGTGTTCCTGTCCGGGCTGCACGCCGACGCGAGCGCCGACCACGGGCGCTACCTCGAACTCGCGGGCCGCGGCGTGCCGTTCGTCCTCATCAACGGATTCAACGCGCACATCCCCGTCTCCTGCGTCTCCGCCGACGACCGCGCGGCCGTGCGGATGGCGGTGCGCCACCTCGTGGACCTCGGGCACGAACGGATCGGCCTGGCCATCGGGCCGACCCGCTACGTCCCCTCGCGGCGCAAGGCGGAGGGGTTCGCGACGGCGCTGCACGAGTACGTCGGCCTGGCACAGGGGGAGGCCGAACCGTTCGTGCAGCGCACGCTGTTCACCGTCGAGGGCGGTGCGGCGGCGGCCGGGGCGCTGCTCGACCGCGGCTGCACCGCCGTGGTGTGCGGCAGCGACATGATGGCGCTCGGCGCCGTCAGGGCCGCCAGGGAGCGCGGCCTCACGGTGCCCGGTGACGTCTCCGTGGTGGGCTTCGACGACTCGCCCCTCATCGCGTTCACGGACCCGCCGTTGACCACGGTGCGCCAGCCCGTGCAGGCGATGGCGTCGGCCGCCGTCGGCGCCCTCCTCGAGGAGATCAACGGAAATCCCGTGCAGCGCACCGAGTTCGTCTTCCAGCCGGAACTCGTCGTACGAGGCTCAACGGCCCAGGTGCGTCCCAAGGGTTGACCGTGATGGTTGACGGTCGTACGGTCACGGGCGAAAACACTGCCGCAATCTTGCTGCAACAACCTTCAACGGCCTGACGAGCACCCCCATCGCCGGAGAAGGCCCCCACGTCACCCGCGCAGGAGGCCCCCGTGACACGTCGTACGCGCAGGAAGCAAGGAACAGGACGCAAGGCCCAGGCCGCCACCTTCGCCCTGCTCGTCGGGGTCGGCGGGGGCCTGGTCGGCGGCGCGCCGCAGGCCGCCGCCGCCCCGCCCGGCGCCAAGGACGTCACCGCGGTGCTCTTCGAGTGGAAGTTCAGCTCGGTGGCCAAGGCGTGCACGGACCGGCTCGGCCCCGACGGCTACGGCTACGTCCAGGTGTCGCCGCCGCAGGAGCACATCCAGGGCCCGCAGTGGTGGACGTCGTACCAGCCCGTCAGCTACAAGATCGCGGGTCGGCTCGGTGACCGGGCCGCCTTCAAGAGCATGGTCGACACCTGCCACGCGGCGGGTGTGAAGGTCGTCGTCGACACGGTCATCAACCACATGGCTGCGGGCGACGGCACCGGCACCGGCGGCACGTCGTACACGAAGTACACCTACCCGGGCATCTACTCGCGCCCCGACCTCGACAACTGCACCGCGCAGATCACCGACTACCAGGACCGCACGAACGTCCAGGAGTGCGAACTCGTCGGCCTCGCGGACCTGGACACCGGCGAGGAGTACGTACGCGGCCGCATCGCCGCGTACATGAACGACCTGCTCTCCCTCGGCGCCGACGGCTTCCGTGTGGACGCCGCCAAGCACATGGCCGCCGGAGACCTCGCGAACATCAAGTCGCGCCTCAAGGACCGGAACGTCTACTGGAAGCAGGAGGCGATCTTCGGCGCGGGCGAGGCCGTCTCGCCGGACGAGTACCTGGGCAACGGCGATGTGCAGGAGTTCCGTTACGCCCGCGACCTCAAGCGCGTGTTCACCGGCGAGAAGCTGGCCTACCTGAAGAACTACGGCGAGGGCTGGGGCTATATGCCGCCCGGCAAGTCCAACGTGTTCGTCGCCAACCACGACACCGAGCGCGGCGGCGACACCCTCACCTACAAGGACGGCGCGAACCACACCCTCGCGCACGTCTTCATGCTCGCCTGGCCCTACGGCTCCCCGGACGTGCACTCCGGCTACGAGTTCACCGACCGGGACGCAGGACCGCCCAACGGCGGCCAGGTGAACGCCTGTTACCGCGACGGCTGGAAGTGCCAGCACGCCTGGCCCGAGATCAAGGGCATGGTGAAACTGCGCAACACCGCGCGCGGCGCCGACGTCACCCACTGGTGGGACAACGGCAACAACGCCATCGCGTTCGGGCGCGGCGACAAGGCGTACGTCGTGATCAACCACGAGGGCGCCGCGCTCGACCGGACCTTCCAGACGTCCCTGGCCCCGGGCACCTACTGCGACGTGCAGGGCGGCCGGAGCGTCACCGTCGACGGCTCGGGCCGTTTCACCGCCTCCGTGGCGCCGAACACCGCCCTCGCCCTGCACACCGGCGCGAAGTGCTCCGCAGGGTGAGGTGCGTTCGGACGACGTGTGTCTGCGGGGCCGCTGTGGCCGGTCGCGCAGTTCCCCGCGCCCCTTCAGGGCGCCTGCGCGCCGCAGTCGAGCGCATGTGAGCGCACCCGGATCGCCCGGTCCCACCGACCCCCTGAGCCCTGTTGACCATGCCGAAGGAGAACGCACCCCCGTGACCGCCTCCGCACGCCGCACCGCCACCGCGATGGCCCTGGCCCTGCTCGCCGCCGCCGTGCCCCTGACGGGCGCGGCGGCGGCGCCCGGCGCCCCGGCCGCCGCTCCCGGCCCGACAAAGGCCGAGGCACAGTGGATCGACCGCGACACCGTCGTCTGGAACACCGGCGCCGAACCCGCCGCGCGGGGCGGTGAACGCGCGCCCGTCAGCACGGAGTTGGCGTACGCGCGGCGCGGCGGCATCACCGTCGCGGACGGCGGCCTCACCGGTGGGGCGCACCGCATCCGCCTCGCCCCGGTGCCCGGCGGCCTCACCGAGGCGCAGCGGGCGAAGTTCCCGCACCTGAAGACCTACGCGGCCTTCCGCGTCGACCCGCGCGACCGCGACCGGATCCGCACGGCCCTCACCGGCCAGCTCGTCGCGGTCCAGCGCGCGTCGGACGGCGCCCTGAAGGCCGCCACCGGCGTACAGACACAGGGCGTGCTCGACGACGTCTACGCCCCCGCCGCCACGAAGGCCGCGCTGGGCCCCGGCTTCACCCACGGCAGGCCGTCGCTCGCGGTGTGGGCGCCCACCGCCCAGGACGTGCGGCTCGACATCGGCGGCCGGACCGTGCCGATGCGCAGGGACGCGGCCTCGGGCGTCTGGTCGGCGAGCGGTCCGCGGAGCTGGGCCGGGAAGCCGTACCGGTACGTCGTGAAGGTGTGGGCGCCGAGCGTGCGCAAGGTCGTCACCAACAAGGTCACCGACCCCTACACCACCGCCCTCACCACCGATTCCGCCCGAAGCCTCCTCGTCGACCTCGACGACCCCGAACTCGCGCCCAAGGGCTGGCGGACCCTGCGCAAGCCGCCCGCGACCCCCCTGCGGGACGCGCGGATCCAGGAACTGCACATCCGCGACTTCTCCATCGCCGACCGCGCGGCCAAGCACCCGGGCAAGTACTTGGCGTTCACGGACCGCGCGTCGAACGGCATGCGACACCTGCGCAGGCTCGCCAGGTCCGGGACGTCGTACGTCCACCTGCTGCCCGCGTTCGACATCGGCACCATCCCCGAGCGCGCGTCCGAACAGGCCACCCCCGACTGCGACGTGGCGTCCTTCGCACCGGACTCCGAGGAGCAGCAGGCCTGCGTGGGCAAGACCGCCGCCAAGGACGCCTACAACTGGGGCTACGACCCGCTGCACTACACCGTCCCCGAGGGCTCCTACGCGAGCGACCCCGAAGGCCCCCGGCGCATCGTCGAGTTCCGCGAGATGGTGCAAGGACTCAACGGCGCGGGTCTGCGCACCGTCATGGACGTCGTCTACAACCACACCGTCGCGAGCGGCCAGGCCGACAAGTCGGTCCTCGACAAGATCGTGCCCGGCTACTACCAGCGCCTGCTGGCCGACGGCTCCGTGGCCACCTCCACCTGCTGCGCGAACACCGCGCCCGAGAACGCCATGATGGGCAGGCTCGTCGTCGACTCGATCGTCACCTGGGCGAGGAAGTACAAGGTCGACGGCTTCCGCTTCGACCTGATGGGGCACCACCCGAAGGCCAACATCCTCGCCGTCCGCAGGGCCCTGGACGCCCTCACCCCGAAGAAGGACGGCGTCGACGGCAAGAAGATCGTGCTCTACGGAGAGGGCTGGAACTTCGGTGAGATCGCCGACGACGCCCGCTTCGAGCAGGCCACGCAGCGCAACATGGCGGGCACGGGCATCGCCACCTTCTCCGACCGGGCCCGCGACGCCGTGCGCGGCGGCGGCCCCTTCGACGAGGACCCCGGCGTCCAGGGCTTCGCCAGCGGCCTGTACACCGACCCCAACACCTCCAAGGCGAACGGCACTCCCGCCGGGCAGAAGGCCCGCCTCCTGCACTACCAGGACCTGATCAAGGTCGGCCTCACCGGCAACCTGGCCGCGTACGCCTTCACCGACTCCTCGGGCCGCAGAGTCACGGGCGCCGACGTCGACTACAACGGCGCCCCCGCCGGATACGCGGCCGAACCCGGCGACGCCCTCGCCTACGCCGACGCCCACGACAACGAGACGCTCTACGACGCCCTCGCCTTCAAGCTCCCGCGCGGCACGGCGGCCGCCGACCGGGCCCGGATGCAGGTCCTCGCGTCGGCGACGGCCACGCTCTCGCAGGGCCCGGCGCTGTACCAGGCGGGCAGCGACCTGCTGCGCTCCAAGTCCCTCGACCGCAACTCCTACGACAGCGGGGACTGGTTCAACGCCATCCACTGGGACTGCCGCGACGGCAACGGCTTCGGCCGCGGCCTGCCGCCCGCCGCCGACAACAAGCCCAAGTGGCCCTACGCCAAGCCCCTGTTGGCGGACCCCGCGCTCGCCCCCGGCTGCGCGGACATCCGCGGCGCCGCGGCCGCGTACCGGGATCTGCTGCGGCTGCGCGCCACCGCGCCGGAGTTCTCCCTCGCGACCGGCGAGCGGGTCCAGAAGGAGCTGTCCTTCCCCCTGTCCGGCACCCCGGGGGAGAAGCCCGGCGTCATCACCATGCGCCTCGGCTCCCTCGTGGTCGTCTTCAACGCGACACCCCAGGAGCAGTCCCAGCACGTCGAGGCCCTGAAGGGGACGGCGTACGCGCTGCATCCCACGCAGGCGCGCGGAGCCGACCCCGTGGTCAAGTCGGCCGCGTACGCGAAGGGTTCGGGGACCTTCCAGGTCCCGGCGCGGACGGTCGCGGTGTTCCGGCGCGGCTGACGGCTGCAACTCAGGCCCGGCCGAGGACGCTCCGCACGAAGGCGTTGCGGAACGTCCCGGCCGGGTCGAGCTCCGTTGCCAGGGCGGCGAAGTCCCCGAGGCGCGGATGGACGGCGCCCAGGCTCGCCGGAGGGGTGCGGAAGACCTTGCCCCAGTGGGGGCGGGGCGCGAAGGGCGCCAGGGCCTCCTCCGCGCGGGCGATCACCGGCAGGACGGCGGCCGGGTCCGGCGCCCAGGTGAAGTGGAACGCCACCGAGTCGCGGCCGTACGCGGGGCTGAGCCACTGGGTGTCCGCCGCGACCGTGCGGACCTCGCAGACCTGGAGGACCGGCGCGATCGTCTCCCGGACGGCGTCGAGCGCGTGCAGCGCGGGGAGCGTGTCGGCGCGCGGCAGCAGATACTCCGACTGCAGTTCCGCGCCGCTGCTCGGCGTGAAGTCGGCGCGGAAATGGGGCAGTCGGTCGTGCCAGGGGCCGGGGACGCCCAGCTGCTCCGTGCAGTTGTCCGCGGCCGCGCCGGGCACCGGATGCCGGGGCGCGGTGGCGGGGGCGGCCCACGGGAAGTCGACGCCGCGCCCCGCCCGCTGCTTGAGACACACGGTCGTGAAGCGCGGGCCGCGCCAGTCGGTGAAGAGGCTCACGCTGTACGCCGACGACGTCACCGCGTCGAAGTCGAGCCCCGCGAGCGGGAGTTCCACGAACACGTGCTGAGCCACCTCGTACGCGGGCTCCAGGTCGAGGGTCAGCGCCGTCACCACGCCGAGCGCCCCCAGCGAGACCACGGCCCCGTCGAACCCGGCGTCCCCCCGGCGCAGGGTGACGAGGCCGCCGTCCGCCGTCATCAGCTCCACCGCGCCCACCGACGACGACAGCGGCGGCAGTGTGTTTCCCGAGCCGTGGGTACCCGTCGCCACCGAACCCGCGACCGAGATGTGGGGGAGCGAGGCCATGTTGGGCAGCGCGAGCCCGGACGCGTGCACGCGGCGGGCCAGTTCGGCGTACCGGACGCCGCCCGCGACCCGCACCGTGCGCGCCGCCGTGTCGACGTCCACGGTGGGCGGCAGCCCGGCCAGGGAGAGGAGCGTGCCGTCCGGGCCGTCGGTGTCCGCGATCCGGTTGAAGGAGTGCCCGCTGCCGAGCACCCGCACCTGCCGGGAGCCGGTCACCAGCGCCCGCAGCTCCTCCAGCGAGGTCGGGCGGCGCAGCTCACGGGCCGTGAAGGCGATGTTCCCCGCCCAGTTCGTCACCACGTCGTCGGCACTCATGCTCGTCGTTCCTCCGGGGGGCGGGGCTCCTGGGCGCGGAAGCCGTCGGGGGCGGGCCGGTTCATTACCGGCCATCGTGCCCGGCCGGTCGGAGTCGGAAATACCCCCCTGGGTATGGTGGGAGGTAAGGAGTGAATACCCCCGGGGGTAATGGACCGGAAGTGCGACCCCGGAAGGGCGGAGGCGCACCCCGGAACCCCGGAGGGGCCGAAGCGGAAAAGGAGTGACAGCCGTGTTCTTCGTCGACACCCTCGAACTCGCAGGGCTCGGGAACCGCAGCTATCTGGCCGGAGGCCCGGACATCGCTGTGGCCGTCGACCCGCCGCGCGACATCGAGCAGGTCATCGTGGCGGCGGCCCGGCGCGGGGTGCGGATCGGGTACGTCGCGGAGACGCACGTCCACAACGACTACGTGAGCGGCGGGTTGGAGCTGGCCCGCGTGACGGGGGCGCGGTATCTGGTGCCCGCCGGTGCGTCCGTGGCGTTCCCGCACACGCCGGTCGTGGACGGCGATGTGGTGTGCGTGGACGAGGCGGCCGAGGCGGCCGAGGCGGCCGAGGCGGTCGGGGCGGTCGGGGTGGAAGAGGCGGCCGACGAGGGCAGGGCTGGCGGGGCGTCCCGGGCGGACCGGTCCGTGGCGCTGCGCGCGGTCGCCACGCCCGGTCACACCCCGCACCACCTGTCGTACGTCCTGACGGTCGGCGGCCGCGCGATGGCCGCGTTCACCGGCGGCTCCCTGCTGATCGGCACGGTGGGCCGCCCCGACCTGGTCGAGCCGCGCCTCACCGAGCCGCTGGCCCGCGCCCAGCACGCCTCGGCGCACCGGCTCGCCGAGGAGCTGGACGACGCGGTGCGCGTGCTGCCCACGCACGGCTTCGGCAGCTTCTGCTCGGCGACGCGGTCCGAGGGCGACACGACCACCATCGGCGCGGAGCGCGCGGCCAACGCGGCCCTCACCCAGGACGAGGACACGTTCGTCGCCGAGCTGCTCGCCGGGCTCGACGACGTGCCCGCGTACTACGCCCACATGGGCCCGGCCAACGCGGCGGGGCCCGCGCCGGTCGACCTGACCCCGCCCCGGACCGCCGACGCCGTCGAGATCGCCGCGCGCCTCGCGGCCGGGGAGTGGGTGGTGGACCTGCGCGGCCGGGTGGCGTTCGCCGCCGGGCACGTCGTGGGGTCCTTCAACTTCGAGGCCGAGGGCAAGCTCGCCACGTATCTGGCGTGGCTGATCCCGTGGGGCACCCCGGTCACGCTGCTCGCCGACTCGCCCCACCAACTGGCGGACGCCCAGCGGGAGTTGGTGCGCGTGGGCATCGACCGTCCGGCGGCGGGCGCCACGGGCGACCCCGGTGGCTGGGTGCGTGCGGGGGAGCGCCTCGGGTCCTTCCCCCGGGCGACGTTCGCCGACCTGGCCGAGGCCCGCAAGGAACGGGACGACGTGGTGATCCTCGACGTGCGCCGCGCCTCGGAGCGGGCGGGCGCCCACATCGAGGGGTCCGCGCACGTGCCGCTCCACGAACTCCACGGACGCCACGGCGAGGTGCCGGACGGCGAGGTGTGGGTGCACTGCGGCAGCGGGATGCGCGCGGCGATCGGGGCGTCGCTCCTCGCCGCCGCCGGGCGCGCGGTCGTCGTGGTCGACGACGCCTTCGACGCGGACGCCCTGGACCGGGCCGGACTGCCCGTCCACGACGGCCACGCCCGCGCGTGAGCACCCTCGTCCTGGCCCTGGTCGCCGGGGCCGTGGTCGGACTGGCCCTCGGCGCGCTCGGCGGAGGCGGCAGCATGCTCGCCGTCCCCGCCCTCATCTACCTCCTCGGCTTCACCCCGGCCGACGCCACCACCGCGAGCCTGCTGATCGTCGCCGTCACCTCGGCCACCGCCCTGTACGCCCACGCCCGCTCCGGGCAGGTGCGCTGGCGCGCGGGTGCGCTGTTCGCGGCGGCCGGAATCCTTCCGGCCGCCGGGGCCGGGGCGGTGGCGAGCAGGTTGCCGCAGGCGGCGCTGACGGCGGCGTTCGCCGGGGTGGCGGGGGTTGCGGGGGTGTTGATGCTGCGGGTCGGGCGGACGGGGCGGGATGGGCGAGCCGGGCGGGCGGGGAGCGGTGGTGGTGTGGGGCGTGGTGTGGGGGTGGAGCGCGAGGGAGGCGCGGGGCGCGCGGGTCGTGCGGAGGGCTCGGAGTGCGGGTGCGGAGTCGTGCGCGAGGGAGGCCCGGGGCATGGGCGCGGCCCGGAGTGCGAGAGCGGATCCGTGCGCGAGGGCGGATCAGGGGGCGAAGTCGGCCCTGAGCGCGGAGGTGGCTCGGAGTGTGGGGGCGGAGCCGCGCCCGGCGGCGGGGAGCGGCGCGCGGGCACCGGGGGAGGCCGTCGCGTCCGCGCGCGGGCCGGTGCCGTGCGGAAGGGGCGGGCGGCCGGTGCCGGGGCCGGGCTCGGTGCGCTGACCGGGCTGCTAGGCGTCGGCGGCGGGTTCCTCGTCGTACCGGCCCTCGTCACCGTCCTCGCCTTCGAGATGCGGGCCGCCACCGGGACCAGTCTGCTGGTCATCGCCGTCAACTCCCTTGCCTCGCTGGTCACGCGCGGCAGTACGACGACCGGCCTCGACTGGGCGGTGGTCGCGCCCTTCACGGGCGCGGCGGTCCTCGGCGCCTGGGACGGCAAACGGCTCGCCGCCAGGCTCACCGGGGCCGCGCTGCGGCGCACGTTCGCGATCGTGCTGCTGACCGTGGCCGCCGCGATGGGCGTGGACGCGGTCGTCCAGAGCGGCGGCTGGGGGTGACGGGGCCGTGGGAGGAGCCCTATGCCAGCGACAGGAACAGCTTCTCCAGGCGGGCCCGCATCCGCTCCCTGTCACCACTTTCGGCCAACTCCGTGTCGGTCAGGCAGTGCTGGAGGCCGGTGGCGATGATGGCGAACCCGGCCTTGTCCAACGCCCGGGACGCGGCGGCCAGCTGGGTGATGACCTCTTCGCAGTCGCGGCCCTCCTCGATCATCTTGATCACGCCGTTGATCTGGCCCTGGGCCCGGCGCAGCCGGTTGACCGCCGTCTTCAGTTCCTCGGCCGCCATCGTCAGTTCCACTGCTCACTCCGATCTGGATACCCCTATGGGTACCGTACGGGAGTGGTGCACGCATCAACCAAGACATCCCCAAGGCCATCCCCAAGGCATCCGATGAAGGGAACCCCCGTGCCGTCCCCCTCCGCGCTCACCGCAGACCAGGTCCGCCACCGCCTGGACGCACTGGCCGTCGTCGACGTCCGCACCCCCGCCGAATTCGCCTCCGGGCACCTCCCCGGCGCCCACAACATCCCCCTGGAACGCCTCCCCGAAGCCCTGCCCGCCCTGCAGGCCGCGGCGGCACGCGGGGAACTCCTCATGGTGTGCGCCTCCGGCAACCGCTCCGCCCGGGCCTGCGCGACCCTGGCCGAACACGGCATCCCGGCCGCGACCCTCACCGGCGGCACCACCGGCTGGACGCAGCACGGCTACGACGTCGAGCGCACCCGGAGCACGGCCCGCGCCACCTGGGCCATGGAGCGCCAAGTCCGCCTGACCGCTGGGTCCCTGGTCCTGACCGGCCTGGCCCTCGGGCTGCTGTGGCCGTACGCCCTGTGGCTGTCCGCCGCCATCGCCGGGGGCCTGGTCTTCTCCGCGCTCACCGACACCTGCGGCCTGGCCACCGTCCTGGCGAGGCTGCCGCACAACCGCCCCCGCGACACCGACCTGCACGCCACGCTCGTCGCCCTCCACCGCTGACGGCAAGGCGCCCCGACCGGGCGTCAGTCGGCGGTGGCGGTGCCGAAGTCGCGTACGTAGCGCCGCTGCCAGGGAGTCTCGACGGCGCGGCGGTGATAGTGCGCGCGCACATAGGCGACGGCCTCCCCGGCCGGGACGCCGTCGAGCACGGCCAGGCAGGCGAGGGCCGTGCCGGTGCGCCCGAACCCGCCGCCGCAGGCGATCTCCACCCGCTCCGTGGCGGCGCGCGCCCAGGCCTCGCCGAGGAGTTGCCGTGCCGCGAGCCGGTCCGTGGGCAGCCAGAAGTCGGGCCAGCGCAGCCAGCGCGCGTCCCACGGGACCTCGGGCGGCGGCTTGCCCTGGAGATACACGGCGAACATCGGCTCGGGTCCCGTGGGCAGCGGGCGACGGAGTCCCCGGCCGCGCACGAGCCTGCCCGAGGGCAGCCGCAGCACGCCCTCGGCGGTCTCACTCCAGGTCTCGGCCACATGATCACTCTACGGAGAAAGGCGGCAGCGCGGCGTGAGTTGCGCTCCGGGCGAACCACCGCACTTACGGAGCCGCAGGTCACTGAGTACTTCGCGTACCAAAGGGACAATGGCCATCTCGCCCTAGCCGATACTCACCCGGTTCTAACGGAATCTTGACTTCGACAGGGCATATTGACGCACATGACAACCATGGTTCCTGTCTGCCCGTACTGCGGCCGGGTGGAATGCATCTGTCCGGCAGTGGCCGGCCACTTCGCGTCGGCCCGCGCGTGCGCGCCGACGGCCACACCGCCGCGTGTCAGGCGGGGCGCACCGACCACGCGGACGCTGATACGCCGCGTGGGCCCCGCCCACAGGACGGGGCCGCACCGCCCCGCCCTCCGTGCCCTGAGCACACCGAACCCGACCACCACGGGCAGGACCCCCGCCGAGGTGACCTGCCCGTAGTCGGTGCCGCCACCGACACCTGACCTGCCGTCGTCGCATGCGCCCGCCCTCTGGCCGACGACGACGGCGACCAGTACCGTGCCGATGCCGCCCTCATCGATGCACCATCGATGAACGAGGGCGTGATCGCCGCGAGTTCGTACGCCCATCGTGTCTCCGGCATGCCCGGAAACTCGCCGTCGATCGGGCAGTGGGGGGTCGGATGAGCCGGGACGAGGCGGAGCAGTGGCGAAAGGGGAGACGGTGACGGACTGGAAGCCGGTCGTCGAGGTCGCGGTGCACGAGTGGGCCGAGCTGGGCGAGGGCCCCACCTGGGACCCGGCCGCCGACCGCCTGATCTGGGTGGACATCCTCAACTCCCGTGTCCACACCTACCGTCCGGCGAGCGGCCACCGCACGGTGCTCGTCACGGAACAGCACGTCGGCGCCGCGAAGCCCCGCGCGGGCGGCGGCCTCGTCGTCAACCTCCGCGACGGCGTCGGGCTCTACGCCCCGGACGGCGCCTTCTCCTGGCTGGTGCGCGACCCGGTCGCCGGACGCCGTGGCAACGACGCGGCCGTCGCCCCCGACGGCGCACTGTGGGCGGGCACCATGCGCTACGACGAGGCGCCCGGCGGCGGCGCCCTCACACGCGTCACCGCCGACGGCACGGCGACCGAGGTCTTCCCCGCCGTGGCCGTCAGCAACGGCACCGGCTGGAGCCCCGACGGCACCCTCCTGTACTACGTGGACAGCCCCACGCGACGCGTCGACGTCTGCCGCATGGACGGTCAACGCCCCGGCGAACGCCGTGAGTTCGCCGTCATCGCGGACTCGGACGGCTTCCCGGACGGCCTCACCGTGGACGCCGAAGGCTGCGTGTGGGTGGCGCTCTGGGACGGCGGGCAGGTGCGGCGCTACACCCCGGACGGGACGCTGGACCGCGTCCTGCGGCTCCCCGTGGCACGCCCCACCGCGTGTGCGTTCGGCGGCCCGGACCTGCGTGATCTGTATGTCACGACGGCCCGGACCGGCCAGGACCGCCCGCACCCGATGGCGGGCTCGGTCCTCGTGGTCGAGGGCGCGGGCCAAGGGCTGCCGGGGACCGCCTTCGCGGGCTGACGCCCGGAAGGCGCGGCCGTCCCGGGGCGCCACGCGGGCCTCAGACGGTCCGGCTCGCGAACATCGAGGAGATGACGCGCTCCGCCTGGTCGGCCAGGTAGAAGTGGTCGCCGGGCAGCACGAGCGCGGAGAAGTCACCGCTGCCCGCGTCCCGCCACGCCTCCACGTCCTCCGGCGACACCTCGATGTCCTGGTCGCCGGTGAACACGCCGATGGGGCAGCGCAGCCGTGCCGTCAGGTCCGGTCGGTACGTCTCGATCAGGCGGTAGTCGGCGCGTATCGCGGGCAGCACCATCTCGCGCACGTCGGGGTCGTCGAGGAGCTGGGGATCGGTGCCGCCGAGCTGCTTGATCTCGTCGACGAGCCGCTCCTCCGGCAGCAGATGGACCGTCCCGGGGCGCTGGCGGCGCGGACCCTGGCGACCGGACACGAAGACCTGCCGGGGCGCGGGGCCCGGCCCCGCCTCCAGGCGCAGCGCCGTCTCCCAGGCCAGTGCCGCCCCCATGCTGTGACCGAAGAAGACCAGCTCGCGATCGGGGCGCACACCCGCCCGCAGCGCCTCCGTGACCGCGTCGGCCAGCTCCGTCATGGTGCCGATCGGTCGCTCCGCGAGCCGGTCCTGGCGCCCCGGGTACTGCACCGCGACCAGCTCCACGTCCAGCGGAAGCAGCCGCGCCCACGGCGAGAAGAAGGAAGCGGTGCCGCCCGCGTGCGGGAAGCACACCAGGGTGGTGCGGGCGCCGGGGCGCGGCTGGGTGCGGCGCAGCCAGCGGGGCGTGGGAGCGGCCGAGTTGCCACCGGGACGGTGGGTGGTGGGATTCGATTCGGTGGTCATCAGCACTCCGTCGAGCAGCTAGGCGGTCGGGCCGCGGTTCAAGTGGTCGCCCGCGCGACGGAACCAGAAGCGGGGCAAGTGCCGCAACCCGGGGTAGCGGTTCGGTCGGCGCCCGAAGCGCTACCCCGTGCCGATGCCACGTACACACAGATGTCCGGTCGCCCGGACGCCCGAGCCCCGACAGCTGACAGATTTCGTTCGCTGCCCGCTGCCCGCTGCCCGCTGCCCGCTGCCCGCTGCCCGCTGCCCGCTGCCCGCTGCCCGCTGCCCGTCGGCGGGGTCCGCCCTCACTCGTCGTAGTGGATGACCCCGTCCTCGTCCATCGTCGGGTGCAGCTTCATCGGCTCCGTCGTCTCCATGTCCGAGGGGCGCGCCGACTCGGGTCCGTCGGGGCCGATCCTGACCATGCGTTCCACGCGGCAGACGCGGAAGCAGCGGTCGCGTACGACGATCTGGTTGGCGCGGCCCGCGGTCTTGAACTCCTCGGCGGCGCTGCGGAAGTCGGCGCGTTCGGTGGCGTCGAAGTCGTACAGGAGCGGCCACAGCTCGGTCATGCCGTGGACGAGGAGCCGGCGTGCGTCGTGCGGGGTGGGCATGAGGGCGCCGCGCGGCCGCCACCGCTCGCCCCGGCGTTCCGCGACGCCGAAGCTGACCGGGAGCAGGACGACCTCCGGATAGTCCCGGACGGCCCGCTCGGAGTCCGCGCGGAGGGCGGCGGGGAGGTGGCCGCCGGAGTAGGTGAAGCCGCGCAGGGCGATGCGCAGCGCCCCCGCCATCAGGCCTTCGGCGCTGTTCGGGCCGAGGGTGAAGCCCACGTCCTGCGAGGGCGGGTTCGGCCGGTCGTCCCAGGACGCGACGGCCGGTTCCGGGTCGGTGGGGCGGGGCGGTTCGAGGCCGTCCTCACCGGCGCGGGCGAACTCGTCGCCGCGGATGATCCGGTAGCGCGTGCCGAGCACGGTGACCTCGTCGATCGGCTCGCGTTCGAGCCGGGTCACGGCCGCGAGCAGCGCGCGCCGCTGCTCGCGGTCCTCGGTGTCGTCCTTCGCCTTGAACCACAGCAGGGAGTTGAGGCTGTCCCTGGCCTGCTGGGGCGTGCCCTCGGTGACGTCGCCGAGCAGCCGCCAGGGTTCCTCCGGGCCGGTCTCCCGGGCGGCGATCCCGAAGACCGGCCCGCGCACCGCCAGTTGTGGGTACAGATACGAAGCGTCCACCGCGTCGGCCTCGCTGACCCACGCGGCCGGGTCGTCGCGGCGGACCAAGTCGCTGTGCAGCGCGTCGATCTGCCGCTTCCAGTCGTCAGGCATGGGTGCATTGTCCCGACTCGCGCCGTCCCGCGCGGGCCGCGTCACGCGGGAGCATGACGAAGTGCGCGAATGCCGGGCGCGCGGGGCGGGCGTGCCCTATAGGGGGCCGTCGCTCCGGAGCGGGGCCTCGGCGTACTGAGCCACTCCGTTGCCGAGCGACCAGTCGATCGACTCGTTCTCGGTCACGGTGACGAACACGTTCCGGGGCTCGGTGCCGGCGTACGCGTGGGCGAGTTCGGCGATCCGCCGGTAGAGGGCCCGCTTCTGGTCGGGGGTGCGGCCGGAGCGCATCGTGATGGCCACGTACACGATGCCGCTGTCGCGGCGTACCCCGAGATAGTCGTCGTACCGCAGCGTGCTGCCCCCGCCGCTGTGGCCGTTGAGTACCTGGAACCGGTCGTCGGCGGGGATGCCGATGGTCTCCACGAGTGCGTCGTGCACGGCCCTGCCGAGGGCGTCGAGGCGGTCGGGACCGGCCTCCAGGGCGTCTATGCGGACGAAGGGCATGACGGTGTTCCTCCCGCTGGTCGCTGGTCTGTGCATACTAGTAGGTACAGACGCTTGCCCGCTCGCCACGCAGGTGCCGAGGGCGAGGCCGAGGGGCCGCAGGAGGCGGTGCCCTAACCGGCCGCGTCGGGCGTGTCCTTGCGGAACAGCCCCGTCCAGAGGAACGGTTCGCCGAAGTGCGCCGACTCGGGCGGCTCGTCGCGCATGCGGCACAGCTCGACCTCCGTGAGGTCGGAGAAGATCCAGCGGAGCGACTCGGCGGTGTAGGCGAGCCCGCCCTGGAGTCCGGAGCCGCCGTAGAGGTCCACGTCGGGCAGTTCGGAACCCATGCCGCCCGCGGCGAAGCAGGTGAGGCCGAAGTGGCCGCCGGGCGCGAGGACGCGGTCCAGGAGGGCGAGGTAGCTGACGCGGCGGTGCGGCGGCAGATGGTGGAAGCAGCCCGAGTCGTAGACCAGGTCGTACGGTCCGCCGAGCGCGGCGGGGTCGAGCGCGAACGCGTCGCCGAGGTGGAAGCGGATCTCGGCCCCGGCCTCGCGGGCGCGCTCCTCGGCCCAGGCGAGCGCGGTGGGCGATACGTCGACGGCGTCCACCTCGAAGCCGAGCGCGGCCAGGTGCGTCGCGTTGCGGCCCGGGCCGCAGCCCAGATCGAGGGCGCGCCCCGGCCGGATCAGGCCGCGTTCGACGTACGAGGCGAGGCTCGCGTCGGGCTTCGCCACGAAGAACGGCACCGCCTTGGACCGGTCGCTGTAGAAGCCGTCCCACCAGTCGCCCGCGGCCGCCGTCCAGCGGTCGGCCTCCGGCGCGAACAGCCCGTCGAGCAGCTTCAGGACGTCGTCCACGGAGCGTATGTTCCGGTCCATCCGAACCCCCTTCGAGAGGGGGCAAGAATATCGATGACACCGAAGAAAGACCAGGTCAGGCCGGGTATCCTGGATGTGCAGGCGGGCTTGTGCGGGGTGTCGGACCGGCGTGGGCGGGCGTGCCCCGGACCGCGCTCGTCCGCCCGTGTGCGGCCCCGTCGAACGCCGTCAGGCGGGTACTGCGGGCGCCGCCGGAGCGGGTTTCCCGACGGATGCGGAATCCGGCTGCGGGAAGGCCCGGCGGTAGTCGCTCGGTGACACCCCGACCTGTTTCAGGAAGTGGTGGCGCAGGTTGTTCGCCGTGCCGAGGCCGCTGAGTTCGCCGACCTTCTCGACGGGCAGGCCGGTGGACTCCAGGAGGCTCTGGGCGCGGGCGAGGCGCTGGTTGAGGAGCCACTGGAGGGGGGTCGTGCCGGTGGCGGCCTGGAGGCGGCGGTAGAAGGTGCGCGGGCTCATCGCCGCGCGGCGCGCCAAGTCCGTCACCGTCAACGGCTGGTCGAGGCGCTCCCTGGCCCACTCGAGGACCGGGCTCAGCCCCGCGTCGTCCGTGGCGGGCACCGACAGATCGATGAACTGGGCCTGTCCGCCCGGCCGGTGGGCGGGCACCACCATGCGGCGGGCGAGCTGGTTGGCGACGTGCGCGCCGAGGTCACGGCGTACGAGATGCAGGCACAGGTCGAGGCCCGCGGTCAGGCCCGCGCTGGTCAGGACGTCGCCGTCGTCCACGTACAGGACCGAGTCGTCGACCTCGACGCGCGGATGGCGGGCGGCGAGCTGGGCCGTGTGCTGCCAGTGCGCGGTGGCCCTGCGGCCGTCGAGCAGGCCCGCCTCGGCGAGCGCGAAGGCGCCGTTGCACAGGGACACCATGCGGGCGCCCGCCGCGTGGGCGCGGCGCAGGGCGTCGACGAGTCCGGGCGGCAGCGGCGCGCCCTCCTCGACGCAGGCGTCGGGCACCGACGGCACGATGACGGTGTCCGCGCCGACGATGTCGTCGAGCCCGTACGGGGTGCGCAGCGAGAAGCCGGACCGCGCGGCGCCGTCCTCCTCGCCGCCGCCGATGCCGCAGAGCCGGAGGTCGTACCAGGGGTCGAACAGATCCGGCTGCGGCTTGCCGAACACCGTGCACGGGATGCTCAGTTCGTACAGGTCCCACGACGGGACCCCGATCTCCTCGGTCACGACCACCGCGACGGTTCCAGCGCTCATGCGGGCGAGGATACGAGACCCGCCGGGGTGGCAGGAATTTGGTGGCCACCGTCATCACCGTCACTGTCGTGGCCCCCGGCGCGCTGCGAGGGTGGTCCGTACGTGATCAACGTGATCAGCCGCCCGAAGGCGGATCTTCTAGGAGTTACCACGCAATGAGCGCAGAACGACGCGCCCCCGTGACCGTCATCGGACTCGGCAACATGGGCACGGCCCTGGCCGCCGCCTTCCTGGAGCGCGGCCACCCGACCACCGTCTGGAACCGTTCGCCCGAGAAGGCCAAGGCCCTCGCCGAGCGCGGCGCGAAGGTCGCGGCGACGCCCGATGAGGCGGTGACCGCCGCCGAGTTGGTGATCACCTGCGTCCTCGACTACGACGCGCTGCACACCGTGCTCGACCCGGTCGCCGACCGGCTCGCGGGCCGCGCCCTGGTGAACGTGACCTCCGGATCGCCGGAGCAGGCACGGGACTTCAGGGACTGGGCCGAAGCGCAGGGCGCCACCTACCTCGACGGCGCCATCATGACGACGCCGCCCGGCGTCGGCAGCCCGGACATGATGTTCCTCTACAGCGGTTCGCAGGACACCTTCACCGCGCACAAGGACACCCTGGACGTCCTCGGTGACGCGCTCTTCCTGGGCACGGACCCGGCGGTCGCCTCGCTGTACGACGCGGCGCTGCTCGGTCTGATGTGGGCCACGTTCAACGGCTGGCTGCACGGCACGGCGCTCGTCGGCGCCGACAAGGTGGCCGCCACGGAGTACACCGCGCTCGCGAACCGCTGGCTCGGCGGCGCGGTGAGCGGCTTCCTCACGCGGTACGCGGCGCAGGTGGACGAGGGCCGCTACCCGGGCGACGACGCGACCGTCGACGTACAGATCGGGGCCATCGACCACCTCATCCACGCGGCGGCCGACCGCGGTGTCGACAACGCGCTGCCGGAGCTGCTCAAGGCGACCATGGAGCGGACGAAGGCGGCCGGCCACGGCGGGGACAGCTACGCGAGCGTGATCGAGGTGCTGCGCGGGAAGGGCGGGGTCACCGCCTAGGCGCCGGGCCGCCCGGGAACACGGTGTGGGGGGGGGGGGGGGGGGGGGGGGGGAAAACCCCCCCCCCCCCCCCCGGGGGGGGAGGCTAAGAGGGTGCAGGGAGGGGGGAGGGGGGGGGAAGGAA